>JAFLBS010000009.1 GCA_017303755.1 Flavobacteriales bacterium | reverse complement strand
TAGGGTATACGGTAACCAATGCGTTTTCGGATAACCAAATCATTACAGTAACTACAGAAGGATACGGAACCTACCAATACAGTTTGGATGATGGACCACGACAAGACTCACCTGTGTTTGAAAACGTTAGTTTAGGCGAACACTTTATTACGGTTTGGGATACAGAAGGCGGACTGGAGAACAGTTGTAATCCACTGATACTGGTTAATGTTCAAACCATCGATTATCCGTTGTATTTTACACCTAATGGAGACGGTATCCATGATAGTTGGAATATAGTTGGATTGTCAGGACAACCAGGAGCAAGAATTTATATCTTTGACCGTCATGGTAAACTGATTAAACAACTGAGTTCACAGAGTGAGGGTTGGAACGGAACTTACAACGGTCAGCAGATGCCAGCCACGGATTACTGGTTTACGGTAGACTATTCAGAACAGAATGCAGAGAAACAATTTAGAGCCCATTTTTCATTAAAACGATAAAACAATAAACATGACTATTAAACGCTTATACCTTGTCTTATTATTAGTAGTAACCAAGAGTATTTATTCACAAGAAGTATTGCCGGTTTATACGGATTATTTATCAGACAATTATTATTTACTACATCCATCGATGGCAGGAGCGGCGAGTTGTGCCAAGGTTCGTTTGTCGGCCAGACAACAATGGGCGGGTCAAGAGGATGCACCAGCATTACAAACCTTGAGTTTTAACGGACGAGTAGGAGAGCGCTCAGGAGCAGGAATTATCGTAATGAACGATAAGAACGGTTACCATTCACAAAAGGGAATGCGATTGACTTATGCGCACCATTTGTTGTTTTCTAGAGATGAAGTAGATTTGAATCAGTTGTCATTTGGGATGAATGTTGGATTTGCACAGAGTGTTTTGGATGAGACGGATTTTTATATAGGTAATCCTGATTATGATCCTTCTATTTTTGGAGGTGTGGAGCAAAAGGCGATGTACTTTAATGTAGATATTGGGGCATCGTACAATTATTTGGATTTTTATGTACATGCCACAGTAAAGAATGCACTGGCGAGTGATCGTAAATTATACAGCGATAGAGAACCAGTGAACTTAAAGCGAGTGGTGCTTAATATGGGATATACATTTGGAGATTCAGACAGAGTCCTCTTTGAGCCATCGATGTTGTTTCAGTACATCAGTCAGACAAAGGAATCGATGGTTGATTTGAACATTAAGGCATATAAGAATTTGGAGTTTGGGAAAGTATGGGGAGGATTTTCGTATAGAAGAAGTTTGGATGGTGCTCAGTATGTAGAAGGCAACGCAGTACAAACACAGAAATTACAATATTTTTCACCAATCTTAGGTTTGAACTACAATCAGTTTATGTTGGCTTACACGTATTCTCATTTAGGAGGCAATGTGAAGTTTGACAACGGAGGATTCCACAACATCACACTAGGAATCAACTTGTTCTGCAAACCAGAGAAATACCACTGTAATTGTCCAGCAGTGAATTAATAATACAATCCCAGTAGTTTTCTATTGGGATTTTTTTTAAACCATACTTATGATAATAAAGTCAGTTAACGGAAAATCACCTAACATTCCAGACGATTGTTATGTTGCAGAAAACGCTACTATTGTTGGCGATGTTCAAATGGGTTCACAATGTAGTGTTTGGTTCAATGCAGTGATTCGAGGTGATGTTCACTATATTAAAATTGGAAATAAAGTCAATATTCAGGATGGTGCTGTTATTCATGCAACGTATCAGAAGCATCCGACTAATATTGGGAATAATGTTTCAATTGGGCACAATGCTATTGTTCACGGCTGTATATTACACGATAACGTTTTGATTGGAATGGGCGCGATTGTAATGGACAATTGTGTAGTTGAAAGCAACTCGATTGTTGCGGCTGGTGCAGTTGTGACTCAGAATACGGTAATTGAATCGGGAACAATTTATGCTGGAGTTCCAGCTAAGAAAGTAAAAGACATCAATGCCTCTGACTTTGCGGGCGAGATTGAACGCATATCCAATAACTATGTAATGTATTCGAGTTGGTTTAAGGAAGAGTAACTTAGCACTTTTGCATAGTAGCCAAAAGATTATTTTCTAGCCCTGATGCAAGGGAAAAACCTTTTTGTCGTTGGATGGAGCATTGGAAGACAAAAAGTTTTGGAAAGGCAGCAGGAAAATGGATTGCAAGAATGCCCAAGCCATTCGCTCCTAAATCCGAAGCATTGCTCTGCCGTGAATGAGTACTTCTGGATTAATCAATACGATGCAAAATACACCCGAAACTACCAAAAATTTTAAAATGTTGTGTAACTGAATGTACTGTGGTTTGCTGTTGGATTTCCAGAGTAAAAACAAGAAGAAAATCAGCACCATTAAACTCAGATAGAAGTAAATGTCCATATAACCCACGTTGTATACTTCGACCAAAAAATAGACGGGAATAATAGTAGAAATGGTTAGAAAAGTGATGGTTTTTTTTGCAAATTCTTCACCGTATTTCACGGGAATGGTTTGATAGTCGTTGGCAATATCTCCTTTAATATTTTCCAAATCTTTGATGATTTCGCGGATTAAAATCAGCAGGAACAAAAAGCTTGCATGGGCAAAAATCTGTGGATAAAGGTTTTTGTAGTACAGTAAAATAGCAAAGAATGGCAATACGGCTAAAAGAGAAGCAGTAAGATTTCCAATAATAGGATATTTCTTGAGTTTGTGCGAGTAAAACCAGATGAGAAAGATGTAAACTGAAAAGAATAAAACCGCTCTAAATGACACAAAAAAAGCAATTAAAGCCACAAAAAAATTGATTACAAAATATACTTGTAATTTGGTTTTCTGACTGACTAATCGGTCAATTTTGGACTTGTTTGGGCGATTGATTAAGTCTTTTTTGCTGTCGTAAAAGTTGTTGATGATGTAACCCGAAGCTATGGTCAGAGTTGACGCTAAAACAATGATAAACAAATTGAAATCAAGCAATACTGATAATGCTCTTTTTTCGGGAGCCAATATGAAAATTGCCGACAAGTACTGAGCCAAAGCCATAACTGGAATGTTATAACCTCTTACAACCGAAAACATACTGAGAATTTTCAGTAGAGTAAGTTTGGTTTTTCGGCTTAGCATTGGTGAGAAATTAGTCCTTTGACTGAATCGATGTCAAATTCCGTTTTCATTTTAAAACTGATAAACCACTTCTAGTTTATAGTCTTTCAAGGATTGTTTGGCTTTTTCCAAATCTTCTGTAAAACCTAAAATGTAACCGCCACCGCCAGAACCACATAGTTTTAAATAGTAGTCGTTGGTGTCAATTCCTTTTTGCCAAACTCCGTGAAACTGTTCAGGAATCATGGGTTTGAAATTGTTGAGTACTACTTTGGAAAGTTTTTTAGTATTGGAAAACAACGATTTGATGTCGCCACCCAAAAAGTTTTCTACGCAAGCGTCAGTATATTTTACAAATTGGTTTTTCAACATCGTACGGAAACCTTGATCTTTCAAATTTTCCATGAAGATGTTCACCATTGGAGCGGTTTCTCCTACAATTCCAGAATCTAACAAAAACACAGCTCCTTTTCCAGTAGTACTTTGCGTTGGAATTCCAGTTGCTTCAATGTTATCTTTCGAATTGATTAAAATTGGAATACTCAAATAACTATTTAATGGATCCAATCCTGAACTTTTTCCATGGAAAAACGATTCCATTTGAGCGAAAATATTTTTCAGTTGTAATAGTTTTTCACGAGTTAAATTCTCTAAAACTGTAATTTTATCGTTGGCGTATTTGTCGTAAATAGCTGCAACTAAAGCACCGCTACTACCAACTCCATAACCTTGTGGAATGCTAGAATCAAAGTACATTCCGCGTTCAATATCAACTTTTAAAGTTTCTAAATTGAAGGTCACTAACTCAGGTTGTTCTTGTTGCAATTGCTCTAAATAAGTGGCAAATCTCTGCAGACTTTGGTTTGATTTGATGGCTTCTGCTGATGGATTTTCGTCCACTTTCAATGCGCCATTATAAAAATTGTAAGGAATGGATAAGCCTTTAGAATCTTTGATGATTCCGTATTCTCCGAAGAGTAATATTTTTGAGTAAAATAAAGGTCCTTTCATAGTTTTAATTGAATAAGTACAATTATAATTGTTGACTTCCTAAACCAATTTCATCACAAATATACTGACCATTTTGACAATAGCCAACTAATTCGTCTTGAATAAATTGCAAAGTTTCAACTCTAACGTTTTCGGGATACAAAACGTGAACATTCGCACCCGCATCGAGTGTAAAACAAACGGGTATTTTGGTCTCATTTCTGAATTTCCAAATTTTGTTGATGATTTCTAGCGTGTTGGGTTTCATTAAAATAAAATACGGCATCGAAGTCATCATCATGGCGTGTAATGTCAAAGCTTCACTTTCTACAATTTGGATGAATTGCTCCAGATTTCCATTCTCTAAAACGGATTTTATAGCTGATAAATTGTGGTGCGCTTGAGTAAATCGTTGTTCGGCAAACGGATGGTTGTGCATCAAATCGTGACCCACTGTGCTTGAAACTTGTTTTTCGCCTTTATCAACTAGCAAAATGGTATCTTGATAGTTGTTGAAATTAGAATGTAGTTGAGATGGAAATTCCACTCCAAATAAATTGGAGCTTCCTGATATTTCAGCATGATTTCCCCAAACTACAATGCTTCCTTTTACACTTCGGCAAGCACTTCCAGAGCCCAATCGCGCCAAAAAAGATGCTTTTTGATAAAAGTATTCATCTGTCATTTCAGGATGCAATTCTTTTTCCAAATTCATGATGTTCATCGCCAAAGCAGCCATTCCAGATGCTGAAGAAGCAATTCCGGAACTGTGTGGAAACGTATTTTGTGTGTCAATTGTAAAATGATAGTCTTTCAAATACGGACAATAGGTTTCAATTCGTTCTAAAAACTTCTGAATTTTAGGTTTGAACTCTTCTTTGGGTTTTCCTTCAAACAATAAATCAAACGAAAAATTACCTTGATTTTCCTTTTTTTTGAAAGCTAATCGGGTGATGGTTTTGCAGTTGTTTAGCGTAAAACTAATGGATGGATTGGCCGGAATTTGGTGTTCCTTTTTACCCCAATATTTTACCAAAGCTATATTGCTGGGTGCGCTCCATTCAAAAGTTCCACTTTCTAAAGAAGTTGTGTTTTGGCTTGCAATAAAATCCTTTTCGGACATAATAGTCATAAAATTTACACAAAGATACTTATTTTAGAAAAACCACAGCATTTTGTTTAGTATATTTGTGAAAAATTTAAACAAAATGAATAAAGTACTCCGAATTCTTTTAGTTGTTATGACCTGTGTGGTTATTGGCTATTTATCAGGAATGGTTACTCGAGAAAGTATAACCACATGGTATCCTACTTTAGTAAAGCCTGTTTTTAATCCGCCGAATTGGATTTTTGCTCCCGTATGGACTACGCTTTACATCATGATGGGAGTTGCAGGTGGATTGGTGTGGAATCACATTGAAACGCAACCTGAATTAGTTAAAAAAGGTTTTTTATTTTTTATTATTCAATTAGGATTGAATGCTTTATGGTCGTATTTGTTTTTTGGTTTGCACAATCCATTTTTAGCCTTGATTGAAGTGATTTTACTTTTGCTAATGATTTTTGAAACCTATGTGATTTTTAAAAAAGTAGATCGAATTGCCGGCTTGTTGATGGTTCCGTATTTAGCTTGGGTAACATTTGCTACAATTCTGAACGCCAGCATTTGGTGGTTGAACAAATAAAAAAATCCCGAAAATTACTTCCCGGGATTTTAAATGATTTATTCTAAATTTAATTATTTTATCACTAATTTTTTAGTGGTTTTTACGTTTGAATCTGTAGTAATTTCTACAAAGTAAATTCCGTTTGATAATTCAGAAACATCTACTGCAACTTCATTAGAAAGACTATTGTTAATGTTTCGGATTTGTTTGCCTATTACATCGTAAATAGTAATGTTGTTGATTTGGTCTGTACTGTTTTCCATACTAATTTGTACCATTGAATCAGCTGGATTTGGAACCATTTCGAAATTTCCTGAGTCAAAAGTTGGATTTCCAAGTGGTGCTACAAATTCGGTGTTGAATGTATTGGTAGTGATAGCTGGATTGAAATCAAAAAAGATGTCAGCTGTATTCGGAACTATATCGCCAACTTCAATTCCGGGTTGTAAGCGTACTCTAAACATTACATAACCCATACTTGCTTCTTCATTCACTGTTTTAGGAACCAAGTTGATGTTTCTAAAATCCCAAGTAATTTCATTGTTCATACGAGTCATTGTGTAATCATGACTAGCACTAACCATTTGTATTGATGATTCATCAATTTGTGCATCTAAAACATCTTCTAAAATTACAAATTCAGCACTTGCTGTTCCTTCATTTTGGAAACGAATTGTATAATATAAATAGTCACTTGGATTGTATTCTGAAATCAGAATTCTTCCACCGTGTGATTCCATTTTGTCATTCGGATCATATGAACCAACTATAGTTTGGTTAATGCTAAACGAGTTGTTCTCCAAATTAATATCATCTGATGGTACAGAAGCTGTAGCTGTATTTGTAATCACATCACCTAAACTAACCGTTGGAATAGTTGGAACTTGCATAGTAACAACAATGTATCGAGTTTCATTAGGAGCTAAATTGGTGAAATCATAAGTGAATCCATCAGTAGTATTAACAATTCCAACTTGAGTAACATTAGTAATAGTTACAACCGAACCTTTAGTAAAAGTTAATGTTCCTGATGTAGGAGTTAATCCCTCATTCTTATATACAATTTTGTTAGTGTAGGTAAACCCTGGTCGCGGTGGTGGATTTTGTCCAACAATTGAGACTGTAACATCATTATAACCTTGGGTTACTGTAATTGGGAAGTACAAAATTTGATAAACACTTCCAACCGGAATAGTCACATTAGTGTAACTTGTGGTTCCTGCGCTGTAATAAGGAGCGTACGATGATTCAAGTTGATAATTAAAGTCGTAAGAATTATCCGGATTGGTATCGTACAGGACATATTGTCCTGTTGGAGAGTAGGCCATCATTGGTGTTCCAGCGTCGTTCATATCATACATAAAAGAGCCATGCGAAAAAGTGGTTTCATCGGCTTCTTTGGTTCCGTTATTGTTAGAATCAACAAAAGCAACTAAAATGATTTTATCTGCATCTGGTGCACACGTTACATTAGCAGACCAACCCGCCATTACTACACTACTATCACTAACAAATCGGAATGTTAAACATCCATCAGGACTAGAAGAGGTAAATGGACCAGGAGCAATTGTTCCCCAAAAAGCACCAGGTAAACCACCAGGAATTTGTCCTGCAGGGTTTGAACTTGCTATTTGTGGAGCACTAGTTGAATTTCCATCATACACATAAAGCCCGTCCCAATTATTTTCTACATTGAATGAAGTAAAAGTTACGGTTACTAATTCACCAGGATTACTAGGGCAGATGGTTACTGTCGAATCAGTATTATTGGCATAATTAGCATTTGGTCCGGCTGGATCAAAGAAATTTCCACCACAAATTGGAGGTAATGGTTGGGTGTTGATGGTTAGTGGTTCAGACCAAACACTCATGTCTGTTTCTGAACAGATGGAACGTACATAGACGTCATAACAAGTATAGGGAGTCAAATTAGTTAAAACAAAAGGATTTACATCGGTAGCTGTTATTCCTGTTGCATTTGCCAATGGTGCTGGAGCTCCACAAGGTAATTCAATTACTTCCCAAGATGTTGCTGAGCCAGTTTCAAACCAATTAACGGTAGCTGAAGTTTGAGTTACATTGCTTGCATTAATCTGTGTTGGATTCGGACAAGTTGCCAAAGTAGTAACAGTAGTTGCAGTTGACCAATTACTAACATCAGTATCAGAACAAATTGCTCTAACATAGATGGTATAACAAGTTGAAGGTGTTAAATCAGTTAAAGTGTATGGATTTACACTCACAACAATTCCTGTTGAAGTTGCTGTTGGTGCTGCTGTACCGCATGGTAAAGCCAATACTTCCCACGAAGTAGCATTGCTATTCGAATTCCATCCAACAACTACTGAATTTGCTGTAACATTGGTTGTTGTTACACTTGTTGGTTTTGGACAAGTTGCTGCTGGTTGACAAGATACGTTAGCAGACCAACCCGCATGAACAATTACATTGTCACTTCTAAATCTAAACGTTAAACAACCATCTGGACTTGTAGAAGTGAATGGTCCAGGAGCAGTTGTTCCCCAAAAAGCGCCAGGAAGTCCACCAGGAATACTATTACCGTTATTGCCACTTGATATTTGTGGAGCGCTTGTTGAATTTCCGTCATAAACATACAATCCATCCCAAATAGGCTCTACATCAAATAGGTTGAATTCAACGGTAACCACTTCGCCAGGATTAGTAGGGCAAATGACATAAGTGTTGTCTGAATTATTTACATAATTAGCATTTGGTCCACCATTATCAAAAAATGCTTCACCACAAGTTGGCGGAATTATTACAGCTGGTGCAGTCAAGAAGTAAGTACCATTAGACCAAACGCTTACAGCTGGATCACATAAAGAGCGAATAAAGAAATTATAGGCTGTGCTTGGATTCAGCCCAGTTACAGTAAATGAGTTTGTAGTTACTACAGTTCCTGTTGTATTTGGAGTTGGCAAACCACCATTTGAAGGTAAAACTACAACTTCCCATTGTGACGCCGAGTTGATAGTCCAATTCAAAGTAGCTCCAGAGTTCGTGATATTAGAAACAGTTAAATTGGTTGGTGGAGTACAACTAGTAGACGTGGTTACTACAGTTAAACCATACGACCAATTGCTTACATCACCAGGAATATCGCTACAAACCGAACGAATGTAGGCGGTATAAACTACTCCTGGAGTTAAACCCGTAGCTGTGTATGGATTACTATTTGTTGGAATTCCAGAATCAGCTTGACTTGGTGCAGGAGTACCAGCAGGAACAATAAGTACTTCCCAATTGGTAGCAAATCCACTTTCAACCCAACCAATTGTTGCTGTGGTGCCAGTGAAATTGGTTGCAAATAAATTGTTTGGAACGATACAAGAGCCAGGTGTACCACAGGTTACATTGGCAATCCAACCCGCTTTAGTAACAGAAGTATCACTTCGAAAGCGGAAAGTCAAACTTCCAGACGGATGAGTTGACGTAAAACTTCCAGGATTGGTTGTCCCCCAAAATGCTCCAGCTAAACTACCAGGAACATTTCCGGCAGGGTTGTTACTGGCTATTTGAGGAGCAGATGTTGAATCTCCATTAAAAATATAGAGTCCATCATAATTTACTTCGGTGTCAAAAGAAACGAAAGAAACTGTTACTACTTCGCCCGGATTAGAAGGAGAAATTGTTACAGTGTAATCTTCATTGTTGATGTAATTGGCATTCGGTCCTTGCGGATCGGTAAATAGTTGTCCGCAAAGAGTGGTTTGAGCATTTAAACTGTAAAACGAGGCAAACAGTAGTACTACTAAGGTTGAGAGTAATTTTTTCTTCATAATTTTTTGTTTTGTTCTAAATCAAAAATACGCTGATTTTTAATAACTTACAATAGGTTTTGTTGAAAATTTTAGAGCTATTTTTAGGAATAACTAAAAAAAGCCCCGAAAATTCGAGGCTTTTGTATAATTCACAAAAAAGAGAAATTATTCTTTAATCAATTTCTTGGTCTGCTTTAGTCCGTTTTGTGTGATAATTTCTACAAAATAGACGCCTCGTGACAAATTGGCTACATCTACACTCATTTGATTACCTGTTGTGGCTTTTAGTGTGTGAATGGTTTTTCCAAGCACATCAGTAATGGTAATACTTTTAATAGTTTCAGAGGTGTTTTGCAGTTGAATTTGAAAGGTTTCATTAGTAGGATTGGGTGCTAAAAAGACATTGTTACTGTCAAATCTAGGGTTGCCTAAAGTATCAACAAATTCAGTGTTAAAAGTATTGGTAATAATCGCTGGATTGGTGTCAAAATAAATTGAAGCAGAATTCGGAATAATGTCACCTACAGCATAACCTGGTTTTGGTTTGACTTTAAATAATATATAGCCTTGACCAATTGTTGAATTGGGATAATCAGAAACGGGTAATTGAATAGTGTTAAAATTCCAAGTTAAATGATTCGATTGACGATTTAAAACATAATTATGACTAGTGCTTACCATTCTCACTGAAGTTTCGTCGAGTTTAGCATCTAATTCATCTTCAATTCTGATGTTTGAAGCTGATGCTGTACCTGTGTTTTCAAATCGAATGGTGTAATACAAATAATCATCTTCTGTAAAATCAGCAAACTCAATTGTTCCACCGTGCGACTCTACTTTGTCGTTTGGGTCGTATGATGCGGTGATAACTTGATTTTCGACGAAATTATTATTCGTTAAGTTTACCTCACTAACTGAACTTGTCACACTTATTGTAGAAGTTAAAAAGTCTCCAATTGCTACTGTTGGAATTGGTGGGACACTTAAATATACTACAATGTTTATGCTTTGATTAGGTAGTAAATTAGAGAATGAGTAGGTAAATCCAGTTGCATTTAGAGTTGCTCCAGCAGGATAAATATAATTAATAGTGGTTTGTGTTGGTTTCGTATAGGTGATGGTTCCGTTTGTACTTGATAGGCCATTGTTTCTACATTTTATATAGAAAGGCGAAAGTTGTCCAGCATTAGCGGGATTTTGGTTTCCAACAATAGACAAATCAGTGTAACTTTGGATTAGATTGATTGGGAAATACAATGTTTGCGGACCACTTCCAACAGGTGTAGTGATGTTGTTGTAATTAGAAACGGAACCTAAACCGTAATACGATTGATATTCCGTTTGAATGTCATAGCTAAAATCGAAATTTGTTCCTCCAACTATGTCGTGAATAGTGTAATAACCATAAGGTGAATAAACTGAAGTTGGATTTCCTGAGTCATTTTCATCATAGACAAAAGACCCGTATGTAAAATTACTTTCATTATTATCTTTAATTCCATTTCCATTAGCATCAATAAAAGCAACTAGATTGATTCGGTCTGGACTTCCACAACTAACAGAGGCTTTCCATCCGCTTGATGTCACACTTCCGTCGCTTAAAAAACTAAAGGTTAGACAACCGTCTGCGCTCGATGAAGTAAAAGGTCCGGGTAAATTAGCGTTCAAATCTCCCCAAAACGCACCAGGGTTAGTGAGTGGTCCAAATTCTGATCCTGGACCATTCCCACTTAAAATTGCAGATTGAGCAATACTATTGCCATCATAAATGTACATGCCGTCAAAATTGTTTTCGGTTTTGAATTCAGTAAAAGTTACTGTTACCACCTCATTTGCATTGGATGGGCAAATCGTGTAAGTATAATTTGAAAGATTTAAATAATTTTGATATGAGCCACCATTATCTACAAAATATCCACCACATTCAGTAGGAGGTAGAGTAGTAGAAAACAATAAAGAACTCTCCCACAAACTACTTTCAGTAGCAGAACATAAAGATCGTATATAAACTCTGTATAAGGTATCTTGAACTAAATTGTTCAAAGTGTAAGGATTTGAAGAAGTTACGACTCCAGTTGTGGCCGATGTTAAATCGGTGCCATAGGGTAAAGCCACAATTTCCCAACTGGTAGCAGAACCATTTTCCAACCAATTAATAGTTGCGTTAGTAAGTCCTATGTCAGCGATTTCAATATCGCTTGGGCTTGGACATAATTGAGATGTTACGAAAGATGCTATAGTTGCCCAATTGCTTATTTCTGTTGACGAACATAGAGCACGAACTGAAAAAGAATAGGGTGTATAAGGATTCAGATTTTGGAATGTAAATGGGTGCGAGTTTGTTATGATTCCAACCGAATTGGGAGTTAAAGCAGTAGTTCCTGTTTGATATGCGATTACTTCCCAACTGCTTGCTCCTGAAGTATCTGTCCAATCTAGTGTTGCCGATGTAGTTGTAATGTCTGAGGTAATTAGATTAATTGGTTTTGAACATGTTGGATGTGATTGAACCAGAACATCGTCTAGAAACCATCTGTCTCCACTAATTGATCCAGTTTGTTGTAAATGCTTTTGAACAAAAGCAATGTAAACCTGTGTCCCAGCGAAAGCACTTAAATCAATAATTCTTTCTTCATAATTAGCAAAGTAAGTAGAAAGTTGATTTTCATCGAATTCAGCAAGTAATGTGTAATCTGAAGGGTTTGTTGGGTTAGAACCTGCTGAAGCGATTTTTACTTGGTATAGTGTTCCTTGATTACCATTTGTAAATGTTCTTGCATAAAAATTAAGTTCGCCATTACTAGGAATAGTTAACAAAGGAGTCACAAGATATTCTTCAGTAGTAATGCCTGGGGCGATGTTTTGCCTATTCATAAAAGCAGCTTTAGCACCATTGTAACTATTAGAATTTATTGACCAATTAACTGTTCCGCCTATATTCGTATCAAAGACAGCCCAATTGCCGCTTCCCAATGTCCAATTGGTGGATGGTGCAGCATCTGGGCCTGTAGTATTCTCAAAACTTTCAAAAAAAACTTGAGAAAATCCAACAACAGAATAAAGAACCAATAAAAGAGTGATTGTAATTTTTTTCATAGCACAAATTTTAATCAAAGCTAACTTAATTTTCAATTACTTACAATAAAAAAAGCCCTGAATTTCAGGGCTTTTTATCCTTAAAAGATGTTTTTATTCTTTTACTAATTTTTTGACTTGTTTTAAATTGTTGGCTGTAGTGATTTCTACAAAATACACACCTTGCGATAAATCAGCTACATCTACATTCATTTGATTGCCCGTTGTGGCTTTAAGTGTACGAATGTTTTTTCCAAGTACATCAGTAATGCTAACACTTGCAATAGTTTCAGAAGTGTTTTGCAAACTAATTTGAATAGTGCTGTTGGCAGGATTCGGGAAAACCATCATATTGTTTGATTCGAAATCTGAATTGCCTAAAGTGGTTACAAATTCAGTGTTGAACGTATTGGTCACAACAACTGGGTTTGTGTCAAAATAGATTCCCGCTGTATTTGGAATAATATCACCCACGGCAAAACCTGGTTTTACTTTGATTTTATAAGTAACATAACCTTTACTCATATCTTCGTTTTGAAGATGACTAACTAAGTTGATGTAATCGAATCTCCAAGTCAATTGACTACCCACTCGTTCCATAATGTAATTGTGACTTGCGCTTACCATTCGGATGCTGTTTTCGTCCAGTTGAGCATCTAATATATTTTCAATTCGAACATTAATAGCACTAGCAGTTCCCATGTTTTGGAAACGAATTGTGTAGTACAGATAATCATTCGCAGAGAATTGATCAATTTGAATTTTTCCGCCATGAGCTTCCGAAATATCATTCGGGTCATAAGCCGCAACAACAACTTCAGCATTAGAGAACAAATTGTTATTCAAATTAATATCGTTGGCTGGAGCCGAAACAGATGCTGTAGTAGTTAGTATGTCGTCAATATTTACAGCCGGAATTGCAGGAACACTCATAGTTACATTAAACGAACGCGATTCTGAAGGTTGCAAATTGGTAAAATCATAAGTGAATCCTGTTGCGGTAGCCACAGTTCCGGCTTGACTCACACTAGCAATAGTAGTTGCAGGATCATTGTTGTACGTCACGGTTCCAGAAGTTGCCGTTACACCAAGGTTTTTGTACACAACTTTATTTGTGTAATTGAATCCTGGTCGAGGCGGAACAATTGGAGTAATGGTTACCGTAACATCATTATAACCTTGAGTTAATGTAATTGGGAAATATAAAATAGGGTCAGTGTTTAAAGCAATATTAATGTCATTATAACTAACGCCAGACGCAGAGTAATAAGTGCTGTACTCAGAATCAATTGCATAAGTAAAATCATAAGTGGTTGCGGTAGAATCGTAAATCGTGTAACTTCCAAAAGGAGAAGTTATATTGGTTACGGTTCCATTGTTGTTTTCTTCAACGCCAAAAGAGCCATAAGTAAAGTTATTTTCTCCAGAGTCTTTCACTCCGTTGTTGTTTTCATCAACAAATGCCACTAATTGAACTCTTTCATTACATTCTGGTGGTCCAGAAGTAAAACTTCCTGCTTGAATAAATACCGCAGAATCAAAAAGTGAATCACCACGATCAGCAACAACCAATTTAATATGGTAAGGATGATTTGGAATAATGGCTGATGAAGCGGTCATCAATACTGTTTGACCATTAAAATTAGAAGCTGAACTTGCTGCATTTGCACCTTCATTAAAGCTTCCAAAGAAATCAGGGTTTACAGAAGCACATCCTGTATTGTTTACAACATCTCTAATGGTTACAACCGAAACAGGAGTAGTTGTTCCCGGTACAACAGCTATATTGGTTGTGGTTCCGTTCACTAAATCTGTAAGCAAAAAGGCAAATGCATCTGAATACTGACATTGGAAAACACCGTACTCTTCAGATGCAAATAAGAAGTTAAAACTCATAAATTCATTCAAGCTAGTAAAGTCAAATTCTAATTTTGTAGCGTTAAACGAATACATCACATTTCCAGTAGCATTTGTAATTATAGCTTCTAATTCTGGGTCGCCTGTCCAATTACTGCCGCCTTGTCCTAATGTATTTGTATTAGGGCCTGTAATACTTTGTGCATCTCCTGTAGATAAAACAATTCCTGATTCTAAAGGGAAATTAGGATTGTTATTTGTAAAATATCCAATTCCATTTGAAGTCCCAAAGTTGGTTCCTGTACTTGAAGTTACGTTAGAAATGGTAATACAAGGGTTGTTTATCAAAACATTAGAAACTAATTGTTCTGCGTTGTATAATGTTGAATTACCAATTAAGTACGTTTCAGGTTCTGGTGTTGAGAACGAAACAACAGAAGACCAATCTGAAAAAGAGTTGAATAAACATGCTAATCGAACATATACATCGTATGAACTATTTGGTGTTAATCCATTAGCTGTATAGCTAGTTATAGTAGTTGCAGTTCCACTTGTTGTTGAATCTGGAGCAGGTGAACCTGATGGTAAAATTAGAACTTCCCATAGATTCATTCCGTTACTGTTGTTCCAGTTGATTTGTGCGCTGTTTGACGATATTACAATTGCGCTCACATTCGCAGGAACTTCACAAGGTAAAATAGTTAAAGTTGTTGATGACCAATTGCTCAAATCGGTTGTTGAACAAATAGCTCTAACCGCAATTGTATACGCTTCTCCAGCAACTAAATCAGGTACTTCAAAAGGATTATTTCCTGTAATGTAGCTCGTTCCAGTTGTGTTTGATGCTGATGTTACTAAAACTTCCCATTGAGTTGCACTTCCGGCTTCATTCCAACTTAATGTTGCAGTTGTGAATGAATTGGCTACAACGGCAATTGAAGTTGGTTTTGGACATGTTGGTGCTGGTTCGCAAGTTACATTAGCTACCCATCCTGCTCTGTTCACAGATGAATCACTTAAAAAGTGGAACGTTAAGCAACCCGATGCATCTGATGAAGTGAATGGGCCAGGAATAGTGGTTCCCCAAAAAGAACCTGGTAAACCACCAGGAACATTGCCGCCATCATTCGAACTTGAAATTTGAGGAGCACTTGTTGAGTTTCCATCGTAAACATACATTCCATCCCAATTGGTTTCAGTGTCAAATTGAGTAAATGTTACTGTTACGATTTCACCTGCCGATGTTGGGCAGATGGTGTAAGTTTCATTTGAACTGTTTGGGTAATTACCTGTAAGTCCGCCTTGATCTATAAATTGCCCACCACAAACTGGAGGTGGGACTACTTCACCAATAGTTGTTACTGTAAGTCCTGTTGTCCATGCACTGTATTCATTTGTTGAACATAATGATCGTACATATACTTTATAACAAGTATTTGCAGTTAGGTTTCCAGCTGTATAATTTGGAGTGGTAACAGGAGTTCCTACTGTATTTGCGGTTGGAACAGCAGTTCCACATGGCGCAACATATACTTCCCAGATACTATTGTTTGTTGGATCAAACCAATCTATATCGAATGAAGATGTAGCAATGTTCGAAGCAATAATTTGGCTAGGAGAAGGACACGAAGTAGAATTTTCAATCTGTAACGCGTAACCAACTGTTTGTGGTGTTGGGAATGTAGAAATAGCAATGATGTACGTATGACCTTCAATAACTGTTAATGAAGGAATTTGTCGAACGGTACTACTACCATTGGCTACACCAGCAACACAGGCAACTCCTAAATTGGAACAACCATCATACACAAAAATTCCTGACCAACCTGCAGTAGGAGTCATTGTGATGCTTATGTTTCCATTTGATGTTGGCGTATACGAATAAAAGACATCATTTCCTCCCATATAATTTCCACTAGAAGTGATACAACCTTGAGGCTGCTGGACATCATACGTGTCACCATAATTAGAGGTGTCATCTGTTGTTACATAAGGTAATGAAGTGACCGGAATCGGTTCGGAACAAGTGAATCCAGCTTGAGAATAAGCAGCAAAATGAACACTGCCTATTACCGCCAGAAGCGTTAATAGTAATTTCTTTTTCATAATTGTTTGATTTTTAGCAAACCAAATATACATTGATTTTTAACATATTACGAAAAAAAGTTCACTTTTTTTTAACAAATAACTTCCTTACCACTGAATTGGGGCTTTTTCACAATTTTTTGAAAAATAATGTATTATATTAGAAACTTCTTTGTTTTTAAAAGATTATTCAATGATAAGTTTCTTTAATAGCTTGTGGTTGTTTTTAGTGGTAATTTCAATCAAATAAATGCCTTGTGATAAATCGGAAGTATCAATGGTAGTAAGAGTCTCTGAATCGGATTGAAGCGTTTTGATGGTTTTTCCAACAAAATCATTTATAGTTACAAAAGCAAGTGTTTCATCTGTGTTTTTTAATTGTATTTCAAAAGAGGTTTTGGCCGGGTTTGGTGCAATAAAAACAGTATTGTAGCTGAAATCAGAAAGCTCTAAAGGGGCTACAAATTCAGTGCTAAATGTATTGGTAATAATTGCGGGATTGAAATCAAAATAAATAGAAGCAGTATTTTCAATAACATCACCAATCGCATAGCCTGGTTTAGGTTTCACTCTAAAAGTAACATATCCTTTTCCAATATTTGTATCAGGAATCGATGGAGGAAGTAGAATATCTTCAAAAGTCCATTTTAAATTAGTTCCATTTCTATTTAAATTGTAGTTGTGACTTGCGCTAATCATAGAAAGTGAGTTTTCGTCTAACTTTTCGTCTAAAACATCTTCAATATTTACATTGATTGCACTTGCAGTTCCAGTATTTTCAAAGCGAATGGTGTAATACAGATAATCTGCTGAAGTAAAAGTAGAGTGAAGAATTTGTTCGCCGTGTGACTCCATTTTGTCATTTGGATCGTAGGCACCAATAACAATTTGAGAGATGGAAAAAGAATCATTAGTAGAATTAATATCGGTTGCATTAGAAGTAACAGCAACAGTATTTGTCAGTACATCACCAATGTTTACCGTTGGGATAGTAGGAACATTCATCGTTACATCAATAACTCTTAACTCATTTGGCAATAAGTTACTGTAATTGTAGCTAAAACCATCAGGGTTTGTGGTAACTCCCGATTGTGATACAGATGTGATGGATACATTTGGGTCTTTTGTAAAAGTTACTGTTCCCGATAAAGTATTAAATCCAGAATTTTTTAGTAGAATAGTGTTGGTGTAATTAAATCCGGGTCTTGGCGCATTTATGGGTAAAATAGTAACAGAAACATCGCTGTAGGTATTAATCACAGAAATTGGGAAATACAAAGTTTGTGTTCCGCTACCTGAAGTAATAATAATGTTGTTGTAGGTTGAATTGTTGGAAAGGTACGGAGTCAATTCGGGTTTTATTTCGTAACTAAAATCATAACTATTGCTGTTGGTTTGGTCAGAAATGGTGTAAGTGCCGTTATATGATATTCCGTACAGATTATTCCCATCATCATTAATTTGATACACAAAAGAACCTTCAGCAAAAGAATATTCTTCCGCATCGTAACTACCATTATTGTTGAGGTCCACAAATGCAATGAGTCTAATTTTATCAGTGAAGGAACTGCAACTAACATCGGCAATCCAGCCTGATCCCGTTATTGATTCGTTACTTCTAAAATTAAAAGTCAAACATCCTGACGCATTGTTTGCTGTAAATGGTCCCGGATTTGTAGTTCCCCAAAATCCACCCGAAGGTAAATTGGCAGTGCCTTCGTTTGAACTTGGTATTTGTGAAAAAGTAGCGTCAACTCCATCATATACATACAAAGCATCATTTCCGCTTTCCACATCAAAAGAAGTAAACGTTACCGTAACAACCTCATCAGCTGCGTCTGGGCAAATGGTAACGGTTTGGTTTGCATTGTTAGAGTAATTGGAAGATGGCCCGCCACTGTCAATAAAAAATCCTCCACAACCCGGTTGAAAACAAAAGGCGGCCGGAATTACATTTACTGTAGCAAGACTTGAATCATTTGTACAAGGTAAGGAACCATTTAATGTATAATGAAAAGTACTTGTAGTTGTGCCGTTGGTTGGAGTGAATGTTCCTAGTACTGAATTGAAAGTTCCGCCTGCTCCAGATACTCTTACCCAAACACCACCTAGTTGTTCATTGGTTATTACTCCGAACAAATTAACGGTTATTCCGAAGTCACATACGGTAATAGTTCCGTCTTGGCCAGCATTGGGCTGAGGAGAAACTATTAAGTAGAATTCATAATAGCTAATAGCATTAGTTTGGGTATTCTCAATCCTTGCGTAAATCACTTGTTGGTTCGTTCCCATGTAAGCCGAAGCATTTACAATGGGATTTACGTTAGTTTGAGAATCAGTAAGAGTTTCATAAAACGTTACGTTGTGTATTGCAGGATCTAAACCATTCAAGACTTCCAAAATATCTGGAGTCCTTGAGTTTAAATCAAATTGGGCTATTCCATCATTGTTGTCATCACAAGCCACAGAAGGAATAATCTGTGCGTTAACCTCTAAAGAAATAAAAACTAGTAATGTTAGTAAGAGTAGTAATTTTTTCATAGCAGTGAAAATTTTAACTCAAATATAGAGTTTATTTTCAATTGCATCTCAATTTTTTTCTGTAACTGCTTCTGCTACAATAAATCCACTTGTCCATGCATTTTGAAAATTGAATCCACCAGTGATGGCATCAATGTTTACAATCTCACCTGCAAAGTATAAATTTTGGTGAATTTTGCTTTCCATGGTTTTGAAATTGATTTCTTTCAAATCGATTCCGCCTGCGGTTACAAATTCTTCTTTAAATGTACTTTTTCCGTTGACGTGAAACTCGGCATTCACCAATTGATTAGTCAAATTAATCAATTGTTTCTTGGTCAAATCGGCCCATTTGGTATCTTCTGAAATTTCAGCTGCCAATACCAAATTTTCCCATAAGCGATTGGGGAATTCAAAAGGTGATTTTTTACTGACAATTTTCTTCGAATGTTCCAATTTGAGTTCTTTGAGTTGTTCTTCGGCTTCTTCAAATGTGACATGGTTCAACCAATTGACCACAATAGCAAACTGATAGTTTTTCTGAAATAATTCAATCGCACCCCAAGCCGAAAGACGTAGAATTCCGGGTCCGCTCATTCCCCAATGCGTGATTAATAATGGTCCGGATGCCGATAATTTAGAATTCTTGACTTTTACGTTGGCAAAAGCTGAAACACCCATTAAATTGGCGATGCGTTTGTCTTTGATGTTAAAAGTGAATAAAGACGGAACAGGTGGAACAATCTTATGTCCAATCTCTGCTAAAACATCCCACATTTTTGGATTGCTTCCAGTTGTCATGACGAGTTTCTGACAAGAAAATGTCTCGTGATTGGTTTCTACTTTCCAATAATCGCTTCCTTTGAAAATGGATTGAACACTCTGACTTGTAAGAACATCAATTTTTAATTTTTGAGTAGCAGATAAAAAGCAATCAATTATCGTTTGTGAGGAATCGGAAGTAGGAAACATGCGACCATCGTCTTCAATTTTTAATTCGACTCCGTGTCGTTCAAACCATTCAATCGTATCGCCCGAGCAAAACTGATGAAATGGTCCGCGTAATTCTTTTTCACCTCGTGGGTAAAACTGAACCAGCTCATTTGGGACAAAACAAGCGTGAGTAACATTGCATCGTCCGCCACCCGAAATACGCACTTTTTCGAGTACTGATTTTCCGCGTTCCAGAATGGCAACTTTTAGTTTCGGATTTTTCTCAACGATATTTATGGCTGTAAAAAAACCAGCTGCACCGCCGCCAACTATTATAATGTCGTATTTTGAGTTCATATTTTATCTGGAAAATCAGAAATTATTCCGTCTACTTCTAAGTTCTTGACAAAGGTAATCTCTTCTTTAGTATTAACGGTCCAAGTGTAGATTTTAAATCCGTTTTGATGTAGATCAGAAACTATAGTGGAATTCAATAATTTGAAATACGGATGGATTGAATAGGCGTTTATTTTTTGAGCAAATTTAAATGCTGAGGTCAAATCATCTTCAGTTAAAACACCGAGTGAGATTCCTCGTGCCTCGGAATGACAAAGTTGTAACACACTCCAATCAAAACTTGAAATCAAAAATAAATTAGGATTCCAATTGTGATTTGAAATGTAGTTTTCAATCAAATTAATAACAGGTTTTGTGGCTTTCGAATCCTTGATTTCCACATTGATGAAACACTTTTGATTGACTAATTCGAACACTTCTGTCAATGTTGGAATTCCTAACAATTGAAGTTCGGATGAGGTGTAATCGTTTACAAATCCTTTTTTTGAAGTGGTTCGGTCGATGGTTTCGTCGTGAATGACCATAACTTGTCCGTCGGCACTCAAATGAACATCCAATTCGATTCCGTCAACACCTAAATCTAGTGCTTTTAGAAACGAAGCTAAGGTGTTTTCAGCCACATAACCTTTGGCACCTCGATGACCTATTTTTTGAATTTTGTTCATGTACAAATATAAAAACTTTGCGCCTTTGTTTCTTTGGAAAATTTTTCTCGCAAAGACACAAAGGCGCAAAGAATAGAATGTAATTAGTTTATTCTTTTTCTAACAAAATGATGCCGTAGGGCGAATCGATGCTTACTTTTCCGTTAGAAACAGTAACCGATTTTCCACTGTAAGAATCCTTTAATGAAGTTCCGTTTTCGAAAACAGTTCCCACAGAGATTTCTTTTTTTCCAATCGGTAAATCCAAACCAACTACAACCTTATCTGTGTATGTATCTTTGGTATACACACGACTGAATACGTAAGGCGCACTCGTAATTTGTTGATGAACTCCGGCGCCAATAGCGGGATGATTGCTTCTGAATTTTCCCAATTGCTGAAAATGGTACAGTAGTAAATACTTTGATTTGTCGGTTTTAAGATCATCCCAATTCATAAATGAGCGAAGTGTAGCATCACCTTGAGTTCCTTCAATATCCAATGGTCGCGCCAATTCATCGCCATAATAGACTTGAGCAATTCCGGGCGCTAATAATAATTTGGTTCCTGCTTCGAAGGTTTTTTCTCTTTTTTTATCAAAAGGATAACCATCATCGTGTGAAGTAACGTAGTTCATTACGCTTTTTCCTTTCAAATCATTTTGAAGAATGCCATTGTATTTTGAGAATAATTCTTCGTAATTCATTTTGGCTTCGTTTCTAAAATCGAAGTTGATAAGACTACTAAATCCGTTGGCAAAATAATCTACTTTTTTATCTCCAAAATCATACAATCGTTTTCCACCAATGTAATATCCGTAAACTTCACCAACGGTAAAAAACGGATTGTTGTCCAATACTTTTGATGGATTGTTCTTTTTGTATTCGGCAAATGCAATTTCACACACTTTATAAAAATCAGCCCAAACGTCTTCGTGAGTGTGTTTTACGGTGTCGGCACGATAACCGTCAATTCCGAAATCGGTGATGTAATCCGCCAACCATTTCATAATGTAATAACGAGGCACTCTTGGGTAACCTGTTGCTTTGAAAAACGCATCCAATTCGGCTACTTCTTGCTCGTAACGACCTTCTTTTTTCCATTTTTGAATGAGCATCGGAGGCAATCCTACTTCTTTGTTGCTTTCGGTTTTTACATCGGGTAAATTATCTACCAGCGTACAGGTAATGGTATTTTCGTAATTATTGTACTGACATTTCGGGAACGTTCTTACCCAATCAATCGGATAAACTCCGTCAATATCGGTAACTGGACCAGTGTGGTTGATTACTGCATCTAAAACGATTCTGATTCCGCGAGCATGCGCTTTTTCAACCAATTCGGCTAAATCGGCACGAGTTCCGTAATTGGGATCAAGTGCGGTCCAATCTTTGGTCCAGTACCCATGAAAACCATAGGTGTTTCCTGTTCCTTCATCAACGGAACCATGAATTTGTTCTACTACTGGTGTCATCCAAATGGCATTGATACCCAAATCAGTAAAATAACCTTCGTCTAATTTCTGAATCACACCACGAAGATCGCCGCCCATAAATCCGCGTAACTTTCCTGTTGGTTTGTCTCTTTTTAAAGGATTGTCGTTAGTTGTATCACCGTTGTTGAAACGGTCAATCAATAGAAAATACACATTAGCACTTTCCCAAACAAAAGGTGTTTTTTCAGCTTTGGAGGCATCTTTTGTAGAAGAGCAACTGATGCATAATGTAACTACTAAAAGGAGTAAACTGTATTTTTTCATAATTAAAATTGTATGATGCTAGCTAAATAGTTTCCTTCTTGAACGCCTGAAAAAACAACGGTTTTTGTTTTGTTGTCGTATTCAAAAGGGATTTGTTTACTATTTACCAGTATGGATTTTGGTTTTTTGTTGATGTTGTGTACGATGTAATTTATTTTCTTTTGAGACAACCTATATTTTGATGCTGTTGTTACATACATTGACAGAACGAGTTGGTTTTGAGTGGATCCGCTTTTGAAGTTAACCGTTTCAAATAAGTCTTTATTGTTAGCGAAAGGAGTAGCGCCATCGTCTGAATACATTGTGGTTTCTGTTGAAATTCCGATTTCGTGGAAATAATGTACGTCCAATTCTTCTGTGTTGATTTTGGATGTGTTTTGTGCCACTTTATACATTGGGATGAAACTTCCGCCACGAACAAAAGTTGGGATGTACAGTTCTTCTGTTTTCACTTTAACTGTAGTTCCCGCTACATATTTTTTTCCAGTGTAGAAATCAAACCAATTGGATGATTTTGGGAAGTATACTTCTTTTTCTTTCTGACCTTTTTCAGTTATTGGATAGACTAAAAATGATTTTCCCCAAAAATAGCCTGATGCAGAATTCAGTGCATTAGTGTTAGTTGGTTCTTCAAAGAAAATTGGGCGCATAAGCGGAGTGCCAAATTGAGTATTTTCATACGCTAAGTTGTAGTTATAAGGCAGTAATTGATAGCGCAATTCGACTGCTTTTTTAGCTTTGGCTTTGGTGTCTACATCTTTGTAGGCAACTTCAGAGGCAACGTCTTCTTGGGCATGCGGACGAAATATCGGAGAGAAAACACCAAACTGCAACCAGCGTAAATACAATTCATTATCAAAATAATCGCCTGCAAATCCGCCTAAATCAGAGTGCATGTACGCCATTCCTTGCATTCCCATTTGAAGTGCAATTTCGGTTTGCGATTGTAATCCGCCCCAACTTCTAGAAACATCACCGCTCCACGGAATCATTCCGAAACGCTGACTTCCCGAATAACCTGAGCGCATTAAAATAAACGGGCGTTGATTTGGAAAATCTTTTTTATACCCATCGGCGATAAGTTTGGCCCAATTATGACCGTACACATTGTGAACTTCATCGGCTTTTCCGCCAGCAGTAATGGCTGCAGAAGGAAACACTTCGGGTTCGCCCAAATCGCCCCACAATCCGCCAACACCTTGATTGATGAGTCGTTTATAAACATTCCAAAACCATTCTTTTCCGTTTGGGTTGAAGATGTCGATGATTCCGGTATTTCCAAAATAGAAATCATATTTGAAAGGATTTCCGTTTGTATCAGTAGCTAAGATTTTCTTGTCAACAGCTTCTTGCCATTTGGAGGAAGTAGTCAGTACAAAAGGCTCGGTTATAAGAATAGTTTTAAAGCCTTTTGCATTCAAATCGGCTATCATTTTTTCGGGATTTGGGAAGTTGTCTTTGTCCCAATCGAGGTTACCCATAGTTCCTTGAACCGTTTTTCCAAACCAGTACAAATCGAGTATAATTCCGTCAACTGGAATTTTGTCGTCTTCAAACCGTTTGATGGTTTTTTCAACTTGCTCTTGAGAACGATACCCAAATCGAGAAGAGAGATTTCCGAAAACCCAACGCGGAGGTAAAGGTTGTTTTCCAGTTAAATTGGTGTAATTTTTTATCAATTCATCCCAAGAATCGCCTGCAATTACTTGATAGGTTTTTCTACCAGAAATGGTTTCATAACTTAGGGAATTGTCTTTTTTACTGTCGAGGTCGAGGTAACCAATGGCTGCATTATCAAAATGAACGGCGTACAAATTCGAAGATAAAACCAGCGGAATGCAAAAGTTCATCAATTCGGCTTTAGTTTCATAGCCATAATGTGCGCGATTGTAGAGTTGTAAACGATTACCACGACGATTCATGCCTAAGGCACGTGCACCACCACCATAGAGAAATTCATCTGATGAAATAGAGAAATCGATTACATCTGTTGAATCTTTCTTAAAATACCCATTTTTTTCAGAAAGAATTGGTTTGTTTTTATACGAATATTTTATTTGAAAAGGACTAATAACAACGTCTATAGTTATTCCTTTTGAAGAAAGTTGAAGACCATTGTTATCTTGTTTTGTATTGGATTCTAGATAATTATTTTCGAGCAAAACTACCGCATGTGAAGTTGGATTGTAGGTTTCTCCTTTTGGAATAAAAGTAGTTTCTGCAATTTTATCGTTTTTTAATTTGATTTGGTATTCGCCATCGGAAACTACAATTTTTAAATGTCCATCGTTGAATTCATGGGAAATGTACTTTCGGTTGGCATTTTGTGCCAATGAAATAGTGCTAAGTAATAATAAAAGTAGAATTTTTTTCATAATGTATTTTTTTGTCATTTCGACGAAGGAGAAATCACATCACAAAAAATTAATTATGAGATTTCTCCTTCGTCGAAATGACAATATTGTATCCAAGTTTTTTATTTCAATTCTAAAATCAAAACTGATTTTTCGTCGATTTCAATGTCGTTTTTAACATTCAATGATTTTCCGGAAATCACATCTTTTCCAGAAGTGTAGTTTTGAATATTTTCATTGAATCGCGCAGTTTTTACGGTTTGTTTTTCGGGATTGTTATTAACGATGATCATCACGCTTTCTTTTTCGTTGTAACGGAAATACACGTATACGTTATTGTCTGGAACATAGTGCGTGGTTTTGCCAGTGTGAATTACTGATTTTGATTTTCTCCAATTGAACAATTTGGCGCTGTAATCGAAAAATTGTTGTTGTTCGGCAGTTCTTCCTGAAGTAGTAAAAGCGTTGTTGGTGTCGCCGTTCCATCCGCCAGGAAAATCCCTGCGAATATCGCCATCGCCTACATTTTTGCTTCCTGCCATTCCGATTTCGGAACCGTAATAAATTTGCGGAATTCCGCGCACAGTAGCAATTAAAGCCACTGCCATTTGGTATTTTTTGAAGTCGTTTTTATAGAATTCGTTCAAGCGATTGGTGTCGTGATTTTCGAAAAATACAAGTAAATTATCGATGTTGGGATATAGAAAATCGTTGTTGAAATTTTCATATACTTTTACCATTCCGTTGCGCCAATCTTGTTTGTCTTCGTTGAAAACTCCGTTGGCAATGGCATCTTGTAAGGTAAAATCCATTACACTTGGAAGGTTCGAATTAAAGCTTTGTATTGCCCCAATTTTGCTGTCTTTTTGCCAATACGCCATTTGCGCTTGGTCGTACATCCACACTTCACCTACGATGTTGAAATTAGGGTATTCGTCGGTTATGGATTTGGTCCATTTAGCGATGGCGGTTTTGTCGTTGTAGGAATAGGTGTCGACTCTAAATCCATCTAAATCAGCGTATTCGATCCACCAAATCGCATTTTGAGTGAGGTAATTCAATACTAATGGATTGGATTGGTTCAAGTCGGGCATCGATTTTACAAACCAACCGTCCATGCACAAATCAAAATCTTTTTTGGATGCATTGGAGTCAAATTGCGATGCCATTCTATAATTAGTTTGAGCATAACCTGGAAATTGATGAATCCAATCATAAGTGGGCAAATCGCTCATCATCCAATGTTTATAACCCCAATGATTGGTCACATAATCCATGATGTTTTTCATGCCGCGTTTGTGTAACTCAGAACTCAATCTTAAGTAATCTTCGTTGGTTCCGAAACGAGGATCGATTTTGTATACATCGGATTGACCGTAGGTATGGTATGAACCTCTTTCGTCATTGTCTTCACAAAGTGGAGTAGGCCAAATGGCGGTCGCTCCGAGTTCTTTGATGTAGTCTAGGTTTTTGATTATGCCTTCGATGTCGCCGCCGTGACGACCGTCTTTATTGCTTCGGTTGGCTTTTTCAAACAAGTTAGGATTGCTGTCGTTGTCTGGATTTCCGTTGGCAAAACGATCCGACATGATGAGGTAGATCAAATCAGAGCTGTCAAAACTTTTGCGGTTGCGAGAGTTTTCTTTTCTGGATTTGAGCGAATAATTTTGAGTAAACGACTTGTTTTTGTTTTTGAATGTGAAAACAAAATCTTGAGCCGCAGTATTTTTAGTGTCGATGGTTACGAAAACGTAGTTAGGATTTTCGGTTTTTTGGATGGATTTGATTACGATTCCGTTGGAAACAGAAACTTCGTTTTGAGCGATGTTTTTTCCGTAAAACATAATTTGAACTTCCGAAAGATTCATGTTGCTCCACCAAAAAGGCGGTTCAACGCGGTCAACTTGTGCGAAAGAAAAGTTTGCAATCAGTAAAAAAAAGAAGAATTTTTTCATGGATTTTTATTTAAAAACCCTTCCAGAGTTTTAAACTCTGAAAGGGTTAAATTAATCAGTTGGGAATTAAACTGTAACCAAACTATTCGGCTCTACTAAAACTTCTTTTCCGTTGACGAATACGGTAATTTCTTTATCGCCTTCGAGAGAAAAATTAGTTTCATTTTGATGAACCGAAACTTTTAAAATTTGGTTTCTAAAATTGATTTTGAACGAATAAGCTTGCCACTGAGTTGGGATTTTAGGTTCAAAATGCAAGTGGTCATTTTTGACGCGCATTCCGCCAAAACCTTCTACGATACTCATCCATGTTCCTGCCATGGATGTGATGTGCAAGCCTTCTTCCACTTCTTTGTTGTAATCGTCTAAATCCAAACGAGATGTTCGTAAATAGAACGTATACGCTTGTTCCATTCTTCCTAAAACAGAAGCTTGAATAGAGTGAACGCAAGGAGAAAGTGAACTTTCATGAACGGTAAATGGCTCGTAAAAATCGAAGTGTTTTTCCAATTGTTCTTTGGTGAAATGATCTTCAAAGAAGTAAAAACCTTGTAGTGTATCCGCTTGTTTGATGTAAGGCGAACGCAGTACTCTGTCCCACGACCATTTTTGATTAATTGGGCGTTGTGATTTGTCTAAATCAGCCACTTTTACCAAATCTTTGTCTAAGAAACCATCTTGTTGAAGATACACATCGTGTTCTTCTGAATATGGAAAATACATGTTTTCAGCAACGGCTTTCCAGTGTATAATTTCTGCATTGGATAAACCT
The DNA here is from genome assembly GCA_017303755.1 of Flavobacteriales bacterium. GTDB lineage: Bacteria > Bacteroidota > Bacteroidia > Flavobacteriales > Flavobacteriaceae > Flavobacterium. The sequence continues at coordinate 112,745 of JAFLBS010000009.1, read as the reverse complement.
ACTTTGTTCATCACACGAACGTAATCGGTGTTGTATTCTTTTTCTACTTTATTGATTTGTTCGATGGCGTAATCAATGCACCATTTGGCAATATAATTAGTATAGAAGTTGTTGTTAACGTTATTTTCGTATTCATTTGGACCCGTTACTCCCAAAATTACGTATTGATTTTTCTGAGTTGAATACGAAGCTCTTTGATGCCAAAAACGAGCAATTCCGATGAGCACTTCCAATCCTTTTTCTGGAATGTAGCTGTAATCACCTGTGTATCGGTAATAGTTGAAAATGGCAAAGGCGATGGCTCCGTTTCTGTGAATTTCTTCATGAGTGATTTCCCATTCGTTGTGACATTCTTCGCCATTCATCGTTACCATTGGGAAAAGAGCAGCTCCGTTTTTGAAACCTAAATTTTTCTCGGCATTTTCAATGGCTTTTCCTAATTGATTGTAGCGATAGGTTAACAGATTGCGCGCCACTTGTTGGTCTTTGGTAGCCATATAGAAAGGAATGCAATAGGCTTCGGTATCCCAATAAGTAGATCCACCGTATTTTTCGCCAGTAAATCCTTTTGGTCCGATGTTCAAGCGCGAATCTTTACCTAAATAGGTTTGATTGAGTTGGAAGATATTAAAACGAATTCCTTGTTGCGCTTTTACATCACCATCGATAGTGATATCTGACATTTCCCAGATTTTAGCCCAAGCTAATTTTTGGTTTTCTAATAATTGATTGTAGCCGATTGAAACTGCTTTTTCAATCGCGTTTTCGGCTGCTTTTTGAGTGTCTTCATGATTTAAAGATACGGTATAACCACCCAATTTTTGGATTGTGGCAGTTTGGTCTCTTTGGACATCAATTTCATACGAAAACTGAACTTTTTCACCGTTTTTTTCGCTATTTATGGGAGAAGTATTTGTGTTTTCACCGTTTAACAAAATAGAATTTTGCATAAAAGTGGTTGCCGTGAAATGTGTTTTGAAGGTACGCGCCGTTACAAAAGCTGTATTTCCTGAATGTTGAACATTTAATGGTTCCCAGAATTTTTCTTCCCAATTCGCATCTTCATTATGAACTCCGCAGTCAACATAAGGTTTAAAAATAATTTTGGCATCACCGTTTAATGGAGTAATTTCGTAATTGATTACGCCTAATTCATCCAAATCTAACGAAAGAAAACGAGTGATTTTTACCGCTATATGTAAACCATTTTGCATGATTGCTTGGAACGAACGATAGTAAATACCTTCCTTCATATTTAATTCACGCTTGAAATTGGAAACCGATTGACATTGGGCTAAATCAAGATTTTCACCATTAATTTCAATGTCAATTCCAATCCAATTTGGAGCGTTGAGTACTTTTGCAAAATATTCGGGGTAGCCGTTTTTCCACCAACCCACTTTTGTTTTATCGGGATAATATATTCCGGCGATGTAACTTCCTTGGAAGGTTTCACCCGAATAAGATTCTTCAAAATTGGCGCGTTGTCCCATGGCACCATTACCGATGCTGAACAAGCTTTCAGACGATTTTACTCTTTCTGCATCAAATCCTTCTTCTATGATGGACCAATTGTCTGGTTGTATATAATCTTGGTTCATTCTTCTTTTTTTTAAAAAGTTTCAAGTTTTACTTCGCCAGTTGCCTGACGGCTTGTGTTAAGTTTATTCCGCTAAGCTTCATCAGTCGGCTTCGCCTCGTGTCAAGTTTCAGGTTTCGTAACTTGAAACCTGGAACTTGAAACAAAAATTAATCTAATAATGCTTCGATAAAAGAAACATCAATAAAGGTAAAATCTTCAAAATTGTATTTGGCTTCGTGTAAAATTTCCGAATCACCAATACCAATACTAATCATGTTAGCAATATTAGCCGCTTGGATTCCGGCTACAGAATCTTCAAAAACGATGGAATCCTCGTTTTTAGTGTTTAATAACTGCGCAGCTCTGATAAATACTTCTGGATCGGGTTTTGCATTAGAAACGTCATTTCCATCAACAATAGCATCAAAAAGAGGAAGAATTCCTGTTTTCTCTAATATGGGTCGAGCGTTTTTACTGGCTGAACCTAAGGCAATAAGTTGTTTTTTATCTTTTAGATAATGCAATACAGGAAGTACTCCTGGTAAAATTTCACTTTCATCGATATCTACCAAATACGATAGATAATCTTCATTTTTTTGGATGAGCCATTTGTTTTTATCTTCTTGGGAAGCTTGAATTTCTCCCAATTCTAAAATAATGTCCAATGATCGAACACGACTTACTCCTTTTAGTCCTTCGTTGTGTTCAGGTGTAAATTCGATTCCCAATTCTTGCGCCAATTTTTGCCATGCCAAGAAGTGATACTTGGCAGTGTCTACAATTACTCCGTCGAGGTCGAATATGAATGCTTTTTTATTCATTAATTATAATTTTCGAATTGTCATTAATGGTAAGTGAAATGATACCTGCGAGAATCATTGATGTACCACCAATCAAAAGTGCATAGATAGGTTCGCTGTTGAAAAATTTAGAAACCAAAAAGCCCAAAATAGATGCAGCAACGAGTTGTGGAATTACTATAAAAAAGTTAAAAACTCCCATATAATATCCCATTTTACTAGATGGTAATGAGCCAGATAACATTGCGTAAGGAACTGATAGAATACTTGCCCAAGCAATTCCGACTCCAATCATTGGGAGCCATTCCATTGTGAAAACAGTTGGTTCTGAAATGAAATAAACCGAAATTAATCCCAAACCACCACAAACAAGAGCCACAAAATGGGTAAATTTTCTACTGGTGTATTTTGCTAGTAAAGGCAATAAAAAAGCAGCGATAGCGGCTATCAAATTGTAGTTTGCAAACATTTCACCTACTTGATTTGCTCCAGTGTTATAGGCTTCTGAAGTAGTGTCGGTTGTTTTGTAAATGTGCTGTGTTACGGCTAAAGTGGTATAAATCCACATTGAGAAAAGGGCAAACCAAGAAAAGAATTGTACCCATGCCAATTGTTTCATGATTTTAGGCATGAATTGAAAATCGTTCATAATGGTTACGAATCCGTTGTTTGTTTTGTCGGATTTTTGCATTATGCCGGAGATGAGCATTGCAACTCCTCCCAAACCAATTAATCCTATTGATAAAACGTACAAATCTTTTTTCAAATCATAATTGTAAATGGCAAATGAAAAAAGAACACTAATGGCTAAAAATAGAATCCCTTTTGTTAGGTGAGATTTTCCATTAGATACAAACCATTCTCTTGGTCGGACTTCTTTTTCATATGTTTCTTTATGATTTTGTTCAAAAGCTTCTAACTCTTCGGGAGAATATTCTTTAGAAGTAAGAACGGTCCATAAAACGGTAATGATAAACACGATGCCTCCAAAATAGAAAGAGTATTTTACAGAATCTGGAATAATCCCTAACGGCGCGGTGTTGCTCACTCCGAAATAAGTGAAAATTAAGGGTAATTTAGAAGCAAAATAAGCTCCAATTCCGATGAAAAAGCTTTGCATTGCAAAACCACTGGTTCGTTGAGAATCAGGTAAATTGTCTCCTACAAATGCCCTGAATGGTTCCATAGAAACATTAATAGAAGCATCCATAATCCATAACATTCCGGCTGCAAACCATAAAACGGGTGAATTTGGCATAATGAACAAAGCGGCTGAAGCGAGAATTGCACCTGCTAAAAAGTAGGGTTTTCTTCTTCCTAATTTTGTCCATGTTCTGTCTGAAAAGTATCCGATTATGGGCTGAACGATGAGTCCAGTCATTGGAGCAGCAACCCACAAAATGGGGATATCATCAATGTTAGCACCAAGAGTTTGAAAGATTCTACTAACATTTGAATTTTGTAGGGCAAAACCCATTTGTATTCCCAGAAATCCGAAACTCATGTTCCAAATTTGCCAGAAACTTAACTTACGCTTTTCCATTATCGTAATTTATTGATTGATACTACGATAAGCGTTTTAGTGCTTATCAAAACTTATTTTATTTCGAAGTAAAATACAAGTCTTGATAATTGGTGTAAATATAAATAAGATTTTGGATAATTGAATACTATTGATGATAAAATAGGAATGCTATTTTACGAAAACGTTTTTTGTTGATAAAATTATGAGGTTGATTCTCTAATGACCAATTCGGTTTCGATGACTTCGGTTTTGTAATGTTCTTCGTATTCTTCTTCTTCGTTTTCCAGTCGTTCGATAAGCATTTTTGCTGCTTTTTCACCCATTTTTATCCCGTTTTGTCCTACAGTAGAAATAGAAGGTGAAGAATATTTTGAGATAATGCCATCTGTGAATCCAATTACAGAAATATCTTCTGGAACTTTTTTGCCGTATTTGTTAGCTATTTTAATAGCAGTGACAGCAAAAAGCTCATTTACTGCAAATATGGCGTCAATTTCATTGTTCTTTATTAAAGATTCGATTTTTTCTTCGAAGTTGTCAATGTCTTCTATTTTTAAAATCAAATTTTCATTTACTTTTAAATCGTTGGTTTTCATTGCTTTGATGTAGCCGTCAGTTCTTAATTTTCCAACACTTACATAATCAATAGTAGTGATTAGAGCAATTTTACTAAACCCTTTATCGATTAAAAATTGTGTGGCGTTGTAGGCAGCAAGATTGTCATCAATGATTACTTTATCGCACAAAATATCGTTGGTTACTCGGTCAAACATAACTACAGGCATTCCTTGGTTGATTACTTCTAAGATATGATGAAAATCTCTTTTTTGTTGTGTCTCTTTTGATAATGACATGATAAAACCATCAATACTTCCATTAGCAAGCATTTCCATGTTGATTACTTCTTTGTCAAAAGACTCATCCGATAAACATACAATTACATTGTATCCATTTTCATTGGCAACGTGTTCAACACCACTAATTACTGTGGCAAAAAAGTGGTGAATTATCTCTGGAATTATGATGCATATGGTCTTGGTTTTTTTGTTTTTTAAACTAAGAGCAATATTGTTGGGTTTGTAGTTATAAAGTTTGGCAAATGCCTGTACTTTTTGGCGAGTATCTTCGCTTATTTCAAGGCTATTTCGTAGTGATTTGGAAACGGTTGAAATGGATACATCGAGTTCTTTGGCAATTTGTTTTAGTGTAACCTTTCTTTTCATGGTAAAAAGTGTAAAATTGTGAATTTTGAATAAAGATAGAATATATTTTTTGGTATGACAATTTTTAAGGGATTTTAGTATGAATTTGAGAAAGTTTTCAACACGAAAACGTTTGCGGAACCTCTTTAACAAGTGTTTATTTTTTTAAACAAAATTTTTACTTAAATTTAACATTCGAAGTGAAATACAAGCATAAAAAACTAATTATTAACCTAAACAAAATGTATGAAAACAATTTATAAAAAGTTGTTATTTTTATTACTTTTATTACCCTTTAGTGTGCTAGCTCAAAACACAGTTGAAGGTGTCGTTTTAGATGCCAAAACTAGCCAACCTCTGGCTGGGGTAAATGTAGTAGTTCAGAGTACTAATCAAGGTACTTCAACCGACTTAGACGGTAAATTCAAGCTTTCTAAAATCAAAAATGGAGATGCTATTATGTTCTCTTTTATTGGTTATAAAAGCGAAACGGTTCAGTATTCTGGACAAAATTCAATTACAGTTTCCTTGACTGAAGAAGCCAACCAATTACAAGAGGTTGTGGTTCAAGTAGGTTATGGTGCTGTTAAGAAAAAAGATGCAACAGGATCGGTTGCTCTGATTACAACAAAAGATTTTAACAAAGGTACTAACGTTACTGCTGAGAACTTACTTAATGGTAGAGTAGCAGGTGTTACAGTTAATACCAGTGGAGCTCCAGGTTCAGGTTCGGAAATAAGAATTAGAGGTGGTTCTTCATTATTTGCAAGTAACAGCCCATTAATTGTTATTGATGGATTGCCTATTGACAACACTACGAATACTGGTTCTACTTCGGTATTAGCTTCTATCAATCCATCAACTATTGAATCGATTTCAGTTTTGAAAGATGCTTCGGCAACTGCTATTTATGGATCAAGAGCGTCAAATGGAGTTATTTTAATTACAACCAAAAAAGGAGGGAAAAAACTTTCAGTTGATTACAATTTCCAGTATGGAACAGGTAGATTAATGAATAAAGTTGATGTTTTTGGTGCCGATGAATTTAGAGAGATAATTGCTCAAGAGCGACCAGGTGATGTTTCTGATTTAGGAACTGCAAACACTGATTGGCAAGAAGAAATTTACAGAAGAACGGATTTTGTTGATAACAACGTTTCTGTAAGAGGTAATTTGTTTAAAGCAATTCCTGCTCGACTTACAATTGGTAATACGTATCAAGAAGGACTTAGATTAACAAATAAATTCAATAGAAACACCGTTTCTTTGGCGTTAAATCCAAGTTTTTTCAATGATCACTTACGATTTAAATTAAATGCAAACTATGCGAATGAAAACAATAGATTTGCTGATGGTGTAGAAGGTTCGGCTATTCGTTTTGACCCAACACAACCAGTATATGATGATGCTTCACCATATGGAGGTTTCTTCGAATATTATAACCCATCAAACAATCAATTAACTCCTCAAACGGTTAGAAATCCTGTTTCTCAATTGTTGCAAACTAATGATAGAGGTGAAAATAATCGCTTTTATGGTAATTTTGAGTTAGATTATAAATTTCACTTTTTGCCAGCTTTAAGAGGTGTGGTTAATTTAGGTTTTGATGAAGCAAATGGTGAAAGAACAAGAATGGCTGGATTAGAAGCGGCTTCTTCGGGTTCAAATAATAATATACCTTATGGCACTAATGAATATTCTGAGAGTACAAGAAGAAATAAATTATTAGATGCTTATTTTGTGTACAACAGAAAGTTCAATAATTTAATGTTTGATTTAACTGGAGGTTATTCGTATCAAAAATTTGAATCAAGCCGATTTGAAACAGGAAATGTAAATGATCCAAACTTACCTACAGGTCCTACAGGATTTCCAAGATTTACTCCAGATACAGATGTGGTATTAGTTGGTTTCTTCGGAAGATCAAACTTAAACTTTAACGACAAGTACTTATTAACACTTTCGTACAGAAGAGACGGTTCTTCAAGATTCTCTAAAGACAATAGATTTGGTAACTTCCCAGCTGTTGCTTTTGCATGGAAAATGAAAAATGATTTCTTTAAAGATAGCAAGTTAATCTCCGATTTTAAATTGCGTTTGGGTTGGGGTATTACAGGTCAGCAAGATATTCCTGCTGCGAATGATTATTTACAAAAATACAATATTGGTTCTGGGTCATCACAATATTTCTTTGGTCCAGCTGTTACACCAATTGCTATTTCAGCCAAATTGAGCCCTGATTTGAAATGGGAAGAAACAACAACTTACAATTTAGGTTTAGATTATGGTTTAGTTGGCAATAGAGTTACAGGTACTGTCGATGTTTTCTATAAAGAATCAAAAGATTTGTTAGTGGAAGCAGCTGTTGCTGATGGAAGTAATTTCTCTAACACTGCATGGCAAAACGTTGGTAGCTTTACAACCAAAGGTATTGAATTAGGGCTTAATTTTGACGTTATTAAAAGTGATAATTTAAATTGGAATTTAAATTTAAATGCAACAAAGTTTGAGCGTAGAATTTCTGAATTAATTTACGATGCAGACATTAGAGTTGGAGATAACCTAGCAGGTACAGGAACGCAAGGACAAGTATTCAGAGATGGATACACTCCATATTCTTATTTGTTATACAAACAATTATATGATACTGCTGGAAATCCAATTGAAGGTGCTTACGCAGATTTAAATGGTGACGGATTAATCAATGCAGATGATAAATACATATACAAAAATCCAGATCCAGATGCTACTTTTGGATTGGCATCAACAATGAACTACAAAAACTTAGATTTTTCATTTAATTTAAGAGCAAGTGTTGGTAATAGAGTGTTTAACTCTGTTGCGGCTAGAGGTGCTCAATATGATCAATTGACAACAGGAGGAGCATTAGGTAATATTCCTACTTCAGTTTTGGACACAAACTTTACTACAACATCAGACGTTGTTTTGTCTGATATTTATGTTGAAAATGCATCTTATCTAAAAATGGATAACATAACATTGGGTTATACTTTCCCTAAATGGTTAGAAGGAAAAGCTTCTCTGAGACTATTTACAGGTTGTCAAAATGTTTTTGTGATAACTGAGTATAGTGGATTAGATCCTGAAATAACTAATAACGGAGTTGATAATACTATTTACCCTAGACAAAGATCGTTTTTGTTTGGAGCTAACGTAAAATTTTAATAAAAAACTATGAAAAAAATTAATTTATTATTAGGACTTATCTTTCTAGCAGGATTACAATCTTGTACAAAAGATATGGATGTAGTATCAGAAGATCCGAGAGTATTGTCTCCAGATGTTCTATACTCTACACCCGGAGGTTATAAGCAAGGCTTGGCTGGAGTTTATGGAAATTTATCCCTAACAGGCACAGGTGACGCAGGTTCTTCCTTTCTTCAAGGTATAGATGCGGGTACAAGTCAATTTGGTAGATGTTTATGGTATCTTCAAGATTTGACTACAGATGAGGTGATTTGGAGTTATGAAAATGACGAAGGAACAAAAGAACTAAATAGAAATATTTGGACAGCTTCAAATCCTATTTTATTAGGAATGTTCAGTAGAACAATGGCTGAAGTTGCTATTGCAAACGAGTTTCTAAGACAATCTACTCCTGAAAAATTAAGTGCTAGAGGAATTACAAACCCAACTGATGTAGCAAATATTCAAGACTACAGAAATGAGGTAAGAGTTCTAAGAAGTTATGCATATTATAATTTGATGGACTTATTTGGAAAGGCTCCTTTTATAACAGAAAATGATCCGTTAAATTTTGCTGGACCAGAGTATAATAGACAACAATTGTTTGATTTTATCGAGAGTGAACTTACTACTGTTATTCCAAATTTAAAAGCTCCTCGTACTAATGAGTACGGAAGATTGGATCAAGCTGTAGCTAGAATGATTTTAGCAAAGATTTATTTAAATGCTGAGGTTTACACAGGAACCGCTAAATACAATGAGTGTGTCACTCAGTGTAATGCTATCATTGCAGGAGGTTATACTTTGAATTCAAATTATTTAAATAATTTTAAAGCGGATAATCACACTTCTTCTGAAATGATATTTACTCTTCAATCTGATGGAGTTGCTACTCAGAATTATGGACCAACTACCGTAATGGTTAATGGTCAAGTTGGCTCACTTGAAGGTAATGGATCTTCATTCGGAGTTGGCGGATGGGGTGGAGCCTTAAGATTAAGAAAGCAATTTGTGCAAAAATTTGATGGTAGTCAATTTGACAACGATGTAAGAAAAACAATAATTTCTGGTGCACGTTCAATCGAAATTACGGATGTTGCAAATAGAGATCAAGGATACATACTTGCAAAATATTCAAATATTAGTTCAACTGGAGTTGCTGGTCCAAGTACAACTTTTGTAAATACTGATTTTCCTCTATTCCGTTTGGCAGATGTTTATTTAATGTATGCAGAATGTTCTTTGAGAGGAGCATCAACTGCAACATCAACACAAGCATTAACTTATGTGAATGCCCTTAGAGAAAGAGCTAATAACGGTTCGACCGCTGCAAATATCTCTGCATCTGATTTAACATTGAATTTTATCTTAGACGAAAGAGCAAGAGAGTTACATTGGGAGTCTCATAGAAGACAAGACTTAATTCGCTTTGGTCGTTATACAGGAGGAAGCTATAATTGGGCTTGGAAAGGAAATGGAGTAAATGGAATCGCGATTTCTAATAATTTGAAAGTATATCCAATTCCTTCAGGTTCATTATCTGCTAATCCTAATCTAACTCAAAATCAAGGTTACTAATCCAAAATTTAAAAAATAACACTATAATTATGAAAAATATATTTAAGTCAATTTTAGCTTTATCTTTAGTTTTCAGCTTCACTTCATGTGAAGACGAACAAGATTTATTATTTTCTCAACCAGAAGGAGAATTTAGAATTTTATCACCTGTTTCAGGTGAAGGGGTTGTGTTGAATGCTGATACACCGCTTAACCCTGGTCTTTCAATGACTTGGGAAGCAGCTAACTATGGTTCTCCAACCGAAATTACATATACTATTCAAGTAGATAAGAGTGGAGATGAATTTGATTCTCCAATTGATGTGGTATCAACTACAAATACCTATGCAACAGTTTCTTCTGATGCTTTAAATAGTGCTGCAGTTGCGGCTGGTTTAGATCCTTTCACTCAAGGAGGTTTAGAAATTAGATTGCGTTCAACAGTTGGTACAACAGGAAGTCAAGAACAATTTTCTGATGTAATTTCGTATTTAGTAACACCTTATTCTACTGATTTGCCAAAATTGGCAGTTCCGGGTAATCACCAAGGATGGAACCCACCAACAGCTCCAAGAGTTGCTTCATCAGCTTATGGTAAAACAGACTTCGAAGGTTATATTTGGTTAGACGGAGGTTTTAAATTTGTTGGTCCAGATGCTTCAGGTAATTTCAATTGGGGTAACACAGACTGGGGAGATGACGGATCTTTTAGTGGTGCACTAGCTGAATCTGGTGAATCTGATATTATAGCTACAGCAGGTTTTTACAGAGTTGAAGCAAATACTGGAGCCCCAGACCCAACTACCAATCCAAATGGTTTGACGTATTCAATTACTCCAGTTGCTTGGGGTATTGTTGGAGCAGCTACTCCAGGAGGTTGGGACAATAGTACAGCTTTGACATATAATTCATCAACAAATAAATGGGAAGGTGTTGTAGCACTTTCTGCTGGAGAATTTAAATTTAGAGCCAATAATGCTTGGGCAATTAACTTAGGAGGATTTGATGCTTCTAAACCTTATGGTGGTGAAAACATGAGTTATGATGGAGGTAACTTATCTGTTGATACAGCAGGTAATTATCTTGTGGTTTTAGACTTAAGTAATCCAAGAGATTACAACTATACTTTAACTTTACAGTAACCATTTTGTAATCATATTACAACAGGGCTTTCAAACTGAAAGCCCTGTTTTTTCAATAATTTGAATTTTGCCAATAAAAAAATATGAAAAAGATATACTTATCACTCCTTTTAGGATTTTTGTTTAATTTTTCCTTCAGTCAAGTATCTTGGCAAGGAGGATCGAACCCTGATGCTACAGCTTCTGCTACCATTCTTTTTGATAAAACAGGAACTGGATTAGCAGCTTATTCAGGAACAATTTATGCTCATACTGGTGTTACAGTAAATGGAACTCCTTGGCAAAATGTAAAAGGTTCATGGGGTAATAATACCACCCAACCTGCTTTAACATTGGTTTCGGGGAACGTGTATAAACTAGATTTAACACCTACTATTTTAAGTTATTATGGTGTTTCTTCTGGTAGTGTAACAAAAGTAAATATCGTTTTCAGAAACGCATTAGGAGATGCTCAATCTACCGATTTAGAACTTAATGTTGGTGCTTTTCAAGCAGCTATAGTAACTCCAAACGAAGGAAGTAATACTATTGTCAATAGCGGACAAAGTTTAACTGTAACAGCCAATAATACGAATGGTGCTGCAAATTATAATTTACTCGCAAACGGAGTTAGTATTAATACGTTTTCGGGTTCAAGTTATTCTTTTACTGATACTAATATTTTGGTTAATAAGAGCTATGAACTACAAATCACTCAAGGTGCAACTTTTTTCTCTAAACGATTTGGTGTTATTGTCAATGCAGGAACAACTACGGAAGCTATGCCTTCTGGTTTAGAAGATGGTATTAATTACAACTCTTCCGATCCATCAAAAGCAACTCTAGTTTTGAGTGCTCCTGGGAAAGATTTTGTATACGTTGCTGGAAGTTTCAATAATTGGGTTCCAGGTACAAACTATCTAATGAAAAAAGACCCAACTTCTCAAAAGTTTTGGTTAGAAGTAACAGGATTAACATCGGGGCAACAATACAGTTATCAATATTGGGTGGTGGATCAAACACCTACTCTAAACTCACCTGCAGTAGTTAAAACTGCAGATCCGTTTTCTACTTTAGTGCTTTCGCCTTTTGATGATCAATACATACCATCAACAACTTACCCTAATATTCCCGCTTATCCTTCTACTCAAGAAAGAGAAGTTACAGTTTTACAAACAGGTCAAACTCCTTACAATTGGAGCTCTGCAACTACTAACTTTGTTAAGCCTAACAAAGACAATCTAGTAGTTTATGAAGTATTGATCAGAGATTTTGATTCCGATAGAAATTTTCAAGATCTAATCGATAAAATAGATTACTTCAAAAATCTTAACATCAACGCAATTGAGTTAATGCCAGTAATGGAATTTGAAGGAAATGAATCATGGGGTTACAACACAGCCTTTCATATGGCCTTAGATAAATTCTATGGCACTGAAAATAAATTTAAAGAGTTTATCGATTTATGCCATCAAAATGGAATCGCTGTGATTCTTGATGTTGCTCTTAATCATGCTTTTGGTAGAAATCCAATGCTAAGAATGTGGATGAAAGATCCCGACGGAAACGGTTGGGGTGATCCTGCAGCTGACAATCCGTATTTTAACGAATTCGCACGCCATAGTTATAGCGTTGGGTCTGATTTTAATCATTCATCTGCATTAACAAAAAACTACGTAAAAAGAGTTATTAAACATTGGATTCAGGATTTTAAAATTGATGGTTTCCGATGGGATTTAACTAAAGGATTTACTCAAGCTTGCTCTGGAGGCGATGATACATGTACTAATAATTACCAACAAGACAGAGTAGATGTTTTAAAAGAATACGCTGATTATTCATGGTCTTTAGATGCAAATCATTACGTTATTTTTGAACATCTTGGTTCTGATAATGAAGAACAACAATGGGCTAATTACCGTTTAGGTGAAGGAAAAGGAATCATGATGTGGGGAGAAATGTGGTCAAAATATGGAGCACTAATGAAAGGTGGTTCTGACGATAAAGATATTACTAGAATGGGTCACGTTTCAAGAGGTTTTGCTGGTAAACGTTTAATCGGTTATCCAGAAAGTCACGATAAAGACAGAATGGTTTACGAAGGTGTTACATTCGGAAATGGTGCTGGTGCTTTTCCAGTGGGAGGAAACCTAAATAATGCAATCAAAAGAATGTCGGCACTCGGCGCTGTTAGTTTGCTAATTCCAGGGCCAAAAATGATTTGGCATTTTGGAGCATTAGGTATGGACGACTCAATTTGGACATGCACGAACGGAACTGTAAATTCAGATTATGATGGTGGTAACCCTGTTGGGGATTGTAAATTAGCAACAAAACCACAGCCTCAATGGGCAGAAAACTGGTTATCCAATCCTGTACGAAGTGTTGTATATAATAATTGGTCAAGAATGATCGAATTAAAAAACACTTTCGATGTTTTTAATGCCAATTATACCATCAGCTCTCCTGGAGGAAATAATAATAATGTTCGACAACGTGTTTACCTATTTGGCGGAACATCTCCATTAACAAATGTAGTGATATTGGCTAATTTTTCTGTTGCTAATCTTGATATAGTGGCCGATTTTCCATTTGCTGGAACTTGGTACAATCTGATGGACAACTCAACGCTTTCAGTTACCAATACCGCAATGAATATCAATGTTGATTCAGGTGGTTTCAGAATTTACGGAAATGCACAAGCTTTAACAAATCAAGATTTCAATCAGTTGGAAACGGTTCAATTGATTCCAAATCCGACAACTTCGTTTTTCTCGATGAATGTTACTACTGCAAAAACAGAGATTTTCTCATTAACAGGACAGTTGGTTAAATCATTCACCAATACCGTTGAAAATGTTGAATACGATATCTCCGATTTAAATCAAGGTGTTTATTTAGTAAAAATAACCGATTCTAACAGTAACGAAAAAGTAGTGAAGTTAGTTAAACAATAAATTTTGAGTTAGTTATAATACGTTTCCCTAAAAACCTTTCAATTTTTTGAAAGGTTTTTTTTATGAATTATCTTGTTTAGCTTTGCAACTAGGAAAAGAAGTCAAAAGAATGAAAAAGATTGCGTTAAAAACACTAAAAATATTCGCGGTAACAATAGCAGTGATTTTGTTGCTGATGTTTCTGTTTCCTATTTTGTTTCCAGGAAAAATCGAGGAAGAAGTCAAAGCTTTTGCCAACAACAAATTAAACGGCGAACTCAATTTTAAAGAAGCCAATCTTTCTTTTTTTAACCATTTTCCTTCATTAACTCTATCGTTAACTGAATTCGACCTTAAAGGTTCTGCGCCATATCAAAAAGAAACCTTATTGTCTGCTGATGAAATTGCCTTCGGAATCAACTTAAAAGATCTTATTTTAGACAGTCAAGTTACCATCAACAAAATTTTCCTTTCTGAAGCAAACATTAATGTCAAAGTAAATGCCAATGGAGAAGCCAATTACAACGTTTATATTTCAGATAGTAAACAACAATCAAAAGATACTACTTCATCTGCTAAAGTAAGATTGGATAAGATTTCGATTACGAATTCTCATTTGGTTTACAACGATAAATCAACCCAAATTTTAATTGATGCCAAGGGTTTTAATTACCTCGGAAAAGGCGATTTGGAAAAAGCCATCTTCGATTTAAAAACAGAAGCCAAAATTGACGACTTCAACTTTACTTTTGGCGATGAACAGTATTTAAAAAATAAAAAGGTAAATGCCGATTTAATTACCAAAATCAATACCAATTCACTTTCCATCATTTTCGAACAGAATAATTTAAAAATCAACAAACTTCCTATCGATTTTGTTGGACAATTAGACTTTCTTAAAAATGGTTACGATTTAGACTTTAAAGTGCAATCCCAAAACAGTTTACTCAATGACTTTTTTACAGCATTACCGCCAAAATATGTTACTTGGCTTGAGAAAACAAAGGTCAAAGGAACTACCGATTTGCTGCTGACATTAAAAGGAAAGTACATCGCATCAACCAATGAAAAACCCGATTTGGCATTCAATATGAAAATCAGAGACGGCGAAATCAATCATAAAGAAGCCAAGATTCCAGCAACTAATATTTTTCTGAATTTTGACACTCAATTGCCCGCTTTGAACACTGAACGATTAAAGGTAAACGTCGATTCTATTTTCTTCAATTTAAATAAAGATTATGTAAAAGCCATTATCAAAACAGAAGGTTTGAGCAAGCCTAAAATTGATGCCCGAATCAACACTGCTGTCAATTTGGCGAACTTAGACAGAGCATTCGGAATTGGAACTGTCGATTTGAAAGGCCAATTAAATGTAGATGTGAATTCAAAAGGTGTTTACGATAAAATCAACAAGATTGTCCCAATTACAAAAGGGAAAGTAGTTCTTAAAAACGGATACATCAAAACCAATTATTACCCCAATCCAATCACAAACATTAATTTGATTACCAATTTCTCCGATCATACGGGTTCGCTCAAAGATTTGAAAATTGAAATTACTCCAGCTTCTTTTGACTTTGAAGGAAAACCTATTTTTGTAAATGCTAAATTGGAAAACTTAGAAAATATCAACTACGATATTAAAGCCAAAGGCGAACTCGAATTGGCCAAAATTTACAAAGTGTTTTCAACCAAAGGTCTTGATTTAGAGGGTTACATCAAAGCCGATGTTTCTTTTAAAGGAACTCAAGCCGATGCAACCAATGGAAACTATCATAAATTGAACAACAAAGGAACCCTGATTTTAAGAAACATTAAAACACAATCAGAGTATTTACCCAAACCTTTTATCATCAAAGAAGGTGAATTTGTTTTCAATCAGGATAAGATGAATTTTAATAATTTCAACGCCATTTACGGTCAGTCGGATTTAAAAATGAACGGCCATCTTCAAAATGTAATCGACTTTGTGTTATCGCAAAAATCAGTTTTGAAAGGTAATTTTACGCTGAATTCGGATTACATCAATGTGGATGAATTCATGACGCAAAACACTGCAATTTCTGAAAATGCTCCAACCAACACAACGCCATCAGAAAGCAAACCAACATCAGGTGTAGTCGTTATTCCGCCTAATCTCGATTTGAAATTCAATTGCATCGCCAATAAAGTGGATTTCGATGAACTAAAACTTCAAAATTTAAAAAGTCAAGTGGTTATCGATAACGGAAAATTGATGCTCAATAAATCAGGGTTTGAAGTAGTTGGAACCAAAGTAGATATGGATATCGTTTACGGAAATGAATCAGCTAAAAGAGCTTTTTTCGATTTCAAGGTAACTGCCAAAGACTTTGATGTAAAACGTGCTTACAACGAAGTTAAAATGTTTAGAGAAATGGTTTCGGCTGCCGAAAGTGCCGAAGGAATCATCTCATTAGACTATAAAGTAACCGGAAAATTAAACGATCAAATGCAACCGATTTACCCATCGCTTGTAGGTGGCGGAACACTTTCTGTAAAAGACGTTAAAATGAAAGGATTCAAAATGTTCAACGCTGTAAGTAAAAAAACGGGTAAAGACGGAATCAAAAATCCAGACGTATCCAAAGTGGATATTAAATCAACCATCAAAAATAACATCATCACTATTGATCGCTTTAAGTTCAAAGTAGCAGGTTTCAGACCTAGAATTGAAGGCCAAACCAGCTTCGACGGAAAGTTAAACATCAAAATGCGATTGGGTTTACCGCCTTTGGGAATCATCGGAATTCCACTGTCTATTACAGGAACACAAGACAATCCAAAAGTTAAAGTAGGAAAAAACAAAGAAGAAATTGAAGAAACCGAATACGAAGAAGGAGCGCTTTCGGTTCCAATTAAGTAATAAAAAAAAAGCCCTAAAATACTTAGGGCTTTTTTAATTTAAGTGGTACCTCCAGGAATCGAACCAGGGACACACGGATTTTCAGTCCGTTGCTCTACCAACTGAGCTAAGGTACCTTCTTCTCTTATGAGGGTGCAAATATAGAACGATTTTTAATTTATCCAAAACAAATTTTAAAAAAAATCTATTTGTAACTTTGCATTTCAAATCATAAGGAATGAATCTAATTATTGATATTGGGAACACCAAAATTAAAGCGGCTGTTTTTGAGCAAGATACACTACAATCAAAGGAAATTATCAATTACGATAATTGGCAAAAATCAATTGAAAGTATTTTGAAAAAAAATGCAACTATTCAAAATATAGTGGTTTCCAGTGTGTCAAAAATTGGAAAAGACAGTTTTTTATTCTTAAATTCTAACTATAAATTGTTTTTCGTTTCCCGTGAAATGAATTTTCCGTTTACTAATCAATACGAAACCCCAACAACGCTAGGAATTGATAGAATGGTACTCGCAGCGGGTGCGGTTTTGCGTTTTCCAAACACCAATCGATTGGTTATTGATGCTGGAACTTGTGTGACTTATGATTATATAGATGAGAATGACAATTATCTTGGTGGAGCGATTTCACCCGGAATCCGATTGCGCTACGAAGCATTGAATAATTATACCGCTAAACTTCCTCTTTTGACTAAAGAAGAACCTCAAAAAACCATCGGGAATTCAACCCATCAATCCATTCATTCGGGCGTAATCAACGGACTGACTTTTGAAATTGAAGGGTTTGTTAACAATTATTCAGAAAATCAAAAAAACTTTATCATAATTTTAACGGGTGGCGATGCAGATTTTTTGGCTAAACGATTAAAAAATACCATCTTTGCCAATTCAAATTTCTTATTAGAAAGTCTGAACCAAACATTTCAATACAATCAAAATGATTAAAAATTTTTTTCTTAGCCTATTATTATTAATTTCATTCTGTTCTTTTGCTCAAGAAGGTACTTCTTCTCCTTATTCTTATTTCGGAATTGGAGACATCCGATTTAGAGGAACTATCGAAAACCGCTCAATGGGTGAAATAAGTGTTATACCTGATAGTATTCACATTAATTTGCAAAATCCTGCAATGATGTCTAATGTAAAATTGACTACTTTTTCTGCAGCAGGAACTTTTTCACCAACTGTACTTAAAACAAATACTCAAAAAGAAAAAGCGCAACGAACTACAATCGATTATTTGTCGGTAGTTTTACCTGCTAAACGTTTTGCAGTCGGTTTTGGTTTATTGCCGTATTCGTCTGTTGGGTATAATATTTACAAAGCTAATTCAGACAATGCCAATTCTTTCAGCGGAAAAGGAGGAGTAAATAGAGTATATACAGCAGTAAGTTTTAAATTGAATAACCAATTCAATGTTGGTGGTGAAGTAAATTATAACTTTGGTGAAATTGAAACAACCAATACTTCGGTAGCAACTATAGAAACCAGTACAAGAGAAATAAACACATCTTCTATTGGTGGTTTTAGTTTTAATTTTGGAATTTCTCATAAAGCAAAATTGACCAATAAACTTTCCATTTTTTCTGGATTGTCGTATACGCCAGAAACAAATTTGAATCTAGAAAACGCTCGAAATATCGCTGTGCTTCAGTATGCTGGAAATGGTCAAGAATTAGTTTATGATGATTTAGATGTTGTGGTTCCTGATTCAAAATTAAAAATGCCTTCCAAAATAACATTGGGTACTAGTGTCGGAGAATTAAAAAAATGGGCTGTTGGTGTACAAGTAACAAGCCAATCTACAAGTGATTTTGGAAATAGAGCTCAAAATCTTTCCAACGTCAAATACGAAAATTCGTTACGATATAGTGTTGGAGGTTTTTATGTTCCTAAATACACTTCCTTTACAAGTTATTGGAGTAGAGTGAATTATAGAGCTGGATTTAGATATGAAAACACTGGTTTAGTTATCAATAATTTATCCATTTTAGACCGCGCTGTAACTTTCGGTTTCGGATTGCCTTTGAGCGGAACATTTTCTAATATTAATATCGGAGTTGAATTGGGTAAAAAAGGAACTACTAATGCTGGTTTGATTGAAGAAAACTACAGCAATATATCGGTAGGTTTTTCGTTTAATGATAGTTGGTTCCAAAGAAGAAAATACAACTAATATCGAGGATTATGAAAACAAAATTGATTTTATTTTTTACGCTAGTCAGCTTCGGATGTATTCAATCCCAAGAAATCAATTGCGTTGCAACTCAACAAGAATTGGCAGAATTAGTTGAAGCTCAAAATTTTAAAGAAGCTTCAATTAAAGTGAAATTACTACTGAGCAAATGTCCAACAAAAGACGAAAATTTATACTTACTTGGTGCTAAAGTAATTCAAAATGAAATCGATTTGGCAACCAATGATGATAAAGAAAAAGCAGTCAAAGAATTGATAGCTCTTTACGATAAACACGATGAATTTTTCCCAAATAATACGAGCAATAACTTAATAAATAAAGCAACTATTTATTACGAATACGGAATGGGAACCGACGAGGAAACATTCAAACTATTCGATAAAGCTTTTGCCAAAGATAAATTCCAATTTGTTAATTCACTTTCATTATATACGTACTTCAAACTGTTTAATGAAAATTACAAAAGTGGAGAAGATACTAGTTTTGATCGAATGTTGGATAAATACGCGCAAGTTGTCTCAGTTATTGATAAAAACAAAACGCTTTCGGCAAATAATGCCATTGAGTTTGAAAACGTAAGAATTAGCGTAAATTCAATGGTGAAAAATTACCTTACAGTCGAAAATTTAACCGATTATGCTGAACGAAACCTCAAACAAAATAAAGATAATGCAGCTTGGTTGAGTTC
Organism: Flavobacteriales bacterium; assembly: GCA_017303755.1. Lineage (GTDB taxonomy): Bacteria > Bacteroidota > Bacteroidia > Flavobacteriales > Flavobacteriaceae > Flavobacterium. Next base: position 93,039 of record JAFLBS010000009.1, on the reverse strand, counting down.
GACTGTCGATTTAATGATGGAAAAATGTTCGGATAAAGCTATTTTTGGTCAGGTTGCTTACTATTTACACACTGTACAACCAAGTTCCAAATCGGCTTATGCTTTAGGTGCATTTAACCTAAAAAATAACAATCGTGAAAAAGCGGTAGATTATCTTAAACAAGCAGCCGAATTAGCTTCAGATAAACAAGAGAAAGCCAAAATCTATGCAACTAACGCATCAATTTTATTTGGGTTTGATAAGAAACTCGCCAAAGAATCGGCTTTATTGTCTATTCAAAATGATGCAACCAACGGAGAGAATTATTTGTTCTTGGCCAATTTGTATTCAAGCGCAGCTCAAGAATGTGGAACAACACCAATCGAGCAGAAAACAGTATACTATTTAGCCAATAAGTATGCTCAAAAAGCATCAGAAGTTCAACCAAGTTTGAAACCTGCATCAAATGCACTATCAGATCAGTATAAGAAATTTGCTTTTACGGATAAAGAAAAAGAACAAATAAAAAAATCCGATAATAAAGTAACTATCGATTGCTGGCTTAACGAAACCGTTGAATTTTAAAATGAGTCGTTATAAAATAAACATACTTGTTTTTCCTTTTCTTTTTTTGATTACTCTTTTTTCTTGTGAAAGCAATTTTAGAGAAGTTCAAAAATCAAATTTCTCCGAATTTACTCCAAGTACCGACGCCGATTCGATTAACCTAAAATACACCGATTCGGGCAAAATTCAAGCCGTACTCATTACCCCAAAAATGCTCGAATTTGGAGCGGTTGATTTTCCGTTTACCGAATTTCCAAAAGGGATTAATTTGACCATTTATGATAACAATGGGAAAAAGACGTACGTAACTTCTAATTACGCAGTAAGTTATAAAGAAACCAAAATTATCGACTTACAAGGCAATGTGAAAATCAGAAATGACGATGGACAATTGCTCGAAACCGATCAAATGTTTTACGACCAAATGAACGAGTGGTTTTATACCGAAAAAAGTTATAAATTTACGGATCCAAAAGGAAATTCAACCGGACAAGGTGTCGACTTTAGTAAAGATTTTAAAATCATCAATTCGCAACGAATTTCGGGGCAAGTATATCAAAAACCTTAAAAATGAATTATCTTAACATTACAAAATACATTTATTTAGTTGTTGGTCTCATCATGATTTACGATGCTGTTACCAAATGGAATCAAGGTCAAGACTATACACTAAGTCTTGTGTTAGCGGCATTGGCTATTTTCATGTATTTTTTCCGAAGAAATTTTGGAAAGCGTTTTGAAGATCGTAAAAACCAACAAGGACAAAACAAACCCAATGAGTAAATGGAATTACCAATAGTAATAATATGTCTATTACTAATTGCCTTTTTTTCAGGAATGGAAATCGCCTATATTTCATCCAATAAAATTTACTTAGAAATCGAAAAAAAGCAGCATAATTTCTTCTCAAATTTCGTCGCAAAACTCACTCTAAATCCATCAAAATTCCTTGCCACATTGTTGTTGGGCAATACAATTGCAATTGTTGTGTATGGGTTTTACATCAGTGCAATTATTCCTAAATGGAGTGTTGTGCAAAATCTGGAACTCAATTCATGGCAATTGTTTTTAACACAGATTGTGGTTTCAACTATAATTATAATCATCACAACCGAGTTCATTTCGAAGTTGTTGTTTCAGGTTTTTTCCAATTCTCTGATTAAATATTTGTCTTTCCCAGCGTATTTTTTCTACCGAATTCTAAATTATTTTTCGTCTTTTACTATTTGGATTTCGGATACTATTTTGGCTCGATTTTTTAAATCAAATGTCAATTCTCAACAATCTCTTTTTAGTAAAGTTGAATTAGAGAATTTCATCAACGAGCAAATTAACTCATTTTCAAACCAGGAAAATGTAGATTCAGAGATACAGATTTTTCAAAATGCTCTCGAATTTTCAACAGTAAAAGCACGTGATATTATGACACCGCGAACCGAATTGGTAGCCGTAGAAATTCACAGTTCAGTGTCGCAATTAAGAGAAAAATTCATCCAAACAGGTTATTCAAAACTGCTTATTTATCAAAATACGTTCGATAGTATTTTGGGTTATGTTCATTCTTTTGAATTGTTCAAAAAACCCCGAACAATCAAGAATAGTATGATTCCAGTAGAGTTCATTCCGGAAACCATTTTAATTAAAGATGTCCTCAATCTGTTAACCAAAAAAAGAAAAAGTGTGGCAGTTGTCCTTGATGAATACGGCGGAACTTCAGGTATAATTACCGTTGAAGATATAATAGAAGAACTTTTTGGTGAAATTGATGATGAACACGATGAAGACGAACAATTAACGGAAACAAAACTCGATAATCATAATTATATTTTCTCTACTCGTTTGGATGTCAATTATTTGAATGAAGAATATGATTTTGAAATTCCCGAAAGTGATTCGTATGGAACTTTGGGGGGATTCATAGTGAATTTTTCAAAAGAAATTCCGCAAAAAGGAGAGGTAATTGTGATAAATAATTTTCAATTTTACATCGAAGAAGCTTCAAATAATAAAATAGAATTGGTTAAAATGACAGTATCGGATTAATTTTCGATAAAAATCAAATTTTATTGATAAAATTCACTTTAGATTTATTGTTATTTCACAGATAATTGTATTTTCGCAAACTGAAATAAAAATTAACAAATATAAAAATGGCAGTTTTACAAAAAATTAGAAATCGTTCAGGCATACTTTTGGGTGTTATTGGCTTTGCTTTGCTTGCTTTTGTAGTACAAGATTTCTTCTCAAATAATTACACTTCTTTTTCAAATGATGTTGGAAGTATTAACGGTAAAGACATTATCTACGAAGATTTTAGAGTGAAAGTGGCGAACCTTGAAAAGAATGGACAACAAGGTCAAGGTATGACGAGTGTTCAAGCCGCAAATCAAGTATGGGAACAAGAAGTTTCAATAGCTCTTTTGACAGAAGAATTTGAAAAATTAGGAATCAGAGCGGGTGAAAGTCACATTATTGAAAATTTCAAAAATGATCCTAATATTGGTCAAAATCCTGCTTTCCAAAATGCAGCGGGTAAATTTGATATTAAAAAGTTCAAAGAATTCTTTAAATCAAATCCAGAGCAAGCTAAATTATTAGGCGATCGTGAAAAAGATGCAATTTTAAATTCAAAATATCAAATCTACAGCTCACTTATAAAAGGTGGAATGTATACTACTGATGCTGAAGGTAAATTCAAATACGAATTAGAAACAAATAAAGTTAGTTTTGATTTTGTATCAGTTCCTTTTGCTTCAATTAAAGATAGCGACATCAAAGTTACCGATGAAGATTATATGAACTACATGAAAAAACATCCAAAGAGATTCAAATCGGATGGTACACGTGAAATCGAGTATGTAGTTATTGAAGATAAACCATCTGCTGCGGATGAAAAAGAAGTGAAAGACAAAGTCAACAAGTTGTTAGTTGGTGATGTAGTTTATAATCAAGAAACGGGTAAAAACGATACTGTTCCTAGCTTTAGCTCTGCTTCTAATGTAGCTGAATATGTTTCTAAAAATTCTGACATTCCATTTGATTCTATCTACAAAACAAAACAAGAATTACCAGTTGAAAGCGCTGAGCAATTGTTCAATTTGCCAGTAGGTCAAATTTATGGTCCATACATGAACGGAAAATACTATTGTATTTCTAAAGCTATGGGAAGAAAATCAGGTGCTAAAGTAAAAGCAAGTCACATCTTGATTAGTTGGGAAGGAATTGACCGAGTTCAGAAAAAAGAAAAAAGAACCAAAGAGCAAGCGTTAGCAAAAGCACAAAGTTTATTGGCTCAAGCTCAAGCTAATCCTGGAAGTTTCATGATGTTGGCTTTAACTAATTCAGATGATTCTTCTGCTCAACAAGGTGGTGATTTGGGTTATTTTGGTCCAAACCAAATGGTGAAACCATTCAATGATTTCGTATTCGGAAACCCAATTGGTAAAATTGGTTTAGTAGAATCTGAATTTGGATATCATATTATTAATGTTACTGATAAACAAGATGCTGTTTTATTAGCTACTGTTGGACAACGTATTGATCCTTCTGAAACTACTACAAACAACGTATATGCTACAGCTACCAAATTTGAAATGGATGCTAATGGTAAAGACTTTGCAGCTGTTGCAAAAGCGGCAAAATTAACAGTTAATCCAGCAATCAAAGCAAAACCAATGGATGAAGCTTTTGGTTCGGTGGGTAATCAAAGACAAATTGTTAAATGGGCGTACAGCGATGATACTAATGTTGGAGATGTAAAACGTTTCGAAATTGTGAATGTAGGTCATGTGATTGCAAAGCTTTCTAAAATTAATGAAGAAGGTTTGATGACAGTTGAAGAAGCAAAACCAATGATTGAATTCATTGTTAAAAACGAAAAGAAAGCTGAGAAAATTATGGCTAAAATGAAAGGTGCTTCTCTTGAGGCTATCGCTTCAGCAAACAAAGTTGCCGTTCAACAAGCTACTGATTTAACTATTGAAAACGCTATGATTCCTAATGTTGGAATGGAACCAAAAGTAGTAGGTATTGCTTTCGGTACAGCAGCAAACAAAGTTTCTGCTCCAGTTGAAGGAAATGCAGGTGTTTATGTTATTAAAACAAAATCGGTTGTAAAAGCACCAAAATTGGTTAAACATGATGCCTATGTGAATAAATTAAAACCAATGGCTCAACAAGCTGCAGGTAGAGTTATTCCAGCATTAAAAGACAAAGCAAAAATTGAAGATAAAAGAGTAGAATTTTATTAATAGATAAAGGTTATATTTAATAAAAACAATCCCGATTGCATTAGCAGTCGGGATTTCTTTTATAAAATCATTTCGTTGTAAGGAAGTACAACCGTAAAACCTCTTTCTTTAAAATAATCGGTTGGATTTTCTTTTGAAATGACCATTACAAAATCGCCGCCCCAAGCACCCAAACTTTTTACGATTCCTTTAAAATCAGAGAACAAAACTTCCTGAACGGTTTGAAGTTCTAAAACCGAGCTCATTTCAATTTCGTGTTGTTGTAAGGCCAAAGCAAATTCTTTTGGTTCTGTTGCATGAATTATTGTGTTGGTAATGCGGTCAATTTTCTGAATGGTTTTATCGATGTTACCACGTTGGTTCAAATACGATGCAATTGCACTTTTACTGCTTTGTTTTCTGTTGAGGTATACAAAGTGAATCTTGTCTAAAAACGAAGGTTGAAAAGCGATGGATTCAACAACGGGTTGCTCATTGACTAATTGGTACAGAATAGGCGAATCGTTTTGTGCACAAGCCAAGTCGTAACCACTTCCGCCAAAACTTCTGCGCAATAAATCAAAAGCGTCAATTTGTAACCATTGCGCAATGTTGTTAATTAATGTGGATGAAGTTCCCAATCCCCAAAATTTAGGAAAAGTCAATTCGGTTTGAATCGAATAACCTTGCGAATTAGTTATGAAATCAGCATTCATCAAATACGCTTCGTGCAAAATTTCAATCAACGTATTTTTGATGTTGTGAGTTTCGTCAAAACGCTCCTTTTTCACTATAGATGAAAACGGAATTGTAGTTTCAAACCAAATACTTCCATCAGCATCAATACTTTTCCAATGAATGAGTTCGTTTTCTGTTTTTTCGATGGTTAGATTTTGGCCGAATTTTGTAGGCAATGCAAATGCTTTGGCACCATCCAAAACTACATATTCGCCTGTGATCAGGAGTTTTCCGTTACTGTAAAATGTCTGTTTCAAACTAGTGTTTTTTTAGCCCCGACCAGCCTACGGCGGGCAGGTTTCAGCGGGAATAGCTTCTAATAATTTATTTAATTCCGCATTTTCTGTATAAAATCAACTACAGCCGAATGCGAAATGGTATTGGTTTCAAAATGAGTGGCAATTAATTTTCGTTCGTCATCTGTGGCTTGGTATTGATTCAATATGTTGTTGATGTGCATTTTCATGTGACCTTCCTGAATTCCGGTTGTGGTGAGCGAACGCAAAGCGGCAAAATTCTGCGCCAAACCAGTGACTGCAACCAATTGCATTAATTCGTGAGCCGAAGGTTTTCCGAGAATTTCCAGTGCCATTTTCACCAAAGGATGAAGCGAAGTCAAACCACCAACGGTTCCTAATGCCAACGGAATTTCCATCCAAAAGGTAAAAATACCATCTTCAATTTTGGCATGTGATAAACTCGAATAGCTTCCGTTTTTTGAAGCGTAAGCGTGAATTCCGGCTTCCACTGCTCTAAAGTCATTTCCGGTAGCCAAAACCACAGCATCTATTCCGTTCATGATTCCTTTGTTGTGCGTTACAGCTCTGAAAGGTTCGATTTCAGCAATCTTGACTGCTTGAACGAATTTTTGTGCAAACTGCAACGGATTGTCTATTTTCTTGTCGGCTAATTCGTCTACTTTACACGAAACTTCGGCACGAACGATGCAATTCGGAACGTAATTCGACAAAATACTCATTACCACTTCGATGTTTTTTTCTTCTGTTGAAAAAGCATCATAATCAAAAGCTTCTTCTTTTAAAGTCGTGGCAAATTGCTCCAAACACGAGTTGATGAAATTGGCGCCCATGCTGTCTTTCGTTTCAAAAGTGGCGTGCAATTGATAGTAATTTTCTAACTCGGTTGTTTTGTTTCTGAGTTCGATATTTAGAATTCCGCCACCGCGTTTTTGCATATTTTTGGTAATGCTTTCGGTTGATGTGAAGAAATTCGGTTTTATTTTTTGAAAGAAAAGTTCGAGTTTTTGAGCATCGCCTTTATACATAAAATGAACTTGCCCAATTTTTTCTGACGATAAAACGGTAGCTTTAAATCCGCCACGCGTACTCCAGTATTTTGCCGATTTGGCTGCAGCAGCCACAACTGAACTTTCTTCAATCACCATCGGAATCGAATGATAGTTTCCGTTTACCAAAAAATTAGGAGCAATTCCCATAGGTAAATAGAAGTTGGTAATGGTGTTTTCTATGAATTCGTCGTGTAATTGTTGGAGTTTGGCATCGCTATTCCAATATTGTTTGATGGTAGTGATGGCTTCATTTGGATTGGAAAAATACTCATTGGCAATCCAACTGATTTTGTCTTCTTTTGATAATTTTGAAAATCCCGATACGGCGTTATTCATTTTCAATTGATTAAATTGTAATTCTCTGCAAAGATACGTTTTAGATTGTATTGGCAAATGAGTAATTTGGAAATATGAATGACTTTAAAAATTGCATTTAACATAAAAATAGGAGTTTATTTCCAATATTTTCACTAAAATTGGACTCGTTTATTAATCCATCAGAACTATGCAATCAAAAAAACTACTTACGCTCTTTTTGTTAACTTGTTTTTCGGTTATCGCTCAGCAAAAAATAACAGTTGAGGAAATTTATACAGGAGCTTTTCGCGCCAAAGGAATGGACGAATTGCAATCGATGAAAAACACTAATCAATATACGGTGTTGAATTCAGATAGAGCAACCAAAAGTCAACAAATTGATTTGTATGATTTTGCTACATTGACCAAAGTGGCTACGGTATTGGATACCAAAAATCACTCTCAATTGAGCGATGGAATTGATAGCTACACTTTCAGCAAAGACGAAAAACAAATTTTAATTGCCAACAATTCGGCTCCAATTTTTCGTCATTCTTTTACTGCCGATTATTATCTTTACAATATATCTACAAAAGAACTAACTAAGGTTTTAGAGCAAGTTCAAGAGCCAACGTTTTCTCCAGACGGAACCAAAATCGGTTTTGCCAAATCCAATAACTTATTTATTTACGATATTGCTTCAAAAAACACTACTCAAGTAACTACTGATGGAAAGAAAAATTCCATTATCAACGGAATTACGGATTGGGTGTACGAAGAAGAGTTTGCTTTTGTACGTGCTTTTGATTGGAGTGCTGATAGCAAAAAACTGGCTTACATTCGTTTTGATGAAACAGAAGTGCCACAATTTTCAATGGATTTGTATAAAAAAGCTTTGTATCCAACGGCTGAAACTTTTAAATATCCAAAAGCAGGTGAGAAGAATGCTTTAGTTTCATTGCATGTTTATGATGTGAACGGAAAATCATCTAAAGCAATTAATTTAGGCAATTACAGCGATTTTTACATTGCGCGGATGAAATGGACCAATGATGCTAATGTATTGAGTGCTCAAGTTTTGAATCGCCATCAGGATAATTTGGATTTGATTTTTGTGGATGGAACTTCTGGTGTTGCTAAAGTGGTTTTGAATGAAAAAGACAAAGCCTACGTTGATGTGACTGATAATTTGACGTTTTTAAAAGACAATAGTTTTATTTGGACCTCCGAAAAAGACGGTTACAATCATATTTATGTTTACGATAAAACAGGTAAGCTGAAAAATCAAGTGACTAAAGGCAATTGGGAAGTAACCAATTATTATGGTTTTGATGAAAAGAACAAAACGGTTTATTATCAATCAGTTGAAAATGGATCGACAGTAAGAGATGTTTATAAAATTTGTCTTGATGGAAAAAAGAAAGTGAAATTGTCACAACAAGTCGGCACCAATGCAGCTACTTTTAGTCCAGATTTTACGTATTTCATCAATACATATTCGTCGTCAACTGTGCCAATGACATACACGTTGAACAGTTCAAAAGATGGAAAACAAGTGCAGTCTATTGTAGATAACACAGCATTGTTGGATAAATTAAAAAAATACGATTTACCAACTAAAGAGTTTTTCGAATTGACTACTGAAAAAGGCCATAAACTAAACGCTTGGATGATCAAACCTAAGAATTTTGACGCGACTAAAAAATACCCAGTTTTTATGTATCAATATTCGGGTCCAGGTTCGCAAGAAGTGGCAAACAATTGGTTGGACACAAATGATATGTGGTTTATGATGCTTTCGCAAGAAGGTTATATTACCGTTTGTGTTGATGGAAGAGGAACGGGTTTTAAAGGAGCCGAGTTTAAAAAATGTACTCAAAAAGAATTAGGAAAATTTGAAGTTGAAGATCAAATCGATGCGGCAAAAGTAATTGGAAATTACTCATATGTAGACAAAAGTAGAATTGGAATTTTTGGTTGGTCGTACGGCGGATTCATGTCGAGCAACTGCTTGTTCAAAGGAAACGATGTGTTCAAAATGGCAATTGCCGTTGCGCCAGTTACTAATTGGAGATTTTACGATAGTATTTACACCGAAAGATATATGCAAACTCCGCAAGAAAATGCAAGTGGATACGACGATAATTCGCCCATCAATCACGTGAGTAAATTGAAAGGAAATTTCCTTTTAATTCACGGAACTGCTGATGACAACGTGCATGTACAAAACAGTATGCAAATGATCGAAGCCTTAATTCAAGCGAATAAACAGTTTGATTGGGCTATTTACCCTGACAAAAACCACGGAATTTTTGGTGGCAAAACCCGAATTCAATTGTTCAATAAAATGACTAATTTTATTAAAGAGAAGTTGTAAAAAAATGGAGCAACATCAATTTTACTTACTAACGGAATTATTAATTTCTTTAATTGGTGGATTTTTATTGCTTTCTATTTGGTTGGTAGTTCAGAATAAATTCAAACAAAAATTAACTTCTGAAATCGCCATCAAACGATTTGACAAAGGATTACTATTCATCAGTTTTTCGGTGTTTGTTTGGTCGTTTTCATCGCTGTTGATTATTGTTTTCAATAATTTTAATACCAATAGCTGGGTTATTCTAATCAGTCAGAACATGTTTTCTATACTGAATTCGATGTTTTTGATATTGGCATTGTACTATTTTGATAATTCACCCGAATACTTGTACAACAATAAAAAAAGTACTACTAGAATTTTATTTTTCTTCGTTGGACTTTCCTTGATTTCATTGTTGATTGCTCTCTTTTTTGGTGAAACCATCAATACGTATGGTATTCGATTCAATACGATTCCCGATTTAGTTTTATCGGCCATATTAACTTGGTTTTTAATTATTTCTCTTTATCGAACTTTCTATAATCGAAAGATGAAAAGCATTGCCATCATTGCGGTTTTGAGCATGATTGTTTTGTTTATTACGCAAGTGCCTTATGTGTTTAATTTTGAGAATTATTCATCGAGCATTGATTTAGCTAAACTAATTGCCAAAACGACACTCATATTCATCTTTTTAGTTTTAGGAACCAGTTGGGTGTTAGAATTGTCACAACTGCCCGAAGCCACTACCATGAAGATTAATTTTGTAAATTGGAACGTGATTGAACTCTCTATTCCATCCAAAAACATTTTAAATCAAACCATCAACTTCGGAAACAAAACAACGCAATTCAATAACTTATTGAAATTTGCTATAAGACGAAAATTTGCATCCGAAGAAAACATGTGTATTGAAGTTTTTAACGGAGGCGAAATTTTAAGTCAAACCTACTTGAGTAGAATTATTGACAACATAAATGCCATTTTAGAGCTTGAAGACGATATGAAAATTACCAGAAACGACTTTTTTACTTTCATAGGTCAAGCCAAATACCGACTTCGTTTTTTGCCTGAATATATTGAGATCAATGACTCGCTATTGCTTGAATTTACTCGAAATATTGATAATGGGCAATACAAAGAGTTTGTTTAAAAAATAAATTCTTTTCAGTCACAATTACTCACAATTGCTTATTTTTAGTGAATTCTTAATTTTTGATTATTATTTAATTGCAATAGTTTGTACTTTGCACTGGCAAATACTAATCTGTTGAATAAATAAGATGAAATTATAATCAACTAAATATAAACTAAAACAATAATTATGAGTGAAAAAACAGTAAACACAGGACATCCAAAAGGATTATACTTCCTATTCTTTACCGAGATGTGGGAACGATTCAGTTATTACGGAATGAGAGCGATTTTCATTTTGTTTATGACCAAAGTGTTGTTAATGAAGGATGCTGATGCTTCCGAAATCTATGGTAGTTATACAGGTTTAGTGTATTTAACGCCACTTTTAGGAGGTTATTTGTGTGATAAATTCTTAGGTAATCGAAGAAGTATTGTTATTGGAGGTTTGCTGATGGCAATCGGTCAGTTTTTTATGTTTTTTAGTGCTTCTGCTGGAGCTAATGGAGGTGTTTCATTAATGTGGATGGGATTAACAGCGATTATTATTGGTAATGGTTTCTTTAAACCAAATATTTCAACGATGGTAGGTCAATTGTATCCAGCTAACGACCGAAGAATTGACAGCGCATTTACCATCTTTTATATGGGAATCAATTTAGGAGCTTTCTTCTCGCCTTTAGTGTGTGGTTCAATGGATTTTAAATGGGGATTTTTGGCTGCTGGAGTTGGAATGTTAATAGGTCTTGTGGCTTTTATTTTAGGTCAAAAAAAATACCTTATCTCTGAAGAAGGAAAACACATTGGTTTACCCGTGAAAAAATTAGACGCTAAAAGTATCGGAATGATCATTGGGTCAATCGCGATTATCTTTCTTATGTTGAACTTCAAGCAAATGTTTAAAAGCGATGTTGATATCATCAGCTATTTTATCTACGGAGCAATGGTGTTAATGCCTGTTTTAATCTTCAGTGATAAAAGTTTATCAAAAATTGAAACTCAACGAATCACCGTAATTTTTATTCTTGCTTTCTTCGTAATTTTCTTTTGGGGAGCATTTGAACAAGCGGGAGCATCGTTAACCCTTTTTGCAGATAGACAAACTGAAAGAACGTTATTTGGTTGGGAAATGCCTGCCTCTTATTTTCAATCTGTCAATCCGTTAGCAGTTATTGCTCTTGCTCCAATTATGACAATAGTTTGGGGATTTTTATACGCAAGAAAGTTAGAGCCATCATCGCCTAAGAAAATGGCAATTGGATTAGGATTAGTAGCATTAGGATATGTTGTAATTGCTATCGCTGTAAAAGGTTTAGGATTAGGTGAAAAAGTATCAATGTGGTGGTTAATTGGTTTGTATGTAATTCATACTATCGGAGAATTGTGTTTGTCACCAATTGGTTTGTCAATGGTTTCAAAATTAGCTCCTTTACGTTTGTCATCGTTAATGATGGGAACATGGTTTTTGGCTAATGCTGCAGCAAATAAATTTGCAGGTACATTAAGTGCTTTGATCCCAGGTGGTGAAGATGGAACAGGTGGAGCAACTTCATTTTTAGGATTTCAAATCACTAACTTATATGAATTCTTTGTCTTATTTATTTTAATGTCAGGAATTGCAGCGGCCATATTATTTGTATTAAGTTCTTGGTTAGAGAAAAGAATGCACAATGATCACGTTGAAGTTGCAGTAAAATAAGACTCAAGGTTTAAAAAATATTTTTTATTATATTTGAAAACCTTCAGAACATTTCTGGAGGTTTTTTTTAATCGTCATTATTATGTGGAAAAGTCATCCTAAGGCATTGCCCTTTTTGTTTTTATCTGAAATGTGGGAACGTTTCGGTTATTATTTAATGATTGGTATTTTTACATTGTACCTAAAAGATGTGGAAGCCGGTTTCGCCATGACCGAAAAAGAAGCTTCTGATTTGTATGGAACTTTTATCGCTTTGGTTTTCTTAACACCATTCATTGGTGGTTTGATTGCCGATCGTTATTTGGGCTATAAAAAATCAATTGTAATTGGCGGATTGATGATGGGCGCGGGATATTTTATGATGGGAATTCACAACATAACCATGCTTTACGTTGCAATGACTTTGGTGATTTTAGGTAACGGATTTTTCAAACCCAATATTTCAACACTATTAGGAAATTTCTACAATGATGAACAATACAAAGAGAAAAAAGATGAAGGCTACAATATTTTCTACATGGGAATCAATATTGGTGCGTTTATTTGTAACTTCTTCGGAGCAGCATTGCAAATTTTATTAGGATGGCAGTATGCTTTTATGGCAGCTGGAGTTGGAATGTTTGTTGGCGTAATCGTGTTCTTACTCGGAACCAAACACTATGGTGATAAAACAGAGAAGAAAGGATTCCAACAAGGTGATATGCCTTTTTATAAAATTGTACTTTTTATTCTATTGCCATCAGTTGTTTTTGGAGTAATTGGGTGGTTAATCAAAGGAGTTCAATCAGAGGTCAATACAAATAGCGCAATCTTTGGTTCAGATAGTACAGATGCCTTTATTTTTGCCTGTATTCCAGTGATATTTTTCTACGGAAGTTTGTATTTCAAAGCCAAAGCAGAAGACAAAAGACCTATTGGTGCTTTGTTATCCATTTTTGCCGTTGTAATTTTATTTTGGGCCGTTTTCAAACTAAATGGTTCTGCTCTTAATACTTGGGCCGATCGATATACTGATAGACAAGTAACAGGTACAACCGAAAAAGTGTTTTCAGGTTTAGTTTTGTCAAAAGAATTAACCTATGAAAAAACCGAAACTGAGTTGTATGATGAGCAATTCCGACTTCAAAAAGAAAATGGCGAGGTTAAAAAAACAGTTGATTATCCTGTTTATTTCAGAAATACTTCTAAAGAGGCTTTACCGCAAGAAGGAAGCAAAATCAGCGTTTGGGTAACCAGTTTAAGTCAATCGATTAATCCAGGTTGGGTAATTATATTAACGCCTTTGGTAGTTGCTTTTTTTACCTATTTAAGAGGAAGGAAAAAAGAACCTTCGACGCCAACTAAAATTGCTTTTGGATTATTAATTTCTGCCTTGTCCGTTTTAGTAATGGTAGCAGCAGTTCAAATCGGAAACAACGGAGCCGAAAAAGTATCGGTTTGGTGGTTGGTTGCTAATTATGGTGTGATAACCATTGGAGAATTATTTTTGAGTCCGATGGGATTATCAGTTGTATCTAAATTATCACCAAAAAACATCACCGCTTTAATGATGGGTGGATGGTTTTTATCGACCTCTATTGGAAACAAATTAAGTGGCGTTTTAGCCAGTATGTGGGATACTTATGATGATAAAGCCAATTTCTTTTGGATTAATTTCGGATTATTAATGTTTGCAACTGTACTGATGTTTGCCTTAGTTAAAAACCTAAATAAAGTGATGAGAGATCACGGAATCAACTAAAACTATGGAAAAAGACCTAACAATCGAACAGATTCAAAATTTTGAAGGTAAATACCCAAAACAACTGTGGTATTTGTTTTTTAGTGAGATGTGGGAACGTTTTTGTTTCTACGGAATGCGCGGAATGCTTACTTTTTTCATGGTAGATCAATTACTAATGAACGAAAAAGTAGCCAATTTACAATACGGTGCAACACAAGCTTTTGTATATGCATTTACCTTTATTGGTGGTTTGTTTGCCGATAAAATATTGGGCTACAGAAAGTCGCTTTTTTGGGGTGGAATCATGATGATCATAGGAAGTATCATTTTGGCCATCAATCCACAAGAGTTTTTCTTTTTAGGAATTTCATTCACCGTTATTGGAACGGGTTTCTTTAAACCTAATATTTCAACCATGGTCGGAACGTTATACAAAGCAAATGATACTCGTAGAGATGCCGGATTTTCATTGTTTTACTCCGGAATCAACATTGGAGCACTTCTCGGTGGTTATGCCTGTATTTATTTAGGGAAAAACTATTCTTGGAATTTGGCTTTTGGTTTGGCCGGAATTGTAATGACCATCAGTTTACTAACCTTTGTATTTACACAAAAAAGCCTTTCAACCATCGGTATTTCACCCTTATTGCATTTGGATAATTCGAAAAGAAAACTCTATGAGTATGCAACGTATATTGGTACTATTCTAGCCATTCCACTAATTATGGTCATGGTGTCCAATCCTGAATATACCGATTATTTCATGTATACCATTGGGCCAATTACCTTGCTCTATTTGGCGTACGAAATGAGAAATTTTTCAATTAATGAAAATAAAAAGTTACTAGCCGCAATGGTATTCATCATTTTCTCCATTTTATTTTGGGCCTTTTTTGAACAAAGTGGTGGTTCGCTGAGTTTATTTGCTGCAAATAATTTAGATAATGATATTTTCGGAATAAAATTAGATCCAAACGGAGTTAATAATGCAGCCAATTCGCTATTTGTAATCATTTTTGCACCGCTTTTAGGAATTGCTTGGATTTGGATGAGCAACCGAAAATCAGAACCGAATACTGTAGTGAAATTTGGACTCGGATTTTTATTCCTAGCATTGGCGTTTTATACTTTTTACAGTACGCGATTTTTCGCTGATGCAAACGGATTAACTTCGCTTGAAATGTTTACTCTCGCCTATTTTATCATCACTTTTGGTGAATTGTGCTTGTCGCCAATCGGTCTTTCTATTATGACCAAATTAGCGCCAATAAAATTACAAGCCGTTATGATGGGAATGTGGTTTTTGGCCAGTGCCTATGGTCAATATGCAGCTGGAATATTGGGCGCCGGAATGGTAAGCACGAATGAAAACGCTACAAAAGCTGAAAAATTAATAACCTATACCGACGGATATCAACAACTTGCTATTTATGCCGTGATTTCAGGAGTAGTTCTAATCGCTATTTCTCCATTCATAAAAAAATTAATGCAAGAAGTAAAATAGCCGACAAATCTTGGTATCATTTTTGTCTATATTTGTAAAATAAATTTAAAGAAACATGAAGAAAATAATCGTTACATTACTATTGGTTCTAGGTTCGTTGTCGGTTGAGGCACAAGAATTAACTTGGCACAAAGACATGAAGAAGGCCATCGAAATCTCAAAAAAGGAAAATAAACCTTTGTTTTTATTCTTCACAGGAAGTGATTGGTGCGGATGGTGTATTCGTTTGCAAAAAGAAGTGTTTAAAACTCCAGAATTCATTGATTGGGCAAAGAAGAATGTAGTTCTTGTTGAACTTGATTTTCCAAGAAAAAGCACTCAGTCGGATGCTGAAAAACAACAAAATATGGAATTGCAACAGGTTTTTGCTGTAAGAGGTTATCCTACGGTTCACTTTGTAAAAGCAGGTGAATTGAACGGAAAAACTAATTTCGAGCAATTGGGAAACACGGGTTATGTTGCTGGCGGACCTACAGCTTGGCTTAATGTTGCCAATCCAATAATTCAAAAATTTACACCGTATGCTAAAACTTCTAAAAAGAAGAAAACAGCAAAAAAATAATTACAACTTATAAAATCCCTTTTCTGAAGTATCATGAAAAGGGATTTTTTCTTTTTCGCAAGTCGCTTTCCACAATTTTTTATAACTCTTGTAATTGGAAGCATCAGCCACAATTTCCTTGGGTTGGTAACTCTGAAGTAACCGCTCTAAATTCAATTTGGGCGAATTAATTAAGATTAAAACATCTGGATTTTTATTTAAATGTATTCCCGAGCTATCAATCACAGCAATTCTTTTATCCTTACAATAATAAAAATTCTTCAACCGATTTGAGTTTTCTATTTTACAAAAATTAGCCACTAAATACGAATTTAATGTCCAATTCTCATTGACTTTTTTTAGAATAGTATCATTAGAATAAACCATCACATTTCCCAAATTTCGTTCGATAATCAAACTGCTTTTCTTTTGGTGAAAAACAATGAATTCGGTCGCTTTTTGAGTTTGATAATGGGTAAAAATCCAACTTCCTTGAAAAGCTAAAACGCTAATTAACAAAGCGGTAATTTTTCTGTAATTTGGTTTTTCTATTAAAATGAAGAATGAAATAAGCACTAAGTACAAACTCGACATCATCAATGCACTCATCGGAATATCCTTAAAAATAAATTTTTCAAACGAAGCAACCCACGCTATGATGGTATTCAATAGTTCGATACTCCATTCCAATAGCTTCATAAGATACAACTGAACATAATCAAAACTTGCTAGCACAACTACAAGTATAGCAATTGCCAAAATAATACTTAATAGCGGTAAAATAACGATGTTGGTTATAAAGAACAAACCCGGAAACTGATGAAAATAATAAATACTCAAAGGCAAAGTACCTATTTGTGCTGCAAACGAAACCGTACTAATGTCCCAAAAATAAGTTGTGATTTTCGATTTTGGTGTCCAAATGGATTTAAAAATAGGTTGTAACCAAATGATGAAAAACAACGCCAAATAACTCAATTGAAATCCAACATCAAACAAAAAAGAAGGCCGAAAAAGTAATATCAAAAACATCGAAACCAACAGTGAATGGTAAATGTTGACACTTCTTCTTAAAAATAAACCAACAGCCACAAAACTAAACATCGTTACTGATCGAACAACTGATGGCGCCAAACCAGCCAACACGCCAAATGCCCATAAACCCATTAAAGTGATAATTAGCTTCAGAATTGTTCCTTTTCTATTATTTGGAATTGGTTTTAAAAGTGTGGTAATAAATAGCAAAATAAATCCCACGTGCAAACCTGAAACGGATAATATGTGAACCGCACCAGCGTATTGATAATCGCGCAATACTTCTTTGGAAATGTCCTGTTGTTGACCTAAAATAAGAGCAATTACAACGCTCAGTTCTTCTTTTTTAAAATGATGTTGCTCTAAGTTTCGAATGATTTTGTTTCGGATTATAGAAGCATAATAATTCCAGTTTTTTTCAACCTTTGGGTTGATTGTTATTTCATCTTTGTCAGCATAAATTTGAGCATAAATGTTTTGATTGGCCAAGTAATTTCCATAGTCAAATTGATTCGGATTGCTTGGTTTTTTGTTTTTATAAAAAGTAGATGTTGTGTGCAGCGTTGAACCAATAAGAAGATGTTTATTGAGACTGTCTTTGCGCAAGTTGAAGATGATTTTCCCACAACTTTTTTGATTGTTTAATGCGATGACTTCTGCCGTATAGCGTTCGTTATGAAGTGTGCTTTTGAGTCGTTCTTTAATCTGAATTTCAATTAAAAACAATTCATTTTCATCGGTAATTGAATGCAGGTAATGATGGTTGCGATTGGGTTCGAAATGAATGCAGTCAATCAGTAAACCCAATCCAAAAGAGGCAATCAAAACCAAAAAGGCAAAATAATTTTTTTCTTTGAGAATAATAGAAACTACTAAAATCAGAAATGAAACTCCAAAGAATACAATCGAAAAAAGACTTGAGAAATTGCCGAAGTGAGCGATGAACAAACCTACAATAAAGGCGATAGCAATTTTTGCTAATGGGAAATGCATTACTTTCATAACGTGGCGTAAATAGTTGATAAATGGCGTTTATAGTATTCAGATGTCGTTTTAAACATCTCAAATAAATTCAAAGAATAAAAGTAATGAATTTTTGTTTACTCAAAGATGCGTCGAGTAGAAATATAGGCTTTTTTGTAATAAGCTTCTGTAGTAGACGAAACGATAACTCCTTTTTTAGTCGAAGAATGTACAAATTGAATGTCGTCGTTTCTAACATCAACCACAAAACCAACATGATTAATTGTGCCTTTTCCATTGGTTGAAAAGAAAATCAAATCGCCTTTTTTGGTATTATTCAATCGGATGTCTTTTCCCACTTTCGACATTTCGCTTGATGTTCGTGGTAAAATGATATTGTGATTTTTAAAAGTAGTAAACAGCAAACCCGAGCAATCAAAACCACTTTTTGTAGTTCCGCCATAACGATACGGCGAACCAATATTGTCTAAACTCGCATCAATGAGTAATTCAATCAGAAAATCAGTATCATCACAAGTAATCAAACTACTTGATGAATTGATGGTTATATTCTCTTGTTTTCCAGATGATTTTTTGGAATCATTTTTTGCTAAACGAATGTTTAAATTGCCTTCGTATTTTCCTTTTTTTGCTCCCTCTTTTTTTGAAGTAATGATGGTAGGTTTACTCGATTTACACGACGTAATCGCTATCAATAAAAACAATAAGTAGCAGCTTTTCTTTAGCATTATGATGTGATTCTATTTACTGTGAACGATGAGTTGCGCCGTTTTTTTACTAGCGCCAATTCCACCCAACTTACTCTCTAATTCATCGTATTTTTGCGCTAATTCCATTCGGTGGTTTGGGTCTAAAAGTCGGCTTAATTCCGCTTTGATTCGCTTCGGATTGCATTCACCTTGAATCAATTCGGTTACCACTTCTTCATCCATAATCAAATTCACCAAAGAGATGTATTTTAATGTAATGATGCGTTTGGCAATTTGATACGAAACCCAACTTCCTTTATAGCATACTACTTCGGGAACTTTAAAAAGCGCTGTTTCCAATGTTGCGGTTCCCGATGTCACCATTGCAGCATGAGCAACATCTAGTAATTTATAGGTTTGATTCTGAATTAAAGTCACTTTTTTGTTGCCAATGATGCTATGATAAAAAGACGCATCCTGACTTGGCGCGCCTGCTACTACGAAGTTATAATCCGGAAAATCATCTACAACACTCAACATTACAGACAGCATTTTGGTGATTTCTTGCTTTCTACTTCCAGGCAAAATGGCAATGATGGGTTTGGTGTCTAAATTAAATTCAGTACAAAAAGATTCTAAGGTGGTTTTTTGTCTATTCGAAATCGCATCTATTAAAGGATGGCCTACAAATTCAACCGGAAAATGATGTTTCTTTTCGTAGAAATCTTTTTCAAAAGGCAAAATCACATACAGTTTATCAAAATCTCTTTTGATGGCTTTGATGCGGTTTTCTTTCCACGCCCAAATTTGAGGTGAAATATAATAATGTGTTGCAATTCCTTTCTCTTTAGCCCATTTAGCAATACGCATATTGAATCCGGGATAATCAATAAAAACAATCACATCAGGTTGAAATTGTTCAATGTCTTGTTTGCAAAGCGCAATATTATTGAAGATGGTTCTTAAGTTCATCACCACTTCGGCAAAACCCATAAAGGCTAATTCACGGTAGTGTTTTACTAAAGTTCCGCCTACATTTTGCATCAAATCGCCGCCCCAAAACCTAATGTCGGCTTGTGGATCTTCTTCATACAACGCCTTCATCAAATTGGAACCGTGTAAATCGCCCGATGCTTCGCCAGCAATAATGTAGTACTTCATGTTTAGTAATTTAATAAACTGCAATCAACTAGTTCGTCTCCTTTGAAGGTTAAAATCCAAATTTTACTAAAAACCGATTCGTCTAGTTTTTGATATAGTTCTTTTTTTATCAATCGATTCACCAAAGTAGGAGATGAGTTGGAATGCCCAGCAATGACAATTGTTTTGCCTTTTTCTTTTTGTAAAAGTTGTTCAGCAAAAGTAATATCAGAAGCGTCATAATTATCAATCGGGATATTGAATTTTTTAGACAATGGAGCTAAGGTTTGATTGGTGCGAAGAAATGGAGTAGCGTATAATTTATCAACTTTTAAATCAGAAAGCATTGTGCTCAACCGTTCGGCGCGTTGAATTCCTTCGGGTGATAAAGGCGGATTTTTAGTTCCGTCGTCTGCTTTTTCAGCATGGCGAACTACGATTATTTTAGTTATAGTAGTTTCAGTGTTGCTTTGAGCAAAAGAAAATAACGAAAATAGAAAACTAAAAAGGAGATACAATTTTTTCATCGTTTTAAAATTGATTAAACAAAAAAGGTAAGAATCACCAATCCAATTACCGAAATCAAAACACCTTTAGCAATAGAATCCTTTTTTTTGTAAAAGAAGAAAATAAAGGTCAGTACACTTAAAATGGTGCCCAAAGTAATCACTTTGCCTAATAATCCGCTAAAATTCAATAATTTGTAGTCTCGAATTAAATTGAAATCAGTAAAAAGGGAAACGTACAAATAAGTCCCAATAAAAGAAGCAAGAAGTCCCAATAAAATTCCTAACAAAAGTTCTTTATTCATAATTAAATATCCCAATTAGTTATAGTTTGTATAGCATGATGCGCTGTCATATCGTAATGAACAGGAACAACAGAAATATATCCGTTGGCCAACGCCCATTCATCAGTATCTTCGCCTTTGTCTAAATTGACAAATTCTCCGGCCAACCAATAATAATCTTTTCCCATTGGAGTTTGACGTTTGTCAAATCGTTCTTCCCAAATTGCTTTGGCTTGTCGGCACACTTTGATTCCTTTGATTTTATCTTCATCCAATTTAGGAAAATTCACATTCAAAATAACGCCATCAGGTAATTTGTTTTTCAACACTTCCGATGCGATTTTTTTAACAAACGATTTTACAGGTTCAAAATTAGCGTTCCAATTGTAATCTAAAAGTGAAAAACCTATCGACGGAATTCCCTCAATTCCCGCTTCAACAGCCGCGCTCATCGTTCCAGAATAAATTACATTAATCGATGAGTTGGAACCGTGATTGATTCCAGAAACACATAAATCGGGTTTTTGTTTTAAAATCTCATTAACTGCAATTTTCACACAATCTACTGGAGTTCCAGAGCAACTGTATTCTTTTACAGTGGCATTTTCCTTAGAAATAGTGTTGATGTAAAGTGTGCTATTGATGGTAATTGCGTGTCCCATTGCACTTTGCGGACTATCAGGAGCAACTACAACAACATCGCCCAATTCGCTCATAACTTCGATCAAAGCACGAATACCTGGTGCGTTAATTCCGTCGTCATTAGTTACTAAAATCAGTGGTTTTTTTGGCATTTATAAGGTTGTTTTTACAATTCAATCTGTAACAAAAATACTTAAATTACTACTTATTGCTGCACATTTTTTATAACTTTGGCTAATATTAACATTCGGTTAGTATTTGGATTATAGTTTAACAAAAAATTATGCGTTAGGGTTTATTTTGGCATAATTTTTTATATAATTTAGTTGAAAAATTTAATGAATACAATACTTCAATTTATGAAAAGGAATTATAAAGTGCTTTTGGTCGTGCTGGCCTTATCGGTTGGCTTGTGGAGTTTTATTCCGAAAACGAATGCCGAAGATCCAGAAAAAGATAAGTTATTAATCGAACTGTTGACCTACGTTTTGGAAAAAGGTCATTACAGTCCGAAAACTTTTGATGACGAATTGTCAAAAGGAATCTACAAAGATTATATCGAAGCTTTAGATCCGTCAAAACGTTATTTTCTGCAATCGGATATTGACGAATTTGCTAAGTATGAAATGAAAATTGACGATCAAATTCTTGAAAAGAAATTGGATTTCTTCGATTTGACTTACAATCGTTTGGTGCAACGTATGAACGAAACGAAACCAATTTATGAAGATATTTTGGATAAACCATTCGACTTTACTATAGCCGAAGATATTGATACAGATTACGAAAAACTACCGTATGCTCAAAACAAAAAAGACCTGAATGAGCGTTGGAGAAAACAGTTGAAATTAACCGTTCTTTCTAATCTCGCCGATAAACTTAAAATGCAAGATGATGCTAAAGCTGGAATTGTAGCTGAAAAATCGGAAAGTGAAAAATCGAAGTACGATAAAATGACGCAAGCGCAAAAAGACAAAATTGAGAAAACCAAAACTGAGATTTTATCAAAGTCGTATGCTGATCTTGAAAAAGAAAGTAGAGAAAGTTCTTTAAAATCATTGAATGAATACTTCACTTTTGTGAAAGAATTAGAGCGAAAAGATTGGTTCTCTGTTTATATCAATGCCATTACAGCACGTTTTGATCCACATACTTCTTATTTTGCTCCAGAAGAAAAAGAGCGTTTTGATATTAGTATGAGTGGTAAATTAGAAGGAATTGGCGCTCGTTTGCAAAAGAAAAATGATTTTACTGAAATCACCGAACTTATTTTGGGTGGTCCAGCTTGGAGAGGAAAAGAATTAGAAGCTGGAGATATCGTTTTGAAAGTGGCTCAAGCTGATGGCGAACCAATTGAAGTTGTCGGGATGCGATTGGATGATGTGGTGAAAAAAATTAAAGGCCCAAAAGGTACAGAAGTACGTTTGACCGTTAAGAAAGCGGATGGAACTATAAAAGTTATTACCATTATTAGAGATGAGGTTGAAATTGAAGAAACCTATGCGAAATCGTGTATTATTGATCGAAATGGTGTAAAATATGGCATCATTTATTTGCCAAAATTCTATATTGATTTTGAAAACAAAGACAGTAGAGATGCTGGAAAAGACATCGCTATTGAAGTAGAACGTTTAAAAGCAGAAGGTGTTCAAGGAATCGTTATGGATGTTAGAGATAACGGTGGAGGTTCATTGAAAACCGTTGTTGATATTGCGGGATTGTTCATCGATCAAGGTCCGATTGTTCAAATTCAATCGGCTGCTGGCAAAAAAGAAGTGCTTTCTGATAAAGACCCAAAAATTCAATGGGATGGACCATTGGTAATCATGCAAAATAGTTTCTCTGCTTCGGCATCTGAAATTTTGGCTGCTGCTATGCAGGATTATAAAAGAGCTGTTATTATTGGAAGTAAACAATCGTACGGAAAAGGAACGGTTCAAAATGTAATCGATCTGAATCAATTCATCAGAGGAAGTGACTATGGAGATTTGGGTGCTTTGAAAACGACTACTCAAAAATTCTATAGAATTAATGGTGGTTCAACTCAACTTGAAGGTGTAACCAGCGATGTTTTTATGCCAGATCAATACAGTTATTTGAAAATGGGTGAACGCGATATCGAAAACGCTATGCCTTGGGATAAAATTGCACCAGCAAATTATAAAACATGGGATAAATCGTCCAATTTTGACGCTGCAATTGCGAATAGTAAAATGCGTATTGCTAATAATCCGCAATTCAAGTTGATTGATGAGTATGCTAAATGGAGTGATATTAGAAGAAATGAAAATGTGTACAGTTTGCAATTGCAAAAGTTCAGAGACGAACAAAAGAAATTGGAAGAAGCCAACAAAAAGTTCAAATCATTAAAAGACTACACCAATCAATTGCCTTTTGCAACATTGGATTACGAAAAAGAATTACTCAAAAGTAATTTGTCTTTGAAAGAGAAAAGAGAAGATTGGTTCCAAACGTTATCTAATGATATTTATATTGAAGAAGCGATCCGTGTTTTAGATGATTTACAGCCTAATAGCGGATTTAAAAAAGGATTAACCTCTAAAGACAAGAAAGAGAAATTGATTAAGTCGTAATTCAAATTCTTATAATTACAAAAGCACAAAAGAGAGACTAGGTTTCTCTTTTGTGCTTTTTTTAATTAAAATAAGAATAGCAAACTATTTTTGTATTCCTTTTAACTATTACAGTTTGATAAAATTGAGATGTAAAACTATAACGTATTGAAGAGACGGACTGCAGTCCGTCTTTACTTAAAACAAAAAGCCTAGTCGTTTAAGAACTAGGCTTTTTTTTTATTGAAGTTTTCTAAGTTTCTTTTTTGCTTTTTCGATGTCTTCTTCAATTTCTTTGATTTTCAATTGTTGTTTGGTGATGTCAACGTTTGCTTTTTCAATGTCTACTGGAGAAAGTTTCCCTTTGGCTTTGGCTTTTGCGAATTTGGTTTGTTTTTTATCCAAATCTTTTCTCGCTTTGTCCAATTTGTCTTCGTATTTTCTAACGTCTTTCTGAGCTGATTCTAATCTCTTTTGCTCTTTTTCGGCTTTTTTCAATTCTTTTTCAGCCTTTTTTTGTTCTTTTTCTAGTTTCTCCTGACGCTCTTCCATGTCTTTCTGTTTCTTTTCGGCGTCTTTTCGGTCTTTTTCAATTCGCTCTTGCTCTTTCAAAGCTTGCTTTTCTTCTTTGAGTTGTTGTTCTAGCTTTTCCTTTTGTATGGCTACCGAGTCAACAACAGTTTCTTGAGCAGTTGCCATTTGCATTCCAAATAAAGCAACTCCAGCTATTAAAAGTTTTAATTTCATTTTTCTTTAATTTAATTAGTATTCTTTTTTACTATTTTATAATGTTGTTTCTTTGAACAAATTATGAAGTATAAAAATATGAATAAAAATTGGATTTATAAAGGAATCTACTGTCTAATATTTACTACACTTATTGTTTCTTGTAGGTTTGAGAATGAAGAAGCTACAAAATCAGTTGAAGTTGAAGAGATTTCAAATAAACAAAAATCAAAAGGAAAAAGCCGCTATTTTGATTTCTTGCCTTCCTCTACAACCAACCAAATTGTAAAGCACAACGGTTATATTTTATCGTATTCTGAAGAAAATGAACAAGCAGAATGGGTCGCGTATGAGTTGAAAAAAAGCGAACTCAATTATAACAACAACGATTTTAAGCGACCGTTTTTTATAGAAGATCCAAAAGTGAGTAGTGCTTCTGCAGATTGGAAAAATTACCGTAAATCGGGTTATGATAAAGGTCATTTGTGTCCGGCGGGCGACCGAAAGTATTCAAAATCGGCTTTTGATGAAACGTTTTACACTTCGAATATTTCGCCTCAATTGCATGATTTTAATGAAGGTGTTTGGAACCGATTGGAACAAAAAGTACGGTATTGGGCAGGAAAGTACGATGGAATTTACGTAGTTACTGGCGGAATTTTAGATGAGAACCTTCCAACTATTGGATATGAAGATGTGACAGTTCCTAATTATTTTTATAAGGTCTTGTTGGATGAAAACAATGGTGAATATAAAATGATTGCATTTTTGGTGCCGCATCAGGATAGCGATTTGCCATTGTATGAGTTTGTGGTTTCGGTAGATGAAATTGAAAAACGCACTGGAATCGATTTCTTTCCCAAGTTGGATGACGCAGATGAAGTTCGTTTAGAAAAAAATAGCGACTATAAGAACTGGAGTTTCAAATAGCCCAGACAGTAATGGAAAGCAATTTTGCAAAGCCAGACAGATACCCATTTGACACATAAATAAGGCCATTCTACTTGTTCTTTTTTCTCAATCCTTCATCAAAAAATGATTCCGTAGCAAATGCTATGCAATAATTTTTTTCTTTGTCTTGAAAAAAAATTACTTCGCATCTTTGGACTTATTTATGTGTCAAATGGGTATGTTTTTGTTAAAGAAAAAAAGCGACCCAAGAAGCTTTTTTGCTTTTTACAAAAAGGTTTGGGTTGCAAAATTCTTGTAGTGAATGGCTGGATTAGCTACAAAAATTACCACTCATTGACTTTATTGGCATCCATTTTTAGGAAGATGAACAGCAAGATGGTAAAACCCCAAAGTCCGGAACCACCGTATGAGAAAAACGGCAACGGCACTCCGATGGTTGGAAAAACTCCAATTACCATGGCGATGTTGACGAAGAAGTGAATGAACAGAATACTGGCTACGCAATAGCCGTAAACCCTGCTGAATTTGGTCTTCTGTCGTTCAGCCAAGTAGATTATTCTAACAATTAAGCCTACGAAAAGTCCGATTACAAAAACAGAACCCATAAATCCCCATTCTTCACCTACTGTGGTGAAAATATAATCAGTGTGTTGTTCGGGTACGAATCCGCCTTTGGTTTGTGTTCCTTCAAGAAAGCCTTTTCCAATCCAACGACCCGAACCAATGGCGATTTCGGATTGATCGGTGTTGTAACCTATTCCGCGTTCGTCAACATCTTTTCCTAACAAAATATTGAAACGGTCGCGGTGGTGCTGTTTGAATACATTGTTGAATACAAAACTCACCGAAAAAGAGAAAATAGTGACGAGTGCTAATATGATTAAACTGCCAATGATGTTGCGTTCGATCAAACGACTGCGTAAATAGTGAATCACTAAAACTACTGTGGCTATTAGTACAACAATTAATGAATTCTCAAAAACTAAAGTCAGTACGAAAACAATTATCGCGACTAAACCAGTTCCTAAATACCAACCCGGTAAACCTTCTCTAAAGAGCACAAAAAAGAACGAAAAGTAAATTAAAGCACTTCCTGGATCGGGTTGAGGTAGAATTAGAAGCACTGGAAGAAATACAATTGTTAAGGCTTGAAGTTGACGATTAGTGTGTTTTAAATTGATTTGGACGTCACTCAAATATTTTGCTAACGCTAGTGATGTTGCAGCTTTTGCAAATTCAGATGGTTGTAAAGTAAAACTCCCTATGGCGTACCAACAACGTTGTCCTGCTACGGTTTTTCCGAAAGGGAATAATCCAATCAAGGCGAGTATCGCGACGGCAAAAATAATTATGGAGAACTTTTCGTAGAATTTGGGTTCGACAAAAAGCACAACAAATATAATCGGAATGGAGATTAAAATGAATAAAAACTGTTTACCATAAATTTGAGAAACATCAAATATAGAGGCGTCAACGGCAGCCGTCGATAAAGACGACGAATAGATGTTGAGCCAACCCATGATAACCAATGCGGTATAAATCATGATGCTCATCCAATCAATATTGCTTGAAACACTTTGATTTTTCATTAGGTTTTCAGTTTAACTGTATCGTTTTTCTTGGTTTTATTTTTGCCGGATAGAATGTCTTTGTTCTCCGTTTTTGCTTTTTTTATTGAATCTTCTTTCTTTTTAACTCGAGTAATGCTGTCTTTTACTCTAGCAATACTATCTTGAACTTTTCTAGGATATAACTTTTGGTATTGTCCTTTCAAACTTCCGTTTAACATTCGTTTTTCAAATTCAACACGGGTGATTTTTTTGTTGAGGTATTTCTCAATCATCAATGTTGTTATTGGTCCAGCCCAACGCGCACCCCAATATCCATTTTCAACAAATACGGCTATGGCAATTTTTGGATTGTCCTTAGGTGCAAAAGCAACAAATATGGAGTGATCCTGAAGTTTTATTCTTTTACCGTTAACGCGAAGGTAGTTTTCTGCCGTACCCGTTTTTCCGCAAATTTCGATTCCTTTTACTCCAAGTCCGGCTGCGGTTCCTTTGTTGTATACGTCAAACATTCCTTCGATGATAGGAGTGAAGTATTTTCGATCAATTGTGGTAACGTGTTTGGTTCGGAATTTTTTATCAATTACACCGCCATTAATTTTTTTGATGATGTGAGGTGTATAATAATAGCCTTTATTAGAAACGGCTGCCATAAAGTTGGCCAACTGCATTGGTGTTAACAATACTTCTCCTTGACCAATCGCATTGGAAACAATGTTGGTGCTTTTCCAACCACCATTTGGATATAATTTGTTATACGTTTTCGATGTTGGAATATTTCCTTTTTTACCTGTTGGTAAATCGTAACCCATAAAGTTTCCTAATCCAAAACTTTTTAGGTGATTGCTCCAAACATCTACGCCTTCAGAAGGTGTTTTGAATTTGTTAATCAAACGCATGTACGATTGCGAGAAATAACTGTTGCACGATTGATAAATGGCTCTGTGCAATCGAACTCCACCGCCAGAACAGTGACAGCGCATGAATTTTCTTCCGTATCTAAAACCACGTCTACAGAAAAAAGTAGTACTATCGTTAATGGCGCCTTCTTGTAATGCAATCAATCCTGTTAAGATTTTGAATGGCGAACCTGGAGTGTATTCTGCTAACAAACCTCTGTCGTACAAAGGTTTTGCGATAGAATCGTGATAGAGTGATGTATAATTTCGTGATCGTTGTCTTCCAACTAAAATAGCAGGATCGTAGGATGGAGCAGTAACCAAAGCTAAAATTTCTCCCGTTTTGGGTTCGATGGCTACAATTCCGCCCCATTTATTCACCATCAATTCTTCACCGTATTTTTGAAGTTCGGCATCGATGGTTAAAGTGATGTCTTTTCCTTGTTTGGCAATAGTGTCGTATTTCCCTTCTTTATAGGAACCAATTTCGCGGTTGAATTTGTCTTTTTGAATGTATTTAACTCCTTTTTGCCCTCTTAAAATTTCTTCGTAGTATTCTTCAACGCCTTGCTTACCAATTAAATCGCCACTTTTGTAATACGGATTGTTTTCGATGATTTTTTCATTCACCTGATTGATGAATCCAAAAATATTTGAACCATTGGCAACTTGGTAATCACGTAACGAACGTTTTTGAATATAAAATCCACTGAAACGACGCTCTTTTTCTTGAAAAGCAGCATATTCTGATTTGTTCAATTGAGATAGAAAAACAGAAGGCAACATCGGACTGTAGACTTTTGCCTTTTCCATTTTTTTATTGTACTCTTCTTTAGTAATACTGAGAAGTTTGCAAAATTCATCCACATTGATGTCTTTTACATCTCTTGGAACCACCATGATATCATACGATGGCTGATTGGCAACTAATAATTCGCCATTTCGATCGTAAATATAACCGCGCTCAGGATAGGTGTAATTGATTTTAATTGAAATATTCTCCGACTTTAACTTCAGAGTATCATCGATGATTTGCAAATAAAAAAGCCGTATCAATAACAAAATTCCTGCTACGATAACTAGTGTTGGAAGCAATGCTTTTCTCATCGTCTGTTGGGCTTAATTAAGTAAATTATTATGATGCTAAGAATCAGTGTAAACAGTGTGCTTAGTATCGTTCGGGTAATAATTGTAAAGAAATATTCAAAGGTAAAAATTTCTAAAATAAATAAACTAAAATGGTGAATAATTACCGAGATGAGAATGAACGAAAAGCGCTCAGGTGATAATGAGTCGTTTATTTTTACTGTTTGGTATTCGTAACTCAAACCAAACGAAAATTTAAATATATAAGGTCGGAAGTACGCTAAAATCAAACAAGAAGTAGCGTGAACTCCACCCGAATTTAAAAACATATCCATTGTCAATCCTAATAAAAAACTGGATAATAACAAACTGTATTTGTTTCCATTTACAGGAAAAAGCATAATGAATAAGATATAGGGAAACGGATTTACATAACCAAATAAATTCATGTTATTGAAAATGGTTATTTGTGCCGCAAGCAACAGTACAAAACGAAGAGTATTATAAATAACGGTGCTATTCATCTTCGGTTGTGGTTAGTTTCTCTAATTTTTTTATTTCTGGAGTGTCTTTGTTTTTGATGATGTAAACGTAACCCAAACTCGTCATGTCATTAAACAAACGAATGTCTAAAGTGTAGAAATTGGTTTCATCATCAATGTATACTTTTTCAATTGCACCAATATTGATGTTTTCAGGAAATATTTCAGATTGACCACCTGTTACAACAGTATCACCTTTTCGAACTTGTGCCAATCTCGGAACATCAATCAACTGAACATAACCCGCATTTTTGCCATTCCATGTTAATGAACCAAAATGCCCTGATTTTTTTATTTTAGCATTGAATTTTAACTTATTAGTGTTCAAAATACTTAAAACAGTCGAGTAATTGGCCGAGGTATTTTCAATTACTCCTACAATTCCTAAACTGTTAATTACACCCATATCGTTTTTTACACCTTGTTTGTAACCTGAGTTCAGTGTTAAGTAATTTTGATGAACATTATAAGAGTTTTTGATTACTTTCGATTCGATGATGTTGATTTTCTTCACACCAAAAACACTGTCAACTTCTTTAATAGTTGTACTGTCTTTTTGGTTGAATAATAAACTTTTCAAACGCGCGTTTTCTCGAGCTAGCTCTTCGTTTTGAATTTTAAGATTGAAGTATTCTTCTACATTGTTCATCTTTTGATAAACACCACCCGACATGAAATTGGCCGAACTGATTAATTTACTTTTATGATACGAATGTGATTGAATAGTAAGTCCTAACGAAATGCCAATAAGCAGCAAAAACAGCATACGATAGCTGTTTTTAAATATAAAATTAAATATTTGCTGCATAATTTAAGTAGTATAAAATTTCAAATTCCAAACTCCAAAATTTAGGATTCTTGTACTCTATTTTGGGATTTGGAATTTGACTTTGGAATTTTATTTAATAAGAATACTTCTAAATTTAGAGATGTTTTTTAACGCAATTCCAGTTCCTCTTACCACCGCTTTCAAAGGATCTTCGGCAATGTAAACCGGTAAATCTGTTTTTTGAGAAATACGTTTGTCTAAACCTCTTAACATTGATCCACCACCAGCAAGATAAATACCCGTGTTGTAAATATCAGCAGCTAATTCGGGTGGAGTTTGAGATAAAGTTTCCATAATCGCATCTTCAATACGTTGGATGGATTTATCCAATGCTTTGGCAATTTCTCTAAACGAAACTTCTACTTGTTTAGGTTTTCCGGTAAGTAAATCTCTTCCTTGAACCGACATGTCATCGGGTGGAGTGTCTAAACCATCAGTTGCTGCACCGACTTGAATTTTAATTTTTTCAGCTGTAGTTTCACCCACAAATAAATTGTGTTGCGTTCTCATGTAATAAATAATATCATTGGTGAAAACGTCACCCGCAATTTTTACTGATTTATCACATACAATTCCGCCTAAAGCAATAACTGCAATTTCGGTTGTTCCACCACCTATATCCACAATCATGTTTCCTTTGGGTTGCATGATGTCAATTCCAATACCGATAGCCGCAGCCATTGGCTCATGAATTAAATATACTTCTTTACCATTAACGCGCTCACATGATTCTTTTACCGCACGCATTTCTACTTCGGTAATTCCAGACGGAATACAAACTACCATGCGCAAAGCAGGAGTAAACATTCTCTTTTTTAAAGCTGGGATACTTTTGATGAACATGCTAATCATCTTTTCAGAGGCGTCAAAATCGGCAATAACTCCGTCTTTCAAAGGTCGTATGGTTTTGATGTTTTCATGGGTTTTACCTTGCATCATATTGGCTTCTTTTCCAACAGCAATAATTTTACCTGTAATTCGGTCTCTAGCTACAATAGATGGACTGTCAATCACAACTTTGTCGTTGTGAATAATCAGTGTATTTGCGGTACCAAGGTCGATAGCAATATCCTCGGTCATGAAATCAAAAAATCCCATAGTTAATGAAAGGGTGTTAACGTGTTATAGTAAATAAATTTTAGCACACAAAAATAATAAAATTAATGTTTAAAATGACGTATTCCTGTAAATACCATTGCAACTTTATTTTCATTGCAATAATTGATGCTCAATTCGTCTTTTATTGAACCTCCAGGTTGTATTACAGCCGTAATTCCAGCCTGATGTGCAATCTCTACACAATCTGGAAATGGGAAGAACGCGTCACTTGCCATTACGGCTCCAGTCAAATCAAATCCAAATGAATTTGCTTTTTCGATCGACTGTTTTAGAGCGTCAACTCGTGAGGTTTGTCCTGTTCCAGAAGCAATTAATGTGTTGTTTTTTGCTAAAACAATAGTGTTTGACTTGGTGTTTTTACAAATCTTTGAAGCAAAAATCAAATCGTCAATTTCTTGCGAAGTTGGAGCTGTATGTGTAACGGTTTTTAGACCTTCTTTATTGTCTGTAATCGAATTTCTATCTTGAATTAATAAACCATTCAAACACGTTCTCACTTGGCGTTCAGGTAAAGGTACGTTGTTTATGGTCAATATAATACGATTCTTTTTTTCTTGTAGAATATTTAACGCTTCAGCATCAAAGCTAGGAGCAATTACTACTTCACAAAAAAGCGAATTGATTTCAGTTGCTGTTGCAGTATCAATGTTGCCATTTGCAATTAAAACACCACCAAATGCCGATGTCGGATCTCCGGCCAAAGCCGCCAAATAAGCCTCTTTCATTGAGTTCCGAGTGGCTAAACCGCAGGCGTTGTTGTGTTTTAAGATGGCAAAAGTGGGTGAGTCATTTTTAAATTCTAAAATTAAATTCACCGCTGCATCAACATCTAATAAATTATTGTATGATAATTCCTTACCGTGTAATTTGGTAAACATAGCGTCAAAATCGCCAAAGAAAAACCCTTTTTGATGCGGGTTTTCGCCATAACGTAATACTTGACCATTGGCTATACTCGCTTTATAGTAAGTATCTTCAGTATTGAAATAGTTAAAAATAGCCGAATCGTAATGGGAAGAAACATGGAATGCTCTTGTTGCTAAATATTTTCTTTGCTCTAAATTGGTAGCTCCATTTCCTGAAACGATCATTTCTAAAAATAATTGGTATTCATCAACAGAAGGAACAATCACAGTATCTTTAAAATTTTTAGCCGCTGCACGAATTAACGAAATACCACCAATATCAATTTTTTCAATGATATCAGCTTCACTTGCGCCCGATGCAACTGTTTTTTCAAACGGATATAAATCTACAATTACTAAGTCAATTTGCGGAATCTCAAATTCTTCCATTTGTTGCACATCAGTAGGGTTGTCTTGACGATTTAAAATTCCACCAAAAATTTTAGGATGTAGTGTTTTTACTCTTCCACCTAATATTGATGGATAGGAAGTGATGTCTTCAACGGCAACTACAGGAATGCCTAAGTTTTTTATGAATTCTTCAGTTCCGCCAGTCGAATAAATGGTTGCGTTTTGTTGGTGTAATTGTCTTACAATTGGCTCCAATCCTGTTTTGTCAAATACCGAAATTAGGGCCGATTGAATGGTTTTAGTTGTGCTCATTTTTTGTAGTGTTGTTGCTTTAAAATTGTAGTTAGTTGAAAGCATGCAAAAGTAGTTTTTTTACTCTGAAATTATTTTAGTTGCGACTATTTTTTTCGATAAAAATGCAACTTTTTTTTAGGGCAAATGAATTCAAAGCACGAGCCTTTTATTTTCAACAAATCGTCTAATTAATTTTGAAAATTTGTAACAAAAAGTGCTCTTTACAAACTAATCATTTAACTTTGACACTATGATAGTTTATCTTCGATTAATAAAAGAGAGTTTTACTTTTGCAATGAATGCATTGCGGAATAATAAATTGCGCACATTACTGTCATTATTGGGTGTTACGATTGGTATTTTTTCGATCATTGCAGTGCTTACTGCAGTTGATTCTTTGGATCGAAAAATTAGAAGTGACATCAGTGGTTTAGACAATAGATCTATTTTCTTATTTAAATATTGTTTTGGTCCAAGTGAGGTTCCAGATTGGAAGATAGAACAATTTCCAGACGTTACTTTTGATGAATACAACTACATAAAAAATAGTGTCAATGGAGTTGAAGCTGTTTGTTACCAGTTTTTTACCAAGAAAGAGAATATTAAATATGAAGAAAAAACAGCTAGTTCTGTTGATATTAAACCTTGTACGTATGAATTCATCGATATCGAGAAGCTTGATTTTGATGAAGGCAGATTTTTTAACGAACAAGAATCCAATTCAGGCAGAAATTGTATCATTTTAGGAAATGAAATTGCTTCATTACTGTTTGAAAATCAAAATCCAATTGATAAAGAAATTCGTTTATACGGACAAAAGTTTATCGTTATTGGAGTGTTGAAAAAAGTGGGAGAGCGAATGGTTAGTTTTGGTTCAAATCCAGATAATACTGTTTACGTTCCAATGAACAAAATCAGAAGTATGTTTGGTGATAACAATGAATTATTTACTCCAATTATCATTATTCGACCCAGTGAGGATGTTAATTTGGAAGATATTAAAGGAGAATTAATTCAAAAACTAAGAGTAAAAAGAGGATTGAAATCAGGTCAAGTAGACACCTTTTTTGTCAATATCTTAAAAGGAGCAACCGATCAAATAGATGCAATTATCACTCAAATGAACATTATGGGTTGGGTTATTGCCGGATTTTCGCTTCTTGTAGGTGGTTTTGGTATCGCAAATATCATGTTTGTTTCCGTTAAAGAGCGAACCAACTTAATCGGTATTCAAAAATCACTCGGTGCAAAAAATAAGTTCATCCTTTTTCAATTCCTTTTTGAATCGGTAATTTTATGTATAATAGGTGGATTAATCGGCCTCATAATTGTATGGTTATTGGCTATGTTACTAACCAGTTTACTGGATTTTGAGTTTGTCTTGAGTTTCTCAAATATAGCAATTGGAACGGGCTTATCTATATTTGTAGGTATAATTTCTGGAATTTTACCTGCCATTTCTGCTTCGCATTTAGACCCAGTTGAAGCCATTCGTAGCGGAATGTAATTGCTTGAAAATAATTAGTCGTATTCTTAAAATGAAAAGATAACTTCTGACGGTAGTTAATAAATAATCAAAAATGTATAAAAAATATTTTCTTTGGTTGTTCATGGGAATATGTGCTTTTAGCTATTCTCAAAACATTACAATTAAAGATAAGGAAACAAATGCTCCGTTAGAATCAGTTTTGATTTCATCAGAGGAAAAGAATCTGAGTATTCAGACCAATTCTTATGGAGTTGCTGATATTTCTGCGTTTAAAGGAGTAAATTCTATAGTAATCTCTTTATTTGGATACGAAAAACAAGTCGTTAGTTACAATCAGTTGCAATCGGCTTCATTTCAAATTGTACTTACTTTTTTGTCAATTAAAATGGACGAAGTTGTGGTTTCCGGAAATAAATGGAAACAGAATTCAACCGATATTGCTCAAAAAATTCAAGTGATTTCTCCCAAAGATGTAACATTGCTAAACCCGCAAACGGCCGCTGATTTACTTGGCTCTTCGGGCAAAGTGTTCATTCAGAAAAGTCAGCAAGGTGGTGGAAGTCCGATGATCAGAGGTTTTGCCACTAATCGATTGTTGTACTCTATTGATGGTGTTCGAATGAATACAGCGATTTTCAGAGGTGGAAATATTCAGAATGTCATTTCACTTGATCCATTCGCCACAGAAAAAACGGAAGTGCTTTTTGGTCCAGGTTCTGTCGTTTACGGCAGCGACGCCATTGGAGGTGTTATGAGTTTTCAAACGTTAACTCCTCAGTTTTCTTCCAAGGATAAATCTTTCGTTTCAGGAAGTGCTTTGATGCGATATTCATCAGCTAATAATGAAAAAACAGGTCATTTTGATGCGAATATTGGATGGAGAAAATGGGCCACAGTTACCAGCATTAGTTCCAATGATTTTGGCGATTTACGAATGGGAAGTCATGGTCCAAACGAATATTTGCGCCCGTTTTATGTGCAAAGACAAAATGGAGTAGATGTAGTAGTGACCAATGACAATCCGTTAGTTCAAAGACCAACCGCGTATTCACAAATCAATTTGATGCAAAAAGTACGATTTGCTCCCAATGAAAAATGGGATTTTCAATACGGATTTCATTTTTCCGAAACATCAGAGTATTCGCGTTACGATCGACACATTCGATACAATTCGGCAGGATTGCCTCGTTATGGTGAATTCAGTTATGGTCCACAAAAATGGATTATGAATAACTTGACGATGAATACTACCTCAAAATCAAAATTGTATGATGAATTGTCGGTTCGATTAGCGCATCAATTTTTTGAAGAAAGTCGCATCAGTCGAAACATCAACAACCCCAATAGAGAAACTCGTATAGAAAAAGTAAATGCGTACTCGTTGAATACCGATTTTTCTAAATCAACGAGCACTAAAAACAAGTTGTTTTATGGGTTGGAATACATTTTAAATGATGTGAATTCAACTGGTATAAACGAAGATATAGTAGCAGAAACTTCAGAAGTCGGACCAGCACGTTATCCGCAATCCACTTGGCAATCGTATGCTGTTTATGTAAATGATCAGTATAAATTTTCTGAAAAATTGCTCCTTCACTCAGGTTTACGTTACAATCAGTTTGTACTCGATGCGCAATTTGATACTACTTTTTATCCGTTTCCTTTTACCGAAGCCAATTTGAATAACGGAGCTTTAACAGGAAGTTTAGGTATAGTATTCAAACCAACCAATCAATGGGTGATTAGTTCGAATGTAGCTACTGCTTTTCGTTCACCGAATGTGGATGATGTTGGAAAAGTATTCGATTCTGAGCCTGGTTCAGTAGTAATCCCGAATCCTGATTTGAAAGCAGAATATGCTTATAACGCCGACGTGAACATTGCTAAATTGTTTGGAAAATACGTAAAAATTGATTTCTCGGCTTTTTACACTTTGTTGCAAGATGCCTTGGTGCGTAGGGATTTTGCATTGAACGGTCAATCTCAAATTGTGTATGATGGCGAATTAAGTCAGGTACAAGCCATACAAAATGCTGCCAAAGCTAATGTTTTTGGATTTCAAGCTGGAGTGGAAGTAAAATTACCTTCTGGATTTGGATTCTCATCTGATTTCAATTTCCAAAAAGGAGAAGAAGAATTGGATAATGGTGATAAAAGCCCGTCTCGTCATGCAGCGCCATTTTTTGGAGTAACCCGATTAAATTATGCAACTGAAAAATTCGATTTTCAAGTAAATGTACAGTACAGCGCTAAAAAAGATTTTGAAGATTTACCTGAAGAAGAAAAAGGTAAAACCGAAATTTACGCTGTTGACAGTAACGGAAATCCGTATTCACCAAGTTGGTATACATTGAATTTAAAATCGATGTATAAAATAACCAATGATTGGTCAGTTACTGTAGGATTGGAAAACATAACCGATCAGCGGTATCGTCCGTACAGCTCCGGAATTGTAGCTCCGGGCAAAAATTTTATTATTGCATTGAAAGCTAAATTTTAAACAAAAAATCCCGTCTTGATTAAAGACGGGATTTTTTGTTTTTAGTTAAAAATTTACCGAATATCCTGATTCAAAATCAAATCCAGATACAAGTTGATTTTGTCTTTTAATTCTTTTCTATGCGCAATAAAATCCAAGAAACCATGTTCTAAAACGAATTCGGCCGTTTGGAAACCTTCGGGTAAATCTTTTCCAGTTGTATCACGAACGACACGTGGTCCAGCAAATCCGATTAATGCTCCAGGTTCAGAGATGTTAATATCTCCTAACATTGCATACGAAGCGGTTGTTCCTCCAGTTGTTGGATCAGTACATAATGAAATGTACGGAACTTTAGCTTCGGCTAATTGTGCCAATTTTGCTGAGGTTTTAGCCAATTGCATCAACGAATAGGCTGCTTCCATCATACGTGCTCCACCTGATTTTGAAATCATCACAAAAGGAACGTTGTTTTTGATGGAATAATCAATTCCACGTGCAATTTTTTCACCCACAACAGCACCCATCGAACCACCAATAAAGGCAAAATCCATACAACAAACCACTAAATCTTTTCCTTTGGATTTACCAACTCCAGTTCGAACCGCATCTTTCAATTTGGTTTTTTCCATAACGTCTTTTAAACGCTCTGAGTATTTTTTTGTATCCACAAAATTCAAAGGATCTTTAGAAGTCATTTTAGCATCTAATTCTTTGAATTCGTTGTTGTCGAACAAAATTTCAAAGTATTCAGCACTTCCAATTCGAACGTGAAAATCGTCTTCTGGACTTACCCATAAATTGCGAGCTAGTTCTTCAGTATCAATAATTTTTCCTGTTGGCGATTTGTACCACAATCCTTTTGGAACATCTTTTTTATCTTCGGTAGGCGTTTGAATTCCTTTTTCTTTTCTTTTAAACCAAGCCATTATTTATTTAGTTTAAGGTTAAAAAGTTTCAAGTTTCAAGTTGTCAGTTTTAAAACCTGAAACCTGAAACTTGAAACAAATTTATAATGTATTTACGTTGTTTAAGTCGGCAAATGCTTGTTCTAAACGGTTGTTGAACGTTACTTCACCTTCGCGGATCCATTTTCTTGGATCGTAGTGTTTTTTATTAGGAGAATCTGCGCCATCAGGACTTCCGATTTGTGTGCGCAAATAATCAATTTTTGAAGTCATATAATCACGAATTCCTTCGGTGAAAGCAAATTGTAAGTCGGTGTCAATATTCATTTTGATAACACCATATGAAATGGCTTCTCTGATTTCTTCTAAAGTAGAACCTGATCCACCGTGGAAAACAAAATCAACTGGATTTGCACCTGTGTTGAATTTATTTTGAACGTATTCTTGAGAGTTTCGTAGAATTTTTGGAGTCAATTTTACGTTTCCTGGTTTGTAAACACCGTGAACGTTTCCGAAAGAAGCAGCAATGGTAAAACGCGGACTTACTTTCATCAATTCTTCGTAAGCATACGAAACTTCTTCAGGCTGAGTGTATAGTTTTGAGCTGTCAACATCTGAATTGTCTACACCATCTTCTTCACCGCCTGTGATTCCTAATTCAATTTCCAATGTCATTCCCATTTTACTCATACGAGCCAAATACGTTTTGCAAATTTCGATGTTTTCGTGAATCGGTTCTTCTGATAAATCAATCATGTGAGAAGAATACAAAGGCTTACCAGTTTCAGCAAAATGTTTTTCAGAAGCATCCAACAAACCATCAATCCAAGGAAGTAAATTTTTGGCACAATGATCAGTGTGTAAAATCACAGTTGCGCCATACGCTTCAGCTAAAGTGTGAACGTGTTTTGCTCCAGCAATTCCACCTAAAATAGCTGCTTTCTGTCCGTCATTTGACAATCCTTTTCCAGCATTATAAGCAGCACCACCGTTTGAAAATTGAATGATTACAGGTGCTTTTAATTTTGCAGCAGTTTCTAAAACTCCGTTTATAGTGCTTGAACCAATAACATTTACTGCCGGAAGTGCAAATCCTTTTTCTTTAGCATATTGAAATATCGCTTGAACTTCATCTCCAGTAGCAACTCCTGGTTTTATATTGTGTGACATGTGTTTTGTTGTTTATAGTTAAGTGTACAAAAATAATAATTAATAGAATTAGAACGGGTAATTTATACCAATATTTATAACTGATTTTGATAAATTAAGTTCTCTAAACCATTTTTGTTCCAAATCGATTGACGGATTGTAGGTTTTAAAACCCAAATCGGTTCTGAATACAAAAAGTCCGAAATCATAACGCAATCCAAATCCAGTTCCAAGTGCAATGGTTTCTAATGATTTGATTCCTCTGAACTGATAATTTTCATCTTCTACAGCGTCAAATACATTCCATATATTTCCTGCATCTGCAAATAAAGCACCGTTAAAACTTTTGAAAATATTGAATCGGAATTCGGCATTCACACTCATTTTCATGTTGGCTTCATTGAAATCTAAAATTCCACCACTTTTTCCAGGCCCAAGTGAATACGGTTGCCATGCTCTGATGTCATTGGTTCCACCGGCAAAATAACTTCGAGAAAAGGGAATATCATCTGAATTTCCGTAAGGAACTGCTATTCCAAAAAAGCTGCGAATGGCAAATACTTTTTTCTTACCCAAATCCCAATGTTTGATGTATTCAAATTCTGATTTGAGGTACTGTGAATATTCAACATCTAGGAAAGTGTTAGCGCCTTCTTGTGTGTCTAATTGCTTGGATAATTTGGCAATCAAAGAAAGGATGTTTCCTGCTGATTCTAGTTTCGTTTTAAAGGTGTAAAAACTATTGTCTTGCAGCTCTTTTTTAGTAGTTTTTGAGTAACTGATACTTGTTGAAAAAATCAAATTGTCTTCAATTAATCTTCTTCTACGTTCAAAAATACTGCGAATAGTTTTTAAATCTTCTGTAGTTGGAACAATGTTTTCGGATTGAATATCACCGAGGAAATTAAAAACACCTTCTTCAATTCTCAAAAATCCATCTTCAAAATCTTCAGGATTGGTTGTGTTGTAATTATATTTAATAGCTAGTTCATTAAGGTTTTCAAAAGAGGAACGATAAATGTTAAAGTAATTTTCTGGATTTACATTTTTTACGAATTGAACATTCAGTAAATCAAATCGAATGGAAGAATTGTTTCTCGGTTTCCAATTGTAGGATAACGCACTCGTAAAATTTTGTTTGTCAAGACCAATGTTAGTTTGTTTAGCAAAACCAACACTCATCGATGTAGATGGAATCATTTCTTTCGGAATGATTTTTCGGGTATTGAACGGCATTAATATTCGAGGAAAACTTAATTTAGAATCGATCCCAATTTCTGAAATATTGAAAAAAGTATTGTTGGGATTGGCTTGGTCTTTGGATGAACCAATGTTTCCTCTGAAACCAATTTCGAACGATTCGGCTCCATTGAAAACATTTCGGATTCCAAGTGAGGTATTTCCTGAAATTCCGAATTGCTGAATATCAGAATGGGTAAAATCGATGGAATAATTAAAAGTGTATTTATCTCTTGGCGAAAGTAAGATGTTAGCAATCAATCCGTTTGGATCTTTTGGGTCGGAATTGTACTGAATTAAAGGATAATTGAATACTTTTAAATTACTGATGTATTTGGATGTCAAAATGGTGTTCTTGTCTGAATAAATAGTGCCTGGAGCGATAAAAATAGCGTCGGTAATGGCTTTCGGACGGTATTTTAGTTTTTTCTCACTGTACAAATGATAACCATTGTATTCGGTACTGTCATTAACTACAATTTCGTTTTTGCTGGCCAATTGATCGGTAAAAATATTTACTCTATTGATTTTGTAAATTCGGAATTGTTGCGTTTTGTTGGTGTCGTTAACTCTGATGTTTTGGTCTTCAATAATCAAATTGACGTTAACCTTTTTGTTTGTTTTAATTGTGTCTAAATTGAACCGAACATAGTTAGGTTGAAAGTAAAAAACACCATTGTTTCTAAATTCTTGAGTAATCCGAGCGCGTTCTGCATCAATGTCGGCAGTGTTGTATTGTTTGCCTGATTTTATAGAAGAATTGGATTTGATTGTAGTGTACAACGAATCGAGGATAGGCGTTTTTATAGTAGTTCGAATACTATCCAAGATATAAGGAGTTTTTTTCTCAACAATATACCTTACTTCTGCCTTTTTGGAACCAGTTGAATCGGTTTCGGCTTTTGCTGTTACGTTAAAATAACCCTGATTGTAATAGTAGGATTTTAATCGGCGAAGTGATTTTTTTGTGCTTAAAGTGTCTAATAAAACAGGTGCTTCACCAGTTCTTCTCAAAAATTTATGAATGCCTTCGTGCCAAAATGAATGTCCTAATCGGTTAATCTGTTTTTTAGAAAGCAATTTTTCTAATCGCTTGAATTTCTTAGGATTATCTTTGAATCGTTTTCTGAAAATCGAATCAGTTGTATCCTTTTTTGCCCAATTGTAGATGTTAAGACGCAAACGGTAGCCCAAAATAGAACTGTTGGGTTTTTGATACAGTTGATTGATTACTTCTTCATCTTTATCAATTTTTCCATCAACCGAAACCTCATTTTTCATTAACAATCGTTTAGCATCAGGAACACGTTTAGTCGTATTACAACTAACGATGATGGTTACTATTAAAATAATTAATGATATTTTTGCAAGAGAGTTTTTCAAAGGATTCGATTTAATTTCAAAAATACATTTTTTATGGTTAGTAAAAACCAAATTAAATTAATAACGAGCTTAGAGCAGAAAAAGTTTAGACAAAAGAATAAACTCTTTATTGCCGAAGGTGTAAAGGTAATTCAAGAATTGCTATTATCAAATTTTGAATTGGAACATTTGTACGTTACCGAGCCTGTTTTTGAAAATACAAATGAAAAACTCATTTCTACTATCAGTGAGAGTGATTTAAAAAGAATCAGTTGCTTGTCAACTCCTAATAATTGTTTGGCTCTTTTTAGAATTCCAGATGACAAGTCCGTTGATGAAAGTGGTTTAGTAA
Organism: Flavobacteriales bacterium; assembly: GCA_017303755.1. GTDB lineage: Bacteria > Bacteroidota > Bacteroidia > Flavobacteriales > Flavobacteriaceae > Flavobacterium. The sequence goes on along the minus strand of JAFLBS010000009.1, from coordinate 50,897 downwards.
TCGCTTTGGATGATATTCGAGATCCAGGTAATTTCGGAACGATTATCAGATTGTGTGATTGGTTCGGAATTCGTCAAATCATTTGCTCCGAACAAACTGTTGATGTGTATAATCCCAAAGTAATTCAAGCCACTATGGGTTCAGTTGCACGTGTAAATATTTCGTATGTAGATTTAGCTCAATACCTAAAAAACACCAAAAAAACAGTTTTTGGAACATTCATGAACGGTAAAAATGTGTATCAAGAAACACTTTCTGCAGATGGAATTTTAGTTTTAGGAAATGAAGCCAATGGAATCTCGAAAGAAGTTGAAAAGCAAATTACTCAACGTATAGCAATTCCGCGTTTTGGAGCCATTAAAAAGACAGAAAGCTTAAATGTAGCAACGGCAACGGCAATATTTCTGAGTGAATTCAAGCGAAAAGAACAGTGATTAGTTTACAGTCACAGTCACAGTTTTCAGTAATTTATGATAAATTAATGGAACGTAAAGTTGACTAAAATTGCTCTGGTGCGCATTCCGTCAATGTTTCCTGTCCATGGACTATCAGGGCGATTGTCTCTGATTAACTCGTCTCCTAAACCAAAAACACCTCTAATAGAAGGCGAAAACTTGAAGTATTCTAAATAAAAATCAACTCCAAATCCCAATTCATAATTACGTGTCCAAGGTTTTACTCTAAAGCGTTGTTCGTAGTTGTCATCGTCTGATTTCGAATTACTTGCTAAGTTTAAAGTCGCTGAAACTCCACCAACTAAATACGGTTTTACATTTCCAATTCTTTTGGATGAAAATTTCAATAACAACGGAAAGTGAATGTAGGTTGATTTTACTTCACGTACTTTATCAATTTCACGAATTAAAAGCGGATCAGTATAATTTAGATTTCTCTGACAATAATATAAACCCGGTTCAAAACGCAAATCGATGTATTCGTGTAAGCGTAAATTTCCAACTAAACCTACATTAAAACCAGTGATGGTGTTGGATTCGATGTCAACATCGGGTGTGTCAATATAATCTATTTTGAAATCGTACATATTGAATCCAAGGAAATAACCCCAATGAACACGTTGTTTGTCAAAGTTTTCAAGGTTGATGATTGGATCGCGACTGAACATGCCTTTGGATTGTGAAAATCCATTCAAAAACAGTAAAAAGAAGATGCTTAAAAATACTTTTTTCATTGCTCTATGTATGAGTTTATTTTTTTGATGCTTTGTAAATAGTTGCTACTCCGAAAGTTTGAGGCATCGCAACCACATCTATAAACCCATTTTTTCTCAAAATATTGTTTAACTTTTCTCCATACGGAAAAACTGAGGCCGATTCGGATAAATATCCATAGGCAACATTGTCTTTCGAAAAGAGTTTCCCGATTAATGGTAAAATGTATTTGGTGTAAAAAGCGTAACCTTGTTTGAAAGGCGTTTTTTCTGGAACCGAAGTTTCTAAAATCACAAAAATTCCGTTGGGTTTTAATACGCGTAAAATTTCAGTCAATCCTTTGTCTAAGGTTTCAAAATTTCGAATTCCAAAGGAAACCGTAATTGCATCAAAATGATTGTCCGGAAACGGCATTTGTTCAGAATCACCAATGACCATTTCAATAATAGTGTCAAGTTTTCGTTCGGCAATTTTCTTTTTCCCCACTTCCAACATTCCGGCAGAAATATCCAAGCCTATGATTTTTTTGGCTTTGGTTTTTGCCATTAGAATGGCTAAATCACCTGTTCCAGTTGCGATATCTAAGATGTTTTCCGGATTTTTCTCACTGACTAATTGCAGCACTTTTTTACGCCATTTTACATCAATTCCGAATGAAATCACACGATTTAAACCATCGTAATTTCCAGAAATAGTATCGAACATTTGAGTAACTTGTTCTTTTTTACCCAAATTGGAATCTTTGTAAGGTGTAACTTGCTCTGACATTGCCATTTTTTAGACTGCAAAAATAGTAATAAAAGATGATATTGGCGCAATAATAAAAACCGAATTATTTTTTACCAAAAGTTTGATAAGTAAATGAATACTGGTGTTTTTCATCTTTAGGGTGAAACTCTTCAGATAGTAATTTCCAGTCGTTTGGGTCAATTTCAGGAAAAAAAGTATCAGCTTCAATTGTGGTGTGAACGCGAGTCAGTTCAATCAAATCGGCAATTTCCATTGACTGTTTGTATATTTCTCCACCGCCAATGATAAAAACGGCTTCGTTTTTTGGTGACACTTCCAAAGCTTGTTTTAAACCGCTTACGACTATGCAATTCTCTACTTTGTAATCTTTTTGCCGTGTAATAATAACGTGGGTTCGATTGGGTAAAGGCTTCGGAAAACTTTCAAATGTCTTTCTTCCCATTATGATGTAATGATTGGAAGTGAGTTGTTTAAAGCGTTTGAAATCATCGGGCAAATGCCACAATAAGTCATTGTCTTTCCCTAAAGCATTATTTTCAGCAGCAGCGGCAATAAGTATTATCATGGTTTTTTGTTCTCAATTTCGTTTTTTAATTGCTCTAATTTTTTCTCTTGCATGGTCATCAGACGGTTAATTTGTTCTTGTTGCCATTTTTTATTCATAAAACTATCAGTAATGAAAACTTTTATAAAATGAAGAACAAAAAGGAAAAACCAAATAGTAACCAACCAAATGTACCAATTGGCTTCTTTGTTTACGCCAATCCATTTGTTGATGATGAAAAGGAATAGGCTTCCAACGAAAAAAAAGACAAAATGAAAATACAATCTTTTCTTTTGACGTAACCTTTTACGTGCATATTCATACATTTCTAGTTGTTCTTGGTCCATAGTAAGTCGAAATTTTGTCTTAAAGGTATTAATTCTTATCAAAAAATAAAAATTGTAAAATGATATTAATTTTTAAGAAAACGATTTCTTATTTTCAATTTATCGAAATATTAACCTCAAAATTAACGATTTGCCTTTATATGAGCGACTTTTTTTGTATATTGATAAAAGTGCAGTTGAACTGTAAAACGTTGATTATTATTGTGTTACTTTGCGAAGTAATTTTTAAATAATTTTAATTATGTCAGTAAAGAAACAATTTATAAAAACAAAACCAGTTTGTAAAGTAACATTTTCTGTAGAAGCTAAAGAATCAAATTCGGTTGCCGTTGTTGGTGATTTCAATAATTGGAATGCTAGCGAAGGAGAATTATCAAAATTGAAAAACGGAACCTTCAAAGGCGTTTTCGAATTGCCAAAAGACAATTCATTCGAATTCAAATACCTAATTGATGGTTTTGCCTATGCCAATGAGCCAGAAGCAGACAGCTACAGATACAACGAATTTGCAGGCGCAGAAAACAGTGTTTTAGAGGTTTAATAAATAGTTTATATCGTAAAAATCCTTTCAATTGTATGGTTGAAAGGATTTTTTTATGATTAATTACACCAAAATGTATCTAGTTAAAAAGTCTTACAATTGACACGAATTGCACGAATGAACACGAATTTTTTTGAATTTAATTCGATTTTTTACTTTTTGATACAGATTTCGAATTCTTGGATAAAGTAGTCTTTATAGTTTCATAATTTTTTCGTGAAAATTTGTGCAATTCGTGTCTAAATTCTTTCGAATCCATTAATTTTCTTAAAACAACTTGGCAACTTCTTCGTTTACAAATTCCAAAAAGCGTTCGTCGTCTTCGGTGAATGGATCAATCACGTGACTATCAATGTCAATCTGACCAATGTTTACGCCTTTTACAAAAAGCGGAACCACAATTTCTGATTTCACAGTAAAACTACACGCAATGTAATTGGTTTGTTCCGAAACATCGGGAACTACAAAATTTGCATTCGATTCTGCTACTTGTCCGCAAATGCCTTTTCCAAACGGAATTACAGTATGGTCAGTTGGCGCTCCAACATACGGGCCAAGATGTAAGGTTTTGTTTTCGTGATTGGCAAAATAAAATCCAACCCAATTGTAATGCGTAACAGAATCCGATAAGAACTGACATAAATTGGTCAATTTCTCGTTTCTACTTTGGTCGTCTTGACTCAGAATTGCAACTACTTCTGGCTTTAAATGCTCGTATTTCATTATTGGTATTTTTGTTGAATGATGTATGTTCTATGTTATAGGTTTTGCCTTCTGCTTTCTTTTTACAAAAGTAACCATTGGAAATCCTAACTTTTATATAAATTTGTTAAAAAAATAATTTGAAAGAATACATCCTTCAATACAAGTCCTTTTTGCTTTTTTTGGCTAAATTCTTTATCACTTATTTGGTGTTGAGTTTTGTTTATCAATCGTATTTGAATCGCTTTGATCAGAAGAATAATGAGGTAGATGGTTTTACGATTTCGGTTGCCAATCAAACGAAAACGGTTTTATCTTTAGTTGATGATCAATCGTATACAATGCCTCATTTAACTGAACCCAGCGTAAAATTGTTCTACAAAAACAAATGGGTTGCACGCATTATTGAAGGTTGTAATGCTTTGAGTGTGATGATTTTATTCGTTAGTTTTATCATTGCATTTTCTGGAAAATTTAAAACAATGCTGCTTTTTATTCTTTCTGGTCTTGTAATCATCCATATTTTTAATGTCCTTCGTATTGCTTTATTGAGTATGGCGGTCTATCATTACAATGAATACCAAGATTTTCTTCACAGTGTCATTTTTCCTTTATTCATCTATGGAGTAGTATTCGTTTTGTGGGTAATTTGGGTTAACAAATATTCTTCTTATGCTAAAAAATAAACAACAAATTGGTTATGCAGTACTCATAGTTGTGCTGTTAATTGCCATTCGCACTTTCGAACACACTATTTTTTACGATCCATTTCTAAAGTATTTCAAAGAAGAATACGCACACTTGCCTTTTCCGCAAATTCAAACGGTTAAATTGTTTTTTAGCTTGGGTTTTCGCTATTATTTAAACAGTGTGCTTTCAATTGCGCTTTTGTATGTACTTTTTAGAGATAGGAAGTTCACCAAATTCTCCATTTTACTTTACATGATTCTAGGTTCGATACTGATGATCAGTTTCTTTTTTGTACTGCAATTTTTTGGAGAAGAAAGTAAAATGACTCTATTCTACATCAGACGATTCATTATTCAACCTATCTTTTTACTGCTTTTTATACCCGCTTTTTATTATCAGAAAAGAATGAAATAAACCTAATTTTTTCGTACCTTTAATGTAAGTTTTCCATTCATTGAACTTAATAGTAAAGGACATGAAAGTAGTAAAACATTCGGGTATTGTAGTCGATTTTGACGCATCAAAACTAAGGAAATCACTTTTAAAATCAGGTGCCAATCAAGATGTTGTTGATGCTATAATGCAACACATTGGCAATGTTGTTTACGACGGAATTCCAACCAAACAGATTTACAAAATCGCCTTCGGATTGCTCAAAAAAGAATCCAATTCCTTTGCTGCTCAGTACAATCTAAGAGATGCCATTTTATTATTGGGTCCAGCAGGTTTTTACTTTGAAAAATTCATCGCACGTATTTTTGAGTCTGAAGGATTTACTACTCAAACTAATTTGACTCTCAACGGAAAATGTGTTTCTCACGAGATTGATGTCGTCTTAAAAAAAGACAATCAAATTTCGATGGTAGAATGTAAGTTTCACGGCAGTAACGAAGTGCGCACTGACGTAAAAGTTCCCATGTACATTCTTTCTCGATTCAATGATTTAAAAGATAAAAATCACATCATTTACAGTAAAAAAGACCAGATTTCCAATTGTTGGATTGTTACTAACAGCCGATTTACTTCTGATGCCATCACTTTTGCTCGTTGTTCGAATCTGAATTTACTCAGTTGGGATTATCCTAAAAACAATAATCTGAGAACCAAAATCGATCAGAAAGGATTGTATCCAACTACGTGTTTAACAACATTAACCCGAAGTGAAAAAGACCGATTGCTCACTTTGAGTTGTGTATTAGTCATCGATTTAATTAAGAATCCCGAATCGTTAGAGCAAATCGGACTCAGTTCCAATCGAATGAAAAACGTCATCAAAGAAGCCACTTCACTTTGTAATTATTTTAAATCATGAAAGTAACATTTTTAGGCGGAGCGGGAACAGTTACAGGTTCCAAAACTTTAGTAGAGAGCAACGGAATCCGAATTTTAATCGACTGTGGTCAGTTTCAAGGAATCAAACCACTGCGCGAACTCAATTGGGAGCCGTTATCCATTTTGCCATCTACAATTGATTATGTTTTGCTTACTCACGGTCATTTGGATCATTGTGGCTGGCTACCGCGATTGGTGAATCAAGGTTTTGAGGGTAAAATTTATTGCACAAGTCCAACCAAGGAAATTACCAAACTCATCTTGCGTGACAGTGCCAAAATTCAGGAAGAAGAAGCTAATCAAGCCAACGAAGGAAAGTATTCCAAACACGAAATAGCCGAGCCTTTGTACACGGTTGAACAAGTCGAACACGTTCTGCCACTTTTTAGAGTCATACAAACCAACGAAGAAGTCGCTTTGGACGCTGAAATTTCTGCTGTTTTTACTAATGCCGGACACATTTTAGGTGCGTGTTCCATTGCATTACATTTGGAAAATAAAACCTTAGTTTTTTCGGGTGATATTGGTCGCGACGACGATGTGTTGCTGTTTGCGCCAACCCAACCCCAAAAAGCCGATTATGTATTTTTAGAAAGTACGTACGGCAACCGAATTCATCCCGACGAAGACGTAAAATTGCTATTGGGAACCTATATCAACAATGCGTATCACAATGGCGGAACTGTCATTATTCCGAGTTTTGCGGTAGAACGAGCACAAACAATCATGTACTTAATTTGGCAATTGAAACAAGAAGATAAGATTCCGAATATGCCTTACATCATTGATACACCAATGGGAATCAGCATGCTGGACATTTTTGAAAAGAACAAAAAATGGCACAAGTTGTCGAGTGAAGAATGTGATGCGATGTGCAAGCAATTTTCGATGATTTCAGACTACCAAGAAACCATCAATGCGATTTATGACAAACGTTCAAAAGTAGTCATCGCGGCAAGCGGAATGATTACTGGCGGACGCGTTTTAAGTTATCTCGAACGGTATATTGGTTTGCCCGAAACAACGGTAATAATTGTCGGTTATCAAGCCGAAGGAACGCGCGGAAGAAAATTACTAGATGGCGCCAAAGAAATCAAAATTCGCGGAAAATACTACGAAGTTCAAGCCAAAATCCTAGAAATCGAAGGTTTGTCCGCGCACGGCGATCAAAATGATTTACTCAATTGGTTATCCGCATTAGAAAATAAACCTAAAAAAGTGTTTTTAGTACACGGCGAAAATCAACCTGCTGATGAACTTCGCATCAAAATTCAAGAAAAATACGGTTATGATTGCTCCGTTCCAATGATGGGGCAAACGATTGAATTGTAGTTTTTGAAGCTATTCCAGCTCTACGTTTCAAGTCCTCAGCCTTAAAAGTGTTTTTGTAAGTCCTACAAAAGCTTCCGTTGGTCGCTCCTGTACGCTAACAAAAACTACTTTTTAGTCTTGCGGGCTTTCCTCTTCGATCTGGGCTAGAGCAATAGTTAGTTCAAGAACTCGTTACGCGCTATCTTGGGCTAGGGTAATTGTGTTTTTTATTCATATTTTACTGGAATTTCTTTCCATGATTGCCCTTCCTCATATACAAAATTATTAGGAACAGGTTTGTTTAAATAAATTTCACTATACTTTGATTTAACCGTACTAAATTTCACAAAATACTTTTTCCCAATGTAACTACTCAATTTTTTATTGTCTGCTTTTCTTAACTTACCCTCAATAATACTCTCACCTTTAATCAACTGATTTTTATAACTAAATTGATACAAGAACCATGGACTTACTTTAGCTCCTTTGGAATAATCTGTTATTTCTCCCACAGTAAATAATTCCTTTTTGTCTCTTAGACTATTCCTATCAATATTAAAAATAATAGCTTTTGCAATTATAAAAATAAAGAAAAGCACTAAGGCAATTGAAAAGATATTTTTCTTGGTCATATAATACTATTATCTTTAACACGCGATAGCGCGGATTTGCAATCCGTGCTAAATCCGTGCTAAAACAAATCTAATAAAATTACTTCTAAATCATTTTGTAACCCAACATAATTTCGTGCTGAACTAAAGTAATAATCTTCTGGATATTCAACAATTTTATCTTTTACTGGATTATTGTGAATGTAGTTCACTTTCTGCTTAATAAACCAGTTTGACTTAACTATTTCCGCGTGATAACCATCTTGCCAAACCTTAAAGGTTTGTTCTCTTTTTAAATGTTCACATGATTTTTGAAAATAATTTAACATCCATTCTCTTCTACTTTCGGGTTCACAAATAATGGTTTGAATTATTTTCTTAGAAGTGAATTTCTTAAAATCTCTAATGACATCAGACAAAATAAATCCATCAATAGCTTTGCAAAGCAAATGAATATGGTTACTCATTAAGCAGTATGCGTAAATTTCTAAACCTTTGTTTTGTTGGCAGTAATTGAGTGCGTTAATAATTGTTTTTTTCTGATTTAATCGTGTAAAAACATCAATCCATCCAACAGTAGTGATAGTAATGAAGAAGGCTTCCTCAGAAGTTGTGGCTTTGTATTTCGTTGACATTGGCGTGTAGTCTATTGATCAAATATAAAAAAATAAGCACGGATTGCAAATCCGCGCTATCAATAAAGTTATTGCATAAAAACTCCCCAAATACTATTTAACACAATTTTTCGTTTTGGTTTTATATCTTTGTAACATGCAATTTAAAAAGCACATAGCGTTACTTTTAGCTTTTTTCCTGTTGGTTTCCAACTCGGGATTGGCATTGAATGTGCATTATTGTGGCAATACTATTGCGGCTGTTTCTACTGTTTTTTCTAAAGAAGAAGTTTGTGAAGTTCCCGTTGTTGAAGAACAATCGTGTTGTTCTAAAGTTGAAAGCAGCCACAAAAAATGCTGTTCTGACAAAGAAATCAACCTAGATGATGATACTGAGAAAATCGTAATCAAATCGTTTTCCCTTGATTTGGATTCGGTTTTTATCTTTAATGAATGGCAACCCACTCAGTTTGCAACTGTAGTTTCCTTTTCAGACACAAAACATTTTGATTATTACTGCGATGCCAATGCGCCGCCGCTCTATCAACTTTATTCTCAATATATTTTCTACGCTTAAATTAGTATTCTTAAGGAACAAAAACACTTATGAATATTAAATTAGTTAAATGAAAAATATACTCACATTAATTGTATTGCTTTTCTCTATTTCCACTTTTTCGCAAGAAAAATTAGACGAAGTTGTACTTGATAAAAAGAAAAAAGGAATACAAAAATCACTCAAAAAAACTACAAATACGACAACAGTAACCAGTAAGGAACTGCTCAAGGCAGCGTGTTGTAATCTAGCCGAAAGTTTTGAAACCAATCCATCCATCGATGTGAATTTTTCGGATGCTTTAACAGGAACCAAGCAAATCAAAATGTTGGGTTTGACCAGTCCGTATTTGATGATTACCGAAGAAAATATTCCGTCGGTTCGCGGCGCATCACAAGCTTACGGTTTGTCTTTTACGCCCGGAACTTGGATTGAAAGCATTCAAATTACAAAAGGTGCTGGAAGTGTTGTCAATGGTTATGAAAGCATTTCGGGACAAATCAATACCGAAATCATTAAACCAGCTAACGATATTCCGTTTTTCCTTAATTTTTACGGTTCAACCGATAGTCGTTTTGAGTTGAATACGCATTTTAATAAAAAAGTAACCGATAAATGGTCGACCAGTTTGTTTGTTCACGGAAACGCTCGTGTGGCCAAAAACGATATGAATCATGATCACTTTCTCGATAATCCATTGGGCAAACAATTGAATATTTCCAATCGATGGCAGTATTCTAATCCCGAATCAGGTTGGGTTTCGTTCATCAATGCGCGTTTTATGAAAGACGAAAAGCAAACTGGTGAATACGATTTTGATCCAGAGACGGACAAATTAACTACCAATCATTGGGGTTCAGAAATCAATACCGAACGATTGGATTTCAGTTCGAAAGTAGGTTATGTTTTCAAAGACATGCCCTACCAAAGCATCGGATTTCAGAATGCTTTTAGCAATCACAATCAAGAATCGTATTTTGGTTTGAATCAATACGATATTCAACAACAAAGCTATTATTCGAACTTAATTTTCAATTCCATCATCAGCAATACCAAACACAAATTTGCTACAGGTTTGAATTTTACGTATGATAATTACGTAGAGAAAGTGAATCGAGTAGATGTAGGCAGAATCGACAATTCGGTTGGTGCTTTTTTCGAATATACTTACGATGATACTGACAAATTCAGTTACATTTTAGGAGTAAGAGTAGATAATCACAATCGTTTGGGTTCGTTCATTACACCTCGTTTGCATGTCCGTTACAATCCGTGGGAAAAATCAGTCATTCGTTTTTCAGCAGGAAGAGGAAAACGCGCTGCCAATATTTATGCCGAAAACCAACAACTTTTTGCCAGTTCACGACAATTTTCGGTTTTGGATAATGACGGAAAGTTGTATGGTTTGAATCCGGAAATAGCATGGAATTACGGAATGAGTTTTACGCAAAATTTTAAGTTATTCGGCAAATCAGCTGATGTTACTTTGGATTTTTACCGAACGGATTTCCAAAATCAAGCCGTTGTCGATGTAATGCAAAGTCCGCAACAAGTACTGTTTTACAATTTAAAAGGCGATTCGTATGCCAATAGTTTGCAGTTGGATTTCAATTTGGAAATCATTAAGCATCTAAATTTGAGAACTGCGTACAAATATTATGATATTTCAACCGATTACCTTTCGGGAAGTTTTCAGCGTCCGTTGCAGGCAAAGCATCGTCTTTTTGGGAACATCGAATTTGAAACGCACATCAAAGAAAAAGGGCAACAATGGAAGTTTGATTACACTACCAATTGGTTAGGAAAGCAACAATTGCCATATACAGCAACGAATCCAGTTGAAGATCGATTGCCTGAGTTTTCGCCTTCGTTTGCCGTGATGAATGCGCAAATTACACGAACGTTCTCAAGTACATTCGAAATGTACATTGGTGGAGAAAACATTGGGAATTATCGTCAAGATGATGCTATACTAGGAGATCATAATCCGTTTGGAATGCATTTTGATACTTCAATTGTCTACGCGCCTGTTTTTGGTCAAATGTATTACGCAGGATTGCGTTTTAAAATTAAATAGCAATAACAATATCAAAAATCAATATCAAAAATCAAATTCAATAACAATAAAAAAAGACAAGATGAAAAATATAATTTTAGGAATGATGTTATTAGTTGTAGCACTTTCCACACAAGCACAAGAGAAAAAGAATAAAAATGCCAAACACGATGTGGTGGTAAACGGTAATTGTGAAATGTGTGAAAAACGCATTGAAAAAGCAGCTTTCTCGGTAAAAGGAGTCAAAAGTGCCGAATATCATATTGATGACCACACCTTACATTTAATCATTAATGAAGAGAAATGTTCGGTTACTGATGTCAAAAAAGCAGTAGCAAAAGTAGGTCACGACACTGATGAGGTAAAAGCAACCGATGAGGATTATGCTAAGTTACACGGTTGTTGTCAGTACGAGCGACAATAATAATGTTTAAATATATCTTAATAAACTCCTTATTTCTGTAAGGAGTTTTTTTTATTCTCTAAATTTGTAAAAAGGGTTATGTTATGATAAAGAAAACACTGTTACTTCTATTGATTTCTACTGTTGGATTGGCTCAAGAAATCGATCACAATCAAGTGAATTGGTTTGCTTACATTGGACAACACAGTGTTTCTAAAAAATGGGGTTACCACATTGAAGCTCAGTTTCGTTTGGATGGTGAATTGAACCGAAGCAATCAAAATTTATTTCGAATAGGCGGATTTTACAATCTAAATAAGAAAGTGAGTCTAACAGCAGGTTATGGGTTGATCAATACGTTGAGTCCGCAATTGAATGATTATTTTAACGAAGATCGCATCTGGGAACAAGTGCAACACAATCAAAAATGGAATGAGGAAAAGAACTTATTCATCAACCGTTTTCGTTTGGAGCAGCGATTTGTAGATAAAGTTGGAGTAGTGGATGGTTCAGTTGAAAAAACGGCTACGAATTTTCAAAACAGGTTACGTTATTTGAACCGAAATTTATTTCATATAACTAATTTTAAATCGGGTAATGACGAACTTTATATTGTGCTACAAGATGAGGTTTTTATGAACTTAGGCGACAATAAAGTAAACAATAAGTTTTTCGATCAAAACCGATTTTTGGTGGGATTCGGAATTCATCATAAAAAAAGTACACGGTTTGAATTGGCGTACATGAATCAACTAATCAACCCTCAGTTGGGAAATGATGTTGTGAATCACGCAATTTCGTTAACTTTATTTCAAAATTTGATGCTGTACAAAGAGTAGATTTTTATTAAATTTAAGTCAAAAAACAAGTAAAGGTTACCAAATCCAAGAAATTATAATTACTTTCACGCTCTCGATGTAAAAGTCGGAAAACAAACAAACAAAACTCATATTTTACACCCAAAAAGTGCATGGAACATTTCGATTGGAAGCAACTGTTTAATCCTGAATTTTATATATTATTACAAGTAGGCGGCGTAAAGATTGGTCTTTATGTGGTTTTGTTTATTGTCTTTGCTGAAACAGGTTTGTTGGCCGGATTTTTTCTACCAGGAGATAGTTTACTTTTCTTGTGCGGAATTTACAGTGAGTTGTTGATGAAAGATTTCTCAACGGGAAGTGATTTTGTTGATGTAACTTTTCTAGCCACTTTGGTTGCGTTGATGGGTATTTTAGGTAACATGGCAGGTTATTGGTTTGGAAAGAAAAGCGGAACGTATTTGTTTAAAAGAGAAGACAGTTTTTTCTTCAAAAAGAAATATTTATTTCAGTCGAAGGATTTCTTTGACAAGTATGGGAATAGAGCAGTAGTATTTGCGCGTTTTTTACCTATAGTTAGAACCTTTGCTCCAGTTATTGCTGGAATTGTAGAAATGGATCGTAAACGCTTTATGTTTTATAATATTTTGGGTTCTTTCTTGTGGTCTTTTACCATGATTTTTGCAGGCCATTATTTGTATGAATTGTTTTTGAATTCATTTAATATCGACCTAAAACACTACATAGAATACATTGTAATCGGAATTATTTTGGTTACTACCATTCCGGTTTTATTAAAAATACTAAAGAAGAGAAGCGTTTAATTATTCTAATACTACTTCTCTTTCTTCGGAAATTAGTTTGCCGTCTAGAGAAAAACCTTCGATTATCACTTTTACTTTTTTGTGTTTTTTGTTTGCAATGGTAAGCATAAGATTGCCGTTTTCATCACTGACAACCCAAGGAAACCAGTGAATTAAACCGAAATTGTTGAATCCAGTTGTAAACTCTGACAGATAGTCGGCGTTTCTAAAAGGGAGAATTCTTTCAAATCCACCAACAATCATTTTAAGTTTGGAATAAGAATTATTGGGTAAAAGCTCAGGTTGTTTACGGTATATTTTAATCATTCCTTGGTTATTGTTCATAGAAGGAATAATTTGTGTTGCACTAATGTATATTTCATCAACTTCATCCATTCTAATGCCTGATAATTCTTCAAAATCCAATACTTGAATACCATCAATAAATATAATTGGTGTTGAAAATGAGGCTGCGTTGATTGAGTTTCTTTGTTTGCCCGTTATACTTATTGCTCCAAGACCTCGATTAACATTGAATCCGTTTTGCCCAATGAAAAGCAGAAGATCGGTATTTGGAGACACATCTACACCTACTTTATAACCTCTTAAGGATGAATTGCCAGAACTGTTTTGTCTTTTAAGTTTGTTTTTTTCACTCTTAATTTCAACTTCTTTTAAAAGAATACTTTCATCATCAAACAAAGGCATATTCATGTCATACATTGAATTTGGATCTTTTACAGTTGGAAGTACATGCGCAATTGGTTTGAAATTTTTGTTGTACTTTTTGTTTTTGTTTACAACGGTTAAGTAATAATTCATTTCCTTTTTTGAGCGGTCAACTTTTTCAATCAAATCACAATAAACCATTAGAGAATCGGTTAAATTTGTATCTTTAAAAAGGAATTCATTATTCTCTATTGTTTCAGTTGAAGTTAAAACGTCAGAGAAAATACTTTTCATTTGAATTCTATATTTCTTTAGGTTAGATGGTTTGTCAGTAATCACACCTTTTACGTTAACACCTGTTTCAAATTCGTATTTTGTTTGTGGAGTACTATTTTTAATTGTAATCCAATTGTATTTGTTCTCCTTTTGAGCTAAAAACATTAAATCAAGTTCGTATTTCTTGGCTCTATTATAATCATCAAAATAGTCTCTTTTTAAATTCAACTTCTCGTTTAAATAAGCATTGATTTGTAAACAAGTAAAAAGGTTTTCATTGGTTGTTAATTTTGTTTCTGCTGGAATGATTGAGGCACTTACGCAGGCTTCCGTCCAATTAGAGTGACCGCTTATTCTTATTTTTTCATCGTCTTTAAAAGCTACATTCAGGTCAATGGTTGATGCGTTGATTTCATTTTTATACACTAATCGATGGGCTAACTGATTCATTTCTGCATCAATTAATCGGATGGAATTAACACCTGAAAACAGTGCTTCGTTTGAAAATAAAAACTCTTTACTGCAATTGTCGGTGTCAAGTTTAACATCAATTATTGTTGTTTTTTCATTTTTTTGAATAACAAAAAACAAAGTTTTATTTTTAAAGAAGGCTTTGTTTTCATTGTTGTATCTTATTTTAACTGAAGTTTTGTCTTCAAAAGCATAACTATTAATTTCAAGCGCAATTCCATTTGAAATTGGTTTTGGAAGGCTGAATTCATTTTTAATATCATTGTAAGTTACAATTGCTTTGAATGTTGTTTCGTCTGGCGTAATCTCAAATTTACCATTTCCATTACTATTTGTCACTATTGATTTAATGATTTGATTGTTGCTGTCTATAATGTCAAGAGCGCAGTTTGGAATTGGTAAGCCGTTTGCATCAGTGATTTTAAAACCAACTGAATTAATTGTATTTTTTACGAAATTTCCACCTTCGGGATAAAATTCAAGGTTGATTTTTTCTGTGTTTAACTTTTCAATCAGAGGTATTGTTTTGTCTTGCGGTTTTTTGATTTTTATTTTTTGAACGAATGATTCATCTTCTTCAAAATTATTCATCCAATTGGTGTAAAATTGTAAGTGATAATAACCTGATTTAACTTTGTCTCCCAAATCTATTTTTCCTGAGAAGAAACCACTGATGCAGTTTAAAAGTTGATTGGAAACTACTTCGCCAGATTCATTAATTAATTGAACATAAACATTGGTAGTAGAATAAAAAGGAATGCCTATTTTTTTATTGTAGACGTATCCTTTGAACCAAATGGATTCGTTTGTAAAAAAAAGATTTTTGTCAAGTTGTACATAAATGTTTTCACGTTCTAATTGAAAGTAGTTTTCAAAGGCAAGAGCAATTGCATCCTTTGTTGAGGATGAAGTTTGTGCTTTTGAAGATTGTAAACAGAGAAAAAGACTTAAAAAAGTAACAAAGGCTTGGAGTTTAAGTTTGAATGGCATAAAAATAGTTTTAGGTTGAAAACTCAAATGTAAAAAATATTTTCTTAGAAAATAAAAAATCCGTTCTAAAAACTAGAACGGATTTTTTGATATTTTGGAATTTCACCTATTACATCATTCCTGGCATTCCACCGCCCATTGGCATTCCGCCACCAGCGTTTTCTTCTTTAATCTCTACCAAAGCACATTCAGTTGTAAGAATCATTCCAGCCACTGATGCTGCATTTTCTAAGGCAACACGAGTTACTTTTTTAGGGTCGATGATTCCTGCTTTAAGCATGTCAACGTATTCATCAGTTTTGGCATTGTAACCAAAATCACCTTTACCTTCTGCAACTTTGGCTACTACAACCGAACCTTCTAAACCAGCATTTTCAACGATGGTTCTTAATGGAGATTCAACTGCACGAGCTACTATTTGAATTCCAGTTGCTTCGTCAGCATTATCCGCTTTTAATTTATCTAAAACCGATTTAGCACGTAATAAAGCAACGCCACCACCAGCTACAATTCCTTCTTCAACTGCAGCGCGAGTTGCGTGTAGTGCGTCGTCAACGCGGTCTTTTTTCTCTTTCATTTCTACTTCAGAAGCAGCACCAACGTATAAAACGGCAACTCCACCAGCTAATTTAGCCAAACGTTCTTGTAGTTTTTCGCGGTCGTAATCAGAAGTCGTAGTTTCCATCTGACCTTTGATTTGATTGACTCTGTTTTTGATTAAATCAGCATTTCCAGCTCCATTTACTATCGTAGTGTTGTCTTTATCGATAGCGATTTTTTCGGCAGTTCCAAGCATTTCTAAAGTAGCATTTTCAAGAGAATAACCACTTTCTTCGGCGATTACAGTTCCACCCGTTAAAATAGCGATGTCTTCTAGCATTGCTTTTCTGCGGTCACCAAAACCTGGAGCTTTTACAGCTGCGATTTTTAAAGCGCCACGTAATTTGTTTACTACTAATGTTGATAAAGCTTCACCATCCACATCTTCAGCGATGATTAATAATGGTTTTCCAGATTGAGCCACTGGTTCTAAAACAGGAAGTAATTCTTTTAAAGAAGATACTTTTTTGTCGTATAAAAGAATGTAAGGATTTTCCAATTCTACATTCATTTTTTCAGGATTGGTCACAAAATAAGGCGATAAATAACCACGGTCAAATTGCATTCCTTCAACTACATCCACATAAGTGTCAGTTCCTTTTGCTTCTTCCACGGTGATGACACCTTCTTTTCCTACTTTACCAAAAGCAGTAGCGATTAAATCACCAATCACTTCGTCGTTATTGGCCGATATAGAAGCCACTTGTTTGATTTTTTCAGAAGAAGAACCTACTTCTTTGGCTTGTTTGCCTAAATCGGCAACAATAGCTTCTACGGCTTTATCGATGCCTCGTTTTAGGTCCATTGGGTTAGCGCCAGCCGCAACATTTTTTAATCCTTCTTTAACGATGGCTTGTGCTAAAACAGTAGCAGTCGTAGTTCCGTCACCTGCCAAATCATTGGTTTTTGACGCTACTTCTTTTACCATTTGCGCACCCATATTTTCTAATGGATCCTTTAGTTCAATTTCTTTTGCAACGGTAACACCGTCTTTGGTTACATTAGGTCCGCCAAACGATTTTCCGATGATTACATTACGACCTTTGGGTCCGAGAGTTACTTTTACTGCATTTGCCAATGCGTCAACGCCGCGTTTTAAACCGTCGCGTGCTTCAATGTCGAATTTTATATCTTTTGCCATTTTAAATTTTGTTTAAATTGTTTGATGTTGTTTAATTGTTTAAAGTTGTTTTTTGTTGGGTAAACTATGAACTTGAAACGTTAAACTAAATAATTGCTAGAATATCATCTTCGCGCATGATGAGGTAATCTTTACCTTCCAATTTTAGTTCTGTACCAGCGTATTTTCCATAAAGTACAGTGTCGCCCACTTTTACAGTTAATGGTTCGTCTTTTTTACCATTTCCTACAGCAACAACAGTTCCTTTTTGTGGTTTTTCTTTGATAGTGTCAGGAATGTGTATTCCTGAAGCTGTTATCGTTTCAGCAGCTATTGGTTCTACAAGAACTCTGTCTGAAAGAGGTTTAATGTTTAATGCCATAACGTATATTTTTTAATTAATTAAATTTTTAAGGTTGCTATTGATTAGTCAGAAATTGTGCCAATGCAGTAAAACTGACAATTTTTCAGTTCAGTTTCCTTTAAAAAGGTTACAAAAGGTATGACGTTTCTGTTTTTAGCCCCGATTGAAATGGAAATCCTTTTTTGCTAAAAAAAGATTACAATGGAAAGCGGGAAAATGGATTACAGAAAAAGCCCAAGCTATTTGCTTCAAAAAAAAATCCCGATTGCTCGGGACTTTCATTGTATAACTTAAAAATTATTTCTTTTCAGGAGTTGTAGGCGTTTTAGCTGGAGTTGCTGGTGCAGTAGTTTCTTTTTTCGGAGCTACTGTTTCTGCTTCATCTATTGTTTTTAGTTTGTTATCGTTTAAATCTCCCGAGAAACTTAAGCTCGATAATAAAACTAATAAAATTAATATTCCGCCTAATGTCCATGTGCTTTTGTCTAAAAAGTCGGTTGTTTTTTGAACTCCACCCAACATTTGAGATCCGCCAAATGAAGAAGATAATCCTCCACCTTTAGGATTTTGAACCATTATTACGATGATTAATAAGAAGCAAACGATTGTTATTAATACTAAAAAGATTGAAAATGTACTCATTGTTTTAACTATTATTTTGTTGTAATTTATTTATTTCTGAAATACGGTCTGCAAAGAAACTACTTTTTTCTGGATATTTCAAAATTAATATTTCATAGGCTTGAATTGCCCGTGAATATTTTTTTTGTTCGAGGTAAACTCTTGCCAATGTTTCCGTCATTAAGTAAGATTTGTCTTCTATTGCAGGTTGTGGAATAGGAGCAACATCGTCTTTGGATATGGGTGGAATTTTTGGATTGGCTTCTAGAAATTTATCAATGAGTTCGAGTTTTTTCTTTTTGTCAAAATCCTCGATGCTTTGATTTTTAGTTGTATTTCGGTCAATCGGTTTGAAACGCGAGAGTTGTAACCATTCTTGAAACGAGTGTTTTTCGTTTATTGAAAAATCCAAAGGTTTGCCGATTTCTAGTTTGGTTTCAGTGATTTCGGTTTCGTTTTGAGGAATTTTGACGGTATCTTCATCAGGTTGATCCGATTCTTTAATAGAGGATAAAATCGATTGTTCTAATGAATTTGGTTTACTTGATACTTCACTTTCCTTGTTAACTCCGTCAATTACTTCACTTCCGATGACATTGATGTTGAGTAATTCAGCTAGTTTTTGATCGTAATATCCATTTTGAACTGTGGTAAAAGAAGGAGAAGTAATGAAGTCAAATAGCACACTTCGATCGGTTGTGTACGCTGCAGCTACTTTTAAAGCATAATTATAAATGAAGCTGTTTTGGTTGTAAAGATGTTTCAATCGCAACACACGAGCACTTTGAAAATAAGGAAATTCTTCGACAACTTTTTCTAACGAAGCATGGTGACGCTCGTTCATAGCGTCGGGTTTGTTGATTAGATAGGTGTAGTCGGTTAGGTTCATTTAGGTTTCAAGTTTCAAGTTTTTTGAAAACGTTACTTAATAATTACCATTTAGCAAGTGATTCATTAAAGACATCTTGAGTAATTCGTTCAAATATTACGGATAAAGCGGTGGTTAATTGTCCGCCAGTTAATTGTTGATCTCCAGCATAATCGTAGTAAAATGAAAAGCGTTTTTCGAAATCGTCTTTTTCTTTATTTTTATTGGTGAATCGAACGTTTACGGTTACAGTAAGTCTACTTTGAGCTGCCAATTGATCGGCAGTTGCGGTCATTGGAGTTACGCGGTATTCAACAATTTCACCATCGTACAATAAATCTCCACCCGAAGAAACTAAGTTCAGATTGGTTTGATTTTGGATGATTTTTTGAAGTTCAAGAGTGAAAGTTCGTTCGATTCCGGGCTCAACCAAATCGGCATTATTTTGAAAATAATTAACTTGAAAGGTTTCGGCGTCGATTTTACCTACAGTAGTAAATCCGTATTTGACACTACAACTGTTGAACGTTAGTGCTACAATTAATAATAGGATGTATTTTATTTTATTCATTTAGAATTAATGTATTTAAACTGTAGTTTTGAGATTAGCGAAAGTACTAATTACAAATCAAACTGTTTAATTTTTCGGTATAAAGTTCGTTCTGAAATTCCCAATTCGTCGGCTGCTGCTTTTCGTTTTCCTTTGTTTCTTTCCAGTGATTTTTTGATGAGTTCAATTTCCTTTTGTTCTAATTTGAGTACTTCTTCTTCCTCAACCGTTTCTGCAAAAAGATAGTTTGAATCGTCTCCCTCGTCATCAAATTCTTCTTGTTCCACTTCGTTATTTGTCGGAATCATTTCCATGCGTGGTTCTTCTTCAAAAAAAGCATTTTCTTCGGTTTTTCCGTATACTTTCTGAATTAAACTCGGATTGATGTCTTGCACTTTTGAGCCGTTTTTCATCAATTCTAAAGTCAGTTTTTTCAAATCGTTCAGGTCACTTTTCATGTCAAAAAGCACTTTGTATAAAATGTCTCTTTCAGTAGAAAAATCGTCACTCTTTTTGTCTTTGATGACACTTGGCAAATGACTTCCATCTTGAGGTAAATACGACATTAAGGTTTGCAACGAAATCTCTCTTTTGGTTTCTAACACCGAAATTTGTTCCGCTGCATTTCGCAATTGACGAATGTTTCCGCTCCAGCGATAACTCAGTAAATATTTTACTGCATCATCATCTAGCTTAATCGCTGGCATTTTGTATTTGTGAGCAAAATCGGATGCAAACTTTCGGAACAATAAATGAATGTCTTCTTTTCGGTCACGCAACGGTGGAAGCGCAATTTCAACAGTGCTTAAACGATAATATAAATCTTCTCTAAATTTTCCTTTTTCTATGGCATCAAACATATTTACGTTGGTTGCCGCTACAATACGAACGTTGGTTTTTTGTACTTGCGACGAACCTACTTTGATGAATTCACCGTTTTCCAACACACGCAATAAACGCACTTGAGTAGTTAGTGGTAATTCGCCTACTTCATCTAAGAAAATCGTTCCGCCATCGGCCACTTCAAAATAACCATCACGAGCACCAGTAGCGCCTGTAAACGAACCTTTCTCGTGTCCAAAAAGCTCACTGTCAATGGTTCCTTCTGGAATTGCGCCACAGTTAACTGCAATGTATTTTCCGTGTTTTCTATGCGAAAGCGAATGAATGATTTTCGGAATACTTTCTTTACCAACACCACTTTCACCAACCACCAATACCGAAATGTCAGTAGGAGCAACCTGAATGGCTTTTTCTACCGCACGATTGAGCTTCGGATCGTTTCCGATGATTTCAAATCGTTGTTTTATGTTTTGAACTGATTCCATTTTTGAATTTGTTTACAAGTTTAAAGTTGTTTAAAGGTTTAAGTCTGTTCAATCATCTAAACATTTTAAACTATTTTAAACTATTTTAAACCATCTTAAACCACATTAAACTATCTAACCTTGCATATCACTATACCCAACTGCTTCTCCTATCAAAGTGGCTGTAGTACAATCGTTTACTTTTACTAATACATAATCGCCAACCTTGTAATTTTCTTTTGGGAAAACAGCAACTACATTTTCAGAATTTCTTCCTGACCAATGTGCATTTGATTTTTTCGATTCTTTTTCAATCAAAATTTCAACGGTTTCACCCAAAAAACGGCGTGTTCTTTTCTCGCTTAAAATTTGCTGTAAATCAACTATTTCTTGTAATCGTCTTTTCTTTACTTCTTCAGGAACGTCGTCTTCCATTTTTCGTGCTGCCAATGTTCCTGGTCGCTCTGAATAGGCAAACATATAACCAAAGTCGTATTCTACATATTCCATCAACGACAATGTATCTTGATGATCTTCTTCGGTTTCAGTAGGAAATCCAGTAATCATATCTTGCGAAATGGAGCAATCCGGAATGATACGTTTGATTTTATCAATCAATTCCATGTATTCTTCGCGCGTATGTTGACGGTTCATTTCTTTTAAGATTCGTGTGCTTCCGCTTTGAACAGGCAGGTGAATGTAATTACAAACGTTGTGGTATTTGGCAATCACATGCAATACTTCTTCGTGCATGTCTTGCGGATTCGAAGTCGAAAAACGAAAACGCATCTTCGGAAACTGAATGGCACATAGTTCTAGTAATTGAGCAAAATCAACTGCTGTGGCTTTTTGCATTTCGGTAGCTTTGTCAAAATCTTTTTTCAATCCGCCGCCATACCAAAGATAACTATCTACGTTTTGACCTAATAAACACACTTCTTTAAAGCCTTTGTTCCACAAATCTTGAATTTCTTCCATGATGCTTTGTGGCTCACGACTGCGCTCACGTCCACGTGTAAAAGGAACTACGCAAAACGTACACATATTATCGCAACCGCGCGTAATCGATACAAAAGCGTTCACACCATTGCTGTTCAAACGAACGGGCGCAACATCGCCGTAGGTTTCTTCTTTGGAAAGAATGACGTTAATGGCATCGCGACCTTCTTCGACTTCTTTTAATAAATTGGGTAAATCTTTGTACGCATCTGGACCAACCACCATATCTACAATTTTCTCTTGTTCCAAAAATTGGTCTTTCAAGCGCTCGGCCATACAACCCAAAACGCCCACTTTCATACTCGGATTGATACTGCGTTTTACCGCGTTGTATTTCTCCAAACGCTTGCGAATGGTTTGCTCGGCTTTGTCGCGAATCGAACACGTATTGACCAACACCAGATCGGCTTCTTCCAGATTTTGTGTGGTGTTATAACCTTGTT
This sequence comes from Flavobacteriales bacterium, assembly GCA_017303755.1. Lineage (GTDB taxonomy): Bacteria > Bacteroidota > Bacteroidia > Flavobacteriales > Flavobacteriaceae > Flavobacterium. The sequence continues at coordinate 28,372 of JAFLBS010000009.1, read as the reverse complement.
CGGTCAATATTGAAGCTACAATTTCGCTATCACTAAAATTCATAGCGCAACCGTAACTTTCTATAAAAAGTTTCTTAGTGTTTTCTGCTTTTACTTCTAAAACAAGACTCGTACCTTGCTTTTTTTCGTCAATTTCCTTTTCCATGTAAATAATTTCGATTTAATCGGATTGCAAAGATAATACTAAATTGTAAAATATGACAAGATGGCAGACAATGTTTAACAAACTATTACAGTTTTTTGAAAGCTAAAAAGAAAAAATAATATATTTACTGAAAATTATTTAGACCTATGAAAGTCTTCTTTTCTTTTCTTCTTTTCTTTTCTTTAAAGTCATTTTTGTTTGCTCAAACTCCAGTTTATGATTGGGCTAAGAATATTTCAGGCTTAAGAAATGAGTGCATTTATTCTGTTGCGTCAGACAATAGTGGTAATGTTTATGGAGCAGGTTACTTTGACAGTGTTTCAAGTGTTTTTAATTCTACAACTGTTAGTAATACATCAAGTACAGCTTATTCAGATGCTTTTTTAGTAAAATACGATTCAAGTGGAAGTATATTGTGGATTAAGACTATAGGAGGTTCGCTTTCAGAGCGGATAAAGGCTATTGATGTAGATTCTGAAGGGAATGTCTATGTTTTTGGTAGTTTTTCCTCTACCTCGGTAACGATAGGCAGTTTTGTATTAACAAGTTCTGCAAATTCGAATCTCTTTTTAGCTAAATATAATGCGAATGGTGATGTTGTATGGGCCAAAAAGATCAGTGCTTCTGCATCCGCAACTTCTGAAGTTATTGATGTGAATGACTCAGGTAAACTTTCCCTTTCAGGGAGTTTTGGGACAAGTTCTTTGATGTTTGAATCAGTGGTATTAACCAATACCAATACCAACTTTACAGATTTATTTGTTGCCCAATATGATTTGAATGGTAATTTTTTGTGGGTGAAACAAATTGGAGGAATGGCGGCAGAATCGGCGCAAACAATTAAGATTGATTCAGATGGTAATACTTACTTTGGGTTTAATTTCGCTAGTCAATCCATCCAAATCGAGAGTACAATTTTGAACAACAATAGTAATCTGTCAAATGGAATTTCCTACTTCTCAGATTTTGGAATTGTAAAATTAAATCCAAATGGAGAATTAATTTGGGCAAATCGTTATGGAGGAAATGACAATGATTTTATTGCTTCTATAGGATTAAATTCTAGTGGAGATCTTTTTTTGACAGGGAGTTTTCAAAGTAGTTCGTTAAATATAGACGGAGTTATTATGTATTCGAACTCTGGGCAAGTATTTAATTCGAAACTTAGCGGATCAGGCAATGTGATCTGGGCAACAAATACGGGAAACACCGCTAAAGTAGCAAGTAGTGTTGTTGATGCAAATGGTAATTTGTATGTTTCAGGTAATTTTTTTGGAAGTGCTAACTTTAATGGGATTAATGTAAGTTCTGCATCTAATGCAGCGATCTTTATTTCTAAGTTCAATTCAAATGGTTTGTGTGAATGGGTCAAAAGTTCAAGTGCAATTTCATTTATATCTACTGAAGCTGTAAAAAGACTAACTATGAATAATCAAGGCGATTTGTTTTACTCAGGATACTATACCAATCCAACTTTTACACTTGACTCGTTTACTTTTTCAAACACTAATAATTTTTTAAATTCTTTTGTTACAAAAATCAGTTATAATAGTTTGGCAAATAGTTCTTTCGAAAAAACCGATGTGGTTATTTATCCTAATCCTACATTTGATTCAATAAGAATTAGTGGTTTTAGCAATGATGAAATATTAGATTTCACTATTTTGGATTTAATGGGTAGAGAAATCATTAATCAATGTAAAGTTGATGATGATGCAATTGATGTGACAACTTTAAATAGTGGTGTTTACCTGCTAAGAATTGGTCAAAAAACGTTCAGCTTCATTAAAAAGTAAAAAAGGGTTAATTTGCTCAATTCAATTAAAATTAAATTGTAAAAAAGTTCAAAATCCATAAAATTTAAAAAAAACATCTACTTTTGCCACGTGATACTTTAGGGTTGATCCTTCAAAATAAAACAAAAAAAATCCCAAATGGCAAAGAATTTAGTAATCGTTGAGTCACCCGCAAAGGCAAAAACTATCGAGAAATTTCTTGGTTCTGATTATCAAGTAGAATCGAGTTATGGCCACATTGCCGACTTACCGTCGAAAGAAATAGGTGTAGATGTTGAAAACGGATTTAAACCCAAGTACGAAGTTTCAGCCGATAAAAAAGCATTGGTAACCAAATTAAAAGGATTAGCTAAAAATGCCGAAATGGTTTGGTTAGCTTCCGATGAAGACCGAGAAGGAGAAGCGATTTCGTGGCATCTTTCAGAAGAATTAAAACTAGATCCGAAAAAAACCAAGCGTATAGTTTTTCACGAAATTACCAAAACCGCTATTCAAAAAGCCATCGAAAATCCACGCGGAATAGATTACAATCTTGTAAATGCACAGCAAGCACGACGAGTTTTAGACCGATTAGTAGGTTATGAATTGTCTCCAGTTTTGTGGAAAAAAGTAAAAGGAGGTTTGTCAGCAGGTCGTGTGCAATCGGTTTCCGTTCGATTAATCGTGGAACGCGAAAGAGAAATTCAAAATTTTAACGCCGACGCATCCTACAGTGTGACTGCCGAATTCACTAATGAAGCTGGAAAATCATTTAAAGCAAAATTACCAAAGAACTTCGCTACCAAAAAAGAAGCAGAAGATTTCTTAACTAAAAATATCGGTTCCACCTATAAAGTTGGTGATCTAGAAACCAAACCAACAAAAAAATCACCAGCAGCACCATTTACAACGTCTACTTTACAACAAGAAGCTGCGCGTAAATTGTATTTACCTGTTGGAATCACCATGCAAATCGCACAACGTTTGTACGAAGCCGGACTCATTACTTACATGAGAACGGATAGTGTGAATCTTTCACAAGAAGCTATGGCCGCAGCGCAAGCTGAAATTACGAGTTACTACGGAAAAGAATTCAGTAAACCGAGGAGTTTCAACACAAAGTCAAAAGGAGCGCAAGAAGCCCACGAAGCCATTCGCCCAACTGATATGTCGCGTCATACAGTAAATGTTGAGCGTGATCAAGCACGTTTGTATGAATTGATTTGGAAAAGAACGTTGGCTTCTCAAATGAGCGACGCTGAATTAGAACGAACCAATGTAAAAATTGAAGCTAACAATTATAGTGAAACATTTTCAGCAACTGGAGAAGTAATCAAATTTGAAGGTTTCTTAAAAGTGTATTTAGAAGGAAGTGACGATGACGATGAAGAACAAGAAGGAATGTTGCCAGCACTTCGTGTTAATGAAAAGTTGACCAATAATTATATTACTGCTACTGAACGTTTTTCGCGTCCACCAAGTCGTTATACTGAAGCTTCATTGGTTAAGAAATTAGAAGAATTAGGGATTGGTCGTCCGTCAACGTATGCGCCAACTATTTCTACCATCATTGCTAGAACGTATGTTGAAAAAGGAAACTTTGAAGGTCAGGAGCGAAAGTACAATCAACTTACACTTAAAAATTTAGAAGTAAAATCGCAAGTTCTATCGGAAAATGTGGGTTCAGATAAAGGAAAATTAGTCCCAACAGACATCGGGATTATTGTAAATGATTTCTTAGTGAAGAATTTTGAAACTATTTTGGATTATAACTTCACAGCCAAAGTCGAACAAGATTTTGACGAAATTGCAGAAGGAAATGTAGATTGGGCAAAAATGATGAACGATTTTTATAATCATTTTCATCCGAATGTTATAAATGTAGAGAAAAATGCTGAAAGAGAAAGTGGTGAACGCATTTTAGGCAAAGATCCAAAAACAGGTAAACAGGTTTCGGTTCGTTTAGGAAAATTTGGTCCAATGGCTCAGATTGGAGATATCGATGATGATAATAAACAATTTGCAAGTTTGCGTCAAGATCAAAATATAGGAAACATTACTTTAGAAGAAGTGTTGAATTTATTTCTGCTACCAAAAGCAATAGGAACTTATAAAGGAGAAGAAATTGAAGTGAACAATGGTCGTTTTGGTCCGTATGTGCGTTTTGGCAAACAATTTATTTCGTTGCCAAAAGGAATGGATCCAATGGATGTAACGATGGATATTGCTCAAGAGTTGATTGATGAAAAAACTCAAGCGGATGCTCCAATCGGAACGTATGAAAGTTTACCCATTCAAAAAGGAGTGGGTCGTTTTGGACCATTCATCAAATGGAATGGCATGTTCATCAATGTAAGTAAAAAATACAATTTCGATAATTTATCTCAATCGGATTTAAATGAATTGATACAAGATAAGCTTCAAAAAGAAGTGGATAAAGTAATTCACGATTGGAAAGAGGAAGGAATTAAAGTTGAGAAAGCACGTTGGGGTCGTTCGGTTATTACCAAAGGGAAAATTAAAATTGAACTCAGTAAAGATGTAGATGCAGCGAAAATGACTTTAGATCAAGTGAAAGAGCTTATTGAGAAAAAAACACCAGCGAAAAAAGCACCAGCAAAGAAAACTGCTGCAAAAAAAACGACTACAAAAAAGAAGTAATAAATGGAATTTGATTTTTTAGAACCCGTTTCTCAAGAAATTATCGATTTTGTAGATCAATTATCGACACAACATTTAGGGAGTAAAGTGGTCTTTCACACACAAGCTGATTTCCCCGATATTAATCAGGTTATAATTGCTGTTGTTGGAGTTCTTGAAAAAAGAGGAGATTCTACAAATCATTCTGATACAGACTTAAATTACATTCGGAAAGAATTTTATTCTTTGTTTCCTGGGAATTGGGAAACATCTATTGCCGATTTAGGAGATGTTTTGCCTGGAAATTCATTAGATGATACATATTTTGCGGTTCAAAGTATTGTTTCAAGTTTAATCAAGAAAAAAATCATACCTATTATAATAGGTGGAACACAAGATTTAACTTATGCGGTTTATAGAGCGTATGATAAGTTGGAACAAATGGTTAATTTAGTTTCGATAGATAGTAAGTTTGATATTGGCAAACAAGAAGAGGTTATTACTAAAGATTCCTATTTGTCAAAAATTATTATTGAAGAACCAAACAATCTATTCAATTACAGTAATATTGGTTATCAAACTTATTTCAACTCACAAGAGGAAATTGATTTAATCGAAAAATTGTATTTTGATGCTTATCGATTAGGAGAAGTTTGCAATAATATTACTGTTGCAGAACCTGTATTTAGAGACGCTGATATTGTAAGTATTGATATGACCTCTGTTAAATCATCAGATTCAGGATATAGTAAGAAGTTTATTCCAAATGGTTTCAATGGAAAAGAGATATGTTCACTTTCACGCTATGCAGGAATCAGCGACAAAGTATCTTGTTTGGGGGTTTTTAATCACAATAACACAGAAGGAGAAGCAGTATTGATTTCACAAATTCTCTGGTATTTTATAGAAGGTGTACATTTTAGGTCCAATGAGTATCCGTTTGGGTCAAAAAAAGACTATATAAAGTACATTGTTACGTTTGAAGATGATGAAATTGTTTTCTTTAAAAGCAATAAAACTGAGCGTTGGTGGATAGAAATACCTTTTTTTACAAATGTTAACAATAAATTAAAAAAGAATACGTTATTACCGTGCACCCATGAAGATTATCTTGCTGCGTGCAATCACGAGTTTCCAGAAAGATGGTGGAAGGCTCAAAGGAAAAATATTTTGTAGTGTCTTTGAAATGCAAAAAAAGACATAAAATGTAAATTTTAGATTACAAAAAACAATTAAAAATGCACTTAATCGATTTTTTAAGCATTTTATCGAGAAAATATTTTTATCGAAATAATTAATATTGTAGTTTTGAATCGTCAAATTGTAGTTTTGAATCGACAAAATTAAATTTTAAACATTTTTAATTGTTTTTTTCAAAAATTATAAATAGGTTTACGGCCTTAAAAATAGTATATAAAATTAACCCAAATTATATGAAGAAGATCATCGCATTTGCATCTGTTTTAACTCTATTAATAAGTTGTGGAAAATCCAGCGACAAAGGTGAATTAGTAGGTGTTAAAGGAAGAAAATGGCATCCAGAAAAACCATATGGAATGACATTAGTTCCAGGTGGAGCATTTATCATGGGTAAATCAGATGATGATTTAGCTAATGTACAAGATGCACCTACCAAAACGGTAACAGTTAGATCATTTTATATGGATGAAACTGAAATTACCAATAGTGAGTATCGTCAGTTTGTAGAATGGGTGAAAGACTCTACTATTCGCGTTAGATTGGCTATCCTTGCTGATGAAGTTGGTGTAAAACCAGGTTCAGGCGGAAAAGGTGGAAAAGGTAAAACTTCAGGAAGTATTGGGGATTTTGCTTTTGCTGATCAAGATCCAGAAAAAATGACTCCTTACGACAAATATATGTATGAAAACTACTATAGTGTTGGTACAGATGATGATCAATTTGCGGGTCGTAGATTGAATAAAAAAGTGAAATTAATTACTGATACTAAAAAATACCCAGATGAGTATTACGTTGAAGTAATGGACTCAATGTATCTGCCTGCTGCTGAAGCATATAATGGTTTGAGAACTATTGATGTGAAAAAACTTAAGTTCAGATATTCTTGGATGGATATTCAAGCTGCAGCCAAAGCTAAAGTTGGTAAAAGAAGTAAGTTCATAAAAACAGAACAACAAGAAGTTTATCCTGATACAACTGTTTGGATTAAAGATTTTGCTTACTCATATAATGAGCCAATGCACAATGATTATTTTTGGCACCAAGCTTATGGTGATTATCCAGTAGTTGGTGTGAGTTGGAAACAAGCTAAAGCATTTTGTGCTTGGAGAACTCTTAACAAAAACACATACATCAAGTCTAAGAAAAAAGGAAGAGATTTGATTAATTCATTCCGTCTTCCAACAGAAGCAGAATGGGAGTATGCTGCTAGAGGTGGTTTAGAATCGGCAACATATCCTTGGGGTGGGCCATATACTAAAAACGACAGAGGTTGTTTTATGGCAAACTTTAAACCAAATCGTGGAGATTATGCTGCTGATCAAGCGTTATATACTGTAGAGGCTAAATCTTTTGAACCAAATGGATACAACCTATATAATATGGCAGGAAATGTGGCTGAGTGGACTGATTCTTCTTACGATCCAGCTTCATACGAATATGTTTCTACAATGAATCCAAATGTACCTGATACATCTAACAAACGTAAAGTAGTTAGAGGTGGTTCTTGGAAAGATGTATCTTATTATTTGCAAGTTGGAACTAGAGATTTCGAATATCAAGATACAGCTAGAAGTTACATCGGTTTCCGTACAGTTCAAGATTACATGGGAACACAAACTACAGGTAACGGTAAACGTGTAAAACTTTAAATTTTAAAAATTAACTAACTTTAATTATATTAACTTAACTAACTAAAATTTTTTTTATTATGGCATTATTATCACCAAAACTAATGAACTTTGCCTACGGTATGGGCGCAGCGGTTGTAATCATTGGAGCTTTATTTAAAATTGCTCACTTTGAACTAGGACCATTAACAGGAACTGTGATGTTAACTATTGGTCTTTTAACAGAGGCTGCTATCTTTGCTTTGTCAGCTTTTGAAGCGCCACCAGCAGAACTTGATTGGTCTCTTGTTTACCCAGAATTAGCAAGTGGTGAGGCTAAGCCAAAAACTGCTAAAAAAGAAGATCCTAAAGAGGCTCAAGGTTTATTATCACAAAAATTAGACAACTTACTTAAAGAAGCTAAAATTGACGGTTCTTTAATGGAAAGTTTAGGAAATAGCATCAGAAATTTTGAAGGTGCTGCTAAATCAATATCTCCTACTGTAGATGCTATGGCAGGTCAAAAGAAATACGCTGAAGAAATGAGTAAAGCTGCAACTCAAATGGAGGCTTTAAATGGTTTATACCAAGCTCAATTACAAAGCGCTGAAAGAAACGCTCAAATCAACAATGAGGTTGCTGAAAACAACTTAAAATTAAAAGACCAAATGCAGTCTTTAACTTCTAACTTATCTACATTAAACAATGTATATGGTGGAATGCTTTCTGCAATGAGTAACAAAGGATAATTAGTTTTAAACTAAAATTTAATTAAATTAACTTAAAAACTAATTAGAAAAAATGGCAGGAGGAAAATTAACCCCTAGACAGAAGATGATTAACCTGATGTACTTGGTTTTCATCGCAATGTTGGCAATGAATATGTCAAAAGAAGTTCTTTCGGCTTTTGGTTTGATGAATGAAAGATTTGAAGGAGCAACAAACACTGCAAAGACTACAAATGAGTCTATGTTGCAAGCTTTAGATACAAAAGCATCTGAAGCAAAAGGAGAATTTATTGCTGCGGCTGCAACTGCACACAAAGTTGAAGCGGCTTCAAAAAAATTCTATGAATTCATAGGAACACTCAAATCAGAAGTTTTGAAAGGTGTTGAAATGGAAGATGGAAAATTGCCTTATGAATCTATGGACAAAGCAGATAATTTAGATCATAGTTGGTTTACTGGTGATGGTTACACCAAAAGAGGTAAAGAAGTTATCGCTGCAATTCAAGCTTACACAACTGAAATGAAAGCGGCATTGTCTGATAGAAAATATGCGCCAATTTTGAATGAAGTAAATGCAAAATTTGATTTGTCAGATATTAAAAATAAAGAAGGCATTAAAGTTGAATTTTTAGATTACCACTTTAAAGGTTTCCCAGCAATTGCCTCTTTAGCTAAGTTGTCGGCTTGGCAAAATGATGTTAAAAAAGCTGAATCTGATGTAATCAGTTCTGCGTTAGGAAAAGCGGCTGTTAGTGAAGCTTCATACAGCAAATTTCAAGCTATTGTTGCTTTAGATAAAAACGTTTACTTTCAAGGTGAGCCTGTAACAGGAAAAGTTGTACTTGGTAAATATGATCCAAATGCTAATTTCACAGGTTTCCAAGGTCCAGGTAGATTAGAAAATGGTCAAGCTGTTATCTCTACTACTGCTGGTGCTGTAGGTGAGCAAACTTTATCAGGTTCATTCAACTTTATTGAAGGTGGTAAACCAATTAAATTACCTTTCCAAGGTAAGTATGTTGTTGTTCCTAGACCAAATTCAGCAAATATATCTGCTGATAAAATGAATGTTGTGTATCGTGGATTACCAAATCCATTAACAATTTCGTTTGCAGGTATTGGAGATAATAACGTAACGGCTTCAGCTCCTGGTTTATCTCCAGGTGGTGGAAAAGGTAAATATAATTTAACTCCTGGTGCTGGTACTGAAGTAACAGTTACTGCCTCAGGTAAAATGACTGATGGTAAAGTAGTTTCTGATAAGAAAGTTTTCAGAATCAAGAATATTCCAGCTCCAGCTGGTTCAATTGGAGGAACTCCTGGTTACCAAAAAGGAGCAAAATCTCGTTTAGAAGCTTCTACTATTGGAGCAATGTTACCTGATTTTGTTTATGATTTAAATTTTGAAGTTACTCAATTTGCATTCAAAGTTCCTGGACAGGCTTCTATTGTTGTAAATGGAAATAAAGTTGATGGTAGATGTAAAGCTGCATTAGCAAGAGCTAAAGCTGGTGATCAAATCACTGTTTCTGACATCAAAACAAGAGTAAGTGGGGTTAGTGTAGCAATGAAAACTGCTGCTCCTGCAATTTACGAAATACAATAAAAATTTAGGTTCTTCGTTATCGATATAACTTAAATAACAAATAATAATAATATGAAATTGAAAAACCTTTTATTAGTTGTTTTTAGTGTCTTAGGAGCTTACAGTTCTTTTGCACAATCTAATTTGTTGAACGCAAAAACACCAGCAGAGATTGGTAAAAAAACTGCGGCTCAATTAGAATCTGATAACGACAAACCGCTTCCTTATGGTTATGTTCATGACAGAGATGTACTTATGGGTAAAACCATGTGGGAAGTAATCGATTTAGATGAACGTATTAATTTTCCTTTGTATTATCCAGTAGATACTGCTTTTGTTGGAAAAGAAAGAAGATCATTATTTCAAGTTCTTTTGAATGGAATCAAAGAAGGTAAGATTACTGAGGTTTATGGTGATGATTATTTCAATGCGAAGAAATCGTTAGCTGATATAGAGTCTGTTTTTAAATTCAAAGATACCACTCAAGCTGGTATTGACGAATTCAATAATTATTACGATGACTATAAATCAGGAGCTAAAGTTTTATCAGCAGAATACATCAACGAAACTGTTTTAAGTGCAGCTGATGTTTCAGGATATAAAATCAAAGGTTTTTGGTATTTTGACAAACGTCAAAGTGAATTGAAATATCGTCTGCTTGCTATTTGTCCAATTGCAACAGAAGCTAGAGATAAAGCTAAAGGTAATACAGATGCAATCGAATTGTTTTGGGTTTATTTCCCTGCAATAAGAGATGTATTGCACGAAGCCAAGTCGTTCAACGACAAGAACTCTGCGATGCCAATTTCATTTGACCACTTATTAAATTCACGTCGCTTCAACGGAGTGATTTACAAGGAGGAAAATGTCTACGGTGACAGAACCATTCAAGATTACATGAAAGAAAATGCTCAAATGCAATTATTAGAATCAGAAAGAGTAAAAGAGAAGATTCGTAATTTCGAGCAAGACATGTGGAACTACTAATATTTAGTTTTCAAAATATAAAAAACTCTTACCTTTGGTGAGAGTTTTTTTTTTGCTCTATTTTATTATGTACGATTATATCATTGTTGGTTCAGGATTAGCTGGAATTTGTTTTGCAGAAACTGCTTTAAGTCATCGCAAACAAATTATTGTTTTCAATGACAATTCACAAAAGGCATCCTATGTAGCAGCAGGATTGTACAATCCTGTTATTCTAAAACGATTTACTGAAGTTTGGCAATCCAAAGAACAACTCAATTTACTGGATGAGTTTTATCTTCAAATAGAGAAAAAATTAAAAGTCAAAATTGATATTAAAATTCCACTGTTACGAAAATACTTTTCCATTGAAGAACAGAACAATTGGTTTACAGCTTCTGATAAACCGGGTTTGACCGATTATCTCTCTACTACAATTGTAAATAAAAAGTATAATTCTATTGATTCACCCTACGGATACGGTGAAGTTTTGCGAACAGGCTACGTTGACACAAATGTTCTTATCGATTCTTATATCAACTACCTTTCAAAAAACAATTCTTATTTAAAAGAATCATTTCAACACAATGAAATTATTTTTCATGCCGACTTTGTTCAGTATAAAGACTTCAAAGCACGACACATTGTCTTCGCAGAAGGCTTTGGAATGCTTTTAAATCCATTTTTCAATTCATTGCCGCTTGACGGAGCTAAAGGTGAATTATTGCTTATTAAAGCGCCTAATTTGGATTTGGATGTTACTATTAAAACTTCCATTTTTATATTGCCTATAGGAAACGATTTGTACAAAGTAGGAGCAACCTACAATTGGACCGACAAAACCAATACGCCAACCCAAGAAGGAAAAGAAGAGTTACTAAAAGAACTTCGTGATCTTATTCAATGTGATTTTGAAGTACTCGACCATAATGCGGGTGTTCGACCAACTGTAAAAGACAGAAAACCTATGCTCGGAACACATCCGATACACAGAAATCTACATCTTCTCAACGGTCTAGGAACGCGCGGAGTAATGTTGGCGCCATCAATGGCTAAAATGTTATTTCAGCATATTGAGCATCAAGTTGAGCTCGACGATTATGTCAACATCAAACGATTTAAGAATGGTTTTTCCAATCTTTATCAAAATGAACAAAAAGATTGATGTATATGTTTCTCGAAAGCCTAGCAATTACAGGCATTAACGCTATCAACCCAGCCACAATGGTAATGAATGAAATAGGTAAACTCGTTTGTAAAAAATAATGTGTAATCACAAAAAATGCAACTCCAAACGCAATCGAAACTGCATAACTTACATACATAGCGCCATAAAAGAAAGAAGGCTCAATTTTGTAAACAGTTCCACAATGACTGCATTTTTCATGCATTTTGTATAAAGTCTTCAGTTGGTATGGGTTTTTTACCACATACATACTTTCTTCTTGACATTTAGGACAACTTCCTGTTAAAATACTATTTATTACGGTTCCTTTTTTTAACATTTGCAAAAATTTTCTACAAAGGTACTCTTTACGAAAGTTTCTAATGTAACAATTGTCACAAATTATATGCTTAATATTCATAATTTATCGGTTTCTTTTGGTGGTACGTATCTTTTTGAAGAAGTAACTTTCAGGCTCGGTGCCGGAGATAGAGTTGGTCTTGTTGGTAAAAACGGTGCTGGAAAATCAACCATGCTTAAAATATTAGCGGGCGATTTTAAACCTGATTCTGGACAAATAGCCACCGAAAAAGAAGTCAAAATGGGTTTTCTTCGTCAAGATATCGATTTTGAACACGGCCGAACAGTTCTCGAAGAAGCCTACGAAGCCTTCACCGAAATCAAAGCGGTTGAAAAAAAGCTAGAGCAAATCAATCATCTTTTAGTCACTCGTACGGATTACGAAAGCGAAGAATACAACCAAATCATCGAAGATTTATCCGAATATACACATCGCTTCGAATTACTCGGCGGTTATAATTACGTTGGTGATACCGAAAAAATCCTTTTAGGTTTAGGTTTCAAACGCGAAGTGTTCAATGATCAAACCGACACTTTTTCGGGCGGATGGCGCATGCGTATCGAATTGGCAAAATTATTATTACAAAGTAATGATATTCTTTTGTTGGATGAGCCAACCAACCACTTAGACATTGAAAGTATCATTTGGCTCGAAAGTTTTTTACGTAATTTTCCCGGAGTGGTAGTCATCGTTTCTCACGATAAAATGTTCCTTGATAATGTAACCAATCGCACCATCGAAATTTCCCTCGGAAAAGCCTACGATTTCAATAAACCGTATTCTCAATATTTAGAATTACGTCACGAAATCCGCGAAAAACAACTCGCTACCCAAAAAAATCAACAAAAGAAAATCGAAGAAACCGAAAAATTGATTGAGAAATTCCGTGCCAAAGCCAGCAAAGCTTCGATGGCACAATCACTCATCAAAAAACTCGATAAAGTGGAGCGCATCGAAGTAGACGAAGACGACAACTCGGTCATGAACATCTCGTTTCCCGTTTCAAAAGTGCCAGGAAAAGTGGTCATCGAAGCCGAAAATGTGACCAAAGCCTACGGCGATAAAGTCATTCTTAAAGATATTTCTCTTCTAGTCGAACGCGGAAGTAAAATCGCTTTTGTTGGTCAGAACGGTCAAGGAAAATCCACGTTCATCAAAGCCATTGTCAACGAATTCGAATTCCAAGGCGAAATCAAACTCGGACACAACGTTCAGGTAGGTTATTTTGCCCAGAATCAGGCAGAATATCTAGACGGCGAAATCACATTGCTCGAAACCATGGAAAACGCCGCAACCGACACCAATCGCTCCAAAGTGCGCGACATGTTGGGTTCGTTCCTCTTCCGTGGCGACGATGTAGAGAAAAAAGTAAAAGTGCTTTCGGGTGGCGAACGCAATCGTTTGGCTCTGTGCAAATTATTGTTGCAACCCATCAACGTTTTGGTGATGGACGAACCTACGAATCACCTTGATATAAAGTCGAAAAACGTACTTAAAGCCGCGCTCCAAAAATACGAAGGAACCTTACTTTTAGTGTCTCACGACCGTGATTTTCTACAAGGAATGTCGAACATTGTATACGAATTCAAAGATCAAAAAATCAAAGAATATTTAGGCGATATCAACTTCTTCCTCGAGCAACGCAACCTCGAAAATATGCGCGAAGTAGAGAAAAAAGACGTTGTAAAAGAAGAAGCCAAAGCGAATACTAACAACAAACTTTCGTACGAAGATCAAAAGAAAAATAAGTCGTTGCAAAACCGTTTAAGCAAAATCGAAAGTCAGATTCAACAACTCGAAAAAGACATCCAAAACGATGACAAAGCCTTGGCTTCCAACTACGACAAACACATTGAAGATGCCAATTTCTTCATCGCCTACAACAAAAAGAAATCCGAGCTAGACAAACTCCTCGAAGAATGGGAAATCGTGCAAGGCGAGATTGATAATTTGTAGCCAATCCCGCTTTCCGTTCCAAGTTTTTATTCAAAAAGCAACAATTTAATAGGGTTTCAAGAGCTTCCGTTGGTCGCTTTGAAACCCTAAAAATTGTAAGCTTTTTTCATAAAAAGCTTTCCACTACAATCTGGGCTAGGGCAAATCATTTCAATAGCTATTTTTCGTACTTTTGAATTCATGGCAAATAAAATAGTTCGAAATCTTCACTTCTACATTTCCATTCCAATTGTGATTGCAGTTGCTTTGGTCTATGGTTTTCAGCCTAATTTACTCTTCGATATTCATCCCAACTCTATTGACGAGCACAATGTGTACAAAGCCATCATGGGAATTTATTTGGCTTTTGCTTTTTTCTGGTCTTTGGCTTTGATTCAAAAACACTATTGGAAAGCTGCCACAATTTCCAACATCCTTTTTATGTTGGGTTTGGCGCTCGGTCGTTTGATTAGTTTTACAATGGATGGAATTCCTTCGTCACTATTGCTTTTTGGTTGTTTTGGTGAACTCATTTTAGCTTTTTATGGTTGTTATCTCCTAAAAAAATCAAGCTAAATAGTTATTCTTTATCAAACACTAAATCAACAAAAGTAGTGTCGTTTTTAGTGTCAAAATTAATTCTGCGATTGGGTTGGTCTTGCAATTCAAAATTGCCATTCACCGTGCATTTTCCTTCCGCAAATAAATAACCTGTTTCAGTAGTAATGATGGCTTTGTACAAACTGTCTTTGACCATTTCTTGCATCGGATAATCCGTTTCCCAACTCAAAGGTTGGCCGTTTCCTCTAATTCCAACCGACTGAATGTTGTCAACTTTAGACACATCCAAAGTAACTACTACGATTCGTTTGTGCGTTTTTTGAACACAACTGCACATCAATAAACTAATCACAAATAATGTGAATACGATAACACTTTTCATGATTTCTGAGTTTTTTTAGTCAGTAAATAGTCAATACCAAATCGTCCTGAACCTAAAATGAAGTAGAACATTCCAATCCATAAAAATCCCATGGCCGGCAACATGTTCCACATTCCTTGTTGCCATTGTTGCATAAACATAGCGACAAGCATGGTGCAAATAATCAAAAAAGAAGCGATTCGAGTCTGAAATCCGAGCAACAATAGTATGCCGCCAATTCCTTCCGAAAATGCGCCCATCCAAGCGAAAAAGGCTGGAAACAATGCAAAGATTCCACCGTATTCGGCCACGTCATTCGGAAACCAAAAAGCAACTTCAAATAAATTCAAATTGTTGTCTAATGGCGACCAAGGCAAACCAAATTTGGGTGCTCCAAATTCAACAGTCAATAAGTAACCACAAATGATTCTTGGTAAAGCTAAAAAAGCATCTTGCCACCATTTTTGCAGCAAAATGGGTTGTGTGATTTTAGTGATTAATTTCATGATTGATTTTTGATGATTGAAACTCTTATAAACGTAGTAATTCGCCATTACCAACTGACTTTGATGATGAGTCAAATGCTGCCTTTCCGAAGTTTTTTACATCTCCGTTTCCGTTGTTTTTTGCGGTTAGATTTTCAGCAACATTGACCACAACATCTCCGTTTCCAGAACTTTTGATTTTGGCATTTTTGGCCTCAATTCCTTTGGCAATCACATCGCCGTTTCCTGTTTTTTCAATATCCAATTGGTCAACAGTTCCTGAACAAATCGCGTCACCATTTCCTGCAATTTCAATTCTAAAATAACGTCCAACTACTCCAGAAACTTTAATATTACTATTTCCAGAGTTTTTAATAACCGAAGCTTCTGGCATCGTGATTTTGATTTTAACGTTTGTATTTTCTACGTACTTCCGATTGTTCTCATTGTTTTTAAAAATAATTTTTAGTTCGTTTTCAGTTGCGTTTTTGATCACCTCTAAAAATTCTTCCAAATTATCATCAATAACTACTGATATGCTCCACGTTTTCCCAATTTCAACTTCTATTTTGCCGTCAATGTCTTCAAAATAAACCTTGTCGAAGTTGGTGTAATCATACGTTTTTGAAATGGTTTTTCCAGAGCCTTTTAGTTGTGCGTTTGCAAAAGTTGATACTAAAATCATACTCATTGCGATACATAATTTTTTCATAAATACTTTTTTAATTTGTTATTATCGAAGCAAAGTTGCAGTAACAACAATAACCAAACGCTTCAAATTATAATTTGAGCCAAACTATTCAAGTCTTAAATGATAATTGATTAAAAGTGGTAGTAGAATAAAGGGATTGCTTGATGTGAAGTTTAAGGTTTCAAATCTTGTTTGTGTACTCTTTTGGAGAAATACCCGAGTTTTTCTTAAAAGCGCGATTAAAAGTGGCTTTCGAATTGAATCCGCAATCAAAAGCAATTCCGAGTAAAGTAGATTTTTTGTGCTCGCCTTGTTCCAGCATTTTTTTTACCGCTTCAACTCGATAGTTATTAATCAAATCGTTAAAGTTCATTTTGAATCCTTGATTAATCGCTTTGGAAATCACAGCTGCATTGGTGTTTAATTTCTTAGCAATATCAGTTAAGGTTAGTTCCGGATTTTGGTATAATTTTTCTGTCAATAGTACGTCTTCAATTTTCGATTTCCATCCTTCAATTTCGGGCGAAGCTTGGGGTTCTACTAATTCGTGTTCAATATCGATTACAGCTTCTTCCTTTTTATCAGAAGCAGAATTATCAGTAAGCAAAATCGGATTTCTATCAAAAACTGACATTCGAAATGAAATTTTCGAACTAATCGAATTCGAATAACCCGTCACGGCAATGTAATAAAGTATCAAAGAGAACATCAGGAAAAACCACCAAGTTCCTTGGTACGAATCGAGTTTTGGGAAAATAATACTTAATAATGTAAAGGCAAGTCGAATACATATCATGCTTAAAAAGGCAAAAAGATAGTTGCGAATCCATCGAAATAAAAGAGTATCGGCGTTGCTCGTAACTTGGACGATTAGTTTTTTGTATTTGTTGTAGTATAAAATACTCAATCCAAAATAGATGGTCATCGATGCAAAACCGCTGTATTGATACCAACTTTCAAAATCTTTATCCATTCCATCTTTATAGAAATAATAATCTCCAAAAATGAATTGGTCGTACAGCAAAAAACTGCCCATTAGTAGTAAGTAAAATATACCAGGAAAAAAATGGAAAATGTCTTTCTTTGAAAGCTTAAACGATGGATTCAGCAAACTTTGAGTGTAGAAATAAATCACTGGACCCATAAAAAACAACTGCTGAAACGGAGTATAAAACAGAACGTCTCGATACGGTTGATTGTCATACCAACCCGCAAAACCCAGCATCCATGGTGCAATAAATAAACTACAAAGAAAGAGGAAAATACTCAGCCAGTAATTGGATTTGTTTTCAGTTTTGTATGCTTTTATGAGAAGTAAAATGCTATAAATTATTCCATGAGCAAAAGGAATAAGTAGGAGTGAAGAGTAAAACCCAAATTCAAACAGCATTTTTTTTTGACCAAGTTAGCAAACTTTTACATACGAATTTACTACGTTCAAAAATTTTGGGATTTGTTGATCAAGGTTTGATTTTGTAATTTGTTTTTTGTTTTTTGGAATTTATCTAAATGGATGCCGTTGCTGCCATTCCATTTCAGGTTCCAATCGAGGGAAAATTTTAGAGATGTACTTGTTAATCAAAGAATTGTTGTGGTACAAAAATCCCGACATTTTGACTGGAACTGCGCCAATCGAGCTTTTAATTTCCAATGCTGTTCGCCCGAAAATAATTTTTTTAAATCCGTGTTCAATGCCAAATTCAGTCATGTTGTACAGCATGTTTAAATACAACATATTCTCTTTTTGTACTTCGGCATCATAGCCCAAGAAATAGGTTTCTAGAACAGTTCCGTTGAGTAGTAAAGTATGGAATCCAACCAATTTTTCACCCAAAAAATATCCAAACAACAAGAAGTTGGATTGGCATTGTTTTTTCATAGTTGAAAAGTGATTTTCAGAGAGGAAAAAAGTGTTAAACGGAGCGTTTTTAGCAACGTAATGGTATAAGTTGTAGAGTGTTTTTTCGTGACGGGCAATTTCTTCGTAAGTAAGATTCTTAACTTGTATTCCGTCAAATTTTTTATGAGCTCGTTTGTATTGATCGCGGTATTTTTTTGAAAAAGCAGCTATGTAATCATCAGCATTTTTCCATTTCTCATCCAAATAAAAAATCATATTGGGTTGCGCATTGAACTCGTATGCTTCAGCAAAATCATGTTTTTTAAGTTCAGTAGAACATTCTTCATAAAAATCTTTAAACGAAACCAAGTGGATTTTAATTCCTTTGTTTTTGAAATATAAAGTCAACTCTTTGGCTGTTTGTGTTAGAATCTCACTAATATGTTCAAAATCAATTTCTTTAGAAAAAGCATAGCCATTTTGACCTGTAATCATATTGTTTCCAAGAAAAAGAACATGAGAGGCAAAGTTTTTAAACACAAAATTCCGAACCGCGGTTTTTAAACATTTATCACGTTCGCCAAACGATTCCAATTTGTTTAAATCAAGATATTGTGCTAACGAAACTCCGATAAGTTCATTATTTTCAAAAATACCAATGTAAAAACACTGCATATTTACTGGCGCTGATTCTTCTAACACATTTAAATAGTGCGTTTGCAGGAATACATTGCTTTGGGCAACAGTATTCCATCGTGTTGGTAATTCACCAACAGACTTGTATATGTTAAAGGTAGGTTTCAAAATAAAATCGCCCCACAAAAGTAGAGCGATTCAATTATAATTAAATGTTAAATTATTTCCAACCGCAAATAATCGCTCCCATAATAGTTAAGGTCACGATCCAATATCCTGCAGTTACAAAAAGTAACTTCCATGATTTTTGGTCGAACATCGCATTAACTCCCAAAATTGGAAAAGCAATAAAAAGACCCGACATAAAACCATGTAATGCTCCGTGTTTGTAAGTTCTAAAAGCATCTCCATAATCGGCAATAAATGCAGTGTAAGAAGGTAGAGCTTTGTTTAGATCTCCTCCAATCATTCCAAAAGCTCCCATTTGGTGTATAACTAATCCAGGAACTGCTAATGAGATCATAAGAGAAAACAAAATGGTAAATCCGAAGATTTTCAACATGTTTCCTTGTTTAGCTTTTTCTTCGGTCATTCCAGTTTCATTCATCCAGATGGTTCCGAAAACTTTTGGATTGTACCAGACAAATCCGACTAATAGTGTAGCAAGAGCTGCTACCAAAACGGCAATAGGGTTAAAAGGCATAATTAATAATTTATTGGTTAGTGAATCAAAAGTAATAATTTTTTTTCAAAGTATAATTTACAGTAAAAAAACAATAAAATAGATATTTATTTGTAAGATAATTACTTTTTTAAATATTCAAAAACGTATTTCAACGAATAAATTTGCTTATAAACGATTTTTTGTATTAGTTTACATCACCAAATCGAACAAACCATGAAAAAAATTACCCTTTTAATCGCTATTTTCTTCACATTCTTCTCATTTGCAGAAGTTTCGCAAGCTGAAAAATCAGTTTTAATTTCATTGTACAACTCAACAAACGGTTCTGCGTGGACAACAAAATGGAATTTAAGCCAACCAGTTGCTACTTGGTATGGAGTTGCAATAGAAAATGATAAAGTGATTGGTTTGGATTTATCCAACAACAATCTAAAAGGAACTTTGCCTTCGGATTTAGGAGGTTTAAAAAATGTGAGAGCTATCAATTTCTTCAAAAATGAATTAACAGGTGAAATTCCAACTAGTATTGGAGAGTTGAACTCATTGGTTTCTTTGAACTTATCGTTCAATAAGTTAGAAGGTTCTATTCCAGAATCAATTTCAAAGGCATCCAACTTAGTTTCTCTAGAATTGTTTATGAATGGTTTGACAGGTTCTATTCCGAATTCAATCAGCAATTTGCAAAAATTAGAGCTATTGTCTTTGTACAACAATCAATTAACAGGAGAATTGCCAACTGCCATTTATAATCTGAAAAGTATTAAAGTACTTCAATTGAATAGTAATAAATTTTCGGGAATATTAAGTCCAGAAGTTGCTAATCTAAAAAACTTAGAATCATTAGTTTTATTTGATAATAATCTTGTAGGAACTATTCCTTTTGAATTGGAACGATTGAGCAATTTAAAAGAGATGAATGTTTCTTACAATAACTTCAACGGATTTGTTTCTAGAGGTTTAGCCGAAAAAGACACTTTTAAAATGACAATGGTGAATGAGCAAGGTGTAGCAACAACTCTAAGTGTCTACACTGAAAAAGATAAAGCCATAGTGAACGAAGAGTAACTATCTAAATTATACCTTAAAAGCTTCATTATTGAAGCTTTTTTTAATTTATATATTAGTGTATCTTTGCCCAAATAAAATGAAAATGAGCAATCACTATAATATACTGATTTTAGACGATCACCTTGTAGTTAGAAAAGGGATTAAGTTGTTTTTAAACGACAAGTTCAAATCGTATAATGTGTATGAGTCTGAAGGTTATCAATCTACTTTAGATTTGGTTGCCCGCATTCAATTTGATTTGATTTTTCTTGATATTAACATCAATGGGATAGAAAATATCAAGATAATGAAAGAAGTAAAAGAGATACAGCCTAATGTTAAAATATTGGTTTTCTCATCGCACGAAGAAAAACAGTATGGATTGCGATACATACAAAATGGAGCAGACGGTTTTTTGAATAAGTTTTGTTCAGAAGAAAAGATGGAAATCGCTGTAAAGCAACTTTTTGAAAAAGGGTATTTCTATAGTGATTCATTAAAAGAAAAATTAGCAACTACTTCCAAATCTAACAGCAATAAAAATCCTTTAGAGAAATTGTCTAACCGAGAATTTGAAATCGCCAAACTTTTGGTTGATGGCGATGGTAATCTCGAGATTGCAAACAAATTAGATTTGAAAATGTCTACGGTTAGTACTTACAAAAATAGAATTTTCGAAAAGCTCAAAGTGATGAGTATTATCGGTTTGGCCGATGTTTTCAAAGAAAATTTATGAGTTAAATCTTCAGATTGTTTATACACTTCAACATACAATCTTCCTTTCTTTATCTTAATGCGATTTGTGGCTATACATGATATTAGTCATGTGCAATAATTTGATTTTTTTAGATTTTTGTCTAAAGAAGAATAGTGTTGTTGATTTTTTTATTTTTAAGCTTTTATGAAGAATTTTTTTATCAAAAAAGCAAAATAGTCAACAGAGCAACATGTAACACGACTTCTTTTTTTATAAAAATTAATTGATATCAAGCTTTTAACTTATTAAAAAAAGCTTTAGTTATTTTTTTACATAAAAATTAGTAAGAAAAAACCCATTTTAAAAATAACAATTTTAAAACTTAATACTTTGGTAACAATTGGACGATGCGACTATTTTAGAGAGATGGCATAGATGAACGACACAAAAAACCGTTTAAATTAAAAATTTAAGACAATTTTGTAGTATTAATTTTAATAATAAGAATAAAATATTTTTAAATTTGCGTGAATTTTAAAAACCTACATATAAATAATATTCAATATCATGAATAAAACTACTTCTACTAAATTCTTGATTAACACTTTTATGTTGTTGTTAGTCAATTTTTTTGCTGTGAATGGTTATGCCGAAGGTACGCCTACGTTATCGCCCAACGCAGCAAACATTACAGGTTTATTATCGGCTCCTGATATTGTAGCTGGTCCGTATGTTAATGCAGCGGAAGATAATCGTGTAAAGTTTTTAATTACCAACAATGCTACTGAAAACCTTTATTTTGGGTTTGATGCTCGTGGTTATGTGAATACAGCACCTAATAATCGTTTGGGAGCAAATGTTGTATTTTACCGTATCTACAGTTCAGCAGCACCAGCTGTTGTTATTCAACAAGGTGTTTGGGATCCTACTGCCAATTCAAACGGTAGTATTGATACGCATGCTGAAGCTTTAGCAGGTCCAAACATTAATGGTGTAACTACAGGTTACAATCCTATAGTGTTTAACCCAACAGCAGATGGTGAATATTTTATTTCTATTTATAGAAGTAGCACTGCTGATGGTAACACACCAATCACAACAACAGTAGGAAGTAGAGTGTACATGCCTCTTTTTGATTTCACTGTTGCTTCTGGTCCAGCTGCTACTGCTACAACCATTAACGGACGTTTATATTCTGACAAATGGAGTTTCGCAGCAGCTGATGCAGCTTTTGTAATTACAGCGGGCGTATCTCCAGCTAATGCTGAGCCTGTGTTTCATGCATATACTGATGACCAAACAGTTGTTAGAATTGATTTTGAAACAGGTTTCCAACCGATTGCATTTAATATTGCGGTAAATAAATATGGTGTTTCAACTCCAGGCGTATGGACCACAACAAGACGATCAGTAAATTCGGCAGTAACTCCAGCTTTGACTGGTGGATATAAGGTTTTTGTCAATGTGCCTGATACATCGCCATCGGCCTTTCCAATTGCTGCTATTCCTGCCAATCCAACATTTCTAACACCTGCAATTTCAGGTTGTGCACCAAATTATAATATCAACTATAATATTGCAGCCGCTGGAGATGTTCAAATATTGTTAGATCTTAATGGTGTTCCAGGTTTTCAAGCCGCTTCGGCTGACCGAATTTTAGAAGATCTTGATGTAACAGCTGGAAATCATTCCTTAGCTTGGGATGGTTTGAATGGAGCTGGAGTTCCTGTGCCTTCAGGAACCAATTTTAATATAGCATTAACTTTCTTAAAAGGACGTTTCAACTTGCCATTGTACGATGCCGAGATGAATAAAAACGGTTTAAGAGTAAGTTTAGTTTTACCAGTACCATTAGCCAATTCACGTATTTATTGGGATGACTCAGGTTTAGTCAATGTTGATAACAATGCAGGAGTTTGTGATGGTACAGCCAATGGATCTTCAAGTAATTATACAGGTAGTGGTCTAAACAATTCATTCTTAGGAACCCTATCTCCAGCACACGCATGGAGTGGTAATGGAAATACAACTCAGACTATTCCAGCTCCTTTCGTGGGAACTGTTCCATCAAATAATGAAAATACAGGTTTACAATGTGATGATTTCGGAAACGTTCGTGTCATCAACACTTGGGGTTGGGGTTATACTTCTAATGCAACCAATTTGAATGTAACTTTAGGTTGTGCGGATTTAAGTGTAACTAAAACGGTAAGTAATGCAACACCTTTAATAGGTAGTAATGTTACTTTTACAGTTACCGCTACCAACAACGGAACAGTGAACGCACTCAATACAATAGTCAATGATTTGTTGTCGGCTACTTGTTATACATTAGTTTCTGCAACTCCATCAGTAGGTTCATACAATAGTGGAACTGGAGAATGGTTGGTGGGAACATTAAATAACGGTGCTTCTGCCACTTTAACTGTAGTCGCTACGGCTATTAGTCAAAATGGTTGTACTAATACTGCAACTATTACTAGTAATCAAACGGATACCAACTTAACTAACAATACAGCGTCAATAACACCAATTCCACAACCTGATAACGATGGTGATGGAATTAACGATACAACCGATTTAGACGATGATAATGATGGTATTCTAGATACGGTAGAAACATGTAATACTGCTAGAACTTTAGTTTGGACTAATCCTTCTGCTGGAGTTTATGAGTATACAGACGTTCCTAATAATACAAGAATTAGAGTAACTCTCGGAGATTATGTTAATTTCTGGGATAGTGGTGTTGGATTCAATCAAGGTATAGATCCTACTTGTACGTTCTTTACCACTAATTCAGGCTCTCCAATTCCAGGAACAAATGCATTGACTCTTCAAACAGGAGCTAACACAGGACCATCAACTTCAGGGACGTTAACTGTTGAGTATTTTGATGCCACAGGAACTACCCCAAAAGTTATGAGAAATCCTGTAATGCATATGTCAGGTATTGGTGGAACAAGATTTGTAGCTGCAGCTAATAGAGTTACCAGTTCTTCATGGCAAACATTGGGTGGTTTTACAATGACTACTTTAAATTCAGATCCCCAATTCTTAACTACCGCTACAACTTTCAGACATGGAAACTTAGGTGGAAATAATGGAGTAGCAATGGTAAATTGTGGTGCAGGTGAAAATTCAGGGACATTAAGTATGAATGGTAATTTCTCTAATTATCAATTTAATGTAACTCAATTGGATTACACTGGAACGCCTGCTAATACTGCTCAAACGCTAGATAGATTCTATTTAGTTTTTGAATACGATGCAGCATGTAATGATATAGATAATGATGGAATACCAAACGCATTTGATACTGATTCTGATAATGATGGTTGTTCAGATTCCAACGAATACTACAACTCAGCTTCAGCTGATGGTAATGATAACGGAGTTTACGGACAAGGTGCACCATCTATTAATCCTGTTGATGGTACGGTAACTACTGCTTCATACACAGGAGTTTATGCCAATGCGATAAATGGAGCAATATCAACAGCTTGTCAAATTAATGCTGTTGATGATGTACCAGTAACACTTGCTTCAGGAGCGGCACCAGTTGTGGCTTTAAATGTACTACCAAACGATACTTTAAGTGGTGTTGCGGTAACTACAACTAACACCAATGTGACACCTTCTGCAGATGGTCCTTTAAGTATTGATGCTAACGGAGATGTTACTCTTGCAGCAAATACTCCTTCAGGAACTTATACAATTACTTACCAATTATGTGAAGCGGATCCAATTTCAGGCTTAAATGTGGTTCCTGCTAATTGTGATACTGCTATTGCAACAGTAACTGTTCTCAACCCCATTGATGCAGTTGATGATCCTGCTACAACAGTAGCATCAGGTCCAGCTCCAACTCCAGCAGGAAGTGTTCTAGGAAATGATACCTTAAATGGTTCACCAGCAACAATTGCTACAACAGATGTTACACCAGGTTCAAACGGACCATTGAGTGTAGATGTGGATGGTAACTTAACTGTTGCGCCAAACACACCTTCAGGAACTTATACGATTACTTACGAATTATGCGAAACAGGTGCAGTTCCTGCTAATTGTGATACTGCTATTGCAACAGTAGATGTAGTAGCTCCAATCGACGCAGTAGACGACACACCAGCTCCAATCAATGGATTAGACGGAGGAACCACTCCAAGTGTATTAGTAAATGATACCTTGAATGGTTCGCCAGTAGTGCCAGCAGATATTACATTAACTCCAGTAACAGTACCAGCAGGATTAACCTTAAACCCTGACGGAACAATAACGGTTGCGCCAAATACCCCAGCGGGTACTTACCCAGTGGTATACCAAATCTGTGAGATTGCAGTACCAACGAATTGTGATACGGCTACAGCGAGTGTAGTAGTTGATCCAGCACCTATAGATGCTATAGTTGATGATTACACAGCAACCCCAATCAATGGAACAGATGGAGGAACAACTCCAACAAGTGTATTGGTAAATGATACTTTGAATGGTTTACCAGTAGTTCCAGCTGATATCACATTAACGCCAGTAACTGTTCCAGCAGGTTTAACCTTAAATGCTGATGGAACCATTACAGTTGCACCTAACACGCCAGCGAGTACTTATGTAGTTGAGTATACTATTTGTGAGAATTTAAATCCGACGAATTGTGATACCACAACAGCTACAGTAGTAGTAACTCCAGCGCCAATAGACGCAATAGACGATACGCCAGCTTCAATAGCGAGTGCACCAGGCGGAACGACTCCAAGTGTATTATTGAATGATACTTTGAATGGAGTAATCTTAACTCCAACAGATGTAGCCTTAACACCAGTGAGTGTACCAGCAGGATTGACATTAAATCCTGACGGAACCATCACAGTAGCACCAGGTACACCAAATGGAACCTACCCAGTAGTATATCAAATTTGTGAGGTATTAAACCCAACAAATTGTGATACTGCGACGGCAAGTGTAGTTGTAGTTGCTATAGATGCTATTGATGATACTTTAGGGCCTTTTACAAGTGGGGATACAACGCCAAGTGTATTAGATAATGATACCTTAAATGGTCCTTTAGTTAATCCAACAGATGTAATAGTAACTCCAGTAACAGTACCAGGCGGATTAACATTGAACCCTGATGGAACCATCACAGTAGCACCAGGCACACCATCTGATACATATACGGTTGTTTATCAAATTTGTGAAATAGCAATTCCAACCAATTGCGACACTGCTACAGCTACTGTAGTTATCTTTAACCCAATTGATGCAGTAAACGATGATTACAGTGCAACACCATTAACATCAGGAGATACTACTCCAAGTGTAATTGTAAATGATACCTTAGATGGTAATCCAGTTGTAATCGGAACTAATCCAGGTGAAGTAACTCTAACAGGAGTAACAGTTCCAGCAGAGCTTACCTTAAATCCAGATGGAACTATCACTGTAAATCCAAATACACCATCAGGAACGTATACAGTAGTATATGAAATCTGTGAGGTTGGAGCAGTACCAGCGAATTGTGATCAAGCTACAGCGACTGTTGTAGTCCTTAACCCAATTGATGCAGTAGATGATGATTACAGTGCAACACCACTTACATCAGGAGATAGTACTCCAAGTGTAATTGTAAATGACACCTTAGATGGTAATCCAGCAGTAATCGGAACTAATCCAGGTGAAGTAACTCTAACTGGAATAACAGTTCCAACAGAGCTTACTTTAAACCCAGATGGAACTATCACTGTAAATCCAAATACACCATCAGGAACGTATACAGTAGTATATGAAATCTGTGAGGTTGGAGCAAATCCTGCCAATTGTGATCAAGCTACAGTAGTGATTGTTGTGTTTAACCCAATTGTTGCTAATGATGATGATAACATCGCGACACCTGTTAATGGTTATGAAGGAGGAATTGCTATCCCAACTGTATTAGTAAATGATACATTAGATGGAAGTGCTACTAATACACCTTTAGTAACAATCACATTGACTAGTGCCTTACCAACTGGAATCTTGTTTGACACTACAACCGGTTCTGTGACAGTTGCACCGGGTACGCCAGCTGGAACCTACACATTTACTTATGATTTGTGTGAAACAGGAGCAAATCCAGCAAACTGTGATCCTGCAACTGTAACAATTATAGTTACTGCACCTCCAATTATTGCTGAGGATGACGATTTATCATCTACTCCAATAAACGGATTTGATGGTGGAATACCAGGTAATGTTTTTGATAATAATGGAAATGGTGAAGATACTTTGAACCTATTGCCAGTGATTCAAGACGAAGTGACCATCACAATTCTTGATAATGGTGGATTAACAGGGCTAGTAATTGATGACAATGGAGATGTGATTGTGCCTGCAGGAACACCAATGGGAACTTACACAGTGGTTTATCAAATATGTGACGTGTTGAATCCAACTAATTGTGATCCAGCAACTATTATTATTGTAGTTGAAGCTCCAGTAATTGATGCAGTTGATAATGATTTCACAAGTACACCAATCAACTCTGCAACGGGTGGAACGGTTTCAATATTTGATAATGATACATTAAACAATGATCCAATTGATCCAGCCGATGTAACCGTTACAATTATTGATTTCGGAGGTGTGAATGGAGCTCAAGTTGATGTAAATGGAAATGTTACTATTCCTGCTGGAACTCCTCCAGGAACTTATGTGTTAACTTACCAAATCTGTCAAGTGTTGAACCCAACAGTATGTGATATCGCAACGATTACAATTCTTGTTCTCGATCCATGTGATTTCGATGACGCACCAGATTCTTGTGATGTTATAGTTTACAACACTATATCTAACAATAATGACGGAATAAATGACTACTTTATTCTTGAAGGAATTGAACGATTCCCGAATAATACAGTTGAAATTTATAACAGATGGGGTGTTCTAGTTTATGATGTTGAAGGCTATGATAATGATGCTAGAGTATTCAGAGGAATATCAGAAGGTAGATCAACAATCAAACAAGATTCTGAATTACCAGAAGGGACTTATTTCTACGTACTTAAATACACCAAATCAAACGGTGTCGTAAAAGAAAGAGCAGGATATTTATACATTAATAGACAATAGTTAAACTTCCGAGAGTAGCAATACTCTCGGAATAAACACCAAAATAAATGAGAACAAAAATTTTATATTTCGCTTTGATGTTAATTGGATTAGTGAGTTATGCCCAACAAGATGCTCAGTATACCCAATACATGTACAACACGATAAATGTGAATCCTGCG
>JAFLBS010000008.1 GCA_017303755.1 Flavobacteriales bacterium | reverse complement strand
GAGGATTTATATTGACTGTAGCAACACTCGATGAATTTAAACAAGGTGCTGTTGCTGTTAATGAATAGGTAAAAGTACTGTTGGTTGCTCCAACTGCTGGAATGAATGTTCCTGCAGCTGCACTAAAAGTCCCGCCTGTTCCTGTACTTCTTACCCATACTCCGCCTGCTTGTTCGCCTGTGATTAAACTGAATAAGTCAATAACCACTGTGCTTGTCTCACAAACTGTAGTTGTACCGTTTGAACCTGCACTCGTCTGAGCATTAATATTGACTGTAGCAACACTTAATGAATTTGAACATGGCGCTACTCCATTTATTGTATAGGTAAACGTACTGTTGGTTGCACCTATTGCTGGCGTAAAAGTTCCTGCAGCTGCAATAAACGAACCACCTGTCCCTGAACTTCTTACCCAAACTCCACCTGCTTGCTCTCCCGTAATCAAACTGAACAAGTCAATAACCGTTGAATCTGTTTCACAAACAGTTGTCAAACCATTTGAACCAGCATTTGGTTGAGAATTAATAGTAATGGTAACCGAGCTCTCATCAAAAGTACATGGCGCTACACCAGTCACAGTATATGTGAACGTACTCGAAGTAGCTCCCAATGCGGGCGTAAAAGTTCCTGCTACTGCGTTAAATGTTCCTCCAGTTCCATTATCTCTTACCCATACTCCGCCTGATTGCTCTCCAGTTATTAAACTAAATAAATCAATCGCTGTAGTACTCGTTTCACAAACAGTTATTGCTCCATCTGAACCTGCTATTGGATATAGATTAACAATTAATTGAAAGAAAACAGAATCGAAGGCTGTAGAATTTCCAACCTCTTCCATTCTAACATATATGATTTGTGGATTAGAAGTGTTAGGATATGCAGCTGGATTAGCAATCGGATTCAAATCATTATCAGCATCAAATTGTGAAATATGATATGTGATTATATAATCTGTAGCAATATTTGAACCAAGTATAATAGGTGTTTGTTGTACCAAATTAAAAATTTCGGTACCGTCATTTGAGACATCATCACACAAAACCAAATCTGGTGGCGTTACTGCTCCTGGCTCAACTATATGCAAAATAAAAGATCTAGTTTCTCTACAATCAGTTCCTGAGGCATCATCTTGGATGGAAACAAAAATCTCTTGCCCATCAAAACCAATATACGATGCTGGATTAGGAATAATATTGGCAACATCAATTGCATCTTGCAAAGTAAGGTGGTAATTCAAAATATAATCAGACGCACTTTGTCCGTTCAAAATTGTTGGAGAATTCAATGTTAAATCAAAAAGAGTACTACCACTATACAAGTCAACAGGATCGGCAACAGGCATTGCTGGCAAAAATTCAACTTCCATAGAATCTTCTTGAATACATCCTGAAGGAAAAGTAATTATAATACCATATGTTCCTGGTGCGCAAACACTGTAGTTGAAATTAGTTGCTCCTGGAATTGGGTTACCTCCCAAAGTCCATTGGTAAGTTACTCCCGGAATTGGAGCTGTTCCTGCTCTTACTTCACGACACGATTGAAAACACAATGCCGCACCATTAGCCAATGTAAAATCGGTTAAGGCTTCAAACCCTGTGCCTGCCGCTCCCGAAATATTTGCCTGACCAATATTAAAACTTCCTCCACCTAAGAAAACCGCTGAATCTAAAGCACTGTCATTTCTATCAGCGACTACTAATTTAATATGGTATGTATCGTTTGGAACAACATTTGAAGATGCTGTCATTTTTACTGTATGACCATTAAAATTGATTGGGGCTATATTAGGATTTAAACCTGTTGGCAATTGATAAAATTTATCAAAAAACAATGGATTTGCAGAAAGGCAAGCAATATTATGCAAGGTGTTTCTAATGGTAATAACCGAAACTGGAATAGTTGTGTTTGGGATTAATGCTAAGTTTGTTGTAGGAGTTCCTGCAGTAGTATTCGTTAAGAAAAATGCAAATGCATCGGAAAAATCACACTGAAATGTACCATATTCTTCGGATGCAAAAAGGAAATCAAAACTCATTGTATTAGTCAATGGCACAAAATCAAATTCCAAAATTGCAGCATCATTGTAATCAAATAAATTAGGATCAATGCCTAAGTCTTGAATGTAATCAAACAATTCTTGATCACCTCCACAATTTCCATTACTTTGAATTGTATTATTTGGCCCTGGAGTTGCAGAAACATTCCCAGAAACAAGAACAACTCCTGATTGTAAAGGGAAATTCGGATTGGTATTAGTAAACGATCCGATACCATTGTTACCACAAGATGTCCAAGTAATATTTGAAATGGTTCCTGCACATGCTCCACCTCCAACACCTGATCCAAATAAAACATCTGTAACTAATTGGGGAACTGTGTAATTGGTTGTGCTAGTAGTTATGGCTTGTGTGTAACCATAAAACGAACACAATGTTAACAATAAAGAAAGGGTAATTTTTTTCATAGCGTATTCTGGTTGTTTTGGTTGATCTTGTTTGGATATTTAGACCTATTTTAAGACAACTAAATGTTAATTAATTGTTTAAAAAGCCCAAATATAATCATTACTCGAAAATAACTTTGTTAAATTTGTAAAAAATTACGACACAAATCATGCAAATCACCATAAAAGAAACCCAAAATCCAGCTATTATTAAATTTGAATTTCAAGATTTTATAACAAAAAATCAGAACTACGAATTCAAAAATATTGACGAAACTAAAAACTCGCCTTTGGCCCAAAAACTGTTTTACTTACCTTTTGTAAAAACCGTTTACATTTCAGGAAATTTTATTGCAATCGAACGATTCAGCATCGTTGAATGGTCGGATGTTAAAGACGAAGTCGCTCAACAAATCTCAGATTTCATCGCCGATGGCGGAAAAATAATCATTGAAGAGCAATCCTTTGTGAAAAAAATACCGATCACGGTCTATAGTGAGACAACTCCAAACCCTTTTACCCTAAAATTTGTTGTGAGTAGAATGGTCACCAAAAAGGCAATCGAGTGTAAAAACATCGATGAAACCGCAGCATCTCCGCTGGCTAAGGAGCTTTTTAAATTTCCTTTTGTGAAAGAAATTTTTATCGACGAAAACTACATTACCATCACTCGATACGAAATTGCTACTTGGGACGAAATTACTCTTGAACTTCGCACCTTCATCAAACAATTCATAGAAAACGGCGGAACTGTGGTTGACGAAAGTCTAATCGTTGAAAATCCCAACCAAGAAAAACAACAAATTGCCAATTTCAATAACCTCGACACGACATCGCAACAAATCATCAACATACTCGAAGAATATGTAAAACCAGCTGTTGCAGCCGATGGTGGGAATATTTTATTTGACTCCTACGACGAAAAAACCAAAAATGTGAAAGTAATTTTACAAGGTTCGTGCAACGGTTGTCCATCATCCACATTTACACTCAAAAACGGCATCGAAAACATGCTTAAAAATATGCTTCATGACAACGAAATTGTAGTCGAAGCGTTGAATGCGTAATTTTCAGGAGCGAATAGCTTGGGCTTTCTTGCCTTCCATTTTCCCGCTTTTCGCACTATCTTTTTTGTTTTGTCGCCCTGTGTGCTGTCTATGGGTTTTTCTTTAACAAAAAAGGATATTAGCTTCAATCGGGGCTAGATAATAAACGAATTGAATACATGCAAAATTTATAATCAAACTAAACCAACATGAGAAACATCAAAGTAATCACTTCCCTTTTTTTGCTTTCTGTAATAATGATTAATTGTAAATCAAACGATGCAACAGTCGATTTTAAACAACTAACTGAAACCTATTTCAAAGAAAAAAACGCACTCAATCCATTGGATGCGACACAAAATGGTCAAAACGACTACAACGACCAACTGCAGTTCGAAATGACCGATTCGTACCGAAAAAAACAAGGAGAGTTCTTTGATAATTATGCTGCTCAACTCGAAAAAGTGGATTTCGAATCCTTATCCGACGAAGAAAAAAACAGCTACGACATCATCAAATGGGAAGTTGAAGTAGGCAAAGATTTACTCAAACAAAACGCCAACTTAACTCCAATTCAACAATTCTGGGGAACGCATTTGACTATGGCGCAATTTGGTAGTGCCGAAAGTGCTCAACCTTTCAAAACGGAGAAAGATTATACAAATTTCCAAAAGAGAATGGAATTGTACTCGGTTTGGATCGATTCTGCCATTGTTTACATGAAAAAAGGAATTAAAAAAGGCGTTGTTTTACCCGAAGTGTTGACCCAAAAAGTGATTCCGCAATTTGACGATATGGTGACTCCAAAAGTAGAAGACAATCTTTTTTATTCTTCCATCAAAAAATTTCCTGAATCGTTTTCTGCTCAACAAAAGGAGCAATTCACCAAAGAATACGCCTCAATTATCAATACCAAATTGGTTCCACAGTTTCAAAAAATGTCGGCTTTCCTAAAAACGGAATATTTACCTGCATCAAGAAAAACGAGCGGAATCGGAGCTTTACCTGGCGGAAATGACTTATACAAAACCTATGTAAAACAATGGACAACGACTGAAATGACGCCTGAAGAAATTCACGAACTAGGTTTAAAAGAAGTCGCACGTTTGAAAGCCGAAATGGAAAAAGTAAAAGCTCAAGTTGGTTTTAAAGGAACCATTGTTGAATTTTTCGACCATATTCGCAACAGCAAAGAGCTCAAACCGTTCAAAAAACCAGAAGAAGTAATTGCCAATTTTGAACGCGTGTATGAAATCATCAAACCCAACGTAGACAAATTCTTCTCGTTACAGCCGAAAACTAAATTCGAAATTCGTCGTACCGAGGCGTTTCGTGAAAAAACAGCAAGTGCCGAATACGTTCAAGGCGCAGCCGATGGTTCACGCCCAGGAATTTTTTACGTTCCAATTCCCGATGTAAACAATTATAATTATTACGGCGACGAAGATTTGTTTTTACACGAAGCCATTCCGGGTCATCATTTTCAAATTTCGTTGCAACAAGAAAATGCCTTATTACCCGATTTTAGAAAATTCAATTGGTTTGGAGCTTATGGTGAAGGTTGGGCATTGTACACCGAAAGTTTAGGAAAAGAATTGGGTTTATATAAAGATCCATATCAATATTTCGGAATGTTAGGCAATGAAATGTTGCGCGCAGTACGCTTGGTTGTCGATACTGGAATGCACAACAAAGGTTGGTCACGCGAGCAAGCGATTGAATACGGAATGAATAATTTGGCCGAAAACGAATCAGTAATTGTTCAAGAAGTAGAACGCTATATGGCGATTCCAGGTCAGGCGTTATCGTATAAAATTGGGCAATTAAAAATATTAGAGTTACGTAAAAAAGCCGAAACCGAATTGGGTTCAAAATTCGACATCAAAAAATACCATCAAATTGTTCTCGAATCAGGCGTAATGCCATTGGCTTTGCTTGAGAAAAAAGTAACCAATTGGATTAAGGCAAGTAAATAATTTTACACGAATTACACTAATTTGCACCAATAATTTTGCTTTAAAATCTGTAAAGCTTTACACTAAAAAAATTCCACAAATTTTCTCAGTGAATAATTTGTGGAATTTTAGTATAAATAAATTTGTGAAAATTCGTAAAATTCGTGTCAACTAGGCACTCACTTTATCTTCCATTTTTCTAAAGTCGATGGGATTGCCTTCTACATCGTAAAATTGATAACGGTATTTGAGTTTTCCGTTGAGTTCTTCAATGTCAATATGCATTTGGTAGAAACCATTATTCCATTCGATAATAATGTCGTAATAGTAATCGCCAACTCCAAAACTCGTCGGTAAATTACTCACATAAACTAATTTTTTGCTTTTCAGATTGAGCGTATTTACTTCGATATTATTGTACGCTCCAACGTCTTCATTATCAAATGTACGACCCATATAATTGTACTGACTTGGCATCTTTTTGACTTTGCGATCCACATTGTCGTTGTAAATATCTTTTACTGAAAAAATCACTTCTTTCAACGAATATTTTCCCACATTCATCAACGAAAATTTCAATTGATGATTGTACATCACACGTTGTCCTTTTTTACGATTTTCGACTACTTCACTTCCTTCGCCTAAATCAGTGTGAGTGATTTCTACAATCGGAATGTTTTCGCCAGTAATGGTATTGAAAAGCTCTGGATTGTTTTCCAATGGTTTGTTGTCGGCTTCGGCGTAACGCTCTTTGGCTTCTTTGATTTCGTTACTTAAAACATCAATTTTTTTATTGGCAATGTCGATTTCGGTTTTAGTAAAATCGAGCGAGTCGTCGCTAGTATTGGTCGATTTATACAACGAAAAAACCGAACCAATTATCAAGGCGCAACCTATTAGGGCAAGAATAAGTGTCATCATAGCGGAATTCTTTTTCATACGAAAAATTAACAAAAACGTCTAAACAGCTTTAGCTACAAAAATACTTCATTCCAAAAGTAAAAAAAGAGGTAAAAAAAATAGTTCTTAACAGAGAAATGAACCGTTTTGAGGAAGAAAATAGCACCGATTTAAGTAGGATTTGTAAAAACTACTACTTTCACAAAAGACCATAACTAAATAGCCCCGATAGCAGCAAACCGCCGCGCGGTGCGGATAGCGGGAAAGACGAAAGCAAGAAAGCCCAAGCCATTCGCTTCCAACCAAAATAAACACTAATTGTTCTAACGGTTGGGCAACTTTCAAAAACAAAAAACGCAAAACCTTGTAAATTAAGATTTTGCGTTTTTTAAAGTGCGGGTAATAGGACTCGAACCTACACGCCAAAAATAATTTTTATTAGATTAAATTAAATATGAATATCATCCGACATAATTAGTAAGTCTTTGTTTTACAATGCTTTATATGATTTTTAAAGAAAATTAAAAATTCTAAACAGATTTAATAAAATTGCATTCAATTTAAAAAATGCTGACTAAACGCTGACTAAATGTTGTTTTATTAAAAAAAATAAATATCTTTGAATTAATAAAAAATAATATTTTATGGCTACAATTAAATTTCTATTGCAAAGTAAATCGGGAAACTCTCAAATCTATATTAGAATTTCACTAAGCAGAACTGTTTCAATAAAGAGAAGAACTGGTTTCTCAATAGATTATAAAGATTGGAGTGAAGCAACAAGCAGACCCAAACAAAACAATCCAGAAAACAAAAATATAACTAACAATTTAAACAAGTTGGAAACTTATGTCTTTGACAGTTTAAATAATGATTTAGGAAATGGAAAACTAATAGATGGCTTTTGGCTTGAAAGTAAAATAAATGGGTGTTTTAACAGAGTTGTAATATCCGACAATAGCCTTATTATAAATCACATTAAACACATTATTGATACTGCTAACACAAGAAAATTAGAAAACAACTCAAAGATTGGTTTAAGTAAAAATACTATTAAAAATTATGGTACTTTTTTAAAACTAATACAATCATATACAAAATATTTAAAAAAAGAAATTCTATTTATGAATATCAACAAGCCCTTTGTTGAGAATTTTACTAACTGGCTTATAAACATTGAAGAGTATAGTATAAACTATTCAGGGAAGAATATTGAGATGTTAAAAACAGTATGTAATGATGCAGAAAAAAACGAGATTAAAGTAAATCCATATTGTAAACAGATTAAAGGATTTAGATTGTCAAATGAAGATAAATTTATTGTTACACTATCATTTGAAGAGTTAGAACAAATTAGAGTTGCTGAAATGCCTGATGAAGCATTAAACAACGCTCGCAATTGGATTTTATTAGGTTGTGAAATAGGACAAAGAGGAGGAGATTTATTGAGCATAACAGAGGACAACATAAGATACAAAGGAAACAGCATTTACATTGACTTAATCCAACAAAAAACAAAAAAGAATGTTACTATTGGAATTATTGCACCTCACGTAATTGACATAGTTAAAAATCATTTACCTTACAAAATTCCAAATCAGAAATTCAACGAATTATTTAAAGAAGTATGTAAGATTGCTAAAATTAATGAAGTCGTAGAAGGTGTAAAATTGGATATTGAATTGAATAGAATTAAAAAAGGTTTCTATCCAAAACATGAGATTATTGCATCACATTGTTGCCGTCGCTCATTCGCTACAAATTACTATAAAAAAATACCAACTCCCGTATTAATGAATATTACAGGACACACTAAAGAAAGTATATTTCTATCTTATATAAACCAACGTGAAGACAAAGACACAAACGCAGATTTATTTATAAAATTTTATGAGGATTTACACAAAAACAAACATCCTGAATTAATACTAATAAAGAACGGTACGAATAACTAAATTACTAATTATGAAATTTGAAAAAACATTTCAGCAGTTTGAAGAGTATACTCAAAGTTTGTCGTTACGAGAAGACCCTGAAAACGGAAGCTACGAACATCTTTTCGAGATAGAACAATTTCAAAATTCAGAATACAATAAGTTAAACAATATTTTTAAAGAAGAATATCAAGATTATATAAATCAGGGCATCTATTTTTACGGATGCCCTTTTGAAGTTTATTCAAAGTCCTATCAAAATAGATTAAAAGAATTTATTGAAAATCATAAATCTGAATATAAATTTAATGACGACAAAACCAGTGAAATTCTTTTCATTGAAAATGAGTTAAAAGAAAAATTTGAACATAACCCCTATCTGTTTATTGATGAAGATTTAAAAGCAATAATTAAAAAATCAATATCAGATAGAGACAAATTTTTAAATCAAAAATTAGAATCTCTTGATAATGAAAACACTATCGAAAACGAAATGAAATTTCCTGATTATTGTTTTATAGGGAGTTTATTCGCCCAAGGATTTATTAAAAAAGAGAAAGATAAATATTACTTCAAAACTTTAATTTTTGATACTGCTAATGAGATTTCAGAGTACATTAAAAACAATGTTCTTGAAAAACCAATTAATAGTGTTTCCCAATATATAAGAGACACTACAAACCATTCTCAAAGACCAAGGGGAGGCAACGATTTTTATCAGTCAAAAGGAATGATGAAAAAGATAATTCAATTTTGTAATTATCATAACATTGAGATTTCGGATGATTTTCAAGCTAAATACAACATATTAAACAATTAGCACAAATTCTGCACGGTGCATTTTTTTTGTGCAATCCAAACCAAAATAAATTTGTTCCATAATAATTTTAAAACAATTAAAATGGAATCAATTCAAATGATTAATTTAACCCCTGAACACTTGACAGGGTTATTAATTGACGGGCTAAAAACCCAATTAGGAGACCTGAAAAAATGGCTCACACCAAGTCAAAACGACTTATTAACTCGTGAAGAGGTAACAGAAATGCTAAAAATCAATTTATCTACTTTGCACAACTGGACTAAACAAGGAAAATTGATTGCTCATGGGATAGGTGGTAGGATTTACTATAAAAGAGCAGAAATTGATAAAGCGTTGGTTAGAATAGGATAATGAAACCGATTGCATTATTACTACCAGAGGGAGCAAACATAGAAGAATTAGTAAATGTTTTTGCTCCTGATTTGGATATAGATTATTTAAAATATCTTATCCATTATGTTTTGAGTAAACAAACAACAGGGAACAAAAAACACCCTCCAAAAGATTATGTTTCGATTAGTTCACAAAAATTACTCGTTAGTAATCCAAAGCATAAAAAACATATTGAGTTTTTGTGTTCAAAAGAGGCTAATTTGCTTCATAGAAGACCATATTCCGAAGGAAAGTGTTTTAGTTACAACATAACACCTCAACACAAAAACAAGCCTTTAAAAGTTGATTTTTTAAAAGTTGGAAAATTAGCATCTAAAATAGTTGAAAGCGAAACAAAATTTCCAACATCATTGAACAGCAGTAGCAAGTATTTTTATCTAAAAAAAATGTTTAACAGCAACGATTTAAACATTGATTTGAATTTAGCTGTTGACCATTGCAACAGCAGATTCAAGGAACATCAAGATTATAAAAAGTATGTTACGGAGATGACTAAAATTGTTGAGTTGTATAATGGAGAATACAAAGTCTATTATAAAAAAAAGAAAGATGGAAGACTTCACACAAATATTACAAGTTTACCAAAAGTTTATAGACAATTTATAACTTATAAAAATGAACCACTTGTTGAAGTAGATTTAAGCAATTCTATTATATATTTTTTAGCAGTAATTGTTAAACATAGTAGCATAGAAGATAATATATTAGAAGATGATATAATGGCGCACATACCCTTACTATATATGTTTGTAAAATCTCTTAGAAGTATTGAAAACATTGAAGTTGAGCTACTATGGAAATTAGCTACTAATGGAGAATTTTATAATAGCTTTATAGAAGATTTTGATAAGATTTTTTCATTTGAGGATTATAAAAAAATATTTGAAAAAGACAATGATAAACCATATACTGGAGATATAAAACAAAAAAAGAAAGTTGCTAAAAAACAAGTCTTATCAATGATTTTTGCTAAACCAAATAGTTATAAAAATATTCAAACTATTTTTTGTTCTAAATTTCCAAAATTGTTGGAATCGATTAATGACTTTAAAATAAATAATGGTCATAAAAAGATGTCACATTTATTGTTACAATTAGAATCTTTGGTAATGTTGGGAGTTGTTGGCAAAGACTATAATCGAAAACACTATAAAAAAGCCCCTACGCTAACTTTACACGATTGTTTGATAACAACATTAGATTATGGAAAAGAACTGTTAGAATCGATGCAAATGAGTTTTAAGAACCTGTTTGGACAAGCTCCTGTTATGGTTAGTAAAGAATGGTAATTTGACCCTGCTTTTGCAGGGTTTAACTTTTACCATATTTTCTAAATGCTGCAATTGTTTGATAAATCCCATAACTGATAAATATTCTTGAAATCCAGACTACTAAACTCGATTGCCAAGTAATTGGAATTTTTGAATATTTTTCGATTTCAAGTTTTGGGAATGAACTTATAAAAAAGATATAATCTTTCAAACTATCATTAAAAGTAAAATTTATATTCAGTGTTTTCAAGTACCACAGCAAAAACAAATAAGCTGTTATTAAAGTGAACAAAACTCCTCTAAACCAACTTAAGCCGTTTTTGTTAGAAATTAAATTGAGAAACAATAACACTTTATCAAAACCAAATTTTTTCTCCTTTAATAAATATTTGTACTCTAAAGACTGATACCTCATTGAAGTATCAATATCTCCTTTAAGCAAAGCATTCTTTTTAAGTTGATTATAAACGTTTCTTAAGTTCGTGTTCCATTTTGATTTGTCTATAATACCATAGCCCATAATTGGATTTGAGCTATACGATAAAATGTTATACGGGTGTTTAGAAAAATTGATTCCCGTAAGGTTGCTATTAGAAAAAACAAACTCTTTAAATAGTGTTACATCTGAACCCATAAAATCAATGTTACCCACGATTGAATCTGATATTATCAATAAATTTCCTGATTTTATATTTGGGAATGATACTACACCTTTGTTTTGAAAATCTTTAATATACAGATGTTGAATATAAATATCTTTAAAATTTATGTTGCCGAAATTTATACCGCTTAAACTAATATCTGTGTTAATTCCTTCAAAAAAAACACTTCCTTGATTAATTCCTGAAATGTTTATTCTTATTTCAGGTTCATCTCGATTTATAGCACTGTTTGGATTAAAATTTAGCAACTGTTTAAAGTTATTATTTGAAAGATAAAAGGAACTTATTTTTAATGAATTTACACTTACGTTTTTATCAAAAGTACATTCGTGAAAAGATAAATCTTTAAAACTTAAATTTGAATTTGAATTTGTCAATACATTATATCCGTTTATCAAAATCAATCCTTGAAAAATACTTCTGTAAAAATTCACAGATTCAAACACTCCATCTTCGATGTCAACTCTTTTGTAAAATGTGGAAGATTCAAAAAACAAGTATTCAGTTTTTAAATTGCCTTTGAAATGTATTTTGTTTTTAAAATCTCCCTCTAAATGGATACTATTATAAACACTTTCATCAAAGAATAAGTCAGAATGGAGATTTGAACATTCTAAACTTAATTTTTCAATCTCGTTATTTTTTCTAAATTCAATTTTAGATTCAAACTGAAAATATTCAGAATTTACATCTTTTAATATTAATTTTTTTAGCTTACAGTTTTCAACAAAGAGCAGTAAATATTTACCATTAATTTTAACTTCATTTCCATTTAAGTTGTCTAAACTTAGTATTGAACATTTGTTGTTTAAAAAATGAAAAGTTGATTTTTCAGAATCTGGAAACTCACATCCTAAAAAACTTATAACTCCCACATCAGAGTTTTTAATTACCGAATATGATTTGAATTTGCATTGAAAAAAGTAAAGTTTGCCTTTTATTTTAAAGTTATCAAAGAACAAAGGTTGCTCAAAGATGCAGTCACTAAAAACCAAATCTCCATCTGTAACAAAATCAATCTCATTAAAGGTTCTCTTGAAGGTTTCACCTTTAAAATCAGCCTTGTCTTTTAAAAAGTCACTTCTTACTGAAATACTCATATTCTCTTTTTTTATTGGAAATAAACATGATAAATTTATCAAATTTATTTTACTTTTGCTTGATAAAACATAAATGAAAATATTATAGAAGAAAAGATATAAAAATATTATTGAATAGCGTTTGCTATTATTCTTGCGTCCTTTAAAATCGGCAAAATTTTTACACTGCAAAGAATATAAGCAAAGCTTACGTCAAGGCGTGGGCTTTCTTATTTTGCAGTGTAGGGTGTTTGCCGATGCCTTAAGGAGCGGATAAGTGAAGTTCCACGCTGTTTGTTTATCAACTATTTTTCACTTGGGGCTGGTGAGTTTAAAACATCTTATGAAAAATAAAAATTTATTTGCCTCAGTTTATTTCGGAATATTTGTTGCTTTATTTTGTAATAACTTATACTCTCAAAAAGATAACATTGACAAAAGTTTTCTTGGAATCAATAGTGATTCAGCAATATCAAAATATGAAATTGAAAACACTAATAAAATTTATCCTCTTGATTTTATTTTGGATTTTTTAAAAGATGGTAAATTTGATAGCAACAGTATATTAACACTAAAAGACATTGATGATAAGAGTGTGAACTTTAGAAGTCAAGGTGAAAAATATAACTCTGACATTGAAAAAGGAATTCCAAATGATTTTAATGTTAAGATGGCTATTATAAAAGAATGTAAAAGCGTTTTTCACAGTAAAAAAGTTGTTTTTAATGAGTCAGGTGATTTAAGTGTTATTGACCTTATCGGTCAAGCAAGTCCTGACAAAAGCGAATCGATTATTGCTGTCATTAAAAATTCATTTGAATCATTCTATGGAGATAAATACAAAACTATTGAAGATGAAAAAACTCAATCAATCTTTATGTTTTGGGAAGGTCAAAAATTCAATTTACTTATAGAATTTAGCCTATTCAAAAAAGATGCTTTACAAATTCACATAACTTATGAAAGAAAATAGCATCAACAATATTGGATTAGAGTATATACATTTATTGAACTGGTACAGAAATTTGAAAGCAAATACAAATTATCACAATGTCAGATTCAAAAAGCTCAATGTTGGGTATCCTAAATTTACATTTCCTCAAAATTTATTAGATGAAGTTGAGCTAAAGGATTTTATTTTGTCAGAACAAAATAGAATATCGCTCTTTATTGGTTCACAAATGGGCTTATATCCAAAAATTGAAGAAGTATTTAATGAAGTTACAGAGAACAAAACGATAGCCGTTTTGTCAAAATCTTTATTGTCTGGAGCAGTATCAGGATTAAAGATTTATACCTTCACTAACGGACAGATGATTGAGGTCGTTGATTTCAAGAATTAAACAAAAGGAAATAAGAACAAGCAAAACAGTAAAAGAGGGCTTAAACGTCCTCTTTTGTGTTTTAAACACATAATTAAATAGACACTTTCACATATAAGGGTTTGTATTAAAAATTTGCGGTGGTCACTCAAAAGGGAAATCCAATATTTTTGATGGGGTGGGCTTGGATTTTAAAGATTTTTAGCAAATTTTCTAAGGATTTTAAGTTTCTTACTGACCTGTAATAAGGTTGCTTATTATGGGTTTCGTCAATCTATATGATTTATATACATCTATGACTTTAGTTAAATAAAACTATAAATTAAGTAATTTAAAAATGTGTAAACTTATAGTATTTTTAAATTACTGTCTAAATACTGTCTAATTTTAAAACAAAAACTCCTTAACTATTTGATAGTCAAGGAGTTAGTGCGGGTAATAGTTTGACAACTTGATTAATTGGCAGGTTTGTGAAAATGCAATAAAAAGACCACAAATACTTTGTTTTTAAAGGATTTAAGAAATTTATTAAAGCCGTTTGGTTAAGTTGAATTAAGTCAGATTAAAATAAATCAAAATATTTTCGGCAAATATTCGGCAAAATATTTACCTTTGAAACTATAAACATTTTTTATGCAAATAAAGTTTTTTGTAGTTAAAGGGAAAAACAACATCTCTAGTATCTATGTTCGTTTTTGGGATAGTAATAGAATTGATCAGAAATCTAAAACTGGGCTCTCTGTCAATTATGAATCATGGAGTAAATCATTTCAACAAATAAAAAACACAGTCAATTCTCCTCAAAAAGACTTTGTTAATTCTAAGATTAGAGAGCTGAGGGTTTTCATAGTGGATGAGTATAATATTGATTTTAATACTCAACAACACATTGGAAGTAGTTGGTTAAAAGATAAAATAAAAAAATTCTTTGGTCGTGCCTATGAAACAGAATTAGACAAAATCTACTTTACTAGTTGGGTACAAAAATTCATTGACGAATGCCCTAAAAGACTTTACAAAGGAAAGCCTATTGCAAAAAGGACTATTCAACACTACATAACTACAATTAATAAATTATATAGTTATGAAAAACACTTTAACACAAGACTTCGATTTCAAGACATTAACTTAGATTTTTACAGAAACTTTTTGCATTATTGTTTGACAGTTGAAAAACTCAACAACAATACTACTGGAGGTTATATCATAAATCTGAAAATGTGGTGCAAGAACATTGAAATTGAAGGATTGCCAATAAACTTACAATACAAACATTCTGAATTCGCATCTATCTCGAATAAAACAAAAGATGTTTATCTATCTGAAAATGAAATTAACACAATATATAATCATGATTTTAGTTATTCTGAAAGACTGCTAAATGCTCGTGATAATTTTATTATAGGATTGAGAACAGGCTTGAGGATTTCGGATTTTATGAAGCTTAAAAAAATTAATTTAAAGA
This sequence comes from Flavobacteriales bacterium, assembly GCA_017303755.1. Classification (GTDB taxonomy): domain Bacteria; phylum Bacteroidota; class Bacteroidia; order Flavobacteriales; family Flavobacteriaceae; genus Flavobacterium. The sequence continues at coordinate 133,641 of JAFLBS010000008.1, read as the reverse complement.
ATGATTTCATCGAAATTGAGACTTCCAAAACTTCTCATCCTGTAATTATTCCAATGCATGAACAAGTAAAAGAGATTTTGACTAAAAGAAATGGAGAACTCCCACATCAAATTTCAGATCAAAAATTTAATGAATACATAAAAGAGGTTTGCAAAATTGTTGGATTTACAGAAACTATTGAAGGAGCCAAAATGGTGAACAAAAAAGATGAAGAAGGATTTTTTAAAACAAAAAAAACCGACTTAAAAAACAAAACTAGAAAAGAGTTTGGTAAATTTCCGAAACACGAACTCATTAGTTCTCATGTTTGCCGACGTTCATTTGCAACAAATCTTTATGGCTTGTTGCCTAATATGACAATTATGGCAATTACTGGACATAAAACAGAAACACAGTTTTTAAAATACATTAAAATCACACCCAAAGAGCATGCTGAAAAGTTAAAAGAGCATTGGTCTAAAGAACTCAAATAAATTTTATTATGGATTACGAAGTATTATACAGTTATTTTTATGAAAAATGGTATTGCAAGTTTGAAAACGCAATCAAGGAATATCTTATTGAATGTAAAAACAACGATATAAAATTAGGATCAGCTATAAATGATTTGAAACAAACTTACATTCAAGAGTTTGCAGATAAAATAAAACTTAATCAGAACGATTTATTGAAAGAGCTTTACAACCTTTTCATTAAACGATTTAGTGATTACGAAAAGAATGAAATTAACAGAGTATTTGAGAATAAAATATTAAAGAATTTTGAATCGCTCAACAGGTCTGAATTGCCAAAAAATTACACTATTAAACAGTTGTTGTTTGATTTCATAAAAGTAGATGTTGTTAAAGAAATTCAAAGATTATTACAGAATAACAATAGTCTACTTCAAATGTTCTACAAAGCGAATGATTTCTCAGAATTTGAAATCAGAGACCATAGAGGCATAAGTATTGAGGATTATCCCATTTATAAAAAACTACACAAAAGACTGTATCCTGAATATTATGAAACGGCTGTTGAAGATAGTGATTCTTTGAATGAAACTTTAGATATTGAAGAAAGCAAATTAAGCTCAAAACAGAAAGTACTACTAATTGAAAAATTGATTTTAAACGCTGAAAAATGGCAATCTTCGAGTGAAAGGAAAAGATCTGAAATTCTTTCAAAAATAACTGGTACAAACTCCGATAACATTAGAAAAACACTTGCTATGGAAGATGAAAAACCATCAACATATTCAAAAGAATTTATTAATGATATTAAAATTGTTGAAAAAATATTTAATCAATTGGGGTAGCCTTTGGGGTATACCCCACTAATTAAAATAAATTAAACCCAATTAGTTTTGCTCTATCAAAATTTAAAAAAAAGAGCAATGACTAAACAAATTCTTCAAATTGAAAACACCAACACTATAGATTTTAAAAATGAAATCTTAAATGGTGTATCTGACGTTTTAAAAGATTTTGCAATCAACTTGCAAAACAAAGACAATGAAATTCTTCTCACTCGAGAAGAAACTGCAAAAATACTTTCCGTATCACTAGTTACCTTATGGGATTGGACTAAAAAAGACATAGTTCCAGCTTACCGTATCGGAAATAAAGTTCGCTACAAAAAAAGTGAAGTGCTAAACGCTTTACAACAGATGAACAATTTTAATAATGGTAAAAATGGAGAGCAATAATTCAAATTGTTTAAAAACCACAACTAAAATTGAAGATGATGTAATTTTTCATCTCAATCAAATCCTTATTGATTTTCAAAGAATAAAACTTGATTACAATAAAGATGTAGGAATTGGTCATAAAATGGACAATCTAATAAACAAAGTTAAACTGATTACTGAGCTATACAAAAGGATTGATTCAAAAAATTATAGAAACTTAAAAAATTATTTGAATAACGAGATATCTATAAATCCAAATCTCAAGGGATTCATTGTTTATATTGAAAATTCTAGATGTAATAACAAAAAAGGGGAAATTAAAAAAGTTAAAATAGAAATTTGACATGAGTAAAGATGATAAAATCACTGTTTTCCATGTTGTTGAAGACTATTTAAATAAAAATTATGATTTAAGATTCAATAGTATTTCACTAGAAATTGAAATCAGTCAAAAGGCCAAAAATGACTGGAATCCTTGTAACGAAAATTCCTTGTGGATAGAGATTCAAAAAAAGGGCATAAAAATGTCTCTAAGTACATTTATAACTTTGCTTAAAAGTAATTTCATTAAGGATTATAACCCCATAAAAAACTATTTTTATAATCTCCCAAAATGGGATGGTAAAACAGATTACATAACAATGTTTTCAAGATACATTATTCTTGATGAGCATGAAGATAAAGAGCAATTTGAATATCATTTCAAAAAATGGTGTGTACGAGCTGTTAAGTGCGCTACTATAGATGATTACTTCAACAAGCAAGCTTTTATACTAACCGATAACGGAGAAGGGCAGAATATTGGAAAGACATCGTGGTGTAGATTTCTTTGCCCTGATAAACTCGCTGAGTTTATTGCTCAAGACATCCCCGATCAAGAAAAGGATGCACGTATTTTATTTGCTAAAAATTTTCTTGTAAACTTAGATGAGTTAGCATCGTTATCACGCAAAGAAATCAACAAATTAAAGTCATATTTCACACTTGACAAGATTAATGAAAGATTACCATACGACAAGAAAAACAGTATTCTACCGAGAATATCTAGTTTTTTAGGATCTACAAATATGTCTACATTTCTTCATGATGAGACAGGTTCTGTCAGATGGCTTTGCTTTGTAGTAAAAAAGATAAATTGGGAGTATAAAAATCATTTTAATATAGATGATTTGTGGTCACAGGCATTCCACCTTTCAAAAGACAAAAACTTTATTGAGATTTTAACTTCAAAAGATATAATTGAAAATGAAAACAGAAATCAAAAATTCCAAATTATAACACCTGAAAAAGAGCTAATAATGAAGTATTTTGAAGTTCCTGAAAATGATGAAGATGTTGAACACTTCACTTCAACTGAAATACTACAGAAAATAGCCTCTGAAATTTACGGCATCAGACTTAACACTATCGCTATAGGAAAAGCAATGAAAAGTTTGGGTTTCAAAAATGTAAAACATAAAAATATTTACTGTTATAAAGTAAAATCAAAATAAGAATTAAATCATTCATCTTACCCTACCTACCTGTAAGTTGGTTCATTAAACATTAGTTCATTAGGTAACTTAGGTAAGAAATTCTTTTGATTTATAAATTTATTTATTTCAATTTTTAAAAAAGGTGTTTTTCCTCTATCAAAAAGGGTGTTTTTCCTCTTTTGTATTCCTACGTATTTGTTTAAAATTGTCACTTAACTGAGATTTAACAAAATGTACACTTTTTGTGTACTTTGTTGTTGGTTAGAATTTTTTACTTTGAAAAGTAAAACCCGTAAAACTACGCTATTGTATTTTTTTAATTCTGCAATATTTGAGTTTCGATTTTGCCAAGTTCTTTTACTACCTCTATTTAACACCTTTTTTTAAATGAAAAAATCCTATTTACTGCTAATTCTGTTGCTTTTTGTTTTGACAGAATCGTCTACTGCCCAAGAAATTCTTTGGGAGAAAAGTTACGGCGGACTACATGCCGATTATTTAATGGATGCACTTCCTACAGCCGATTATGGTTTTATACTTGCGGGAAGTTCACTCTCAAACAAAACGGGTAACAAATCCGACAATAACAAAGGTGATTTAGATTATTGGGTTTGGAAAATGAATGAAAATGGCGATTTGGACTGGCAAAAAAGTTTTGGTGGTTCGGGTAGCGATTTGTTGCAAAGCATTGCCTTAACTAATGATGGTGGTTTCATTTTAGCGGGCATTTCTTCTTCCAATAAAGGATTGGATAAAAAAGAAGATTCTCGTGGGCAAGATGATTTTTGGGTAATTAAACTCAATGCTAAAGGAAATGAAGAATGGCAAGTAACCATTGGAGGTGATTCACAAGAGAAATTACATTCAATCAAAGTTACCAACGATGGTGGCTATATTTTGGGAGGAACATCAAGCTCTGATAAATCAGCCGAAAAAAACGAGGATAGTTTTGGGAATTTAGATTATTGGGTTGTCAAACTTGACAATAAGGGTAAAATAGAGTGGCAGAAAACATTTGGCGGACGCTATGCTGACGAACTAAGAAGCATTGACACCACTTTTGATGGCGGATATATTTTAGGTGGATATTCTAATTCGCCAGCATCGGGAAATAAAACCAGCGACAACATCGGAACTGGTGATTATTGGGTATTGAAATTGGATAACAAAGGAACAATCCAATGGCAAAAAACGATTGGAGGAACAGGCGATGATCAATTGTATGTTGTAAAACAAACCTATGACAAAGGATATATATTAGGTGGAAATTCCAATTCAGAAAGTGGAGAATATAAAACCAAAAGCAACTCAGAAGGAACTGATTTTTGGGTAGTTAAACTCGATGAAAAAGGAGATATTAAATGGCAAGAAACCTATAATTACGGAAAATATGATGTACTTACTTCTATTGTTGAAAACAAAGACCATAGTTTACTAATTGGTGGTTTTGCCAAAGGAGAATTTTCAACTTCTAAATTAACAGGAAAAGTAAAAGCTCAAAAAGGCACTGATGATTACATCGCTTTAAAGATTGATGAAAAAGGTCAAGAATTATGGACTGAATCAGTAGGAAGTGATGGCGAAGATGTACTGCGCAAAGTGGTAGAAACTCGTGATGGCGGTTATTTGTTTGCAGGAACAGGCTCACCTACTTCATTGCTACAATTAAGAGCAAACAACAACTCCAATACTCCAAAATCATTAATTGGTAACGGAAACAATGAAGCGGTAAACTCAGCAGTTGCTAATGCCAATAGTGCCGTAAAAGAAAAAACTGATGCTGTAAACAGCAAAGTAAACGAAACCTACAATCAAGGTGCTGATAAAGTAAAAAATGCTCTTGGTGGAGATTCTCCCTTGAAACTAGGAGCCAATCCAATGACTTCATCTTTAGGACTCAATCCAAGTTCTGGTGGAAATGGTTTGGCTGGAAATGGAAATTCTACTCCAAAAAAACTACCAGCATCACGCGATAAAAACACCAATTTTGGAAGTAATGATTTTTGGGTGGTTAAACTCAGAGACAAAGACAAGCCTAAAGAAGTAGTGGCTACTATTGAAGCTTATCCTAACCCGACTACTGAATACACCAATATCATAGTGGGTTATGAGTTCAAAAGTGGAACTGCAACTGTAGCTGATTTAGCAGGAAGACAACTCCAACAATTTGAAATCACCTCTCGAACCGTTCCAGTTGATTTATCAGGACTTCCCGAAGGAATTTATATCATTAACATCAAAACTGATGTACAAAGTGATGGAGTAAAAGTGATGAAAACAGTAACAAAAAAATAAAGGAAAGCCATGAGAAAATATATTTCAATTTTATTACTTGCTATAAGTTGTGTTACATTGGCACAAACCCCAGAAATTAAAACGGATTTACCAACTATAATTCCACCTTCTCCAACAGTTGCGTCACTAATGAAATTTGAGGAAGTCCCTGTTAGCAATTATACAGGAATTCCCGATATTAGCATTCCATTATTTAGCACATCTACCTTATCCAAAGATATAAATTTAGAAGTTTCTTTAAAGTATCATCCATCTGGAGTGGCTGTTGAGGAAAGAGCCAGCGACGTCGGGTTGGGATGGAGCCTATTTGCTGGGGGAACTATTTCAAGAACAGTTAGAGGATTACCTGATGAAATTAATTCTATGGGTGATAATAAATTTGGATTATATCAAAACTCTTCAACAAATATTCATAATAACAATTACTATTACGAAGCATTTGACGCTTTAACTGAATATTTAGGAGCAACTGGCAACTATGATATCACATGGGATACTTTGAGAAAGTGTCTTTGGGATGCTAAAGTAAGAGGAGAAATGGATTCAGAGCACGATTTGTGGCAATTTAATTTTATGGGAAAATCAGGTCGATTTTATATTAAGAAAAATTCAAATAATCAATTAGAAGTTACTCCTCTTGATGATTACAGGTTAACAATAATTAATTACTATGGTAATACATCCAATCAATACTTACCTACTTCATTTGTTATATTCGATGAAAAAGGTTATAAATACACCTTTGATGTAATCGAAACCACTACACAACATAGCTTCTCATTATCCATATCATCAACAACCTATGAAGACAGTGGCCCAATACCAAGTCCATCTACTTTTTATAATAGTTCTTTCCATTTGAGTACAATAAATGATAATCAAGGAAACTTAGTTGTTGAATTTCTTTATGATTCTATATTTAAAGAAAAAGTTTTGCGTGGCTCTACAACCTATTTTCAGGAGGATTACCTAAACCGACCTCCTAACAAACCTTCATTAAGAGATTTTTATCTAGGTGTAAATCAAAATATCGATCCAGAGTACGTGAATTTATGTCAAGCAGGCGTAAACGATTTTGGGCCTTACCCTATTTACAGTCTTTCCTCTAATCAAACAGATACTAATGTAAAAAAACTCCAACAAATAAAAGTTAATGGTGTTGCAAAAATTGATTTTTCTTTTGAAACTGGTAGATTAGATGATAACGTTTTAAATCCTGAGAATTGGTCGGCATTTAAAGGAATTGTTGTTAAAGATTGGATTGGAAACAACATTAAGGAAGTAAGTTTAACTCACGATTACTCCACTGTAAAGTCTAAGAGAATGATTTTAAAAGAGGTTTCTTTCAAAAACTTTGTTAATTCTAAAGTTGAAAAATATTCATTAGAGTACAGAGTCAATTACAATCCTTATTCTGCTAGTACTTACATAGGCAAAGACTATTGGGGTTATTTTAATTATCTACCCTCTCCTTATATTGGCAATTCATACGAGTCGTATAGAGAGGTTAATCCAAATTTTTGCACTTCAGATTTACTACAAAAAATGTCACTCCCTACTGGAGGTTTTGTAATTTTTGATTTTGAACCCAACACTTATTCTTACATTGGTAGCACCGAACTTACTGATTTTGATGCTAATCCTAATAATTGGGATGAACAAACAGATGGCGTTACATTTAACACTGTTGATTATTTGAGCGATGATCCCAATCATAGACAAGTATTGTTTAGTATTACAGAAAAGCAAGATGTTATTTTTTCTTCAAGTATTTTCGATACAACTAACTCAGGTGAGTATTGGCTTAGATTTTATCGAGTTACTGAAAACTCTGACGTTTTAGTGGGTTCTCACCATGCAGAAGGCGATGGTACAAATACTATACAATATCAACTATTTGAATTAAAAGACTTACTTCCTGGGACTTATAAAGTTTCCATTTTTACCACAAATATTCCTCCACCTCATATTTTTGATCATGCACAAATTTATGCCTACTACAAAAGTAAGAATGAAAATAATTATCAATTTCTTTATGGAGGAGGTAACAGAATTTCTAAGATTTCACATTATGAGAATATTGATGACTACAATGCTTATCCAAAGCTTCCTGCTAAAGAAAAAAAATATGATTACAGTATATTTCGAGCAGCAAAAAGTAGTGGATCTCTCACTTATCATGTCCCTAAGTTTGATTATGAAAGAACAAAAAAAGAGTGTCCCCATTGTGAGAATACTCCCGTATATAGTGCTGTAACTAATGTCGTTGACGTGACATGGAAAAGCGACGAGGTATTTTGGGAATATGATGTTAGTACTACTTTTAATAATTTGAATCCTGTCAAAACACAAGGAGCTGATATTGGTTACAAAAATGTCAAAGTTTTTGAAAGTGAAAATGGCAGAATTGAATATGAATACTCCTCTCCAATTGATTTTCCTGAACAGATTGGTATTTATAATTTATCCCAACCTTTTATGCCTACGGAAAATTACGATTACAAAAGAGGATTACTAAAAACTCAAACTGTTTTTAATCAGAGTGATAAAATAATAAGTAAAGAAGAGCTAACTTACGATTATGAAAATTATTTGGAGACTACTGGTTTTAGAACATTTTATCCTCAGTATGATTTTATAAATATTTATAAACATAAATATTATACCGATTACAAAAGCTATCTAATATCCTGTAATCAGAATCCAGAATATAATGGTTTGTGCAATGAATTGGTATTAACGGATAATTGCAGTGATTGTTTTTGTTATTTTGGTAATCCTGAAGAATTTATTTCATATAGATTTATAAAAGAAGCTTATGGTTGGGCAAAATTAATTTCAAAAACCAATAAAAGCTACTTTTATGATTTAAACAACAATCAAAAAGTTGTTCAAACTAATGAAACCTATTCATACAACCCTATTAACAAACAAATATCCGAGTCAACAGTTACCAATAGCCAAGGTGAAGTATTAAAAACTAAGTATTTCTATCACACTGGTAATTCAATCTATTCTCAAAACCGTATCTCCGAGATTGAACGAATTGAAACCTATCGCGGAACTGAATTACTTTCTAAAAGTCAAATCAATTATGCTAATAACTGGTCGGGTAATGCATCGTATTTACCACAAAGCATAGTTACTTCTAAAGGTGCTGCTACTTTGGAGAATAGACTGATTTATGAGTTGTATGATGAATTCGGCAACCCACTGCAACTCAAACAAGAAGGTGGAACTGTCATATCGTACATCTGGGGATACAACAAAACACAACCTATTGCTAAAATTGAAAATGCAACGTATGCTCAAGTGAGTTCGTATGTTTCCAATTTGCAAACGCTCTCTAACGGAACTAACGAGGCAGGCTTAATTAGTGCCTTAAACGCTATGAGAACTGCTTTGCCCAATGCGATGATTACTACCTATACTTATATTCCATTGGTGGGTGTACATACCATAACCGACCCTAAAGGTGATACTATTACTTATGAGTACGACGAATTTAATAGGCTCAAAGCTGTTTATGACAAAGACGGTTATAAGCTTGCTGAAAACGATTACCATTATAGAACCCAAAACTAATAGCCATGAAAAAATTACTATACCTTATCGTTTTGTTACCAATTCTGGTTATTGGTCAAACTACGACCGAAAATTATATTAAGTCGGTTACTTATAAAGATTCATTGGCTCAAAACAGTGTCATTAATGTTACCTACTTTGATGGACTTGGCCGACCCATTCAACAAATTGCCAATGCACAATCGGCAACAGGAAAAAATATTGTTACGCCTATCGAGTATGACGGTTTTGGTAGACAAGATAAAGAATACCTTCCTTATACCACACAAACTAATAGTCTTGATTTTGTGCCTAATGCTGTTGCTGCACAATCGCAGTATACACCCTATGCAAATCAAGTTTCTTACAGTCAAAAAGTATTTGAAGCTTCACCCTTAAACAGAGTGCTGAAACAAGGTGCTCCAGGCAACTCTTGGGCAGTTGATCCTAATTCAAATAATGATCACACCATTAAGTTTGACTACCAAACCAATGATACACTTGAAGTAAAATTGTTTAGAGCAGTGGCCACTTGGGATGATAATGAAGGGTTGTATACAACTGGATTTTCGCAAAGTGGAACTTCCTTTTATCCTCGTAACCAATTATACAAAACCATCACCAAAGATGAAAATTGGGTATCTACCGATGGGAACAATAACACTACAATTGAGTTCAAAGACAAGGAAGGCAAAGTAGTTTTAAAGCGTACGTTTAACATTGATGATGCACACGACACTTATTATGTTTACGACCAATACGGCAACCTTACTTATGTGCTTCCCCCTTTAGCTGAAGGTGCTACAAGCCAAGACGTTTTGGATGGTTTATGTTACCAATACAAATACGACTACCGTAACCGATTGGTTGAGAAAAAGCTACCCGGAAAACAAAAAGAATACATAGTATACGATAAAATTGATCGTGTAGTTGCTACTGGTCCAGTATTCAACCCTTTCGGAGGAACTGATACTGGTTGGATGATTACCAAATACGATGCCTTTAACCGACCTGTTTATACTGCATGGAAACCGCAAGCTAATATTACTAATGCCTTGAGAAAAAGTGTTCAAACGGATTATGCAGGAGCTACAGCTGTCAATGAATACAAATCGAATGATAGCATTGAGAATGTTACCACTGGTTATTCAAATGTAGTTTACCCAACCACCGATTTAAAATTACTCACTATCAATTACTACGATAATTACACTTATCCTAATGCAATGGCTGTACCTACTGCAACTATCTACGGTAAAACGGCAGCAAGTAATGTAAAAGGATTGGCAACGGGATCTTGGGTACGAATTTTAGAAAACATAGGTAGTGTTGTGTTTGAACTTACACATACATTTTACGACAATAAAAAATACCGCCCAATTTTAACCAAAACCTTCAACTATTTAGGCGGTTATACCGAAGTCAAGACTCAATACAATTTTGAAGGTCAAGTATTGAAAACCTTAACTAATCACAAAAGAGAAAATCAAGGATATTTAGCGACTGTTTTAGAAGAATTTGAATACACACCGCAAGGTCGATTGCTCAATCATTATCACACCGTGGGTAATTATGGAACACAATTGTTGACTCATAATGAATACGACGAATTAGGGCAATTGATTACCAAGCAAGTGGGTGGCGAAGATGTAACTACTTTTGTTGGTCTTCAAAAAGTGGATTACAACTATAATATTAGAGGTTGGTTGACCGATATAAACAATATCAGAGATTTGACTATCGGAACTGATCCCGAAGATTTATTTGCTTTTCGAATCAGTTATAATAGTCCTGAGCGCAGTGTGAATGGAACAGTACAACCATTATTCAATGGAAACATTTCCGAAACTTTTTGGCGCACCAACAGTGACAATGCAGTACGAAAATACGGCTATGCTTATGATGATTTAAACCGATTAAAGGATGCCATTTACCAAAAAGATGAGTTTCCAATTATTGTGACCAATAGCTATGATGAATACATTAAATACGACAAAAACGGTAACATCACAAGATTGGATCGAAACGGGAATTTAGACGATCAAAGTATGTTCATTCAAATTGACGAGTTGGGATATAATTATTTTCCTAATACCAATATATTGAAAGAAGTACGCGACGATTCAGGAGATCCTATGGGATTCAAAGACAGCCCAACAACAGGAACTGATTATAATTATGATGCCAACGGTAACATGATAAGTGATGCTAATAAAGGAATTGGATTGATTACTTACAATCATTTGAATTTACCTGTTACCATTGATTTTGGAACTAATGGAACAATTTCGTATCTTTACGATGCAACTGGCAGAAAAGTGAAAAAATTAGTAGATGATATTGCACAAGGTTCCAATACTATAACCGAATATTTAAATGGTTTTCAGTACAAAGACCATATTTTGCAGTTCTTCCCAACGGACGAAGGTTACGTAAATGCTACCTATTGTGAAAATTGCCAATTGAGTGATCAGTACAAAATAAGTTATGTGTACAATTATACCGATCATTTGGGCAATATCAGAGTAAGTTATGCCGTAGACCCACACACCAATGAATTGAAAATATTAGAAGAAAACCATTATTACCCATTTGGACTCAAGCATACCAATTACAACGGAACGGCTAGAGAATTTAAAGTGGAAGAAGAAGAATTGTTAAAAATAAAAAATGTACCTTCGTTTTTTAGTACTGTATATCAGTATCGATATAACGGCAAGGAACTGCAAGACGAACTAAATCTCAATGTTTACGACTACGGAGCAAGGTTTTACGACCCAGCTGCGCCACATTGGGGGCAAATTGACCCTTTGGCAGAGAAACATCCAGATCAATCTCCATACAATTTTTGCTATAATAATCCTATGCGATTTGTTGATCCTGATGGTCGTGAAGGTGATGACTGGGTTAAAGATGGCAGTAAATGGATTTTTAAAGAAGAGATAACAACGGAAGAACAAGCTACTGCTGCTGGTTATGATGGATTTGCAGAAAACGGCACGGTTATTAGCAATGCAAGTATAAATGGTGGCCATAAAGGAGATGTATATTTAGGAGCTGGTGGACAGGCAGCATATGACGAATCAACTTATGCAAATTGGAGTGCTGTTCATGGCTCAGAGTATAATAATGCTTATGAGAGATTTAGAGGTTGGCAAGTTGACACAAAAGAACATGTTGGGGAAAGCACTTTTGACCGTAATCTTCGTTTAGGAGCAGGTTTTGCACACGAAGCTTCACGTGAATACGGCTCAGGTGGATATAATATGTTTAGTGGTTTTGGTGCTGCAGCTTCAACAACACCTAGTGTAGCAAATGGCTCTGTATATTCTGTAGCTTTTGAAACAACACTAACGGCGGATTTGTTTCCAGGAGGAAGTTATTACGCTCATTTTAAGGCGGCAAATACAGCTCTTAGTACCACTATGGAAGCTAATTCATCATTTGCATCATCTATGTCTAAACTAGGAGTGTCAGTACCTCGGTCTGCTACTGGTACAATTTTAGGAAAGTCTCCTACAAATTGGGTTTGGCATCATGATATTGGTTCGGGAGTTATGCAATTAGTCCCTAAATCACAGCATACATCAGGATCTATTTTTTGGGGTACAATGCACCCTAATGGAGTTGGAGGAATGGCAACTTGGAATAAATAAAATAAAATAATAAAAATGAATTTAGTTGAATTAGTACAGCATTTAAAAAGTTTAGAGCAAGCAGAAAACTTTATTGAAGGTGAGTTACCTGATGTGGAATATGATTTGGTTGATATTTATATGGTTGAAAAATTAGGCCTTGATTCTGAAATTGTCTTTTTTAATGCCGAGGAAATACCTAACAAACTAATTATTAATATTGAAGGGATTACTTATGAAAACCTTTTTCCTTTAAACTTAACTCAAGAGATGGTGGAAGAGTTAGAAGCATCAAATGGAAAAATTAGTAATATTGAAATAGCTAAACGACTTTTAGAGTATAGAGAAAAGGATGCTTAATGTTATTTTTAGATAAAATATATAATAGCTTAAGTAGGAATTAATCTTTTCAAGAGACAATTAAATTAAAAACCCACCTCATAAATGAAGTGGGTTTTTTAATACCTACACGTAAGAAAAATAACAACTTTAAAGGCTAAAAAAGTACAGAAATCCAAAAAACGCTATTAGCTTTAAAATGAATAAATGTTGATAACTCAAAAAAGGTGTATTAAAAATATGATTATCTTTGTTCAGTTGAAAGTCAACACCACCTAGAAATAAAAAAAACCGAAGCGGGAACTTCGGTTCTTATAAAAATTTAGGTGTTATTAATTAACCTAAAAAGCTTTAAAATTTATGGAACAAATCAATGTTCTTTTACTGATTTTGGTAATTGTTACAATTACCAAGCTACTCAAGGAAGCAAACAATCCTAACAAGTAGTTAAAACTCAAGACCCATTTGCAGGAGCAGGTGGGTTTTTTGTTGTTGTAAACTTTTTACAAATATATATCATTTATGACATATACAGAAAAAAATGTAGAGAATATACATTAAAAGATGTAGATAGTTGAGTAGATAATCTATTAGATAGATTAGATGTTGTTGTAGGTGGTATTCCTTGTCAAGGTTTAGTAGTAGAAAGAAAAGATTATTTATAAGCTTGTTTTGCTTTATAATCTCTAACAGTCATATCAATAAAGTAGAAAAGTTTTTCTTTTACATCATCGGGTAACTGTTGCACTTCCAAAATACGGTTTAGGGTGTTGGTACCAGCTCCGCAAAGAGTTCCTATGAAAAGCTCCGCAAATGTCTCCTGACTTTGCGGAACTAATTGAATTAAAAAAAATAAAAGACTACATCCAAAAAGATGTAGTTTTTTATTTCACCCTACAAAACTGCGTCCGATACAAATACTCAATAGCTTCTTCATCAGTTAAAAGAGGTTTCTTTTTCTTCTTTGAGATTTTGATTTTATTTAATTTCTCACCCAGCATACAATACAAGCGCTCCTGTTCCTCACTTGAAAGATATATTGCAATTGTAAAAATATCTTCGGCTACCATAAGATGAAATTAATACATTCTCCATTCAATTTTTATTGCAATTATTTTTAATGACAGAATAAAAAGTAGTGCATTTTTTTCACGCACAACGCCAAGTACTTTTCACGAAAGTCGTCACGTTATGAGCCACATACCTCCACATACATCGCCACGCACACTTCACGTGGAACGTGACGTGTCTTTCACCTAACTTTCACTTGTTTCAAGCAGTTTTCACACATCAAAAACCTAAAACATTGTCAAGCCGCGCAATTACGTAACGAAAATAAATTTACAATATTCTTGAAAATTAAAAACTTCTAGATATGTCTTTTGAAAAACTCACTTATTTTTTTAAAAGAATCGTTTTTTTTGTGATTATTTCACGTTACACCCTTTCCTATTTAATACCCTGATTTTTGTTCAAAAGTCAAATGAAATTCACTTTGGATTAGGTGAATTTTTTGTGTCCTTTTTTAATTTATAGACTATAGATACCTTGCAAACATTAAGGAGTTTTACAAAATATTCTCTTAACTGGCCATGAACATGCAGGGAATTAAATTACGACATAAAATTCTATCATAAGGTATCAATAAAAATGATAAAATTATAAGCTAGGCCGTTTTAATCGTCCAAATCCCTAAAGGGAAAAAATAGAAAACCATGTCTGAAAAAGGAAAATTGAAAAACTTTTCTTTGAAAACGAACTTTTTAAAATTGATGCATATTTATAATAAAACTATTCAACTATGAAAAAACCTAAATACATTAAGATTCCACTTCCACAATGAAAATGGTGGCAAATCACAATTACAATTGTATTTATAATAATTGCTTTCAGAGCTGATTCGACTCCACTTCTAGAATTGTTGAAAATGTGGTTGAAAAGTTACTTTGCAAATTGATTTAAACTGGTATAACTTTGTAAGAAACATAATTTTATGAATATCACTATTAACATCAACAAAGCAACACCTAAAGTCAGCATCATTAAAGATGAAAAAAAAGAATTAGTGCAAATTAACTTCATAATTGATGAAATTATGACAAAATTGATTAATGACCCTATTCAAGGAGAAAGAGTCAAAATTGTTGGTGAAGAAAAACTAAGAGAAATGGCTTTGCAAATCATTAAAGAAGAAATCAGAGAAAATGAACAAGAACAAATTGATTATTGGTTAGATTTTAACGAAAAGTTTTGTCAATCCATGATAAAAGGGCTTGTTGATGGAGCTGTAGAAATAGCTAAGAAACTTTAATGTCCAATAATTTCGTATTTCTATTCTCTTGACACGTTTTCAATTTTGATATCAAAACATTGATCGAATTAACTTTGGCTTCCACATAAATAGTTCTGTCGAAAACTCAGCAGAAGTGTTCTGTTTTGAAATTATTACCTCAAAAAATTAAAAACAATTGCCAATTTTTATTTCACCCTACAAAACACCGTCCTGTACAAATATTCAATTGCTTCTTCATCTGTAATAAGAGGTTTCTTTTTCTTCTTTGGGATTTTGATTTTATTTAATTTCTCACCCAGCATACAATACAAGCGCTCCTGTTCCTCACTTGAAAGATATATTGCAATTGTAAAAATATCTTCGGCTACCATAAGATGAAATTAATACATTCTCCATTCAATTTTTATTGCAATTATTTTTAATGACAGAATAAAAAGTAGTGCATTTTTTCGCGCAGAACGTCACGCACGTTCACGCAATGCGCCACGCAAGTTTCACGAACTCTTCACGCAACACGTGACGTCACCTTTCACGCAACTTTCACGCAACGTTCACGGGTTTCACGCAGTTTCCACGCATTAAGAAGCCTAAAACATTATCCCATCACGTAATTACGTGATGCAAATAAATTTGCAATATTCGTGCACTATTAAACACTATTTTATTGCATGAAAATATAAACTTATAAATGAGGAAAACTGTAGTGAAAATCACAATTGCAACTTCATCAAATAACACCATTATTTTATTGCATTATTCGTAAAACTGATTGATTATAATTGCAATAAAAATTCTGATAAATAATTATTCTTGCAATAGTCTTGAAGTTAGTTGCAACTAATTTAGAAAATAGTTGCAAGATATATTGCAAATAAAAAATAACACTTCCAAAAGGGAGTATATTTTGCTCTATTTAAGTTGTAGAACTTATTTTTTTAGAAAAATCAAACATTAAATGATAAATTAGTATTTTATGCTCTGGTGTTCCGTGTTCTGAACGGTAGCAAAATTTAAAATTTGAATGGATCTTTTTTACCTCAAGTCCTTTAGTCGTATTTGCGGATAGAAATTTATCTTTTAAAAGATAATTGATTGATTTTATATTTTTATCAATATCAATTTCTTGAACTACAAAACCAATCATCCCATTTATTTTATAATAAGAAGTATATGTTTTGTTGACAAAGCGATATATTCCATTTTCAATATATTTAGAATTTAATCCAGTAGTTCCAGCAACATTAATTGCATCTAATCTTTTACATTCAATTGTATAATATGCACTATTATCATAGAAGGTATTTATTGTTTGAATTTTTATGTCTGTCCTGCCAATACCAACATCTTCTGGAACTTCTCTATCAAATAGATAATTTAATAATCCTAATTTGTTTCTAACTTGACTGTCTTTCAAATAATTAAGTAAAAATACATCTCTTATCTCATTTTCATTATTGGTTAAGTTAATTCTATCATCGAGCATTAAATGGTAACAACTAACTATTTTGGAAAGAATATCTTCAAATTCAGCTGTGTAAAAATTATTGCTGTATTCATAATTTGAAGCATTAAGATTACCAAACATCATATACTAGTCCTCCCTTCTTTCAAAATAGCATCTGCAAATTCATTGACATCTAAATATCCAATCGCTTTGTGCCATAATCTTTTTTCATTGGGTTTAAAAATATGAAAATAATCTTTTCCAAATCCTCTAACGTCTTTTTGTACAAATAGTTTGTCTGTTATTTTTTCAGTACTAATTTTAGTTAAAACAGATATAACTTCTGTATCCTGATTTTGTTTATCAATCCATATAATTTCTTTAGAATAGTCTGAATTGTCAACTAATTTGAAAAACATTCCTATAACCTGATTTGTATGCCATATTTCGACTATAAACTTCTTTTGGCTATTACTCAAATTCGTTTTAAAACGCTTAATAAATAGTTGAGCATAGTTTTCTAATATCGAATCCTTCAACTTTATTGGAGAATACAATTTTTTCTTATCGTTTGGAGTTCCAATAATTAATTTACTATTAACATTTATCGCATAATCGATTAATGAGAATTCTAAATCATTAATTTCTATTCCTTTAAATACTTTTTCATCAATCTCCTTAATTTTAGAATCAATTGACTCATTTAATTCTGTAATTTTAATGTTATCGTGAAGAATTTTTTTCTTTTCAGAATAAATCTTTTCAAAATCATTTTCAATTTTTACAATACAATCTTTTACTTCCAAATCTAAGTATGGTAAACTAAATTTATTGTAATTCTGTGTTTGTTCTCTTTCTACACCAACTGAACCAAAAGTGTTTATAGAATAATAAGATAATAGGCTTGAGGAAAAAACACCTAAAATATTATATAATGTATCAATATCTTTTTTATCCTTTGTGCTGATTGAAGTCAAACTATCTTTAAAAAGAACATCTTTTTTTGATATTGCGCTTTTAATTTTTAGCGTTTTCATATCTAATCCTTTTCTCATTAAAAGCATAGGGGACTTGAAAATAAAATCATTTCTAAGCCTGTGTAATTTTTCTACTGCAAAAGATGATATACTTTCGGGATTAATAAAAAAAGAACTAACTCCATAAGCGTCTAAAAAAGGTTTACCAAAAAGGTGTGTTGCATCATAAGTCGGATTACTACTGAATTGAACCCCTGTTCCTACTGAGTATTTTTCGTCATTTGAAACAATTTCTTTTATTGTCGGATAATCACTTTTTAATCTTTTCAAAAAATTAAAATCTAAATACGAACCATAAACTAAAACTTTCCAAATCCAATCAAAATCTTTGAATTTCTTTTGATTTAGCACTTTATAATCAGACCTATTGATTGTAAATATTTTAAACAAAGAGAAAAAACGGCTTTGCTTTAAAGTTATGTGTTGAATTAAATTATTATCTGTATTTTCTCCATTTGCATATCTATAGAATAAAACTACTGCAGGAGCAATAGCTGGCTGATTAGATTTTTCGAATACCTCATGCCGTACTGGAGCCAACTCAAATATTTTATCAATATAAAACTCCTCTAACCAATATTTTCTGAAACTACTACCATTACTATTATATCCCAAATTATATAAACTACTGCTTCTGACAATTAGAGAAACTTGGGTCGTTGAACTACTGAAATCACTTACTCTTAATATAAATCCTTCTGCTATTTCATTATTATTAACAGCTATTTCATATTTTTTTCCTAATTCTTTTTCTTTTCTTTTCCTATTTTTCAAATATGAATTGCCCAAACTATCCATACCATTTCCTTTCCATGGTGGATTTCCCAGAATAAATTGAAATTCTACATGCTTTAATTTGCTATTAAAGCTGGCTTCGCAATCAAAAAAATCAGCTTCAAAAAAATTAGTATTTAATAGCTCTGGAAATTTAAAATTCTCAATATCTGGCGGTTCTAAATAATCTAACAATGTTAAATAAATTGAAAAAATGGCTACCTGTACGGCACTTAAATCTTTATCTATTCCAAAGATATTCTCTTTTGCTAAATTTTTTATTGCAGTTTTGAATAGTTCAGAAGTAACATCAATACCCGTTTCAAGAGTATAGGCTTCTATAATTTTCCTAAGTGTCTCAACTAAAAAAATTCCCGAACCACATGCGGGGTCTAATACCTTGCAAATTGAAAAATTATCTTCAGATAAAATTTCATTAAGTCTTATTAAACGACTATCGCCATCGCTTAAATAATTCCCAACAGTTTCTTTCAGAATATAGTCTACAAGAAATAATGGTGTATAGTAAGCTCCTTCTTTTTTCTGGTTATCTTGTCCGATAAACAATTCATATACATTACTAATGAATTCTATAGGAATTATTGAAAAATCATAAAAATCAAATAATGATGGCTGATTTGTTTCAATATCTTCCCCTTCCAACAATCGTTTTATTACGAGATAATCATTAACCGTTATTTTCTCATAATCTTCAGGAGTTATAGGAAATAAATCACCTTTAAAACCTCTTTCATCATCATCCAAATAATCGAAAAATTCTCTTATTTTTTTTGGTTGAGAAAGTAAATCACAAAATTCGGAATTGTCCCACGCACGTAGTTTATCGTCAAATTTAATCTTGACTTTTCGGTCTATTAAATACCTAACAAAAATTGCTTTACCAATAATTGCATTTCCAATTTTGGCGTCTAAATTTTTAACTAGTAATTTTCTAGCACTCTTTATGTTTTGCAGTAAATTGTAATCAACTCGATTAGTATAATGCAATTGTGTCTTATACTGCTCCCAAGTTTTACCAGTTACTAAATTAAAATAGGTAAAATCCGTTAATTTTTCTCCTTTACCAATTTTCTTTAATAATTCTAGTTTAAAATCAAAATTAAAGCCATTAAAAATCTCAACAATATTATTTTCTATAATTATCACAATTGGGCTTTCATTGAAGTTCCAGATTGCTTTGTGTAAATCATATTTATTTGTTGGATTTTCAAAAAAAAGGACTAAAGGCTTATTATCAAAGCAGAAAAATGCATCAGGTTTTAGTTCGTTTTCAATTAATCTTTTTACACGATTCGGAAAAGCGGTTTCAGTTTTCCATTTCTCGTCAGTTGTAATGAAAAGACCATTATCTACACTTAAACCAAGCCCTGTAAACACCTCATCCAAATTTTCAGTTATGTAATCGCTCACGCTTCTCTTATCTATTTTAAAATTTGAAATTCTTGTTTTAATTTCCTCTTCTGAATATTCAATTCTTCCAAAATGTTTTAGCTGAATATCCGTGAAATTTAATTTGGTTTTGTAAAGTTGAATTAAAAATCGCTTCAGTTTATCAGCTATTTTCAATTTGTATTTATCAGCATAATACAAACTATTGACTACACATAGAGAATAATTTGCATTTGGTATATACACATAATTAATTTCTCTATTACTTAAAAATCTTAAAAAATCATTTTTATAATAAAATCTTTTCTCATTTAATGAAAACAATATTGCAGAAAAATTAAAGAAGGCAGTGGAGGGAATAAATCGATATAAGTTATCAACCTCATCATCCAATTCAAGCCTTTTTTGATATTGTACTGCCCATGTTTTTTCTAATGTCCACAAATCAATATTAATTTCTGACATATTGATTTTGTAACCTCCAAAACTATTATGCTTTACAGAAATCGATTTATTGACAAAGCTTTCAATGTCTACATGTTCTTTAATTACTACATCTAGATCTCTAATTTCTTCTTTTTGCAGAAAAAAATTTCTTATTACACCACTGAAAATATAAACTTCGGTGATTTCACTTAATCTCAGTAAAAACTCATATACATCAACGCTTACATTTCGTTTGATATATTCTAAAAAATCTATCGGTGAATCTTCAACTATTTTTTGTATTTCAACTAATTTTTTGCCCACTTAGTTTTTGGTAATGGTTTAATGCATATTGGTCTGTCATTCCTGCTATAAAGTCAACAATAATTCTTAATTTATAATAATCATTTAATTTATTTTCGTTACCATTACTAGGTAATTCAAAAAGTTTGTAATAATTATTTGTGTCTTGAATTATTTTATGGTCAAAGCCATTTTCAATTAACGATGCTTTGATAATACTATTTGATATTAAGCCAACAGCTCTTTTTTTATAGTCTTTATTGCCATTAAAAATAAAATTAATATAATAATCTAACAAACCTGATAATACAGAATGCCCTGTAAGTTCTAAGGATTGAATTTCATGTTTAGGAAAAATATTATCAATACAAAAATTTTGTAATGTATTTGCAAGTCCAGAAGCATCATCATTGATTAATTCTTCATTATAGGTTCCATTGCAAATCGCTTCATAATTATTGATGAAATTATCTATTGTCAATATGACTAATCTAGAAATAAGTCTAATTCTTAAGTTGACAACTTTTTTCATTTCTGAGGGCAACTCACCTGTAATATCGTCCTTGATTTCAACTTTTTGAAATATCTCTTTCATCCCTTCTATTTCTATAAGATTAGATTTGATAAAGTCATATTTATACCACCCTTTGTTATAACCATCTTCAATATCCATAACAAAATAACATATTGAATCTGATGCTTCCATTAAAAATGATAATGGATGCCTAATAAAAGAGCCATCATGTCCATGTAACTGACAATCATTGAATATTTTTGCAAGATATTCCTTCTCGGATTGAAACACTCCTCGTTTCTTTTTGTAAATTATACTCTTTTCAATCTTATCCGTGTTGGGGTATTTCAAATAAGCTCCAAGTGATGCGTATGTTAAATTTAATCCATAAGCATCATCTAATACTTGTAATTTGGTTAAAACTCTAAACCCTTGTGCATTTCCGTCAAAATATGTAAAGTCCCCTTTTTCTCTTTCATTTAGATTAAAACAGTAGTTTTTATTTTCAAAAAGATTAATAAAATAATTTTGAATTACTGTTTCTCCAAAATGCCCAAATGGTGGATTTCCAATATCATGAACCAAACAAGAATTTTTCAATAATACAGGTATTTCCCGAAGTAAATCATTTTTATCTCTATTTACTAGCTTCTGGAATCTGACATCTTCACATAGTCTTAATCCTAAAGAATGACCAACAGCCATTACTTCCATTGAATGAGTTAATCTTGAATGTATATTATCATCCGTTGTTAATGGAAAAACTTGGGTTTTATCATGCATCCTACGTATTGCAGGACTAAAAATAACCCTTCCAAAATCACTTTCAAATTCATTTCTTGGGTCATTTTGAGTTTCTCTTGTTGTGGGTCTTAGTCTACTGGCATTTAAATATTTTGACCAATCCATAAAATATTATATTAAGATTTCTTCAAAATAATAAAAAAGCTTAATGAAATCCTAATAAAATGTCATTTGTTTATAAAACAAACATTAAATAAATTGTGTGCCTTTATGTTATCTCTAATGAGGTATTTAAAGTAAATTCATTTAGAGAAAAGCAGTTGACTTAAATAAATAGAAGTGATTTAAGATGATATTCGGCAAAATTTCGGCAAAAAAGAAAACAAAAAACCCTTAAAAGATTGATTTTAAGGGTTTTGTAATCTCATACAGTGCGGGTAATAGGACTCGAACCTACACGCCTTGCGGCACCAGATCCTAAGTCTGGCATGTCTACCAATTTCACCATACCCGCAAAATTGTGAGTGCAAATATAGTTGTTTTTTTTAAATTCCAAATAACAAATCCCAAATAACAAAAAAAATTGTACGATTGAAAATTCAATGCATCACTAACACTATTCTAAAATCTGAATGTTGAAATTTGTTTTTTGTTATTTGAAATTTCAATTCGTATATTTGACATTATCATTTACTTTAAATCAATGGACAACATAAAACACTACGTTCAACAAAACAAAGAACGTTTTATTTCTGAATTAATTGAATTACTTAAAATTCCGTCGGTCAGTGCCGATAGCGCGTACTCACAAGATGTAATTGACACAGCCGAAGCCGTAAAAGCAAGTCTTGAAAAAGCAGGTTGTAAAACGGTTGAAATTTGCGAAACTCCGGGTTATCCTATCGTTTTTGGCGAGCACATCATCGACCCAAATTTACCCACTGTTTTGGTGTACGGTCATTATGATGTACAACCGCCCGATCCAATGGAATTATGGACATCACCACCATTTGAACCCGTAATCAAAACCACCGAAATTCACCCTGAAGGAGCGATTTTTGCTCGCGGTTCGTGTGACGATAAAGGTCAAATGTACATGCACGTAAAAGCATTCGAATACATGATTGCCAACAATTGTTTGCCTTGCAACGTCAAATTCATGATTGAAGGCGAAGAAGAAGTAGGTTCGAAAAGTTTAGGCTGGTTTGTAGAACGCAATCAGGAGAAATTAAGCTGCGACGTGATTTTGATTTCCGATACGGGAATGATTTCCAACCAACAACCATCTATTACGACAGGTTTACGCGGATTGAGTTATGTAGAAGTAGAAGTAACCGGGCCAAATCGTGATTTACACTCAGGTTTATACGGTGGCGCAGTAGCCAATCCGATTAATGTACTAACCAAAATGATTGCTTCGTTGCACGACGAAAACAACCACATTACCATTCCTGGTTTTTACGATAAAGTAGAAGAACTGACTGCCGCAGAAAGAGCCGAAATGGCCAAAGCACCATTCAATTTAGACAATTACAAAAAAGCCTTAGACATTGAAGATATTTATGGCGAAGCAGGTTATGTAACCAACGAGCGCAACTCGATTCGTCCAACGTTAGACGTCAACGGAATTTGGGGCGGATATACCGGTGAAGGTGCAAAAACGGTTATCGCAAGTAAAGCTTTTGCCAAAATATCCATGCGTTTGGTTCCGAATCAGGATTGGGAAGAAATCACCGAATTGTTTACGAAACATTTCGAAAACATCGCTCCAAAATCGGTAAAAGTAAAAGTAAAACCACACCACGGCGGACAAGGTTATGTAACGCCAATTGACAGCATTGGTTACCAAGCAGCCAACAAAGCGTATACCGAAACCTTTGGTGTTCCAGCCATTCCGGTTCGTTCGGGCGGAAGTATTCCGATTGTAGCCTTGTTCGAAAAAGAACTCAAATCAAAAACTATTTTGATGGGATTCGGTTTGGATTCGGATGCGATTCACTCGCCTAACGAACATTTCGGAATTTTTAATTATTTAAAAGGTATTGAAACGATTCCGTTGTTTTATAAGTATTTTGTAGAACTTTCTAAATAAAACAACCCTTCGAGGGTTTAAAACCCTCGAAGGGTTAAGAATTAAAAAAATCCGTTTACTCAATTTGAATAAACGGATTTTTTAATATTGATTATAAACTATTCTTTCAAAAACTGCTTTACAAATACTCCTTCTTTAGCTCTTATCTTTAAGAAATAACTTCCTTTTGATAGTCGAGAAACGTCTATAGTGGAATTAATCCCAACTTCGCTTTGAACAATCTGACCTAAATGGTTATAAATTTCAACTCGTTCAATAATTAAATAATTTTTTGAATTGATTTGTAAACTATTTTTAGTTGGAACAGGTGAAATGATAAATTGCTCATCAAAAACAAACGAATCCGCACTTAATATTCCTACATAAGAAACTGCAGGTGGTGTCTCAATTGGAAAATTATAATCAAAATAGATGCTCGCACTATTGCTAATAGTAGATCCTGCAGTAACGGATGGCGCTAATTGTATTTTAAACGCAACAAATCCATCGTTATTGGCATCATCAAACGGAAGGTTAATATTTTCAAAAACAAATTCTACTTTATTGTCTACAATTCGGGTATAAAAATCATGACTGCCCGCAATTGGAATCAACGAACTAATTTCAAATTTTGAAGTGTCAATTACATCTTTTACAACAATATTTTGAGCCGCAAAATTTCCGGTATTTTCAAATCGGATTAGATACGTAACAAAACCACCCAAATAACTTTCATCCAAAACTTGTCCTTCCAAACATACTTTATCGTTAGGATCAAATGAATTCACTACGGTTTGATACAATAAATGCTGATTAGAAAAAGGTTGTGGAGCACCGTTTTCACCAATCGAAGAAGTAAATCCTAAAATATTGTTTCCATTCAACGGAGGCGTTTCTGTTGGCGAATTTAAATTAAAGGTCACATCAATACTTCGCGTTTCAAAAGGTTCTAAATCGGCAAAACTCCAACTCAAAGCATCGTTAATGATTGAAGGTGCAACTGTCGAACTTATCCAATCCAAAACAGTGTCATCATAATTCAACACTATCGTTCCGCTATCAATAACATTTCCTGTATTTTTATAAACCAATCTATAATGAGCATCAAAACCGGGTCGGGCTGCGTTCAACGGAATCAACGTAATATCAAAGTCGTGTAATGGCGCAGTCGCTGTTAGACAAAAATCTTGCAAAAACGGGCTACTTTGCGTAGGGAAATTTACCGCTACATTGGTTGGAGAAATGGTAAAACCAGCTGGATTCTCCACAACTGGAGTAATCGTATGCGTTCCCGAACCTACATTAATAGTAAAATCGCCTAAATCATTGGCTATAATTGTACTGGTTTGCGTTCCATTAGTAATTGTAAATTTTTGATTCGAAACGGTCAAATCGGAACCATCACAACCATTCGCGTTCAAATCATAACGAGTAGCTCCATTGATGGAATAAAACTCACCACCCGGCGTAAACGTACAATACGAGTTTACCTGAACTTGATTCTGCAATCCCATTTGATTGATTCTCGCTTGAACAATAGCTTGCTCTGTACCTTCGTCTACGCAAATGTGTTTCAAACTCGGACAATTAGATATGTTCAAACTTAACGACGCATTCTGAAAAATGGTTCCGCCTTCATTACAAGTATAATAACCATGAACTAGCCCGTTTTTAAAAATTAAATTCTGTAAATTGGGGCAATCAGTTATAGCAACCTGACCTGTAAATTCAGGATCACAACTAGTACTGGAATGAAAATTCCCCAAATCAAAAGAGGTATTGTCCGAACTGTAATTTAGGTTTCCGGGTTTGGCAACTGGGTTAAAAACAACGTTATCTTCTGTATTATAACCCAAAAACACTTGAGCATCATAACTAAATGATGCTGTAGAAAGATCCAATAAAGTAAATTGATTGTGCGTAAAGATGCTGTAGAAATCAAACCAAACATCACCAACAAACTGAATCTGCGTTAAATTATTATAACTAATATTAAAATATTCAATGTAACTATTAGTCAAAACTAAAGTAGAAAGCTGGTTATGACTCAAGTTAAACGAGTCATAAAAATTACTTCCTTCTTCTAAAACAAACGAAGTCAAATTATTGTAACTTAAGTCAAGTCCTTCAACAATGTCTTCAAATCTCACCGAAATAGAACTTAACGAATTATGATGGGCATTCAACCCTCTTAAAACAATTGAACTGCCTAAATCGAGTGTCGTAATTGAATTATTGGGGCAATTCAACCATTTAAGATTCACAAAATTTGCAATTCCGGTTACATCAGAAATAGAGCTATTCATCACTTCCAAGCTGTGTATATTTAGCGCTTCACTTAATTGTATTTCGCCATCAGAGTTCACATCAACTACAATCGAATTGTAATTACTATCATAAGCAATTCCATTAGTAGCATTCGCTTCCAATAACTTCGCTTTAAAATTCGCATCGGGAATCGTAATAATCTGAGCGTGGAGAATACCAGAAATTAAAACCGTAAAAAGTAGGTAAATGTGTTTCATAGACGTAGGATTTTTAGTAAAAGTAATAAAAAAGGAATTCCAAACGATTCCTCATCTCATTTATTTACTGTGTTTTAGTTCTTTTTGGCGTTTCCCAGTCAGGAAAAAACGGAATAAAAACACTATTTTTTAGACTGGGTCAGGCTTTCGGCACTCGCTTTTTGGCTTCGTTCCTGCGCCAAAAGAGCTCAAACAATGCCTCTATCCTTAACGCAACCTCGTAGTAACAACATAATTTCCATCCAGTTACAACATTCCAAAAACTTTGGCGTTAAATTTGTATAACAATCATCATCAACCTTCCAACGTGTTGGAAACCTAAATCAATCAACCATGTTAAAACGCTTTTTTATTCTGTGTTCGGGTGTCGATACCGACATTGTGAACGGTTGTTCCAACGGCGAACAAAACAAATACGCCGGAATCGGAGCCACGGTTTTCTTTACGGCAATTATGGCTTTCATAGCCAGTAGTTATGCTCTTTTCACTGTTTTTGACAATGTGTATACCGCGGTATTCTTCGGACTCGTTTGGGGTTTTCTGATCTTCAATCTCGACCGATTCATCGTTTCTACCATCAAAAAACGCAATAACTTTTTAGACGAATTCATCCAAGCTACACCGCGTATTGCTTTGGCCATCATCATCGCCATTGTAATCTCAAAACCATTGGAAATCAAAATCTTTCAAAAAGAAATTGAAACGGTTTTACTGAAAGAAAAAAATGCCATGGCGTTGAATAATAAAAAAGAAGTAACCAATTATTTCAAAACCGATGTTGATAAAAACAAAGCCGAAATCGACAGTCTAAAAAGCGACATCGCCAAAAAAGAAAAAGAAGTCAACGATTTATATTCCGTATTCATCACCGAAGCAGAAGGAACTGCGGGAACTAAGAAATTAGGAAAAGGTCCGGTGTACAAAGAAAAGCGAGAAAAACACGACGCCGCTTTGAAACAACTCGACTCGTTAAAAGCAATCAACGCAGTCAAAATCAAAGAAAAAGAAGAAAAATCCAAAACCTTACAAGCCGATTTAGACAAAAAAGTCACCGAAACCCAACCCATTATTGATGGTTTTGATGGCTTGATGGCACGCATCAATGCATTGAATAAATTGCCTTGGCTGCCTTCGTTCTTTATTATGCTTTTGTTTCTAGCCATTGAAACATCGCCTATTATTGCCAAATTGCTTTCTCCCAAAGGTGAATACGATTTCAAACAAGAAGATGCCGAAATGGGAATCAAAAATGTATTGGCACAGAACCGCTACCAAAGTGAGTTACAACGCAAAACGGATGCTGAAATTTACGATAAAGTCTATGCCGACATCAAAGAAGATAAAGAATTGTATGATTACAAGAAAAAAGGCGCTTTGGAACTGCTCAAACTTCAATCGGATGGATTTGTGGATAAGCAAAAACGTTCGATGAAGGCGTAATAGTTAACCGCAATGGCGCAAAGTTTCCGCAAGGTTCACGAAGACTATAAATATAAAACCCAACATTTGAAGTGTTGGGTTTTTCTTTGCGTTCTTAGCGCTTTCTTAGCGCACTTTGCGGTTAAAAACTAAGGTAAGAAAGCATATCCTTTTCGGCTTTTCCACATAAAATATTTCTCTAAAAGTACTTTATTGAAATCGTACAATACATTCGGAATCATAATGGCAAAGGTTCGCGGTTTGAACAAATGATTTGAAAAAATGATTACTTCTTTTTTACCCGCATCCATAATACACAATCCTGGAATTTTTCCCCATGCTTTGTGTTTTAAATCGGTTCTTCCTTTGGCCACTCGTACAATATTTTCTGCGACAATTTTGCCTGTTTCATCAGAAGGATAACCTGTTTTTGGCGCTGCAAACGGAATATTTTTACAGGTAAAAGGCAAATCCACCTGAACAGCAATTCCGGCTGCCCAAACGTTTTTGAGTTGTTTATGTTGGTACGTATCTTCTACAGGAATATAACCATTAGCTGTTGGTGTAAGTGAAGGTGAATTTCGAACAAAATCAACACCAATAAACGGCGGCATCAACTGAGTTAAACTGCTTTTAAGTACTTCTCCAGTAGAAAGAATCACACTGTCTTTGGTTACTTCTTTCACTGCAACTTGAGTACGATAATGAATGTTGAACATTTTCATGAAGGTTTTCAGCATGGTTTCTCCCATTGGCATTCCGTCAATTCCGAAATGGCCTAAATAATCTTCGGGTGTTATCCAATACAAATCGACTTTTTTACGAATATTTTGTTCGCGCAACCATTTTTCAACGTTGAATAAAAATTCATATGCTGCGCCCATACAACCTGCATTTTGGGTTGCTCCAATTACAATTGGACCCGGATTTTTTTTGAATTCTTCTAAAGCGGTTCTCAATTTCATTGCACCATTTGGAGTTCCGACATAATGCGAAAATTCAGCAACGCCTGGAGCTACATCAAAATTCACTTTTGGTCCAGTCGCGACTACCAGATTATCGTATGTGAAATCGCCTTTATCTGTTTTTACAATTTGAGTTTCGGTGTCTACAGACAACGCTTCAGCGTGAACAAAATCGACGCCTTTTGCTTTTAGAATTCCTTCTTTTTTAAAAGAAATATCCTTCATTTCTCTTCGTTTAAACGGAATCCAAATCAGTGACGGAATGAATAAAAAAAGTGGTGATTTATCAATCAGAATTACTTTATGTTCGTCTTTCCCTTTTCGTTTGATTTCGAGTGCTGCTGTCATCCCGGCAAAGCTTCCTCCTATTACTACTGTTGTTGTCATGATTATTGATTTTAACAGTATAAAATTAGCTCGTTCTTAGCTTTTAAAAAGTATCAATTGTTACATAAAGGCATTTTTTGTTAACCTCTAAAACACAAAGAAAAATCCCAACATAGTTAATGCTGGGATTTCATTTATTAAACTTTGTGCACTTAGTGAAAAACCTTAGTGCCTTAGTGGTTAAATCTACATGTGGCTCAGAATTTCCTTCTTCAAAGCATCGTATTCGCCTTGCATAATCAAACCGTTATCCAATAACTTTTTGTAATTCTGTAACTTTTCAAAAAGTTCGTCTTGCGATAAATCACTCAATTTTCTTTCGGTTGATTCAGGCTGTTCGTCAGGATGTTGTTTTTCATCACGATAACCCGATTGGGCCACTGGAATAATTTCGGCAAAATTAGTTACTTCTTCTGTTTCGAATTCTTCAACCACTTCTTCTGCAATTTCGGGTTGAGTTTCTGCAACTTCAACTGGTTTTATTTCTTCTACAACTGGAGCAGAAAATGCTACAGGATTTTTTAATAAATCCAATTGTTCTTTAGCATAAGTATATAATTTTCGCGCTTGATTTTTCGGCAAATAATCCACCGTGTGCGTCAAATCCGATTTGGTCGAAAAAGTAAAATCGGCACCCAAAATTCCTTCTTTAACAAAACTCGCAGCAATATCATCCCAATCGTAATCGATGAATTCCATTGACAAGCCTAAGTTTTTAGGTTTGCATAAAATGATTCGTTTATTGGTCACCACAATACTGTCGGGAAGTATAGTTACTGCTGGTTTTTTTTGTACAGCAATGTAACCCACTTCTTCGTTGTTCATTAACAAATTGCTCAATTTAGAAGTGATTTTTTCAATCGCTTTTGGATCTTGGTCTTCGTTTAGTATTTTTTTTAGATTGTCTATCATGTTTTTTAGAGTTGCTGAGAAACTGAGTCGCTGAGTGACTGAGTTTCAAAAATTTCACTTTCTTTCTTCACAAAAGTAATGCCTAATTTTCAAATTGCTTCGACAGTTCGACAAAAAATTTACATCATGTCGTTAATTTCATTTTGGATTTTTTTCGTTAAACTTCTAAAAACCAAATCGTAGGAGTGATTGATGAATTCGCACATCATTTTATCCGAAACATCGCTATTAAAATCGATGGTGTTCCAATGTACTTTGCTCATGTGATAACCCGGTTTTATGGCGTCATATTGCGCTCGAAGTTCTTCGGCTTGTTCGGGATCACATTTCAAATTGAGTGATGGTGTTCCTTTTTCCCATTCTTTTAAAGAGGTCAAACAAAACATTTTTCCGCCTACTTTAAACACCAATGTATCTTCATCAAACGGAAAGTGCTCGGTGACACCTTTTTTTGAGAGGCAAAATTCGTAAAGTTGTTGTATGTTCATTTTGTTTAGTTTGCAGTCGCAGTCACAGTCGCAGTTCTGAAAACTGAGACTGAAAACTGAACACTATTTAATTTTTTCCATCATTTTTTCAGGATGTGCTAACGCTTTGAACCCGAATTTTTCATATAAAAAATGCGCATCAGTGGTTGCCAAGCGCCAAATTTTGACCTCATGCAGTTGTGGTTCGTTCATCATGGCATCAATCAAAATGGACGAATAGCCTTTTCCGCGGTGATTTTCATCAATAAAAACATCCATTAAATAAGCGAAAACCACATAATCAGTTACTACTCGTGCGAAACCAATTTGTTTTCCATCAAGGTAAATTCCGAAGCAAAATGACGCATCTATAGTGGTTTGTACTTCTTCTATCGTTCGACCTGCCGCCCAATAAATATCTTTGAGAAAATTTTGGATGAACGGAACGTCGAGTTGGGATTTATCAGTTGATACTGTAACCATATCAATTTTCAATTATTTTATACAAAATTGGTTTGGATGGTGATGCATCATTTTCAAACGAAGCGATTTGTAGGTTGAGTATATAACTTCCATCTTGAATTTCATCGGCAACAAATATCATTTCGGTAATGGTGCAATTCAATCGTGCGTCATCATTTAGCTTATTGACGTCTTTTACATTCCAAAATGCCTTGTGAGCCAGCAATTTTCCTTCGTCTTCTTCTCTGTCTACACTAGGCAAATCAATCAGTAAATGTTGAATTCCGCTTTCGCGAATGAACATCGCGGCATCTTCAGCCAAGTACGGCGGATTGGTGTGTGAGTAATTTCTATGTTTTTTTGATTCTAAATTTGGGAGCGTTCTGATGATTAAAGCTTGTGTTTGATGATGTGATTTCTCCTTCGTCGAAATGACAAAGTGTTGATGAATTTGTTCTTTGGTAATGATCAAATCCTCGTTTACTTGCTTTGGTTCAATTGAAACCAACCGAGCCGTGAAAAAGAATTGTTTCAAACATTGATTAATCGAATAAAACGCTCTAGTTATGTGCCCGAGACATTCTGTATGCGTTCCGTGACCGTGTGGATTGAAGAAAATGTTGTTGAAATTCGTCGAACTTCCTTCCGAAACTTTTCCGATCCATTCGCCAAAAACTACGGGTTCAATTTGAGGTTTTTCGATGTACCACGCAATCGGATTTTGGTCTGAATTGGATAATGGAATGGAAATATCAATGGGTTTTGATAAGTCAATAGTGAAGTTGTTGATAGAAGCTTTCATAATTTGAACGCGGATTTTACAGATATTCTAACGCGGATTTTACGGATTTATCTGCGTTGCTGGCATCCGTTTCATCAGCGTTCCAATTCACTCCAAATTTAACAAAAACAAATCACTTGCAATTCCATCACTCAAAAACTTTCCTTTTTTGGTGGTTCGCAGTATGTTTTCATCCACAAAAAGAAGATGATCTTCGATGTATTTTTGAGATTGTTGGTTGAGATAATCCAAGTAAGTTGTACCAAACTCGGTTTCAATTCGATCTAACGAAATTCCCCAAATAGTGCGCAAACCGGTCATGATGTATTCGTTATAACGATCAGTTTTGGATAAAACTTCGGTTTCAATGGGCAATTTGTTTTCTTGAATGGATTTGATGTACAACGCGTTATTCGACACATTCCAACCGCGTTTTTCACCATCGTAGCTGTGCGCAGACGGGCCAATTCCGAGGTATTTTTTGCCCAACCAATAAGCCGAATTGTTTTTGGAAAAATAGTTCTCTTTACCAAAATTCGATAATTCGTAGTGAATGAAATCATTTTCGGATAACGTATCGACTAAAACTTGGAAATGTTCTTGTGCGACTTCATCATCGGGTTGCGGGATAATTCCTTTTTGAATGAACGAATGCAAAGCCGTTTTAAGTTCAACGGTTAGTGCATAACTCGAAATGTGTGGAACGCCAAACGACATAGCAGTTTCAATGTTTTGTTTCCACTTTTCGTTGCTCATATTCGGAATTCCGTAAATCAAATCAATCGAAATATTATCGAAATACTTTGTGGCTTCTTCCAGACATTTTGCGGCTTCTTTTGCGTTGTGAGCGCGATTCATCATCTTTAAATCGTCTTCAAAAAAAGATTGAATCCCGATGGAAAGACGATTGATTCGGTTTTTTGATAACTCAATTAGTCGTTCATTGGTTAAATCATCTGGGTTGGCTTCAAGCGTAATTTCAGGGTTATCAATTACTTTATAATTCTCATAAACGACGGCAATTAAACTTCGTATATCATCAATGGTCAATATACTCGGAGTTCCACCGCCAAAATAAATGGTTTCTACAATCTCATCTTGAAATTCACTTTTTCGCATTTGAATTTCTTTAGCTAATGCCATGACCATTTCGTCTTTCTTCTTCATTGAAGTTGAAAAATGAAAGTCACAATAGTGGCATGCTTGTTTGCAGAATGGTATGTGGATGTAAATGCCGCTCATTATTTAGTTATTAGTCGCAGTCACAGTCATCAGCACTGAAAACTGTGACTGTAAACTATTTTTTTATTCGTTCTTCATTTTGTTTGACAAAAGCATCCCAACCTGAATAGCTTTTGGCACCAACCACTTTTCCTGAATTGAAAAAATGACAAACCGCTGCCGCTAAACCATCGGTAGAATCGAGGTTTTTGGGCAACTCCTTTAAACCGAGAAGTTGTTGTAGCATTTTGGCCACCTGTTCTTTACTGGCATTTCCGTTTCCTGTGATGGCCATTTTGATTTTTTTGGGTTCGTATTCGGTAATTGGAATTTGACGCGACAAACCTGCTGCCATAGCTACACCTTGCGCTCTTCCGAGTTTGAGCATTGATTGCACGTTTTTACCAAAAAAAGGTGCTTCGATGGCAATTTCGTCAGGATGGTGCGTTTCGATGAGCTCGATGGTGCGCTCAAAAATGACTTTTAGTTTGGTGTAATGGTCGTCGTATTTACTTAGAATCAATTCGTTGAGTTGAAGAAATTCCATTTTTTTATTGACCACTTTTATCAAACCAAAACCCATGATAGTGGTTCCGGGATCGATGCCTAATATGATGCGTTCGTTTGCCAATTTTTTAGTTTAAAGTTTAAGGTTTAAAAGTTTAAAAGTTTGTTTCTTTGCACCAATGATTACAATTTCTGACAAAGCTAAACAATTCGGCGTTTTTATAATCAAACTTTTGATTGTTATTGCAGCCTTTTATTTTATTTACCATCAATTGGCAACCAATGACCAACTCGATTGGGCCAAATTTCGCGAATTGGTGAATCGGAAAGCTACTTTTTTAGGAATTATTTTTTTGCTCTCGTTTAGTGTTGCCAATCGGTATTTAGAGATTTTAAAATGGCAGAATTTGGTTTCTTTTTTGCGTCCGATTTCGTTGGGCGAAAGTACTAAACAAGTTTTAGGAGCATTGACTGCCGGAATTTTCACTCCGAATGGATTGGGCGAATACGCCGGAAAAGCCTTGTATTTTGATAAAACCAAGACCAAAACCATTATTTTTCTGAATTTGATTTGCAACGGAATTCAGATGATTTTGACGGTTGTTTTTGGGATTGTAGGATTGTTAATAATAGGATATGTAAAAGAAGTTGCATTATTGGGAGCAGTTCTTTTGATTACTATGACCATTTTGTTTTTTACAAAAAAAATAAAAATCAAAGGATATTCATTAGAGAAACTGATGGTAAAAGTTGGTGAAATTCCTAGAGAGATTCATGCTAAAAACAACATTCTTGCCGTTTGCCGTTATTTGGTTTTTTCGCACCAATACTATTTTTTATTTCTCGCTTTTGGCGTAGATTTACCTTATGGAATCTTGATGGCGAATATTGCTGTTGTTTATTTTTTAGCGTCGTCGTTGCCGAGTTTTCAGTTTTTGGATTTTGCAGTTAAAGGAAGCGTGGCGATGTTCTTTTTCGGAAAATTGGGCGT
Organism: Flavobacteriales bacterium; assembly: GCA_017303755.1. Classification (GTDB taxonomy): domain Bacteria; phylum Bacteroidota; class Bacteroidia; order Flavobacteriales; family Flavobacteriaceae; genus Flavobacterium. The sequence goes on along the minus strand of JAFLBS010000008.1, from coordinate 99,011 downwards.
GAATGAATGGATTGTTGTTTTTATAAGTACTCTAATGTGGTTTTTGAATGTGGTGTTGCCCGTGGTGATTGGAAGTTATTTTGTATTGAAGTTCAGACTTAACCACGAAGAGCACTAAGAAGGCACAATGAACCACTAAGTTTTGATTTGAACCATATAAGGCATAAAAGCTCATTTAAGTTTTAGAATTTTGAAATTAAGGAAGCGTCGCGATGTTCTTTTTTGGAAAATTAGGCGTGAATGAATGGATTGTTGTTTTTATAAGTACTCTGATGTGGTTTTTGAATGTGGTGTTGCCCGTGGTGATTGGAAGTTATTTTGTATTGAAGTTCAGAGTTAACCACGAAGAGCACTAAGAAGGCACAATGAACCACTAAGTTTTGATTTGAACCACAAAAGACACAAAAGTTTATTTAAGTTTTTGGCTTTTTTTTGGAACACAGATCAAAAAAATTAGAGAAATTTAAATAATCTTATTTTAGAATTTGTCATTGATTTTGTAATTGACATTGTTATTGACATTGTCATTGCCATTGTAATTTATAACTACCTCTATGATAATAGTTTTAAGCATCGTTTTAATCATCTACGTTGTGTTGATCGCACAATTGATTTTAGGTTTTGGGAAAGTAAAAACGTTTGAGCCAACCACTACTTCACCGAAGAATTCGTTTTCGATTATTGTTCCGTTTCGGAATGAGGAAAAGAATCTGCGGAAGTTATTGCGTTCGATTTCGGATTTGAATTACCCTAAAGAGTTGTTTGAATTGATAATGGTAGATGATTTCTCGAAAGATCAATCAGAACGCGTGTACATCAATTGGCGCATGGAAAATGGCAAAATTGAAACGACACTTCTGGAAAATTTGCGCTTGTCCAATTCGCCCAAAAAAGATGCGTTATCACGTGCGATTCCCATCATCAAAAAGGATTGGGTAATTACAACTGATGCCGATTGTGTGGTGAATGAAAATTGGTTATTGATTTTAGATCAATTCATTCAGCAAACGAAAGCCGAAATGGTAGTTGGCGCTGTGGTTTATAAGACAAAAAACAACTGGTTTCATCATTTTCAGCAATTGGATTTATTGAGTTTGCAAGGTACAACTATTGGCAGTTTTGGTATCGGAAAACCGTTTATGTGCAACGGAGCCAATTTTGCGTATACCAAGAAATTCTTCAACGAATTAGGCGGTTTTGGTGGCATCAACGAACAAGCAAGCGGTGATGATGTGATGTTGTTGCAAAAAGCGGTTTTGAAAAAACCTGAAGTCATTCAGTACTTGAAACACGAAGATAGTATTGTAACAACAAAACCCGAAAATGATTTGTTCAAATTGTTCATGCAACGCGTTCGTTGGGCAAGTAAAGCAACTAGTTATAGTAGTAATTATGCAAAAATTTTAGCGGTTGGCGTGTTGTTGATGAATGTATGCTTGGTTGTGGGTTGTGGGTTTGTTATTTGTGATTGCACTTCGACTGCACTCAGTGTGACAAAATGGAATTTATTAGTTGTGTTTTTGATAAAATATTTGGTGGATTACATTTTGTTATCGCAGGCGAATGGTTATTTGCAAAAAGGGAAATTTTTACTTCCGTTGGCGAGTAGTTTAGTGTATCCAGTTTTTTCGAGTGTGGTTGGAGTGTATTCGCTTTTTGGTTCTTTTACTTGGAAAGGCCGAAGATTTAAGAAATAGTTCTATTGAAATGGGTTGCTCTAGCCCAGATGGAAATGGAAAGCTTTTTGCGCGAAAATTGTAGTTTTTTCTTGGCGAAAAAAAGCGACCAAAGAAGCTCTTTTTTGGCCTTAGAAAAACACAATTTTGGGCAAAAACTTGAAATGTACAGCTGGAAATAGCTTCAGATTGCTTCGCTTACTCGCAATGACTTACTCTACTTTTAAAATTACGGGCAAAATAAACTGTGTTTTTACGGGTATTCCGCGTTTGCTGCCTGGATTTACTTTGGGCAAATCGACTAATCGGGCGTGAAGAATACTGTCGATTTTTACCTTGTCGTACGTCACAGAATCTTGTGGAAATTGTGGTTCGAATTCCATCGTCGCATCAGGCAAAACGGTTACTTTTACTTCGATAGTATCGATTTCGGGATACAATTTATTAAACGGAGTATCAACATTGAGTTTTTGCTGAATGGTGGCCGAAAGGTATTCAAAAAAGCACTGTTTGCGCAATTCAGGATCGGTAAGACTGTCGCAAGTGCTTATCGATGGATATTCGTCGACTTTGTTCCAATCGACTTTCTTGAGCTCTTGTTCGAGCAATTCTTTTTCGTTGGGAACTTGTTTTTCGAAATACTGACACGACCCAAAAAACGCCACTAAAAACAGGGTTAGTACTTTTTTCACTTTAGTTTTTTTTGGAGTTGAGATAGTCTTGATAGCTTTTATCGTACCATTCTTTTTTGGCTTGATCGGATTCGGCTTTTTGGCTTTTGTACAAGAGTCCGAGTTTTTCCGAATAAATGGCTATTTTGATGGTATACGTGTAGAATTCTTCTTTGGTCAGCACTTTTTCACCATTCTGACTTTCGAAAAATGACATGAATAAGTCGTCAAAATCTTTTTTATCGTAACTTCTCACCTCTTTTTTATACTTATTATAGAGCATTTCCTTGATTTCGGCATCAGGATCAGCAGTTTTTTCTTGACTCATCGCTAATGTTGAGCACAGAAGTAAAATAATAATTACGGTTATGTGAAGTATTTTTCTCATATTCGTTTCAAAAATAGTAATTTTTTTAGATATGGATATTGTATTGGCAATTATAGGGTTGATTTGTTGTTTGGTAGGACTTTTAGGCAGTTTTTTACCTGTGCTTCCTGGTCCGGCTTTGAGTTGGGTTGGATTATTATTGATTTACCTCACGAGTAAAGTAGAAAACAACTATTGGGTTTTGGGTTTTACATTGGTAATTACAATTGTGATTAGCATTTTGGATTATGTAATTCCGGCCAAAGGAACCAAACGCTTTGGAGGCACAAAGTACGGAATTTGGGGAACGAATATTGGATTAATTGTTGGATTATTCATACCGCCATTCGGATTTATAATCGGTCCGTTTGTGGGTGCTTTTGTAGGTGAATTAATTAATAATTCGGCGGATAAAAATGGTGCTTTGAAAGCGGCTTTTGGGTCGTTTATAGGCTTTTTAGTCTCGACATTTATGAAATTTATGGTGTGTTTGTCGTTTCTGATTTTGTTTGTCTATTTGGCTTTTGATGGTTTTATAAAATAAAAAAAGGCGTTCCGATTGAGAACGCCTTTTTAAATATTTTTTGCCACGAATTCACTAATTAATATCAAATAAGAAACTAAAATTTGTTCATCTACGATGAATATTCGAATTGAATCTAATGTTTAAAATATCGAATTCGATAATTCGTGGCAAAAAAACTTTTATATTAAACTTGTCTTTATTTAATGATGAGTTTCTTGATTGTTTTCGAATTGGTATCAGTGGTAACTTCAATAAAATAAATTCCGGATTGAATGGAATTGACATTGACAGTTTGCGCATTCGAATAACTTCCTTTTTGAGAAAGTATTGTTTTGCCCAATGCATCGATGATTTTGATGGAAGAAATACTTCCTAAATTTTGGCTTAAAACAATATTCAATTGATCATTTGCTGGATTAGGATGAACGATGAAATTGTCGGTTTCAAACTCAGTATTCCCTAAAGTTTCTACAAATTCTGTAGTGAACGTATTGGTTACTATGGCTGGATTGGATTCGAAAAATATAGTCGCAAAATTCGGTATAATATCGCCTACTTCATAACCAGCAACGGGTTTGATTTTGAAAAACACTTGTCCTTTGCCTACAGTTGAATTCGGAATAGAAACGGGTAAATTGATGTTTTCAAACGTCCAATTCAATTGATTTCCAACTCTACTTACTACATACGAATGACTTGAACTGAGCATGGTAAAAGTAGTTTCATCTAATTGCTCATCGAGAATGTCGTTGATGTAAACCGTTCTGGCTTCAGCAGTACCAATATTTTCAAAACGAATGGTATAATACAAATAATCGTTTGATGTAAAGGTTAAATGTAAAATAGTTCCTCCGTGCGATTCCATTTTATCGTTCGGATCATAAGCAGCTATCACAATTTGTGAACTTGAAAAAGAGTTGTTGACCGAATTGAAATCGGTAATTGTTGAAGAAATAGAAACACTATTGGTCAAAATATCGCCAATCGAAACAATTGGTATATTAGGGACGCTCATTGTTACCGTTATGGCTCGGGTTTCAAATGGAGCTAAATTGGAATAATTATAAGTAAAACCCGTTGCTGTCGGAACGGCGCCAGGTTGTGAAATTCCAGTTATTGTGACATTAGCGTCCTTTGTAAATGTTATGGTTCCTGAAGCTATACCTGATCCTGTATTCGTGTAAACAACAGTATTCACATAACTATTTGCTGGACGTGGTGGATTTTGAGGAACAATTGAAACGGCTACATCGGTATACAATTGAATACTTGTCACAGGAAAATAAAACACTTGTGTTCCGCTTCCTAGAGGAATGTTGATATCTTCATAAATCATAGAAGGCGTTGAAAAGAAATCACTATATTCAGGGCTAATTTCAAAACTCATATCATAGGTATTGGATGGATTTGCATCCAATATCGAATGATAACCTGTAGTGGTATTGATAAAATTATCTGCCCCAGAGTTATTCATTTGTGTAATGTAACTCCCGTGTGGGAAATAGCTTTCGGCATTTTCTTTGATTCCATTATTATTAGAATCTAGAAAAGCGATTAGTAAAAGACGATCGGGTGCTATACCGCAAGTCACATTAGCAACCCAACCAGTTCCCGTTGTATTGACATTACTTCTGAATCGGAAAGTCAAACAACCATCTACGCTTGTTGATGTAAATGGCCCAGGAATAGTAGTTCCCCAAAAGGCTCCAGCCAAACCACCAGGAATAGTTCCTGCGCCATTGGCACTTGCAATTTGTGGTGCCGATGTAGAGTTTCCATCAAAAACATACAATCCATCAGAATTAGCCTGAACATCAAACTGCGTAAAAGTTACTGTTATGATTCCATTAGAATTTTCTGGACAAATTGTTACTGTAGAATCTGCGTTATTCGTATAATTCGCATTTGCTCCACCACTATCTGTAAATATTCCACCGCATGCTGGTGGAATTTGCTGAGTAGTTGCTATCAAACCTATTGACCAATTACTGCTATCGGTATCGGAACAAACTCCTCTGACATAAAAAGTATAGCACGTATCTGGAAACAATCCGTTATAAACAAAAGGATTAGTCATTGCCACTTGCCATCCAGTTGTAGCAGCAGTTGGAACTGGTGAACCACAAGGCAAAGCCAGTACATTCCATGTTGTAGCTGTGCTATTACTGTTCCATGACAAATTGGTAGAATTAGTGGTAGTTGCTGTTGAAATTAAATTATTTGGTCTTGGACAAGTTGGTGGTGGATCACAAGTTACATTGGCTATCCAACCAGGACGATTGACCACATCATCACTGATGAATCTAAACGTTAAACAACCGTCTGCTGAGGAAGAAGTAATAGGTTCTGGAATAGTTGTTCCCCAAAACGCACCTGGTAATCCGCCAGGAACATTTCCGGCTAGATTCCCGCTTGAAATTTGTGGTGCTGCGGTTGAATTTCCATCGTAAACATAGAGTCCATCCCAAGTTGCTTCTATATTGAATTCGGTAAAAGTGACAGTTACTAAATCACCTGGAGTATCAGGGCAAATGGTAATTGTATAATCAGTATCATCGGCGTAATTAGCATTGGGTCCGGCTGGGTCGGTAAAATTTCCACCACAAGTGGGTGGAGCGAGTAAGGTAGTAATGTTTGCTGCTGCCGACCAAAAACTTGAGTCGGTTGACGAACAAATATTACGTACATAAAAAGTATAACAAGTAAAAGGTGTTAACCCAGTAAACACATGCGGATTTGTAGTCGAAATCACTCCATTTGATGTTGCAGTTGGCGTTGGGGAACCACAAGGTAGTGCCAAAACTTCCCATTGTGTGGCAGAGCTAGTGTTTGTCCAAGATAAAGCTGCAGAAGTAGTCGTAATGTCCAAAGTTTGTAAACTTAGTGGTTGAGCACAAGTTGGTGGCGGAGCGCAAGTTACACTAGCAACCCAACCAGGTCGATTTATAGTATTATCACTTCTAAACCTAAAAGTCAAACATCCATCAGCACTAGAAGAAGTAAATGGTCCCGGGATTGTAGTTCCCCAGAACGAACCAGATAATCCACCGGGAACATTTGCCGCAGGATTTGTACTTGCAATTTGAGGGTCATCTATTGAATCACCATTAAAAACATACAATCCATCCCAATTCGCTTCGGTATTGAATTCGCTGAAAGTAACTGTAACAAATTCACCAACATTTGTTGGGCAAATGGTTACAGTATAATCGGTATTATCAGCATAATTTGCGTTAGGTCCGGCTGGATCGGTGAATGTATCTCCGCAATTTACTGTTTGAGAATAGCCAGAAAAAAGCGATACAAAAAACACACCTAAAATTGTAAATAGTAATTTTCTAGTCATAGTTAACGATTTTTTTTAAAAAAAAAGGCCGAGTTAATTACTCAGCCTTTCTATAATTTTCTTGATTATTTTACAATTAATTTTTTCACTGCTTTTAATCCATTTTCAGTAGTTACTTCTACAAAATAGATTCCAGGAGAAACGCCATCAACATTTATTGAAGCTTGATTAGAGCTTACATCCGAAGTTGACATTACAATTTTGCCCAACACATCAATTAGTACAACTTTTGAAATTGCTTCGGCAGAAGTATTCAAACTCACAAAAACAATTTCATTAGAAGGATTTGGATGCACTGTAAACGAAGTAGCATCAAAACTAGGATTTGCTAATGGTTCATAGAATTCAGTTGTAAAGGTGTTAGTGATGATTGGCGGGTTAAAATCAAAATAAATTGAAGCTGCATTTGGAATAATATCACCTACTGCATAACCTGCTTTTGGTTTAATTTTAAATGCGATATACCCTTTTCCAACATTAGTATTAGCAACAGAAACTGGTAATTGAATATTATCAAATTTCCATGTTACATTATCGTCAACTCGATCTAAAACATAAGGATGACTTGTGCTAAGCATTTGAAGACTATTCTCATCCAACTTAGCATCTAAAACATCATTAACTCTAATATTTATGGCACTAGCATTTCCTGTGTTTTCGAAACGAATGGTATAATACAAATAATCACTAGAAGTGAAAGACGAATGAATAATTCGGTCACCATGGGCTTCCATTTTATCGTTTGGATCATAAGCGTTAATCACCAATTGCGAATTACTATTGAAATTATTTTCAGGGTTTACATCATCAGTTAGAGGTTCAATAGAAGCTGTACTAGTTAAATAATCTCCAGCATTTACAGTCGGAACTGGCGGAACTAACATTCCAACATCAATCGTTCTGGTTTCAAAAGCGTTTAAGTTGGTGAAATTATAGGTAAATCCATCTGTAGTTGGAGTAGTTCCTGCTTGTGAAATTGAAGTTATTGTAACATTATTGTCTTTCGTATAGGTTAATGTTCCAGATGTTATATTTTGGTTACCTAAGTTAGTGTATACAATTCTATTCATGTAAACAAATCCTGGTCGCGGAGCACTCAATCCTACAATTGAAACTCCTAAATCATGATACGGCTGAACCACTGTAACTGGAAAATTATAGGTAATCATTCCAGCTCCAATCACCACACTGATATTACTATATGATGAAGGATTCACATTGTACATTGATGCATAAGTGCTATTTACTGAAAAACTAACATCATACGTATTTGATGCTACAATATCGTAAATATTATAAACTCCTGTTGGAGAAATAATGTTGTGAACAACTCCATTGTCGTTCATTTCATATTGAAATTGCCCAAGAGGAAAATTTTGTTCGCCTGCTTCTTGTGTTCCATTATTATTAGCATCTAAAAATGCATTCAGTTTGATTCCAGAACAGGCAATAGTTCCTTGTGTATTTCCTAGCTCTGAAATGGTTATTAATCCAGGTTGATTACTAAAATTAGTTACCATCAAAAGATAATACTGACCCGGTTGTGCATTTTGAATGATTGGATTCTCTATAAAAGCTGCTGAATAACTGCATGAAGCAATATTAGAAGAAAGTTGCGTTGGACTGTTACATGGAGTTATAGGATCAGTAAATGGACCGTAAACAATATAATCTACATCTAAGCCGCTTCCGCTAGCAGTGGTTTGCACTATTTGTAAACTGATTAATCCCGCTGAACTTACTGGTAAATAAAACCAAGTTGGGTTGGGAGTAGTTCCTAAACAACCTGCTGAGCCACTGCTATTAGTTCCTACCGTATTGGCAAAAGGAACTCCCAAAGCATTGCAAAGTGAATTGGCTTGCGAACAAATTGATGCTAAGTTACAATTACTTACAGGTTGTAATGGCAATGAATAAATAACATCACATGCTCCAACAATCGTTTCTCTGATAAAAACAGAAACCATAGGCTGAAAAGCACTCAATTGATAAGCCGATGGATTTGTAATTGGGTTTTGCTCAGCCTGAGCATCAGTTGAAGATGCATAATATGTTAATGTATTAGTTGTATTGATTTGCGCTTGAGCTGTTGTCAAATCAAAAATCACCATTTGGTCTAAGTTGTCATCACATACTGTTAACGTCTGTAATGGAGTCAAGTTGTGTTCAAAGTTAAATCCGTTTAAGGCAAACGAACTGATTTCAGAGAATTGTCCATCATTGCTTTGAATTCTGGAATACAACATTTGAAAACCTTGTGCAATACAATACGGATTGGCAGTAATTGGATTCGCTCCAGTTAATGCATCACTCTCAGAAATGTGATAGGTTACGATATGATTAGCAGGATCTAAAGTTCCAATAACATCATCATCGTTTTGACTTAAATCGTAACAAACATTGTCGGTTCCTTCTGCACAAGCCGTTAAACTTTGTGGCTGACCACTTGCGGTACAATCAACCAATGCTAATTCAACAACTCCAACGGAAAAACAAGCTGGAAAATCTGGATTTGCAACTGTATAAAAAACAGGTGGTTGAATAGGTGGAACTGATGCGTCAAAGTAACAATTTGGGGTTACTATCGGATTCATTTGGAAAGTTGCATCTGATTGAGTCTGGTAAAATTGTACAACCGCATTGGTTCCAGCTGCAATGCTAGGTACAACTGAAGTCAAATCCCAACATTGAAAATTATTGGAGCAAGCGGTTAACGTTTGTGCTATAGCTAATGGCGGAGAAACAACAGTTAAGTTGTACGTGATGATTTGAAAATCATTTGTAGTTAAATTGGTTACTCTTGCAAAAATCAATTGCGGATTTGAAGTGTTGGTAAAAGCAACTGGCAAAGCGTTTACATTATTCTCCGCATCTGCTTGTGTTAAATGGTGAGTAACTAATAACCCTTGAGCGTTGCCAACAATTTCAAACGAAATTTCTTGCATGTAAAATGTGGCACTACCATCATTGTTATCATCACAAAAATAATTAAATTGAGAAGGTTGATTCAGCTGAGCTGAAGCTGTCAGAATAGTAGACAGGTAAAATAGTAAAAGTAATAATTTTTTCATAGCGTTTTTTTTGGTTTTTGTTTTTGTTTGATTTTTTGATGGTTAACTAATGTCGTATAAACTACAAAAACATTGGCAAATTGAATTGATTTTCAATGATTGAAAACCGATTAATAATGGCTCAGAATTTATATTCGAAAAAAGTCATTTATCAAAAATGCTATGCAATATACAAATTTTCAACAAATTACAAACACTCGATTCAAAAAAGAGCAGAATAAGGCAAGAAAACAGCAACCCTAATCTTGTTGATTGAGCTTAAAAAAACCTTCTGAGATTAAGAAAAAAAATTGGAGGAGATATAAAGCAAAAAAAGCCATCCATCCCGTTCTTAAAAACGGGAGAAAGCTTTTCATCTCGTCTTAAAGGACGAGACTACTAAACCTTTGGCTCTTTTATAAAAGCAAAAAAGCCATCCACAATAAAGTGGAAAGCTTTTCATTGGTCTAACTACTAAACCTTTGTCCGCCTTTCGACGAACGAAACAACACAACTAATTTTAAATGCTTTTTTGGGCAAAAAAGCGCTCCTAGTGTGGAGCGCTTTTTTTTATTTTCCCAATTTAGCGGTCTGGACGGGACTCGAACCCGCGACCCCATGCGTGACAGGCATGTATTCTAACCAACTGAACTACCAAACCTTCGCTTTATTGCGGTTGCAAATATACATCCATTTTTGATACTTGCAAACGTTTTTTTAATTTTTTTCTTTATCAATTTAACACAACTAACCAAACATTTGTTTTTCAACAAGATATGTAGTCAAAATCTTTTCGAAATCGGCGCCCACATTGACAGGAACGTATTTTATTTTGTTCTGAGCGCAGGTCATTGACAGGTTTTTAAAATATTTTTTAATGTTTTTTTCGTACTCTTCTTTTACATTTTCGGCAAATAAATTGATGATTTCACCCGATTCTACATCAATAAACTTACGTGGTGCACTATCAAAATCGAAGGAAAGTTCTCGTTTCTCATCAATTACGTGAAATAAAACAACACGGTGTTTGTTGTGTTTTAGATGTTGCAATGCGTTGAATAATTTTTCAGTATCTTCGTTTTGAAACATGTCGGTAAACAGAATGATCATGGAACGACGGTGCATTTTTTCGGCAATTTGATGCAGATAGGTAATCGTATCCGTTTGTTTGGCTTCTTTCGGATTTTCGAGCAAACCTTCCAATATATTCAACAACATTCTGTGATGACGATCCGAGCCTTTTTCGGGCGCGTAATACTCATATTTGTCTGAGAAAACACTGAGTCCAACCGCATCGCGTTGTTTTTTCAACAAATTCATTAAAACTGCCGAAGCCAAAATAGAAAACCCAATTTTGCTTTCGTAAAACGGTTGATTGCTTTCTAGTTTTGGGTAGTACATCGACGATGAATTATCGATGATTAAGTGGCAGCGCAGATTGGTTTCTTCTTCAAAGCGCTTGGTGTACAAACGATCGGTTTTGGCAAATAATTTCCAATCGATGTGTTTGGTGCTTTCGCCTGTATTGTACACTTTATGCTCGGCAAATTCGGCAGAAAACCCATGAAACGGCGATTTGTGCATACCCGAAATAAAGCCTTCCACCACTTGATTGGCCAACAATTCTAAATGCTTAAATCCGGAAATGAGTTCTTTTTGTTCTTCTATCTTCATAATTACGGCGCTACTGGCTCGAGTCAAATGTAGTAAAAGAATGATGGATTAAAAAGTTAAAAGAGTCTAAAAATGCACTTCATTTCTATTTTAGCCCTGATGGAGCCGATAGCTTGTGAGGCACGAACAACTAAAGGCGAGAGCAGGACATGGTTCATAAGAAAAGCCAATGGTGTGCTTCTCAAAAAAAAGACCCAACTTTCGTCAGGCCTTCTTCACTACTTCTAAAACTACTTACTCAAATTTTCTTCTATTTTTTTTAGTCTTGCTTGCAAATCGGCGTTGATTTGTTGCTGCAACTCGACTTGTTTTTTTAATTGTTCGACTTCGGTTTGGTTGTGTTCTAAAGCCTCAGTTTTGGTGTTTAGCTCTTTAATGGCGTTGATGGATGCCACCAAAATAGAATGCATGTTGAAATTCAGAAATCCGTCTTCATCGACTTGCACCGCATCGGGAAAAAGCGGTTTTACTTCTTGCGCGATGAAGCCAGCGAATTCAGTATCCAGAACCTCTTGCTCAAATTTTCGGTCACCGTTATTTTTATAATGATAACGAATGGGTTGCAACTGAATAATTTCGTTCAAACCTTTTGTGTAATTGCCATCAATAGTTTTTAAACGACTATCCGAAACGATTGTCCACGTAGTTGAACCTGGTTTTCTACCTTCGTTTAAGGAAAGCTCAAATTGCCCGCCAGGAGTTGCGGTTCCGATGCCAACGTCACCCGCATTTGTTATGCGCATCCGCTCTAACAGATTTACGCCACTGTTGGTTTTTAGGGTTAAATAGCCCAAACTGCTGTTGGTTGTGTTCGTGGCTTTTCTACCTTCGATGGACGCAAAATTTCGGGGTAAAGTGGCGCCATCGTCGATCATTCCACCGAGCGTAATCGAACCACCCAAATCAACAGCTTGAGCATTATTGGTACGCACCAAAAGATTTCCATCTGCGGTTGATGTGGTCGCGGCATTTTCGTCCATAATATCGAGACGCGTTTGCGGTGAAGTGGTTCCGATGCCGACATTGGTGCTCACTGTAGCAAGGTTTATTCCGGAAATACTTCCTAAAACAATCGAATTACTCGTAGCTACATAGGCATCAGCTCCAATTGCGGTTGCGTTAGACAATCCGCCGGAAGCTACATCAGCGTTATTTCCTAGAGCCATATTGAGTGCTCCAGTTGTGTTTGCGTTTAGAGCACCCGATCCTATAGCAATATTATTACCACCTGTTGTATTTCCCGACAAAGTATTATTTCCAATCGCCACATTAAAACCTCCAATGGTATTAGAAAAGAGAGCATTAATTCCGAAAGCCACATTTCCGTTTCCTGTGGTGTTTGAATACATTGAACGGTAGCCAAATGCTGAGTTATTTATTCCAATAGTATTGGCTCGCAACGATTCAAAACCAAAAGCTGAGTTATTATTACCTGTTGTATTAACATTCAATGAGGATGCACCAAAAGCGGAATTGCCATTAGCTGTATTATTTTCTAACGCAAAATTTCCGAAAGCCGAATTATCGTTTCCAATGATACTATAATTAAGTGCGCCAAAACCAACGGCCGTGTTTCTTCCGCCTGTTGTATTTCGATACAAAGCACCATAACCCATAGCAACATTTCGACTTCCTGTTGTATTGAACCCTAATGCATCAAGACCAAAAGCAGCGTTGAACTCTCCAGTTGTATTGGAAGTCATCGACAAATAACCAAAAGCCGAATTCCCGCTTGCCGTATTGCTTTCCAAAGCATAATGACCAAAAGCAGAGTTTCCATTTCCGGCAGTATTGAAATACAAAGTTGCGCGACCCACTGAAACGTTGTTGCTTCCTGTTAGATTGCTAAACAACGAACCCGAACCTACAGCAATATTTGAGCTACCCGTAGTACAATTATACATAGAGGCATGCCCTACGGCAACGTTCCTTTCTCCCGTTGTATTACTGTACAAAGTGCTTGAACCCAAGGCCACATTGAAACCTGCTGTAGTACTATTATACATAGATAAGTTTCCTACAGCAACATTGCTTTCTCCAGTTGTATTAAAAAACAAAGAACCTGTGCCAAAAGCATTATTATAACTTCCGGTAGTGTTTGATCGAAGAGCGAATATTCCAAAAGCATTATTTTGTAAACCCGTTGTATTATTTTCCAAAGCTACTGCTCCAAAGGCTGAGTTATTGAATCCGGTGGTGTTGTCGGATAATGCTCTGTAACCAAAAGCCGATAAACCATCTGCTGTTGTTACGGAAAATAATGCCGATGAACCAAAAGCCGAGTTATAATCTCCTGTTGAACTTGAACCTAATGCCAATTCTCCAAACGCAGCATTATCAATTCCAGTAGCAAACGGATTTAATGAACCTACTCCAAAAGAAGTATTGATGGGATTCAAAAATCCAGCATTTGTATTATTTCGCTTAAAAATGACATCCGCATCATTTGTTGTTCCTATAAAATGAGTAGTCGCATTGATGCCTGAATTACCGGTTATCGCCCAACCCGAAGTTTGGTTATTTCCTACTGCAATCCAATCGGAACTGACATTGTCCCAATAGTAAAAACCAATTGATTTTGGATTACCAGAAAAAGTGGTTGCAGTAGTTAAATAGACCATCATTCCTTGTTGTGCAGCCGTTGGATTGGTTGCGGGAAAGGTATCCATTTTCGGGATTAATAATCCGTCGGTAGCACTCGGAGTTGCTTGATTACTCGAACGAACATCCAATTGGGCATCGGGCAAAGTCGTGTTGATTCCGACTTGCGAAAAACAATATTGTACCATTAGATAAAGTACTACAGAAAATAATTTGGCTTTCATACGATGGAATGTTTCTTGAAATGGATGTTAATTTGTGTCGAATGACTTGATGTTTTATTTATTTTCTAAAGCAGCTAATCGTTGCATTACTTTTTCGAGTAGTTCTTTTTGTGTTTTTAGTTCGGTTTTCAATTCTTCTTCTCTTGCATTCAATTCTTTAATTGCATTGATGGAAGCCACTAAAATAGAATGCATGTTGAAATTCAGAAATCCGTCTTCATCGACTTGAACGGCATCGGGGAAAAGCGGTTGAACTTCTTGAGCGATGAATCCAGCGAATTCAGTATTCAAAACTTCTGGTTCAAATTTTCGGTCGCCGTTGTTTTTATAATGGTAGCGAATGGGTTGCAGTTGAATAATTTCGTTTAAACCTTTTGTGTAATTGCCATCAATAGTTTTCAAACGACTATCCGAAACGACTGTCCAAGTTGTAGAACCCGGTTTTCTACCTTCGTTTAACGACAATTCGAATTGTCCGCCCGGCGTTGCGGTTCCGATGCCGACGTCGCCAACATTAGTGATGCGCATGCGTTCTCCAAAAGTGCCTGCGTTATTGGTTTTAAACATTAAATAGCCCGAGTTACTGTTGTTAACACTCGATGTTTTTCGACCTTCAATTGAAGCGAAATTTCGTGGTAATAATGCCCCATCATCAATCATTCCGCCCAACGTAATTGAACCACCCAAATCAATTGCTTGCGGATTGTTGGTTCGCACTAATAAATTCCCATCAGTAGCAAAAGAAGTTACTGCATTTTCGTCCATAATATCCAAACGTGTTTGGGGTGAAGTGGTTCCGATACCAACATTGGTACTCGCAACAGCGCCATTTATTCCGTTGATGCTGCCTAACACCATTGAATTGCTTGTGGCTACTTGAGCTCGAGCACCAATTGCTGTGGCGTTAGTTAAATTTCCTGATGCAACATTTGCTGCTTGACCCAATGCAGAATTAAACGTTCCTGTAGTATTACTCACCAACGTACTATTTCCAAAAGCCGCATTTGAAGAACCAGTAGTGTTTCCTGACAATGCAAATCCTCCGAAAGCAGAATTACTTGTGCCTATTGTATTTGCATTTAAAGAAAGATAACCAAAACCTGAATTACCAAACCCTGTTGTATTAAAACTTAAAGTAAATGTCCCAAAGGCACTATTCCATATTCCAGTAGTATTTGAATTCATCGAATCAAGTCCAAATGCAGAATTGTCAGCTCCAGTTGTATTGGAAGATAATGCATTATTACCAAAAGCAGAGTTGTCATTTCCAGTAGTATTTACAGCCAATGCATTATTACCAAAAGCAGAGTTAAATATTCCGGTAGTGTTGTTGGCTAATGCGCTATAACCAAAAGCCGATAATCCGCTAACAGTAGTTGTAGAAGACAATGCTAAGACTCCAAATGCTGAATTGTTATTTCCTGTTGTGTTGGAAAATAACGAATTGGTTCCATAGGATGAGTTGTTGTTTCCTGTAACATTATTTTGCAAGGAATACACTCCGAAAGATGAATTATTGTCGCCTGTCGTATTAAAATACAGTGAATAAATTCCAAAAGCACTATTCAACGTTCCAGTTGTATTGGTCTCTAACGAGTGGAAACCCATTGCCGAGTTGCCAACTCCTGTTGTATTGTTTAAAAGTGCCGAATAGCCAAACGCAGACGAACCATTGGCTGTAGTTGAAGATGATAATGCTAAATTTCCAAATGCTGCATTGAAGTTGCCTGTTGTATTGGAATCCAATGCAGAATAACCAAAGGCAACATTACTACTACCAGTAGTATTCGCAATCATGGCCGTTGCACCATACGAACTATTGAAACTTCCAGTAGTATTTCCTTGCATGGAAAAAGCTCCTGAAGCTGTATTTTGAGCTCCGCCAGTATTGGATGATAGCGATGAATATCCAAAAGCCGAATTACTATTGGTAAGTGTATTCGCAGCCAAAGCGCTGGTTCCAAAAGCCGAATTGAATCCGCCACTAGTATTACCCGTAAGCGAATTGTATCCAAAAGCCGAATTACTACTTCCGTTAGTATTAGAAACCAACGAATTACTACCAAAAGCAGCATTTAAACTTCCTGCAGTATTTGCCTGAAGTGAGGCGTATCCAAAGCCCGAATTTCCAAAACCAGTAGTATTATTTTGAAGTGTTGCATATCCAAAGGCAGATAAGCCGTTGGATGTAGTTAGAGTTGACAACGCCAAATATCCGAATGCCGAATTGAAATTACCTACTGTACTCGAAGCCAAAGCATTGGTTCCGAAAGCCGAATTGAATCCACCAGTAGTGTTATCGTTTAGCGAATTATACCCGAAAGAGGAGTTGTTGTTTCCTGAAGTATTGTTTTGCAATGCAGAATAACCGAAAGCGGCATTTTGACTTCCAGTTGTATTGTTTTGAAGCGCCGAATAACCAAAGGCTGACAAACCATCTACTGTTGTTGTAGAAGACAACGCCAAATACCCAAATGCTGTATGGAAATCACCTGTTGTATTAGAACCCAACGACGAATAGCCAAATGCCGAATTATTATTTCCTGTGGTATTGGCCATCATAGCAGTAGAACCGTAGGTACTATTAAAACTTCCCGTACTATTAGCTTGCATAGAAAAAGCACCCGACGCTGTATTTTGAGCACCGCCAGTATTGGATGAAAGTGACGAATGCCCGAAGGCTGAATTATTATTAGTGAATGTATTCAAAGCCAAAGCGTTGGTTCCGAATGCCGAATTGAATCCACCTGTAGTGTTGCTATTTAGGGAATAGTATCCGAAAGATGAATTATTACTTCCTGATGTATTAAACTGCAATGTTCTAAAACCAAAAGCGGCATTTTGACCTCCAGTTGTGTTGTCTTCTAATGCACTGTAGCCAAAAGCAGACAAACCACTACTCGTTGTTGTAGCATTCAACGAGAAAATCCCAAAAGCAGAATTATACTGACCCGTTGTGTTAGAATACAAAGCGGCATTACCAAAAGCGGCATTTGCTAAACCTGTTGTATTATTTCCTAAAGCGATATTCCCAAATGCACTGTTTAAACCTCCTGTTGTATTCAATTCTAATGCAAAAACTCCAAATGCCGAATTATTACCTCCTGTGGTATTTGAAAGTAGAGCATTTCGCCCAAAAGCAGAATTGAAGAAACCAGTTGAATTGGAAAACATTGACTGTGAACCAAAAGCAGAATTCCCATCTCCAGTTGTATTGAACAAAAGTGCTGAATTCCCAAAAGCAACATTATTACTTCCTGTTGTATTAGAGGCTAACGAATTATATCCGTAAGCCGAGTTAAAACTTCCAGTAGTATTGGCTGTAAGTGCTCCACTTCCAAAAGCAGCTATTTGAATTCCCGATGAGGAAGTATTAAAAGCATTCACTCCAAACGAAGAATTACTTACACTTAGTAATCCTGAAAAGACATTGTTACGTTTAAAAACTACATTGGCATTATTGATGGTTCCCATAAAATGAGTCGTCGCATTAATTCCTGAATTTCCATTAATCGACCAACCCGAAGTTTGATTATTCCCTACCGAAATCCAATCGGAACTGACATTGTCCCAATAGTAAAAACCGATGGTTTTCGGATTACCTGAAAATGTGGTATCTGTGGTTAAATACACCATCATTCCTTGTTGTGCTGCCGTTGGATTGGTGGCGGGAAAAGCATCCATTTTCGGAATTAACAATCCGTCGGTGTTACTTGGTGTTGCTTGGTTGCTCGACCGAACATCCAATTGTGCATTGGGCAATGTAGTGTTGATTCCGACTTGCGAAAAACACCAATTGACCATCAAAAAAAATCCTGTGAGTAGTAGTTTCGCTTTCATAATATCCGTTTTATCAACCAAAATTGCTATTATCATCCGACAAAAAAAACCACTAATAGACCAACGACATTTTAAATAGACAGACGACATTTATTATAAATTTTTATATATTTGGGTAAATCTTTAGGCATGAAAAAGTGGAACTGCATAATCGTTGATGACGACGAAATCGATCGATTGACGGCGGTTTCTTATGCCAAAAAATTCGACAACCTCAACATTGTCGGTGTTTTTGAATCGGCCAACGAAGCATTAGATGTTATTGCGAATGAAGCAATTGACATTCTTTTTCTGGATATTGACATGCCTGAATTGAGCGGTTTTGAACTCCGAAAAAAAGCGAATGAGATTCCGGTTTGCATTTTCATCACCGCACATCCCGAACATGCAGTAGAAAGTTTTGAGTTGGAAACCCTTGATTTTATTGTAAAACCCATCAAATTGGATCGTTTTACACAAACCATGCGTCGCATCGAAGAGTTTATGGAAGTCAAACACAAGGCCGAACTTTTTGAATCGAGTATCGGTGGCGACGCGATTTACATCAAAGAAGGACACGAACAAACCAAAGTCAAATTACATGACATACTATATTTGGAAGCTTTGAAGGATTATACTTTAGTTGTCACTTCACAAAAAAGACATTGTGTGCTTTCGAGCATCGGAACACTTTTAAAAGAACCTCATTTTCAATCCTTTGTACGAATTCACCGCAGTTTTGCCGTTCAAACTAAATTCATTGAAAAAAAATCGCCTCACGATGTAGTGTTGAATAATGGTTCTTCCATTCCAATTGGCAGAAGTTACAAAGACAACTTAAATTTATTAGTATGAAAAAAATTACGATTTGTTTTTTGCTTTTTTCTCTGACGTTGATTTGTAACGCGCAAAACCCAGAATTGGACAGTTTGAAATTGGTTTTACAATCGACAAAAAACGCGGAAGACAAGTACGAATTGAACGCCAAGATTTCGAAAATTCACTTCAAAAATTCCGAACTCGATGCTGCTGAAGGTTATTTGTACGAAAACATAAAAATTGCCAATCAATTAAAATCTCAGGAAAAACTCGGAACTGCTTACCAAAGTTTAGTGCTTATTTTCATTCGAAAACCCGACGAAAAAAAACTCTTGGAATACAACAAAAAGGCGTATGATCTTTTTACCAAAATAAAAGACCAAAAAGGCATCGCCAAGAGTTTACTGCATTACTCGATACATTATCAAAATAAATCCAACTACACGCTTCAGGCGAAATACGGTTTTAAGTCGTTGGAAATTTCCAAAAAAATTCAAGATACTTTGCTTTGTGAAGTCAACAACCGCAACATTGCCATGCTGTATTTGGATCAAAAAGACTATAAGAAAGCGCTTCCTTTTGCCTTTGAATCGTTGAAATACGCCAAGCTTTCGGGCAATCGGTTGAAAATTGCACATTCATTAGCAAGTATAGCCGAAACCTACAGTTTGATGAACAAAAACACCGAATCGGAAAAATATTTTAAGTTGGCTTACGCCGAATACGAAGCTGAAAACGACGATTTCGGAAAAGCATCGGTTTTGACCAATTGGGCGAATTTATTGAACGGCGAAAAAGAAATTGAGATGCGTTTGAAAGCACAACAATTTTGGGATTTTATTGATGGAGAAAACATCATGGCTGTGAATAATATGGGTAGTTTAGGAAAAGCGTATTATTATTTGTACACCCAAAACAAATCGGATAAAAATTTATTGAAGCAAGCCGAAAATTACCTGAATCGTTCCATCGAAATCACCAAAAAAACAGGAAATTTGGTCAATTACTTTGATGTTCAAAACATGCTTTCAAAGGTCAATGCTGAGAATAATAATTTCAAAGATGCTTATCTGAATTTGTTGTCGTACAAAACCATTCACGACTCAATTTACACTCAAGACAATCGCAACAACATTGCTAAACTTGAGGTTGCCAACACACTCAAGTTGAAGAACAAAGAAATCGAATTGCATGAGAAGCAAAACTTGATTTACCTATTGGGCTTGTTATTTTTGGGTTGTGTCGGAGGATTATTATTGTATCAAAATTACAACCGTAAAAAAACCAACGAGAAATTACAACTTTTGAACGCCGAATTGGACGAGGCTAACAAAACCAAAACGCGTTTTTTTAGTATTTTGAATCACGATTTGAGAAGTCCGGTGACCAATTTAATTCATTTTTTACACCTACAAAAAGACAATCCTGATTTACTGGATGAAGAAAGTAAACAACGCTTAGAAAACAAAACGATTTTGGGTGCCGAAAATTTATTGACTTCAATGGAAGACATTTTGTTGTGGAGTAAAGGTCAGATGGAGCATTTTAAACCTCAACCGAAAACTATTTCCATCTCGAGTATTTTTGACGATACCAAAGCCCATTTTTCGAGCGAAGAAAACATTCAATTTAAATTTGAAAATCCGAATAATTTATCATTAGTAACCGATGAAAATTACCTGAAAACCATCATTCGGAATTTAACTGGAAACGCTGTGAAAGCATTAGTTAATGTTCAAAACCCAATTATTACTTGGAAGGCATTTCAAGAAAACGGAACCACTTTTTTATCCATTTCAGACAATGGCCCGGGAACAACTTTAGACAAATTCAAAGCTTTGTACGACGACAAAGAAGTAGTCGGAATTAAAACAGGTTTGGGCTTGCATTTGATTCGCGATTTGGCTAAGGCGATTAATTGTGAAATAAAGGTAGATTCTAAAGTAAATGAAGGAACGACCATTACTTTGAAGTTGTAGAGCTACCCCGACCTTCGGTCACCCCTTCAAAGAAGGGGAATTAAAAGAGGCCCAACTTTCATTAGGCCAATTTCTGCTTAAAACTACTTACTTAACTTTTTTTTGTAGATTATTTATATTCAAGATTGGGATTAATACAATCGAATTAATGTAATTTTCGATTCTCTAATTTTTATTTCTCCGCCAGCAGGTCCGCCAGTATTTGCGCCTATAAAGCTTCTCATTTTAATTCCAATTTGGTTGTTGGCATTTAAAAAAGTCACAATACTTCCTGAAATTTGATGTGCAGGCATAGTATAAACTTGAGTAAAATTGGCTCCATTTGGAAAAGAATCTACATCTAAAAAATCAATTCGTTGCGTTTGCAATCTGTTATTATTGCTTTTATTATCAATGTAAGCACTGGTTTGAACTAATCGAGTACTTGTACAAGGGGAATTACAATTCAAACTAAAAGTATTGTAAGCATCTAAATAATAGGTTATTAAATAAGTTCCGTTTTCGGGCACAATTATATTTGTGGTTGGAAAATCTACTTCTTCACCTTGAATAGTTGTTGTCAAATCTCCAGCATATTGAACATAACTTTGATTTACAGTTGCAGGTGGCACTATTGATGCAGGAGTTTCCCAAGTTGCATATCCGTTTGCATCCGAAGTTAATATCTTACCCACACCAGCTCCATTAGTGATTTGAATATTTGAAGTTTTAGTATTTCCATTAACTTCTAATTTTGCACTTGGGTTTAGTGTCCCAATTCCAACACTAGTACTCATAATAGCAGTCCTTCCAGAAGAATTAATCAATAAATTATCATCTTCATCTTCACTAATGTAAACTAAATCGGCATCTCCGAAATTTAGCTTTCCAAATTCACCATACGTTGCACCGCTACCAATTAAACGCAACGAATTATCACTGCCCGAAATTTCTACTTTACTTAATTCGGGATTAAAACCTGTATAGTTCTGAGGTTGTACTTTTACAATGGTTCCATTGTCAATAATTTGTGAGTCACCACCTGTTGTAGCGTTAGAAAATTTTACAATTCTGTTGGTTGTTCCCGTCATGTTTGCACTTCCTGGAATACCTTGCGGTCCTGTTGCTCCAGGTAATCCTTGTGGACCTGTCGCACCCGTTAAACCAATTGAACCTTGCGGACCTTGTGGGCCAGTAGCACCTGGCAAACCTTGATTTCCTTGCGGTCCTGTTACTCCAGGCAATCCTTGTGGACCTGTCGCACCCGTTAAACCAGTTGGACCTTGTGGACCTTGCGGACCAGCTGCACCCGTTAAACCAGTTGGACCTTGTGGACCCGTTGCGCCTTGAACACCTTGAATTCCTTGTGGGCCAGGATTTCCGCTTGCGGCATACAACGCAAAAGGGACACTTAATAACTGTGAAGTTCCAGAGATGGTATAATTGGTTCCGCCTGTTGGATCGGTTTCAGTTTTGATAAAATACGGTCCGTTGGCCCAGTTAATGGTAGCAAAACTTCCCGATACAACTGTTCCTCCGCCAATTTCAAAAGTGGCTAAACCGTTGGTATTGGTTGTTGGTTGATGGGTTTCGGCGTAGACTGTTGTTCCAGTTGCTGACGTTTGAAGGATGCTTACTTTCACTCCGACATTAGCATTAGAAACCAGTGCATTGCTTGCATTTCGAATAACCGCTTGGTAACTCATTTTTTGTGGCGCTTGTGCGGATGCAGACTGCAGAACGAAGAAGGCAGAAAGCAGTAACAATGATCTGGTTATGAATAGTAATGATTTTTTCATGGTATTTTGAATTAGTTGTTTTTAATAATTTTGAAGGTTTTCAGTATTTTATTCTGTTCCATTACATTGAGTAAATACACTGCTGATGCAAGATGCTCCATTGCAATTGGAGTTTCCGAAGTAGTAATGGATTGCGATTGAATGAGTCGTCCATTCAAATCAAATAATTCAAAATGAATCTTTTCTAAAGAATAGTTTTGAAGAGTTAACATAACGAATGATGTCGTCGGATTGGGATATACACTCATCATCAATTGTATTTCAGGAAAATCATCATTTCCCAAAGTAAAAATCTCGAAAGGTTGTTGTACACCTTGATTTATGGAACCGTTAGTTCCAGTTGCGTTCCGATAAGCGACTTGTCCGATGGAATAACTTGATGATCCATTACTTCCTGTTGCATCTCCACCACTAGTGACTGTTGCCTGTTGAGCAGAAGCAGAAAATACAATAAAAAAAATAGAACATAAGAGAAGTTGCTTGACTACTTTTTGTGGTATAGATTTCATAGTTGATATTTATTTATTTTCTAATAGTTCCAATCGTTTTAGGATTTCGGCATTGGTGGTTTCTAGTGATTTGATTTTGGTGTTTTGACTTTCAATTATTTCTTGTTGCTCTTGAACAGCTTTTACTAATGGCACAACAAATTCAGCATAACGCAATCCGTAAAAATCGGATTCATTTTTGGGTGCATCAACACCACTGAAATCAAAACCTATTTCTTTAGCCGATGCCTCAACTTCTTGAGCTATAAAACCTGATTGAAGGATAGCCTCTTTTAGTTTTTCACTCTCTTTTTTTCTTAATTCTTCTGGAGATTTCATTAATTCTGCAATCGCATCCATATCTAAATGGTATGTAACTGGTTTAAGCTTTGTAATAAATTCCAATCCAGGTACATTTTCTTGAATATCTTTTTTAAATCGTTTGTCAGAGACATTTGTCCAATTGGCAAAGCCACCTATACTTGTAACTCCTCCATCACCAATTCTTACTTGATTGCTTGCTGTAATTGTAGATGCGTCACCAATTGCAGAAGAATTACTAAAGCTTCCCAAGTTGTATGAATATGAACCTATTGCAGTGTTAAAATTTCCATTGCTATTTGCATTCAAGGCATTTCTACCAAAAGCAATGTTTCTATAACCTACAGTATTAGATGTTAAAGCATATGAGCCAACTGCAGTATTATTTATTCCGTTTGCAGTTGTGGTAGGATTATTTGAATACAAAGCATCATAGCCAATTGCTACATTATTAGCATCAAAGGCAACTCCACCGTTTAAAAATATTTGTTGCGCTAATGTTCTATAACCAACAGCAGTGTTTTTACTTCCTGAACTATTTCCTAACATTGAAGCATTGCCGAAGGCACTATTACGACTACCAACACTATTTCCATTTAAAGCACGATAGCCAAATCCTGAGTTATCATCTCCAATAGTATTTAAAAGCAATACTTCTGAGCCATGTGCATTGTTTTGAGAGCCTGTTGTATTATAATAAAGCGATAAAAATCCATAAGAATTATTGAATGATCCTGTTGTATTACTATATAGAGACCTTTCTCCAACTGCTGAATTGCCCATGCCTGTTGAATTACTTAATAGCGATTGATAACCAATTGCAATATTATTATTTCCAACATTATTAGCTGGAGTTGTCGAACCTCTCAATGCTTCGAAGCCAACAGCAACATTCCTATTATCAAATGGCGTGGCACTTGAATTAGTACTAAGCATTGCTCTTGTACCTATTGCAACAGCTTTTGAACCCGCATTATTGGAAGACATTGCATCACGCCCAAGACAAATATTTTCATTTCCAACAGTATTTCCATTGAGTGACATGTATCCAAATGCAATATTAGAATTACCCGATTGATTTGAAAATAAAGATTGAATCCCAAAAGCAATATTGTAACTTCCTGCGGTATTAAAATATAAAGATTGACGTCCGTTTGCAATATTGGCATTACCTGTTGTATTACTAAATAAAGCTTGACTTCCATTAGCTACATTAGAAGCTCCAGTTGAATTTGAATATAATGATTCATTGCCAATTGATGTATTATCTGAGCCAATACTATTACTTCTTAATGTATAATTTCCAAGTGCCACATTATCTTTTCCATTATTAGTAGCGGTTGGATTATTAGAATACAAAGCTTCAACTCCAACTGCAACATTATTTGCTAAATAAACAGCATTCCCATTGGAAAAACTTTGAGAATAAAGAGCATTAGAACCAATAGCTATATTTTGTCCTGCTGTGGTATTACTGAATAATGCATTCACACCGTTGGCCACATTATTAGTTCCTAACGTATTGTATCTAAGTGAATTAAACCCGATTGAGTTATTGTAATTTCCGGCAGTAGTATCAAATAACGAAAACGAACCTACAGCAGTATTGCCTAATCCAGAGGTCATATTATACATGGTTTGAAAACCGTTAGCCGTATTATAATTACCTGTATTATTGGCTGGTGTTGTTGAGCCACGCAATGATTCGTAACCAGTTGCTACATTATAATTTGTAAAAGGCGTTGTAGTATTATTACTGTAAAACATGGCTCTGTTTCCTATCGCTGTTGCATAAGAACCCGCTCTGTTGTTGTATAAAGAGTTGGTTCCAAGAGCAGTATTGTATATACCAACTGTATTTGCGACCAAAGCTTGCACTCCAAAAGCCGCATTTTCATTACCTGTGGTGTTGAATCGTAACGCCCAATTTCCGAAGGCAGTATTATAATTACCTGTTGTGTTTTCTTCTAATATTTGAGTTCCATAAGCCGCATTGTAAGATCCTGTTGTATTTTTCCATAATGCATTTGAACCCATTGCTGTATTATAAACTCCAGTTGTATTATACTCCAATGCCCAATCTCCAACGGCTGTGTTTTGCTCACCAGTTGTATTGTTTTTTAATGTATTTACACCAATAGCGGTATTTACAATTCCAGTTCCAAGAGGGTTAAGAGCATTTAGTCCAAATGCTGTATTTCTGGGAGCGATTAAACCAGAGTTAGTGTTGTATCGTCTGAATTTAAAATCAACATCATCTGTTGTTCCAATAAAGTTAATAGCGGGATTAGTTCCTCCGTTTCCTGTTAAAGACCATGCATTTCCTGAACTTGGTGCTTGCCAAGTGGCATTTCCTAAAGCATCAGATGTTAATACATTACCGGCAACTGCACCAGCAGTTACTTGCAAATTAGTCGTTTTGGTTTTTCCTGAAACTTCCAGTTTTTCAGTTGGAACTGGCACTCCAATTCCGATTTTCCCTAATGCAGTTGTACTCATATCGGCACCATAAATGACATTGCCTATTGACATTTGATTACTCAACGTAGAAGAAGGAAGTTGCGTATTATAACCAATACTGATGTTTCTGTCTCCTGTCGTTAAATTTGAAGCAGCAGACATCCCAACGGCTGTATTTCCACTTCCATTTAAATTCGTTGCTAAAGCTCCTCCTCCTATTGCTGTGTTATCATAACCATTTGTATTTACAGCCAGTGAGGAATTACCAACTGCAGTATTGCTTTGCCCAGAAATATTTCCAGCCATACTTAACGCCCCGATAGCTGTATTTGGACTTGTGGTGCTGTTAGTCAATGCACGAAAGCCAATGGCTGTGCTCTGATAACCCCATGTTCCGCTTGCGAGTGCTTCAGCGCCTATTGCGGTATTTTCCCAGCCAGTCGTACTAGCCGCCATTGCTTGTTTTCCAATTGCTGTATTTGAATAGCCTGTAGGAAATGTACCCAGTGAATTAGTTCCAAAAGCGGTATTATCAACCCCTATTTGACCCGCTTTGGTATTGTTGCGTTTAAAAACCACATCATTATCATCAGTAGTTCCAATAAAATTAATAGCGGGATTGGTTCCTGAGTTTCCTGTTAACTCCCAGCCTGCATTTCCACCAAAACTTTTCCACTGTGGAACCCCAGTGTTATCCCAATAATAAAATCCAGGTTGTTTTCCAGCAGAAACTGTAGTTAAATAGACCAACATTCCTTGTTGTGCGGCAGTTGGATTAATTAATGGAAAGGCATCGATTTTCGGAATTAAGATTCCGTCCGTATTACTTGGAGTAACTTGATTACTCGACCGAATATCCAATTGTGCATTGGGAGTTGTGGTGTTGATTCCGACTTGCGAATAGCCAAATTGAGCTATCAATACAAGTAATACAATAAGAGCTAACTTTTTCATTTGTATAAGTTTAAGTAGTTACAATCATTTAAGCTCAACAAAATTGACTCATTATCAGACTTTAAAAAACCACAAAAGGACGAACGACATTTTAAATACACGAATGTCACTTTAGTGAGAAAAATCGTTATATTTGAACATCAATACTCTTTTATGAAGCCTTTCGATTGTATTATAGTGGATGATGACGAAATGGACCGATTGGTCGTAGTGTCTTATGCTAAGCGATTTGCAACCTTAAACATTGTAGGTGTTTTTGATTCGGCTGAAAAAGCATTGGCGTTTCTAGAAGAACATTCGGTTGATGTCGCGTTTCTTGATATCGAACTTAAAAATGCTTCTGGATTGGAGTTGCGAAAAAAAGCACTCTCGATTCCTGTTTGTGTATTCATCACTTCGCATTCTGAAAATGCTGTCGAATCATTTGAATTGCAAACCTTAGACTTTATTGTTAAACCCTTTAAGTTTCCTCGATTTGAACAAACCGTAAACCGTATAGAAGAGTTTATGGAAGTACGTACCAAAGCCAACTTATTTGAGGCAAGTATCGGTGGAGATGTGGTTTATGTGAAAACAGGGCACGATCAAATAAAAGTAAAATTACATGAGATTTTGTACCTTGAAGCCTTGAAAAACTACACTATTCTGGTGACCGAAAACAAGCGCCACTGCGTTCTTTCTAATTTAGGTGAAATTTTACAAGAAGAGAAGTTTGCTTCATTCATCCGCATACACCGAACGTACGCCGTTCAAAAACAATTCATTCAAAAAATAGCGACTCAAGAAGTTGAATTACACAATCAAATCACATTGCCTGTAGGAAGAAGCTTTAAAGAAAATTTGAATTTTATAGTATGAGAAACTGTCTTATTTTACTACTGACTTTTATCAGCTGCTTCTCTTTCGCTCAAAAAGAACCCAATCTTTCTGCCTTTAAAACTCAAAAAGAAAAACTACAAGCTTGGGCTGAATATTGTGACGAATTTCTCGCTGTAGAAAACTACAAGCAACTGAGAGTTGTGGGTAAAAAAGGGGTACAATTAGCAGCAAAAAACGATTACAATAACTTATCTCTTTTTTATTTTTACGTTGGCGTTTCCTTTGATTTTGGAAATGAAACCGACAGCCTTTCCTATTACATGGAACAATCAGAGCAATTTGCTAGAAAAGCAAAAAACAACAGAAGAACTCTTGAAGCCTTAAAAATTATGATGGTGAGCTATAAGAATTATGGTTCTACCAGCAAAAGAGAGCGAGTTTTAAGAGAACTGCACAAAGTAATTGATACTTCAAGGAATGAGATAGACAAAATTAAAATCATGTCTGAGATATCCGATTATTACATCAATATCGGTCAGTATGAAAAAGGATTACAATACAAACTTAATGGATTAAAGGGAAGAAAAAAATACCTTTCAAAAGGTGATTTAGATGACACCATCAATTATGGAGTTCAATTGGTAAATATTTCCGAACTCTATGTAACTATGGGAAATCCTCAAAAAGGTTTGGAGTATTTAACGGAGAGCGAACCTTTTTTAGCAAAATACAAAGAAGGTGTGGCTGCTGTTCATAAAGACTTTATTTCCATTTACTTAAAGCAGCCTAATTTATCAAAAGCAGAAGAACGGTATTCTAAATTCAAAGCCTTTTTAAAAACGGTTGATTTGGGTGATTGCTTCGAATATTTCATAGAAAGTAATCTGCTTTTTTCTGATTATTATTTGGAAAAAGACCAAAACTCCAAAGCGCTAGAATATGCTAATTATGCCAATTCTTTAGTTCCGAAATACGCTAGTGATTTCTCAAAAGCTCAGGTAAACCAGATGTTTGGGAAAATTTACTTGAAACAAAAAGACTACTCCAAAGCATTGCCTTTTTTACAATTAGCCGAACCCATTATTAAAGAAGATTCTCCTGAAGCGAATAGTGCATTACAAAAACTACTTGCTGATACTTATGATGGTCTTGGCAATAAAAGTCTCGCATATTATCATCTAAAAATTTACAACGAACTGCAAGAAAAACTATTGGCTGAAAAAGCTAAAAAGAATCTTGCCGAAATGGAGGCCAAGTACCAAAACAATGTGAAAAAGCAAGAAATCCTGAACAAAAATCTTCAAATTGATGCAGCCAACAAACAAAAATACTATTTTGTTGGTGGTCTTTTTCTTTTAACAATTATTGGAGGATTGCTGTTTTATCAGAGTAGAAAACGCAAACAAACCAACGAAAAATTACAATTGTTAAATTCAGAATTGGACGAAGCCAACAAAGCCAAAACCCGATTTTTTAGTATTTTGAACCACGACTTACGCGGACCAGTAGCCAACTTGGTATTCTTTTTACAATTACAGAAAGAAAGCCCTGAAATGTTAGATGAAGAAAGCATCCAACGCATGCAAGACAAAACCATGAGCGGTGCTGAAAACTTGTTATCATCCATGGAGGACATTTTACAATGGAGTAAAAGCCAGATGGAAAATTTCAAACCACAACCGCAACAATTCCAAATTACTACTCTTTTTGACGATACTAAAAAGCACTTTTCTAGTGTGGAAAACATTCAGTTTCAATTTGAAAATCCCAGCAATTTAACATTAGTAACTGATGAAAATTACCTCAAAACCATCGTTCGAAATTTGACTGGAAATGCTATAAAAGCATTGGCCGATGTTCCACATCCGATGATTATTTGGAAAGCGTTTCAGGAGAATGGAAAAACAATTTTATCGATTACTGATAATGGAAAAGGTGCTACTGATGAAGAATTCAAAGCCTTGTACGATGAGAAAGAAGTAAGCGGAATCAAATCAGGTTTGGGCTTGCACTTGATTCGTGATTTGGCTAAAGCAATTGATTGTGAAATTGTGGTAGACAGTCAAATTAATGAAGGAACCACAGTTGTGCTGCATATAAAGTAATTCATAAATCCGAAAACGTATTCATGAAAAAAATCCATTTGATTTGTATTCTTTTTAGCCTTATTTCCTTTGCGCAGGATGATGAAAGGCAAATAAAAATAGATTCCATCTTGTCGGCGCTGTCCAAAATGAAGGAAGATACCGCGAAAGTGAATATGATCAATAGGATCACTTTTAGAAGAGATCCCTTTTATTTTGAACATGATACCCGAAAAAAATTAATCCTCCAATCGCTGGCCATTGCAAGAAAAATCAAGTACAAAAAAGGAGAAGGCTATGCACATGTTTGTCTTGGACAATATTATGCTGCGTTATACGATAAAGATAAGGCTTTAGCACAGTACAATAAATCCTTAGCCATTTATACTTCTTTAAAGATTGATGTTAAAATTGCACAATCCTATATGTACATCGGAAACATTTATGCCGATTATAATGATTATCCAAAAGCGTTAATCTACTATTTCAAGGCTGTAAAAATTAATGAACAAATCAAGAACTACGATAATTTGGTTTCGAATTATGGTAATATTGCCACAGTCTACAACGGATTAGGCGACGACAAAAAAACCATTCAATACGGCAACTTGTCAATAAAATATGCAAAACTTATCCATTGGGAACCAGCTTTAATTTCCAATTACATCATGTTTGGCCAACTGTACATCAAACAAAACAATTTAAAACAGGCTCAACAATATATTGCTGAAGCATATCGATTGGCGGTAAAAAATAGTGATGACAACAATATAGCGGTCGGTCTTATCGGATTAGGAATCATTCAACAAAAAAAAGAAAATTACATCGAGGCAATCACCAAACTCTCAGAATCCTTACAACGATTTTCAAGTATTGGCAACAGTATGGGTATGGCAACTGCCCACAGCGAACTAGGTTTGAGCTATTTTTTGTTGTATAAAACTGACAAAAAGAAAGAATACCTCGCAAAGTCAAAATACAATTTAATACAATCCAACCAATTATATATTGAAAACGAATTGATAGACGGCTTGCCTGAAAATTACCTCCATCTTTCGAAAATTAATGAAATTGAAAAAAATTACAAAGAAAGTTTAATCAACTTTAGGCTTCATACCCAATTTAAGGACTCCATTTTTAATGCTGACAAAAAAGAGACCATCAAAAACTTAGAAGATAAACGTGAAATCGAATTTCGAGACAAACAATTGAAAATAAATAAGTTACAGATTGAAAACAAGGAAAGGCAAAAATGGTTTTTAGTAGCTGGTTTGGGGTTTGCTATAATAATTGGAGGCTTGTTACTATATCAAAGCCGCAAACGAAAACAAAGCAATTTGAAACTGCAGCTTTTAAACCAAAATCTAGATGCCAAAAACCTCGAACTCGATGAAGCCAACAAAGCCAAAACCCGATTTTTTAGTATTTTGAATCACGACTTACGTGGACCAGTGGCTAATTTGGTATTCTTTTTACAATTGCAGAAAGAAAGCCCTGAAATGTTAGATGAAGAAAGTATCCAACGCATGCAAGACAAAACCATGAGCGGTGCCGAAAACCTTTTGGCATCAATGGAAGACATTTTACAATGGAGTAAAAGTCAGATGGAAAATTTCAAACCTCAACCACAACAATTCCAAATTACTACTCTTTTTGAGGATACTAAAAAGCACTTTTCGAGTGTGGAAAACATTCAGTTTCAATTTGAAAATCCAAGTAATTTAGCATTAGTAACTGACGAAAATTACCTCAAAACCATAGTTCGAAATTTGACTGGAAATGCTATAAAAGCGTTGGTCGATGTTCAACATCCGATGATTATTTGGGAAGCATTTCAGGAGAATGGAAACACCTATTTATCGATTACTGATAATGGAAAAGGTGCCACAGATGAAGAATTCAAAGCCTTGTACGATGAGAAAGAAGTAAGCGGAATCAAATCAGGTTTGGGTTTGCACTTGATTCGCGATTTGGCTAAGGCAATTGATTGTAAAATAAAAGTCGATTCTAAAATAAATGAAGGAACGACGATTACCTTAAAACTCTAATAAATAGATTTTGAAGGATAAGATTTAGTAAATGTAATTTATCATGGCTTAGTTGTATGCGCTTTTTTATACTCATTAAATTCTTCTTGCGTCATAAAATTGGTTCCTTGACCCAAAACAAAATACCATTTCCCGTTATCTTTAATGTACGTTTCTGATCTGATGACTTTAAAATGTAAATCTCCTTCAGGCGTTGAAAAAACAACATTGGCCACTTTGGTTTTTATAGCGGTTTGACCATTAAAAATCCGGACTAATTCTGTACCCGGAACCGATTCAACCGATTTAAACGTCATGCCATTTCGTGCAAATTTTTGAAATTCTTCTTCCAATCCATATGCAATAGAGCCATCGGCTCCAATACTTATCGAATTGTCATTTAAGGATAATGAAGGATCAAAAATATTTGAAATAGAATTGATGAATGCTCGGTCTTCAGGATAATTCGTTGTATCGTATTTGCCTGGCGGCGGAACTTGTCCAAATGAGGTTACTGCTTTCAAACTGATGAATACAAAAAATAGTATTTGCAATGCTTTGTCGTTTAATTTCATGATTATTTTATTTTAGAGTTACTACTTTAACTTCTCTTCTAAGTCTTTCAATCGTTGTTCTAATGACAGTATTTTAACATTTTGACTTTCAATGATTTGCTGTTGTTCTTGAACCGCTTTCACCAAAGGTACTACAAAAGAAGCGTATTGAACACTGTACAAATCTTTCTCGTGTTTGGGAGGTTGCACACCATTAAACTGATATCCTAAACGTTGTGCTACCGCTTCTACTTCTTGTGCTATGAATCCGGTTTGCAAAGTATTTTCCAAATCGTATTTTCCTTCCCAATCGCCAACATCAACACCTTTGTAAACAATTTCATTTTGCTTGTGAAGGTCAAAATGGTAGGTTACAGGTCGAAGTTGCGTGATGAATGCCAATCCGGGCACATTATTTTGAACATCTTTCTTGATTCGACCATCGCTGTAATTAAAAAACCCAACTTGACCACCAATCCAACCGACACTTGTGTTACCAACTTCAATCGTATTACTGTTCATCCCAACATAACCCGAAGCATAGCCAAAAGCGCCAAAATTAGACGGATTGAAACCCGCGCTTCCGCCTGCTTGTCTTCCAATAATTGTATTGTTGCTTCCAATTGAATTAAATTGTAAAGCAAAAGCACCAATTGCTGTATTTCCAGCTCCTGTTGTGTTGGTTTCCATGCTTCCAGAACCAATCGCAGTATTTCGGTTGGATGTACTCAAAAACAAACTACTTCTTCCAATAGCTGTATTGTAATCACCCACAGTATTGGCTTGCAAAGCAAAAGTTCCAACCGCAGTATTCCCCGAAGCCAAGGTGGAACTCAGCATGGCTTGATTGCCTACTGCCGTATTATCATATCCCGAAACATTAGAAAAATTAGCTCGATAACCCATTGCCGTATTGCCTATTCCAACGGTGTTGTTGCGCAAGGATTCTACACCAACCGCAGTATTAGCCCAACCATTTAGGTTGTTGAGCATACTACTAGAACCTAGAGCCACATTGAGATAACCAGAAGTATTATTTCGTAGCGATAGAGTACCCACAGCAGTATTATCAAAACCTGTGGTATTATTTTGAGCCGACAAATAACCCACTACCACATTATTATTGGCTGTATTGGTACCTGCCGACATAGCAAAAGTTCCAATGACCGTATTGGCGCCTCCTGTAGTATTGGAATACAAAGCAGCATCACCCAAAGCAATATTATAATTCCCATTAGAATTGCCCAAAGCATTGGTTCCAACTGCCGTATTATTGACTCCTGTAGTTGTACTTCTTAAAGCATCAAACCCAATTCCAACATTAGAATAACCTGTTGTATTCGAATTCAGCGAACCCGAACCCAAAGCCGTATTGTTTGAACCGGTAGTGTTGACCCACATCGATCGCCAACCAATTGCCGTGTTGGAACTGGCTGTGGTATTACTTCGTAATGCACTCGTACCAAGAGCAGTATTGTAGCTTCCAATTGTATTTAAATTGAGCGAATAATTACCGATGGCTGTATTTTCATTTCCAGAAACATTCGATCGTAAGGCAACTTGTCCTATTGCTGTATTATAACTTCCAATAGTATTTGCATACAAAGATTCAAAACCAAAAGCATTATTTTCTATACCCATTGTATTGCTATACAAAGAATACGAACCCACACTTGTTTGGTTGGCCACAGTCGAAAAATATTGCGAACGATTACCAATTGCTACATTGTTATTGCTATTCGTATTGGTGAATAGAGCCAATGTTCCAACAGCTACATTATTTGTACCGCTTAAATTGGAATACATAGTCAATAAACCATTAGCTACATTTTGAGAACCAGTTGTATTTAAATATAACGATTGGAATCCTTGAGCACTGTTGTAATTTCCTGTTGTATTGGAGTTTAAGGCTTCTTGCCCGAATGAACTATTGCCATAACCAATTGTGTTTTCACGAAGTGTATTCACACCAAATGCCGTATTAGCATAGCCTGTCGTATTATTGAGCAAAGACCAAAATCCGAAAGCAGAATTTCGAAAGCCCGATGTATTGTTGAATAAAGTTCCAACTCCAAAACCCGAATTAAACGCTCCAGTATTGATTGCACTATCCAATGAATTGACTCCAAAAGAAGTAGTAGCATTAGAAAGCAAACCCGATTGAAGATTATTTCGTTTAAAAACCACATCTACATCATCTGAAGTTCCGATAAAATGAACGGTCGAATTAGTTCCTGAATTGCCGTTGATTGACCAAGCTTTGGTATCTTTGGAAATCGGAATCCAAGTTACAGTTGCGTCATCCCAATAGTAAAATCCGGGTTCGTTAACACCGGATGTTATGGTCAAATAGACTAACATTCCTTGTTGCGCCGCTGTCGGATTGGTTACTGGAAAATCGTCTACTTTCGGAATCAAAAGTCCGTCGGTATTGCTTGGTGCAACCTGATTACTCGAACGAACATCCAATTGTGCTTCTGGCGAAGTAGTGTTGATTCCCACTTGTCCAAAAGATGGAAACGCTATTAGTAAAAGCAAAAAAATAACTGAATTTTTCATTGGACTACTTTACTTTTTGATGATTTTCTGAGTGGCTATTTTGTCTTCTTTTTGAATGGTCATTAGGTAAATTCCTGAATGTAATTCGGAGAAATCCAAACGTTCATTCACCGAATTCAACTTCGATTGAAGTACGATTTGTCCTTGTAAATTAGTTACTGAAAGTTGTCCATCGACCCATTCTTCAACTATTTCAATAGTAATGATTCCGTTGGTTGGATTCGGATAGACTTTCATTACATCTGAAGCGTTCCATTCTTCATTGCTTAACGATGGTGTTACTTTACAAAATTCAACTCCTTGCGAACCAAAATAGGCTGGAATGTAGACTTCATTTTCAAAAGCCAACATATTAAAACCATTCGGCGATGTGGTGTAAGTATTAATAATTGGTGCTATTTGAAAAGTTCCAGCAGTAGTTCCATCACTTTCGTACAAAAATTCCGACCCACCAACTGAATTAAAACCCACAAAATAGATTTTCCCGTTAAAAACATAACTGTACGAAACTCCAATAATGTTGGGAAGTGTTTTAATTACAGTAGTTCCAGCCAAACTTCCATTAGTTTTAAAAAATTCAACTGAAGTTCCGTTGTAACCAAAAGAATAGACTTCATTATTAAACTCAACCATTCCGTTGGGCGTTCCGGCATAAATAACCGAATTCGCGCTGCCAACATTGATGTCTTTTACTAATTGAGTTCCGGTATTAGTTCCATCAGTACTCCATAATTCTCTTCCAGTAATTCCATCATTCGCTATAAAATAGATTTTCTGACCATCGGTAAAAAAGTTTTGCGGATCCGAACTAAAAGAAACCGTATTCACATCTTTCACCATTACAGTTCCAGCATCGGTGCCATCACTTACCCACAGTTCACCTCCGAGTGAGTTATCATAACTTTGAAAATAAAACTTGCCATTCATAATCGCATAACTAGTACTTGGCGAACCAATAATCCCCGATTTTACCAATTGCGTTCCAGCCGTTGTTCCGTCGCTAGACCACATTCCGTATCCACTTCCTGCATTTCCTTCAAAATAAATTTTGTTATTCAAAACAATAAAACTAGATACTGAAGCAAACGGATCGGAATATTGATTGCCCAACATCTGAGTTCCCGCTTCGGTTCCATCAGTAACCCAAAGACCTTCAGTTCTTGCGGGAGTTGACGCTTGAAAAAACAACAATCCGTTGCAAACTGTAAAATATCTTGGTAAACTGCTGTACGGAATTCCGCCGCCTGTTGTTCCTGTCCAAATGTCTTTCAGCAAGTGCGTTCCCGCTGTGGTTCCATCGCTCGTCCAAAGTTCGAGACCGTGAACTCCATCATCGTAGGTAAAATACAATTGGTTGTTGTAGACGGTCAAATACCAAACTACACCATTTCCTACAGTTGGTCCAACGAGTTGCATTCCTGCTGTAGATCCATCAGAAGAATACAACTTCGAATGCGTTCCATTTCCCGCCACAAAATAGATTTTACCGTTGTACTCGGTTAGATATCGCGGATAAGAAGAACCCATCCCTGCATTAACATCTGCTACCAATGACAGTGTTTGCGAATTGGAAGCCATTGAAAATAAAAGAGTTGTAAGTAAAGAAAGTAGTGTTTTTTTCATGATTCTATAATTTATAGGTAAAACTATTCTGAAATCAGAGTCACTATAAAAAATATAGACGAATGAGGCAATTAATAGACGAATACGGTATTTTTTTCTATATTTGAATGAGATGAAAAAATTCAATTGCATCATTGTAGACGACGACGAAGTGGCACGACTCAAAGTAGTTTCGATTGCTCGAAAATTTCCTGTTTTCAACATTATTGGCCATTTTTCATCGCCTGTTGCTGCTTTTTCGGTTTCGGAAAAAGAACCAATAGATGTGCTTTTTTTAGATATTGATATGCCTACGTTAAGTGGATTGGAACTTCGGAAGAAACTGATGGACATTCCGGTTTGTGTTTTCATCACTTCGCATCCTGAACATGCAGCCGAAAGTTTCGAATTGGAAACCTTAGATTTTATTGTAAAACCCTTGCGTGAAGAACGATTTGCACAAACGGTTGCGCGCATTGAGGAATTTATGGAAGTCAAGCACAAAGCCGATTTGTACGAAGCGAGTTTTGGTGACGATTTTATTTACATCAAAGACGGTTACGAAAAAGTAAAGGTCAAATTGCACGATATTTTGTATGTTGAAGCCTTGAAAGATTATTGCATTTTGGTTACAGCTCACAAAAGATATTGTGTGTTTTCGGGCATTGGAAATTTGCTCAAAGAAGACCATTTCAAAACGTTCGTTCGCGTTCATCGAAGTTATGCTGTGCAGAAACAATTTGTGGAAAAAGTAGGCACACAAAATGTCACTTTAATCAATGATATTACTTTACCCTTAGGAAATAGTTTTAAAGAAAATGCCCTTGAGAAACTATGAGAAAGCTAATTTTACTTCAGTTTTTGTTTTTTTCACTATTGATTTTGGGTCAAACGAACTCCAAAAAAGATAG
Source organism: Flavobacteriales bacterium (assembly GCA_017303755.1). Classification (GTDB taxonomy): domain Bacteria; phylum Bacteroidota; class Bacteroidia; order Flavobacteriales; family Flavobacteriaceae; genus Flavobacterium. The sequence goes on along the minus strand of JAFLBS010000008.1, from coordinate 61,702 downwards.
TCTTGAAATCAAAAAACTGATTGATGCTGCCGAGAAAATTTCGATTTCCAGCAGTGCTGAAGGTACATTAATTTGCAATGAAGCGTTGCAATTGGCTAAGGCAAAAAAATACTTCAAATTAGACAATTACGCTTATAATGTTTTGGGGCGAATTTACTCAGCCAACGGAAAAGTGGACGAAAGTAAAAAGCACTTCAATAAGGCCATTTCATTATCCAAAAAATACAATGACAAAGCGATGTTGTGCTCGACGTATTGTGATTTGGGTTCGCTTTTGGTCTTTGAAAGCAAGCATTTGGAAGCCATTCATTATTTTACCGAAAGTTTAAAAATTGCAGAAGAAATCAAGTTGGACGAGTTGGCTTTTTACAATTTGTATTACATCTCTGATTTGTACATTGAAGAAAAAAACCTCGAAAAAGCGTTTGAATATTCGTTTAAAGCATTGGATATTTTAAAAAACAAAAACGACCGATTCGATTACCATCGCGGTGCCATTTACGATCAAATTGGCAAAACCTATAATCTTCAAAAAGACTATCCAAAAGCAAAACAAAATCTCGAAAAATCATTGTTGTATTATAAAAAAATAAAAGATGATTTTGGAATTGCCAATTCTACGTACGATTTGTATAAAAACGAATACGATTTAAATCCGAATGCTTCAGTAGTCGAATTAATTTCAAAAATTTTAGAAGCCCATTCGTTGTTCAATTCAACAGCGCCTGAATCGAGAAACAACATCAATTGCTTGAACTTTTTGGCCGAATTGTACCTTAAAAAGGGAGATTTTACCAAAGCATTGAATTACGCCAATCAATCGAAAACATTGTGTGAGCAAACTAATTTTATCACGGCTTTGATCGAGAGTAATCGGTTGCTTTCTGCGATTCATTCGAAACTGGGCGATTACAAAAAAGCATACGAACACCAATTGCAATTCAACCAACTGAACGATTCGTTATTTTCACAGGAACACAAAAACGAATTGGCCAAATTGGAGAGTAAAAAAGACATTATTATTCGCGACAAGCAACTTAAAATTAATGCCATTGAATTGAAATCCAACGAACGTCAGAAATGGTTTTTGATGGGCGGTTTGGCACTTTTAGGAATTATTGGAGGATTGTTGTTGTATCAAAATCGAAGTCGAAAAAGAACCAACGAATTGCTGCAAAACCTCAACACCGAATTGGATGAAGCCAATAAGGCGAAAACCCGATTTTTTAGTGTTTTGAATCATGATTTACGCAGTCCGGTTTCGAATTTAATTGATTTTTTACATCTGCAAAAAGACAGTCCCGATTTGTTGGACGAGGAAACCAAAAGTCGGATTGAACAAACTACATTATCATCGGCAGAAAACTTACTGACTTCGATGGAAGACATTTTGCAATGGAGCAAAAGTCAGATGGAAAATTTCAAACCGCAACCAAAATCGTTTGCTATCGAACAACTTTTTGAGGATACAAAAAAGCATTTTTCAAGTATAGAAAACATTCAGTTTCAATTTGAAAACCCTACTAATTTGTCAATAGTAACCGACGAAAATTACCTCAAAACCATCGTTCGGAATTTGACTGGAAATGCTATAAAAGCGTTGGTCGATGTTCAACATCCGATGATTATTTGGAAGGCGTTTCAAAAGAATGGAAACACCTATTTATCGATTACCGACAATGGAAAAGGCGCCACAAAAGAACAATTCAAAGCCTTGTACGACGACAAAGAAGTAGTCGGAATCAAATCAGGTTTGGGATTACACTTGATTCGCGATTTGGCAAAAGCGATTGATTGTAAAATAGAAGTTGCGTCAACTCCGAATCAAGGAACCGTAATTACACTTTTATTTCAGCAATAATTCCTCCATTTTTTTTAGACGTTCTTCGAGCAAATTCACTTTCTCTTGCAATTGAATATTGTGCGCTTTTTCTTGTTCGATTTGAATTTGCTGTTCTTGCGTCGCTTTAATCAAAACTGGAATAATTCCGACATAATCTACTGCTTTAGTCTGCATGGCATCAGAACCTGTGCTGACCAATTCTGGTAGAATTTGTTCCACTTCTTGAGCCAACAATCCTAGTCGTGTTGCCTTAGATTGGTCTGAAATAAAATTATACTGAACGGCATTCAATTGTTTAATGTGTTGTAATCCATAGTTCAATGGCTTGATGTTTTCCTTCAGTCTTTTATCGCTTACATTAAAGAAATTATCGGCATAAATATCGTTCATGGCAATGGCCGCTGTTCCCATATTGTAGGTTAAATTAGCTGTAGGAAATACATTCCCCGCTAACAGTAAATCGCCGCCACCTATTCGAACATCACCATTAAAATATCCGGCATAACTTCCAGCTTTTGTAACATTTGAAAAAATACCATATTGCGTTCCGCCAGCAGCTGCAGAAATATTGATGTAATTCCCAAACTTCCCGCCAGTTCCTACGGCTGTTGCGCTTATATCGGTAAAAGTACCATACATCGCGCCGTTACCAGAAACGTCAATATCGTTTCTAAAGCCATACAAATTTGCTCCTGAAGCACCTGTAAATGAATTATTTACACCATAACGATTTCCAGTTGATGTGTTGTTAATCAAATTATAAACACCATACTGATCTCCTGAACCTACTCCTGTTAGTTCGTTACTTACGCCAAAGTGATCTCCGCTTCCTGCACCCGATATCCTGTTATTGGTACCTACGTGTTCTCCAAAACCAGAATTGGAAATCCGGTTATCAGTACCATACTGAAATCCAGTGCCTACTCCAGAAACCTGATTGTAAAGTGCCGTATGAGCGCCACCTCCAGTTCCGGCCATAGCCACATACTGACCAAAATGAGCATTGTTTCCAGAATTGCCAACATATATATTTTCACCGTATTGAACGCCAGAACCAGCACCTAAAAGCGTTGTAGAACTGCCATAATGTACTCCTGAGCCAGTTCCTGTCAATAGTGTTAAATCGCCAAAATGGATATCATTACCTGTGTTGTCAATATAGGAGTAATTACCTATTTGTTGTCCACTAGCTGATCCTGTCAAATAAGAGTAGGTTCCGTAATGAATGCCAGAACCTGTTCCGCCTAATTCATTATAAACACCATAATGCAACCCTGTACCCGGACTAGTATTAGATACAAAACTACCATATTGAGCACCGTTTCCGTTGACTGAGTTGCGAATATCGGTGTAAGAACCCGCTAAAATTCCGTTTCCACCTTCGAAGTAGCTGTTGTAGGCGCATATTTGGTTTCCGTTACCGATTGTCCCTCCAAATTCGGTCCAGTTTCCAGTTAGTATTCCACTACCTGCGGTAAATCGGTTAATCACTCCTGTGTGAAACCCACTTCCTGCACCCGAAAGTGTATTGTCTACTCCGTAATGACTGGAATTGGAAGTGTTGGATAGTATTGTTCTTGATCCGTATTGATCACCCGTTCCTGATCCAGCTAATTCATTATAGTTTCCATAATGAGTTCCTGTTCCTGGGCTACTATTGGCAATGTAGCTACCATAATGCAAACCATTTCCAGCAACTGAAGCGTTGATCCACGTGTAAGCACTCGCTAAAATTCCGTCGCCACCAGCAAAATAATTATTGAACATTCCTATTTGATTACCATTGCCAATTGTTCCTGAAAATTCATTAGCCATTCCGGTCAAATGTCCACTTCCAGCTGAAAACCTATTTCTTACTCCCATATGTGGGCCAGTTCCTGTTCCAGAAAGTGAATTGTCTACTGCATAATGTGTTGCATTTGAGGAATTGGACATAAGATTTCTAACGCCAAATTGGTCGCCCGTTCCTGTTCCTCCAATTTCATTATCCAAACCAAAATGACTGCCTGTTCCTACTCCACTAACTCTGTTTCTAACGCCAAATTGCGTGCCATTTCCACCTCCTAAAAGTTCATTAAAGGTTCCAAAAACCTGAGCATTTGTGGCTCCAGAAAATTGGTTTAGTGTTCCATATCGATCTCCAGTTCCTGCGCCACTAAAAGCGTTATGAGTTCCGAGATGAACCCCTGTTCCCGAACCACTCAATGTATTATAAATACCCCAATGATTGGCGTTTCCTGTATTTTCAATATTCGAATAATACCCAAATTGCTGACCTGTTCCGTCACCATCTAATACATTTACAGAACCATAATGTATCCCGCTACCGTTTCCAGAGAGTTCGTTTCGGGTACCGTAATGATTACCATCTCCCGAATTGAATATATTTGTACTCACACCGTATTGTCTTCCAACTCCTGAGCCTCCCAAAAAATTATAACTCCCAAAATGGTAGCCTGTACCATTATTTAAAAGTAAATTATAGTTCCCATATTGCAATCCAGAACCGTTTCCTAATATATCATTAAATGTACCAACATGTTCGCTTGCTCCCGGGTTATTTACTGAATTATAAACTCCGTATAACGGTCCTGTTGTTGTACCGCTAATTGTGTTAAGAGAACCATATTGAGATGCTGTTCCTGAGAAATTCATGTCATTCCAAATGCCAATAGAGTTATCATTCGAACTTCCGTTTAAAAAATTTTTAAATCCGTAGTTAAACATACCGTTGGTTGTAGTGCTGGTAAAAGTCGCGTTTACACCAACGTCAAAATTGGTGGTTTGCACATCCAAAGGAAAATCAGCAGTATTTTTCCCAATGGCAACATTACCCATATGAAACATATCGTCGGTGATGGCATTGGGTGAAATTGTGGTTCCTTCTTCGTGCCAATCACTGTCGCCATTTACAGTAGATGTGATTCCGATCCACGTTAGTGTAGGAAAATCCCAGTAGTAAAACCCTGGAAGATTTGCACCCGAAGCTGTCGTTAAATACACCATCATTCCTTGTTGTGCAGCTGTTGGATTTGTGGCAGGAAAAGCATCCATTTTCGGAACCAAAAGTCCGTCGGTATTGCTCGGCGTTACTTGATTACTCGACCGAATATCCAATTGGGCATTCGGAGTTGTGGTATTGATTCCAACCTGAGCATAACTTTGTATAAAGCAAAAAAGTAATCCTAAGTAAGTTGTAATTGTTTTCATCTCTTCACATTTTATCATCCACAAATTTGAAGATTTAAAAAAGAGAAGGTGTAAAATTTATACGAACGACATTTATATTATACCAACGACAATTTCTTATTGTATAATTTATTATTTTTGATAACAAACACTTTCACTATGAGTCAGTTGAAATGCATTATTGTAGACGATGAAGACGTAGATCGCTTGATGGTCGTTTCCTTTGCCAAACGTTTTCCAAGGCTTTCCATCGTTGGAATCTTTGCATCTTCTCAAGAAGCGTTAGCAACTCTCGAAAAAGAAAAAATTGACATTGTATTTTTAGATATTGATATGCCGGGCATCAATGGTCTTGAATTTAGAAGAAAAGCATTAGAAGTCCCAGTTTGTGTGTTTATTTCAGGCCATTCTGAATATGCGGCGGAAAGTTTCGAATTGGAAGCACTTGATTTTATAGTAAAACCCATACGGTTTGAACGGTTTGAACGCACTATGCAACGGATTGAACATTATTTTGAAATTAAAGAAAAAGCGCAATTGTTTGAATTGAGTTTTGGTGACAATTCGATTTACATCAAAGAAGGAAACGAACGACACAAACTGAATATGTTTGACATCTTGTATTTGGAGGCTTTAAAAGATTACACTTTATTGGTTACGGCACAAAAAAAGCATTGCATTTGGTCTAATTTAGGGTCGCTTTTGAAGCAAGAGTCCTTTCAATTTTTTGTTCGAATTCACAAAAGCTATGCGGTTCAAAAGCAATTTGTAACTAAAAGTTCTGCCACTGAACTTGTACTCATCAATGATGCAGTGATTCCGATAGGTCGGAATTTTAAAGAGAATGTAAAAATGCTATTATGAGATTATTTCTTTCCATAACGCTACTTCTTTTTTCTGTTAAAGTTGCTGCACAAAAGCAACGAACTATTGATTCGCTTTTAGTTGAAATAAAAAAAACTAAAACCGACACGGTAATTGTAAAAAACCTCAACTTGATTGCCATTGCTTATCTAAAAGTCGATTCAATCAAAGGATTTCACTACAGCCGAAAAGCACTTCAAATCTCAAAAAAAATAAATTGGAAAGAAGGAATTGCAATTTCCAATTACTGTATCGGTTCTCACTATGGTGAAAATTTGGTGTTCAAAAAAGCCTTTTACCATTATAATCAAGCCGTTCTGAACACTAAAGACAAGCGTTTATTAAGTAAAATATATACTGGTTTCGGGCAAAGTTATTTAGTACAAAGCAATTACACCAAGTCATTAGAGTATTTTCACAAGTCGTTGAAATTATGCGAAACCACTAAAAATAGAAAAGGTGAAATAATGGCTCTAACGTACATAGGCAGTTTGTACTCTGGACTCCGAGAAGATGAAAAAGCGCTTTCCTATTATTTAAGAGGTTTGGATTTGAGTAAAAAAAGCAACGACGATTCCTATTTATATGGTCTTTATAGAGGAATTGCTGTGGTGTATTCTGATCGAGCAGAGTATGAAAAGTCGTTGAAAAATTTTGAGTTAGCCTATACGCTCAGTACAAAAAAACAAGATGTTCGATCGCAAGCCAATATATTATCGGACATTGCTTTGGTTTATTTGAATATGGAGAACTTCGAACAAGCGATTGCCTTCAGTAAAAAATCATTGAAACTCAATCAAAAAGTTGCCATAAAAAAACTTGATATTGCCTTTAATTATGGTGTCATTGGAGATTCATTTATTGATTGGGCAAAAAAGGAAAACAATAATAAAAGACTTCTAGACAGTGCTGTTACCAATTTAAACAAAGCAATTCTATTGCATAAAGAAATCAATAGTTTACGAAGTCTGTACGATGATTATACGAGTTTAACATTGGCTCAAAAACTTCAAGGAAATTACAAAGCAGCTCTTGAAACCTATGAAACGGCGATTACATACAAAGATTCTATTTACAATTCAGACAATAAAGAAACCATCCAAAACCTTGAAGATAAACGTGAAATTGAATTGCGCGATAAAGAAATTAAAATCAACAATTTGAAATTGGAAGCCAAAGAAAAACAAAAATGGTACTTTATTTTTGGATTGGGATTGTTGGGAATTATCGGAGGATTGCTTTTGTATCAGAATCAAAATCGCAAGAAAACAAATGAAAAATTACAGCTTTTGAACACCAATTTGGACCAAAAAAATCATGATTTAGATGAAGCCAATAAAACCAATGCGCGCTTTTTTGGTATTTTGAACCATGATTTAAGAAGTCCGGTATACAACCTGATTCATTTTTTACATCTTCAAAAAGAAAACCCCGAATTATTGGATGAAGAAACGAAAAACTCGATTCAAACCAAAACCATGACTTCGGCTGAAAACCTATTACAATCGATGGAAGATTTGTTGTTGTGGAGCAAAGGTCAGATGGAAAACTTCCAACCTCAGCCTAAATCATTTACTATTGCTCAACTTTTTGAAGATACTCAAAAGCACTTTTCGGGTGTAGAAAATATTAAATTTCAATTTGAAAACCCGAGTAATTTATCATTAATAACTGACGAGAATTACCTCAAAACCATCGTTCGAAATTTAACTGGAAATGCAGTAAAAGCATTGGAGCACTTTATTCCTACTAATGAAACAGATTCCCGTGCTGCGCTCGGAATGACACCAACCATCATTTGGAAAGCTTTTCAAGAGAATGGAACTACCATTTTATCAATTACTGATAATGGAAAAGGAGCTTCAAATGAAGAATTCAAAGCTTTGTACGATGATAAAGAAGTAGTCGGAATCAAAACCGGGTTGGGTTTGCACTTGATTCGCGATTTGGCAAAAGCGATTGATTGTGAAATTACTGTGGATTCTAAAGTAAATGAAGGCACAACAATTACTTTGAAGTTATAAAAAAGGCCCAATCTTTATATTCAGACTAGGCCAATTTCTGCTTAAAACTACTTACTTAACTTTTCTTCCAACTCTTTCAATCGTTCTTCTAACGACTGTATTTTGGTGTTTTGTTCTTTAATGGCTTCTATTAACAAAGGTGTAATAGCCGCATAATCCACAAAATATTCTCCGCTTTCATTTTTTTGAACGGCTTCGGGTAAAACCGTCTGTATTTCTTGCGCTAAAACGCCACTTGAAACGGTTGGTTTTTCTCCTTTTTCAATTTCGGCCAATTTTAATTTGTATTGATAAGTGTACCCTGAAATACTTGACACTTTATTCAAAGCATTATCAATTTTTTGTATGTTTTCTTTTTTATTTCTGTCGGAAACTTGAAAATACTGACCGTTGTTGGCTATATACGCTACTTCCGCAGCATTGTCATACGGATTCCCATTATTGTCTACCCAAGCATCTTCATCTAAAATCCGCAATTGCCGTCCACCATCACCTGGTGACCAAATGGAAACATTATTACCATCACCTCTGATTCCGGCAGTTTCTGCGTTGCTCTCGGCTGTTGACATTAAAAAATCACCGCCAGCAGTTCCGAAATTAAGATTGGCATCCATAGAATGTTGATAACGATTACTATTTTTTAATAGCATTTGAGTGCCATTTACCGTTGGATCACTAATAAAAAAACGTCTAGTATTGGAACGCAAAATTTCATTGTCTAATTCACCATAAATAATCGATCCAATATGCAATTTATACGAGCCTAACTCTCCACTACCAGCACCATTTCCAAGAGCAATATTGTACGAACCTGAGACATTATTTTGAAGCGCACCTTCACCAATGGCACAATTTGAATTTCCAGATGTATTCAAACGAAGAGCATTATATCCAACAGCCACATTAAAACTTCCGTCTATCGACGAAAATAGAGATTCATTTCCAACGGCCACATTAAACGCACTACCTAAACCGCTTCCGTTTAGTGAGCGTAAGGATTCATAACCAATACCCACATTATTCGAATTGCTTGAAGTAGTGCCACCCGAATTATAGCCCAAAAACGTATTCTTGGTATCTAAATCCCCACTAATCAAACCAGCTTGTACGTTATTGACTCTAAATTTCAACGACACATTATCGGTGTTACCAATAAAAGCTGTACTTGGTAATCCAGAATTTCCTGTCGTTTTCCAAAAATTATTTCCAAAAGCAGTATTCGGGTTTTGCCACGTTACATTTCCGACTCCATCGGTTTGCATGATTTGGTTGATGGTTCCACGCGTTAATGGTAAAATGTAATTATTGGCAGCTGTGCTTCCTATAGCGACTCTTCCCAAAAAATAACCTGCATAACCTGTGTTTTTTGTTGCTTGGGAAAATATTCCATAATGGGTTCCGCCCGCGGCTGATTCTATAACCGAATAGACTCCGTATTTTGGTCCGGTTCCGGTATTGGCATTCGGAATGTTGGAACTCATTCCAATTATGTTGGAATTAGAAGTAGTTAAAAAAGCATTATTCACTCCAATTAAAACTGCTCCATCACCACTTCCTGAAAAAAAATTTTCTACACCAACGATGTTGCCTGTTCCAGCCGTATTATTGAAACCGTTGTAAACTCCTCGCAACGAAACAGTACTGGCTTGATTGAAACTATTGAAAAGACCGTAACTACTTCCTGTTCCTGCATCGAAATAATTGGTGAAACCATATTTTAAACCCGTTCCAGAATTGTTGAAATTATTTCGGATTCCGTGAATAAAATCGGTGGTGTTTCCGCTAAAATTATTCAAAATGCCATACCCTTTGGTGTTGAGATTGGGAGCAATATAATTATCCATCGCACTTATGGTACCATTAGTTTGATTGACCGTTGAAATGTGTGATTTGTATACTGTAGAATAGCTTGCTGGTGATGGGAAAATGTTTCTTGCTTGAATTATTGCTGAATCAAACGAAGATTCAACGTCCAATTTAACTGTTGGATTAGAAACGCCAATCCCAACATCTCCTAAATGGTACATGTTGTCGTTCAGATCATCGGGCGCAGTTGACGAACCTGATTCTAAAAAATCGTAATCGGGTTGGTCAAAGGCAATCCAATCCATAAAAACATTATTCCAATAATAGAATCCGGGTAACTTTCCTAAGTCAGTTGTAGTTAAATACACCATCATTCCGTGTTGATCTGAGCCTGGACTTGTAAGTGGAAATGCGTCTATTTTCGGAATCAAAATTCCGTCGGTATTGGATGGTGTTGCTTGATTGGACGATCGAATATCCAATTGGGCATTGGGCGATGAAGTATTAATTCCGACTTGGGAAAATCCTTCAAAAGCCATCAAAACCACAAACAGTAATGTGACTAATTGTTTCATTTTTATAGTATTAAGCACTGCAAAATTGAAACGTCATTTTCTAAAAAAAAAACACAAATAGACCAACGACATTTTAAATAGACGAAGGTAAAAAGTGTTAAAAACTAACTATAGCACAAATAAAAAAGGTCCAACTTTCGTCAGACCTTTTTTATGATTTTGAATGTTTTATTACAACAAAGCATCAATGGCATCGGTGTAGGTTTTTTTAGGAGCAACTCCAACCTGACGACCTACCACTTCTCCGTTTTGAAAAACCAAAACCGTTGGAATGTTTCTCACTCCAAATTTTGCAGCAAATTCTTGATTCGCATCCACATCTACTTTCCCTACGATTGCTTTTCCCTCGTATTCTGAAGAAATTTCATCGATAACTGGTCCAACCATTCTACATGGTCCACACCAAGCTGCCCAAAAATCTACTACAACTGGTTTGTCTGATTTCAAAACTACTTCATCAAAAGTAGCATCTGTTATTGCTAAAGCCATATTCTTTTTAGTTTAAAAGTTTAAGTGTTTACAAATTTAAATTGAACTTCGTAAACATTTCTGTTAATTAAGGACAAAGATAAAGAAACATTTCAGTTGGCAAATGTAACTTACATTACTTTTAGCTATTTTTTTATTGTTTTAATTGATTAGTTGAGTAAGGCGGCTAATTCGTCTTTGTTGGAAATATCATTGATTTTTTCCAAAACAAAAAGATGTCTTGTTTTATTGGTATCCAATTGCTTCATTTTTTCCTTGCTGTATATGTAAGCATTCCCAACTGCATCAAAAGCTAAAAGTGTGGTTTTACTCTTCGGACTATAAGCAAAATGATTTGGACTGTAACCCATATTACCGTCGTATTTTAATATCCCATTTATATTATCATCAACAATATAAATGAAGATGGGAATGATTTTATTGTTTTGCTGATCACTATATTCTGCATCAACAATGAGTGGTTCTTTTAATCGTTCGATTTGGTCACAATTGAAAATTCCCAATGATGAAATACTTAATTTTTGACGAACTGCGCTTTCAGCATTGTAAATGGCCACACTATTCCTACGAGATCGTTCCATTTCTTTGACTCTATCAAGACACTGTTGTATTCCTTTATTCTCAAATTCATCATACCTCTGGAGCATTAGTTCTTTATTTTGGTCAAAAAAATCGATCCACTCTTCCTTTTTCATTTTTTTTTCTTCAGGTGTCATTAACGGTATATTGAAACTCCAAAATCGTTCAACAACAGCATCAATTCTCATAATAGAATCTCTTGTTGTATACCTCACTTTTTTGATTCTAGATAATTCTTTATTTTTCTTAGCAAGAATCAAATCTTGTTTTTTTATTGACTCTTCCCGCTTTTTGAACTGAATCTGACGATTGTTGATTTGATTGGAAATATTGGCTACTACCATCTTTTTTTGATCATCTAAATTGGCTACTCTCAAACTATCCAAATGTTGTACTCCCAATGAATCTTTGATAGTAATAGTATACAAATTATCATCTAGCTTTTTGATTCCTATTAATGACACTGATTTTAAATTGTATTTTTCTGACGACTTATTTGCTATCCAATTAATATCATTCAGTTTACCTAAATACGAATTGGTTTTAGAAACAAATTTAATAGTTGCATCATCATTTGTTGAAAGTTTGCATTTTACATCATACGATTTCAGGTGAATTAGATGTGTTTTTTTTGCTTTTTTAGCTGTAGAAATCTGATATTCGACCGTTTTCTTTCTTGTCAAATTGTAAGGTTCCATTTGACGTTCGATCAAATTTATTTTTGTGTAAAGTGAATCTGTGCTAACTGCGAATAGTTTTCCCATTTTTAAATTCTGATTCATTTGAAAACATGCTCTGTCTAAGTTGTAATCACGATTAGCGACTAAAATGGAGTCACGTTCAATTGGTTGCGCTTGATAAAACTGAGCCAAATTAACCCATGTTGTTTTTTCTGTTTTTTCAGAAATATTTTTCTCTTTTTCAATCCATTGGTTGGTCTTTTCATCAAAAAAGTAAAAATTCAAATCGGGTAAATTTTCGGTCAAAGGAAAATCCAAATTGATGTTTTTATCTTTTCCTAAAAAAACTTCTTCTCCTTGATGTGTGGCTTTGATTTTAAACATTCCGCCCGAATTGAACACAAACTTTTCGCCGTCTTGATGGTAATCCATCGGAATATTTCCTAGTATAAAATCAACTGGATCGCGGTATTCGATGTAACTCACTCGAACATCGCCTGTAATTGGATTTCCGTTTTTATCGACAAAAGCATTCTCTGGAATATCAATCACCGTTCCCGATGGATGCTCTATCTTTTGTTGATTTTCGGCTGAAAAAGTATAGTACTTTTCTTCAATAGTAAAACCCCCAACCGACAGTTTATCGTCAAATTTCTTCTGAATTTTTACTGTTACGCGTCGGTTTTGCGCTTTACCTGAATCGGTTTCATTTTCGGCAATAGGTTGATGTTCACCTTGAGCTACAAAACTTATTTTTCGGCTGAAGAATCCATTATTTACTAAAAAATCGGCCACTGACTTGGCACGTTGCGCCGATAAATTATCGTTGTAAGTAGAACTTCCTTCGCTATCAGTATGTGCTGACAATTCGATAGAATACAAATGTGAATCGGTCAAACTTTGAATGGCTTCTTCCATTTTTATGGCTTCTGCCTTTGAAATAACACTACTGGCGCTTTCAAAATAGATGGTTATTTCTTTAACTAACTGAGAATTGTTTTGTGAAAAACTACAGGTTGTTCCTATCCAAAGAAACAAAAGGGTAACTCTTAGAATTGATTTCATACGATTTGCTTTTCTACTTAGATAAGAGAAAACGCAAAAAGGTTGGAAAGCGTGTGGTTTTTTGGATTTATTTAACGTAATTGATAATTCGTAAAGACGGACTGCAGTCCGTCTCTACTTAAATAATAGGATGTCAAAAATTAATTCAATTTAAAATTAATCTGCAATTTCTCCAATTCAGTTAATAACTCATTGGAGATTTTGACTTTTAATTTTCTGCTCGGCATTGATAGTTTGGTTACGACACGAATTTCTTCGACTTCTTCGGTCATGGCTGCAATCGGTTCGTCGGTATTTTCTAAATCGGCTTCGGTTTCGATACTGATTTCATCTTCCGAAATTTCGTTGTCAATGGTTGATTTTTCTACTACTGACAATCGTTTTACTTTTTCCAATTCCATTACTTCAAATACAACCGAATTGTCACCTTTGTTCGATTGGAAGATGTCATTCAACAAACTGACAGTTGTGTTATGAATTTCCTTTACATCCATCAATACGATTAATTTTTTGGCAAACGAAGGCAATACATCTTGTAAATATTGAACCAATTGAAACTGAATGCGAGGATCACCTTTTTTACCCGTTTCTTGATTCAGCCAGCCTTCACGAACCATAATTTTGATGTACGAGAAATTATTCTGAATCAAAAAATGTCGGAATTTCAAGTATTCTTCACCAAAAATTCGGAATTCGTAACTTTCATCATAGCCTTCCAATACGAACGAACCCCAACCTTTACCGTTCTTAGCGGTTTTATGTTGAACATTGGTTATGATTCCGCCAAACGACAAGGTTTTATTAACGTGTTGCTCAAGGTTTTTCAGCGTTTCGAGTTTGGTATTGCAGAAGTACTTCATCTCAAAACGATAATCGTCAAGCGGATGACCCGAAATGTAAATTCCGACTACTTCTTTTTCTTTGGCGAGTTTTTCCATCGTGCTCCATTCTTCACACGGCGGAACTATCGGTTCGGCAATTTGAACTTCGCTGGTTTCTCCAAACAAACTCACTTGCGATGAATTTTCATTTTCTTGAAATTTGGAACCGTAGCGCATGGCTTTTTCCAAAAACGTAATATTATCGCCATCATCATGGAAATACTGCGCGCGGTGCGTTGTCGTAAAACAATCAAATCCGCCTGCTAAAGCCAAACTTTCGAATGCTTTTTTATTGGCAGCACGCAAATCAATTCGTTTTGCCAAATCAAAAATCGATTTGTAGTTTCCGCTTTTGCGGTGTTCGACAATAGTTTCAACGGCTGGCGCACCAACACCTTTAATCGCTCCCATTCCGAAACGAACAGCGTAATTTTCGTTTACGGTAAACTTATAGTAACTTTCATTCACGTCTGGGCCAAGCACTTTCAATCCCATGCGTTTACATTCTTCCATAAAAAACGAAACCTGTTTGATGTCGTTCATGTTATTCGAAAGTACTGCTGCCATGTATTCGGCTGGATAATGTGCTTTCAAATAAGCCGTTTGATAGCCAATCCACGCGTAACACGTAGAGTGTGATTTGTTGAAGGCATATTGCGCAAACGCTTCCCAGTCTTTCCAGATTTTCTCCAATTTATCTTCTGGATGTCCGTTTTCCATGGCTTGCGAGATGAACTTGGATTTCATTTTATCCAGTACATCTTTTTGTTTTTTCCCCATCGCTTTACGCAAAACGTCGGCATCACCTTTGGAGAAATTGGCCAGTTTTTGCGACAAAAGCATTACCTGCTCTTGGTATACTGTAATTCCGTAGGTTTCTTTTAGGTATTCTTCGTTGGCTTCTAAATCGTATACAATCGGTTCTTCACCATTTTTTCTTTTTACGAACGACGGAATGTATTCTAATGGTCCAGGACGATACAAGGCATTCATCGCAATTAAATCTCCAAAAACCGTTGGTTTTAAATCACGTAGGTATTTTTGCATCCCAACCGACTCGTACTGGAATATTCCGACGGTTTCTCCGCGTTGAAATAACTCATACGTTTTCACATCGTCAATCGGAAATGCATCGGGATCAAGGTCGATTCCGGTTCTGTATTTGACTAATTTTACGGTGTCTTTAATCAGCGTTAGGGTTTTTAATCCCAAGAAGTCCATCTTCAGCAAACCAGCACTTTCCACCACAGAGTTATCGAATTGTGTAACGTACAAATCCGAATCTTTAGCGGTAGCAACTGGAACGTAATTGGTAATATCGCTTGGCGTAATAATCACTCCGCATGCGTGAATTCCGGTATTGCGTAAATTCCCTTCTAAAATTTTGGCTTGCGTAATGGTTTCCGAACTCAAACTGCCTTCGTTGGCGAGTTCGATTAATTCTTTTACCTTATCGTATTCTTCGGCTCGAAGTGCTTGTTTCAAAGCCGCTTGATCCATTGAAAAGATTTTATCCAGCTTTAAATTGGGTACTAATTTGGCAATTTTATCGGCTTCAAATAAGGGCAAATCCAATACGCGAGCAGTATCTCTAATGGACGATTTGGCCGCCATTGTTCCATAGGTAATGATTTGCGCCACTTGGTTGGAGCCGTATTTGTCAATTACATAATCCATGACTTTACTTCGGCCTTCATCATCAAAATCGATATCAATATCGGGCATTGACACACGATCGGGATTTAAGAAACGCTCAAAAAGCAAATCGTATTCTAGCGGATCAATATTGGTAATCCAAAGGCAATATGCTACAACTGAACCTGCAGCCGAACCACGACCTGGTCCAACAGAAACGCCCAATTTTCGTGCTTCGGCGATAAAATCTTGAACAATCAAAAAATAACCTGGATAACCAGTGTTTTCGATGGTTTTTAATTCGAAATCGAGTCGTTCTTTTATTTCGGGAGTGATTTCCTTGTAGCGCTTTTTTGCTCCTTCGTAGGTGAGATAATTAAGGTATTTATTTTCGCCCCGTTTTCCTCCATCAGCTTCGTCTTCAGCTACTAAAAATTCTTCTGGAATATCGAATTTTGGAAGTAATACTTCGCGCGCTAAGTCGTAGATTTCTATTTTATCTACTACTTCGCTTATATTCGAAATGGCTTCAGGATAATCAGAAAACAATTGTTTCATTTCGTCGCCCGATTTGAAATAATAGTCTTGATTGGGCAATCCGAAACGATATCCGCGACCGCGACCAATGGGTGTAGATTGCTTTTCACCATCACGCACACACAATAAAATATCGTGAGCGTTGGCATCTTCTTTATTGATGTAAAAAACGTTGTTGGTAGCAATCGTCTTTACTTGATGTTTTCGGGCTAAGTCAATCAGTGCGCCATTCACACGGTTTTCATCTTCTTGATTGTGGCGCATTAATTCAATATATAAGTCGGCTCCAAATTGTTCTTTCCACCATAGCAAAGCTTCTTCGGCTTGGTTTTCACCGATGTTGAGCAATTTACTTGGAATTTCACCATACAAACTACCCGAAAGTACAATCAGGTCGTCTTTGTATTTTTGAATGATATTTTTGTCGATACGTGGCACATAATAAAAGCCTTCTGTATAAGCAATTGAAGCCATTTTGGCCAAATTATGATAACCATTTTTATTTTTAGCGAGCAGAACGATTTGGTAACCGTTGTCTTTTCGGGATTTGTCTTTATGATTATCGCAAACGAAAAATTCACAACCTACAATAGGTTTAATAATGGTTTCGGTTGGCGTTTCTCCAGCTTCTTCAGCCGATTTATTTTTGGCTGCTGCCGATTTATTGTGGTATAGCACATCACGTACAAAGTGAAATGCTCCCATCATATTTCCGATGTCGGTTATCGCAACAGCGGGCATTTTATTTTTTACTGCAGCTGCAACCAAATCTTTAACTGAAATGGTCGATTGAAGTACTGAAAACTGAGTGTGATTGTGCAAATGAACAAAATCAGTATCAACTAAAGTTTGCTGGTTTTGCTGTTTTTCTTCGTGCGAAATTACAGGTTCTTCCTTGGGTTGGAATTGCTTTCTGATTTCGTCGGAAGCTTGTTTCAGATTGATGTGTTTTAACCCAATGAGTTGAATTTCTTTCGGATTGTGTTCGTTGAATTCGGTAAAATAATTCGCCGGAACATCGAGTTCTTCTTTAGTAAAAACTTCGCGTTTGATTAATTCTAAGAAACAACGTGTAGTTGCTTCAACGTCGGCAGTTGCGTTGTGCGCTTCTGAAAATGGAACTCCAAAAAGGTATTGATGTAACTCGGTTAATGTTGGTAATTTGAATTTTCCTCCGCGTCCTCCAGGCAATCTTAAAAGTTCGGCTGTAGTTTCGGTACACGTATCTAAAATAGGCATTTGCGACATGGGTGAATCGATTCCCATTCGGTAGAATTCGCAGCCCATAATATTCACATCGAAACCCACATTTTGCCCAACGATGAATTTGGTTTTAGAAAGTGCTTCATTGAAACGTTCTAGAGCAATTTTTAAATCGATTCCGTTTTGTTGCGCGAGTTCGGTTGAGATTCCATGGATACGCTCGGCATCATAGGGAATATTGTACCCTTCGGGATTGATTAAATAATCCTGATGTTCAATGAGGTTTCCCATCGCATCGTGCAATTGCCAAGCAATCTGAACGCATCGTGGCCAATTGTTGGTATCAGTAATTGGCGCGGCCCAATTGCGCGGTAATCCTGTGGTTTCGGTATCGAATATTAAATACATAGGTGTAAATTCCAAATGGCAAAAATCAATGTCAAAATTCAATCTCAAAAATCAATGTCAAGAATTGTAGACTTGAATGAATATTTGTCGCTTTAGTAGTTGCTACAAAGATTCCAAAAATCGACTCCATTCTATTTTTTGAGAAGTTTCAAATTTACATTTAATGCTGCTGAATTTCAATTTTAGTTATCAACAAAAAACAAAAAAACCATCCGAGTGAACGAATGGTTTTAGTTGTAAAGTGGGTGTTTAAAGATTAGTATCTTCCACCACTATTTCTATCATTATAGCTTCCGCCACCACGAGAGTTTCCACCTCCGCTGTAACCACCACCGCCTGAACGGTTGTTGTTAAAACTTCTTCTTTCACCTTCTGGTTTTGGTTCAGATTTGTTCACTACAATTGTACGACCTTCTACTGTAGCACCGTTTAATTCGTCGATAGCTTTTTGTGCTTCTTCGTCATTTGGCATTTCTACAAAACCGAATCCTTTACTTCTTCCAGTAAATTTATCAGTTACAATTTTAACAGAGTCAACTGTTCCGTAAGCCTCAAAAGACTCTCTTAAATCTGCTTCCTCAATACTCCAAGGAAGACTTCCAACAAAAATGTTCATATGTAAATTTTAAAATTCTGCGTAAAGGTAAGCTAAATAAAACGAAAGCCACTATCTTTTTGTAATTAATTGATTATTAACAAAAAAACCGTTGTGTTTGTTACACAACGGTTTGTAATTATTAGGATTGACAGATTTATTCTTGCACAACAGGAATGTTGTAAAAAGCTCCATTTTGGAAATTCACCAACTCTTGCCCGAAAGGATTATCGTAAATGTTTTTAAGGTTTAACTTGAACGAACCTGAGATTAAACCGTTCTCATATTTATCAATCTTGATTTCACTTAATATTCTAAATTTAGCGTTATTATCACCTCCATTTATGGTGATAATATCACCTGCTTGATAATTAGAACCCGAATTTACAATTTTAACTGATTTGATAACTCCATCAACGGCCGTAGTTTTTACCGACATTCCGCTTCCATTACCTGTATTAGTAGTTCCCACTAAATTGCTTGATACATAACCTGTACCTCCAATTAAAATAGCATTAGCAATTCCAGTGATGGGCTCAAAAGACTCTCTGGTTGAATAATCAACAACTATATCATCAAATGATGAAGTGTATTCAGCCCAATTGTTAACATTTGTTGACGCTAAATAATATGTTCCTCTTATCGAGTTTGACATGTGTAAGGTTAGCTCTTGGTCTTCTGCCAATGCTTCAATTCTTATTGCTCCACTACCCGAACGGTATGCTGTCACTTGTAATCCTCTAAACAATACATCATCTCTAAAAGCCTGAAAACCTGGGTCGTTTAATTTGACATCTTCCTCACACGAAGAGAAAAGTAAAGCCAAAGCTAATATTGAAAATAATTTTTTCATAGTAATCTTTATTAATAACCACAAAAATAGTTTTTTTAATGAATTGTCATAGTAATTTAACTAAAAAAATAACTTTTACAACTGATGAGTAGTTTGAATCAAAAAGTTTTGTATATTTGCGCCCTAAATAACAGAGGTCGAGTACCTCAAATTAATCAAAAAGATTATGTCAGTAAAAATTAGATTACAAAGACACGGTAAAAAAGGGAAACCTTTTTATTGGATTGTTGCTGCAGATGCACGCGCAAAAAGAGATGGTAGATTCTTAGAAAAATTAGGAACTTACAATCCAACAGCTAACCCAGCTATTATTGATTTAAACCTTGACAAAGCAGTTCAATGGTTACACAATGGAGCACAACCAACTGATACGGCTAGAGCTATTCTTTCGTATAAAGGTGCTTTATTGAAACACCACTTAGATGGCGGAGTTCGTAAAGGTGCTTTAACTCAAGAACAAGCTGATGCTAAATTAGCAAAATGGTTAGAAGAAAAAGTAGGTAAAGTAGATGCTAAAAAAGACGGATTGTCTAAAAAACAAGCAGAAGCTAAAGCCAAAGCATTAAAAGCTGAAAAAGAAGCTAACGAAAAACGTCTTGCTAAAGCTGCTGCTGCTGAAACAGTAGAAGAAGTTGCTGAAGAAGTAGAAGCGGTTGCTGAAGAAACAGTTGCAGAAGTTACTGAAACAGTTGAAAACACTGTAGAAGAAACTGTTGCTGAAGTTACTGAAGCTCCAGAAACAGAAGCTCCAGCTGAAGAAGCGGTTGCTGAAGTTGCTCCAGAAGTGGAAGCTGCTACAGAAGAAGCTCCGGCTGCTGACGAAGCTAGCGAAGAAGCAGAAGCTTAATACAGTGGCGATAATGCGTAAAGACGATTGTTTTTATCTCGGCAAAATCGCTAAAAAGTTTAGTTTCAAAGGAGAAGTCCTTATCTATTTAGATACCGACGAACCCGAATTATATGAAAATATGGAATCAGTATTTGTTGAGTTCAACAAAAATCTGGTTCCATTTTTTATTGAACATTCCTCACTACACAAAAACGACTTCCTCAAAACAAAATTTGAAGACGTCGATACCGAAGCCGATGCCGATGAAATTATGGGTTGCGAAATCTACTTACCGATTTCAATGCTCCCCAAATTAGAAGGGAATAAATTTTATTTTCATGAAGTAATTGGTTTCGAAATCGAAGATCAACGATTGGGTGTTTTCGGAAAAATTGTTTCCATTAATGATACCGCCGCGCAACCACTTTTTGAAGTAATCAACGGCAACGTTGAAATCCTCGTTCCTATGATCGATCAGTTTTTGGTAAAAATTGACCGTGAAAACAAAAAAGTCGTGATGAATTTGCCAGAAGGTTTGGTGGAAATGTACTTGTAGACTTCTTAGACTGACTTAGAATGTTAGATTTTTTGAAGCTATTTCCTGCTGTCCGCTGTATCTTTTTCTCCGTTGCACTCCAAAAAAGGATGCCGCTTCCATCAGGGCTAGGGCAATCCAATTCCAAAATACACTTATCTTAAAATCTTACAATCTTATAATCCAAGAGCGAAGCGAGTCTAAGAAGTCTAAAAATCTAAAAGCGAAGCGTATCTTATGTTCCAATTCAAACAATTCTCCATCCACCAAGATCGTTGCGCCATGAAAATAGGCACAGATGCAGTTTTGCTTGGAGCTTGGTGTCCAATTGACAACAAACCTTTTTCAATATTGGACATTGGTGCTGGAACAGGAATTTTGTCGTTAATGCTCGCTCAACGAACTTCAGCCGAGCAAATTGACGCTATCGAAATTGACGAAGATGCTTACGAACAATGTGTAGAAAACTTTGAAGCTTCACCGTGGAGTGACCGATTGTTCTGCTTTCACGCTGGTTTAGACGAATTTGTAGACGAACCCGAAGACGAGTACGATATTATCATTTCCAATCCGCCCTTTTATTCTGAAAATTATAAAACCGACAACGATTCACGCGATTTAGCTCGTTTTCAAGACGCGTTGCCTTTTGAAGAATTAGTCGATGCAGCTAGTTTACTTCTGTCTGAAAACGGCATTTTTGCCGTAATTATTCCTTTTAAAGAAGAAGAACGATTCATTGATTTGTGTGCCGAAGCCGAACTATTTCCTGTAAAAGTAACACGTGTAAAAGGTTCGCACACTACTCCAATTGTACGTAGCTTACTCGCTTTCAAACGCTACGAACTTTCCGTTTTAGAAGCTGATGAATTGGTAATCGAAATCAACCGTCATGAGTATACCGACGATTACATCAACTTGACAAAAGAGTTTTATTTGAAGATGTAGCCCTAGCCCAGATTGGAATGGAAAGCATTTTGAACAAAAATGGTAGTTTTTCTTGGCAAAAAAAAGCGACACTAGGAGCTCTTTTTTGGCCTTAGAAAAACACCTTTTTTGGAAAAATCTTGAAATGAAAGGCTGGACAAAGCTTCACACTTCGACAAGCTCAGCATGACCAGCTAGTTTGACAAATTGGAAAATTTATAACACTTGTTGAGCAAAATCTAAAATATGTTTTCTTACCTTTGCAAACGTTTTCGTAAAAGCATTATACAACATACATTTTACATTAAAAAAATGAAACCAGATTTATTTCAAGCTCCCGATTATTATTTGTTAGATGATTTGCTAACTGAAGAACATAAATTAGTACGCGATTCGGCTCGTGCGTGGGTAAAACGCGAAGTTTCTCCGATTATCGAAGACTATGCACAACGTGCTGAATTTCCGAAACAAATTATTAAAGGTTTGGGTGAAATTGGCGGATTTGGTCCGTACATTCCAGAGCAATACGGTGGTGCTGGTTTAGACCAAATTTCGTATGGTTTGATCATGCAAGAAATTGAGCGCGGTGATTCGGGTGTTCGTTCAACCTCATCGGTACAATCATCATTAGTGATGTACCCGATTTGGAAATTCGGAACCGAAGAACAACGCATGAAATACTTACCAAAGTTAGCAACGGGTGAATTCATGGGTTGCTTCGGATTGACTGAGCCTGATTACGGTTCGAATCCGAGTGGCATGGTAACCAACTTCAAAGACATGGGCGACCATTATTTGTTGAATGGTGCTAAAATGTGGATTTCGAACGCGCCATTTGCTGATGTTGCTGTGGTTTGGGCGAAAGACGAATCAGGAAGAATTCACGGATTGATTGTTGAGCGTGGTATGGAAGGTTTTACGACTCCGGAAACGCACAATAAATGGTCATTACGTGCTTCGGCTACAGGTGAATTGATTTTTGACAACGTAAAAGTGCCAAAAGAAAATTTATTGCCAGGAAAATCTGGACTTGGAGCACCGATGATGTGTTTGGATTCGGCTCGTTACGGAATTGCTTGGGGTGCGATTGGTGCTGCGATGGATTGTTACGATACGGCTTTGCGTTATTCAAAAGAGCGCATTCAGTTTGACAAACCGATTGCTGGTTTCCAATTACAACAAAAGAAATTAGCCGAAATGATTACTGAAATTACCAAAGCACAATTGTTGACTTGGAGATTGGGTGTGTTGAGAAATGAAGGAAAGGCGACCACGGCTCAAATTTCGATGGCGAAAAGAAATAATGTTGATATGGCCATTCACATTGCCCGTGAAGCACGACAAATGTTAGGCGGAATGGGAATTACAGGCGAATATTCGATCATGCGTCACAGTATGAACTTAGAAAGTGTAATCACGTACGAAGGAACACACGACATTCACTTGTTGATTACAGGTGCGGATATTACAGGAATTCCGGCGTTTAAATAAAAGTTGGAAGTACGAAATACGACATACGAAGTACGAAGAAAAAATAAACAAAATGCTTCTCTTAATCGGGAAGCATTTTTACTTTTACACAACATAAAAAATTCAGATGAAGTACAAATGTGTGATTTTTGATTGCGATGGTGTTTTGGTAGATAGCGAGGCGATTTCGAGTGCGGTCTTGACGGAAATGGCGAATGAGTTGGGAATTGAAATTTCGCACGAAGAAGCGTTGGAAAACTTTACTGGAAAATCACTCAAATACAGTTTAAATTACATCGAAACTAAATTTGGGCAATCGTTACCAGCCGATTTTGAACACCAATTCAGAGTAAAATCATTTGAGCAATTTGCGTTGAATTTACAACCGATTGACGGAATTCATGCCCTTTTAAATTCGCTTACCATTCCGTTTTGTGTGGCCTCAAGCGGACCAAGGGAAAAAATCATTCGCAATCTCACCACTACTAATCTGATTCATCATTTTCAAGGGAAAATATTCAGTTCGTACGACATTCAAAGTTGGAAACCCGAACCTGATATTTTTTTGCACGCCGCCAAAAATATGGGATTTAAAGTACACGAATGCATCGTTGTAGAAGACAGCGCAACCGGAATCCAAGCAGCACAATCGGGTGGATTTGATGTCATCGGGTTTGTGAATGATGGCAACACCGAACGTTTTAAAGACGAAAATTTTCCTATTTGTTTTAGTATGAATGAATTACATGAATTACTCCATAAAACCCATTAAACAATAACTAAAAATGATACAAAATGCTTCTCTATTTCGGGAAGCATTTTTACATTTGTTGTACATTTTACATCCAAAAGACCTATTGTAATCGTAGATTATAAAAAAAACGCTATGACTATTCAAATTATCAATCAATCCATCGACCATCAGAAGCAACAATTGCTTCAGCATTCGCTTTACGAAAAAGTAAAAACGATAGACGATTTGCATTGTTTTCTAGAAAATCACATTTATGCAGTTTGGGATTTCATGTCGTTATTGAAAGCCTTACAGAATAAATTAACGTGTACAACAACGCCTTGGCTGCCTGTTGGAAGTCCGGAAACACGTTATTTAATCAACGAAATTGTAGTGGCCGAAGAAACTGATTTGGCATTGGATGGAACGCGTCAGAGTCATTTTGAAATGTATTTGGATGCGATGCAACAATGTGGCGCCGACACGAATTTGGTTGCTGCATTTTTAGAGAATGTAAAAACCACTCAAAACATCTTTGTATCCATAAAGCAAAGTGATTTACACCCAAATGTGAAAGCGTTTTTGGATTTCACTTTCCGTGTAATTGAAGAAGGAAAACCGCACAAAATTGCTGCCGCTTTTACCTTCGGAAGAGAAGATTTGATTCCGACTATGTTTACCGAAATTTTACGCAATTTTCAAACGAATTTCCCAGAAACCAATTTATCAAAATTGATTTATTATTTTGAACGTCACATCGAATTGGATGCCGACGAACACGGACCAATGGCAATGCAAATGATTACCGAATTGTGTGGCGAATCGGAACAAAAATGGAAAGAAGTTCAAGAAGTTTCTGCTTTGGCTTTAGAAAAACGAATCGGATTATGGAACGCAATTGAAGAGCAATTGGTTCAAAAAGAAGCCTTGGTCTAACCTTTTTTCTTTGCTTTTTTATTCAACTTTTTAATCAATTCATCAATCGATAAATTGTATTTAGTTGTAATAATAAAACGATCGGTTTTGGTTGGATTTAATCGGTCTTCATAGATTACAGAAAGTCCGATTGTATTTCCGAATTTTAATTTATAATCACTTCCAAATTGGTAGCGAGTTCTGTGGTATTTTACTTCATTGGTTTCTAATTTAATAAAAAATTCAGGAGAGAAATAAACTGAAGCTTTACTTTTGGGTATGTTGTAATCTACTGTGAATTTCTGACGAAGGTATTGATTCGGTTCTTTGAATTCGTTCCAGTAAGTGGTGTTAAAATAAGGCGTGCTGAATTGGTATCGTGTTCTTGATGAGAGTGTGAATTTCTTAATTTTATAATCAAAAATAAACGAGGCAAACAAACGTTGGTTATCATTTTCAAATGAAGTGGTGTAGCGATAACCTGCTTCCAAACTCATTTTTTTATTGATTTTGTACTCGCCAGAAAATTGAAAAACACTGGCTTGAAAAGTAGAAACATCTTTTTCCAATGCGTAACGATAATCAAAACCTACTTTCCATTTTTTGTTGATTTTATAATCAACCGATGGACTGAAACGGAATTGCGTATCAGTGTCTTGAGCAAAACCAAAACAACCAATCAGCAAAAAAAGGAATCGTATTTTCTTAGTCATTATCAGAAGTTGTTGGTAGCATATTTTCACTTTCTTTTGCATAGTAATAGGCTTTGAGAAGAACGGTGTCTTTTAAGTAATTAATTGATACAATTTCTACTTTATGGATTTCCAAACCTGTTCGTTCCACTAAATCGGCAATTAATTCATCGCGCACATCGGGTTTGATTAATCGTACGTTATCGTAAATAATCTCTTTAACATTCTCATTGTTAATGAAATTCAATCGTTCTAAGAAAAAGGTTAGTGTCAAAATCACCACATTACACATTATCATAATCACAAAACCATCACTTGAATTGGCCAACGAATTGAGCATTCCTAATGCAACACAAACGAAAAAATAACCCATATCTTTGATGGAAACTACAATCGTTCGGTATTTAATAATGGAAAAAATAGCAAAAAGTCCGAAGGCAAATCCCATTTTAATTTTAGCCGCTCCAAGCAAGTAGCAAATCATGAAATTGATGATGTTGAAGAGTACGAAAGTGAAAATAAAGTCTTTGTTTTTATGCTTAGGATAATAAATCAAGCCAACTAAAATCACTATAGCCAAAACATCAATTATAGCTCTGATTGAAAAATCATACAGGCTAAAAACTGTGGCTACTTTTTCTTCTGTTTCCATATTATAATTTGTTTATCTTTTTGATTAAGGGCAAAAAATTATTCATTCTAATATTTTCTTTCAAGGCAATTACGCCAAAAATGTATTTGCTAAAACGTTGTTCTCTGATGTTGTTTTTCTTCAGTAATTCGGCGATTATTGATCGTCCATTAGATTTGGATTGCTTGATTTCGAGTACATAAAGATCAGCGAATTGCTTTTGACTCAATTCATCAGAAAAATGAATGTTAAAATCCAATGTTATTCGCTCATATAGTTCCTCATTAACAAAAGTGATTCGATTGAACTTATTGTTGAGAATCACACTTAAATCGGCAATTGGCTTTCGAGATAATTGTTGCACTACCTCTTTTTGGTTTTCATCAATGACCGAAATCAATTGGTCTATTTTTTCTCGAGTCTTTGACGTTCTGTCGATATTTTCTTTTTTCTTAATTTCGAAAAAACTCGTATTGGTTTCTACATATTTTCTGCTTCTTACTTTCATCCGATTAGCATAACCGTTGTGATGATCATAATAAAACTGTAGATCTTTGGTGTCAAAATAGTTGTTTTCGTAGGTAAATATTTTGTCATTTCCAATGAGCAACACTCTGTAATTCTGCTGAATAACAGGCAAAATAAGCTCCAACTGTTGTTTGTTGAGAACATACTTATTGTCGATACGATTGAGCAATGCAACGCTATCAAGTTCTGCTAAAGAAACTGTGCTCATCGCTGTTAGAAAAGACATCATTTATTGATTGTTTTAGAAAGTAATAACAAAATCTTCGGTCACAACCTCTTGTCTTTTATCGGTTATTTCAATGGTTTTTAATTCAAAAACCTGATCCCAAGAACAATAATCACAATCGCCAAAAACCCAAATATCGTAGGTTCCTTTGTGCAAATAATTGAATTTGAATGAACCATCGTAAGCTGAATCCATACTGTCAAAATAGTTGGTTTCGCCGTGTTTGCTGATGTATACTTTTACACCACCAATATAATCTTCATTGACTAAAAATCCGTTGGAATTGAAATCTTTTCCATAGATTTTTCCCGAGATGGATGCTAAACCTCCATAACCTTCATCATGAGAACATGACCACAATCCCATGATTACAAATACTAATAGTATGATTTTTTTATTCATTTCATTTATAATTAATTAACACAAATATACTGTTTTGGAGATAATAACATAATGATTTCTCAACACACCACTTTGTAACTGATGAATTATGTTACAATTTCTTACTCCTTTGTTAAACTATTTTCACAAATTCTTTTAAATACATCGACAATTTTTAAGTTAGAAGCTCATCGCGCTGTTCGTTGCAAGAAATAGTTCACAAAAGCATTTTTCTAAACTATTTGCTTTCCACTTCCATCACGGCTAAAAATTAGTAGTGAATAGAAATTTCTCGATAATTTATGTACTTTTGGGATAGACTGGCTTAGACCTTTTAGACTACTTAGACTTCTTAGATTAATTAGAATAAATCTAAAAAAGTCTAACCTTCTAAGAAGTCTAACTATCTAAAAATCTAACCTTCTAAGTAGTCTAAAGCATGTCTTCACAAGATCGATTAACGCGCGCCTACCAACAAGCCAAAAGAATCCAATTTACCAATTCGGATAAATTCATTTTGTTCAGTGATTGCCATCGTGGTGATTCGAGTTTTGCAGATGATTTTGCCAACAATAGAAATATTTATTTTCATGCGGTTAACTATTATTTTAATTATGGTTATCAGTACATCGAATTGGGTGATGGAGACGAATTATGGGAAAATTTATTCTTTAAAGACATCTTTGAAGCCAATAAAAACGTATATCTATTATTACAAAAGATTTTCAATGCCGGAAAATTGCACATGATTTATGGTAATCACGACATGGTGTACCGCAATCCGAATGTAACTAAAAAGTTGCTATCTGAGTATTTTGACCCAAAAGAAGGCAAAAATGTACCGCTGTTTCCTGGAATTCAATTCCACGAAGGAATAGTTCTTGAAAATACTGAAACCAAGCAAGAATTGTTTCTTACTCACGGTCATCAAGCCGATTTTATGAATTATGTGGGCTGGAAAATCAATCGGTTTTTGGTTCGTGTGTTGTGGAAACCTTTGCAAGTTTGGGGAATTAAAGATCCAACAAGTCCAGCTAAAAATTATGTCGAGTTGATTAAAGTAGAACGTCGCATAAAAAAATGGATTGCCGATAACGGAAATAAAATCACCATTACGGGTCACACGCATCGTCCGCGTTTTCCAAAACCGCAAGACAATGCGCTGAATTATTTTAACGATGGGAGTTGTGTTCATCCGCGCAGTATCACGGGAATTGAAATCGAAAACGGAACCATCGCATTGATCAAATGGTACATTGACACCAAAGAAGATGGTGTTTTGCAAATTGTAAAAGAATATTTGGAAGGTCCAGTAGATCTGAGTTTATACCAATCACAATAGATGAAAAAAATTACTTTTTTAGTTTTGGTTGTACTGACCATTAGTTGTTCTAAAGATACACTAATGACCAATGAAACACCACCTCGAAACATTCGCTATTTGGCCTTAGGTGATAGTTATACTATTGGTGAAAGCGTTTGTGCCACTTGTCGTTTTCCTGAGCAATTGAAAGACAGTATTAAAAAACGACTGAATCCCAACGATTTAATTTCCGTAAATGTCATTGCTCAAACGGGTTGGACAACTACTAATTTAAAATCGGCCATTACTACTCAAAATCCTTCCACAAATTACGATTTGGTTACGTTGTTAATTGGAGTTAATAATCAATACCAAAACAAACCTTTTAGTTTGTACGAACAAGAATTTCCTGAGTTGGTGGCTACAGCCATTGTAAAAGCAAAAGGGAAAAAAGAAAATGTGATTGTAGTTTCGATTCCGGATTACGCTTACACACCTTTTGGAAATGGTAACACTTCAATTTCAACGCAAATAGATAATTATAATTCGTTTGCTCAGAGTTATTGCGCAACCAACAACATCGCTTTTATCAACATTACTGACATTACTCGCTTAGGTTTGGCGCAACCGAATTTAGTGGCGAGTGATGGTTTGCATCCATCGGAATTGGCGTACAGTAAATTTGTTCAACGAATTTTGCCTGAAGCAATTGAGAAATTAGGATTGTAATTTTGCTTTTCTTTTCCAGATAAAGCCATCCAATAAGTAGTGTGTAAATTGCGGAACTGTGAGCAACGGAACCAAAATGAATTGCCAATTGGAAAAATCAAATTCAGCTACAGAAAATTGTTCGTTCCACACTAAAATCTCCCATAAAAATTCTTCTGAAAAAGCAATTAATAGCAAAAAAAGAATAAATAAAACCATTCCTTTCCGAGCTTTTAAAGTGTGAAGAAAACCCAACTCTTCCCGTTTTTTCTTCTCAATTTCGTTCAAATAAATTAAAGCGATGTACGGAATTCCGTGAGAAACTACATTTAACAAGGTAAACACCAAATCGTTGTTGAAATATACAATTCCAAAATACCATGAAAGAGCTGTTACGATTATGATAGCGTTTTTTGGGAAATTAAAATACTGTTGCTTGATTGAGTTGAAAATAGTTCTAATTACATAAAATGCCATTATAGCAAAATACAAATACGTGAAAATCGTTATTAAATAGTGGTTTTCATACTTAATAAACTCATTTTCTACAAACCAATTGAATTGCCTTTTGGATGACAAAAACCAAAAAAGCATCGGGTAAATTGTTGCAGAATAAATAATAAGATTGTCAATCCAAGCATAGGTTTTATCTTCATTTCTGGAATACAATCGCATAAAACCATATTGTTGTCGAATAAAGTGAAAAACGGCAACATAGGCCAAAACCGACCAAAAAACCTGACTTCCAAAAAGGAATAAAACAAAACCGATTACAAAGCAAAACAGAGGCAATCCAACATATAATTTTTTTCTTCTTTGAAACTCGGCGGGAACAAAATAGGTTTTGAATAAAGTTGCATACACATGGGCAACATCAATAAATACAATAAGAAAAAGCCACGTGTAAAACGAATATTGGTCTTGAATTGCGACTAGCCAATCCTGACATAAAAAAACAATTACTAACACCAAAAATGATGGCGCCAGAATAAAAGCACTATCTGTTTTTGATTTATGAATCCAAGGTTGTTCCATCTAACATTGTGTTTACTACATTAATTCCTTGATGAAATGCCTCTTCAAATATAGAAATTCCCGATAAATCTGAGTGAGCAAAATAGATTGTTTTATTAATGCTTGCTGCTGCTTTTGCTTTACTTTCTCCGAATAAAAATCCGGGAACTGGACTAATCATTCCGTGACCCAAAAGATGAATTTCGATACTTTCG
The DNA here is from genome assembly GCA_017303755.1 of Flavobacteriales bacterium. GTDB lineage: Bacteria > Bacteroidota > Bacteroidia > Flavobacteriales > Flavobacteriaceae > Flavobacterium. The sequence continues at coordinate 31,372 of JAFLBS010000008.1, read as the reverse complement.
GTTACTTCTTGAATGTTGGGATGAGCTATTTTCAAATCTTCAAAAACCAATTCTTTCCAAAACTCTTTGTCTTTTTTGTAGATTTCACGTCTCGTTTTTCCGCAATTGGCAGAAGAAAAGCTATAATAATAAGTAATTACTTTTTTCTCTTGAATTTGTTGTAATGATTGATGTTGATCATAAATATAACCCAAACCTTTTGAACCATAAATGACATTATCCCAACATAAAGGGAAACTCATATTATCGGTCAAATCTGAAACGACAAGCGTTGCCAAAAGCCATGGCGCATAGTGAAAATCTTTTGTAAATTCTTTGCGACCATCAAAAATATACTGATTGACAAATTGTGGAGTCGCCATGATTATTTTATCGGCACTAACTTCTATTGATTTTTTATTTTTATCATCGTATACCTTTGCTATGGCTTTGTTGTTTTCCAATCTAACTTCGTAAACTAAGTGATTTTCGAGTGACTTTCCTTTAGTGTATTTTTTTAGATGCTGAGCCAAACGAGCATTTCCTTCCGGCCAAGTCAGAACACTATCCGATTTATCGGCAGTAGCATCTTGTTTTCTAGCAGCAAAATAATGAATTCCTGCATAGGCTGAAACGAAATCAATTCCCAATCCAAAATCATCTCTACAACAATAATCAACGTAATTAAATACTATTTCCGATTCAAATTGGTTCGATTCTAACCATTGTTTCATTGAAAGTGTATCCAATTTTTTGACCTCATCATTTTTAGAAGATTTTGACATTGGAAGAGTAAAATAGTACTTTCCAAATTCATCTTTTTTTAGTCGAAATTCATCCATTATCGAAAAAAATCGAACTATTTCATCGTCTTCTTTTTTTGAGTTTCCAGTTTTTGGAATTAACGATTCTTGCCAATTATTTTTATAGTACAATCGTTCTTCGGGAGCAATGGTGAGTTGCGTTTCATCAAACTTTGGAAATCCTTTAGCGTCATATCCTAAAATAATTTTTTCTTCTTCTAAAAATTGCACTAATTCTTTATCATCAAAATTGGGTAATGGCAAATAATGTGCACCTAAAGGATATTTTGAGTATTGATTTTCTCCATGGGATGAATTTCCGCCCAAATGACCTTCTAATTCTACCATTAAAAATTCAGTTATTCCTTTTTTGACAAGCTGTCGTGCTGCACTTAAACCAGTGATTCCGCCACCAACAATTAAATACGGAGTCTCAATTTTCTGAGAAGGTTTTGGGAAGTTTTTTACGCGGAGTTTGTGTCCTAAAATATGATTCGCTCCCGATAATCGAATGAGTAAGTTGATGGCCTTTTCTTTACAAGCGTTTACAAGCGGAACAATGAGTAAGGTTGCCGCTAGTGTTTTGAAGAAATTTCTTCTGGAAGTATTATAATTTTCCCCATTCTTCATCAAAATAGCGTACTAAAATTTGGTTATCTAAACGATTGATTTCAATGTCTTTGGCCATCATGTCTTTGGTAAACTGATTGTAAGTATCGAACTGATAATTATAAAATTTTAGCGATTCTACTTTACGATTTACCGTGTTAAAAGTAGTTCCAAAACCATTAATTGCAATGGTAAAACCCCATTCGCCAAACGAAGGAACATAGGCGTGATAAGCATCTATTTGTGGGAAAACTTGAGCAATTGTTTTGTTAATACACCAAAACGATTTTGGCGCAAAATAAGGCGAAGTGGTTTGCACCGTAACTAAAGCATCTTCTGAAAGTAGTTTTTGCAAAGTAGCATAAAAATTGAGTGAATATAATTTTCCTAAACTGTAATTGGATGGATCAGGAAAGTCAATAATCACCACATCAAATTTCTCTTGAGTAGTTTTGGCCCAGATGTAAGCATCTTTATTGAGAACCGTAACTTTAGAATTCTTAAGTGCGTTTTTATTGAAATTGGTCAACACCTGATTGGTTTGAAAGAGTTTGGTCATTCCTTCGTCTAGATCGACTAAAGTAATTTTTTCTACTTCGTTGTATTTTAGTATTTCTCTCACTGCTAATCCGTCACCACCACCAAGAACTAAAACTTTTTTTACACTTTTTGCCATTGACATTGCTGGATGTACAAGCGCTTCGTGGTAACGGTATTCATCGGCTGAACTGAACTGAAGATTGTTGTTCAGATACAAACGATAATCACTTTTGTTATGGGTTAGAACGATGCGTTGATACTGAGTTGAGTTGGTATAAATGATGTTTTCTCCGTAGAGTTTACCTTCAGAAAATGAAAGTAGATTTTCGGAGAATATAAAAGTGATTAATAAAATTAAAAACGAAAGAATGGCTTTTGCTTTGAGTAGTTTGACATTTTTTAATTCTGCTTTAAGCAAAAAGCAAAGAGCAATTGCAATGGAAATATTAATCATTCCGAAGAACAAAGAAGTTCCCATGATTCCGAGCTTTGGCACTAAAATAAGAGGAAAAAGAATCGAAGCCAACAAGGCACCAATGTAATCAAAAGTAAAAACATTGGAAACCAAATCTTTGAAAGCTACTTTATCTTTTAGAATGTTCATCAGAAGCGGGATTTCCAATCCGACTAAACATCCGGTAACGAAAACTAAAAAATAGAGTATGAACTGAAACGCAAAATCGGTTTCAAAAAGTAGGAATAGAATCACTGAACTCAATCCGCCGATTAACCCAACTAGGATTTCGATATCGACAAAAGTATTGAGTAGGTTTTTAGTCAAAAATTTTGAAAAATACGACCCAATTCCCATCGAAAACAAATAGACTCCAATAATAAAAGAGAATTGTTTTACAGAATCGCCCAATAGATAACTCGCTAAGGTTCCGGCTACTAATTCATAAACTAAGCCGCAAGTAGCGATGGTAAATACTGCAAAAAGAAGTAAATATTCAAATTTTAAGATTTTTTTACCCATGAATTGCAGCACTAATTATCATCGAAATCCCAATAATTAATGCCCCAAAAACGATGGCAACTGCTGTGTTTTTGTTTTGTGAAATTTCTCTCCAAGTGTTTTCTGGAGTAATTTTTTCGATTATAAAATAAGCTATCAAAAAAACACCTATTCCGATTACTGAGAAAATTAAGGAATTTACAATGACTTTTACTGATAATACATCCATACTATTTATTGTTTAATTATTTATGATAAAAACGACTTACTGATGTGTGTCCGGTTCGTGTGGGTTTGTAATTTTCGGTCGATTCACAATCACACAATCGGTTGCCTTGTACTGTATAATAAAGAAATAACGAATAGAATAGCAATCCGATTACAACAATCAGATAATTCTCTTTTAAAAAATTAATTAGCTTATTCATTATTTAAATTTTAAAATTATTCATAATTACCCCATCTTTTATTTTCATATCTTCTAGAAAGGAAAAACATAATTCCCACAAAAATCGCCATGAATAAAATCACCATAAACACATTACGAAACGATGGTTTATTCCATGAGGCAGTCACTGTTACTATCGAGTTTGAAAAATCTTCTGGAGCTTTTAATGGTGTAATTGCTAAATGATATTTTCCTGCCTTAACTCCGCAAATATTAAATTCTTCACCTGTGCTTCCTTCATTCCAATTTTCTCCATCTGTATAACCGTGGTAGTATTCAACATCTTTGGAAGCATAAATTTCTTCATTAGTGTTTTCATTGATTAATGCTACCTGAACGTTGGCCCATGAATTATCTACTGGAGAAAAAACACTTATTTCAAGTGGCGCCGAACTTCCAACTAATTCAAAAGAAGGACTTATGTATTCTTTATTGGTATAATTTTCAAAAGGTAAACTTACATTCAAAACTTCTTTTGGGGTTCGATCTTTATTTAAAAACCAGTGTGAGATTAAAATGAGTATTGCTATTGAACTAAAAGTAATAATTAGATTTTTAATGTTAAAGATAAACGGCTGAACTAATCCTGATTCTGTTTTTGGTGGAATATCATTAGTATTGAAGGCTTTTTTTATTTTACTTCTTGAAATGTGTTTCCCGAAAAAAGCAGTTTGTTCTTTATCAAAACGTTCAAAAGATAAAAGATAAGGTGGATTGATGTATTCTATTAACTCGATTTTTTTTCGAACATTAAAATCAAAAAAACCTTCTGCACTAACTAATTGTGGATAATAATAGTCAAATCGATCCAATGTCATATCAGAATAGGTAAGACTTAGTGGGTGATTGCCAACTTTTCCGCTGAATTCTACTTGCTCTAGTAGTATGAAATTTCCATTGGCTTCTGAAACATATAAAAAATTTCCTTGGTCACTTTGAAGCGTGTATTCTGCCCATTTTACGCCATCGTATTTTTTTATTAAAAGTCCAATTATTGTATACTCTATTTCATTAAATGTTGCTTTCTGACCTACTGAAAAAGAATTATTGTACGATTCAACTTTAAGGTGTTCGCGATACCACGATTGATCACTCTCGTTTTTTAAGTGTATTGTTTTACAATTAGGACATGAAAAACACACCGCCTCGAAATGAATATCGAGATGGGTTACTGTGGAACATTCAAGACAAGAAAAATCCATTGGCTATCTATTAATTTCAGATTCTTTCAAAATAATTGCTTTAAAAAAATCAATATACTCTTGCGTAATTGCCTTTACTTTTGCCGTATTGTCTTGTAAATAATTACACAAATAAACGTCCAAAGTTAGTTGATTAAACTCTGGCCAAGTATGAATACAAATATGAGATTCTTTTAGACAAATAGCTATAGTGAAGCTATCATTTTCAAAATTATGTGTAATGATTCCAACCTTTTCAAGATTGTATTTCGAAATTATCTTTTCAGAAAAAACAATAAAATTATTACTGCTAGTAAGATGTTCTATCTCATTCACTTGAAGTGTTACGAGTTTATGAAGTCCTGGCGAATAAGAAGTTGGAGTCATCGAAATTTATACTATTGATAAAGAATATTTTAGTTATACGCAAGTGTTAAAATTTTGTTACAAAAAAAGGCTCAACAGATTGATTGTTTTTTTAATTGGGTTAAATAAATTTTCTTTTATAAAATAAAAAACTATCTTTAATCTATTGATTTATAGAAAAATAGTTTCATTTGAATTTCAACCTCTACAATAGCGTTTTATTTGCCGGAATTCTTCAAGGAATTATCTTTGCTATTGTGGTATTATTCAATAAAAAATACAACCATAAAAGTAATTTTTTTCTCGCCGCATTAATCAGTAGTTTTTCACTGAATAATTTGCAATTTTATGGCGCAGATATTGGTCTTTATAACTCCGAGTTCTTTTACAATTATGTGTTTATCCCTTTTTGTTTGATCATTCCTGTCTTTTTTTATCTCTATATTGTTAAATCGCTATATCCTGAAAACAAAATCACTTTAAAGCAGAAATTACTGTTCGTTCCTTTTTATATTGGTCTGTTTTTTTGCGTCTTGTACAAGATATTTGTAGGGCTAAATTATAGAGAAGAAGTTCTAAATTTCTTTTATCCTATTCCTAATATCATCGAGTTTCTTGCCATTATCTTCAATCAAATTATTTATGTGATTGTTTTCTTTAAAATCAAAAAATTTGAAAAAAGAAACAATGAATTCACGTTAGATACAATTAAAATTAAACTGAATTGGTTAAAAAAAATAGTGATTTTCTTGTTTCTGTTGACTTTTATTTGGTTGTTTCTGATGCTGAAAACAGTTATTATTGATACAAAAGTCAATTTTTATCCTTTATGGATTGGTATTTCAATTCTGACGTATTGGTTGGGTTACATTGGAATTTACAAGTTTGGCATCATCGAAGAGCGAAAAAATTTAAAGAAATACTCCAAAGAAACTAAAGCGAGTTACTCTATTGTTGAAAAGCAAAAAAGCAGTCACATTGTCACATTTGAACATTTAATAATCAATCAAAAACGATTTTTAGACAGCGATTTAACACTTGATACCATTGCAGAGGAACTTAGTTTAAGCAAAAGTTATTTATCTCGAATAATTAATGCCGAATTAGGAACTGGCTTTGTAGAATATGTTAATACACTTCGGGTAGAAGAGGCAAAAAGCTATTTGTTAAATCCTGATTTTTCAAACTACACACTAGAGTCAATCGGAATTGAAGCGGGTTTCAATTCAAAATCAGCATTCTACTCTTCTTTCAAAAAAATTACAGGCTTAACTCCTTCTGAGTTCAAAAAAGAACCTACAAATTTGTCCTGATTATTGTCATTTATCATTATTTGAAACTGTCAAGAGTTACACCTAACTACTTTTGACCTACCCAACTACACATTTACAGTTTCCGAAATTTCCTGCTTTGTTATGGATTAACTTCTAACCAAATACCTTTTATTAGTATGAAAACATTACAAAAAGTAAGCATTATTTTTCTTTTACTGTTTCTAACATCATGTAGCAACGATGATGAGCCAACGCCCAATACTCCTTTATACAACGAAGAAAACCCTCTACAATCTTTTCTTACAACTTCTGGATTCAATCAGCAAACAATGGAACAAACCGCAACCAACGATTTATTAGCTGGTTTGTCTTTTAAACCAACTGTTACTGGAAAAATCAATTCATTATTGGTCAAACTGCCGGTAATTAATAATAATCTTAAAGTTACCATTTGGGATAATGCTACAGGCAATTTGTTACGTCAAGAAATTGTAAATGTAACAAGTGCTAATACTGAAATTGCAACTCAAATCACGCCATTACAATTAGAAAAAGATAAAATCTATGTAATTTCAATGCAAACGAATACTGCTTTTGTTCGATACAGAACCGATCAAGCCAATGCCTCTTTCCCAATTACTGCAGGAAATATTCAGATATTATCCTATAGAGAAGGCACTAATACTACAACAATTCCTAACGACAACTATTACAATCTTTATGCAGGCGATTGCATTTTCAAATTTCAACAAACCGAATAATTCTCTTTGTAGTTCAGTAAAAAATTCAAGTTACAATTGGTAAAATATTGACCAGTTCTAAACGGTTACAAACTAAAAACCATTCCTAAATCATGAATAAAAAACTCTACATTCTAATTGCTTATCTAGTAGTTCAACTAGTCTCCGCTCAAGAAGTTCTTCAAGAATTGGCAAGCATTAATTCTAGTAGTCAACATTGTTCGCCCACTTTTAAAGCACTAAATAATACGATTTTTTTTGATGCCGGTTCGGGATTAGCGAACGGAATTGAGCCTTGGTCGTGCAATACCCTAACGGGTGCAACTACTCTATTTCAAAATATTAATTCTGGATTTAATTCTTCCAATCCTTATTTTATTGCAACTATCAATAACAAATCTTTTTTTTCTGCAAACGACGGCTCGCATGGATTGGAACTTTGGATAACTGACGGAACAGAGTCTGGAACTCAATTAGTCAAAGACATCAATGCAGGAAGTGGTGCTGGAATGTTGAATTATAATTGTCAATCATCTGGACCAGTTGTTAACAGTTCGAAAAACTATGGTGTTTTAAATAATAAACTCTTTTTTCAAGGTTTTACCAATAATGGAGAACAACTTTGGATTTCGGATGGAACTACTACTGGAACTACTTTACTCAAACAAATTGACCCAAGTGCTGCTTTCAATGGGAACATCAATTTCATTCGAAATTTTACTCCAGCTGGAAATAAGCTGTTTTTTATTGCTGTCACTAATTCTGCCTTAAATAGTGAATTGTGGGTAACCGACGGAACTACTTCAGGAACTTTTTTAACTAAAGATATTTACCTTGGCGACACAACTTCTAATCCACAAAATTTAACCGCTTTCAATACTAAAATCTTTTTTACTGCGAATGATGGTACTCATGGAAATGAATTATGGTCTTCAGACGGAACAACCATTGGAACTACGATGGTAAGCGACATCAATCCCGGAGGATCAAGTAGCAATCCGACTGGGTTATTTGCCTTTGATGATAAATTATTTTTTCTAGCAGATAATGGAAGCGTTGGAAACGAACTTTGGGTGTACAATTCAACCACTGGAACTACATCATTAGTAAAAGATACACAAATTGGAACTCCGGGAATTTTGTATATACACAATCAAACCGTATTTAACTCGGCTTTGTATTTTATGACTAATAATCAGCTTTGGAAAACCGATGGAACAGCTTCAGGAACGACTTTGGTTAAAGGAGATTTAGCTTTGGATGCTAACACTACAAAAATGATGGTTTTTAACAATAAAATTTATTTTGGAAGCGATTATTTATTGTGGTCTTCCGATGGAACATCTTCAGGAACAACCGCTTTTCCTGAATTACCTTCTACTTCTTTTGCTAATGTACAGCCTTTTACTGAAATCAATGGAAAATTAATCATTGTGCCTAATTTAAGTACTTTCGGCGCAATCAATGGACGCTTTTGGACTTGTGATAATTCCGAAAACATCACTTTGATTAATGTTGGTACATTGAACAGTTATGGTGATTTATTCAAACACAACGATGCCTTGTATTTTGAAGGATCAAATCCGGAATACAAATTATTTCGCTACGGACTTCCATTCAATTTAGGAGTTGAAAATCATACTGAAAATCAGATAAAAGTGTATCCAAATCCGACTTCAGACTTGATCACAATTCAATCCAAAAATGGTTTTTTTACAGATGCTTTGGTAAAAGTTACCAATGCATTGGGTCAAGACGTTTTTGAAACCAAAAGTTCGAATGGAAGTGAAATTATAATTGATTTATCTTCACAATCCGCTGGAATTTACTTTCTAACTATGGAAGAAAAAGGTAAGAAAACAACTCAGAAAATTATAAAACAATAAGTTAGGTTTACTTCGCAGTTAGTTATAAAACTTGGTGATTCGTTGCCAAGTTTTTTTATTGCTCGGGAGCAATTTCAATTTCCAAACCATCAATCGCTTCGGTGATTGGAATTTGACAACCCAAACGCGAATTTTCTTTCACGTGATACGCTTCCCAAAGCATCGCTTCTTCATCGGGGTTTCGTTCCAAAGAAATTACATCGTTCAAGACATAACACTGACATGAGGCACACATTGCCATTCCACCACAAACACCTACAGTTCCTTCTTCGGCTAATTCATAGGCGCGAATGAGTTCCATAACATTCATGTTCATGTCGGTTGGCGCTTGTACTTCGTGGCGTACGCCGTTTCTATCGGTTATATATACAGTAACGTCTTGTGGCATTTCGCTATTCTATTGATTTTACTACCGCTTTTTCAGCTTCTTTTCGTGTTCCATCAAAACCATCAACACCCGAAACCGTTGTGTATTTTAATACATATTTCTTACCCGGATTGATGCGATTGTACACACTTTGGCACATCAAAGTAGCTTCGTGGAATCCGCATAAAATTAATTTCAGTTTTCCTGGGTAAATATTCACATCACCTATGGCGTAAATTCCGTCGATGTTGGTTTGGTAATCCAAAGCGTTATTCACTTTAATAGCATTTTTCTCTATTTCCAATCCCCAATTGACAATGGCTCCTAATTTTGGAGTTAATCCGAAAAGCGGAATAAAATAATCGGTTTCAAATACACGTTGAACACCTTCGTTTTCTAAAGTGATGCTTTCAACATGATGTTCTCCTTGTATCGCCACTACTTCGGCTGGAGTAATTAAGTTGATTTTACCAGATTTTTTGAGCTCTTGTACTTTTTCAACCGAATCCAAAGCGCCACGGAATTCATTTCTTCTGTGCACCAAAGTTACTTCTGAAGCCACATTCGAAAGAAAAATACTCCAATCTAAGGCCGAATCTCCACCACCAGCAATCACAATACGTTTGTTGCGAAACAATTCAGGATCTTTTACAAAATATTCTACTCCTTTTTCTTCGTAGTAGGCAATGTTTTCTAGTTGTGGTTTTCTGGGTTCAAAAGTTCCTAAACCGCCCGCAATAGCAACGGCTTTGGCGTGGTGTTTTGTTCCTTTATTAGTTGTAACGATGAACGTTCCGTCGTCTAATTTATCTATAGTTTCTGCCGTTTCAGACAAAGTAAATCCGGGTTGGAATTGCTTGATTTGTTCCATTAAATTGGTTACCAAATCGCCCGCTAGTACTTCGGGATAACCCGGAATATCAAAAATCGGTTTTTTTGGATACAATTCGGCTAGTTGCCCACCAGGTTGTGGTAGAGCATCAATAATGTGACATTTTAATTGTAATAATCCTGCTTCAAAAACAGCAAAAAGACCCGTTGGGCCAGCTCCAATTATGAGTATATCGGTTTCGATCATTTTAAAATCAGATTTAAAGCACAAATTTACCTACTTCCATTCGATTCATTCGTGACTTAAGTTACACAGTGCAAAAATGATAAAGTTGTATTGGTCATTCAATGATAAATATCATTCACTCCAATTACAATTACATCACATTTTCTACTGTTTCTATTTGTGGAGCGTACTTTTTTATGGTTGTTTCAACTCCTGCTTTCAAAGTCATTTGATTCACGCTACAGCCTGTGCATGCGCCTTCAAAACGTACTTTTACGTGTTTCTCTTCATCAATTGAAACCAACGAAATATCGCCACCATCCGAATTCAAAAACGGTCTGATTTCTTCTAAAGCTTTTTCGATGTTTAAAGTCAATTCTTCGTTTGTCATTTTTTTTGATTTTAGGACTACAAGACAGTTGGACTGTAGGACAAAATCATACAATCTCACGGTCTTACAGTCTATTTTTTCACTGCCGAACAACCCGCCATTGTGGTTATTTTGATGGCTTCGGTTGGAGCTAAACTTTCATTTCTATTTACAGTTTCTTGTACTACATTTCGAGCTATTTCTTCATATACTTTTTCTAAAGGAGAAGCCGTTTGCATAGCAGCTGGTCGACCGTAATCTCCGGCTTCGCGAATGCTTTGCACTAATGGTACTTCGCCTAAAAATGGTACTTGCAAATCTTCTGCTAGGTTTTTCGCACCTTCTTTTCCGAAAATGTAATATTTGTTATTTGGCAATTCTTCTGGAGTGAAATACGCCATATTTTCGATGATTCCTAAAACGGGAACATTAATCGCTTCCGATTGGAACATCGCCACTCCTTTTTTAGCATCGGCTAAAGCTACAGCTTGCGGTGTACTTACAACAACTGCGCCAGTAACTGGAAGTGCTTGCATGATGGAAAGATGAATATCGCCTGTTCCTGGTGGTAAATCAATTAACATAAAATCGAGTTGTCCCCAATCAGCATCAAAAATCATTTGATTTAAGGCTTTGGAAGCCATTGGTCCACGCCAAATTACTGCCTGACTCGGAGAAGTAAAAAATCCGATGGAAAGTAATTTGACTTCGTAACTTTCAATAGGTTTCATTTTTGATTTTCCATCGACTACGACAGAAATCGGTTTTTCGTTTTCAACATCAAACATAATCGGCATACTTGGACCGTAAATATCGGCATCCAAAACGCCTACTTTGAATCCCATTCGAGCCAAAGAAACCGCTAAATTAGCAGTAGTTGTTGATTTTCCAACGCCTCCTTTTCCTGAAGCAACCGCAATAATATTACTGATTCCAGGAATTGCTTTTCCTTTAATTTGATTCGGATTTTCAGCTGCTTCTACCTTGATGTTTACTTTTACAACCGCATCAGGTGAAAATTGTTCGTGGATTAATTTTTTAATATCGTCTTCTGCGCGTTTTTTAATGTGCATAGCTGGAGTTGTAATAACCAAATCAACTACCACTTCATCCCCAAAAGTAATGACGTTTTTTACTGCACCACTTTCAACCATATTTTTTCCTTCGCCAGCAATAGTAATGGTTTCTAATGCTTTAAGGATTTCTTTTCTATCTAATTTCATTGTAGTAACTTTTAATCAAAATCCTCTTTATTAAGAATGATTTTAGATTGCAAAGATAGTAAGAAGTTTAAGAGTATTAAAGCAAAGAAGTTTAAAGTTTTCTTATAATTGGATAGCTTGTCTTTATGGCTAATTTTGCTATTATTTGAAAAATTTTGAAAAATTAGGAACTAATTACAAATCTACAACTGGATTCCAAAAATGCTTTTCAAAATCAACAATCTGGTTATTGACCACTTTGATTCCTTCGTTTTCTAACAATTGTTGCATCAAATTGGTTCCGTCAAAATGATGTTTGCCCGAAAGCAATCCTTTTCTGTTGACTACCCTGTGTGCGGGAATATCTTCTATGTTGTGAGATGCATTCATTGCCCAACCGACCATTCTGGCCGAACGAGCCGCTCCGAGCGCTTTGGCAATAGCGCCATAAGAGGTTACTTTCCCTTCCGGAATCTGACGTGCAATTTGATAGACACGTTCAAAAAAATTCGCTTCCATTAGAAATAAAATTTCAATACGTTAACTAGAGTAATCAAAGCCACAATTCCGGTTACGATTCCGATGAATTTATTCATGTTTTTAATTAGATACTCCGTTCTTGATTTGAGTTTTTCAAAAAACAACACATAACAATAAAACACAAAAAAGGAACCGAATACAATTCCGAACACCAAACTGTAGGTAGAAGAAGTTTCGAAATTAAAAAGTTTATACGACGCCAAAGTAACACTGATAAAAACGTAATACGGAATTGGGAAGAAATTCAACGCCGATATCAACATTCCCATAAAAAATCGACTTCGTTTGCTTTTCAATTGCAATTTTTCTTGTGGATTGATTTTGGGTTCTTTGGCAAAAAAGAGAAAATAAATGGAAAGCGCCATAAAAATTCCGAGTCCAATTTCTCTGAACAACACTACAATTTCTTCGTGCTGATTGATGTATTGGGCAAACATCACCGAAATGTAAGTTTGCAAAAACACAATTATGGTTGCGCCTAACACAAACATCATGGCTCGTTTTCTACCGTCGGTAATTCCGACTTTGGCGGCCGTCATGTTGATTAAACCCGGAGGAATCACACCAACTACAGCCGAAAGAAAGCCAAAAAAGAAAGGTAAAAAAAGAGTCAAACTGTGATGGTGTTAAATGAAAACTCTGAAATCGAAACTTCAGTCTAAAAAACGGGTAATCGGCTATTTTATTTTAAAACGAATATACGTAATTGCTTTGTTAATTTCCAAATATTGTTTTTCGTAAAACGTTTGAATTTCAGTCACTTCGCTCGGCGCACCTTCGTTTTTGTATACATTGTGATTGGCGTACAACACTTCATGACCTTCTCCGTGCAACAATCCCAAAGTATAACCGTGCATGAATTCGCTATCCGTTTTTAAATTCATTACACCATCAGGTTTTAGAATTCTTTTGTACAATTTCAAAAACTCTGAATTGGTCATTCGGTGTTTGGTGCGTTTGTATTTGATTTGCGGATCGGGAAAAGTAATCCAAATTTCATCCACTTCATGATCAGCAAAAATGAAATCAATCAATTCGATTTGAGTACGCACAAAAGCCACATTGTTCATTCCGCTATCAACAGCTGTTTTGGCTCCGCGCCAAAAACGCGCACCTTTAATATCGATTCCAATGTAATTGGCATTCGGATTTCGTTCGGCCAAACCAATTGAATATTCGCCTTTTCCGCATCCCAATTCTACTATAATTGGATTGTTATTCTTAAAAAAATCAGCGTTCCATTTTCCTTTTAATGGAAAACTATTGGACACCACTTCTTCTCTACTTGGCTGAAATACATTGTCAAATGTTTCGTTTTCCTTGAATCTTTTGAGTTTATTTTTACTTCCCACGGTTATTATTTATTGGGCAAAATTACGGAAATAAACTCAACACAAATAAAGTTTTGATAATGTTTAAATAACCTTAACATTAGAGCGATGGCTTTATTTTGTCATTTGAAACCTTTGAATCGAACTGTACGAAGTAAAAAGTTTTATTTTGAAAAAAAGAAAAGTAGAAGTAGTGGTTATATCTGACGTGCATTTAGGCACTTATGGTTGCCACGCCAAAGAACTCGTTCACTATCTATCTTCGATAAAGCCCAAAACACTGATTCTCAATGGCGATATTATTGATATTTGGCAATTCCGGAAGTCGTATTTTCCTGCCAGTCATCTGAAAGTGATTAAGAAAATCATTTCGCTCAGCTCAAAAGGCACCAAAGTGTATTATTTGACTGGTAATCACGACGAATTTCTCCGAAAATTTACCGATTTGCATTTGGGAAACATGAGTTTGCTCAATAAATTAGTATTGAATTTAGACGGGAAAAAAGCATGGATTTTTCATGGTGATGTTTTTGATGCATCCATCAATCACGCCAAATGGTTAGCTAAATTGGGCGGTTGGGGTTACGATATTTTGATTCTAATGAACCGCTTTTTGAATTGGATTTTGGCGCGTTTTAAAAAAGAACCGTATTCACTTTCGAAAAAAATCAAGAATAATGTGAAATCGGCGGTGAAATTTATTTCTAATTTTGAAAATGTGTGTACCGAATTGGCCATCGAAAAAAACTACGATTATGTCATTTGCGGACACATTCACGAACCAAAAATGGAAACTATTGAAACCAGTAAAGGAAAAACCGTATATTTAAACTCTGGTGATTGGATAGAAAATTTGACTTCGTTAGAATACAACAATAAAAAATGGAAATTGTACCATTATGACAAAAACCAGATTGAGGTTGACGACGATTTACACTTTGAATACGAGAACATTCTGGCCGAACAATTCATTTCGGTTTTACATAAAAAATAATGAGTAAAAATATTTTAGTTGCACCACTTAATTGGGGTTTAGGTCACACTACACGTTGCATTCCAATCATAAAAGCCTTGGAAGAAAATGGTTTTACTCCGATTCTAGCCAGCGATGGAAGTGCATTGGCCTTGTTGAAAAAAGAATTTCCTCATTTAACGGCTTTGGAATTGCCCTCGTACCAAATAGAATACGCCAAAAAAGGCGAAAACTTCAAATGGAAACTCATTAAGAACAGTCCGAAAACCATCAATGCCATTTTAGAGGAAAAGAAAATGGTGAAAAAATGGGTGAAAGAATACGACTTGTGTGGTATCATTTCCGACAATCGTTTGGGTGTACGCAACAAAAAAGTGCCATCGGTTTTCATCACGCATCAACTGACTGTTTTATCAGGAAAAACCACATGGATTTCGAGCAAATTGCATCAATTTTTTATCGCTAAATTCAACGAATGTTGGGTTCCAGACACCAAAGATTTTCCGAATTTATCAGGGAAATTAGGTCATTTGAGCGAAACCAACCTCAACATCAAATACATTGGCATATTGAGTCGTTTGCAAAAAAAGGAATTGCCCATTCAGTACCAATTGATGGTGATACTTTCGGGTCCGGAGCCACAACGCACTCTATTGGAAGAAAAACTTATTAACGAATTGGAGCAGTACAACGAAAAGGTAGTTTTCATCAAAGGCAAAGTAGAGGCTGAACAAAAAATGGAGCAGAAAGGCAACATTACTTTTTACAATTTCATGCAGACAGAACAACTGGAAAAAACCTTCAACGAAAGTGAAATGGTGCTTTGCCGATCGGGTTATACCACGGTTATGGATTTGGCAAAATTGGAGAAAAAAGCATTTTTCATTCCAACTCCAGGGCAATTTGAACAAGAATATTTAGCCAAAAAATACAAACGCGAAGGCTTAATTCCAACGGCAAGGCAAGACAAATTTAAGATGGATGATTTGAATGAAGTAATTGTTTACAAAGGCTTGCCAAAATTTACTTCAGATGTAAATTGGAAGAATTTATTCCTTCTTTTCGAGGGTGAATGAGAATTCTGATCCTTTTCCGAACTCGCTTTCCACATAGATTTTTTCGTCGTGTCCTTCGATGATGTGTTTCACGATGGAAAGTCCTAAACCTGAACCACCTTCGCTTCTAGCACCACTTTTATCGACTCTAAAAAAGCGTTCGAACAATCGCGGAATATGATTTTTTTCGATTCCTTCTCCATTGTCTCTGATGCGAACGATGATTTTGTTTTTGACTAAATCTTCAATAGTTACTTCGGTTGTGCCATTTTCTTTACCGTATTTAATCGAATTCATAATTAAATTCGTCAACACCTGTTGAATTTTTTCTTGATCGGCGTGTACCTTAATTGGTTTGTTGTATTTTCGATCGAACATCAGAATAATGTTCTTTTTATCGGCTTGCATTTCGAGTAAATCGAACACACTTTGAATCAATTCGACTAGATTAAAATCAGAGAATTCGAGATTTAAATCGCCCATTTCCAATTTCGAAATCATGTCCAAATCCTCAACTATATAAATCAATCGCTCCACTCCTTTTTCAGCTCTTTCGAGGTATTTTTTTCTCAAATCTTTATCTTTCATTGCGCCGTCAAGCAACGTTGAGAGATAACCTTGAACGGTAAAAAGTGGTGTTTTGAGTTCGTGCGACACATTTCCCATGAATTCGCGACGGTATTCTTCACGTACTTTTAGGTTTTCGATTTCGAGTTTTTTATCGGTGGCGAATTTTTTCACCTCCTTGGTAAGCGTGGCCATATCGGTTGTAATTGCCTGACTTCTGAGTGTGGCTGAATCAAGAAGGGAAACATCGTCGTAGATCTTTTTCACTCTTCTGTAAATGAAATGTTCTACGCGGTATTGCAATACAAAAAAGGCAAAAATGGAAATGGAAACAGCAAAAAGTAGGCAGATTTTCCAGTTGAATTCGGCAAAAATCAATAATAAAGCGGAAAGGATTCCGGTAGAAAAAAGTGTAATATACAGAGTAGATATTACCGCAAAAGTATATGATTTTTTAAAGTTCAATCCCATTAATTTGAGTGGTCAGTATTCAGTTTTGAGTGTTCAGTTCGTTTATTGAACACGAATAATTATGCAAAGATAATTAATTAAGCTTCAAACTTATAACCAACACCTTTAATGGTCTTAAATAAATCTTCACCTATTTTTTCGCGAAGTTTTCGGATGTGAACATCGATGGTTCTACCACCAACAATTACTTCATTACCCCAAACTTTATCCAGAATTTCTTCTCTTTTGAATACTTTACCTGGTTTTGATGCTAATAAATGGAAGAGTTCAAATTCTTTTCTTGGAAGTATTATTTCAACATTGTCCTTAACAATCTTGTATTCTTCACGATTGATTTCGATTCCGCCAACATTTAAAGTTTCAGAAGCAATCGAATCGCTTTTCAGTCGACGCAACAATGCTTTTACTTTACTTACTAATAATTTGGGTTTGATGGGTTTTGCGATGTAATCGTCAGCGCCAGCGTCAAAACCAGCAACTTGAGAATAATCTTCGCTTCGAGCCGTTAAAAAAGTAATGATTACATTAGAAAGTTCCGGAATTTTACGAATGTTTTCACACGCTTCCATCCCATCCATTTCGGGCATCATCACATCCATTATGATCAGCTGTGGAATTTCTTTTTTAGCTACAGCAATTGCTTCTCTACCATTACTTGCTGTTACTATTTTGTATCCTTCTTGAGACAAATTATACCCAACAATTTCAAGGATATCTTGTTCATCATCAACCAATAGAATCTTAATTTCTTTTTTCTTCATAATGCAAAAAAATTAACTGCTTTGCGATGGTAAATATAAGCATATAAAGATAGGAAAAAATGACTTAACCATAATTTAATCTAGTAACATTTAGGTAATATTCGCGCAACACAATAATAAAACAGGAGTAACTTGAACTTTACATTGTGGTGGTTTCTTTGCACCAAATTTAAACTACCACAACCGATGAAAATCAAACTATTACTTATTACAATTTTATTAAGCACATTTTCATTTGCTCAAACAAAAGGGTTAATAAAAGGTACAATAACTGATAAAGAAGCCAACAACGCACCATTGGCATTTGCTAATGCATTGATTAAAGGAACATCATTAGGTGTGACTACAAACGAAAAAGGTGAGTATTCAATTTCTATTGAACCCGGAAGTTATGTTATTCAATTTAGCTTCGTAGGTTATGAAAATGCTGAAGTATCAGTAACTGTAAAAGCTGGTGAAACAACAATCGTTAATAAAGAACTTGGTTCTGGAGGATACAAATTGGAAGATGTTGTAGTTCAGAAAACCGTAAGTCGTGAAAAAGAAACCGCTTTATTATTAGACCAAAAGAAAGCCGTTGAAATCAAACAAAGTATTGGTGCGCAGGAAATGTCACGAAAAGGAATCAGTGATGTTGAAGAAGGATTGACTAAAATTACGGGAATCACTAAAGTAGAATCTCGCGGATTATTTGTGAGAGGATTGGAAGACCGATACAATTATTTATTGATTAATGATTTACAAGCACCATCTAATAGTCCGTATAAAAAAATCATTCCATTGGACTTATTTCCAACTGATATCGTAGGAGTTTTAAGTGTTTACAAAACGTTCAACCCAAATATTTCAGGAGATTTTGCTGGAGCAACCGTAAACATTGAGACAATTCAATCAAAAAGCATTACTAAATTTAGTGTTGGCGCTGGATATACAACCAACAACAATGGAGAAGATTTTTTAATTTCTTCGGATGCTAATTCTACTCAAGGATTTTTTGGTATGATTGGAAAAGACAGAGAATTACCATCGGCATTTGGCTCAGTTCCAGCAGCCGTTCGATTATCACCAGAACAATATCAAGAAGGATACGCTCAAAACTCATGGAATGTTGACAATTCGTCAAGTCCTATTAACACTAGTGTTGGCGTTCTTCATGCTGAAAAATTCAAGTTCAAAAACGATAATACACTGAATTATACTTTGTCCTTAAATGGTGAAAATAAATACCTTATTAGAAAAGGTGCAGACCGAACTATTCTTCAAGGTTTAGGGAATTATGACAACAATCTTTATAAAGAAGAATACAAATACCAGACAAATGCTTCGGCTTTGATTGGTTTGAAATATAAATCAAAATGGTTTGATTTAAGTTCAACTACCTTCTATTTACGTTCAACCGAAAGTAAAATTCAAGATCAATTAGGGTACACTAATAACCAATCAACTAATCCGAATATTTTAATTCGTTTAAACCAATTTGATCAATCTGATTATTTGAACTCACAATTGTACGGAAACTTAAAATTGACAAGCGATTCAAAACACACCTTAAAAGCGGGTGGATCATTTGTAAAAACATCGTACCAACAACCTGATAGAAAATTCATCATCGGAGAAAAAGTAGGTGAAAATGACATCAACACTTCGTATGGTGGAAATCATTTGAATCGTCAATATCTTGATGTAAAAGGAAACTATTTTGTTTCTGGTTTGTTGGAGTACAATTACAAAATGAAAGAAAAAGAAAACGGAAAGTCAAATAAATTATCTGTTGGATACAACATGTACCGCAATGATTTATCTTCTACTTATAGAATTTTGGCTGGAGTTAGAAATTTAAATAAAAATTACACAGCACCAATCAACACTCTAGATCAATACATTGTAGACGATATTAATAACGGTATCATCTTTTTCAGAGAAGAATCAAATGCAGATTACAAAGTGAAATTGAATCAATTTGTAAATGCAGGTTATGTTAACGCTTTCTTCAGTTTTGGTGAAAATTTTGAAATCAATGGTGGTGTTCGTGTTGAAAACTCAAGTCGTACTTTGAAATACAGAAACTTTGGTGATGGTATTACAGATCCTTACCGCAAAAAAACAGATGACGAACTTGATATTTTACCGTCTATTAATGCAAAATATGCTTTAAAAAACAACTTGAATCTACGTTTTAGTGGTTCGAAAACCATTACTCGACCTGTAACTATGGAAGTTTTGCCTATCACTTACATCAGTGCGGATGGCCGAAGTGAAGTGGGAAATCCGTTACTTAAAAACAGTGAAAACTACAATGCTGATTTAAAACTTGAATTTTTCGCTACCAATAAAGAATTATTTGCAATAGGTGTTTTTGGTAAAAAATTAAACAACCCAATTGAAAAAGTGTTCATTGCTGGTGCTGGAGGAAGCGGAAGTTTAACTACGTATAGAAATTCGAAAGAAGCAATTCTTTTTGGAGCTGAAATCGAAATGTTGTTACAGTTGAGTAGAATCAACAAAAACTTAGAAAATTTCTCGTTTGGATTCAACACCTCTTTATTAAAAACAGACGTAAAAGTTGATTTCGGAAATACTTCATTAGAAAATGAGTCTTCAAGAGCATTACAAGGTGCTTCTTCATGGATTATTAATTCTGATTTAAAATATGAATTCGAATTTGCAAAAGAGATGAAGAATACCATTTCATTAGTATACGGTGTTTATGGTGATCGAATTTATGCCGTTGGAGGTTCAGGTGTAGATCATATTTATGAAAAGCCATTCAGCAAATTGGATTTTGTTTGGTCAAGTAAATTGTCCGAACATATTGATGTGAAATTCGCAGTTGATAACATCCTAAATCCAGAATACAAATTAGAATTGGGAGATAATAATCGTTACGAATTATTAGAACCATCCAATATTTTAGAAAACTACAAACGTGGTGTAGGTTATTCGCTTAATCTTTCTTACACGTTTTAACAACCTAAACACAGATGCTTATAAATAGGCATCTGTGTTATTTTATGTTAATTCAATTGCAACCAATTTACAAAAAATTTACATCCAGTTTAATTATTTATAATGTTTTGATAATGGTAAGGTAAACGATTTAAAGCTCCAGAAAAATACATTTGTAATCAATAATTAAACTACAAAAAAACAATCACAATGAAAAAATTAGTATTCAGCTTAGCAATTTTAGCAACCATTTTTACAGGATGTTCTGATGATGATGAAGATGTAGCACCAACTCCAATCGGAACAGGTGAAATCACTGGAGATATTACCACTGCAAAGGAATATCCATTAGGAAATTATACCATCAGAGGAACTGTAAAAGTAAAAAGCGGTGCTTCGTTACGAATTGCAGCAGGTTCTACAATTACAGCAGATGTAACCAATGGTCCAGATGCATTGCTTATTGAAAATGGCGGAAAATTATTTTTAGAAGGAACAGCAGCACTTCCAATCGTATTTACAGAAACTTCAAAAACTCCAGGTTCTTGGGGTGGAATCATTATGTTTGGCGATGCTCCAATTGTAGGTGCAAACGGAGTGGTTTCGGCAACATCTGAAGATGGAAATGCAATTACTTATGGCGGAACAAATGCGACTCACAATGGTGGTATTTTAAGATACGTTAGAGTAGAATTTGCTGGAAAAAAACTAACCGATAACACAAGTGAAATGAATGGTTTTTCATTCTACTCAGTTGGAAGCGGAACGATTTTAGAAAATTTAGTTTCATTCAAAGGTGCTGATGATGGTTTCGAATTTTATGGCGGAACTGTAAGTGGTAAAAACTTGATTTCGTACGGAAATTTTGATGATTCATTCGACTGGCAAGATGGTTGGAATGGTCAAGACAACACCAATTGGTATGCGTACCAAGTAAATACAGGTAACTTCGGAATGGAAATTGAAGCAAAAAGTGTAAACAATTCATTCTGGCCTAAAGTAACTAACATTACTTTAAAAAGAGCTGCTGGAACAGTTACAGAAGGTGGAAGTTCGGCTGCTGAATACGATGCAATTCAATTTAAAAAAGAAGGTAATGGTGATTTTTCTAACATCTTAATTTCTGGATACACAACTGCTGGCGCAACTGCTGTTCGAATTCAAGATGCTAACACCAACACCAACCAAGTAAATGGTAGCAAAATCAAATTAACTAACGTTAAAATTAATGATGGAACTTCAGAATTTGGTGGAGTTGGAACATTCACAATTACTTTCCCTGCTGGTCAATATACTACAAGTGCTTCTGCAACTGGAGCAACATTAACTTCGGGTGCATGGGCAATTGTTGATGGTGTAAACTTGATCCAATAGTTAACTTTATTTCATAAAAAAAGCTCATCGTTTGATGAGCTTTTTTTATACCTTTTACTTTAATTTAGTTTTTTACTGCAATTGCATCTTGGTTTTTAATTCCAATAATTTGATTATTTGAAAAATCAACCTCATTTACACAAACTGAATTAGAAAAATACATCCATTTTCCTGTTTTTACTCCGTTAGTATATTCTGCAACAGCTTGAACATTACCATTTACATCATACGATGTCCATTTTCCATCTAATTTACCGTCATTAAAATAACCTACTTGTTGTACTTTACCATTATCATGATAATAGGTTGCTTTAACCAAGTCACCTTCTGCCTCTAAAACAGGATTATTAGTTTGACTGAACATCATTCCAGACACCATTAAAGCTACAACTAAAAGAAACTTTTTCATAATCATTGGGGTTTTAATTAATAATACGGTAACAAATATAATTATTATTTTACAATAAACAAACTTTTTCTTAACAATTTGGTAACATTGAGATTTTCTCTTCTCTAATTGACCTATTTTTAACTTCAACTGTATCAAAAACTTGTTAATTTTTGATGATTGGCATTGTTTTTGAAATATTTTTTCTATGTTTGTATTAACCAAATTGTGCTCATGTTAAAAAATTACTTTTATATTATACTTTTCTTCCTTTGTTTTACTGCTACCAATGCAGTAGCTCAAGAGGGAAAATCTGCAGGAAAAACTCAGGAGAGCATTGTTGATTTGAGTGTGTATCCTAATCCTGTGAGCAATGGTAAAATTTACATCACTTCAAAATCAAGTGCTGATAAGTTGGTAACTATCTTTGATGTGTTGGGTAAAAAAGTACTTCAAACCCAATTAACTTCAAAAGAATTGAATGTTTCTACACTTTCTCCTGGCGTTTACATCATCAAAGTAGAAGAAGGTGATGCATCAGCTACTAGAAAATTAATTGTCAGATAATTACACCTCTGCAACTTTAACTATTTTTTTACTTTGATAATTTTAAATTACTAAAATTGTCCTTATCTTTGTAGCCTAATTTTACATTTTTAAACATGAAAAAAATTTACTCATTACTTTTATTAGTAGTAACATCTGTGTCTTTTGGACAAATTTTCTCAGATGATTTAAATTACCCAGACGGAGCTTTGCTAACTGCAAACGGCTGGACAGCACACAGTGGAACAACAAACTTTATTGATGTTGGTGCTTCAAACGGACTTACGTATACTGACTATTCTGGTTTAACAGGATTTACTGCTGCTGCTGTTGGAAATGCAGCTCAATTAGACAATACTGGAGAAGATGTAAATAAAACATTTGCTGCTCCAGTTACAACAGGAACTTTATATTACACTTTCTTAGTAAATGTATCAGCGGCTTCTGAAGGTTATTTTACTCACTTAGGTTCAGGAACCACTTTTGCAGCTAGAATTTTTGTTAAACCATCTGTAAATGCTGGTAAAATTAACTTTGGTCTTTCTAACACTGGAACTGCATCTTATGCAACAACTCCAACAGATTATGATTTAAATACAACTTACTTAGTTATCGTAAAATACGACGTATCTACTACTGGCGCAGCTAGTATTTGGGTAAAATCTGCTGGTATTCCAGCTAACGAAGTAGCAGCTGGAACACCAGAGCACACTACAACTGGATCTGGTATGGCTTCAATTGCTGGTGTTTACTTGCGTCAATACAATGCTGGCCAAAACATCACAGTTGATGGGTTACGCGTTTATGCTACTTGGTTCAATGCATCTGCTTGTCCATTAACATTAGCTGCTGAAACTAAAGCTTGTGATGCTACTACATTAAACATCGATACTTACACAGTTACAATTCCTTTTACAGGAGGTAATTCTGGAGCTTACACTTTATCTGCAAACAACGGAACTGTTGGCGGTGATGATCCAAACACTGTTGCTGAAGGAAACATCACTATTAGTGGTATTACTGAAGGAACTGACGTTACACTTACTATTACCGGAGCTTGTACAATTACAAAAACCGTTACAGCACCAGAATGTAAGCCAATCAATCCATTACCTTATTCTGAATCATTTGAATACACATCGGGTAGTGCTATAGGTCTTCAACAAAAATGGACTAATGTTAACACTGGTGACAATATTGTTGTAGCTGATAATAGTTTATTCTATACAAACTTCGCATCTTCAGGAAATCAACTTACTTTCTCAGGTGCTGGTGCAGAAGCTTTTACTCCTTACACTACTACCACTAGTGGAACTTTATATGCTTCTTTCTTAATTAGCGTAACTAGTTTAGACAATGTTACTACAGATGGTACTTCAACTTATTTTGCTGGTTTAACTGACGCTGCAAAAGGATATAACTCAAGAGTATTCATTAAAAAAACAGGTACTCAATACCAATTAGGCTTAGATACTGCTTCTACTACAACTAATTACGACGCTACTTTAAGAAATATTGGTGACATCGTGTTTATTGTCTTAGGTTATGATTTTGGAACAAACGAATTGAAAATGTGGATTGATCCAAATCCAAATACTTTTACTGCAGCAACTCCAGCTACTTTAACAAACACTCCAGCTACAGCTTATGTTGATTTAGGAGGATTTATTTTAAGACAAGATGGTGCAGCAAGCACGCCTTCTATTAGTTTTGACGAATTGAGAGTAGCAACTACTACTCCAGATTTATTCTTATCTGTAGCTCAAAACGAAATTGCTGGTTTAAGCGTTTATCCAAATCCTGCAAACAATGTTTTATTCATTGAAACAGAATTGAATGAAGTGAAAAACATCGCAATTTATGATCTTTTAGGAAAACAAGTATTGAATACTACAACAGCTTCAACTGAAGTAAATGTTTCGAACTTAAACAGCGGTTTATACATTGTAAAAATCACTGAAGCAGGAAAAACAGCTACTAAAAAATTAGTTATCGAATAATTAATTTTAAAATAATAAAGAAAAAGCCCTGACGAAAGTTGGGGCTTTTTTGTTTTCATTACTTTTGCAAAAAAAAATACTTGATTCCAAATCACGACATATTCACTATTTCCAATCAAAAACAATTTGAAAAAATTGCCTTAAAAGTTTTTCGTTTTCAACACGAAAACAACAAGGTATATCGTGAGTTTTGTGATTTACTCAACGTAGAAAAAGGCGCAGTAAAATCCATTGAGCAGATTCCGTTTTTACCCATTCAGTTTTTTAAAAGTCATGATGTTGTATCGTCTACTGATGCTATTCAGCAAACATTCACCAGCAGCGGGACGACCGGAATGATAACGAGCAAACATTTAGTAACCGACGTTTCATTATACGAAGAAAGTTACGGCAATGCTTTTTCAGAATTTTACGGCAACATTGAAGATTATGCGGTTTTGGCCTTGCTTCCATCCTATTTAGAGCGCGAAGGTTCGTCACTGATTTACATGGTGAATGATTTAATTGAACGTTCCAACAACCCCAATAGTGGATTTTATTTACACAATTACGCCGAATTAACAACCCAATTAACCGAACTTGATGCTTCTGGACAAAATGTACTCTTAATTGGCGTTACCTATGCTTTATTGGATGTAGTTGAAACGCAACAATTCGAACTAAAAAACACCATCATCATGGAAACCGGCGGAATGAAAGGCAAACGCAAAGAAATGATTCGAGAAGAATTGCATCAGATTCTCTGTGATGGTTTCGGTGTTAACAGCATTCACTCAGAATACGGAATGACCGAACTGCTTTCGCAAGCCTATTCTTTGGGCAACGGAATTTTCGAATGTCCGAATTGGATGTCGATTATGATTCGTGACACCGAAGATGCTTTGACTTATGTTGACACAGGAAAAACAGGCGGAATTAACGTCATCGATTTGGCCAACATCAACTCGTGTTCGTTCATCGCCACTCAAGACTTAGGAAAAAAATACTCCAACAACTCGTTTGAAGTGTTAGGTCGTTTTGACAACTCTGATATACGTGGGTGTAATTTGATGGTTTTGTAAATTCACCCAAAATAAACTACTTTTTTCAGCGTTTTAGTTCTAAACCGAACTATGCGAATTACGTTACTTTTTCTTTTCTTTTCAACCATTTTATTCGCTCAAAACTCGATTATCGATTTGAAAATTGACTCGATTGAGGTTGCTGATTCCGATAATGAAAGAAAATATACTGTAAACTACCATATCGAAAATCGCACTGATAAAAAGATATCGTTTCTTTTAGACACAAGCAACAACGACACAATTACAGGTGTAAAAACCAATAGTATCATACCCAATTTATACCAAGATGACACTGCCGTAAAAGACTTCTTCTTTACAAAGAATTACGATTATCAATCGTATATAAACATCATAAAGAGAATAAGAAACTCTAAAACCGTTGAGGAGGAAGAAGCAATAATAAATGATCCCGAATTCAAGAAACTAAAAATTCATCCGATTTGTATTGAGAGACTCGTCGAAAAAAGAGAACCTAATTACAAGAAACTTCGTCTTTTTGAAAACAACACTATTTACAAAACACTCAAAACACTCGAACCCAAAGAAACCCAATATTACCAACTAATTTTATATTGGAACAAGGAACGGTATTTCAAAAGCGAGGAAAACGAATACTATTTAGACGCAAATAGCAATTATACATTAGAACTTACCTTTTCCACAAAAGATTTCGACTATTTGTACTTTGATTCGACCGAAGGTTTTGAGTACGACAAATCGCTATTCTTCAATAGTGAGAATGTTTCCAATAAAGCAACTTTCTATTTTAATGAATAATTTCTATAAAAAAAGACGCCATTCAGCGCCTTTTAAGTTTTAAACTATAGTAATTAAATAATAATTTTTCTTTCCTTTTTGCAAGACTAGAAACTTGCCTTTGACTAAATCTTTAGCTGTAATGATATAATCTTCTGCAATTTTAGTTTTATTCAATGAAATCGCATTTTGTTTCAACTCTCTACGAGCTTCACTATTGGATGATAAAAAACCTGTCTTAGCAGAAAGTGCAGCAATCATATCTAATCCATTTTCAATATGTTCTTTAGCAACTTCAGCTTTCTCTTTATCATCGAAAATATCAAAAAATGTTTCATCATCAAGTTGTAACATCTCATCCATAGTAGGGCTAAATTTTGCTTTAGAAGCAAAAATCGCTTTCTCCAACTCTTCTTTTCCGTGAACAAAGGTTGTTACTTCTTCAGCCAAACGTTTTTGTAACATCCATAAATGCGGTGCTTGGCGATGCTCTTCAATCAAACTCTCAATTGTGTTTTGATCTAAGAATGTAAATATCTTGATGTATTTCTCAGCGTCAACATCTTTAGTATTTAACCAAAATTGGTAAAATTTGTATACCGAAGTTTTATCAGTCGTTAACCACACGTTTCCACCTTCACTTTTTCCAAATTTAGAACCATCGGCTTTGGTGATTAACGGACATGTCATGGCGTAGGCTTTTGCTCCTTCTCCGTTCATTCTACGCACCAATTCGGTTCCAGTGGTGATGTTTCCCCATTGATCGCTTCCGCCCATTTGCAACAAACAATTGTGGGTTTTGTACAAATGATGAAAATCGTAGCCTTGAATCAATTGGTACGTAAACTCGGTAAAACTCATTCCTTCACCCGTTTCTCCGCTCAAACGTTTTTTTACCGAATCTTTGGCCATCATGTAGTTTACGGTAATGCGTTTTCCTACATCACGCGCAAAATTGATGAACGAAAAGTCCTTCATCCAATCGTAATTATTGACTAAAATAGGTGCATTGGCACTCGTATCGTTAAAATCTAAAAATCGAGATAAAACCGCTTTTATTCCAGCTACATTTTTATCTAAAGTGGCTTCATCCAACAAATTACGCTCGTCCGATTTACCCGATGGATCACCAATCATTCCTGTTGCGCCACCTACAAGAGCAATAGGTTTGTGCCCGAAATTCTTCAAATGAACCAATAAAATAATCGGAACCAAACTTCCAATGTGTAACGAATCACTCGTCGGATCAAATCCAATGTACGTTGTGGTCATTTCTTTACACAGTTGTTCTTCCGTTCCAGGCATCATATCATGAACCAATCCGCGCCATTGCAATTCTTGAACTAAATTTTTCATCGTCTTGTACTATTTTGCGCAAATATAGTAATTGTCAATAGCAATGGCAATTTCAATGACAATATCCATTTTTATTTTTTGAAGCAAATGGCTTGGGCTTTCTTGTAATCCATGTTCCCGCTTTCCATTGCAATTCCGCTGCGCTACATTTACATTGCAATCGGGGCTAGGAAGAGAGACTTTCGGCCAACATTTTCTGAGTTGTAATTAACTAAAAATCCAACAATCTAATTATCTTTACAACATGATTTTAGTTACAGGCGGAACAGGTTTAGTTGGCGCACATTTGCTGCTGCATTTACTCGAAAACGGAGAACACAACCTGCGTGCTATTTACCGAAAAGAATCGCACATTCAAAAAACTAAATCCCTTTTTGATTTGTATCACAAAGGCGATTTGTTTCCGCACATCGAATGGTTACAAGCGGATATTATCGACATTCCTTCCTTAGAAATTGCCTTTCAAAATGTTGATTCCGTTTACCATTGCGCTGCTAAAATTTCGTTTAACCCCAATGATGAAGACGAACTCCGAAAAGTAAACATTGAAGGAACGGCGAATATTGTCAACTTTTGCATTGATAAAAACGTCAAAAAATTATGTCACGTGAGTTCAATTGCGGCTTTGGGCGACCTTGCACAAAACGAAACCATTATTTCGGAAACCACCGAATGGAATCCAGAAGTGTTACATAGCGACTATGCCATCTCAAAATACGGTGGCGAAATGGAAGTGTGGCGCGGACATCAAGAAGGCCTGAAGGTTGTGATTGTAAATCCGGGTGTAATTTTTGGTCCGGCTTCTACACTTCAAGGTTGGAAAGAAGGAAGTTGTGCGTTTTTTACTTCCATTAAAAAAGGATTTCCATTTTACACTTTGGGTTCTTCTGGTTATGTTGCTGTAACCGATGTAGTCAAAATCATGCGATTGCTAATGAATTCTGAGGTAAATGGGGAACGATTTACCGTTATTGCCGAAAACCGAACCTATAAAGACATTATTTTTACTATTGCTGAAAAAATGGGAGCTTCAAAACCCACTATCGAAGCCCAATCGTGGTTGCTGAATTTGGGTTGGCGTTTGGATGGTTTATTTTCGACGGTATTTCGAACCAAAAGAAAATTATCAAAACACGCGGCGCAATCCTTATTGAATGCTGATTTGATTTCGAATGAAAGAGTGAAACAGCAATTGAATTATACTTTTGAACCGATTGATTCGTATTTGAATGAAGTGGTGGATTATTTTAAAAGAAGTAATTAGAACTATTTTTTTTGCAAAAATGGTTTCTTCTTTAGCCCCGATTACTTCGTCAGTTCGCTACGCTCGTGTGCAGGAAATGCCGCGCATGACGGAAAGCGGGAAAGACGATTACAAAAAAGCCCTCTCGTTTTAAAAACGAGATTGCTCCCAAAAAAAAAATTATTTCACAATTCCTTGCTCTGGATTGGGTGTCAAGGGTTGTCCGC
Source organism: Flavobacteriales bacterium (assembly GCA_017303755.1). GTDB lineage: Bacteria > Bacteroidota > Bacteroidia > Flavobacteriales > Flavobacteriaceae > Flavobacterium. The sequence continues at coordinate 1,997 of JAFLBS010000008.1, read as the reverse complement.
CGTTTAATTTAGTCGTTTCTTCTTCCAAACGCACTTTTACCTCTTCGTACATTTTGCGGTACTTTTTATAATCTGCGGCGTAGTATTTGGCACTTTTAGCAAAGGTCAAACTATCAATTTTGTGCTTTGTTTTGAGCATTTCAGTTGTTGTTGGATACGCTACTGGAGCGCCAAAATTCTGAGTTCGCATCGCATCTAACACAGCAATATCATACAATATCTCTACCATTTGATCTTCGTCAATCAAATTGTTTGGTTTTTCAATTACGCTATTGTTACAACTCAAAAACAGCAGAACTGCTATAAATAAAATCCCTTTTTTCATGTTATTCTCTATCAAAAAGCAAACGTTTTCCTGCTTTAATTTCTTTGATTTGACCGTTTTGATTTACAATTTGTCCGTTGACTAATGTGTACACCACACGCGATTTAAAATTGGTTCCTTCCAAAGGCGACCAACCGCATTTGTATAAAATATTTTCTTTTTTGACGCTCCAAGGTTTTGCTACGTCAACTATAGCTAAATCGGCGTAAAAACCTTCTTTTATGAATCCGCGTTTTTCAATTTTGAAGATTTTGGCCGGATTGTGACACATCTTTTCAACGATTTTTTCAATCGAAATTTTCCCTTGATGGTAGGCTTCAAACATAGCTACTACAGCGTGTTGTACTAATGGTCCACCCGATGGAGCTTTTAAATACTTTTCTGATTTTTCTTCTAAAGTATGTGGCGCATGATCAGAGCCCATAACATCAACAAGGCCATTTTGAACCGCCGCCCATAATGCATCATTATGATGTTTTTCACGAATTGGCGGGTTTTGCTGCGCGAGAGTGCCGATTTTATTATAAATATCAGGGCCATAAAATGCCAAATGATTTGGAAGCACCTCTATTGAAACCAAATCCTTATGTGCTTTAAGAAATTCCATTTCTTCTTTTGTAGAAACATGCAAAATATGGATACGCTTTTTAAATTCGCGCGCCAATTTTACCAAGCGCATAGTGCATGATAATGCCGCACGGCTTGAACGTGCTTCATAATGCGAACTTGGGTCGCCAGCGCGTACGAATTTTTTTTCTTCTTCTAGTATGAATTCATCTTCACTATGAAAAGCGGCGCGGCGAGTTATTTTTTGTAATATTCTTCCTACATTTTCGTCATCTTTAACTAATAGATTGCCGGTTGAAGACCCCATAAAAACTTTGATACCCGCGCAACCTATTTCACGTTCTAAATCTGGTAAAAAATCTATATTGTCATTTGTTGCACCGGCGTAAAAAGCAAAATCACAAGACATTCTGCCATTTGCACGATTAATCTTATCACCTAAGCATGAAATTGATGAAGTTGTCGGGTTTGTATTTGGCATTTCAAAAACTGAACAAATTCCGCCAAGTACCGCAGCATTAGCGCCAGTTTCTAAATCTTCTTTATGTTCAAGGCCAGGTTCACGAAAATGAACTTGGGTATCAATAAGCCCTGGTAAAATATGAAGACCTTTGGCATCTATTATTTTATTTGCGCTTTGGGTTTTTAAATCCCCAATAGCGGCTATTTTACCGCCTGAAATTGCTATGTCGCCGTTGCCAATTCCATTATGATTGACCAAAATTCCATTTTTTATGATTAAATCAAACATTATAAATCCCAGATTAAGCCTTTTTCAAGGTGACACAGCCCGCAGAATATCCCGCGCCAAACGAACAAATCACACCAATTTCACCTGTTTTAAAGTCTTTATTATTTTTATTGAACGCAATTATTGAACCGGCAGAAGAAGTATTTGCATAAGTATCTAAAATTGTTGGGCTTTCATCTTCTGATGCTTCATGCCCCAAAACTTTGGAAGAAATAAGGCGGTTCATTCCCGCATTTGCTTGGTGCAACCAAAGCCTTTTTATTTTATTATTATCAATATTTTGTTCATTCAATCTATCGTTTATCAAAGCTGCAACCATTGGCACAACTTCTTTAAAAACCTTACGCCCTTCTT
>JAFLBS010000007.1 GCA_017303755.1 Flavobacteriales bacterium | reverse complement strand
TGATTTACTTCGATTTAGACAAATCAAATATTCGTCCAGATGCAGCAGCAGAATTGGCTAAAATCTTAGACGTATTAGAGCAAAACCCAACCATGGAATTGGATATTCGTTCGCACACCGACTGTCGTCAAACGGCTAAATACAACGCTGCTTTATCCGACAGAAGAGCCAAATCAACTATGGCGTGGTTAGTATCAAAAGGAATTGCTAAATCAAGATTGACAGCCAAAGGTTACGGTGAATCTCAATTAGTAAACGATTGTGGTTGTGAACCAACTAACGAATCTTCTTGTACCGAAGAACAACATCAAGCCAACAGAAGATCTGAATTTATTATTACGAAATTGTAGATTTTTTAATATACAATTATTTAAACCCGGCGAGCATCTATTCATTTAGATGCTCGTTTTTTTATGCAAAAAACCACCGAAAAAGAGTATCGGTGGTTTTTTAAAAAATCAAACAAAACAAATTATTACTTCTTCATGAAGATATTAGTATAGTATCTTTTCCCGTTGGTTGGGTTAATTGTTATCGAAATTCCAAAATGCGTATAGTCACCATCTAAATTGTCTTTGTGACCTGGACTATTCAACCATGCATTCAATGCTGAGTTGGGTGTAGAAAAATTATAAGCAATGTTCTCTCCTACTCTTACTGCTCCAAGAACTTGCATAATATTGTTAGCTCTTGAATCAAAATAATCATGATTTACTACGTTATTTTCAATCATGTATTCATTATGCTCTAACGATTTGTAAGAAATATGATTAATCAATTCCAATCTGTTTTTTCCAACTGATTCTCTGTAATCATTAATTCTGTTAGCAAGATCAAATTCTTCTGTGCTATAATCGTAATTCGTAATTAATTCTAAATTTTCAGCTTCATCTTGTGAATCTTTAGAACATGACACTAAAGTTAATACCAAAATAAATGGCACGAACAAACGTAGTAAATTTGTTTTCATAGTAGTAGGTTAAGTTTTGAAGATAGATGTGGGGCAAATATCTTAAGGGTTATACTTATTTAACTGTAAAGAACGTATTGTTGATTTGGGTGAGACAATGTTACTACTATATCGCTAAACTGCAAAAAAAAATCGATGAATAACATCGATTATGAATTAAAGCAAGTATATTTCTTACAAATCAAGATGATAGTCTTTCTATTTTCCATGAAAAATCATCTTGAAGAGTGTAGCGAATTCGATCGTGTAAACGATTGGGTCTTCCTTGCCAAAATTCAACCTCAACAGGCGCAACAATAAATCCGCCCCAATTGGATGGCCTAGGAATTTCTTTTCCTTCGTATTGTTGCTCTAATTCAAATAACTTTTGATCTAAAACAGTTCGGGATGAAATTACCCTACTTTGGTCGGAAGCAATAGCGCCCAATTTACTTCCATCAGGACGCGAATTGAAATAATTATCAGAAACTATTTCTGAGGTTTTTTGTGCAGTTCCTTTGATGATGACCTGACGTTCAACACTGTGCCAAAAAAATGACAGACAAACATTTGGGTTATTTTGAATGGCAATTCCTTTTTCAGAATCGTAATTGGTAAAGAAGACGAAACCTTCTTCGTTGAATTTTTTTAATAAAACGACTCTCGATTTTGGAAATCCATCCAGTCCGATGGTTGAAATGGTCATGGCATTGACTTCTTCGATTCCGCCTAAATCTTCCGTTTCATGAAACCAACGGTTGAATAAATTAATTGGATCTTCTGGAATATTAGATTCGAGTAGTTCGCTTTTTTCGTAGGATTTTCGGTAATTACTTAGGTCTTTCATTTTAGACTGTTAGATTTTTAGATAGTTAGATTTTTAGACTGTAAGACTGTAAGACATTTAGACAACTTGAAACTTGAAACTCTATCACAAAGTTCGGGAAGTTTTAGGAAAGTTTCTAAGAATTGTTATGGTTTTATTTTAGCCCCGATAGAGGCAAGTATCCTGACATTGCGCAACGGTGAACATCAATTTTTAGATTGCTTCGCTCCTCGCAATGAAAGGCTAAGTTCCTCGCAATGGCAGATACAGCCGAAAGCGGGACGAATGTTGTGATGAAACTCTAATTGTCTGCTTCTGCAACAACTACTCCATTTCGAATTCTTTTCCGTCATCGGCCAAAAGAGTGTTTTGGAAAACGGTCTGCGCTTCTTTTTGAAACAGACTTAAATCACCGTAACGAGTAGAAAAATGCCCAAGTATCAAGTTTTTAACATTGGCTTTCTTAGCAATTGTTGCCGCTTGAATTGCTGTTGAATGCATGGTTTTTTCGGACAAATGGGCTTCGCTTTCAAGAAAAGTACTTTCGTGGTAGAGGTAATCGGCGTTCTCAATAATGGGCACGATGGATTCGTCGTATTGTGTATCGCTACAATAGGCATACGATTTGGAAGGAATTGGGTCAAAAGTGAGTTCGGCATTCGGAATTACAGTTCCGTTTTCTAAAGTAATATCGCCACCGTATTTTATTTTGTTGAAATAGAGTTTATCGATTTTGTACTCTTCTACTTTTTCGATATTGAGTTTGCGCTCGATATTTTTCTCTTGAAATAAAAATCCGTTGGTATAAATGCGATGGCTGAGCGGAATGGTTTTGACTACTACTCTATCGTCTTCAAAAATGGTTTCGGATTGTTTGGACTCGAGTTCGTGGAAGTACAAATTGTAACCGGTATATGAACCTGAAGCGCGCAGTTGAAGCAATATGATTTCTTTGATGCCTTTTGGACCATAAACGTGCAAATCACTTTCGCGGTTGAGTAGCATGAACGTCGAAATTAAACCTACCAAACCATAAAAATGATCACCGTGTAAATGTGAAATAAAAATATGATTGATTTTGGAAAACTTGACCTTGCTTTTACGCAGTTGCACTTGAGTTCCTTCGGCACAATCGATGAGAAAAACCCTGTTTTTTACTTCTAAGACTTGCGATGTTGGGTTGGAAAGTGTTCGTGGAGTTGCGGCGTAGCAGCCGAGTATGGTGAGTTTCATCAATTCGTTTAGCGTTCTTTTTTTTGTTGAAAGTGCACAATTGCCATAACTAAAATAAATAATAAATTAGAACCAATGCTCCAATAATTATAATTCTTCTGTGAGTAACCTACGTAAACATTGACTATTAGCAGGACTAAAAAACAAATCAGAAGAAAAAAAGCAAGCTTCTTATTTTTCATTTACGATTACTCTTGTTTGTCATTTTCAATTTTACCTAACTTCAGTACTTTGATGACAATGTATAGGATGAGTCCGAGGTTTACTGATAAGCGCAACCAATCAAATTCTTGAGTTCGTAAACCTGAAATCAATTTACTTGCAAATAAATACGTCAAGACAAAAAGCACTCCAACGTAAATGTATATTAATGTTCTGTTGTTTAATTTCATAATTTAAAATCCTAAATCCCGTTCAATTTCTTCCATTTCAATAATGTCGTGCGCTTCTTGTAATGAAGGCACCACAATAATTTTAGTAGGAACAGCATTAAAGTCAATTCCGTCTGCAACTAAAACAAATGATTTTTTTCCTTTTTTGTGCATTTTTGACAAATCAGCAAACAACTTGATGTCTTTGAGCGTCACATTTTTATCATGAGTGATGTCGAGAATTAAATTTTGAGATTTAAAACTGTTGTGTTCATGAGACACTTTTTCAAGAAATGATACTACGTTTCCTTGAGTGTCTTTTATGGTTGTGGTATGTCCTTTTTGGTCTACTTTCATGTCATTGCGAGTTTACGAAGCAATCTTATTTTAAGTTTCAGGTTTCAGGTTTCAAGTTTCAGGTTGCTACTATTTTAAAATAGAACTCTTTTAATTACTTAATTTTAGATGCCAATAGATAAATTACTGCCATTCGAATGGCTACGCCGTTTTCGACTTGATCTAAGATGACTGATTGTTGAGAATCGGCTACATCGGAAGTGATTTCTACACCGCGGTTGATTGGACCTGGATGCATGATGACAATTTCTTTGTTGAGCGAATCTAACAATGTTTTATCCAAACCGTATTGTTGCGCGTATTCACGTGTAGATGGGAAATAATTCACATCCATACGTTCGTTTTGAACCCGAAGCATATTGGCGGCGTCGCACCATTCGAGTGCTTTACGCAAATTGGATTCGACTTTTACTCCGAGGCTTTCAATGTGTTTCGGAATGAGTGTTTTGGGTCCGCATACTTTGACCTCAGCACCTTGCATTTGCAGTGCAAAAATGTTTGACAAAGCCACGCGAGAGTGCAAAATATCTCCAACAATTACTACTTTTTTTCCGGCTACTTCTCCTAATTTCTCTCTGATGGAAAAACTATCCAAAAGAGCTTGTGTTGGATGTTCGTGAGCGCCGTCTCCGGCATTGATAATACTTGCTTTTACGTTTTGAGACAAGAAGTAAGCTGCACCAGGATTGGCGTGACGCATTACTACCATATCTACTTTCATTGAAAGAATGTTATTAACCGTATCGATTAACGTTTCCCCTTTTTTTACCGAAGATTGTGCTGCAGAAAAACTAATGACATCGGCCGAAAGTCGTTTTTGTGCTAATTCGAATGATAATTTGGTTCGAGTACTGTTTTCAAAAAAGATATTGGCAATGGTAATATCGCGTAATGATGGTACTTTTTTGATGGGGCGATTGATTACTTCTTTGAAATGATCAGCCGTTTCAAAAATCAATTGAATGTCTTCTTTAGTAAGGTATTTTATTCCTAATAAATGATTGACGGATAGTTCGGACATTAGGTTAGGTTTAGTTGTGTGTTTTTATGTTGTAAGTTGTAGGTTATTGTCTTAAAAAAATCAATTCGTAATCAAATAAACAGCGTCTTCTCCTTCATTTTCTTGCCAGCATACTTTTACTTTTTCTCCATCGATGGTATCAACTTGTCTACCTCTATAATCAGGTTGAATCGGCAAATGGCGACTGAATCTGCGATCAATTAAGGTTAAAAGTTCCACTTCAGATGGTCTTCCAAACGATTGAATGGCAGTTAAAGCAGCGTTGATGCTTCTTCCTGTGAAAAGTACATCGTCAATAAAAACTACTTTTTTATCTTCTACAATAAAATCGATTTTGGTTTTATTGGCTTCCAATGATTTTTCGCCTCGACGGAAATCATCTCTAAAAAAAGTAATGTCTAAAAAACCGAGTTGTATGTTTTTTACTTGATATTCATTTTCTAAAATCGATTTGATTCGGTTGGCTAAATAAATTCCACGTGGTTGTAAACCTATTAGAACAGTATCTGAAAAATCAAGGTGTTTTTCGATTAACTGACAAGCCAAACGATGTAAGATGATAGTAACTTCTTTTGCAGTGAGTAATGCTTTTTGACTCATAATGAAGTGTTGTGTTTGGTGTGTAAAGATATAATTTTTTTAAATTGTTTTTTTATGAATTAAGAAATAAAAGACAATTATTAAAATTTAAAAATAGTTTCAAATGCACTTCAACGTCATTTTCATATATTTTATCAGATAACGAATTCAAAAAAAAACACATTCAACTGTAATTGTTATTTTTGTAAAAATTCATCTATATGAAATATTTAAATTTTCTTCTTGCTTTTACATGCATGAATATTTACTGTCAAACGGCAACAATTGATCCTACATTTATGCCAGGATACAGTTCAGAGTACAAACAATATATCGGAGAACACTGTATTCCTGCTCCGAATGGAAAATTATGGTCACTGACTGAGGTTCCAAATCAAAAAATTATACGGCTTTTTGCAGATGGTAAAATTGACGATTCATATGTGCCTTTTTTGCTTCCTGGTTTTGTTTCTGAAATAAAATCAAAATCAGATGGTGGTTTTGTTGCTTCTTACATAGACTATCCTCAGAATACTCATCGCATATACAAATTTAATTCTGATGGAGTTCTAGATACAAATTTTACCTCACCTACTTTTAATTACCCGAATTCATCCCCATTCACGTCTAACGGTTTGATTTTGAAAGAAATGGTTATAGAAGATGATGGAAAAATAGTAATCGTTGGAAATTTTTCTCATGTAAATGGTGTTAGCAGCGCACGTATTGTTCGATTAAACAGTAATGGTAGTATTGATACATCGTTCAATGTTGGTTTGGGTTTTAATGGTATTGCAAGTTGTATAAAAAAATATGGAACCGATAAGTATATTGTAGGAGGTAATTTTACAAGTTATAATGGTACAACCAAATACAGGGTTTGCCGTTTGAATTATGATGGTAGTATTGATAACACATTTAATATCAACACCACGTTCAATCAGTCTTCAATTGTTAATGGGCTCAATCAAGAAATAGTAGGAATTGGAGTTCAATCTGATGGTTTAATTATTACAAGTGGATCTCGATTTTACAGTAATGGTAATGCCGTTAGTGGTTTTACAGTAAGGTTCAGTTCTACAGGAACCAGAGACCCAGGTTTTTCTAACACTGCTAACTATTCAACAAAACACATGTTGATATTAAGCGATGATAAATTATTTTTTGGTACCCATCGCCTAAATTCAGATGGAACTTTAGACACAACCTTCAGTAATACGGGAAATTTAGACACTTCTAACACTGGAGATAATAATCAAAATTATGCACCTTATTTCGTTTACAATAATAAAATTTACTATAACAGAAATTTCATAAATGCTGCAGGCATTACAAGATATAAAATACACAGGAGAAACTTGGATGGATCTTTTGATTTAACCTTTAATCCTCATTTTGGATTCAACATTGACTTTTTTAAAAGAACTTATAATGCATCTCAGATTCAAGGATATCATGTAAAAGTTTTATCGGACGGGAAATTTATAGTAATTGGTAACTATTCTTCATATAACGATGTAGGATGCAGAAAAATTTCACGCTTCAATTACAATGGTGAATTGGATACAACTTTCAATTTAGATCCATTTATACCCTTTTATCCTTCAACTAGTCCAATAGATTTAAGTGCTTTATCTATGGATGAACAGTCTGATGGTAGTCTAATAATAAATTACCCCATATATATTAACCCCTCAATACAATACAAATATGTATGGAAACTAAATCAATATGGCGCTTATGATACTTCCTTCAATTTAACCCCAGGATATAGTGGCGAGGGTTTTATCAAAGTGCTAGATGACGATAAGTTTTTAAAAAGTGTCGGAGGATCAATCAACAGGTTCTATTCGAATGGAACAGTTGATCCTACTTTTTCAAACGGATTCAGTAACTCATCTATTTTCACAGTTCAAAATGACAATAAAATTTTAGTGACTAAGTCAACTACTGGATTTTCACCAAATACCATTCCTCTTGCAAGGTTAAATAGTGATGGATCTATAGACTCCTCATTTCAAATGCAGCCAACAAGTAATGTTTTTCAATCCGGAATCGCAAGAGAACTTTCTGATGGTAAAATATTGTTAACTTCTTTTAGTTCTCAAATAGGAAGTAGTACCATTGTTGGTAATTTTAGAAAATTCAATTCGGATGGTTCCCCAGATTCTAGCTATCCTGCCACATTTGTCATTGGAAATTACCTTTCAATGTATGTTTTGAATTCTGATAATATAATTCTGAAAAGGAGTAGTTATTCTAACAATCCTAATGATAACGATAATTTTAAAATAATTAATCCAAATACAAATCAAACTATTGATACATTTGCTAATGTACCCATTATGCCTAATGAAATTAAATTTGATGTACAGGATTGCGATAAAATAATTGCATTTGGAAATTTTGTAGGAATAGATGGGAGTCAGTATTCAAATTTGGTACGATATAATCTTTCTAATACAAGTCCTGTTGCTCCACCAACTGGTAATCAAAACCAAACTTTTACTCAAGGTCAGACTTTATCAAATTTAGTAGTATCTGGAGATAACATACAATGGTATTCTACTCAAAATAGTTGTTTTTCGTATGTTTCACAAAAAAACTCAAGCGCTCAAAACAGCATTAATTCATTATTACCAAACTCCACACTGCTAGAGAATGGAGTTACTTACTATGCTTCACAAACTATAAATGGAGTTGAAAGTTTTTATAGATTGCCAGTAAAAGCTACCACTGCTTTAAGCATAAATGACAACGAAAGTGACACTGTAGTTTACTATCCAAATCCAGTAACAAATGTTTTAAATATTGAAAGCGATTTCTTGATAAATAAATATGAAGTTATTAATTGTATTGGGCAAAAAGTAGTTGAAAATAATCCAGAATCGAATGACGTAACAATCGATTTTTCTGAACTAAGTAGTGGAATGTATTTTGTGAAAATACTTTCAGACCAAAAAATTAAAACACTTAAAATTGTAAAAAATTAAATAAAAAAACTCCCAAGCTTTCACTTGGGAGTTTTTTTAAGAATAAATCTTTTTTCTCAACTCTTTAATTTTGTCATCTTCCAAATATTCATCAAACGTCATGTAACGATCGATAACACCATTAGGTGTAATTTCTAAAACTCTATTGGCAACGGTTTGAGCAAACTCGTGATCGTGAGTAGTGAACAACACCGAGCCTTTAAAATTCTTCAACGAATTATTAAAAGCGGTAATCGATTCTAAATCTAAGTGATTCGTTGGTTCGTCTAACATCAATACATTGGCACGAATCATCATCATACGCGACAACATACAACGCACTTTTTCTCCTCCAGACAATACGGTACATTTTTTCAACGCTTCTTCTCCAGAGAAAATCATTTTTCCTAAAAATCCACGAACATATACTTCATCTCTTTCTTCTTCTGTTTTTACAAATTGACGCAACCAATCCACTAAATTCAAACTTCCATCAGTAAAAAATGCACTGTTATCATTGGGCAAATACGATTGAGTGGTTGTAATTCCCCAATCATAGGTTCCAGCATCTGCTTTTTGATTTCCATTTAAAATTTCATAAAAAGCAGTTGTTGCACGCGAGTCTTTTGAAAAAACAACTACTTTATCTCCTTTAGCCATATTCAAATCAACATTCTTAAACAATACTTCTCCATCAACCGATGCAGCAAGGTTTTGAACGTGTAAAATTTGATCACCTGCTTCACGTTCTACATCAAATATAATTGCAGGATATCGTCTACTGGATGGTTTGATTTCATCCAAGTTTAATTTTTCAATCATTTTCTTACGAGAAGTGGCTTGTTTTGATTTGGCTACGTTCGCACTAAAACGACGAATGAATTCTTCTAACTCGGCTTTCTTCTCTTCGGCTTTTTTGTTTTGTTGCGCTTTTTGGCGAGCCGCTAATTGACTGGATTCGTACCAAAACGTATAATTTCCTGAATAGTGGTTAATTTTAGAGAAATCAATATCCGAAATATGCGTACAAACCGAATCCAAAAAGTGTCTATCGTGCGATACCACTATCACCGTATTATCGTAATTCGCTAAGAAATTTTCCAACCATGAAATAGTTTCAAAATCCAAGTCGTTGGTTGGCTCATCCATAATCAACACATCAGGATTTCCGAATAAAGCTTGTGCTAATAACACACGTACTTTCATCTTTCCTTCCATCTCACCCATCAAAGTGTAATGCATGTCAGCACCAATTCCTAAGTTAGATAATAAAGCAGCTGCATCAGAATCGGCATTCCAACCGTTCATTTCTTCAAACTGCACTTGCAACTCACCTATTCTATCGGCTTTTTCATCCGTATAATCAGCATACAAAGCATCCATTTCCGATTTAACAGCAAACAATACTTTATTTCCCATCATCACAGTTTCAAGAACTGTATGTTCGTCAAACATATTGTGATTTTGGTTCAACACCGACATACGTTTTCCTGGCTCTAAAATCACTCTTCCTGAAGTAGGATCGATATCGCCTGCTAAAATCTTTAAAAAAGTAGATTTTCCAGCACCATTTGCACCAATTACTCCGTAACAGTTACCTTGCGTAAAGGTTGTGTTTACTTCGTCGAAAAGAATTCGTTTACCAAATTGAACCGATAAATTTGAAACAGTAAGCATGTAATAAAATGTTTTAAAATTTGGTGCAAAAGTAATGAAAACTGACCTTTGAATCACACAGAGTAACTTCTTTTTTAATTAAATTTAAATTAATATGATAATACTCATAAACAATATTAACTCAATTCCATTACCTTTGGTTGAATCCAATTAAGTAATGAACCGAAAACTAAAATACTATCAACTCACTTGGTTGAAGCACGACTTACCTGCGGGACTTTCAGTATTCTTAGTTGCTTTACCTCTTTGTTTAGGAATTGCCTTAGCTTCTGGAGCACCACTGTACTCGGGTTTAATGTCGGGAATCATTGGCGGAATATTAGTTTCTATTATTAGCGGTTCACAATTGGGTGTTTCGGGTCCAGCGGCAGGTTTGACCACTTTAGTATCCGCATCTATTATTTCATTGGGCGATTTTCAGACTTTTTTATTGGCGGTTGTAGTGGCTGGATTATTTCAGATTGTGTTGGGTTTGTTGAAACTCGGAATGATTTCCAACTACTTCCCATCAGCAGTAATCAAAGGAATGTTGGCTGCCATCGGAATCATATTAATTTCGAAACAAATTCCGATTGCTTTAGGATACGATCAACCTGATTTCTGGACCAGCGGATTTGCTAATTTATTTACACAATCGAATGTTTTGGGCAATGTCACCCGTCTAAATGAGCATCTAACACGTGGTACAATCATTATATCAATTGTATCAATTGTTTTACTTATTATCTTAAATCGACCATTTGCCAAGAAACTGAAAACCATTCCAACACCATTATTCATAGTAATTGTAGGAATCGGGATCCATCTTATTCTATCCAATAGCACTTCCCTTTTTCATCTAAAACCAACGCAATTAGTTACGATACCAAACGCTATTTTCAATACAATTGTTTTTCCCGATTTATCAAAATTATTTTCTTCAATTGAGATTTGGAAAGCCGGAATTTTAATTGGGGTTTTGGCTTCTCTCGAAACATTACTTTGTGTAGAAGCGGTTGATAAATTGGACAAGCAAAATAGAATCACACCTGTGAATCGGGAATTATTAGCGCAAGGAATTGGGAATGTGACATGCGGACTTCTAGGTGCCATTCCGATGACAGCAGTTGTAGTTCGTGGTGCTGCCAATGTTGATGCAGGCGGAAGAACCAAATTATCGTCATTTACACACGGTATTTTTCTATTATTGGCCGTTTTGTTTTTACCTTTTTTGTTGAATAAAATTCCGTATGCTTCATTATCGGCAATTTTGCTAATTACTGGTTACAATTTAACCAAGCCCAAATTGTATAAAAGCATGTTCAAATTGGGTTGGAAGCAATTTGTTCCGTTCATCATTACTATCATTTTTATTTTAGTAACCGATTTATTGATAGGAGTTGTCATTGGTTTGATCATTTCGTTGTACATCATCATACAAAACAATTTCCAAGTAGATTACAAAGTGTTACAAACCAAACAACACGAAACCGAGATTTTTACTATAAAACTCAACGATAATGTTTCGTTTTTGAATAAAGTGAAATTCAGAACTATTTTAGACAAAATACCGAAATACAGCATTTTAACTATTGACGGAACCGATTGCACATTTATAGACCACGATATTTTAGAGGTGATTAGTGAGTTTGCTAACAAAGCACACATTCGACACATTCAATTAAATCTCATCCAAATTAAAACCGTTTCTACGTCTGCAATTCATTGATAAATAGTTTTTTGTTGCCTTTTAGGTTTACATTTTATTTAACTATTGATTAACAATAATATTGAAAAGTACTAAATACATTTGTTTATCAATTTTATTTGAATGAAAAGAGTACCCCATATTTCTACATTGTTTTTTTTAGGTCTACTTCTACCCCTTTTATCTTCGTGTAAGAAAGAGTTTCAAAATGATAATTTTGTAGCTTATTTTGGAGGTGAAGTGACTAATCCTAATAATCGCTTTGTTTTGTTTTGCAAGAACAATGAAGTCATTGACACTATTCACTTAAACAAAGACAATACTTTTTTCAAGAAATTCGATTCACTCGCACCTGGTCTATATACCTTTAAACACGAACCTGAATACCAATATGTCTATTTTGACAAAAACGACAGTATAATGGTTCATGTCAATTCTAAAGATTTTGACGAATCAGTTGTGTTTTGTGGACGTGGTGATGAAAAAAACAACTTCTTAATGGAGATGTATTTAAAAAATGAAAAAGACAAAGATTTTCTTTTTGAGGCATTTGATTATGACTTAGATCAATTCAATAAAGTGATTGATTCTGTTCATAAAAAAAATGAACAGTTTTATACCAAGAAAAAGGAAAATGTAAAATGGAGTGACGAATTTGATGTTTTTGCTAAAGCTTCTTATTTGTATTCACACTACACCAAAAAGGAAATCTATCCTATGATTCATAACATGCGAACTGGGAAAGATGTTTATGAAAAGTTACCCAAATCATACTATTCCTATAGAGAAAGCATTGATTTTAATAACGTTGCATTGGCCGACTACTCACCTTTTGTAATGTATTTGAATCATATGCTGAACAACGTTTCAACGATTAAATACCACAATCATTTTACCGAAGTAGATTTGGCTTTAAAAACCAACATCAACAAATTGAATGTGGCCGATACGTTGATTAAAAATTCAGAAGTAAAAAACAAGATTCTAAACAATATTGCTTTTCAATATTTATTAGAAGATCAAAACGTAGTCAACAATCAAGAGTTCTTAAAAATTTACCACAAATTTTCTACTGATAAGAGTCAGAAAAACGAAATCAATAAAATTGGAGATGCCATTCAATTATTGTTGGAAGGCAAGAAATTACCTTCTGTAGAATTGGTTGATTCTAGTGGAAAAAAGCACAACTCTGTCGACTTAATTACTAAAAATACCATTATTTTTTTCTGGACAGAAAACGCCAACTCTCACATGGTTTTAGCTCATAAAAAAATAGCTGAATTCAAGAAAAAATACCCCAATTACCATTTTATAGCTATCAATTTAGACAAACACGAAGACTGGAAAAAATCGCTTACGAAATACAATTTCAAAGACATCACCGAACTACGATGTGCCGATTTTGAAGACATAAGAGACAAATGGGTAATTACCAAAATTCACCGCACGATAGTTGTCAATGGTGATGGCACAATTAAAAATGCCTTTACTAATATTATGGATGCGAAGTTTGAAGAGAATTTGAGGTAGTCGCAGTCGGAGTCGGAGTCGGAGTCGGAGTCGGAGTCGGAGTCGGAGTCGGAGTCGGAGTATGCTAGTACAAAATTAAAAATTTTGAAATAAAAAAAGTCGATTTTCTATGCTGAAAATCGACTTTTTTTATTTAAACGCAATTACTGAAAACTGTGACTGCGACTGTAAACTCTACTTATTCCCTTTCTCAAAATCAGCAATAAACTGAGCCAAACCAATATCAGTTAACGGATGTTTCAATAATCCTAAAATAGCCGATAATGGTCCAGTCATTACATCAGCACCAATTTTAGCACAATTTACAATGTGCATAGTGTGACGAACAGACGCCGCTAAAATTTGTGTTTCATAACCATAATTGTCATAAATCTCTCTGATTTCCTGAATCAAATTCAAACCATCTGTAGAAACATCATCCAAACGTCCAATAAATGGTGATACAAAAGTTGCTCCCGCTTTAGCAGCTAAAATCGCTTGTCCAGCCGAAAAAACCAATGTAACATTCGTTTTAATTCCTTTATCAGAAAAATATTTACACGCTTTTACACCTTCTTTAGTCATAGGCAATTTCACCACAATTTGCTCGTGCAATTCGGACAATTCCTCGCCTTCTTTAATCATTCCTTCATAATCAACGGCATTTACTTCGGCACTTACTTCGCCATCTACAATGTTGCAAATGTCAACGTAATGCTTCAAAATGTTGTTTTTCCCCGTGATTCCCTCTTTTGCCATCAACGACGGATTAGTAGTTACTCCATCCAAAACGCCCAACGATTGCGCTTCTTTAATGTCGTTTAAATTGGCTGTGTCAATAAAAAATTTCATAGTATATAATTAAGTTGTGTTTATTCTTTTTGAGTGACTGAGTTGCTGAGCGACTGAGTTTTATTTGAGCGTTCCGCTTCGTGCCTCGCGTCGGGCTATCCGCTTTATCTTTTTTTCATTCTTCAAAAAAGGATATCGCTCTTATCCCTAACGCAATTGAGTGCAAAATTACAAATTCAATTTCAATTACAATTACAAAATTCAATATCAATAATTTCAATTGACTTTTGACATTGATATTGACATTGATATTGACATTGATATTGACATTTACAATTTATAGTGATTCATTAGCATTTTTTCATACACTTTATCAGGTAAAATTCGTTTCAATACGATTGAAAATTTTTGCATAAAAACACCTACTTTGTAATGTATCTTCGGATTCGGATTTTGAATTATTTTATAAATCGCTTCTGCCATTTCATTCGGATTACTACCGCTGTCTACGTGCTCGTCCATCATTTTTAAGGTATTCCCATACGGAACTTCATAAGCCGATCCTTTCACTAACGGCGCGTGATAACGCCCAGCAGCAATATTCGTTGCAAAATCACCAGGAGCGACATTGGTAATGTGAATTCCAAACGACTTCACTTCCATTCGCAAAGCTTCGGTAATCAATTCAAGCGCACCTTTTGATGCAGAGTAAATTCCGCGATAAGGCAAACCCATATACGCAGCAATCGATGTGATATTGATAATCAAACCCGAGTGTTGCAAACGCATTTGTGGTAAAACGGCTTTCATCACTTCAATAGGTCCAAACAAATTAGTTTCAAAATTGTTTTTGATTTCTTCGGTCGGAATCTCTTCAATTGGACCAGTAATTCCAACTCCGGCGTTATTGACCACTACGTCTATTCTACCCGATTGAGCAATTACTTCTGCAACTGCTTGCTGAATGCTATTTTTATCCCTAACATCCAAAGCAATTAACGGAAAAACCGAACCTGAAACGCGCTCTGGATTTCTACTGGTTCCATAAACGGTAAAACCTTTGGCGTGTAAAAACTCGCCTATCGATTTTCCAATTCCTGAGGAACCACCTGTAATTAGTACTACTCTATTCATTTTTATTTTTTAAAAGTGACTGAGCAACTGAGTGCCTGAGTCGCTGAGTTTTTTTACCGCGTTTTGCCTTCTGGATTCTGCGTTCTGCGTTCTGCGTTCTGAATTCTGAATTCTGAATTCTGAATTCTTCTATCGCAACAAATCCTGCCCAAACTGAATCATATAACTGTTATTGTCGTAAATCGCAAACTCACGCATTCCCCAATCAAAATCTTCGATGTCGTAGGCAACTTTGACTTTATCTTTTATTTGATTCCACAATGCATCCACGTCATCGGTTTTGATGTAAAACGTTCCTGAAAAATACGGACGTTCAAAAGGTGTATGCTCATTAGGTTCGGCTATCATTAATTCGCATTGATCTTTGCTAACGGCTGCCCAACCCCATTCTTCACTAAAATTACCACAAGAAAACCCGAGAATATCACAATAAAAATCAACGGTTTCTTGTAATTTATTCGTCCAAATCATTGGAACTATTGGCTGAAATTTCATTCTATTTTATTTTGGCTAAAGATAAAAAACTGATTTAGATTAACTCTATTCCTAAGCCTGGTTTTTCACTAAAATGCAACTTACCATTAACAATGTGATTTCCTTTGGCGATATCATTGGAAATCAAATTGGCTCCATCCAAATCAGCGTAATCGCAAAGCGGAGCCAAAACTGCTCCTGCGGAAATACCTACTGTCGATTCGGTCATGCAACCCATCATGATTTTAAACCCTAAGGTTCGGGCGTGTTGAATCATCTCGAGCGCTGGAGTTAATCCTCCGCATTTAACCAATTTAATATTGATACTTTGATAATACTGTCGCAATAGTGGCAAAGCCAAAATATCCTGACAATCTTCATCAGCCATCCAATTGGCAAAACCGTTTGCCTTTAAAACGGAATAATTCTCGCTTCCTGTTTTCATTGGTTGTTCAAGATAAGTAAACTTTGAAATCAATTCATTCTGCTGCAACCATAAGCAATTTTCTTGGTTAAAACTACCATTTGAATCCAATGCAATTTCATTATCCAATTGAAGTAATTTTAAAATTGCATCTGGATCAAAATGATTGCATTTCACTTTAAATTTTGCCCATTCGGATTGTTGAATTTTCTTGATTTGATTATCAATAGCATCTACACTAATTGTAATGGAAGATTCGGGAAGTTGGTTTAGGGAAATCGAATTCAACTCCAAAAAACTTTGGCTTTCGAGTTTTCCATACAAATCCCAATAGGCACAATCAAGCGCTGAACGCAAGAAACTTGGCAAATTCAATTGCAGTAAAAAGGCATAAAACTCTTTGGGATGAATAGCATTTTGACTTTCAATTTTCGATTGAACACGTTGCAAATCAGCAACAAAATCATCTAAATTAACATGATAGTAATCAATTGCGGTACATTCGCCATAACCAACACAATTGTGCTTCTTTAAAGAAACAATAAGAGCATCACGATGAGAATAATTGCCGTAAGCGATGGAGAAAGTTTCCTTTAAAACAAATCGAACTATTTGCCAAGATAATTTCATTAAAGGAAAATTGGAGTTAAAAAAAAATCTGAAACAGAGTTCAGATGATTACTAATTGAGATTGCTTAGTGCCTCGCAATGACTAAAAAATGGCAAGCGACCTACATCGCACCGCTACAACCGCATACCTTTGCTATGTTCCCATCCTGGAGGATTCTGCAGGAGCTGGTCGTGTAGGACTTGCCGCGGCAAAGATACAATCTTTTTATATTTTTGCAAGAAATTAACATCATAAATAATACATTTGTCTTTATAAAATACAATCACTTTTCAATGAAAAAATATAACGCATTAGCATTCATTTTATTAGGTTTATTATTAACCAATTGCCAAGGTACAGAAGACGCATTTAACATCAATGAAAAAAAATTAAAAGCTCAGTATTCTTTAAACGAATCCCTATCAATTGAGGTGTTAAATCCGAATTCTGAAAAAATTGATAGTATCGTATATGCTATCAACGATAAAAGAGTGGGTTCACAAAAAGAGGGAACTTTATTCACATATGAATTAAAAAATGAAAAGTTAGGCTTTGGTGAGGTAAAAACTTCTGTCTATTACGATGGTGAAGTGGAAAAAGATTCGACACAAATTGAAATTGTATCTAATGTACAGCCTAAACTATTGAGTTATACTATTGTCAACACCTATCCACATGATACATCTGCCTATACACAAGGATTGGAATTCTACAACGGAGTTTTGTACGAAGGAACAGGTCAATACGGCGAATCAACATTACGTAAAACCGATTACAAAACAGGAAAAGTAGACGTAAAAGTAGATTTGGATGCGCGTTATTTTGGCGAGGGAATTACTTTTTTGAATGATAAAATCTATCAACTGACTTGGCAAGAAAATACAGCATTTGTTTATGATGCTAAGACATTGAAGAAAGAAAAACAGTTTTCGTATCCACAAAATATGGAAGGCTGGGGTTTGACTAATGATGGCAAAAATTTATACATGACCGACAAATCGGAACGCATTCATATTTTAGATCCAAATACATTCAAAGAATTGGATTACATTAATGTATATTCATTGAAAACTAGAATTGAAGCGGTGAATGAATTGGAATGGGTGGACGGAAAAATTTTCGGAAATGTATACCAAAAAGACGCCATAGCCGTTATTAATCCGAAAACTGGAGCTGTAGAAGGAATACTAAATTTGGCCGATTTAGAAACTAAAATTACAAAATTACCCGATACAGATGTATTAAATGGAATCGCTTATAATGCGGCTACAAAAACCTTTTTTGTAACGGGTAAAAACTGGGATAAAATGTTTGAGATTCGAATTAATCCATAACAATAAATGTCATCCAAAAAGAATACAGCTATTCCGAAAGTGTGCCAAGAAAATTGGTTGCAAATGAACCCAACCGAAAAAGCTCGGTTTTGTAATTTGTGCCAAAAAAACGTATTTGATTTTTCTGAAAACAGCAATGAAAACTTTGAAGAAATAGTTTGTCTTCGGTATACGCAAGAACATGGTAAGAATCCGAAAAACAATTTTGTCAAAGCAATCAAAAATCTTATAATCAAAAAAAAGTAAGACTCTTCCAACCTTTTCATAACAAATAGCCTCTATACTTAAAAGCTACAATTATGAAAAGACCCATTATCACTATTCCAAAACCATGTTCTGAAAACTGGTCAGCAATGACTCCTGTTGAGCAAGGCCGGTTTTGTCAATCGTGCCAGAAAAAAGTATTCGATTTTACACAATCATCTGATAGAGAAATTGCCAAGGCGTTTGAAAGAAATGGCTTCTTGTGTGGCCGATTTTCAGAATCTCAACTGAATCGCGAATTAATTGTTCCAAAAGAAAAAAGTTCGATTTGGTTGGCCACTACTTCGGCTGTGATTAGCTTTATGGGATTGGGAACTGAGAAAATTGTAGCGCAAGAACAACCAAAATCGGAACAAACTAGCTTAAAAATAAGCAGTACTTACAGCGACCTAATTGATGTGAGAGGAGAAATCATTAGTTATGAGTCTGAAAAATTATCCGATGTACTAATAACTGTTAATGGAAAAAACAATGTTGTATACTCAGATGCAAAAGGCAAATTCGCCATTAAAATAGAAAGAGGAGACACTCTAAAATTTACTAAGAAGGATTTCGTCTCACAAGAGATTTCGTTTGATTCAGAAAAAGGACATTATATAATTTATATGGATGAACAATATCAATTGAAATCAACATATACTACAATAGTTGGCGGAGCTATATCTGTAGGCTGTAAAATAGAAAAAAAAGGCACTTTCTTGGGTCGAATTTTCCGCTCAATAGGATGTCTTTTCAGAAAAAAATAATCATAAAATTACGATCATCATGAGTAGTAAGTTATCAATATCAATTCCAAAACCATGTTCTGAAAACTGGTCAGCAATGACTCCTGTTGAGCAAGGACGTTTTTGTCAATCGTGTCTGAAAAAAGTATTCGATTTTACTCAATCATCTGATAGAGAAATTGCAAAAGCGATTCAAAGCAATGATTCTTTATGCGGACGATTTGCAAATACACAATTGAATCGCGAGTTAATTGTTCCAAAAGAAAAAAGTTCGATTTGGTTGGCGACTACTTCGGCTGTAATTAGTTTTTTGGTATTGGGAACAGAAGAACTTACTGCTCAAGAAAAACAAAAAGTTGAGCAAACTGAAGGTTCTTTTTTAAAAGGGAAACCTACGATTGAAGCAAAAATTAAAGCTGAATTTACTGTTACTGGTGTTGTTTCTGATGAAATTGGACCTTTACCTGGCGCAAATGTTTATATTAAAGGAACTTCAAAAGGAGTTCAAACGGATATGAATGGTAAATTTTCAATTAATGCAAAAGTAAACGATGTATTAGTGTTTTCGTTTATGGGCTTGAAGGAAAAGGTAATAAAAGTTAAGGCAAAAAATAAAAATCTTAATGTAAAATTAAACTCTTCTAAAATGATTATGGGAGTAGTTATTATTCAAGAATAAGGCTCAAATAACAAAAACGCCCTAATTGTAGGACGTTTTTTGTTTATTATTTAGAGTACTTTAGTATTTATTTATTTTTTCTTTGCATCAACAAATTCGAAAGTAGCAGGATCGTATTTCCATTTATTTTCTTGGGTTTTGTTTTTCTGAGTAATTGTACCGTCAGCATTCAATATAAACTCAAAACCTTCTCTTCTAATTTTTTCTTGAGTTTCGGAAGCGGTTTTTAATCGATCTAAAAATACTTTTTCAACAATATGATTAGTAGTTTGCGTGTTAGAAAAAACTTGTCTCTTATTCGGAATTTCATAGACAACCGAATACACATTGGTTAAATTTTCTGTTTTCAAATCGGATTTTATAACCACAACTTCGGTCCAAGTCAATAAATACAATTTAACTCCACTCGCTGTAAACGAAGTCAATTTACAATTGGTCGGCGCAAATTTGGCATCAACGGCTTTGACTGTAATAGCATCTTTCGGTTTTCCGTTTTCAGAAATGGTAACTTGAAAATTTCCCGTTTTTACTTCAGCTACTAAATTATCTATTTTAGCTAAAACTCCTTTTGCAGTAGTTGTAGTCGCTGGTTTTTTTGCCACTGATTTCTTCTTCTGAGCAAATGTTGAAGTACTAATCATTGTCATCAGTACCAATAAAAATATTCTTTTCATGTTATTTTTGGTTTTATAGATGGCTAATATATAAAATATTTTACTTGTTGGATGTTAAATAAAAATTGCTTTCAAAGATTTACACCTTTATAGTTTTGACACGAATTACAAGAATTTCCACAAATTAATTCGTGATAATAGATGTAATTCGTGTCAAAATACAAACAAAAATGGGTCGGATTAAAATCCGACCCATTTATATATTCATTCAAAAATAAGCTGGACTGAAGTCCAGCTCTATTCATTACTGAAGTCCAACTCTATTCATTATTTTACTTCTTCGAAATCTACATCTTGTGTTTGATCTCCGTTAGCATCAGCTTGTGGCTGTGCTTCTTGAGCCTGACCTTGATCAGCGCCACCTTGTGCATACATAGCTTCAGTTGCAGTTTTCCAAGCAGCGTTTACAGCGTCTAAACCTCTTTGAATAGCGTCTAAATCTTGCGATTGGTGTGCTGCTCTTAATTCGGTTAAAGCACTTTCAATACCTACTTTATGATCGTCAGATAATTTATCGCCTAGTTCTTTCAACTGACTTTCAGTTTGGAAAATCATACTGTCTGCTTCGTTCAATTTATCTGCTTTTTCTTTAGCTACTCTGTCTGCTTCAGCATTCATTTCAGCATCTTTTTTCATTCTTTCGATTTCTTCCGGAGTCAATCCTGAAGATGCTTCAATACGAATGTCATGCGATTTTCCAGTTCCTTTATCAGTAGCCGAAACTTTGATGATACCATTAGCATCAATATCAAAAGTTACTTCAATTTGCGGAACACCTCTTGGCGCTGGTGGAATTCCATCTAAGTGGAAACGACCAATCGTTTTGTTATCACCCGCCATGGTTCTTTCACCTTGTAACACGTGAATTTCAACACTTGGTTGGTTGTCCGCAGCCGTAGAGAATACTTGTGATTTTTTGGTTGGAATGGTAGTATTCGACTCAATTAATTTAGTCATTACATTACCCATAGTTTCAATTCCCAATGATAAAGGCGTAACGTCTAACAATAATACATCTTTTACATCACCAGTTAAAACTCCACCTTGAATTGCAGCTCCAATCGCTACTACTTCATCCGGATTTACTCCTTTTGATGGTTTTTTACCAAAGAATTTCTCTACTTGCTCTTGAATTACTGGAATACGAGTTGAACCACCCACTAAAATTACTTCGTCAATGTCAGAAGTAGACAAACCTGCATCTTTCAACGCTTTGGCTACTGGATCCATCGAACGTTTTACTAAAGTTTCAGCCAATTGCTCGAATTTTGCTCTAGTTAATGTTTTTACTAAGTGTTTTGGTCCACTAGCCGTTGCCGTTACATAAGGCAAGTTGATTTCAGTTTGTGTTGAAGATGATAACTCAATCTTAGCTTTTTCAGCGGCTTCTTTCAAACGTTGTAACGCCATTGGATCTTTACGCAAATCAACACCTTCTTCGCTGTTGAATTCGTTCGCCATCCAATCGATGATTACTTGGTCAAAATCGTCTCCACCTAAGTGAGTATCACCGTTAGTAGAAAGCACTTCAAAAACACCATCTCCTAATTCTAATACCGAAATATCAAACGTTCCACCACCTAAATCGTATACTGCAATTTTTTGATCTTTACCTTGTTTGTCCAAACCATACGCCAAAGCTGCTGCCGTTGGCTCGTTGATAATACGCATTACTTTTAAACCTGCAATTTCACCAGCTTCTTTCGTAGCCTGACGTTGTGCATCGTTAAAGTAGGCTGGAACCGTAATAACTGCTTCCGTTACCGTTTGACCTAAATAGTCTTCGGCTGTTTTTTTCATTTTTTGAAGTGTCATAGCTGACAATTCTTGTGGTGTATACAAACGACCATCAATATCCACACGTGGAGTATCGTTGTCGCCTTTTACCACTTTATAAGCTACTGTCGATGCTTCTTTAGCACTTTCAGAATATTTATTACCCATAAAACGTTTGATTGACGCTATGGTTTTAGTAGGATTTGTTACAGCTTGTCTTTTTGCTGGATCACCCACTTTGATTTCGCCACCGTCTACAAATGCAATTACAGATGGTGTTGTTCTTTTTCCTTCTGCATTAGCAATTACAACTGGTTCTCCACCTTCCATAACTGACACGCAAGAATTGGTTGTACCTAAATCGATACCAATAATTTTTCCCATTTTTTTTATTATTTTATTGTGCGTTTTTTATTTCTATTCAAAACTTGATTCACAAAAAGCAATCATTATGCCAATAGAGAATTATGGTGATTTTGGCAGTTTTTTATGTAAATTGTATGACAAGATGGCATTTTCAACACCATCAACCTGAAACTTGACCCGAGGCGAAGCCGAATTGTATGTAGCGCAGCGAAATAAAACTTGAAACTTCTCTAGAAGCTAATTCCAGCTCTTCGTTACAAGTTTGCTACCATTACTCCTTTTTTTCTAAGCCATTCCACGCGCTTCCGTTGGTCGCGGTGTACTGTCAATAAAAAATAGTCGTTCTGCTAGCAAAGCTTTCCACTGCGATCTGGGCTAGTACGAGTTGTTTTTCAGTGGAAATTACGCTTGAATCGATTGCTTTCTAAAAAGTACTTTTTCATTAAAAATGACAATTGAAATCAGTATCAACAAATACGAACTTATTTGAACTACATTCATTTCTTCTTTAAAATAAAAAATGGCTAGAAAAAAGTGAATCAGCGGATTGGTGTACATCAAAATACCAACTTCCGACGAGTTCATTCCTTTCAATGCATACAAATTCAAAAACAACGGAATAATGGTAAAAACTACCACAACCACCATCAATAATATATAAAATAAAGATGCTGTGGGAATCGGACCGCTATACTCAGGAAAAAAAGGAATACTAACCAACGAAGCAATTAGCATTTGTACCGTTAAGATGTTGAATCGATCAAACAAACTGTTCTTACGTTGACTAATCAAATAAAAAGCAAACGAAAAGGCGATGGTCAAACTGTACATCAATTCGGTTACATGACCCATTGACAATAAGGCACAACTAATCACACACAACACAACCGAAAACCATTGCCACTTGGAAAGTTGTTCCTTCAAAATAATAAAAGCGAGTATAGTAGTGATTATCGGGCAAATCATGTACGCAAACGACGCCGATTGCAAACTCACATGATTAATCGCATAAATGAACAAAAACCAATTGATAATGAGTAAAAACCCGCCAACGACTGTTAGAAATAATGCTTTAATCCGTTCTTTCTGTGTCAATTGTTGCAAAGCCAGCCAATCGCGCAACACTACTTTTCTTCTCAAGAAAGCAGAAATCAGAAGCAATAAAACAGTAGCAAAAAACACTCTGTAAAACAAAATATCCAACGACGGATAATCGTGTAATGGTTTTAATGCCAAACTAAAAAATCCCCAAATAATAAAGGAAGAAAGCGCTGCGAGAAAATATTTGTTGATTTGCACAGGAATAATTTGGTGCAAAAATAGAGAATTGGGTTTTAGTAATCGAAATTATAACAATTAATTAGGGATTAAAACTCTCCTTTTTCATGCCAAAAAAATGACAATCAAGCTTTTATTTTTACACTATCAACAAAAAAAACAACTTTGAATTGCTAAAAAAACATTTTTTAATCTGCTGAGTAAAAATTCAACAATTCTTTCGCTTATATTTGTGATGGAAACAAAACGTTTAGGTATGGAAGAATGCATTTCGGTTTTTGATATGTTGAAAATTGGTGTCGGACCATCGAGTTCGCACACACTCGGACCATGGCGCGCTGCCGAACGATTTTTAGCCGAACTTCATCAAGAACAGTTATTGGAAAAAGTAACTCGCGTAAAAGTCGATTTGTATGGTTCGTTATCGTTAACCGGGAAAGGTCACGCTACTGATTTGGCCGTAATGCTCGGTTTAAGTGGTCAAGATCCCGAATACATTCCCGTCGAAAACATTGACAAAATCATTACTTCCATCAATTCCAACCAACAACTCATTCTAGGAAATCAATTCACTATTGCTTTTTTTCCTGATACTGACATCGTTTTTAATAAAAACTTTTTGCCTTTTCACGCCAATGGTTTGACGTTTACAGCCTATACTTCCGACAAGGAATTTTCCTCTACCTTCTACTCTATTGGCGGCGGATTTGTAGTCAAAGAAGAACGCGTCAATGCTAAGAAAAAGCATCAAATAAAATGTGCATTTCCCTATCCGATTCAAAATGCGGAAGAACTCCTAGCGTATTGTAACGATTTGAATAAATCGATTTCTGAAGTGGTGTATGAAAACGAAAAATCAATGCGTTCGGAAGAAGAAATCCACTCCGAATTGATGCGCATTTGGAACACCATGCTCGAATGCATGTACATTGGTTGCCATAGCGAAGGAATTCTTCCTGGTGGATTAAATGTACGTCGACGCGCTTTTGACATGCACCAAGGTTTAATAGGTTTGTCCAATTACAACAATCCACAGGAATGGCTTGAAACGATTCGCAAAACCGAAGTAAAATTCCGCCAAATCCTCAAATGGGTTTCGTGTTTTGCTTTGGCTGTCAATGAAGTCAATGCTGCTTTAGGTCGTGTAGTTACTGCTCCAACCAACGGAAGCGCTGGAGTAATTCCGGCAGTTTTGATGTACTATTTAGTGATTGAAAACCACGATGCTGGCGAAAAAGAAATCAAACAATTTTTGATGGTCGCGGGCGAAATTGGTAGTATTTTCAAAAAAGGTTCTACTATTTCTGCGGCAATGGGCGGATGTCAAGCTGAAATTGGCGTTTCTTCTGCGATGGCTGCTGCTGCGTTGTGTGAAGTTATGGGTGGAACTCCAGAGCAAGTACAAATGGCCGCCGAAATTGCCATGGAACATCATTTGGGATTGACGTGTGATCCGATTGGTGGTTTAGTGCAAATTCCGTGTATCGAGCGCAATACTATGGGAGCAATAAAAGCGATTAATGCCGCCGAATTAGCCATGGAAACTGATGCTAAAAATGCCAAAGTTCCGTTGGATAAAGTCATTAATACCATGTGGCAAACCGCCAAAGACATGAACTCTAAATACAAAGAAACTTCCGAAGGTGGATTGGCAGTTGCGGTAAATGTAGCCGATTGTTAAATCATTTTCCATAAGAAAAGAAACGGAAACCACTTTGGTAAGTCGTCTCCGTTTCAGACTCAGCTTCCTTAAAAAGGCAAGAGTAAAAGAATCATTCAGATAAACTATCTGATGTACAATTCAATAGCACCGCTAGCATTTTTTAATTTAAGTTCACTAAGTGTTAAATTTTCAATATCTTGAACTGTCGTAACTCCATCAACCACACGTGTTAAATTGTTATTTGATCTAGAATAAATTCCGTTATCTGTAAACAATGCACAAGCATCTATGGTCGAATCATAGTCACCTTCAACAAGAGTGTTGTCCGATTTTAACTCAATAAAGTCTCTTTCACAGCCTGCTTGATTTTGCGGTGCGTCAACTAAGGTTTCTACACCATTAATTGTTGTTCCTACTTTACTAAATCTCCATTTTCCAGCTAATGGTGCAACAGTTTCTCCTCCATTATCGTCATCACTACAAGAGCTTCCTATAAATCCCATTCCCAATACCAAGGCAACCATCATACTCGTTTTTACTAAGCTTACTGTTTTCATGTTTTTCAATATTAAATTGTTATAGGACAAAGTTAAATGTGAAGCACAAGAAGTATGTTACATGATTATTAGTTATAGTTTCATAATTAATTCAATTGTAGTTTATACATTCAATTTAAAATAAAAAGTACTTCCTAAACCCAATTCGCTTTCAACACCGATGGCTGAAATTTAAAGTTTTTATTTATCGCTTTTTACTTGTTGTTTCAAAGCTTCAATTTCTTTACGTAATGAATCAAACTCATTCCGATTATGATTTCCTGCTTCAATGGTTTGATAGACTTTAATTTTAGCGTTTTGAAGTTTAAAATCGTTCAATTTTTTTTCGATGTTTTTTTGTAGGCTTTCATCGTAATTTTCAACGGTAATGTCTACTTCAATTAATTGCAATTCCGAATCAATGTTAGTATCGACCACATGGTATTTGGAATCAATTTCAGAATTTACAAAAAACTGTGCTTTACTTTTAAATACATTTTCAGATGCCAATTCATACGCCAGATAAATGGCAGGTAAAATGGTAATTACAGTTAAAATCCCGAACCATGAATGTGCGTTTTTTACAATAGCATCGGATTGTTTATGAAATTTTAAAAAGCGTACAATGATATAGGCACCAACACAAATAAACAAGGCATTTATTAAATACGTATACAAACCACCAACTAGATATTGCCATTGCCAAGTAGCTAATCCGAAACCAGCAGTACATAAAGGCGGAATACACGATGTTGCAACAGCTACACCAATCAAAACTTGAGTTCCATTGTGACGGGAAATGGCTATAAAACCCGCTATTCCGCCAGCAAAAGCCAATAAAACATCAAAAATGGTAGGTTTTGAAAACGATAATAATTCGTCTGTTGGAATCGAATACGGCGTTATCAAATAGTATAAAGTAGAGAAAATCAAACTGATGATGATGATTCGCAGCGCATTTCGAAAACTCAATTTAAGTAAATCAGCATCTGAAATTCCCAACGAAAAAGCAATTCCAAAAATCGGTCCCATTAACGGTGAAATAATCATTGCTCCAATTACGGCAGACTTCGAATTGATGTTCAAACCAATACATGAGATCACAATCGCAATAGCCAACAACCAAAGGTTTTTCCCTTTGAAAACAATTCCTTCCTTGACTTCGTTATACGTTAACTCTTCATCTTCTTGTGTCGATTTTAGATCAAAAAGGAATCGGAAATACCGTTTAACAACTGCTAATTTGCTTTGCATGAAATTGGGTTTGAGAGTGAGCTAAAATATAAAATTAAAACTCAAAACTCAAACTTGTTGTCAGAAAGAAATTGGAGTTAATTAAATCGTCTTCTTTAACAAAAACTTTTTCTTTACTGTCCAAATAACGGGCTTCTGTGCGCCATTTTACCTTTGAATCGAACAAATAATCGGCATTGAATGAAAAACCCATCGTTTCAAAGGCATCATTAGTCGCTATAATTATGTTTTTCTTGTCTTGATAATATTCAACTCTAAAAGCAGTTTGCCATTTTGAACTTAATGAATACTGAGCAATCGCTACAGGACTTAGCCAACTTTCATGCTTTTGGTTTCGCGATGATACATCTTGCAATCCGTAATCAAAACCAACAATAGTACGCCATTTGGAATTCCATTTGTAATCCCAATAGGCATTACTAAAATAACGCATGGCTAACTCCGTTCCATAATATTCTTTTCCTGCAAATGTGCTCCAATTGAGTGTTGAATTATCCGAAGATTTGTAGATAATTTGAGTTCCAAATGCTGGAATCACATCTTTTTCAGGTCGATTGATTCGCTGCCAACCATTAGTCACCAAACCTGAGAAACTCCATTTCGCATTAGGTTTGTAGTTGTATTTTACACCAGTCATAAAATACGGCGAATTTTCAGCCAAAATTGATCGTGTCAATGTCAAATTAGTCGCTGTTGTGGCCGATTCAAACCCAATATAACTGGGTAAAATTCCGACTTCTATGGTATTCTTTTTGGCTTGATCCAAATACAAACCCACAAAAGCTTCGTTCAAGTACTTGATTTTTTCATTGGCATAATTATCATCCACATAAGTTCCTGAATGCAAGGCAATGTTGGCATACGCGTTTTCATATTCTACTTTTGCTCGAAGCAAACCAATATTGACATTGAATTCGTTATGCCGATTGTAATTGTACATAAACGGCAACTTAGTTTCAGTAGTGGGCTGATTCAAATCGAAAGCGTAATACGTTTCTAAGAAACCAGAAAAGTTAATTTTAAAATCGGATTTTTCTTGAGCAAAAAATAGATTAAAAAAGAATAATGTTGTAAATAAAAGTGATTTTTTCATAGTGCAATAGTATTAATTTTTCCGATTCAATTCAAGACTGTTTACTGGCGAATACACCATCGGATATTCTTCGATAGCCACATCACTTTTGTCCAAACCAAAGGCGCGTTCATCTGAAAGTGAGAGTTTTTTGAGCCAGAAATAAGACGTCAAGAGCCAGCCTTCTTTTAAGGCAAATTCGTTTTCAACCGAAATGAATTTTTCGATGATGACAAATTTCAAATCGGGTTCTGAGTTGTATTTGGTCGAACCATCTGGACGAATATGCAGATTGAGTTCTTTGCGTTCAACCAAATCTTGCACAATTTTCTTGAAATATAATTCCACTTTAGGTTGTACACGGAAACCAACATTCAAAATCACTTTGATGACTTTATCGTCTAAAAGTTCAACCACTTCATAATTTAAAGTAAAAGGTTCATTCGTTCTGTTGATGTGCAAAAACCAGTACACATCTGCTCTTTTTGGCTTTTTTGAAAATATTGATTTGACTATCTTCTCTTCAATCTCGTAGGTTTTATTCGCTTTTGTGAGATAAATTAAATGAGTGGCGTATTTCGGAATTTGGTCGTCTTCGCTCAATTCATTCAACATATTCGATTGTTCCATCAAATTGGTGAATTTCAAAAATTTATTATTGATTTTACGTGAAAAATACCAAACGTACATCACCATAAAAATGAATAATTCAAAGAATAAGAACATCCATCGTTCTTTTATTTTAACTACATTGGCAATAAAAAACGAAACTTCAATTAGCGAAAACACAATTAAAATCAAAACAACCCAAGTGGTTTTTACTTTTTTGATGAATACCAAATAATAGGTCAATAAAACAGTAGTCATTAGCATGGCAATGGTGATTGAAAATCCGTATGCTGCTTCCATGTGTGCTGAATTTTTAAAATATAAAATCATCAAAATACAACCGACCCACAAAATCGTATTCACTGATGGAATGTAAATTTGGCCTTTCAAATTGGTTGGATTTTTCAAAGTAACGCGCGGCCAAAAACTCAATGAAATCGCTTCATTCACCAACGTAAAAGAACCACTAATCAAGGCTTGAGAAGCAATTATAGCTGCTAACGTTGCAATCACAATTCCGATGATTAAGAACCATTGTGGCATAATCTCGTAAAACGGATTCAAACCATTTAAGTAATCACTATTTTGGTGCATCAACCACGCGCCTTGTCCTAAATAATTGGTCAACAAAGCTATTTTTACAAAAATCCAAGTGATGCGAATGTTTTCTTTTCCGCAATGCCCCAAGTCAGAATACAATGCCTCGGCTCCAGTTGTACAAAGGAAAACCGCTCCTAGTAACCAAAATCCTTTTGGATATTCTACCAATAAATCATAAGCATACATCGGATTCAATGCCTTTAAAATATCCGGATGATGTACAATTTGTGAAAAGCCTAAAATCAATAGCATTGAAAACCAAACAACCATAGCTGGACCGAAAATGATTCCGACTTTTTGAGTTCCGAAACGTTGAAAAATAAACAATCCTGATAGAATTGCAATCACAATCGGAATGGTTGGCAAATTGGGTATTACCGCTTCCAAACCTTCTACAGCAGAAGCGACTGAAATTGGAGGAGTGATTATTCCGTCGGCCAAAAGTGTTGTCGCACCAAGTATGGTTGGAATGACTAACTTTCCTTTCCCAAATCGTTTGACCAAAGCATAGAGCGAAAAAACACCACCTTCACCGTGATTATCGGCCGAAAGAGTTAAGAAAACATATTTAAAAGTGGTTTGAAATGTGAGTGTCCAAAACACACACGAAATTCCGCCATACACCAAAGCTTCAGTAATTGGTCGATCGCCAACTATTGCTTTCATTACGTAAAGCGGACTGGTACCAATATCGCCATAAATGATTCCGAGTGCAACTAATAGCGTTGCGGCTGTAATTTTTTGTCTTGTAGATGCGTTCATTATTGTTTATTTTAGTTAAAATGGGCATGCGAATGCCCGAACGGTGAACCGTACAGTTTCCGTCAAATGATTAGAATGAAATAAATTATAGATTATTTGTTAACCCGAATTAAATCGGTAACCAACTCCCGATTCGGTGATAATAAACTTAGGTCGATTAGGATCTTCTTCTATTTTTTTGCGCAATTGAGCCACAAAAACACGTAAATATTGTGTTTGATCCGAATAGGTTTGTCCCCAAATTTCTTTGAGAATGTATTGATGAGTTAATACTCTTCCATCATTTTTAATTAAAAGTGTAAACAAATTATATTCAGTAGCAGTAAACTTTACTATCTCATTGTTTACTTTAACTGTTCGAGCTACTAAATCAACCGCTAAATTTCCGAAATTTAAGACTGAATCTGAATTGTTTTTTGTCAAATTACTTCGCAAAGCTGTTCTCATTCGAGCTAATAATTCTTGCGTGCGAAAAGGTTTGGTCATGTAATCATTCGCGCCATTATCCAATGCTTGAACAATTTCATTTTCAGTATTTTTTACCGATAAAATAATAATCGGATTTTGAAACCATTCGCGCAATTGCAACAAAACCTCTTGTCCATTCATATCGGGCAAACCCAAATCCAATAAAATCAAATCAGGTTGATGACTTGCGGCTAGCGTGATTCCTTCTTTTCCATCGACGGCAAAAATCACTTTATAACTATTGGCTTCCAATGAAATTTCGAGAAGTTTACGGATTTGGACTTCATCGTCAATAACCAATATTGTTGGGCAATTATTCATTTTTCAACGCATTTAAAGGTAAACTTTCGGCAACAAATTCGAGTCTAAAAACGGCACCACCTTCTTCGGCATTATGCAATGTAATGGTTCCGTTTTGCGCTTGAACAAAACCTTTAACAATTGACAAACCTAGCCCAGTTCCACCTGTTTTTGAATCTTTATAACGATGAAATTTATCAAACGCTTTATCTATTTCATCGGCTGGAAATCCATAACCATCATCCGAAATCGTGATAATGCATTTCTTTATTAAATCGATGTGTCGCTCGTAATCCACATCAACATCAAAATGCGCTTGAATGGTTATAGTTACTCCTTTTGGAGTGTGTTGTGATGCATTGTAAATCAGGTTGTAAATGATTTGTTCTAACAAACCATAATCCAATTTAAAAAGCGGTAGATTTTCGTCGATTTTGTAAACAATTTTATGGTTTTTAGTTTCTTCAGACAATCGACTACAAACGTTGTAAATGATTTCTTTAACATCACACCAATCCAATTTAGGTTGAATATAACCTGATTCCAAGCGCGACATATTCAACAAATTCTCCACTTGATAGTTCAATTTCATGGAAGCTTTTTCAATTTCATTGTGTAATTTTTGTTGAGTTTCTGTCGATAATGACACGTTTTTTTGTTGCAAAATATCGATAGAACCCAAAATAGCCGAAATGGGAGTTCGCAATTCGTGGGAAAGCGAATCCAACAAAGTATTGTATAATTTTAAAGTACTGGCTCGTGTTTCTTTAGCTTGAATGGCGCGCTGCATTCGCTTGAATTTGTGGGTCAAAACCGCATTTATTAATGCAATGATAAAAAACAATAAGAAGAGTAAAAAATCTTCTGTACTGTCAATATGAAAAGTGTAATACGGTTTGATGAAAAAGAAATTCAATGCCAAAGCGCTCAGTACAGCAGCTAGAAGAACTGCTTTAATTTCAAAAAAAATCGCTAAGATGGAAACCACAACTAACAATAAATAACCCACTACTTTGTATTCAAATAGGTCTCTAACCAACAATCCAAATAGCGTAACTGTTGCAATTGATAAAAAGCTGATCCAATACTGTTGTATGGGTTTGTTTTTGGAAGTAAAATCCATTGCTTTTAATTTTTGACAAAGTTACGGCGAATGGTGTAAGTAAAACATTTTATAAACTCCAAAAAGTATAAAGATTTTATAAAGATTTATTTTCGTCGAGTATCAATTATGTAAATCAAAAACCAAGTATGAATATTACAACTTATCGTAAAGTATCTGTAACACTTTGAATGGTCAAAACAGTGAATTTTACATAAATAAAAATCATAAAAATTTAAGTACAATGGACAACGAAAAAAAAATTGAAGTATTCAACTCATTAATTGTAATCAATAATGACCGAATTGAAGGATACAAAACTGCTGAAGCTGAAGCTCAAGAAACCGATTTAAAAATGCTTTTTTCAGATATGATGGAAACAAGTGTAAAGAATCGTAAAGAATTAGTGGAAGAAGTTAAAAATTTGGGTGGAACTCCTGATGAAGGTACAAGAGTAACTGGAAAATTCTTTAGAGTTTGGATGGATGTAAAAGCAGCATTTACGGGTAACGACAGAAAAACAATACTTGATTCTTGTGAATATGGAGAAGATGTGATACTTGAAACCTACAAAAAAACATTAATTCAAGACCATCAAGATACTAATTCTAGTGAACAAGCTATGCTAAACAAACAGTATTCATTATTAAAATCAGATCATGACAAAGTAAAACAACTGCGTGATGCGATGGCTAATTAGCAATCAAAGAATAGTCTTTTTTTTATCAATAGAAGAACCTATTGTTTCGAAATTCTAGTTTGACAAACAGGTTTTGATGAATTTAAAAATCTACAAAAAACATACATTTTGTAGATTTTTTTTTTGCACAATTTAAAGACAATAAGTTCCGATTTATTTCCGTCTGGTGTCAATTAAATGAATAATCTTCCAAACGTCATCCTCTTTAAAAAGAGTAAAAGCGTTGACTCCTGAATGGCTAAATTTTCCATTAATGTAGAATTCATAAGGCGTCCAAGCGTGTGCCATTGTTCCATCAACTTGAATGTTGTAACTCAAGATTTTCTCTTGAAATTGCATGTCATTTGGAATTGTAGCAATCGATTTATAGAATTCAGAAGGTTTTTCATTTTCCAATTTTGTTCCTTTTTTCCCTTCCAAAATGGATTGCAAAATCATTGTTTCTGCACAAACAGTTTTAATTTTAATCGAATCTCTTTGATGAAAACCGTCAAAAAAAGTTTCGATGGTTTGTTGCACTTCTTTGTTTTGTGCTTGGATGAAAGTCGTAAAAAAGAAAATTAAAATCAAAACGGTATTCTTCATCTGCTGAAATTATTTTCTGAATTAGTATAATTTTTAATCTATTTATTACAAAACTAATCGATTTTAGTACTTTTACAGTCTTAAATTCTAAAAAACCAGCTATGTCAGTTGCCAAAAAAGATTACAAAAGAATCACTACCAAATCATTAATCGAAATGAAAGCCAATGGTGAGAAAATTTCGATGCTTACTGCTTACGATTACACTATGGCCAAAATCGTTGACACTGCTGGCGTTGATGTAATATTAGTTGGCGACTCGGCAAGTAATGTTATGGCTGGACACGAAACGACTTTACCCATCACTTTAGATCAGATGATTTATCATGCATCGAGTGTAGTTCGTGCGATTGATCGTGCTTTAGTTGTAGTTGATTTGCCTTTCGGAAGTTATCAATCGGATTCCAAAGAAGCCTTGCGTTCTTCCATCAGAATAATGAAAGAAAGTGGCGGACATGCAGTAAAAATGGAAGGTGGAAGCGAAATTAAAGATTCAATTAAAAAGATATTAAACGCTGGAATTCCGGTTATGGGACATTTGGGTTTAACTCCACAGTCGATATACAAATTCGGAACGTACACTGTTCGCGCCAAAGAAGAAGCCGAAGCAGAAAAGTTAATGGAAGATGCCAAAATGCTCGAACGAATTGGTTGTTTTGCATTAGTTTTAGAAAAAATTCCAGCGGCTTTGGCCGAAAAAGTAGCACAAAGTATTTCGATTCCAGTCATCGGAATTGGTGCTGGTGGCGGTGTTGACGGTCAGGTTTTAGTCATCCACGACATGTTAGGAATGAACAACGAATTCAGTCCGCGTTTTCTAAGAAGATACTTGAATTTATACGAACAAATGACTTCAGCTATAGGGAAATATGTGGATGATGTGAAGAGTAAGGACTTTCCGAATGTGAATGAGCAATATTAGTGTTTTTGACAGTAAGATTTTAAGACTGTATGATCTTAAGAAAGTAAGATATTAAGACTTTATGATTTGACGTCATTATACGATTAGATTTGAAAAGCTTGTTTAAACAATTATAAACGCCTAAAAATTAATTATATGCACAGATTCAAACAATTAGAGATTTGGAAACAAAGCCGACAATTTTGCACACAAATTTATTTGGTTACTAATCATTTTCCAAATGAGGAAAGGTTTGGTTTAACAACTCAACTCAGACGATCATCGGTTTCAATTCCTTCCAACATAGCTGAAGGTTCATCAAGAAAGTCAAATAAAGATTTTGCTCGATTTCTTGAAATAGCAATTGGTTCAGCCTACGAAATTGAAACACAATTATTGATTTCTAATGATCTTGGGTTTATTACAGAGGAAAATTTAAATCCGCTACTATCAAAAATTGATATAATGACAAAGATGATGTATAATTTTCAAGTAACATTAAAATAAACGATCATACAGTCTTACAGTCTAATAGTCTTACAGTCTTAAAATCATATAATCTCATTACTTTTTGAAAATTCTAAGCAACAAAACCAACCTCCAAATTCTTCACGAAGACAATCATATTATTGTGATTAACAAACGTGTGGGCGATATTGTACAAGGCGATAAAACGGGAGACAAACCGCTTTCGGAAATTGTAAAAGAATACATCAAAGAAAAATACAACAAGCCGGGAGACGTTTTTTTAGGAGTAGTACATCGTTTGGATCGACCTACAACTGGAATTGTAGTTTTTGCCCGAACAAGCAAAGCGCTAGAACGATTGAACAAAATGTTTAGCGAAAGAGAAACTCAAAAAACCTATTGGGCAGTGGTGAAAAATCGCCCTGCGAAAAATGAAGATAATCTTGTTCATTTCCTTGTTCGCAATGAAAAAAACAATACTTCAAAAGCTCATTCAAAAGAAGTTCCGAACAGTAAAAAAGCTTCTTTAGATTACAAAATCATCAAAGAATTAAACAATTACTTTGCACTAGAAATCAATCTTCACACAGGAAGACATCATCAAATTAGATCACAATTATCAGCCATTGGTTGCCCAATAAAAGGCGATTTGAAATATGGTTTCGACCGTAGCAATCCTGATGGTGGCATTCATCTACATGCACGAAAATTAGTTTTCATTCACCCTGTTTCGAAAGAAGAACTGACTCTAGTTGCGCCTACTCCAAATGATGCAATTTGGAATTCACTATAAAAAGTGTACTTTTACTTCGTAATTGCTTAGGGTTTTAGGCAATACAACTGTTATGTATCCAAATCTACAAACAATTACTATGAAAAAATTATTTTTAATTTCCGCAGCATTATTTGCCATCCAATCCTATTCACAGGAACATTTTTCGGGTTTAAATACTTCGAATCGTGTCGGAATCATTACTGCCGGAATGAATCCAGCCGAATTGCTCAATATGTCTAACAAATTCGAAACCAATATTTTCGGGCTTAGTTTCAACGTTGCAAATAATAAAATTGGTTTTAGTGACATCACTTCCGATAAAAATATTGAAGACTTAATTTTTGTTGGTGACGAACCCGTAAACATGCGTATTGATGCCGAAATTTACGGTCCGGGTTTAGCCATAAAACACAATAAATGGGCGTTTGGTTTTTATACTAAAGCCAATGCTAAATTGGATATCGTTGATGTTGATACAAAATTAGGTGATGCAATTAATAATTCAGGCTTGAGTAGTCTTTTATCAACTACGACAATTAGTAACGACTTTAATCAAAGAATCAACGGAACAACTTGGGGCGAATTCAATCTGGTTCTAGGAAGAACATTCGTTGACAATGTTAAGCATAAAATAAATGGTGGAGTTACTCTAAAGTTACTTTTTCCGGGTTCGTATGCCAATTTAGGTGCCGATCAGTTCACTGGTACAATAGTACAAACTACAGGTCAAGCTTCATTGACTCAAACCAATGCAATGGTAAATTTTTCCTATTCGGGAAGTTTAGCGGATAGTTTTTCGAATTTTGACGATTATACTCAATCTATTTTTGGTGGTTTAAACGGGTTTGCTGGCGATATTGGTTTGAATTATCAATTGAAAGATACTAAAGCATTGGATAATGCCATTGATAAAGGAAAGAACAATAAAAACACTTACAAACTAAATGCTGGAATTTCCATCCGAAATATTGGTTCGATGACCTTCAAGGATGATAATAATCAATCAACCAACTATAGTTTAGTGATTGAAGGAGCAGAAAGTTTAAACCTGAATCAGTTTGAAAATGTAGATAGTTTGCAAGAAATTGAAACTATTTTATTGAATAGCGGTTATTTGACCAAAGAAACATCCAACAAAGATTTTAAAGTAAATCTACCAACAACCATTACTTTGTATGCCGATTTGAAAATCATTCCGACTTTGTATGTTTCAGGCTATTTGCAACAAAAAATGAATGATGACAATGAGAATGACCAAATCACGGTTCAAAATAGTTTCACTCTTACACCACGCATTAATTTAGGCTTTTTTGAAGCTTATATTCCGTTTTCAAACAGTGAAATTTCGGGATTCAATACTGGAATTGGGTTTCGCTTAGGCGGATTCTACTTAGGCTCAGGTTCGATTCTTACGGCTTTGATTAACGATAGCAAACAAGCGGATATTTATACTGGTTTCAGATGGGCATTTTTATAAAATATGGAGTACAAAACAAGTATTAGTTATCGGAAAGAAAAATTAAAACTGCTTCTGAATTGCATTAGAAAGTACGAAAATGAAATTGTTTCGGCTTTGTATAATGATTTCAAAAAGCCAGAGTTTGAAGCCATCGTCACCGAAACTAGCTATGTTATTTCCGATTTAAAACACACTTTAAAAAACATCAATAAATGGGCAAGACCAAAACGAGTTTTTCCTTCTTTGTTGAACTTTCCATCGAGTGATTACATTTTAAGTGAACCTTACGGGAAAGTTTTAATTATTGCTCCGTGGAATTATCCATTCCAACTCGCCTTTTGTCCTTTGATTGCTGCGGTTGCTGCTGGAAATCAAGTCGTGTTGAAACCATCTGAATTAACTCCAAATACATCAAAAATCATTTCAAAAATTGTTGGTGAAGTTTTCGATAACAGCCATGTTGAAGTTCGAGAAGGCGGAGTCGAATTGGCGCAACAACTTTTACATCAACGTTGGGATTATATTTTCTTTACCGGAAGTGTTGCTGTTGGAAAAATTGTGGCAAAAGCTGCAGCCGAATTTATGACGCCAGTTACATTGGAATTAGGTGGGAAAAATCCGTGTATTATTGATGCCAATTGCAATGTGAAATTGACCGCTAAACGAATTGTTTGGGGTAAATTTCTCAATGCTGGGCAAACGTGTATTGCTCCCGATTATCTTTTGGTAAATTCAAAAATTAAAACTAAAATTGTTACAGCAATAATTGAAGAAATTCGATTGGCGTATGGAGAAAACCCAGAGTTGTCAACTGATTTCCCTAGGATTATAAACAACAAAAATTGGTTGCGTTTGGTTGAATTATTGAAAAATGAAAAAATTCTTTACGGTGGTCAAACCAACGAGAATGACCACTACATTGCTCCTACTCTTTTAGATGAACCAAAGTTAGAAAGCGGTATTATGAAAGAGGAGATTTTCGGGCCAATTTTACCTATTTTAAGTTATGAAAATGAGAGTGAAATCGAATCTATAATTTCGCAGTACGAAAAACCTCTTTCACTGTATGTTTTTTCGAACAATTCGGCTTGGGCAAAAAAAATAATGAAAACCTATTCATTTGGTGGTGGATGCATCAACGATACTGTAATTCATTTCTCAAATAAACGATTGCCATTTGGAGGTGTTGGAAATAGCGGAATTGGAGCCTATCACGGTCAACTAAGCTTTACTACTTTTTCGCATAAAAAAGCAATCGTAAAAAAAGCCAATTGGCTCGATTTGCCTTTTCGCTACGCGCCTTATAAAAATAAAATTAACCTATTAAAAAAATTACTAAATTGGTTTTAAATTAACACTAACTCATA
Source organism: Flavobacteriales bacterium (assembly GCA_017303755.1). Lineage (GTDB taxonomy): Bacteria > Bacteroidota > Bacteroidia > Flavobacteriales > Flavobacteriaceae > Flavobacterium. Next base: position 202,610 of record JAFLBS010000007.1, on the reverse strand, counting down.
CATAATGAACAATTACAAAGAACCACAAAAAAACAACAATTTTTCAACCGAATTGGATTTTGGAACTGTACTTGAAAAAGCATTTAACATCTATAAAAAAATTGTAGGAATTGCTGGAGTTTCAATGATTATTTTAGGAATTATTTACTGTGCAATTATATTAGGTTTAATAGCCATTTTTGTTGGCTTTAATGCTTTTAATGAAGCAATGACTAATTTTAAAATAACCGAATATTCGATTACAATAATTCTTGGTTATCTACTATTTATGGCTGTTTTTTCGGGTGTGTCAGCTAATTTTACAGCTGGAATTTATCAAATGGCATATGCTGCAAATAGCAATAAACAATACGAAATCGGAACTCTTTTTCACTATTTTAAAACCATTTATTTTAAAGAATTATTCTTATCTGGTGTTATTATAGCATCTGTTTCTGGTTGTTTTGGTTTATTGTTTCAATTCTTAAATATGGAATTTGTTGGCATGATTATCACCTATACAATTGCTTTTTTGACCACTTTGACAATTCCAATTATTATTTTTTCAAATTTGAAAGCTATTGATGCTATTAGCCTAAGTTTCAAATTGGTTGCAAAAAACTTTTTAATTATTTTAGGTCTACTAATAGTTGCTATTATTTTAACAGCCTTAGGATTTATAGGACTTTGTATTGGTATTTTCTTCACATTGCCTCTTATGTATTCAACGATTTTTTGTATTTACAATGAGATTTTACCAATTAGAGAAACTAATATTATCGACGAAATTGGTACAACAGAAGAATAATGATTGCCTCTATTCAAATAATTAATAATTGTACTTCACATTTCCAAATGGATGTGAAGTACTTGTTGTTTTTGAATAGTTATGGCGTAAGCTTTATTAGTTCCAATCTTTTGAAAACGAGTATTGTTTTAGTATTACTTTTAGTAGTATCATTACTGATGTATCGTTTCTCAAAAACAAAATTTAACATCAAAACAAACTATTCAAAACTCGAACCCAAAGAAAGACAATTTAGAATGTACTTTCTTGCAATGGGAATCATAATTCCAGTAATGGAAATTATTTATGAAATCAATAGTGTTCGCTCAATAAGTTTGCTTAAAATAAACGTTAGTGTCGGAATTGCACTCATCCTAATTTACATTTTAACGTTAAAAAACAAATGGTTCAATAAAAATATCAATTATATCTTCCTAAGTATTTTTATTGGGTATTTTCATTTTATACTTTTCAACATCGCTTTTAAACCTTTTGAATTAGTTTCCTATGTGAGTCTAATCATTGCTTTTTTCATCTCTTACTTTCTCTTTAAAAGATTTGCTCATTATATGATTTTCCTGGCGTATGCATTGACGCTTTGCTTTGTTTTTTACTATTTTGAATTTCTCACAAAAAACTTATCGATTATTCTTTTTAATTCTTTTTTGATTTCATCTGGAATACACTTGGCAAGACACTTTGCTTTGCTCGAAACCAAAAATAAATTTCTGTTTGCTAATGAAATTGTTAACAAAGGAAATTCAATCACTATAGCAACCAATAAAAAAGGAGAAGTTTCCTATTGTAGTGATCAAGTCAAAGAATTTTTAGGATATACACCCAATGAAGTAATGGGAATGCGCTTCTGGGAATTAACCGAAGATGCTGAATTTATAGGTGAACAATATCATGAAAATTACATTGATAACCGACTCTACGTCAGACGATTGAAATGCAAAAATGGTCAGTTTAAATACATCCAATGGAAAGATAAAAAATTTTCAGATGATTTAATTATCGGAATTGGTCAAGATGTAACCGAACAAGTTCATATTCAAAATCAACATCGTAATTTAATCGAAAGTGCAACTGATATTATTTATGAAACAGATACCGAAGGAAATTACACTTTCATCAATACGTATGCTGAAAAAATAATGGGCTACACTTTAGAAGAAATGTATCAAAAACATTTTACTTATTTTGTCCGAAAAGACTATAAAGAAAGAGTTCATGAATTCTATAATGTATCTTTAAAAGACATTAAAGATTTTCCAACCTTTATTTTTCCTATATTAAATAAAAAAGGTGAAACGATTTGGTTATCGCAAAATGTATCCATAAAAAAAGACGAGTTTGGGAAAAAAGTAATCGGGTTTACAGTTATTGCGCGCGATATCACTTTAATTAAAAACATCGAAATTGAAACCCGACGACGCGAAAAGAAAATCAGAAAATACAACGATGTCATCAAACAACTGACCATTAAAAGTTTTTCAAATCAAGAAAAATTTGATGACTTTTTATGCTATTTATTAAAAACAGTTGCTGAAAAAGTGGATATCAATAGAGTCAGTTTCTGGAATTACCACAAGGATAAAATTGTTTGTGCGGAACTGTATTTGGCCAACAAAGACTACTACGAAAAAGGATTTGTACTCTACAAAAAAGATTTTCCTATTTACTTTGAAGCAATCGAAAAAGAAAACCAAATTGTAGCCAGTAATGTTTTTGAAAATAACGATACTAAAGAATTTTGGCCAGAATATTTTCCGAAAAATCACATCCAATCGATGCTGGATTCTCCTATCTATTCCAATGGTGAGCTAATGGGAATTTTATGCTTTGAATCGACCACAAAAATAAAAAATTGGGATATAGAAGACATCAACTTCTCGCGAACCATTTGCGATTTTATTGCTATTTCAATTGAAACACAAAAACGTCTCGAAGCGGAGAAGAAACTTGCCTACAAAACCGAAATTCTCAGTGTAATTACTCAAATAACGGATAAAGTTCTCATCAGTAAAAATAACACTGACATATTTGAAGGCATTATTGATGCCATTGGTAGAGTAACAAAAACGGAACGAATGTCGTTTTTCATTAATAATGAACAGGATAAAACCATTGAGCAAAAACACCGTTGGACTAATGAGAAAAATTCAATTACACCCATAAACCCAACTCTTGCTGTTGTTCAGCATGCTTCGGTTCCTGAAGTCATTAAAGTACTAAAAACCAACAAACCCTATTTTACTCTAGTCAAAAATATAAAAGACAATACAACACAAGAATTCTTAGAAAAACTCAATACAAAATCCATTTTATTTTTACCCATTCGTGTCAAAAAAAGCTTCTATGGTTTTATTGTTTTTGATCATACTAATTATGAAAGAGAATGGACTAATGAGGAAATTACCAGTCTTCAAACCTTAACCAACAATATTTCATCAGCTATTGAGCGTAATTTGAACGAATCCATCATCCACGAAAGTGAAGAAAAATTCAGGTTAATCGCCAATAATATTCCAGGAACCGTTTATTTATCGAAATTCGACGAACACGGTACAAAAGTATATCTCAATGACGAAATCGAAGAACTCACAGGCTATTCAAAAGAAGATTTTTTTTCCAATAAAGTCAACTTCATTTCGCTTATTCATCCTGAAGATAAAGACATTATTCAAGAGCAAGTAGCCAACATCAATAGCGGAAAACAAATTCATTCGCGCTACCGTATAAAACATAAAAACGGAAATTATATTTGGATTGAAGAATTTGCCGATGCTATTAAAAAAGACAATGAAATTGAATTTGTAGGCGGAATTTACATCGACATTACCAAACAAAAAGAAGCCGAAGATGCCATAAAAGCAAAAGAATACGCCGAAGCTGCCAGCAAAGCAAAATCCGATTTCTTAGCCAATATGAGTCACGAAATTAGAACTCCGCTTAACGGAATCATCGGATTTACCGATCTTTTAAGAAATACTCATCTCGAAGAAATCCAACTCAAATACATGAATACCATCAATCAATCGGCAAAATCGTTGATGGAAATTGTAAACGATATTCTCGATTTTTCCAAAATTGAATCGGGTAAATTAGAATTGGAAATTAAGAAATACGAACTCATTCCGCTTGCCAAAGAAGTCATCGATTTGTTTGGATACAACACCGAATCGAAAGAAATTGAGCTCAAATTAACCATCGAAAATAACATCCCAAAATACATTTGGGTCGATGCTTTACGTTTAAAACAAGTACTTGTAAACTTATTAAGCAATGCTGTAAAATTCACTAAAAAAGGTACCGTCGAACTTAAAATTGCTGCCGATAATAAAACGGACAACTCTGCTACCTTCCATTTTTCTGTACTTGATTCTGGAATTGGTATTGAAAAAAATCACCAACAAAAAATATTCGAAGCATTTTCTCAAGGCGATTCATCTACTACACGCCGATTTGGTGGAACAGGTTTAGGTTTATCAATTTCTAATAATTTGTTGAACTTGATGAATAGTAAGCTTAATTTGAAAAGTCAACCTGATCTGGGAAGTGAATTTTTCTTTGAAATTAACATCCAAGCATCCGACGAAACCATTAATGATTCCATAGTTCACATCATCGAAAACAAAAAAGTAGAGGCTACCAAAAAAGAGAACAAACTTTCGGGCATCAAAAACTATAAAATTTTCATCATAGAAGACAACAAAATCAACATGCTTCTAGCAAAAACACTAGTCAAACAAATCGTTCCTAACGCTACTATTTATGAAGCAGAAAACGGTAAACTAGCGGTCGAAAAATTTGACATCATCAAACCCGATTTAATTTTAATGGACGTTCAAATGCCAATAATGAATGGTTATGAAGCCACAGAAGCCATTCGCAACAAAGCCAAAGGAAAATTTGTGCCTATTATTGCTTTAACCGCTGGAACTATTGTAGGCGAAAAAGAAAAATGCCTCGAAGCCGGAATGGATGATTACCTTTCAAAACCCATCATCAAAGAAATTCTACAAACAAAAGTGACAAAGTGGCTCAATCATTAAAAAAAAATAATTTAATTTGTACTAACCTAAAATATATCAAACTATGAGATGGAGAGGCAATCGTCAAAGTGACAACGTAGAAGACCGCAGAGGAATGTCAGGCGGCGGAAAAGCAATCGTTGGTGGTGGTTTAATCGGTATTGTAATCTTACTTCTAAATGTTTTTGGAGGTGAAAATGCCAAAATGCTGACTCCAATGCTCGAGCAAATGAACCAAGGTCAAGCAACACAAACAGGTGAACAACGCGAGTTAACTGCTGAAGAAAAAGAAATTGGCGACTTTGCTAAAACCGTTTTTGCATATACTGAAGATACTTTTGGACAAATATTTCAAGAAAACGGAATGGAATACGAACAACCTAAAATGGTATTGTTCTCCGATGCTGTAGAAACCGCTTGTGGTTCGGCTACCTCTGCATCTGGTCCATTTTACTGTCCAGGTGATAAAAAAGTTTACATGGATTTGCGCTTTTTTGAAGAATTAAAAACGCGTTTCGGAGCTAAAGGTGGCGATTTTGCCATTGCTTATGTAATCGCTCACGAAGTAGGTCATCACATTCAAACCATTTTAGGAACATCCGGAAAAGTACGTCAATTGCAACAAAATAAAAGCCAAACCGAAGCCAATAAATTGTCGGTTTGCCTCGAATTACAAGCTGATTTTTACGCTGGAGTTTGGGCGCATTACAACCAACAATATCTAGAAGTAGGCGATATTGAAGAAGCGCTAAGTGCCGCTCACGCTGTAGGTGACGATGCTATTCAAAGCAAAATGCAAGGTCACGTTCAACCTGATACGTTCACTCACGGAACTTCAGAACAACGTATTTATTGGTTCAAAAAAGGCTATGAATCGGGCGATTTAAAACAAGGTGATACTTTTTCTGCTTTGTTAGATTAGAAACCCATCCAGCTATTCGTTTCAAGAAAACACCGCAACCCAACATTTTTATATAAAAAAAAGGAGCTTCTTAACAGTCGCTCTTTTTTTTAGTAAAAATTAGTCGGGTTGCAGCGTTTTGCTTTCCACTACTACCTGCCTGCCGGCAGGCAGGTCTGGGTTAATCTTCATTGACGAAGTCTGCATTACCTCCAGCTTCAGCTGGAGAAAACAAAAAAAACACCAATAAATTCAACAATTCAAAAAAAATAATCTCAATTTTTATCACATTCACAATACGAAAACGATTGCTTAAAATTTATTTTTGGTTCGCATAAATTCTTATTTTCTATCCTTAATTTTGTTGAAAACACTGCACCATGAAAGTCGGAATTGACAGCATTACTTTTGATGTACCCAAACTACATCTTCCCATAAAAACCCTAGCCGAAAACCGCAATATCGAACCCGATAAACTCATCAAAGGACTTGGCTTGCACAAAATGACCTTTCCCGATGTGCATCAAGACGTAGTAACTTTTGCAGCTAATGCTGTATTCAAATTAATGCAGCAAGAAAGTTTAAATCCAAACGATATCGCCCGAATTTATGTAGGAACAGAAAGCGGAATTGATTCGTCAAAACCAGTCGCTTCTTACATTTCTGCTCTTTTAGAACAACACTACGGCGAAGGAAGTTTTCGCTATTGCGATACACTCGACATAACTTTTGCGTGTATTGGCGCAGTCGATGCATTACACAACACACTCGATTTCATCCGACTCAATCCAACCAAAAAAGCCATTGTAGTCGCCAGTGATAACGCCAAATACGATTTAGCATCTACAGGCGAATATACACAAGGCGCAGGCGCTATTGCTATGCTAATTACGGCGAATCCAAGAGTGTTGTCGTTTTCAAATGAAGTCGGAGTTTCTTCTCAAGGTGTTTTTGATTTTTTCAAACCGCGCCGTTACGTTTCAAAAAACGAAATTCTAAACACTACCGATAACCCAGAATGGTTCGGAATTCTTGAAAATGAAGTGGCTTTTTACAAAGAGCAACCCGTTTTTGACGGTCAATATTCCAATCAGTGTTACATCAATCGAACCACTGAAGCCTATTCCCATTACAAAGAAATCACCCATCAAAATGGAGTGTTATTTAACAACTGGGAAAACATATTGATGCATCTTCCCTATTGTTTTCAAGCGCGTCGAACGTTTGTTGAGATTTACGCCAATGAACTAAATAACGAAGAAGAGCGCGACACCAAAACGCTTTCTAAAAGTGCTGAATATTTAGAATTTGTCAATCAAAAAATCTTCCCTTCCGAAATTGCTTCTGGACAAGTCGGAAACATGTACACGGGCTCTATTTTCTTAGGATTGCTTTCTACTTTATGCTTCCATTTTCAAAACGAAACCCATCTACAAGGTAAAAAATTCGGATTCATAGCGTACGGTAGTGGTTCCAAATCCAAAGTTTTCGAAGCTGAAGTAGAAAACGGTTGGCAATCTGTAATCGAAAAGGTTCAATTGTTTGAAACATTAAGTGAAAGCCACGAAATCGACTTTGGAACGTACATTGCACTCCATAAAAAAGAACGCAAAGAATCGGTTCTACAACCCAAAAATGAATTTGTTTTAACTCGTATTGAAAAAGAAAATCCAGTTTTGTTGGGCGCGAGATATTATGAGTTTAGTAAATAATAAACAAAGTGTCTATTTTCAATAATTACTGATTACTGAACATTACTTCAAAATCAGAATAAATTTTCACTGACGGAGTCTGAATTCAATTTTCTTTGACGGAGTCTAAACTCAATTCTCTATGACGTAGTCTGAATTCCCTCCAGCTTCAGCTGGAGGCTACACAAATTGCAATTCAAAAAAATTCAAAAATTTAAACATCAATCTTATACTTCTCCACAATCTCATCATACTCCTTTTTAAACGTTTTCTTCTTATGATGATTTTCTTGATTTTTGATGTAATTCCGAACCCTATTTAAAATTGATTCAGAAACAGATAATGCAAAATATTCTTCCTGCCATTCAAATCGTTTTCCTTTCAAACAAGGAAATAAATGCTTATTCTTATTAATCCAAAATGAAGATTCACCTTTAATAAGTTGCATTATTTTTTCAATATTTTGGTTGAATCCCATAGAAATTAAACAATGACAATGGTCTTCAAATCCATTTACATAATCAATGTAAATACCTTTGCTATTTGCATTGTCTTTAATGTGTTTCCAAACCAATTGTCTTGCTTCAATGGTACTTAAAAATGGATATCTATTTTTAGTACTCCAAACAAAATGAATATATACTTTTATATACGGCATATTTCTTAATATTCTATATTTTATATTTTATATTCTATATTCTATATTCTATATTCTATATTCTATATTCTTAAAAACTATTTATATTCCTCCAACTGAAGTTGGAGGCGATTCAGTGATGATAAAATCATCACGGAAATAATTAATAAAAAATAATTAAAAGAATAATTTATCCCAGCCAACCATCTCTATCCAAACTGCGGTATTGAATGGCTTCGGAAATATGATGGGAATACACATTTTCTGATTGCTCTAAATCAGCAATTGTTCGGGCAACTTTTAATATTCTATCGTACGCTCGAGCTGATAAATTCAATCGCTCCATAGCATTTTTAAGTAGTTGGAGCGAACTATCATCTAAAGCGCAAAACTCCCGAATCAATTTGGTTCCCATTTGGGCATTATAGTGAATCGAATCAAAGGATTCAAATCGCATCGATTGAATTTCACGCGCCAGAATCACTCGTTTCCGAATTTCGACACTACTTTCGGCTTTTCGGGTTTCTGTCAATTTTTCAAAAGGAACTGGTGTTACTTCGATATGAATATCAATTCGATCCAATAATGGACCTGAAATTTTGCTCAAATACCGTTGCATTTCGGCTGGTGACGAACTTACAGGTGCGTTAGGATCGTTAAAATATCCACCCGGACTCGGATTCATACTTGCCACCAACATAAACGACGATGGATACGTAATCGTAAATTTGGCTCTTGAAATGGTAACTTCTCGATCTTCTAAAGGTTGTCGCATGACTTCGAGAACTTCGCGTTTGAATTCGGGTAATTCATCTAAAAATAAAACTCCGTTGTGTGAAAGCGAAATTTCTCCTGGCTGCGGGTAGCTTCCTCCACCAACCAATGAAACACTTGATGCTGTATGGTGTGGCGAACGAAAAGGTCGTTGACTCATCAATCCAGCCTCTTTAATTTTCCCTGCTACACTGTGAATTTTGGTCGTTTCTAGAGCTTCTTTCAACGTCATTGGTGGCAAAATACTCGGTAATCGTTTGGCGAGCATTGTTTTTCCTGAACCTGGCGGACCAATTAAAATAATATTGTGTCCACCAGCAGCGGCGATTTCCATACAACGTTTAATGCTTTCCTGACCTTTCACATCAGCAAAATCAAACTCGGGGAAATCAAGCGTTTTATTGAATTCCAGTTGAGTATCAATGACAAAAGGTTCTAGCGTTGTTTTTCCACAGAAAAAATCAATGACTTGAGTTACATTTTCAATCCCGAAGACGTTTAAACCATCAACGATTGCAGCTTCTTTTACATTTTGAATCGGAAGAAAAAAACCTTTAAATCCTTCTTCTTTCGCTTTAATTGCGATTGACAACGCTCCTTTTATCGGTTGCAAACCACCATCAAGTGATAGTTCTCCCATTATAATGTATTGATCCACTTCTTCGGCAGTAATTTGTCCAGAAGCGATTAATATGCCAATTGCCAAAGTCAAATCGTAGGCAGAACCTTCTTTTCGTAAATCGGCAGGCGCCATGTTGATGGTGATTTTTTTAACGGGAAGTTGGTAACCGTTGTTTTTAAGAGCAGCTGCTATTCGGTAACTACTTTCTTTTATAGCGTTATCGGGCAAACCGACCAAATGATAACCTACACCTTTATCAATATTTACTTCAACAGTAATTGTTGTAGCTTCAACGCCAAAGACGGCGCTTCCAAAGACTTTTACTAACATGGCTTATACTTTAATTAAATGGCTAATACTGTTACAAATATAGAAAAGTTTTACAATAAAAAAACCGCAACTCTCATTGCGGTTTAAATTCTAAAAACAAATTTTATTTTTTAAACTTGGAAATTCCGTCTTCTAACCATTTTTTATATTCAGCAACGTCGGGTGTATATCCAACTGGTGAGTTCAAATCTTTTCCTTCGGAATCAAGTACAATATAATAAGGTTGTGCATTATTTTTGTAACGAGTAATTTGCATATCGCTCCATTTATTTCCGATGGTCACGATTTCTTTTCCAGTTTCTTTAGATACATATTGTTTATCTTTTGGCAACGGAATTTTACGATCAACATAGAGCGAAATTAAAACCACCTTATCTTTTAATGTAGGTAAAATTTCATTAGTAGACCAAACAAAATCTTCCATTTTACGACAATTTACACAAGCATCACCTGTAAAATCAAGTAAAATAGGTTTACCCACTTTCTTTGCATAGGCAACTCCGTATTCATAATCATCAAAAGCGATAACTCCGTGTGGTCCAAAATGAGCATGTTCGGGTAATTGAGCTGCATTACCAGACGACGATCCACCTACTCCATTCGGACTTTCACTGTAGGTCATTGGTGGCGGAAAACCTGAAATAATTTTTAGAGGTGCTCCCCATAAACCCGGAATCATATAAATAGTAAAAATTGACACTAACAAAGCGAGAAATAATCGTCCAACTGATAGGTGAGTCAATGCATTATCATGAGGCAAAGTAAGTTTTCCGTACAAGTAAATTGCCCAAGTTCCAAAAATGGCAATCCAAATAGCTAAAAACAATTCTCTTTCTAAATAATGCGTTTGAGATACTAAATCGGCATTTGATAAAAACTTAAATGCTAAAGCTAATTCTAAAAACCCAAGTGATACTTTAACTGTATTCAACCAACCACCCGATTTTGGTAAAGAGTTCATCCAACCCGGAAACATAGCAAATAACATAAAAGGCAACGCTAAAGCGGATGAAAAGCCTAACATTCCAATAAGTGGAGCCAATCCACCTTTTGATGCTGATTCAACTAACAAAGTTCCAACAATTGGGCCTGTACACGAAAATGAGACAATCGCTAACGCCAAAGCCATGAATAAGATTCCTATAAAACCGCCTCTATCAGCTTGTCGATCGACTTTATTTGCCCACGAATTGGGTAAAACTATTTCGAAAGCACCTAAAAAAGAAGCCGCAAAAACAACCAATAAAACGAAGAAAATAATATTAAACCAAACATTGGTAGACAAGGCATTCAATGCATCAGCTCCAAAAATTGCAGTAACTAATGAACCTAAAATCACATAAATTAGTATGATAGAGATTCCGTAAATGATAGCATTCTTTTTTCCTTCTGCTTTTGTTTTACTTTGTTTAGTAAAAAAAGACACCGTCATTGGAATCATTGGAAATACACACGGTGTGAGTAATGCTGCAAATCCGCCCAAAAATGCCAAAAAGAAAATCGTCCATAATCCTTTTTTCTCCTCTTTTTTTGTTGGTTCGGCAACTGTCGATTTAGCAGGAGTAACATCTTCCTTATTTTCAGTTACTGTATCAGTTGGAGTAGCAGTTGTTTTTGCTGTATCTTCAACAACAGCCTGAGTTTCCTCAACTTTCATCTCGGGTAATTCAAAGGCAAAATTCTCTTCCTCTTGAATGCATTTTCCGTCAATACAGGTTTGTCCTTCTAAAGTAGCTTTGATTGTTTTAAGCTTCGGATTCAACACCTTAATCGTTTGTTTGAACTGCGCTGATTTGGTAAAAAAGTACTCGTCTACTTCAAAAATATCATTGAAATGTTTTTCGTATTTACCTTCCGAAGTTTTACCTACTAACTGGTAATTTCCTTTAGTATCTTTAAAAGTAAAAACCGCAGGAAGTGCACCACCATCTGGAGTATATTGGGAATAAAAGTGCCAACCGTTATCAATTTTTGCATCCATTATCAATACCAATTCGGTATCTGATTTTTTCTCTACTCGAGTTTTCCATTTAACTGGATCTAAGACTTGTGCATTTACATTGGTAAGCACCAAAAAAGCGAATAAGCTGAAAATTAATTTTCTCATTTAATGAAGCGTTATTTTTAAAATTTTAGTTGTGTTTGTGTTTACTTTAAAACGATTGTCTGCCCGATGACCAATAACCCAAATGATTTCTTCATTTGAGCACAAAATCCAACAATTGGATTTATCTATCAACGACATTTTTTCGTCTTTAAAAAACTTGCTGAGCTTCTTTTTTCCTTTCATTCCAAACGGATAAAAAGCATCGCCTTCGTTCCATTTTCTAAGAGTGAGCGGAAACTCAATCAAATCTTCATCGACAAATATACAATTACTGTCAGATATTGAAATGTCACTTACATTACAAAACGACAATTTTAAGGGAATATTAACTTGATTGACTTCTTTATCAATCAAAAAAAAAGCGTCGTTTGCAGTTGTTTTTCGAAATAAAATCAAAAAATTACGGTTTTTCAATACCACAAATTCATCTGAAAAAACTTGTTTTCCAGTTTGAGCCGTCACTAAATCGTATATATCATTCCACGCTGTAAATCCGAATTGCTTTAACCATTGGTACAAATACCCTTTATAATTGGGCAATTGTAGTAATTTATCCAAATTAAAATGAACGCTTCCGTCTTCTTTCTCTGTAGCAACTTCTTGGTACATGATGTACTCGGCATCGTTGGCCAACGACTGAACCTCTTTCAAATGTTCTTGAGTTTTTTGAAATGATTCTAAGAAACTTTGATTGAGTTCTTTTAAAATCGGAACTAAGTGATGACGAATCTTATTTCGTACATATTTATCACTTTCATTACTACTATCTTCACGCCATTTTAAATGATTATCCAACGCATATTGTGCAATTTCTTCTCTTGAAAAAGGCAGTAATGGTCGAATAATCTTATCATTTATTGCTGGAATTCCGGTTAATCCATCCAAACCCGTTCCGCGTGAAAGATTAATCAGAAACGTTTCCAAATTATCATCTTGGTGATGTGCCGTTGCAACAAAATCAGCATTCATTTCTTCCATTTGTTCGTAAAACCAATCGTAACGAAGTAGTCTCGCCGCTTCCTGAATGGATAATTTGTTTTGTTTTGCAATTTCAGCTGTTTCGAAAAAGCCAATTCTGAGATTTAAATTATTGGCTTCGGCATAATCATGGATGAATCTCATATCGGCGTCACTTTCATCGCCACGCAATTTAAAATTGCAATGCAACAGACCAAACTCATAGCGAAAATGTTGGAATAAATGAACCAAAACCATACTATCAATTCCGCCGCTTACGGCAATGTAAAACCTGCATTTAGCTAAAAACGGAAAGTGAGTTTGAATGTGTTGGGTAAATTTTTCTAGCATTTTTATTTATAAAATGCTAAAATAAGAATAATAAAAGTTTGGTATAATGATTACGCCAAACTTTTATCATCAATTCGATTTAAATCGATAATTTATTGAATTCCTCTAAAATAGCTTCAGACGATTTTGAAACAGAAATAGTCGAAATTACTTTCTTGGTTTTTGCGTCAATGAACGAAATAACTCCAGTAGATTTCAAATTGATTTTGTCTAAGCCTTTTTCTTTCAATGTTGCTGCCGAAGCTGATTTGGTATCTTTGTTGGACAAATCATTGACTAAAATGGTCACTTTGCTTCCATCCACTTTTGAAAGCACTTCTGAGGCAACACGCGCTTCGTTTTTCACGCAAGTCGGACACCAACTTGCCTTACTTACAACAGCATAAACATTAGCATTACTTTGAGCAAAAATTTGTGTTGCAAATAAGATGGCAACAACGAGAACGATTTTTTTGATTGTTTTCATGGTATAAAAATTTAAAGTTATATCTATTAATACCATTTAGTTATTAAAATCACCCAACAAATTGAAAAAAATTTAATTTTTATCTTGTTCCTTTACTTTTCGAATTTGCTCAACACATTTATGTTTCTGATTTTGAGCATTATGAATGGTAGAATAACCGTACTCAATTTGAATTTGTTCAATTGATTTTTCTTTAAAAAACATATCGTGTATGAGTCCTTGACAATGTTTAGTAATTTTATGAATGTAATTTTGAAGTTTGTCAAAGTAGTTTTTTTCGCTTTCGATGGCGGAATCTATTTCCTCGAAAAAAGCATTTGAGTTTTGCTCTGTAAAATCAACTTCAGTGTAATTTTTTCTCAACTTCTTCAACCAAATATTTTTACTGATTGCCATAATATAGGTCTTTAAAGAAGCTGTAAGTTCAAAATTATCGTGTCGTAATTTTTCTAACAATACAATCATAGCATCTTGAAAAATATCTTCCGCATCATTAGTATTACCATTATTATTGGTTACAAAACGATTCACCATATAAAAGTATTTTTTATACAATTCACCAAAAGCTCCGTTATTTTCGCCTTTCAAATCCTCTAAAACATCCATAGTAATTGATTGATTTTTGCCAAAAATACTTTTTACAAAATAACTTTGATTTAAATTTAAGTTAATACTTCAAACATCGCTTTTGCTTTGAGCAAGCATTCTTCATATTCATTTTCTGGAATGGATAATGACGTAATGGCACTTCCCACAGAAAAAGACAAATAGTTGTTTTGAGCATTATAAAGTATGCTTCGGATGACCACATTGAAATCGAAATCGCCATTAGGAGTAAAATAACCCACAGCGCCGCTGTATAAACCACGTTTGGTTTCTTCTAAATTTTCAATGATGTTCATGGCCGAAATTTTGGGTGCGCCTGTCATACTTCCCATTGGGAAAGTAGTTTTGATGATTTCTGTGGGAGAAGTGGTGTGCTCCACTTTTGAAACTACGGTAGAAATCATTTGATGCACTTGTTTGAAGGTGTAAATTCCACACAACTCTTCTACTTCAACCGAACCTTTGGTAGCCGTTTTCGACAAATCATTACGTACCAAATCGACGATCATGATGTTTTCTGAACGTTCTTTTGGGTTGGATTCTAATTCGCTTTTAGACCAATTATCCATTTCAATATCAAAAACGCGTTTGGCTGTTCCTTTTATGGGTTGGGAAATCACTTTATTAGATTCTTTTTTCAAATAGCGTTCAGGTGAAGCGCAAATCAAAAACTGTTTATTATTTTTGAAATAAGTGGCAAATGGTGGTTCTGAAATAGCATTCAACTTTTGATAGGTTTCCAATGGGTGAATAAGTGCGTTTTCGGCATAAAATTCCATACAGAAATTGGCTTCATAAATATCACCCAAGTGAATGTGATTGAGCATTTTGGTTACTTTAGAAAGATAATTTTTTTTTGAAATTCGTTGTTGAATATTGATCTCTCGCAAAGACGCAAAGGCGCTAATTTCTATTTTTAAAATTTCTTCAAAATCAGATTCAATCTCGTCAGCACAAAAATTCAAATACAGAATTTCGACTTGGTTATCTTTTAAAAGAAATAATTTTTTGGGTTGAAAAAAGAACAAATCTGGGAATTGCAGACCGTCAAAATTCTTAGATTTCAAAACTTCAATGTCGTTTTTTAAATCGTACGACAAATAACCAAACAACCAATCTTTGGTTTGCGATTGATATTGGTGAAGATCGTCAAAAGCATTGATGAAATCAGTGGTAATTGAAGTAAAAGCGTCAACCGCAACAATACAATCGTAATTAGAATACTGCTGATCATACTCATTTGAATCCAAAACAATCGCTTCACGAAACTGATTCGACCACAACAAAAGTTGTTGCTTTAATTGTTTGGGATACGTAATATTCTTAGAAATGATGGTTCTCAAGTAGCAATCAATTTGGCTTCAAAAATACAATAAAAATAGATTTGAAAACTCTGTTAATAAGCCAATCTTTTGGGTTCGTTTTTTAACAAATAAAACTTTAACTTTGATATACTAACCAATAAAATTTATTTACTATGAAAATTGCAACTATTATTGTGAGGATTCTGCTGGGCGGAATGATGCTTTTTGCATCGATAGGTTATTTCCTTGATTTAGGTGACAAACCCGTTTTTGAAGGAGATATGTTAGCTATGATGACAGGTTTTACGGCAATGAAATACCTATTCCCATTAGCAAAAGTCATTGAACTAATCTGTGGATTGGCTATTGTGAGCGGTAAGTTTATTCGTTTAGCTTTGATTGTTTTATTGCCTATTTCGGTGAATATCTTTTTGATTCATGCCGTAGTATCAAAAACGGATATTCCGATGGCAGCAGGAATTTTAGTTGCTAATCTATTTCTGATTTACGCCAACTGGAGCAGTTACAAACATTTATTCACTCCATAATTTAAACGATGAAAAAAATCCTTTATACATTTATAATTTCACTATTAATTATTGGATGCTCTTCTACAAAGGGAAATTCATCTGGTGATTCTTCGACTAATTCTGTGGATGAAACCTATGGCTACAGTGAAAAAAACGCTATAAAAGTTGGCGGATTTGAGCAAGGTCCGAAAAACGAACGCGATTATTTGAATTCGCTTACTGGACCCAACGGCGAACCCGTATTTTTTAAAAGAAAAGGAAGTTGTTGTGATTTCAAAACGAGCAATAGTCCATTAGGAATTGGTTTGTTGGATATGTATAATGTATGGTATGCTGGAAAAAATGATACCGTTTTATTGTACATCAACATGTACGATAAAGGAAAACTAAAAGCGCCGAAAGGATTCATTATGAAATAAAAAAACGTCCTGTTCAAATGAATAGGACGTTTTTTTTATACTTAAATTTTGATTAAACGTGTAACGCTCTATTGTCCGTTGCGGCTAATGCAGCTTCTTTTATCGCTTCCGCAAATGTTGGGTGCGCGTGACTCATTCTAGAAATGTCTTCGGCCGAAGCTCTGAATTCCATTGCTGTAACTGCTTCTGCAATTAAATCGGCACAACGAGCGCCAATCATGTGAACGCCTAACACTTCATCAGTCGTTGCATCAGCTAAGATTTTCACAAAACCATCAGTATCGCCACCAGCACGAGCTCTTCCTAATGCTTTAAAAGGAAAACTTCCTGCTTTGTAGGCAACACCAGCTTCTTTTAATTGTTCTTCGGTTTTACCAACAGCAGCAACTTCCGGCCAAGTATAAACTACACCTGGAATTAGGTTATAATCGATATGAGGTTTTTGTCCCGCTAAAATTTCGGCTACCAAAACACCTTCTTCTTCCGCTTTGTGTGCTAACATTGCTCCACGAACAACATCTCCAATCGCATAAATGTTTGGAATATTGGTTTGCAAATGATCATTTACTTCAATTTGACCTCTTTCGGTTAACTTCACTCCTGCTTTTTCAGCATTCAAACCTTCAGTGTACGGACGACGACCAACAGCAACCAAAGAATAATCACCTTCTAACGAAATGATTTCACCTTTTGCATTTTCAGCTTTTACGGTAACTGTTTTTCCTTTTCTATCTACTGATTGCACTTTGTGAGAAGTATAGAATTTCATTCCTTGTTTTTTCAACACTTTAGTCAATTCTTTAGACAAAGCTCCATCCATTCCTGGAATGATTCTGTCCATGAATTCAACTACAGAAACTTCTGCACCCAAACGCAAATACACTTGACCTAATTCAATTCCGATTACGCCACCACCAATTATGATAAGATGTTTCGGAACTTCAGGCAATTTTAAGGCTTCAGTCGAAGTGATGATTCTTTCTTTATCTAAAGTAATAAAAGGCAAATTAGATGGTTTTGAACCTGTAGCGATAATGATGTTTTTAGCTTCGATGGTTTCAGAAGTTCCGTCTGCTTTGGTAATTGCCACATGAGTAGCATCTACAAACGAACCTAAACCTTCAAAAACAGTAACTTTATTTTTGTCCATTAAAAACTTAACACCACCCGAAGTTTGATCAACAACGGCTTGCTTGCGTTCAATCATTTTGGTTAAATTCACTTTTACTTTACCCGAAACTTCTATTCCGTGATCAGCAAAATGTTGTAATTCTTCATAATGATGCGAAGAAGCCAACAATGCTTTAGAAGGAATACAACCTACGTTAAGACACGTTCCTCCTAATGTTGAATATTTCTCGATAATAGCTGTTTTAAAACCTAATTGGGCACAACGAATAGCAGAAACATATCCGCCCGGACCCGAACCTATAATGACTACGTCAAATGAACTCATGTTATATATTTTAAGTGTGTTTTACTAAAAGTTGCACAAATTTACGAATAAAATTACAATGACAATGGCAAAAAATCAATGGCAATTTCAAAATTCAAATTCAATCCATTTGACATTCAAAAAACAACAAACTTTAATTCCATTCAATAAAGACCAAACAACTGTAAAAACTTGTTCAAACCCTTGCCAATCAAAGAAAACGATTTCGTAGATTTATTTTTTTAATGACAATTATCAGTTTTTTTGGCTGCTTAAAATTGGAACTTTGATGTGTAGAAATTTCAAATCAAATCATAAAATCCGATTACCATGAAAAACATTAAAGTCATACAAGAATTACACAATTTAGGAATTACTGGTTACCACGAAGTGGTTTACAATCCGACCTACGAAGAATTATTCCAAGCCGAAACTTCACACTTTAGAAAAGGTTTTGAAAAAGGTGCGGTAACTGATTCAGGCGCAGTAGCCGTAAAAACCGGAATTTTCACAGGTCGTTCTCCTAAAGATCGCTACATTGTAAAAGACGATGTTACTAAAGATACGATTTATTGGGACGATAAAGTAAATTTTCCAACTACTCAAGAAGTATGGAGCGAATTGAAAAATTTGGTTTTAAAACAACTTTCAACTTCAAAAAAACTATACGTTGTAGATGCTTTTTGTGGAACCAACATCGATACGCGTCTAAAAGTTCGTTTCGTAATGGAAGTAGCTTGGCAAGCGCATTTTGTGACGAATATGTTCATCCGACCTTCTATTTATGAATTGGAAAATTTTGGCGAACCTGATTTTATTGTAATGAACGGCTCAAAAACAACCAACCCCAATTGGAAAGAACAAGGACTTAATTCAGAGAATTTTGTATTATTTAATTTGACTGAAAAAATCCAAATCATAGGCGGAACTTGGTACGGTGGCGAAATGAAAAAAGGAATGTTCTCTATGATGAATTACTATCTTCCATTAAAAGGAATGGCATCTATGCACTGTTCTGCTAATGTAGGTGAAAAAGGCGATGTAGCTATTTTCTTCGGACTTTCAGGAACTGGAAAAACGACGCTTTCAGCCGATCCGAAGCGGTATTTGATTGGTGACGACGAACACGGTTGGGACAATAATGGTGTGTTCAATTACGAAGGCGGCTGTTATGCCAAAGTAATTGATTTATCAGAAGAAAATGAACCTGATATTTGGCGCGCCATCAAACGTGATGCCTTGTTGGAAAATGTAGTCGTGAATGAATACGGTGAAGTAGATTATTACGATCATTCTATCACTGAAAATTCTAGAGTTTCATATCCGATTTATCATATTAATAAAATTGTTCTTCCTTCAAAAGCGGGACATGCAAGCAAAATTATTTATTTATCAGCTGATGCTTTTGGCGTGTTGCCTCCGGTTTCTATTTTAGATGATGATCAAGCGCAATACCACTTTTTATGCGGATTTACCTCTAAATTAGCAGGAACTGAGCGCGGAATTACCGAACCACAACCTTCATTTTCTCCCGCTTTTGGTGAAGCATTTTTAACCTTGCATCCAACAATGTATTCAAAAACATTGGTTGCCAAAATGAAAGAACACAATGCAAAAGCGTATTTGGTAAATACAGGTTGGAATGGAACTGGAAAACGAATTTCTTTAAAAAACACGCGTGCTATAATTGATGCTATCATCGATGGTTCAATTGAAAAAGCCGAAACTGTGAAAGTGCCTTTCTTGAATTTAACTGCTCCAAAAACATTGCCTCATGTAGATGATATTTTGGATCCAAGAACAACCTACAAAGACGTGGCTGAATGGGAAGTTAAAACCAAAAAGTTAGTCGCTCTTTATAACAAAAACTTCGAGCAATACACCAATACCGAAGAAGGAAAACGATTGGTTGCTGCAGGTCCGAGTTTATAATTTCTTCAAAAAAATACCAATGGAAAAATTCACTATCTTTCCATTGGTATTAAAAAACTTAAAAAAATGAACTGGATAATTGAGTTACTCACCAAACAATCCTTCGCACAAACTATCATTGTTTTTGGCTTAGTGATTGCTTTCGGGATTTGGTTCGGAAAAATAAAAATCTTTGGCGTTTCACTCGGCGTTACTTGGGTGCTTTTTGTTGGATTGTTTTTCTCCTTTATGGGAGTTGTTGTTCATCCTGAGTTACAAGATTTTCTGAAAGAATTTGGACTTGTTTTATTTGTATACACACTCGGGTTGCAAGTCGGACCAGGCTTTTTTGCATCCTTAAATCGAAATGCATTAGTGACCAATATGCTTGCTGGGTTTATTGTTCTATTTGGAGTAATTACCACTTTAATTTTATATTATTTATCTAATAATTCCATTTCAATTATGACCGGAATTATGAGTGGAGCGGTAACAAATACTCCAGGTTTGGGTGCGGCGCAAACTACAATGACCAATTTGCATCAGGCTTCAGAAGAAACGTCTTTAGTAACATTAGCCTACGCTGTGGCCTATCCGTTTGGGGTTTTTGGAATCATTATCGCCATGTTGCTTCTGAAAAAAATCTTTAAAGTCAACATTGAACACGAAACCGAACTTCAAAATAAATTAGCCAATTTGAGAGAGGATCGAGTGATTTCTAAACATCTAAAACTAGAGAATCATCAATTAGTAGGTAAACCCATCAATGCCATTTTTGAAATTATTAAAACGCCAATTGTAGTATCAAGAATGTTTCACAAAGGAACGATCATCACTCCTACTCCAAAAGAAATCCTTTCTGAGAATGACGTTCTATTAATTGTAGCATCTAAAACCACTTTCGAACAATTACATCTATTGATTGGTCCGGAAAGTGATATGAATTTAAAAACGGCTTTAGATAGTAACTTAGTTTCCAATCATGTAGTGGTGACCAACAAAAACATCACTCACAAACGTTTGGGCGATATTCCCGAATTCAACCAACACGATTTTACCTTTACTCGATTGTATCGCGCTGGAACGCAAATGGTTCCCAACGGAAATATCATGTTGCAATTGGGCGATACTGTAAAAGTAGTCGGCACTAAAGAAAGTTTGGAACGTATTAGTTCGGTGTTGGGAAATTCATTAAAACGATTGGAAGTGCCCGATATTGCTCCGATTTTCATCGGAATTGTACTCGGAATTATCGTAGGAAGTATTCCGTTTCAAATTCCGAATATTCCGGTTCCAGTTAAAATTGGTTTGGCTGGTGGACCATTAATTATTGCTTTGTTGTTGAGCCGATTTGGTAATCAATTTTACTTGAATAATTATACGACCAACAGTGCGAATTTGATGATACGCGAATTGGGAATTACCTTATTCCTTGCTAGTGTCGGATTGAGTAGCGGTTCTAAATTGGCTGCTGCTTTTGAAGGTGGAAACGGATTTTATTGGATTGGTTTGGGAATTATAATTACTATAGTTCCGTTGTTGATTGCTGGTATCATCGCCAAACATTTCTTTAAGAAAAACTTTTTTGAAATCTGCGGATTATTAGCTGGAGCATCAACTGATCCACCAGCATTGGCATTTGCACTGAAAATTTCAGGGAATGATATTCCGTCTGCTACTTACGCGACAGTGTATCCATTAACAATGATACTGCGAATTATTGCAGCACAATTGATGATATTGTTTTTTGTGTAATTAATCCCAATCTTGAGCTACAAACGACATTGTTGAACCGTTTTCGGTCTTTAAGGTCAGTTTATGTCCATCGATGGAATAACTTTTTACAGTTGTAATGGCTTGTGAAAACTCGGTTTCTAGTTTCATGTCATCGCAGTACATTTTGGTCGCCATTCCATCTGAAAAATGAATTTCAGTTTCTTTTTTAACTTGATACGGAAACGACATTTGATTACATCCCATTTTGGAAGAAGCATTTTGCTCTTGAGTTAAATCTAAATACGCTTGTTTTTTGGTCAAGTAGTCTTTATCAAATGAGCTGAACTGAACGAGCATCCAAACACGTTTCAAATTTTGCGGATTGTTGCCATCGCTCTTGACTGTGTTACAAGCCATAATGTAGATAAACACTAAAAATAAAGTAAAAATTCGATTCATATATTACAGTTTAAATGCGGTTGTATTTTTGACTTCTCCAATCATAAAAGTGCTATGAGTACTTCCAATATGCTGAAGAGTGGTGAGCTTAGTGACCATAAATTCGCGGTATTCTTCCATATTTTTAACTAAAATCTTTAGAATGTAATCGTAATCGCCACTAACGTGAAAGCATTCTAATACTTCATCCAACTGAACTACTTCACTTTCAAATTTGGTTAAAAACTCTTTGGAATGCTGAACGAGTTTAATGTGGCAAAAAACAACAAAACTCTTATCAATTTTATTCCGATTGAGAAGCGCAACGTAATTGGAAATAATGCCTTCTCGTTCCATTTTTTTTATACGCTCGTACACTGCAGTAACCGAAAGATTCAACTTCAAAGAAAGTTCTTTGGTTGTCTTTTTGGTATCTGTTTGCAGCAATAGCAGTAGTTTTTTATCGAGTTGGTCCAACACCATAACCTAATAATTATCTAAAAAAATGAAAATTAGAATACAAATATAGATTTTAATTCTAATTATTTAATCATTTATAGATTATTTTTCTAAATAAATTACTTTATATTGATTTTTAGACTACAAATAATGAACTTTGAAGAATAATAATTTATTTCATCATGAACCATTTCAATCCCGCAGATAAAATTCAAGATTTACAATATTTTGGTGAATTTGGCGGTGTAAATCCATCCATTTCAGACAGTTCAACTTATACCTTCCTTTCAGCAAAAACCATGTTTGATACTTTTGAAGGAAACGCCGAAGGTTGCTATTTGTATTCGCGTCACTCCTCACCCATGAATTTGTATTTGAGTAAAGCATTGGCCGCTATGGAAGGAACCGAAAGTGCTAATGTTGCCGCTTCAGGTATGGGAGCAATTACTTCTGTTTTGTTGCAACTGTGTGCTTCAGGTGACGAAATTGTTTCCAGTAGAACCATTTACGGCGGTACGTATGCTTTTATGAAAAATGTGTTACCCAAATGGGGAATCAAAACTTCTTTTGTTGATGGAACCAAATTGGATGTTGTAGAAGCAGCCATAACTTCAAACACCAAAGTTTTGTATTGTGAGACTGTGAGTAATCCATTATTAGAAGTTACTGACATTGAACGTTGGGCACAATTGGCAAAAAAATACAATATAAAATTGGTAATTGATAATACGTTTTCACCTTTATCAGTTGCACCCACCAAATTGGGAGCCGATGTGGTGATTCACAGCTTGACTAAATTCATCAACGGAAGTAGTGATACAGTTGGTGGTGTAGTTTGTGCTTCTCAGGAATTTATTAACGACTTGAAAAACGTGAATACGGGTGCGATGATGTTATTAGGTCCGACGATGGACAGTCTACGCTCAGCAAGTATTCTGAAGAACTTGCGCACATTGCACATTCGAATGAAACAACACAGTTTTAATGCTATGTATTTGGCTACGAAATTCGAAAACGATGGTTTAAAAGTAGTATATCCGGGTTTAAAAAGTCACCCAAGTTATTCTTTGTATTCAACTATGATTAATGAAGAATATGGCTTTGGTGGAATGATGACGGTTGATGTAGGCACTTTGGATAAAGCCAATGAATTAATGGAATTGATGCAAAATCGAAATCTAGGGTATTTAGCCGTAAGTTTAGGGTTTTATAAAACATTATTCAGCGCACCAGGAACTTCAACATCGAGTGAAATTCCATTAGATGAGCAAAAAGAAATGGGATTATCAGATGGTTTGATTCGATTTTCAATCGGATTGGACAACGATATAGAACGCACGTATCAAATGATGAAATCGTGCATGAAAGAATTAAACGTTATCTAGTTTTTATTTTTAGTTAGTAGTTTTTTTAAGTCCGCTTGAGAGCAATCTTAAGCGGTTTTTTTTATCTTTGAAAGAAAACAAAATGAAGAAATACTTATTACTATTTCTGTTTTCTCAAATTACTTTTGCTCAAACTGATGCTCGATTGTACGAAATCATTCAATCTGTTTCTTCTAAACGAATTGAAGTAGATGTGAGAACGTTAGCCAGCTTTGAAACCCGAAATACATTTAGCGATACAATTTCTAATAAAAGAGGAATTGGCGCCGCACGTAGATGGATTAAAGCTGAATTTGAAAAAGTGTCCAAAGAATGTAATAATTGTCTCGATGTTTTTTATCAAAAGGATTTTGTAACAACCAATGATGGTGAACGCGTTCCAAAAGATACGTGGATAGTAAACGTTGCGGCCATCCAAAAAGGGACCAAATTTCCGAACCGCTACATCATTATGACTGGTGATATTGACAGTCGAAACTCAGACACTATGGATTATACTGATGCCGCTCCAGGTGCCAATGATAATGCTTCGGGTATGGCAGGAACGATTGAAGCAGCTCGAGTTTTAAGCAAATACCAATTTGAAAACAGCATCATTTATTTAGGGTTATCTGGCGAAGAGCAAGGTTTGTTTGGCGGAAAAGGTTTTGCCGAATTTGCCAAGAAAAACAATTGGGAAATCATTGGTGTTTTGAATAATGATATGATTGGCAACATCGAAGGCGTGGATGGTGTAATTGATAATCGAACTTTTAGAATTTTTTCTGAACCTACATCAATAACTGATACCGAAAAAGAACAAAAAAATCGTCGCTTTTATGGTGGTGAAGTAGATGGAATTTCACGTCAATTAGCTCGTTACATTCACAAACTGACAACAATGTATATGCCTGAAATGAATCCGATGTTGGTGTACCGCTTGGATCGATTTGGTCGTGGCGGACATCATCGGCCATTCAACGATTTAGGTTATGCTGGTGTTCGAATCATGGAAGCTCATGAAAACTACAATCGCCAACATCAAGACATCAGAACCGAAAACGGAATACACTATGGTGATGTAATCGAAGGTGTAAATTTTGATTATGCTAATAAACTAACGGCTGTGAATGCGATTACATTGGCTAGTTTGGCTTGGTCACCAACAGAACCGAAAAATGTAATGATAGGTGGAATCGTAGAAGCCAACACCAAATTAAAGTGGGAAAAACCCAATGACGATTCGATTATTGGATACAAAATCTATTGGCGATTGACCACTTCACCTCAATGGGAAAACAGCCGATTTGTAGGCGATGTTGATTTTTATGAACTCAAAGGAATTGTAATAGATAATTATTATTTTGGAGTAGCAGCTGTGAGTAAAAATGGTCATGAAAGTATGATTGTTTTTCCTAAAGACATTATTAGAAACACATTCAAAAGAAACTAATTTCATTTTAATCAAAATAATACCGTATGACAGAGACCATTAACCAAGAGAAAAACGCTTGGAGCACACCAAGAAAAACACTTACGTTATTTGTTATTTTTTATTTGTTGATTTACATGTTTCCCGAACCTTTCAAAGATATTCCTGGTTTTTCAGTAGTAGTTGGGTTGTATACTCAACCTTTTGATTGGTTGGTACTTTGGTTTGGGAAGTCGGTGTTGGGAATTTCAACTTTAGAAAAGATTACTCAAACAGGTAGTGGAGATACCACTTTTGACTATGTGCGAATAGTAGTCATACTCATTATGGCATTCATTGCAACCGCATTGGTAATGAGCATCTCGAAAAGAAAAGAATATCAATCGTGGTTTCATTTGACTTGGATTTACTGTCGGTATTATTTAGGTCTGTTTTTGATTGTTTATGGATTCATCAAGTTATTTGAAGGGCAATTTCCTACACCTTATCTAGGAAGACTTGAACAAAACTACGGCGACTCATCTCCTATGGGATTGATGTGGACATTTATGGGTGCTTCTAAAGCGTACACCTTTTTTGGCGGTCTCATGGAATTTGTTGCGGGTTGTTTACTGCTCTTCAGAAGAACAACCATTGCAGGTGGAATCATGGCATTTGGTGTAATGCTCAATGTAGCAATTATGAATTATTGCTATGATGTATGTGTAAAATTATTTTCAACTCACTTGGTTCTGATTTCCATTTTCATTTTATCTCCTTACCTCAAACATCTATTTGATTTTATTTTTCTTCAGAAATCAGTTCAACTCAAAATCGAACCGCTTCAATTTCAGAAAAAATGGCAGACAAATTTTCGAAAAGTATCTAAAATAGCTTTGCTGTGTTTGTGCGCAATTATGATGGGTGTAATGTATTTTGAAGCCTATTCAGAGCCTACTAATAATTTGTACTCAAAAAGTTTTAACGGAAGTTATAAGGTGCTAACTTTTATACAAAACCGTGATACTTTACCTACTTCCCATTCAGATACTTTACAATGGTCAAAGATTATCATGGAAGATGGTTTTATGAGTATTCGAACCATTACCGATCGAAAGATTCGATTTGAGGTAAAAACAGATACAATTGCTCAAAAAATTAGTATTACCCCACAAGAAGACAGTACAAAAACTTATCAATTTGATTACAAACGATTACCCAATCAAACAGTTGTATTTAAAGGAAAAATGAATACTGACACACTTGAAATTACGACTAAACAAAAGAAAAAGAGCGAATACTTACTCAACGCAACACCTTTTAAATGGATCAGTGAATACCCATATAACCGATAACAAAAATCCGTTTCTTTAGAAGAAACGGATTTTTATTTACCTCTTGTTTAGTTTACTATTTTTAAATCCATAAGCAAAGTAAAACACCAAACCTATCAAAAGCCAAACTCCAAACCATTTCCAGTTAGAAACTGCCATTCCGGTAAGTAAATAGCAACAAGAGATTAATCCTAACAACGGAATTAATGATAAGTTTTTAAATAAGGTTATGAATGACATGACAATAGATAATAAGAAGAAAACTACTAAAGGTAAATTGGTTGCCATCTTACCTTCTGAAAAATCAAAAGAACTACTGAAATACGTTGGAAATAAATAGTGAACCAAACCTGCACAAAATATCACAAGAACTGGAAAAAGCAATTTAGCATTGATGTACGGAATTCTGAATTTTCCTTTGGTTGCTCTCACAACCAATTCCTCTTCACTTTGAGGTGAAAGCATTAAAACGCCACCACAAACTAATACAAAAGCAAACAAAGTTCCGATACTAGTAAAATCAAGTACAAAATTCTCATCGGTAAAGAAAATCGGAATCCCAACCACTAAACCTGTAATAATGGTAGCAAATCCAGGTGTTTTGTGTTTTGGGTGAATTTCAGCAAATTTCTTTGGCATCAATCCATCGCGCGACATCGTCATCCAAATACGGGGTTGTCCCATTTGAAACACCAACATTACACTTGTCATGGCCACTACAGCAGCAATTGAAACGATGAACAACATCCATTTTACGCCTTTCAAAGCAAATATTTCAGCCAATGGATCACTTACTCCTAACAAATCATATTTTACCATTCCAGTAATTACCAAGGCTAAAACTATATAGATAACCGTACAAATAATCAATGAATAAATCATTCCACGAGGTAAATCACGCTGTGGATTTTCACTTTCTTCTGCCAAAGTAGATACTGCATCAAAACCAATGTAAGCAAAGAAAACAGCCGAAACTCCAGCCATAACTCCGCCAAAACCATTAGGCATAAATGGTGTCCAATTATCAATATCAATGTAAAATGCTCCAACGATAATCACTAATACAATAATTGCTAATTTAATGTAAACCATTGCATTACTGAAGTTTTTGGACTCTTTGGTTCCTTTGTAAACCAAATACGTAATCAAAATATTAATCACAACAGCTGGCAAATCAAAAATGATTTTTAAACTACCAATTGTGGGCGCATTTTGCCACGCTAATAATCCTTCTCCTGCTTTACTTTCGAGAAACGCTGCATGTGCCGACTTATAGTTAATCGTCAGCCATTCAGGTAAATGAATATGAAAACCCTCTAGTAAATTGGTAAAATAACCGCTCCATGAAAACGCGATATAGATATTACCAATAGAATATTCCATTAATAATGCCCAACCAATGATCCAAGCAAACACCTCTCCAAAAGAAACATAAGCATACGTGTAAGCACTACCCGAAACAGGAACACGTGAGGCAAATTCGGCATAACACATGGCTGTAAATCCACAAGCAATTGCACAAATCACATACAATAATATTACTCCTGGTCCGCCGGAAAAACAGGCATTTCCAATAGCGCTGAATGTTCCACCTCCAATTATTGCTGCAATTCCAAAAAAAGTTAAGTCTTTAACGTTTAATACTTTATTCAACCCGGAATGTTCCCCATCTCCACCTTGTTTCAAAATTGTAGAAGTAGGTTTTCTTCGGAATAAATTAGATAACGACATAAGGTAATGTTTACTTTGGTTAGAATAACAAATATAGAATAAATTGCTTACGTTTTTAAAAAATGCTTTGTACTTAAAACCATAACTAAAATCTATAAAAAAATAGTAATTAACCATGATTTGCCTATAGTTGAGCCATTTAAATTTATACTTTTGTTAAGCGCACAAATAAAAAGTCATATAATCAATAATAAAATAACAACTTCTTTAATTATCTTTTACAATTTATGGAACATTTAAACGACATCAACAAATGCCCATTTCATCAAAATCAAAAAGGTTTGAGTGATGGAGTAAAAAATCAAGATTGGTGGCCTAAATCACTCAACTTAGATATTTTACACCAACACGATTCAAAAACAAATCCATTGGGTGAAAATTTTAACTATGCAGAAGAATTTAAAAAACTAGACTTACAAGCGCTCAAAAACGACTTAAAAGCGTTCATGACCGACAGTCAAGATTGGTGGCCAGCCGATTGGGGACATTATGGTGGATTAATGATCCGTATGGCATGGCATGCCGCTGGAACGTATAGAATTGCAGATGGACGTGGTGGCGCTGGAACCGGAAATCTTAGATTTGCACCTCTAAACAGCTGGCCCGATAACGGAAATCTAGACAAAGCAAGAAGATTATTATGGCCGATTAAGAAAAAATACGGCAACAAAATCTCATGGGCTGATTTGATGATTTTAGCAGGAACAATGGCTTATGAATCAATGGGATTAAAAGTGTTTGGTTTTGCAGGTGGACGTGAAGATATTTGGCATCCTGAAAAAGACGTTTATTGGGGTGCAGAAAAAGAATGGTTAGCAAAATCAGGTGGTGAAGGAAGTCGTTATTCGGGCGAAAGAGATTTAGAAAATCCATTGGCAGCCGTAATGATGGGATTGATTTATGTAAATCCAGAAGGTGTTGACGGGCAACCAGATCCGCTAAAAACAGCTCATGATGTTCGCATCACATTCCAAAGAATGGCTATGAACGACGAAGAAACAGTTGCCTTAACTGCTGGTGGACACACCGTTGGTAAAGCACACGGAAATGGAGATGCCTCTGTTTTAGGAGCAGAACCAGAAGGTGGAGCAATTGAAAATCAAGGTTTTGGTTGGTTGAACCCAAAAGGAAATGGAAATGGTCCCGATACAGTTACCAGTGGATTGGAAGGCGCATGGACAACTCACCCAACACGTTGGGATAATGAATATTTTGATTTGTTATTGAATCACGATTGGGAATTGAAAAAAAGTCCAGCTGGCGCATGGCAATACGAACCCATTACTATCAAAGAAGAAGACAAACCAGTTGATGCTCACAATCCATCTGTAAGAAGAAATCCTATCATGACTGATGCTGATATGGCCATGAAAATGGATCCGGCATACCGAGTAATCTCAGAGCGTTTTCACAATGATCCTGCTTATTTCTCGGAAGTTTTTGCCAGAGCTTGGTTCAAATTAACACACAGAGATTTAGGTCCGAAAGACCGCTATTTAGGCGCAGATGTTCCAGCAGAAGATTTAATCTGGCAAGATCCAGTTCCAAAAGTAGATTATACTTTATCCGATTCTGAAATTGTAGAATTAAAGAGTAAATTACTCAACAGCGGATTAACCAGAGCCGAATTGATTAATACCGCTTGGGACAGTGCTAGAACATTCAGAGGTTCTGATTTTAGAGGTGGAGCAAATGGTGCCAGAATTCGTTTGGAACCACAACGAAATTGGGTTGCTAACGAACCTGAAAGATTACAAAGAGTTTTATCTAAACTTGCCGAAATTCAGGCTGGTTTGAGCAAAAAAGTAAGCATTGCTGATTTAATTGTTCTTGGAGGAAATGCGGCAATCGAAAAAGCAGCACAAGAAGGTGGCTTTAATGTAACAGTTCCTTTCCATCCAGGAAGAGGCGACGCTTCGCAAGAAATGACTGATGTGGAATCATTTGAAGTCTTAGAACCAACCAATGATGCATTTAGAAATTTCATGAAATCAAAATATGTAGTTCAACCTGAAGAATTAATGTTAGACAAAGCACAATTGCTCGGATTAACAGCAGCCGAAATGACTGTTTTAATTGGTGGAATGCGCGTACTTGGAACGAATTATGGCGGAACAAAACACGGTGTTTTCACTAATAATGAAGGTGTTTTGAGCAATGATTTCTTTGCCAATCTAACCGACATGAGCTACAGTTGGAAACCAGCAGGTGAAAATTTATACAATATCGTAGATAAAAAATCAGGCGCAACCAAATGGACTGCTACAAGAGTTGACTTGGTTTTTGGTTCCAATTCTGTCTTGAGAGCTTATGCCGAAGTCTACGCTCAAGACGATAACAAACAAAAAATGGTAAACGATTTTATCAAAGCTTGGAACAAAGTGATGAACGCAGATCGATTCGATTTGAAATAAGAACAACCAAGTTAGTATTGTTTTTCTAGAAAACCACCTCAATGAGGTGGTTTTTGTTTTTTATGCAAAAAATGAGCTATAAATATGCATAAACAAAAAAAATAAAGTTAATATTTTGTAAGAATAAGATTCATAATTTTTCTCTATCATTTTATTATAAAATATAATAAATATCATGTTTTATCCTTGATTGTATTTGTACTTTTGCAGCAGAAAAACAATACTAATTTTTAAAATACAACACCATGTCATTAGTAGGAAAAAAATTCCCAAACATTACAGTAGATGCTATCTCTTTTATGGGAGATAATTTAAGAATCAACGTGCTTGAAGAAGCTACTAAAAACAAGAAAAAAGTAATCTTATTTTGGTATCCAAAAGATTTCACTTTTGTTTGCCCAACTGAATTACACGCTTTCCAAGCTGCTTTACAAGAATTCGAAAAAAGAAATACCATGGTAATTGGTGCTTCATGTGATACTAACGAAGTACATTTTGCTTGGTTGAACACTCCAAAAAACAACGGTGGAATCGAAGGTGTAACATACCCTCTTATCGCAGACACAACTCGTAACTTATCAGCTGCTTTAGACATTTTAGATTCAGAATGGGTATACGACGAAGAATTGAACGACGAAATCCTTGAAGGCTCAAACGTAACTTTCAGAGCGACGTATTTAATTGACGAAGACGGTAAAATCTTCCACGAAAGTGTAAACGATATGCCACTAGGCAGAAATGTAAACGAATATTTACGTTTAATTGATGCGTACACTCACGTTCAAACCAAAGGTGAAGTATGTCCAGCAAACTGGGAAGAAGGAAAAGACGCTATGAGCGCTGATAGAAACTCAACTGCTGCTTATTTGGCATCTCACTAATTCAATAACAAATTTCAATTACAATATCAAAAATCAATCGCAATATCAATACGATATTCAAATTATAAAATTTAAAAATTGATTTTTGATATTGAAGTTGACATTGAAATTTAAAATTATGTTTTCAGAAATAGCACAAGATAATTTAGCCGAAATTGTAGCTTCCAACGACGTTGTGGTAGTACAATATTCTGCGTCATGGTGTGGTAACTGCCGAATCATGAAACCCAAATTCAAAATGATAGCGTCTCAAAATGAAAGTATTCCTTTTGTAATGGTTGATGCCGAACAATTTCCTGAATCACGAAAACTGGCCAAAGTGGATAATTTACCCACTTTCGCTACTTTCAAAAATGGCGTTTTAGTCAACCAAACTCAAACTAATAAAGCGGAAGTATTGGCTGAATTGGTTGCAGAAGTTGTTTAAAATTGTTTAAAAGTTTAATTCTGTTTAAAAGGTTAAACAATTTTAAACCCCATTAAACAACTTTAAACCATCTTAAACCCTAATACAAAAAAATGAAACTACCCATAATCAAACAACTCACACAATTCATCGAAGATAACGATCAAGATTACCTCGTAGAAACCATCGAAGTACTCGAAAATCTGTGTGAAGTGGCCTCTTTAAAAGACGAAGAACTCGACGTAATTGCCGAGCTAATTTCCAATATGTATGGCGCACTCGAAGTCAACAAAATGATCAAAGAAGGCAAAGATAAAAAAGAAGCGCTCAACGATTTTATGAAACGCGTGTTGGGTTCTATTGATAAATAAACAAAACACAGATTTCACAAATTGTCCATCTTTTTAATAAAAATAACGTTCAAGTAATTGAGCGTTTTTTTTTACTTTTGAAAAAAAGTTATGGAAATAGTAATCGTCTCCATCGTTGCCTTTCTCACCGCACTCCTCACCTTTTTCTCGGGTTTTGGTTTAGGAACATTACTCGCTCCGGTTTTGATGCTCTTTTTTCCTATCGATGTTGCGATTGCGCTCACTGGGATTGTACATTTTTTCAATAATATGTTCAAATTGATTTTAGTCGGCAAAAACGTCAACAAAGAAGTGTTCATCCGATTCGGAATTCCAGCCATCCTATTCGCCTTTATCGGAGCGTATGTTTTACTCCAAATTCCCAACATGCAACCGCTATTTTCGTATGAATTTATCGGAAAAACATTCGCTGTCTATCCATTAAAATTAACCATTGCCATTTTAATCCTCTTTTTTGCGTCCATGGATATTGTACCGTACTTCAGCAAACTCCAATTCGATAAAAACAAATTACCTATTGGCGGTGCTTTAAGTGGATTTTTCGGAGGTTTAGCCGGAACTCAAGGTGCGTTGCGAAGTGCATTTTTAATTCGTTCTGGCTTATCCAAAGAAGCATTTATCGGAACTACGGTCGTAATTTCATCTTTAGTCGATTTCACCAGACTCAGCGTCTACGCAACCCGAATAATGAACTTAAACTTAAATGAAAACTTACCATTGCTCATTTGCGCCACTCTTTCGGCCATGACCGGAGCTTTCATCGGCAACAAATTACTCAAAAAAATCACCATCAATTTCCTAAAAATCACCGTTGCCATTTTCCTCATCATCATCGGAATCGCACTCGGTTTGGGCTGGATTTGATTTTTCTTCCTCTGCCTTCTGCGTTCTAAATTCTGCCTTCTTATTTCTATAATAGCGTGCCGGCTTCCCAACTTCTCCCAACGCCAGCCGTCGGTCTACAGCTCCAATTCCTCTGCTTTTTTGCTCTTTTTGTTAGGTCATAAAAGTAGCTTCTTTGGTCGCTCTTTTATTCCCACAAAAACGGCAAAACGCTGTCGTCATATACGCCTTCGCCCTCACGCGAAATAAAATTTCTAACACAAATACGGTTATAAACTAATTTTTACTATTTTAACGCTTCGAAACTTTGTTACAAACAAGTATTTTTTATGGAAAAACCAAAGGAAATTATAGAGATTGAGAAGTTTTATAATATTATTCTAAAACCATTTCCAGATGAGAAAGGTGTTGAAAATAATAAAAATCACTATTTTATTAATGATGAAGAAAAAATCACAAGTATAAATTTAACAGGAAATAAAATATCCGAATTAACTCCTTTAAAGAATATTTTAAGCCTAGAAAATTTATATTTAGGTGAAAATAGAATAAATTATTTATCTCCTTTGAGAAACTTATCTAATTTAACTAGATTAAAGTTATTCAAAAACAATATTTCGGACATTACACCACTAAAAAATCTAAGCAAACTTGAGGAAATTTCATTATTTGAAAACAAAATTTATGATATATCTCCTTTAAAAAAACTAATAAACCTAAAATACATATATGTAAGTCAAAATCAAATATCTGATATTGATCAGTTTAAATTCATAATTCCTTTAAAAGACATTGTAGTTAATTTAAATGGGAATCCTTTTGTTAAAAATGAAGAAGATAGAGAAATTGTATATTATCAAAATCATTATGACTTCATAGTCAAAAAGTTATCAGAACATAAAGAAAAACCTGAACAAATTTTAGAGATTGAGAAACTGTATAATATTACTTTAACAGAGGCTTTAAATCAAGATAAAATTGAACAGAAACAGTTTTTTTTAAATGAAGATAAACAGATTATTCATTTAAATTTATCACAAATCAATATTAGCGATTTATCACCGTTAGCAAATCTAAAAAGCTTAATTAATTTAAATTTATTTAATAATCAAATAACCGATATTTCTCTACTTAAAAACCTTACTAACTTAATTGATCTAAGATTAGGAAGTAATAAAATAGTTCAAATTGAAAATTTAAAAAACTTAAATAAATTAAGAGTTTTAAGTCTAGAAAAAAACAAAGTTTCTGATTTATCTCCATTAGAAAACTTGATTTCTTTAAATAAACTGTATCTCTATGAAAATAAAATATCTAATTTATCTCCATTAGAAAATTTAACAAAATTAGAACTACTAAGTTTAAATGAAAATAATATTTCAGACATCTCATATCTAAAAAAATTATCATTATTAAAAGAGTTAGATTTAAGTTATAATAACGTTAGTGATTTATCTGTTTTGACAAATCTAAAATTTTTAACAAAATTGTATTTAAATAACAACAAGATATTTAACATATTGGATTTCGAATTCATTTTACAATTGAAACAACTTTTTATATCTGCATATGAGAATCCACTCGTTGATAGATACAAAATTATAATTGATAAATATGAAAATAATTATTCAAGTATATGTGAAAAAATAATACAACAAAATGAAAAACCAAATTATGTAAGAGAGTTAGAAGAAAAGTATAACATATTAATAAGAAAAATAGATAGTCTTAATAATATTATGAGAGATGATAATCGTAATACTTTCTTTTTAGATAACAATAAACATATAATAGGATTAAATTTACAAGGTAATAAGATTTCAAGTTTGTCGTTTTTGAAGAATTTTACTTCATTAACATATTTAAATTTAAGTAAGAACAAGATTTCAGATTTATCATACTTAAAAAATTTAAATCAGTTAAAAGTTTTATATCTTTTTAACAATGATATAAATGACTTAAGTAATATTAAAGATTTGAATACTTTAATAATATTAGACCTTCACAGTAACTCCATTATAGACTTATCTCCGTTAAAAAATTTAATTAATTTAGAACAATTATATTTAACAAATAATAAAATATCAGATATTTCTAACTTACATTATTTATCAAAATTAAAAGTTCTCTTCTTATCAAATAATAAAATTTCTGAATTATTATCTTTCGAGTTTATTTTAGACATTAAGCACTTCATTTTAACTGCCGGAAGTAACCCTTTTGTAAATGATTATAAAATAGAAATAGATGATTATTTTAATTGTTATGACGTAATAGTTAATGAAATTTTAAAAAGAAAAGACAAGCAAATAAAGGCTTTTTTACCTGAAAAAATCATTTTATTAGGAAATCATGCTAGTGGTAAATCATCATTATTACATTACTTACAAAATGAAAAATTAGAATATGATGATAATAGCACTCATATTCTTAAAATTGAACAATACCCAATTAAATATAATACTCTTCCAAAAGCCATAATATATGATTTTGGCGGACAAGATTTTTATCATGGAATATATCAGGTTTTTTTGACTAGTCATGCAACGACATTACTTTTATGGAATACCAAAACAAATAAAAATGAATTAAAACTTGATAGTAAACGAAGATTAAACAGAAACTTTAAATTAAACTATTGGTTGGGTGAACGGAATCATAAAAATTATCAAGGTGATATTATTTTAATTCAAACTCATGCTGATGAAAATGATAACCATCGATTTTCACACTTAAATGATAATACAGACATTGTTGAGGAGTTTTTTATCTCCTTAAAAAAAGATTATGATAATACTCACAATTTAAAAAAATTAGATTACGTCAAAAGTAGAATTGACAATTTAATTGACGATAATCGACTACTGAAAAACGAAAAAGGAACCATTTCTAAACCGTATTATGAATTTTTAAAGTACATTTTAAATGCAAGAGCTACAATAAAACCTGTTACTAAATCGAGCTTAAGACGAAAGTACAAAGTCAAAGAAGATTCTAGGTTTGAATACGATTTGAACCAGTTACACCTCCAAGGTTTATTGCTTATTGATGATGAAAACGTTTGGCTAAATCCAGTAGCAATAACAAAACATATTCATTCTAAAATTTTAACTCCAAAAAATGTTGGCAATGGAGTTATTGAAAAAAAACTATTTGAAAGTAAAGGATTTAATCGTGATATTATTGCAATGTTGCTTTCTAAAAAAATAATTTTTCTGCACAAAAATGGGTTAACTTCTTCTAATAAAAAACAAGAAGAATATATTATTCCAAATTTTTTGCCTTTAATTTCTGAGTCAGGAATTGATTATGATTTAATGACTTTTGGCATGGATAATCCATTATTCACATTAAAGTTTATTGATTATATTCCGTTTGGATTAATCAACGAAATGGTTTGTTATTTTGGTGTTTTACCTGATAAGAAAAGATTTTGGAGAGATCAATTAATTTTTACAATAACTGAAGAAGAAAACATAGAAAATAGTTTGCTAAATAAAAAAGTCCAGATTTTAATTCATTTAGATTTTGAAAATTTAGAAATAAAAGTTTTTTCAGTTTTTAAAAATAATGCTTCTAAAGATTTTACAAATAATATTGAAAAGTATTTGTTTTATAGCATAATAGCTATGTATTTGAAACACCCAGTTCTTCCTGAAAATTATAAAGAATTTGTCAAACTTTATTACAACTATCAGTCAAAATTAAAAACTGAAGAAATGGAAATTAAAAAATTTAGTGATATTGACATAAAAGAATCACTATTTGAGGCTTTTTTCAATCCATCAAAATATACTCGAATTAGCATTAAGAAAGTTAACTTTTTTGTAAGCAAAAATGATTCAATCTATATTCTATATAAATCATTGAATGAATTAGATGAAAAAGAAACTAAAATAAAAACTTATAAATTTGATGAGAATGGAAATGCACTACACTTTAATGAAATGCCAGTTTCAATATATCAGAATTTTACAATTAAAAAATTAAAAGTCATGAAAAAAGTGTTTATAAGTTATTCTAAGTTTGACGAAGACTACAAAGAGGAATTGATGGATCATTTTATTACGCTAATTGATGATGGTTTAATTGAAACTTTTAATTGTAAAAAAATTGATTTAGGTGAAAACTCACATGAAATCATTCAAAAAGAATTAGAAGAATCTGATTATATGATTGCTTTAGTGAGTGTTAAGTTTTTAAATACTAAATATATTAGAGATTTTGAAGTTGCAAGAGCTAAGGAACTAGGAAAAAAAATAATCCCAATAATTATTAAACCTTGTGATTGGGAAAATAGTATTATAAAAGAATTTCATGCTTCACTCAGAGGAACTAACATTTCATTAGATAAAGATCTATTTCTTTTAGACAAGATTAAAGAAACATCTGAAATAGAAAGACATGCCAATTGGACTAAAATAATTAAAGAGTTTAGAGAAAAACTTTTTAATTGAAAATTAATTAAAAAAACATTAAAAATACCTCTTCCGCAACCAAAATGCCACATTCACTAAAATAATCAACGCGGGAACTTCAACAAGCGGACCAATAACTCCGGCAAATGCTTGTCCGCTATTGATGCCAAAAACACCAATCGAAACGGCAATCGCCAATTCAAAATTATTCCCCGAAGCCGTAAACGATAAAGCGGTTGCATCTCGGTAATTGGCTCCAATTTTCTTCGAAACAAAAAACATCAAGAAAAACATAATCGCAAAGAAAATCACAAGCGGAATTGCTATGCGCAACACGTCCAAAGGCAAATCGACGATCATTTCTCCTTTCAAACTGAACATGATTACAATGGTAAATAACAAGGCAATCAACGTAATCGGTGACACAAACGGAAGAAACTTTTGATTGAAGAATTTGTCACCAATGTATTTTTTTATCGCAAACCGACTCACAACCGCCAATACAAATGGAATTCCGAGGTAAATTCCAACCGTTTGTGCTATTTCAGCAATGGTAATATCCAATTCCAATCCTTTGATTCCGAATAAGGGCAACATGACCGCCAAATAGAAGTATGCGTACAAACTGAAGAAAAACACTTGCAACAAACTGTTGATTCCAATTAAACCTGCAGTTAATTCGCGATTACCTTCGGCCAATTCGTTCCACACAATTACCATCGCAATGCACGGCGCAATTCCTATAATGATCAATCCAGTCATGTATTCGGGATAGTCTTTAAGGAAAAAGGTAGCGAGTAAAAACATCAAAAACGGACCGACAATCCAAGTAATAAAAAACGAAGCCGCTAATAATTTGGGTTGCTGGAACATCTGCGGTATTTTCGAAAAATCAATTTTGGTTAGTGGCGGATACATCATCAAAATCAAACCAATCGCCAACGGAACATTCGTAGTTCCCGAAGAAAAAGAATTGATAAAATCATCCGAATTCGGAATAAAATAACCAATGGCAACACCGAGAAGCATTGCGAGAAAGATCCAAAGAGTTAGGTATCGGTCGAGAAAGTTGAGTCGTTTTTTCATAAGTCATTGCAAGGCACGAAGCAATCTCCTTTATAATTAATTTAAACTATATTTTTAATTTTTGAAAACACATAATACATTTCAGAAGCAATTTGCAAACTGCGTTCTGCATATTTTTCGTTCATTAATTCGGTTCCGTCAAAGGCTTTGGGATCGTCGTATTTGATGGGAAAACGCGCTTCTGCTCCAAACACCATTGGGCAACCTTCATCGGCATTATTACAGGTCATAATCGCTCCAAAATGTTTTTTCGGATTGAACTCATCAAAATACGTTTTGGAAAAACAGATGATTGGGTGTTGATTTTCATTGAATTTCACAGCATACACCGAATTTTGTTCTTCACTCAATTTCTGAATTTCAAAACCTTGATTGACTAACGTCTCACCTACTTTGGGAAACATGGCAGTCGCTTCGGTTCCGCCTGAATAACAAAATACATTTTTGACCTTAAAATGAAACGCCATGGTTTGTGCCCAAATCTGCGACAAATGACTTCGGCGGGAATTGTGCGTGCAAATAAAGTTCAAGCGAATTTCTTCTTTTGAATTTACCTTACTTTGAACATAATCAATTAAAGGTTGTAGCATTTCCTTTCGCTCGTTGGGAACTGGAATTACACTTATTGATTGTATTGTTTTAGATAAAATGTCGAACATACTGTTTTTTTTTAACCGCAAACCTGCCTGCCGGTAGGCAGGGTCGCAATGAACTACGCAAAGTCCGCAAGGGTTTCTTAAATACTACTTTTTAGCCCAGATAGCAACGGAAAGCTTTTTTGAGGAAAAAGCTAGATTTTGTTTCCTAAAAAGAGCGACCAACGGAAGCTTTTTTTAGGATTACAAAAGCAGCTTGAAACCAAAAAACTTGGAGTGTATAGCTAGATTAGCTTCTGATTACCAAAAACTAAATTGGTGTAAAAGCACATTCTACAGTCCTTATCTGATCGCTATCCTGACTGTAATAGGCAAAATATCCATTAAAAAGTTCGCCATCATTTAACCTCTTAAAAGTCCCAGAACCTTGGCTTGTGCTAGTTGGATCGCTTGGAGAGTAAACAAAAGTTAATATATTACTATGAAAGTTTCCTCTTATTGGATAAGACTTTCCTTGATGCCTGCCAGATGTAAATTCTATTTTACCAGTAATATCATTTCCTATTTTATTAAGCTCCAATTTTATACCATGCAAATTACCTGAACCAAAATTAATCTCGGATTTCCAATTTTTTTTCAACTTGATGCGGTCAGTGAAATGCTCTTTTATTAATGGGTTGATATAACGCTTGTAGGTTCCTATAAATAATCCTATGATGAATGCTCCTATAATCTCTGCTAAAATATTCTCAAACATATATTTAAATTAAATTATTGCTTATTTTAACAGCTAAAATAATAAATTATGCGAAAAATTAATTAATAAACTAAAGAATATGTCGTACATCTTCCTTAACTAAGGAAAGTAAAAGTCTAATAAAAAATACTTCAACAGCATTTCAATTTTAATTTTTTTGAAATCAAAGCAAAATAGCTTTCAATTTTCGCCATCGTTTCCGGATTTAAACAATAGCAAATCGCAGTTCCTTCAATGTTTCCTTTGATGATGTTGGCGTTTTTTAGCTCTTTTAAATGCTGTGAAATAGTGGGTTGCGCTAAAGGCAATTCGTTGACAATATCGCCACAAATACAACTATCAACAGATAATAAATACTCCACAATGGCAATTCGCGCCGGATGTGACAAAGCCTTGAACAAGCTTGCTATTTCATTGTGTTCTACTGAAAACGAATCGGATTTTGATGCTCCCATAAACTATTGAATTATTATATTGCAATATTACGATAAAACAATAATACAAAACAAACCATTTGTGTTAAATTTTTAAAGCCAAAATCATTTTCCCTATTCCGAAATAATTTCATACTTTTGGATTCATATAAAAATCATACAATGGCAACAGTAACATTAGGAGGAAATCCAATAAAAACAAGCGGTGAATTACCATCAGTTGGTTCAAAAGCACCTCAATTTCAATTAGTACAAAACGATTTATCAATAGCTTCTTTAGAAAATTTTGCAGGAAGCAAATTGGTTTTAAATATTTTTCCGAGTATTGATACTGGAACGTGCGCTACCTCTGTTCGAACATTTAATGCGAAAGCAAGCGCGTTAGAAAATACAAAAGTTCTATGTATTTCAAGAGATTTACCTTTTGCTCAGAAACGTTTTTGTGGCGCTGAAGGTTTGGAAAACGTGATTAACTTATCGGATTTCAAAACGGGTAGTTTTGGAAAAGACTATGGTTTGGAATTGATTGAAGGTCCGTTTGCTGGATTACACGCAAGAGTAGTCATTGTTATTGATGAAAACGGAACGGTACGATACACTGAGCTAGTTTCTGAAATAGCTAACGAACCAAACTACGAAGCTGCACTAGCATCATTATAAGAAAAATGGAATTCCAAAGAGATAAATCATTCCTTTCTGGAAGGTTCAAAAGCATGGGATTTGCATTGAAAGGTGCTTTTAAATTGGCCACAACTGAACACAGTGTAATGGTACAATCGTCAATTGCGGTACTTTTGATTATTGCAGGATTTTATTTTGAAATTTCCCGTGAAGAATGGATGTTTCAAACCTTAGCAATTGGTTTAGTATTAAGTGTTGAAGGATTGAACACAGCCGTCGAGAAAGTTGCCGATTTTATTCATCCCGAATTTCATAAAAAAATAGGATTTATTAAAGACATTGCAGCTGGAGCCGTTTTCTTTGCCGCAATGACAGCAATTGTTATCGGTTGCCTTATTTATATTCCAAAATTTTAATTTATTATTGTCCGAAATTTCGATAGTCAATGGCCAAAGCAAGAAAAAAAGAAACCACAAACGATGCACTTCCTGAAGAAAAACTTCCGTGGAAGATGAAATTACAATACCGTGTTTTGATTGGAAGCTTCTTATTACTCTTTTCAATCGGATTGCTTTTGGCATTTGTTTCGTTTTTCATTTACGGCCACCAAGACCAAAATGTAGTGGATGAATTAGGCAATCGAAGTGAAAAAGCCTACAATTGGTTAGGGAAAATTGGAGCGTACTTAGCTGATCTTTTTATTCATCGCGGGTTTGGAGCTGCTTCCTTTTTATTTGTAAAATTATTCTTCGTCACAGGTGCCTATTTGGTATTGGATTTACCACTGAAAAAGCTCAAAAGCACTTGGTTTTGGGATTTGTTTGTGATGATTGTTTTGTCCATTTTATTTGGTTATTTCGCAACCTCATTACCACAATTGGGTGGAACAATTGGTTACGAAATGAATTTATTCTTCCAAGATTTTATTGGAAAAATTGGAACACTTTTAGTTTTAATTGCAGGCTTAGTCATTTACTTGCTATTCAAAATTAAAATGTCACCCGAATCAATTAAAACCTTTTTTGAAAGTAAGAAAAA
The DNA here is from genome assembly GCA_017303755.1 of Flavobacteriales bacterium. GTDB lineage: Bacteria > Bacteroidota > Bacteroidia > Flavobacteriales > Flavobacteriaceae > Flavobacterium. The sequence continues at coordinate 160,448 of JAFLBS010000007.1, read as the reverse complement.
AGAAATCAAAGAAGACATTGACAACATGCGTTCAACAACTTCCGATGGAGCTTATAATTTGGAAGAATATGCTGTTGACGACAAAGAAGAAGAATCTCATATTGACTATGATATTGACGAAGTGTTAAAACCAACTTCTCAATTTGAAATCAACAAAGAAGCTTTAAAGCCAACCATTTCGAGTTATTCTGAAATTGAATTGGAGCCGACTTTAAAGACAGAACCAAAACCAGTTGTCACTTCTCCTCCATTAACAGTAACTCCAACCGAAACACCCATCATCAAAACGAATGATGAAGCCTTTGTCATCGAAAAAGCGCAAGACGAAGATACTATTGAAGAAAATTTAGCTGCAAAAATTGTAGCAGATTTTGGCGAATTTGATCCAACATTGGAGTTATCCAACTACAAATTTCCAACTATTGATTTATTAAAAGAATATGCATCCGTTGGAATTACCATCAATCAAGAAGAATTAGAAGAAAATAAAAACCGTATTGTTGAAACGCTAAAAAACTACGGAATCACAATCTCGCAAATCAAAGCCACTGTTGGTCCATCGGTTACTTTATATGAAATCGTTCCTGAAGCGGGAATCCGAATTTCAAAAATCAAAAGTTTAGAAGACGATATTGCACTATCATTAGCTGCATTGGGAATTCGTATCATCGCTCCTATTCCAGGAAAAGGAACAATTGGTATTGAAGTTCCGAATAAGAATCCAACTATGGTTCCGATGAAAACCGTGATTGCAGCCGCCAAATTCCAAGAAGCTGAAATGGAATTACCAATTGCTTTAGGAAAAACCATTTCAAACGAAACGTTTGTTGTTGATTTGGCCAAAATGCCTCACTTACTGATGGCTGGAGCAACCGGACAAGGAAAATCAGTTGGATTGAACGCGGTTTTGACTTCGCTTTTGTATAAAAAACATCCAGCAGAAGTTAAATTTGTTTTGGTTGATCCGAAAAAAGTGGAATTGACTTTATTCAATAAAATTGAACGTCATTATTTAGCCAAATTACCTGATTCTGAAGACGCTATCATAACGGATAACAGCAAAGTAATCAACACGTTGAATTCACTTTGTATTGAAATGGACAATCGTTATTCGTTGTTGAAAGACGCGATGGTTCGAAATATTAAAGAATACAACGAAAAGTTCAAACAACGCAAATTGAATCCAGAAAACGGACATCGTTTCTTGCCATACATCGTTTTGGTTGTGGATGAGTTTGCCGATTTAATTATGACGGCTGGAAAAGAAGTAGAAACTCCAATTGCGCGTTTGGCTCAGTTGGCACGTGCTATCGGAATTCACTTAATCATCGCTACTCAACGACCATCGGTAAATGTAATTACAGGTATGATTAAAGCGAACTTCCCGGCGCGAATTGCGTTCAGAGTAACTTCAAAAATCGATTCCAGAACCATTTTAGATACGGGTGGCGCGGATCAATTGATTGGTCGTGGAGATTTATTATTTTCTAACGGAAATGATTTAGTTCGTGTTCAATGTGCTTTTGTTGACACTCCAGAAGTGGAAAAAATAGTTGATTTTATTGGTTCACAAAAAGCATATGCTACAGCTTATATGCTTCCAGAATATGTTGGTGAAGAAGGTTCGAGTGTGAATTTAGATATTGATATTTCCGAAAGAGATTCATTGTTTAGAGATGCTGCCGAAATAATTGTCACAGCACAACAAGGTTCGGCATCATTATTGCAAAGGAAGTTAAAACTAGGCTATAACAGAGCTGGAAGATTAATCGATCAATTGGAAGCAGCAGGAATTGTGGGTCCATTTGAAGGAAGCAAAGCCCGAAGTGTTAACATTCCCGATCTAGTAGCATTAGAACACTTTTTTAATAATGAACAAAACAATGATTAAAATGAAGAAATTATTTTCTATTGCTTTTTTACTATTTGTTACACTCAATGCAAATGCTCAAGATAAAAAGGCAAAAGAACTTCTTGATGATGTAACTGCTAAAATCAAAAGCTATAAAAATATAGTGATTGATTTTAAATACACTTTGACTAACACTAAAGAAAACATCAATCAGGAAAGCAAAGGAAATGTAACTTTGGAAGGCAATAAATACATATTGAATTTCATGGGCGCGACTAAACTGTACGACGGAAAAAAAACCTATACAGTTGTTCCAGAAGATGAAGAAATTACAATTTCTTCTGCGAATGACAACGATGAAAAATCGATTACACCTTCTAAAATGCTTACGTTTTTCAATAGTGGTTATAAGTATTCAATGGATATTTTACAAAACGTAAAAGGAAGAAAAATACAGTACATTAAATTGGTTCCAACCAACGGAAAAGACCAGCGAAAAGAAGTGCTTTTAGGGATTGACATTCAAACCAAACACATCTACAATCTGATTGAAGTGGGCAAAAATGGTACAAAAACAACTTTAACTGTTAATTCTTTTAAAACCAATCAGCCATTATCCAAAAATCAATTTATCTTTGTAGCCAGTAAGTATCCCAACTACTACATCAATAAATTAGATTAGCATTTGTGAAAATATTAGATAAGTATTTACTTAAATCCTTCTTGATTACATTTACTACGGTATTTGTAATCTTGTTTTTTATATTCATTTTACAAACGGTTTGGTTATTCATCTCTGAATTAGCAGGGAAAGATCTCGACTTTTTTATGGTAGTAAAATTCTTGGTATTCTCTATGCCTCGAATTGTTCCTTTAGTATTACCCTTGTCAGTTCTTTTGGCATCGATCATGACCTTCGGAAGTTTATCTGAAAACTACGAGTTTGCGGCAATGAAATCGTCGGGTATATCATTGCAACGCGCTATGCGAAGTCTGACTGTTTTCATTTTATTTTTGAGTATTATCGCGTTTATTTTTGCTAACAATGTGATTCCGTATGCCGAATACAAATTCATCAATTTCAGACGAAACATTGCACAAGTAAAACCAGCCATGGCAATCGCAGAAGGGCAATTCAGTGAAATTGGCAATTATACTATTAAAGTTCAAAAGAAATCGGGTGAAAACGGAAATTTATTATCCGATGTCATCATTCACATCAAATCAAATACTGGTGAAGGAAACAAAACAGTCATTAGAGCTGAACGAGGTGAATTGGTCAGTAGCGAAAATTCAAACACGCTTCAGTTACTACTTTTTGATGGATACTACTATGAAGATATTTACCCAAAAAAATACGAAGAACGCAAACGAATGCCGTTCGCTAAAGCTACCTTCAAAAGAGATGTCATCAATATTGATTTATCAAAATTAAATTCGCAAGACGATACTGGAGAAATTACCAACACTAATACTATGTTGAACATCAGTGAACTGAATTATACTTTAGATTCACTAAATACCAATTATAAAAGAGACATTACATCGTATGCCGAAAATATTTACCAACGAGTAAATACGAATATGATAGTTCCAAAAGCATCAACTCCAATCACTAAAATTTCTGATGTCCAAAGTCATTTTTCTACATTAGAAAAAGACCGAAAATTACAAGTCTATAATGTAGCAAAAAGCAACGTTGAAGGAACTGTTTTCTCTATTGATAGTTCCAAATTTGAAATGGAGGAAAAACAAAAAAACATCAACTCACATTGGATTGCTTTATACGATAAATTTGTAATAGCATTTGCTTGTATATTGATGTTCTTTATCGGCGCACCATTGGGAGCAATCATTAGAAAAGGTGGTTTGGGATTACCAATTGTATTTGCAGTTGGAATTTTCATCATCTTTCACTTCATCAACACCTTTGGGAAAAAAGTAGCCCAAGAAAACGGAATTACACCTTTTTTAGGAACGTGGATGTCGTCTATGGTATTAAGTCCGTTAGCGATAATCCTAACCTACAGAGCGACCAATGATATTGGTGGAATGTTTAATTTTGATGCTATAACCGTACCCATTCAGAAATTCTTCAGCTCATTATTTTCTAAAAAAGAAACTGTAAAGGCAATCGAATTACCAGAAGAAATTAATGAAATTCAACCAATTGAAAAAGTAAGTTCTTTGAATTTTACCACTGAATTAGCTGAATACAGAAAATTCTCTACAATCGCATTGATCTTAAATTTAATTGCTATTGTAGGATTCTTCATAGTGAAAAATAACACGAGCATTGTACTTTTAATTATTGGATTTATTCTTTTACTAATAGGATTTTTATATTGTATTTATCGCTCGCAGAAAAAATTAGATGAAATTGGAACTCTTACCAACTCTACTATTGAACCTGGAATTGCAGTTTCAATGGTAACTGGATTTCCATTTTACTTCATCATTTACTTTTACAACAACACACTATTGAAAGGTTTGCTTTCTCAAAAAAAATAATGCTATTACAACTACAAAACTCGGAAAAAATGTCAGATTCTGCATTAAAATTAAATACGATTGAAGAAGCCATTGAAGACATTCGACAAGGAAAAGTCATCATTGTTGTTGACGACGAAGATCGAGAAAACGAAGGTGATTTCTTGGCTGCAGCCGAAAAAGTAACTCCCGAAATGATCAACTTTATGGCCACTCACGGAAGAGGTTTGATTTGTGCTCCATTGACTGAAAACCGCTGTAAAGAACTCGATTTGCATGCCATGGTTTCGAATAATACCGATGTAATGCAAACGGCCTTTACTGTTTCAGTAGATTTAAGAGGAAATGGAGTTACGACAGGAATTTCTGCTTCAGATAGAGCAAAAACAGTGGAAGCGTTAGTCAATGCCGATACCAAACCACATGATTTGAGTCGACCTGGACATATTTTTCCGCTCATTGCTAAACAAGGTGGAGTTTTAAGAAGAACTGGTCATACCGAAGCCGCAATTGATTTCGCACGCTTAGCTGGATTCAAATCGGCCGGAATCATTGTTGAAATCATGAACGAAGACGGAACAATGGCGCGATTACCTCAATTGTTTGAAGTAGCCAAAAAATTCGATTTAAAAATTGTTTCGATTGAAGATTTAGTTGCCTACAGAATGCAACACGACAGTTTGATTGTTAAGAAAGAGGATTTCGAAATTGAAACTCGTTTTGGACAGTTTAGACTGCGTGCTTATTTACAAACCACCAATAAACAAGTGCATTTGGCTCTTACAAAAGGTAGTTGGAGCAACGGTGAGGCGATTCTAACCCGAATCAATTCAACTCAAATCAACAACGATATTTTAGGCACTTTGACCAATAACGCCGATAAGAAATTAGACGACATGTTCCAATTGATCAATCAAGAAGGAAAAGGAGCCATTTTATTCATCAACCAAGAAATTCAGTCGTTGGATTTGTTGAACCGTCTTAAAGAGTTGAAATCACTCCAAGAAAAAGGAATCAACAAGGCACCAATTATTAAAATGGATGTGAAAGATTTCGGAATTGGAGCTCAAATTCTTCATGATATTGATATTTCTAAAATCAAATTGATTTCCAACACTGAGCAAACCAAACGCGTGGGAATGATTGGTTATGGTTTGGAAATTACAGAATATGTACAATATTAGAAGTACAAATTTTGAAGTACGATATACGAAGACAGGTTATTTAAATAGCTTGTCTTTTTTTATTCGCCAACTTTTCTCAAGTTACTTGGTACGGAAACTTACACCAATTTGAACAAAAGCTGATGCTTTCAATTGGTTTTCAAAATCATCAGTTGGTGATTCAAAATCGGAATTATAAAAGTCAAAATTACGTCGCAAAACCCAACCACCTTTTGCATTCAACCAAAAATTTGAAGATAAATTATAGGAAAAAGTCGGATGGACAGCTACATTCAAAGTTCGCAAATATTCAATTGAATCAATAGTATTAATATGAAACAATGTTGGATCAGTGGTAAATCCGAAGCCATATTCTATTTTTTTTGAGGGAAGAAAAATCAGATTGGCATTGTTAGGAAAATAAGTACTCAACTTCATTTTATCAGCAACATAACTAAAGGCTAGAATTGGAATGATTGAATTCTTACCTAAATCATTGTTGTAATTCAGCCCAAATCCCCATTTTAAATGCTCATTCTTTTGTGAGGTTTTCATCACTATTGTAGAAACAGCTGGAAACAAGTCATTGCTGTTTAAATTGTCTTTAAAATCACTTCTAATGGAGATTCTAGGAACTAAAAGTAATTCCCACGTCGAATTGAACTTATGTCTTGTCAATAAAGTATACTTGATTTCATGCAATTCTTGCGGTACAATTTCAATCGAATTTGGAAACGAACTGTATTGATAATTCGATAATCGATAATAAATGATGTTGTTGATTTTGGTTTTCGTATTGAGTTGAATGGTTGGAGTAACAAAATTAAAATCAAAATGATTCAACTGCGCCTCTCCTACTTGATCTTTGAATTCAGATTTTGAAATGGCTGAATAGTTAATCGATAAAAAATCAGTTGCACTCTGTGAGTAGCCAATAAGGTTCATCACAGTAAAAATGAAGAAAAAGAATGTGCCAAACAATAGTCGATTCATTTTACAAATGTAAATTTCTTTTATTTATGAGGTAATTTTAAGATAAGAAAAAACAAATTTGCTTCTTAAAATATAGAAAATGAATGGATTAGTTTTAAGTAAAAAAAATATCTGATTATTTATTCAAATTGTGTTTGGAAAACAAAAAAAGGTTATTATATTTGCATCCGCATTCGAAAGGAATGTGAGACTTATTGGAGAAATGGCAGAGTGGTCGATTGCGGCAGTCTTGAAAACTGTTGACTGTAACAGGTCCGGGGGTTCGAATCCCTCTTTCTCCGCTGAAAAAATCCTAAACGGTATCAAAACCCTGCAAATCTTATGATTTACGGGGTTTTTTCTTTTGCAGACATTCCAAATTATTCATTCAATCTTATTACAATCGAGATAAAATCGAGACCCTAAAAAAATGAAAAATTAGGATCTCGCTAAATTACCTCAACACTTACAAACATTAGGTTCAACGACTGGTTCAACAACAAGTTCAATCAGTAAACATCTTGTTTGTTTTGATATTGAAATTTAACTTGAGTAATAATTAATTGGTCACCACAATGAAAACAAAAATCACACTTCACTTTTATGCAAAGAGTACAAAAACTAACGCATACGGATTACTCCCAATTTATGTTAGACTAACAGTTGATGGAAAACGACTGGAATTCAGTACCAAAAAGTTTGTAGAAAAAACCAAATGGTCAAATGAGTTATCCAAAATGAAAGGTACTACTGAAGAAGCACGTTCAATCAACAGCTATCTTGATTTAATGAAATCGAAAGTTTTAGATGCCCAAATGGAGCTACTTCACCGAAACGAAGCTTTATCAATTGAAAACTTCAAAAATAAACTACTAGGAACTGGAGAACGTCAAAGAATGCTAATCCCAATCTTCCAAAACCACAACAACAAAATAAAAGAGCTTGTTGGAAAAGAATACGCTCCAGGAACATTAGAACGCTACACTACATCACTTAAACATACGATTGAGTTTATGCAATGGAAATACAATATTTCCGATATAGATATTACCAAGATTGATCATGCTTTCATAACCGATTACGAGTTTTGGTTACGAAGCGTTAGAAACTGTGCTAATAACACAGCTGTCAAATACCTTAAAAACTTCAATAAAATAATCAAGCTCTGCTTGGCCAATGACTGGCTAGACAAAAATCCATTTGCAAACTACAAATCAAAACTCAAAGAAGTTGAACGAGTTTATCTTACTGAAGCTGAAATACAATTAATAATTGAGAAAGATTTCAAAACAGAAAGACTATCATTGGTTCGCGATATCTTCCTTTTTAGTTGCTTTACAGGTTTAGCATACATTGATGTCAAAAACTTAACAAAGTCGCACATTAGTTACGGTATTGATGGCGAAAAATGGATTTTCACTCACAGACAGAAAACTGAAAGTGCTTCCAAAATTCCAATCCTTCCAGTTACACAAATGATAATCGATAAATACGAAAATCATCCACAATGTATCAATGAAGACAAACTACTTCCTATCCTATCCAACCAAAAAATGAACGCTTATTTAAAAGAAATAGCTGGAGTTTGTGAAATTGAAAAAGAATTAACTTTTCATATCGCTCGACATACTTTTGCGACTACTGTAACACTTACAAATGGAGTTCCAATAGAAAGTGTGAGTAAAATGCTTGGACATAAAAACCTGAGAACGACACAGCATTATGCTAAGGTTTTGGATAGAAAAGTTAGTGATGATATGAAGATTTTGAGAAATAAATTTTCTATTCTATCAGTTAATCAGAAAAATGCAACTAATTAAATCAAATTTGTTCTGCTTTTTTGCTACAAAATAAATGATTTCAAAATAATAAAATAAATTATTAAAAATGATGTAACAATTTTAGTAGTAGCGAATCAAAAGGGAAATTTTAAATTATTTAATTATGAAAAACTCAATTATTTGGCTACTACTTGTAGTTACGTTAAGCACAACAAATTTATTTTCTCAAGCTTCATTTAATGTCGAAATAAAAGGAAAAGGAAAACCTGTTTTATTGTTTCCTGGTTTTGGCTGTAGCGGAAAGGTTTGGGATGAAACTGTAGCAGAAATTTCAAAAACACATAAATGTTATACTTTTACATTTGCAGGATTTGGGAATGTTAAACCAATTGAAACTCCTTGGTTTGAGACTATTAAAAAAGATATTGAAAAATATATAGTTGTCAACAAACTAACAAAATCAACACTATTAGGTCATAGTATTGGAGGAACATTAAGTTTATGGTTGTCTTCTAGTAATCCAAAATGGTTTAAAGAACTAATTCTTGTAGACGCATTACCAGCTTCAGCAGCATTGATGATACCTAATTATAAAGGAGAATTAATTCCTTATGATAACCCACAAAGCAAAAGTATGTTAGAAATGACTGATACTGAATTCAAGAAGATGAATAATCAATCTGTAATGTACATGTGTAACAATAAAGAAAAGCAAAAGTTATTGGCAGAAATGATGAATCAATCGGATAGAAAAACTTATGTTTATGGATATATTGATATGCTAAATTTAGATTTAAGAACTGAAATTGAAAAAATAAAAAAACCAGTAACAATTCTGGCTGCAACAAATCCAAGTTTAGAAGTAGTAACTAAAACATATAATGATCAATATAAAAATTTGCCAGTGGTAACAATTTTATATGCTGAGAATTCAGCTCATTTTGTAATGTTTGACCAACCTTTATGGTTCTCAAAACAAGTAAATCAAATACTTAATTAGTTTGGAACAAAATAATAATTTCGATTCTATATATCAATTACACTACTCAAAAGTTTATCGATTGTGTAAAGGATATTTTAATGGCGATAATGATATTGCATCAGATGCTACGCAAGAAGTTTTTATTAAGGTTTGGGAGAATTTACCAAAATTCAGAAACGATTCAAATATAAGTACTTGGATTTTCAGAATAGCATCCAATACTTGTTTAATGTATTTGAGAAAAGCTTCTTATAAAAAGACAGTTCATACTAATAAATTTTCAGAAGTTACTATTGAAACAGATTCACATGAAACTGAAGAAAAACTTTTAAAAATGTATAATTGTATAAATCAACTAGAACCAAGTAACAAGTTAATTATTATGTTAGTTTTAGAAGATTTAGATTATGATAAAATTGCAGAAATAATTGGTATTACCGAAGAAAATTTAAGAGTTCGAATTCACAGAATTAAGACTAAACTAACAAAATGCGTACAAAATGGAAAAATTTAACGAAATACAATCAATATGGAATCAACAATCAGAAGCCAATCCAAAAAGAAACAGCAATGAAATTATAAATGATTCTATTCAAAAAACTAAAAAGTTAAAAAATAATTATTACTGGATAATTGGAATTTTATCTACACTAATTATTGTTTTAATTTTCTTTTATTATTCAATTTTTAATAGTCAAATTTCTAAACAAATAAAAGGTTTAGAATTAATGATAATAGTTATTATTATAAGGATTACTTTAGAAACTATAAGTGTTTTCAAATTTAAAAAAATTGATTTCACTACCAATTTTAAAGCCTATAAAAAACAGCTGATATCCTTCTATAAGTTCAGAAAATTAATTCACTTTTTTTTAACTCCAACTATTTATACGCTATACATTTATGGATTTATTTCCTTGCTACCTCTTTTTAAACAAAACTTATCTAGTGGATTTTATCTTTATGTTTTATGCAGTGGTTTTGGGTTTTTAATCTTTTTTAGTTTTATACTTTTTAAAGTAATCAAAAGAGATTTGTCTGATTTAGATTACTTAAAGAATAGTAACTAAATTTACACAGTTTGCATTATTTTTTATTCATCGCAATTATATTTTCATATGAAACCAGTTGAATTATTTATAGAAAGAATGAAATTCATTTGTCCAGAAATGACAAATGAGGAAATCGAAGCTTTTAAATATGGTCTATACGAAAAAAGCTTTAAAAAGAAAGAACTTTTGTTTGACCAATTAAAACCGCAAGATCATATTTTGTTCATTACATCTGGCTTAATGAGGAGTTTTTATATTGACAATAAGGGAAATCAAATCTCTGCATGGTTTGTGAAAGAGTTTGACTTTGTTTCAGACTATCCTGCATTTCTAAACGGAGCAAAAAGTAACTATTTGTTTGAAGCAATCGAGGATATTACTGCTGTTGCGATACCTAAAGATATAATTGTTGGAGCATATGATGCATCTCTTGAATTTCAAAAATTTGGAAGATTAATTGCTGAAGAAGCTGTACAATTTTTGCAAGGTAGGATTGAAAGTTTGTTGTTTAAAACTGCAACAGAACGTTATTTAGAATTCATTGAAAAAGAACCTGAGTTTTTTAATCGTCTATCACTCGAACACATTTCCACGTATTTAGGGATGGAAAGACAATCATTAACTCGAATTAGAAAAAATTTAAAAACCAAATAGTTCAATACAAAATGACACATAGGTGTCATAAAATCAAATACATTGCTCATTATCTTTGCTAAAACAGCTTAAATCATATCAATTTGTATTTAAGTGAAGTAATTATACATATTATTCTAACAAGAAATCCAATCAAAATAAAAGTAAAAAATGACCGAAGTAAAAACTAATTTAATTAAGGCGGAAGAAATTGCATTAGAACTTTTTAATGAAATTGAAAACAGAAACCTAATTGTTTCAGGAAAAGATGAAGATACTCTAAACGAAGAAATTTTCATTATAGCAAAAGAAATGTTTGGCATCGAGAAGCATTGGCACAAAAGAATAGTAAGATGTGGTGAGAATACGCTACATCCATACAAAGAAAATCCACCAAATAGAATTATCCAAGAAAACGACATTCTATTTTTTGACTTTGGACCTATTATAGAGAACTGGGAAGCTGATTTAGGAAGAACTTATGTCATTGGTTCTGATCCATTAAAACATAAATTAAAAAATGACATTGAAAAAGCTTGGAAAGAAACTAAAATTTGGTTTGATGAACAAAAAGAATTAAAAGCTTCAAAATTATTTGAATTTGCTGTTGCTAAAGCAAATGAATATGGTTGGGAATTTGGTGGAGAAATAGCAGGGCATTTAATTGGTGAGTTTCCTCATGAAAGATTAGAACCTGGAAATTATCAACTTTATGTTCATCCTGATAATCATAATAATATGTTTGAATTAGATGCAAATGGAAAAGCAAGAAATTGGGTTTTAGAAATGCACTTTGTTGACAAGAAAAATAATATTGGTGGATTTTATGAACAACTATTGAATTAAGACAATTTAAACAAAAATCGTATAATCAATATGGTAGATGCAAATAAATTAACTGCACAATTTGAAAACAAAACACTTCCAAAAGAAGAATGGACACATAATGCTCATTTTGCTGTAGCATTTGTCTATATAGACAATTATAAAACTATTGAGAAGTCACTCTCTAAAATTAGAGAAAGCATAAAAGATTACAATGTTTCTGTTGGTAAAGAGAATAATGAAAATTCTGGTTATCATGAAACGTTGACTATTTTTTGGCTAACCGTTGTTTTTGAATATTGTGCTTTGAAAAATAGAAGGAATACTAATGCGACTTACCTAGAATTTATTCAAACCAGTTTTGCAAACCCAAAATTTCCATTACATTTTTATTCTAAAGAATTGCTTTTTTCAATTTCAGCTAGACAAAAATGGATGGAACCTGACCTTTTGCCAATTTCAAAAATAAAAGAAAGTATTATGGTATTGGAAGAAGACAAATATGACTTCTATTGTGAAGAAGCCTTATCCGGTAAAACCAAAATTGATATTCTTTTTGAATCAAAAGATGTCTTGGCTTTTTATCATACAAGACCATTTTGGGAAAAACATATTGTAATAATCCCTAAAAAACACATCAAGGATTTGATAAGTGTATCCGATGAAGATATGAAAATCATAACACAAATTATGCATGTGGCAAGAGACTTGGCAAAAGATTTGGACTTGTCAGAAGGCGTGAAATTATTAACCAATTTAGGTAAATTTCAAGATACGCCTCATATACATTTTCATTTAGCTCAAGGAAAAGAAATTAGATAATTATTATGAAAAATATAATTTTAATATTAGCAATAATACAATTGTCTTTCTCATGTTCACCACAAAAGAAATGTGAGACATCATTAAATACAATAAATAATGATTTTAAAATTCATAATGAATTCAAAACATATTTCGACAGCTGTCAGGTTAATGGATCAATTGTAATCTTTGATAATTCAAAAAAAGAATGGATAGTTTCAGATACTATAGAAATTAAAAAAGAAACCTTACCTGCTTCAACTTTCAAAATAATCAATTTATTGATAGCATTAGAAACTAAAACAATCAAGGACGAAAACGAAATTGTAAAATGGATTGGTAAAACAGATACTATAAAATATGGTAATAGACCCGAAATTTATCACGATATGACTGTTAAAGAAGCATTTAAGGTTTCCGCTGGTTGGGTATTTATTGAGTTAGCAAAAAAAATTGGCAAAGAAGAATATAAAAAATATTTATCTAAGTGTAGTTATGGTAACCTCAATCTTACTGAAAAAGATGATGACTTTTGGAACTTTGGCAGTTTTGGTATTTCACCAATAAACCAAGTTGAATTTCTAAAAAAACTTTATGATAACAAACTACCATTCTCAAAACGAAATATTGATATTGTAAAAAAAGTAATGATTTCAGAACAAGTAAATGAATATACAATTAGTGCAAAAACAGGTTGGACAAGAGAAAATGATACCAATACAGGTTGGTGGGTTGGTTATTTAAAAACTAAAAATAACACCTATTTTTTCGCTACAAGACTACTTCAGTCAAGAATAAAAAACAGAGATGATTTTGGAAGTTGCAGAAAAGAAATTACTAAAAAAATATTTAAAGAATTACAAATTATTAATTGATGTTTTTCTATTTACATAAAAACTAAATTCTTGTGCAAGATAACTTTATCAAGTGTTTGGCTTTTCTATTTTTTAAGTTTTAAAAATAAAGATGTTGAAGTACATTATTGAAAATGCTAACAAACAAATCATATAATAATGGAAAGAAGAGAATTTACAAAGGGAATTTTAGCCACAGTTGCAAGTTTTGCGCTAATGGATACACTTATTGCATGTAACGGAATCAACAATAAAACAAAACCCATTATACAACATTGGGCAATTCAACTGAATGAATTTTGTTCAGATTTGAAAATGAACAGTATTACAACTCTTCAATGGCAACAGAAAATGGAAGAGCTTTATAATCAAATTGAACTAAAGGAAATAGTAAAGTTTATCGATTTTGACAACCTTGTCAAAGGCTTTGAATACCCAAACTTAGGAGTAGCAACTAAGCCAGTAAAATTTCCGAAACTTGAAGGACTACCCGAAAATACAGTTTTTGTAAAAAAAATTTTTGGAATGCAAAAAGATAGAGCGATTATTCCACACGGACACAGTAATATGGCTTCCGCTCATTTAATTTTAAATGGAGAAATGCACCTTCGACATTACGAAAAAATTGAGCAAGACGGTCAAAATCTAATTATAAAACCAACCATTGATAAAATCGCCAAACTCGGTGAAAGTTCTTCAATTTCTGACGAGAAAGACAATGTTCATTGGTTTATTGCCAACACAGAAACAGCATTTACTTTTGATGTGATTATGCTTGACCTAAACGACAAAATTTATGATATTCACAATTTAGACATCTACAATTCCGAAGATTTGAAAAATGGAACACTGAAAGCACCAATATTAGACGTTGAAACTGCATTGAAAAAATATGGTAAACATCACCATTAAGAAACAAGTGCTACAAAATCGATTTGATATTAGTAGAACTGACATTTGTAAACTCAACATTTGTAGATAATTATAGAAGGTAATATTTAAAAAGGTTAAACAAATAACTATGAAATAAATTATGAGAAGAATAGCTTATATAACCGATGTACATTTGGACGAGCAATTTCCAATTGACAATAATGTAAATCCAAAACAAAACCTTGAAATTGTTTTGCAAGATATTTCTAAACAAGGTGTCAATGAAATTATTTTTGGTGGTGATATTGGAGAAGCTTCGTCACACATCTATTTTTTTGATGCTTTAAAACCGTTCACTTTTAAATTAGTTTTAGGAAATCATGATAAATTTAAAAACGTCAAAGATCATTTTATAATTGATAAAAGTAAGAACGAATTGTATTACAAAGTTGAAGATGAAAATTATTTGTACTTGTTTTTAGATACTTCTACAGATGAAATAAGTAACAGTCAATTACTTTGGTTACAATCAGAACTTAAAATCAATAAGAAAATATTAGTTTTCATTCATCATCCTATTTTACCAATAAATACTCCAGTTGATAATCAATATCCTTTGAAAAATAGAGAAGAATTAAAGTCAATTTTATTGCATCAAAAAAATAATATTACTGTTTTTTGTGGTCATTATCATATGAACGACGAATTTGAGCTTGAAAATATTAAACAAATCACAACACAGTCATTGTCATTTCAATTGGTGAAAAATGCAGATAAAATTCAAATTGACAATTTAAATTTTGGTTATCGAATAATTGAAATCCACGAGGATAAAATAGAAACGCATTTAATCAATTTCAAAAATTAAATCATAATCAAATGGAGCATAATCCAATAGAAATTTTTAAACAATTATTTAATGAAGAACAAAAATTGAGTAAAGTAAGAATTCCAACAGCTTGTTGTTTTTCAACAAACGGTTTAGATGGTTTCCCTAATGCACGATTTGTTTCTTTTAAAGATATTATAGATGATTGTTTCATTATTACTGGAAGTATAACGTCAAGAAAAGGTATAGAGATTAATCAATCTGAAAAAGTCTCATTAACATTTTGGTGGACAGAAACTGAGAAGCAAGTACGTATTCAAGGTGTGGCAACAAGAATAAGTGATGACCTAGCAGATAAGTATTTTTCTGAACGTAATCTTGATAGTCAAATTGTGTCAATAGTTAGTGACCAAGGAGCTGAAATAGAAAAAATGGAAGATTTGGTAACTGCCTATGAAAAAATGGAAATAGAAGGCAAAAACAAACAAATAACAAGACCAAATAATTGGAGTGGTTATCGAATAGAACCCATTAGAATTGAGATTTTAGAATTTGAACTAACTCGTTTCCACGTTAGAAGATTGTATAAAAAACATAATGAAAATTGGAAAGTAACTAAATTACAACCATAACTGAATAAAACGATTGTTACTTATAAAAGGCACTAAGAAATTTAAAATTTGATTTATGAATAATTGCACTTTAGAAAATATAAGAAAACAAATGCTGTATTATAAATCACTTGGCGATAATACACTTTCAAAAATTAAAGAGGAAGATTTTTTTTGGAAGTATAATGAGTGTAGTAATAGTATTGCAACATTAATCAAACACCTTTCTGGGAATATGTTATCTCGATGGACTGATTTTATGAATACCGATGGTGAAAAAGAATGGAGAAATAGAACTGAAGAATTTGAAAATACGATTACTAATCGACAGGAATTAATAGACAAATGGGAAAAAGGTTGGAATTGCTTTTTTAATGCATTAGAAAATATAAAAAATGAAGATTTAGAAAAGGAAATTCTTATTAGTAATCAAAAAATTATTTTAAATGATGCAATAAACAAGCAAGTTGCACATTATCCTTACCATGTTGGACAAATTGTATTTATTGGTAAAATGATTTGTAATTGTGATTATAATTAATTTTGAATTAAAAAAAAGAAATAAATAGTAAGAATTCATAAGTTGAACCCAAAAATTAACCTACTACTTTCAAATCTAAATGAACAGCTTAATTTTATTGATTTAGAAATAATTTATACCCTAATAAATTCTAAAAGAGCTAACATTTCACATTGTTCGACATACATTCGCAACTACTGTAACTTTAACAAATGGTGTTCCAATTGAAAGTTTTAGCAAAATGCTAGGACATAAAAATTTGAGAACTACTCAACATTATGCTAAGGTATTGGATAGAAAAGTTAGTGAGGATATGATGATTTTGAAAGAAAAGTTCTTTTTACAAAGCAAAAAATTTGCAACAAAAGTCAATCATTAATCAAAATTTTAAATAAAACAACTCAAATTTGAATACTCTTTACTGTTCTTCAAGCATTGATTTCGCTCGTTTTTATAAAAAATTTGTATTTTTTTAATATATTTTTATTGTTTATCAATATATATTTATTACATTTGCTCAATCATTAACTTAATATTTAAAACACAAATGAAAATTAGTACGCAGAACATTTTAAAATTTTTAAACGTTCTTTCCTGGATTATTTTCCTTGGATTATGTATTGAAGCTGGAGGAATAATCTTCAACTCAATTTTTACTCACTTTATAAACCCAGTTGCTGCAAACAATTTTTGGGAAGGAATTGATTTTTCAGCACTATACAGTTTTGACTATGTTTATTTTTTTGTGATTGTACTATTAATGAGCATAGTAGCAATATTGAAGGCTTTAATGTTCTATCAAATTGTTAATGCTCTCAATTATAAGAAGCTAAATCTGTCAGAACCTTTTAGTATAGGGTTAAGAAAAGTAATAGTCAATATAGCTTATATAGTTTTAGCAATAGGATTATTTTCTAAATTCGGTATTGGTTATTCTCAATGGTTAGCAGAAAAAAACATTAGTATGCCCAAAGTAGAAAAGATGGGTTTTGATGGGGCTGGTGTATGGTTATTTATGTCTGTAATCATTTTTGTAATTGCGCAAATTTTTAAAAGAGGTATTGAATTACAAGAAGAAAACGATTTAACAATATAAGCCATGGGAATAATAGTAAACCTCGATGTGATGATGGCAAAAAGAAAAATGTCATTAAACGAACTCTCAGAAAAAGTAGATTTAACGCTATCCAACCTTTCTATTTTAAAGACAGGTAAAGCAAAAGCCATTCGGTTTAGTACACTTGAATCTATTTGTAAAGCATTAGATTGTCAACCAGCTGATATACTAGAATACAGACCTGATAGCAAGTAGTCATTAATTCTTGCTAATGTTAAAAGCACTATTCAAAAAAGAAAATTTTGAGTAGGTTAAATTCTATTGCCTTTTATTTTATAAAATATTAAAATCATTAAAAAAAATTTAAAAACAATGAAAACAAAAATTAAATTCAAATTATCGCAATTTATTGCAATTATGCTTCTAGCACCTTCGCTTACTTTATTAGCATTCAATACAAAACATTCAAATATAGTTTCCACCAAAAAAATAAGCTATATACAAAAAGTTGCAACTCCTAAAATAGACCTGCACACAGCAGTTTTAAAAAATGATATTAAAACAGTAAAAGAACACATTGCAGCAAAATCAGATCTTAATATTAAAGAAGCTATGGGCGGTAGTACGCCGCTAATTAGTGCATGCCTTTTTGGTAAAACAGAAATAGCAAAACTACTTATTAATGCCGGAGCAAATTTAAACATTCAAAACAATGATGGATCAACAGCACTTATAACCGCATCTTTTTTCTGTCGTCCTGAAATTGTAAAAATGCTTTTAGCAAAAAAGGCGAATAAAACAATAAAAAATAATTACGGACAGACAGCTTTAGAAACTTTATTAACTCCATTTGATCAGGTTAAACCAGTTTATGAAGCGTTGGGAAATGCTTTAGCTCCTTTAGGATTAAAACTAGACTATGCTTACATAAAAAAAACAAGACCAGTTATAGCTAAAATGTTGAAATAATTAAAAGTTGAAATGACAAGACGACACGATATTGATTGGATAAGAGTAATTGCAATTGGCTTATTACTAATTTATCATACCGCAATAGGTTTTCAACCTTGGGGACTTTTCATTGGTTTTATCACGAACAATGAGTTTCTGCAATCATTATGGACACCAATGACAATGATAAATATATGGCGAATACCAATTCTATTTTATGTTTCAGGAATGGGGCTATTTTTAGCTATACAAAATAGAAATTGGAAGCAGGTTTTGGCTGAACGTTTCAAACGCATAGGTATTCCATTTTTCTTCGGAAGCATTGTAATTGTCCCAATTCATTTATTATTAATGCAAAACTATTATGGAAATGAATTATCTTATAAACCCAGCATGGGACATCTTTGGTTTCTTGGTAATATTTTGGTATATGTAATTTTACTATCTCCAATTTTTATTTTTTTTAAAAATAAGAGCACTAGTGGTATTGTTATCTTTCTAAAAAAATTGTTTAGTAGTCCTCTAGGTTTACTTATTTTAATGATATTATTTATTGTAGAAGCTCTAGTTTTAAAACCTCCAATCTATGAAATGTATGCCTATACTATTCATGGCTTTTTTCTTGGTTTAGTAGCTTTTTTATCAGGATATTTATTTATGCTTTGTGGTGAACCTATTTGGGACATGATTGCTAAGTGGAGATGGCTTTTCTTTTTAATAGCAGCAGCACTTTTTATAGCAAGAAGTAGTGAACCAATGAAGCAATTAAACTATTATTTACTTGTTATTGAATCCAATAATTGGATATTATCTTTATTTGCATTCGCTTATAAATATTTGAATAAGAGTAGTAAACAGTTGTCTTATCTTAAACAAGCAGTCTATCCAGTATATATAATACATATGATATTTTTATATCTAGCATCAACTATTTTATTTCCACTTAATCTAGCTGTTGAATTAAAGTATGTTTTGCTACTATTTCTTACTATCCTGGGAAGCTTTTCATTTTATGAATTTATTGTCATCCGCTTTAATTTAACAAAATACCTTTTTGGAATAACTGTAAATAAAAATCATTAAAAAAAACTATTATGAAAAATATTATTTTTTTACTGCTAGTAACGAACGTAGTTTTTACAAAAGGTTACTCACAAGCGCCAACATTCGCATGGGCAAAGGCCAATTTTGGAGATGTAAATGATAATGTGGAAGAAGTAGCCATCGACACGCAAGGTAATGTTATTGAGGTTGGTTTCTTTAAGAGCTCTACAGATTTTAGCACTGGATTAGGTACTTTTAACTTGCAAGGCAATGCTTTAGAACAGTCGCCTTATCCAAGTTCATGTACTAACTGTCCTTATGGTGATACCTATATTGCAAAATACAATACTTCTGGAAGTTTGATGTGGTACTTAAGATCAAATGGAGAATATTCCGAAACTATCTCATCAGTTACAACAGATAATGAAGATAACATTTATGTTTGTGGAACTTATTTATCTCTAAATTTTTCTTTAGGTGACTATTCTACTACTGATACTATACAAGGTCTAAAAGGGTTTATAGCAAAAATTTCTCCTTCAGGTTCGGTAATGTGGCTTCAAAAAATAATACCTACTCTTGGGAACTATCCTGCAAGTGTAGTTGTTGGATCACAATTTATAAATCTAAAAACTGACTCCCAAGGAAATGTATATGCATCTGGGCAAATGAGAGCTAGTTCAATAAACGCTGGAACTTTATCGTTAAATCTTGTAGTAGCAAATAACCAATACCGTCAAGATTGTTTTATTGTAAAATATGACACCAATGGAAATCCAATTTGGCTAAAAGGAATTCAAGGTATTGATACAGAAAATATTACTAAAATAGGTGTTGACAATTTAGGTTACATTTATTTTAGCGGTACGACTTATAGTCCCAATTTAATTGTAAGTGCCAATACCTATACAACAGGCAATGATACTAGCGGTACAATGAATAGTAGCTTCACAGGAAAAATTGACACATATGGAAATGCTGTCTGGCTAGATTTTAGTGATTATGGAGATATATGGTTATTCGATATTAATGAAACAACAACAGACAGTCAAGGAAATGTATATACCGTTGGTAGTACAAGTGGTGCAGGCCTAGATTTTTTTGCTCCACATTCAATAACTTTTGGTCCTTCATCCATAACAATCCCTTATGTCCCAGATGTAAGAAGAGATCGTGTTTTGGTGGTTTGTAAATATAGCCCAACTGGAGAAAAGTTATGGATGAAAACAAGTCCTGCAAATTTATACATAAGTGGTAATGGAATTGAAGTGGATGATAATGGTATTATATATATTTTGGGGCAATATATAGTTCCAACTAATTTTGGAGGGTTTACATTACCAAATTCTAATTTTGTTTCTGTTTCAATTTCATCATCAAACCCTGAATACAAGACTTTTGTAGCGGCATTAAATACTAATAGTGATATTAATTGGGCACGTCAAACTGGAAATCACTTTAAATTAGAAACTGCCGATTTTGAAGTTGATAATAATGGATCAATTGTTATTGGCGGAAAATTTATACAAGGTAATTCAATCAATTTTGATGGATTTATATTGTCAGGTTATCCTAATGGATCGGGATTTCGAGATGCTTATATTGCAAAATTTAATCAAGCAAACTTATCTAATGAGAATTTTGAAAATAATAATTTAGTTCTTTCTCCTAACCCAACTCAAAACATTCTCAATATTCAAAGCCAAGGTGCAATAAAAGAAATTTTTGCGTATGATATCTTAGGTCAAGAAGTACATCTGATTACTATTTCAAATAATATACTTGATACCTCAAATTTGACAAAAGGAGTTTACCTCATAAAAATTATTGGTGAAAATGATAAAATTTTAACATCAAGATTTATTAAGGACTAATTCAAAAAATAACCGTTGAACAAATGCTAGGTTTGGTTTGTTGAAAATAGAAGTAAAAGTAATTTTTGCAGAGTAATTCAACGGTTTTCAATAAAATGAAAATGTTAAATATAATTTAAATAGTAAACAATGAAAAAAAACTTCCTACTAATTTTCTGCATACTCAATTTTTTATGTTTGCACGCCCAAAATGATTTGTGTGATAATGCAATTGCTCTTTCTCCATCTAATAACTGTAATTATGTGACTGGTAGCTTTAATGGTTCAAGTATTTCAACGGCTCCTCCAAGCTGTACTCCTAATGCTTCTCAAGACGTTTGGTACAGTTTTGTAGCTACTGAACAGACAATACAAATTACATTACAAGCAAACAGTAATGTAAATCATGCATTTGAAGTTTTTCAAGGTAGCTGTACTAGTAACAGTTTAGTCTGTGTAAACAATAACGGTATTTCTTTTGGTGAAACATATATCAATAATAATTTTATTGTAGGCCAAACATATTATGTGCGAGTTTTAAACGCATCTGGTAATTTATCTACTGCTAATTTTGGTATTTGCATTCAAAACTATCCTACGCCAGCAAACGATTTATGCACAAATGCAATTTCTATACAATCTACAACAACATGCAACTATATCTCTGGCACTTTTAGTGGTTCTAGTATTTCAACACCTCCTCCAAGTTGTGCCTCTAGTTCTTCACAAGATGTTTGGTATCGTTTTGTCGCAACTGATTCAACAATGAGTATTGCTTTACAGGCTAATTCGAATGTAAATCATGCTTTTGAGGTTTTCCAAGCGAGTTGTTCTGGAAGTAGTGTAGTTTGTATGAATAATAACGGAATTTCATTTGGTGAAACGTATATCAACAATAATTTTGTAGTTGGTCAAACATATTATGTCCGAGTTATAAATACTTCAAGCGGTTTATCAATTGCCAGTTTTAATGTTTGTATTCAAAGCTATTTTACACCTACAAATGATGTATGCAATAATGCAGCTGTTCTAACACCAACAACCACTTGTAGCTATATTCCGGGTACTTTTAGTGGTTCAAGCATTTCAACAACTGCTCCAAGTTGTGCATTTAATTCTTTACAAGATTTATGGTATAGTTTTATTGCTACAGATGCAACTATGAGTGTAACACTTCAACCCAATAGCAATGCAAATCTTGCTTTTGAGATTTTTCAAAGTAGTTGCGCTGATAATAGTTTAGTTTGCATAAATAATAACCCTATCTCCTTTGGCGAATTTTACACAAATAATAATTTTATTGTAGGGCAAACGTATATTGTTCGGGTATTAAATGCATTAGGTAATTTATCAACTACAAATTTTGGCATTTGTGTTCAAAACCCAACACTAAGTCTTGGTAATTTTCAAAATCCGAAGTACATAATCCACCCAAATCCAGCTCAAAACATAATTACTGTTAATACTTCGGAAACTATTAAGGAAATTATAGTCTTTGATATGTCAGGTAAAAAGGTAACAATTGTAAGTAGCTCTATTAATTCAATAGACATTTCAAGTTTATCACAGGGATTATATACAATAAGTATTGTTGGAGAAAATGAAACTTATTCTTCAAAATTTATAAAAAATTAAGAAGTACACATGAAAAAAATTAGATTTATAATTGTATTTGCATTATTTGCATTTTCATTCATCGCATTTTCCCAACAATCAAGAAAAGTTTTGTTCCTCGGAAATAGCTATACCTATGTTAATGATTTACCTCAAATAATTTCTCAACTAGCAATTAGTACTGGTGATGTATTGATTTATGATAGTAACGCGCTGGGAGGTTCCACATTGCTGAATCATTCTACAAGCAGTATTTCACAAAATAAAATCTTATCCGATGATTGGGATTACATTGTTTTACAAGAGCAAAGTCAAACGCCTACATTTATTGTTCCATTTGCATTTATGGATGGTTTTTCAAACTTGAACACATTTATAAGTCAAAATAAACCTTGTGCTCAAATAACTTCCTTCATGACTTGGGGTCATGAGAATGGCGATACCCAAAACTGTGCAACAAACCCAACAGTATGCACCTATAGTGGCATGCAAAACCTTTTAACAGAAAGATATATGGAATTTTCAAATCTTTTTGAGTCAGAAGTAACTCCTGTTGGTGTTGTATGGAAATATATAAGAGAAAATTATCCAACTATCAATCTTTATCAGTCAGATGGCAGTCATCCATCGCTTGCGGGTTCTTATCTAGCAGCCTGCTGCTTTTATACTTCAATATTCAGAAAAGATCCTACTCTAATATCAAATAATTATGGCCTAGATGTCACAACAGCTACAATAATCAGAAATGCAACAAAATCGATAGTATTTGATCAAATGCTAACTTGGTATATTGGAAAATATGTGCCAAACGCAGATTTCAATCATATAATTGGGAATGGTACTAACGAAGTCATCCTTAGCAGTAGTAATACAACTGATTTTCAAGACTCAGTTCTTTGGGATTTTGGAGATGGAACAACTTCTACAGAGAACAATCCAACCCATAGTTATGCAGCAGATGGAAGCTATACTATAAAGTTGACTGCTTACAAATGCTTTCTGTATCAAAACCTTGAATCGATTATGGAGAAAACTGTAAATTTTTGCTCCCATACCAATACTGTTTTTCCAAATAATTTAATTCTTTGCCCCAATGAAACGGCTACAATCGAGACACAACTTGCTGACAGTTACCAATGGCTGGACTATTTTGGAAGCCCAATAGCTGGTGCAACAAATCAATCGTTAGTTGTATCGTCTGGCGAGTATAGTGTGCAAACAACAATCAATGGATGCACTGAAAGGTCTCCTCAAGTGTTAGTTGACGGATGGCTGAATAATCCAGATTGTGATTTGAGCATTATTGATATTAAAGACCCTTTTAAAATAAGTATTTCACCAAATCCAGCTCATGACATAATCAATATTGATACTTCAGAAACTATTAAGGAAATTTTAGCTTTTGATATTTCAGGGAAAAAAGTAGCAATAGTTAGAGTTTCTGAAACCTTAATTGATGTTTCAAGTTTACAGGAAGGTCTTTATATAATCAAAGTGATAAATGAATCTGAAGAAATCTTTTATAGAAGGTTTTTAAAAAGTAATTAAACATAGAACTTTCAATTATGAAAAAAATAATATTTAATATCATTTTTCAGCTTGCAGTAATTATAGTTTTCGGACAAGAAACAATACTTCCAGGTCATTTATCTATAAACAAATCTTATTTGAAGCCAAGTTTGACTACAATGAGTTTTTTGGTAAATCAAAACAACCAAGTAAAAGAAATTGGCACATACGAAATTGAAATTAATTTCAATAATGAAAAAATGATTGTAAATTCTACTTTATTTTTTAATGATTCTGAAAAACAATGGAAAGACATTTGTACAGTAAAAGCATACAACTACGAACCCATAAGTTATTCATCTGACCGAGATAACCGATATTTTATTTTAAACTTTTCAAATAAAATCAATGGAGAAATAATTAATAAGAGCAACAACGAAAAAAAACAAATAAACGAATCAATAAAAGAAAAGTATTTTGACATCAATTTTTATCCACAAGTTTTAAGGTCGCTACCTTTAAGATTAGGATACAAAGCAATAATCCCTGTCTATGATTATGAAGCATCTGACCAATCTAAAATTTATAATGTGTTGGTGAAAGAAGTAAAAAGTGACACCTACGTTTCAGCACTTACAGGCAACCATAATGTATGGAATGTCGCAATTTATGAAGAAAGCACAGGTCATAACTTTAACTATTTTATAGATAAAGAGAGCCGAAGATTGTGGCAAATTAATATAGTTTCAAAAGAAGGACAATTAATGTCGCTTATTGATAAAGAATCTGATTATAATCCTTTAAAAGAAAAATTCGATAAAGCGTCAACCTTTAAATTAATTTCAGAGGGTAAATCATCAATAACTGGTCAAGTGTTTGGAAGAGCTAATAAAAATCTTGATAGCTGGGCAACTGTTGTAAATTGGAATCCAAAACAAGTAGCAAAAAAAGGAACCTCTGTTATACTAATTCCTTATACAAATTGGACAAAAGAGTATTTCGAAGTTAATAAACAACTCAAAAAAGTTGGGAGAAAATATAATATGCCAAAAGAAGCATTAGAATGTATTTTAGTAACTAATATTTATGACGATCAAGGGCACTTTGAGTTTACAAATTTAATGCCTGGTAAATACTTTCTTTTTACACAATTCGAATTTTGGGAAAACAAAAAAAAATATGTGAAAACTGGAGAAACAGACGTTTTCTTGGGTGGACAGTATCAAGGAAGTATAGATAACATTTCTAGAATAGATTATTCGCAATCCCAATATGGTTATGCTCAAGAAATTGTAAATATTAAAAAAGATGGAGAAACAATAGAAATCAAATTAAAAAAAAGATGAAAAGATGAAAACTAAAAAATTATTGAATAAAGTAATCTACTTTTTACTGCTGCTAATTTGTGTACAAGCAACTATTGCGCAGATTAATATTGACACAATCAATAGCCAAAACTACAAATTAGATACAAGTTTATTAAAAGATGCTAATAATACGTATTTGGTCTACTTTACAGATTCTACTAAAACAAAAAAAATGGGAGCCGACAATATTTGGGAAAGGTCTATAAAAAAAGAAAAATACCAAAATAATGATAGTTTTAAATTCGATTGGAAATGGATTTCAAATGATGAAATCATTAAGCAAACTTCCAACCGTTGCGACGGTAAAACATTAGCACCTATTAGCCACTTCTCTATTAATAAAACTCCGAATAACTCAGAGATAAAAGCCTATAAGTTTGAGAATGGCTTTATGATTAAAGATAAAAATGAAATAAACAATTCGGTTAGTGATGATTTTAAATTAAAGATGAACATTCCAGTTCTTAATTGGGAATTAGATATTGAAACATATTCTCTATTACCTATTAAAAAAGTTGGACAAATCTTTGAAATTTCTTTTTTTGATGTCAACCAATCGCAACCTAAATACCAAAGATACGAAGTTATTGGGGAAGATTCTTTAGAAATATCTGGCTCAAAAAAATTGGCTTGTTGGCTCTTGAAGATTAATTATGATGAAAAAAATAGTGCCATATATTGGCTAACAAAAGAGAAAAACGAAATGATGAAGTGCGAAGAAAAAGTAGCTATGAAAAAAGGATATATATATTGTTTTAAAATAAAGCAATAATGATAATAACTTTAAAAAAAAATCAAAATATGAAAACAGAAAAATTAATAAGTACAATTATTACAATTATAGTTATAGCAATAATAACATCTTGTAGTAACAATGATGACGATAATACTATTCCTTCACCAGCACCAATTAAATCTGCCAAATTTGAAATTACTGGTAATTATACTGGACAATTTACTGTCGTATATAATGATAATGTATCTGGTAACACAACAGTTACTGTTACTACTCTACCTTGGAGTAAAACAGTTGAGTATCCCAATAATGTTATTGGTATTGGAATCGGTGGCAATACTATTTTAGGAAATCCTGGTATAGCTGGACAAACGGCTACATTAAGAATTTATAATGGAAATTCAGTAGTAGCATCAAGCACAAAAACCGCAGATGCAAACGGTATAATCAGCTTTCAAACTTTAGCTTACGTCTTTCCGTAAATTATAAAAATGAGTTCAAAGGAAAAACTTTATCGTCTGCTCTACATATCCTTACTAGAAATAAGAAATGATGCTTGTATTTCAGGTAACAAAAAAACATTTGAAATTGCCAACTTAATCCATAATCTACCATTGAAGCTAAGTACTGAAGCTCCAAATTTTGATAATATCTTAGGAGAAATAGTTGATTCGGCAAAAGAGAATAAAGGATTAAAAAAAATTCTAAATAAAAATTTTATAAATTAATTTAAAGTAAATACTTAAAAGTAAAAAAATAAATAAACTTAATTATTAATAGTAAAATCCATATTAAATTAATCCTGAAATTATTTTAAATATTGATGAAGAATCTTAAACAAATTTTATAAATAAATGAAAAAGTCGATTAACTTAATATTTTTTTTGCTCTACCAATTCTTATTCTCACAAGATAAAAACTATTCTGAATGGTATTTACAAAGAGAAGATGTTCAAATTTTTGTAAAAGAGATTGGAACTGGAAAAGATACCTTAATTGTCCTTCATGGTGGGTTTGGAGCCAATCATGATTACATGATAGATGCAGTAAAAGGTCTAGAGGAAAAATACCGGATTTTTTTGTACGACCAAAGGGGTTCGCTATTATCTCCTACTAAAAAAGAAAACTTAACTTTTCAAAAAAATGTTGCTGATTTAAAGGCTCTTATTTCAGCTTTAAAATTAAAAAAAGCAAAGTTATTCTGTCACTCCATGGGAACATTAGTCGGAATGGAATTCACTAAGCAATATCCACAGTTAGTTTCTCATCTAATTCTATCGGGAACTATTCTACCAAAATCAGATAGTTTAAAAAGTATATTTTCTGAAAGATACGAAAGTCAAATTGATTTTTTAATTAACCGAAAAGATGTTGTAGAGTTAATAAAACCATTCAAGGATAAAGGGCTTGAATACCTAAAAACAATTGAAGATATTGACAATTCTGTTTTATCGCATAAAGACTTAACCAATTATTGGCGTATTAATTTTGCAGCACCAAATTTATTCAATGTCAAAAAATATAATCAATTAAAAGGAGGAAGGGCTTATTATAATGAAAGTTGTTCGATAATGACAGAAACCGTAAATTGGAAATTTGATTATAGAGAAGTGCTAAATTCAAAGGTGAAAACTACAATAATTAATGGTGAATATGATTTTTTTGATTTTGATGGAACTGTTATATCAAAACAAATACAAGACTTTAAAAATATTGAATTGAAAATTATAGAAAATGCTGGGCATAATTGTTGGATCGATCAACAAAATACTTTTAAAAGATTATTACTAAATGCACTTAAGAGAAAATAGTAACTTCTTTTGTCTTAACTAAATTTTATATAAAGATATAACAAATTGAATCATTACTTCAACTGGGAAAATAAATATAAAATTTCAAGCAAATATGAAAAAAACAGCTTTATTTAATATTCTCGCTCTACTTTTCTTTTATCAAGCTTTTACCCAAAGTAATGAAGTTAAAATAGACTCTTTGATAACTGCATATGCAAGAATCAATAAATTTAATGGAAGTGCATTAATTAAAATGAATAACAAAATTATTTTTAAAAAATCTTATGGCCTATCAGATGTGACTTCAAAGAATAAGATTAATGACGAAAGTGTTTTTATGATTGGTTCGTTGACAAAAACTTTTACCTCTGCTATAGTTTTAAAACTTATTGAAAATAATCAATTGTCCCTTCAAGATAAATTAAATCAGTTTTTCCCAAATTATCCAAATGGAGATAAAATTACAATCGAAAATCTTTTAACCCATACTTCAGGAGTTTATGAAATTTTAGACAACCCTGAATTTTATAAAAATAACTTAGAAACTAAAACAAATAGTTATAATCTGTTATCATATTTTATAGAGAAACCACTTTCATTTGAACCAGGAACAAAATTCATGTACAGCAATTCAGGCTACATACTACTTGGATTAATTATTGAAAAAATAACAGGTTCAACATATGGAGAAATTTTACACAAGTGGATTTTCAAACCATTTAACATGAAAAATAGTGGCTATGACTTTGTTAAATTATCAAATGAGAATAAGGCTGTTGGTTATTCGCATTTATCAAAATTAAAAAGCACAAAAGCTGTAATGTGGGACTCAAGTTATCTTTATTCTTCAGGATCAATATTCAGTACTATTAATGATTTGAACAAATGGCAATTAGTTCTATCAAAAAATAAGTTTCTAAATAAATCAACTATAACTAATGCCTATCAACCTTTCACAAAAGAATACGGTTATGGATGGTTTTTAGATACTTTTTATGATAAAAAAGTAATTTCCCATGGAGGTAATTTAGACGGTTTTACAAGTTACTTTGTTCAAGTTCCTGAAAATAAAATAACGATAATTTTGTTAAATAACATCACAAATACAAAGTTGGAAAATATTGGCAATACTATAATTTCTATATTATTAAACAAACCATACAATACACCTAGACCTCCTAAAGCCATGTTATTAGATGAATTAACAATTCAAAAATTAACTGGCACCTATGATGTGTCATCAAACTACCAAGTCCAAGTTTTAAGAGAGGAAAAACATTTATTTTATAAAGTAAATGATGATGCTAAAATTGAAATTTATGCTAAAAATGAAAATACTTTTTTTATGAAAGATGACGATACCGAAATAGTTTTCGTGAAAGATGACGATGGAAATACAAGGAAAATAATTATAAAACAAGGCCTTTCGAATAAGATTGGAGATAAGGTTAAATAAATTAAAAAAATGACTATGAAAACAAACACATTACTAATTACAGCAACACTTATTTTTATTTTCCAAATCAAATTTTATGCTCAGGAAAAAGTAATCCCACTATACAGAGATGAAATCACAAATTCAAAAAAAATACCCGAAGATTATATAGAGATTAGGGATGAAAACGGCTTGTTTATTAAAATTAGCGTGCCTACATTGACTGTATTTACTCCAAAAAAAGGAACTGAAAACGGTACAGCTGTAATAATCTTTCCAAGTGGAGGCTACAGAGTTGTAGTTGATGAAGGTGAAGATATTGCTAAGGCATTTACAAGCCAAGGAATAACAGCATTTGTTTTAAAATATCGATTACCTAGTGATGAAATAATGCAGGATAAATCTATTGGTCCATTACAAGATGCGCAAATGGCTATTAAATTAGTCCGCATGAATGCAAAAGCCTATAATATTGATGCTAATAAAATTGGTTTTGTAGGGCTTTCAGCAGGTGGTCATCTAGCAACAACTGAAGCTACACATCTTGACACAGTTTTAATTGAAAATAAGGAAAATATAAACCTTCGCCCCGATTTTATGGTATTAGTATATCCTGTAATTAGTTTTACAGAAGCCAAGGTAACTGCAACAATAACAAAGCTACTTGGCGCAACTCCATCTGAAGAATTATTAAGCTTTTTTAGTAATGAAAAACACGTAACTACCAATACGCCACCAACATTTCTGCTTCATGCTGGCGATGATACAAGAGTTTCTGTGCAACATAGCAAACTATTTTATGAAGCATTACAAAATGCAAAGGTAAAATCCGAATTTCATATTCTTCAAAATGGAGGACATGGCTTTGCATTAGAGCATGATACAAGAGGTGATAAATGGTTCTCTTGGTGTATTGACTGGCTCAACGAAAATGGATTTGTAAAATAAAGTATTAAGCAAAACTAAACTTGTCTTTTCAGAAATTTATCCAGTAAAAAATCAATTTTATTGGAAACACGCTTATCTCAAATTATTCAAAAATAGGTATTGCATCCTATATACAATTACCTGCAAGCATTGGTGAAATAGGAATTTGTTTATAACTTTTAATAATGCGCGCAAAAGAAAGAAGAACATCAAATTAGCGATTTTGAATGGCAAGAAAACAGAGTATATGATACCTAAAAAGAAATTAAAACGAAATTATTAAAATAAAATTATGAACAAAGAATTAGAAAATTGGAAATCAAATGGAAAATATTTAAGATTTAAAGACAACAATATTTTTTATGGTCAAGATGGAGAAGGCGACAATCTTTTAATTATTCACGGTTATCCATACAACAGTTTTGAATGGAAAGAAACAATTGCTGAACTTTCTAAAACTTTTAAAGTCACCTTTTTCGACTTGTTAGGCATGGGGTTTTCAGATAAACCACGAAATCACAAATACTCATTCGAAGAATATTGTGATATAGTTAATGCATTATTGCTAAATCTAAATATACAAGAAACACATATTTTTTCTCATGATTTAGGTGTAAGTGTTGCACAAGAATTGATAGCAAGAAATGCTGAAAGTAAAAATAATTTCAAAATTAAATCAACTGCTTTCATGAATGGAAGTTTATTTATTGATGTTTACAAGCCTAGATTAATTCAAAAATTATTGTCAAAATCACCAACTTTAATTGGAAAAACCTTAAGCAAAGTAATGTCTAAATCTATGGTCAATAAATCTGTTAAATCTGTTTTTGGACCATTTACACAGCCATCTGAAGCATTTCTAGACCAGCAATGGGAAATTTTGAATTTTAATAATGGAAAAGAAATAGCATATCTTATCGGCAGACTAGTTTTTGATAAGTACAACTACCTTAGTAGATGGGTACATGCCATGCAAACTACATCTATACCAATGTGTTATATTTGTGGCCCATTCGACCCAAATTCAGGCATTCACATGGCCAATAGGTATAAAGAATTGATACCTAATCCCAATGTTTATCTTTTAGAAAAATATATTGGTCACTGGCCACAATTAGAAGACATAGATAACGTGATTAAATATTACTATGAGTTTATAAAAGGATTAAAGGAATAAAGTTTAAATAGCGATTCAACAAACTGAAATAAGATAATTGAAATTAATCCCCTAATAAACTTTGAATCCCAAAACAAACCTACTCCTATCAGAACTAAACGAGCAACTAAATTTCACAGATTTAGAAATTGACGACCCAATCAAGCGTTGTGAAAGTGCTATTGATATTATTTTGAAATCACTTCAAAAACTAAAAATTTTATTTGAAAAAGAAAAAAATAAATCCCAAGACCAAGAAATTGATTTCTTTAAAATTGTAAAACCCAAATTTACTTCTAAACTAATTTATTACAATGCAATATTTAAAATTGAAACAAAGAAGCCACATGGCGGAGAACGAATTCTTAAAAAATATCTTAATAACGAACTAGATAAACTTAAACGATACTTTGATAGCAATTTAGACTTCTACAGATACTATAGAACCGGAAGCAGCTATTTAGATCATAAATATTTTGTACGAGGCAAGTTCGATGTAAAATTAGCTTTAGATAGTTTTTACTTTGAAGCGGATCATACTTTTTCTACCTCGCATGATTTTAAAGTGGCGAAGATTTTGGCGCACGATTTAATCCAAGTTTATCTTGAAGATAAATTACTAATTATGGATAATAAAGACCCAAAAGAAAAATCACAAGTCAATCCGAAGGTGAAGCAAACTTGGACTGGCTCTAAAGTCGCATTAATAGAGCTTTTGTATGCATTGCATACCGAAGGTGTGTTCAACAATGGAGCATCAGATTTGAAAGATGTAGCCGAGTACTTAGAAGCAGTGTTTGATATCGACTTAGGGCAGTACCACAGGGCTTTCCTTGAGATTAGAATGCGAAAATCAGACCAAACAAAATTTCTCAACTCATTAAAAGAAAAACTAGTGAAGAGAATGGAAAACACAGACGACTTGCTCTAATGTCAATAAATACGATACTTTACATTAAAATCTATCACAACTTGTGATTGACTTGTGATTTAAAACTATTCAAATACTACAATTTTGTACCATAACAATCTAAAACATACGTTATGGCTATCGAAGTTATTACTCGCGAAGACTTAAACGAATTCAGAAGTCTTCTTTTGAATGATTTAAAAGAAATCATCCAATCCAAACCACAACAAACAAAACAGTGGCTCAAATCCAATGAAGTCCGAAAACTGTTAAACATCTCTCCGGGTACATTACAAAATCTCCGCATCAACGGCACACTCACCTACACCAAAGTTGGCGGCATCATGTATTATGATAATTCAGATATTGATAAACTTTTAAATGGAAATAAGGTAAACGCTATACCTACTCTTTTCAAATAGTAAGCTAATCGTCAGTTCGAGTGTTTTTCTAAAATGCGACAGCTTTTTAGAAAAATGAACCGAGGCAAAGCCGAACTGAGCGCAGCTAATCGAGAACCTCATAATTCGTAATTTTTAATTCGTAATTCCTCATTCTCCATGAACTACATCAAACACCTAACAGGCTTCTTCATCAGAATAGCCAATGAAGAAATAATTTACCCAACTCATATAAGCTTGTATTTGGCACTATTTCAAAGTTGGAATGTAAATCGATTCAAAAACCCAATTACTATTTCTCGTGATGAAATGATGAAAGCCAGCAGAATTGCTTCCAAAGCAACCTATCACAAGTGTATCAAAGAATTGGAATTAATGGGTTTCATTCAGTATTTACCTTCCTATAATCCATATTCCGGCACCGAAGTAATAATACACAACCTAGCGGAAGGAAGTTATTTCAAAAAAGTGCCAACCAGTTCAATCATTGAGCCAACAATACCAATAAATGAACAAGTCAATAGTAAGGATGCTGAACAAGTTAATGAACCCAATATATATAATACTATAAAAACATTTAAAAACAATGAAAACATATCTATGGACACCAATTTTGAAATTTTTAATCAAGAAGATTTTTTAGATGATGCTCAAAAAGAGAAAAAAAGTTCCGCGAAAAAAAGAGAAAAGTTTGTCATTTCGAGTTCAATAGTGAAACCTAGTTTGGAACAAATAAAAGAATACTTCAAACAACAAGAATATTCAGAATTCGAAGCGGAGCGATTTTATAATTACTACACCAGTAATGGTTGGTTAATTGGTGGTAAAACCAAAATGATAGATTGGCAAGCTTCAGCTAGAAACTGGATGTTAAACACTACAAAGTTTACAATCAATCTTCCACAAACTAATTCCGTCAGAGAGCAACCAAGAGCCAATAATCTGCACACCATTGAAGATAAAGATTATGCGGAACCGCTATGAGTAATAACGTCAGTTCGAGTGATTTTGCTTTGCAAAATTATATCGAGAACCTTTCTATCAAGAACAACACACTATGAATGAACAATATAACTATCCGGAAATTCTGTTATGGCTTGAAAATAAAGGCAAGATAGACTACGGAGATAAATTCCATTTTATAGAAAATGACATTCAAAATATTACAAAGCTTGTAGCATATTTTCTCAATGATCAACACATGACAAATCAATTCAACATTGATGTAACCAAAGGCATTTTACTTTCCGGACCAGTAGGATGCGGTAAAACAACATTGATGAATTTAATGAAATATGTAGTTCCAAAAGAAAACAAATTCTATGTAAAAACGTGCCGAGACATCAGCTTTGAATTCATAAAAGAGGGCTATGAAATCATTCACCGATACAGTCGTGGCAGCTACTCACAAACCGAATATAAAAACTACTGCTTTGATGATTTAGGAGTAGAAAGCAATCTTAAATATTATGGTAACGAATGTAATGTTATGGCAGAAATCTTATTGTCAAGATACGATTTGTTTGTTTCAAGAAAAATCAAAACACACATAACTACCAATCTCTCCGCTTCCGAAATTGAAACCATTTATGGCAATCGTGTGCGCTCAAGATTTAGAGCCATGCTAAACCTCATCGCATTCGATAAAGCAACTCCAGATAAACGCTAAACTGTCATTCCCGCGAAGGCTGGAACCCATAATTCATAACTCGAAAATAATCCTATGAGAAAAATAAACACCTTCTGGAACTGGTTCCAAGACAACAACCAAACCATCAAAAACCTAATCAACGAAACACCAAAAACGCAAAAGCACCTCTACTTTTGGCTAAACAGACATTTGGGCTATTACTGCAAGGAATTAGATTTTTTAATAATATTTCCCAAGAAAGAAAAGGAAAAAGCCGAATTAATCATTACGGCCAATGGCAATCCGGAATACTTTGCTCAAGTAACCGAATTAATCAAAAAAGCACCTGCCTTAAGACATTGGAAGTTCACAGCTTTCATCCAACCAACTGATAGCATTGACAAAATCATAGAAGGATTAGACGAACCCTATGTATTCCAAGAAATAACAATCAAAACCAGTGAAATCAAATTCCTACCGCTCAATTATGACGAGCAAACTAAAAAATTAGATATAACGGTGTATCTAAAAAACTTCAAACTCTATTGCAACACCAAAACGTGGGAACAAGCCATCTACATCATAATACAGGATTTATTGGGTGAGAAATCAGTATATCAAAACATCAATTTCGTACAACTAGCTCAAATGCCTAATAACCATGAAGAGCTTATTCATTTATACGAATTACAGTTTTATATCGATAATGTGAATTTGAACTTATAAATCACGCTAAACGCTTATTTAACAACGCTTTTAAATAATTAAATTACGATTTAATAAAATAATATTACGTTTTTATTATTTTGTATTACACTTTTAATTATATTTGTACCACAAAACCCAAATAAATTTACGTCAATGTATACAGAACTAATAAAAATAATTGAAGGTGGATTGAATAATGATCATAAAAAGGTAATTAATTACTCCAATCATTTAGCAAAAAAATTAAGAGATGATGGTGATAGTAAATTAGCTGACAAAATTTTGAAAACAATCCAAGGAGCTAAAGGCATGCCTGTTTTTAAA
The DNA here is from genome assembly GCA_017303755.1 of Flavobacteriales bacterium. GTDB lineage: Bacteria > Bacteroidota > Bacteroidia > Flavobacteriales > Flavobacteriaceae > Flavobacterium. The sequence goes on along the minus strand of JAFLBS010000007.1, from coordinate 124,792 downwards.
GATCAATTATTTGATGCGCCTGTAGATAATGACACAAGGCTAAATATTGCTGATATTATATTGCCTCAAGACATAAAGTTTGATATAATAGTTTCAGAGGGTATTGTTGAGCCAATAAATAATTTTATTTCATTAGTAAATTCTAAAAATGAAATTAAAAGTAAAGGTTTAGACATTAATCTTTCTCTTTTACTTTATGGCCCTCCAGGTTGTGGAAAGACAACATTAGCCAAACATATTGCTAAAGAGCTAGATATTCCAATTGTAGTAGCGCGTTTTGATTCTTTAATTTCTTCCCTATTAGGTAGTACAGCAAAGAATATTAGGAAATTATTCGATTACGCAAAAAGTAAGCCTTGCATTTTGTTCTTAGATGAGTTTGATGCTATAGCAAAAGCGAGAGACGATAATCAAGAAACCGGAGAATTAAAAAGGGTAATTAATAGTCTTTTACAAAATATAGATGAATTTCTAGAAACAGGGATATTGATTGCGGCAACTAATCACGAACAATTGCTAGATAGTGCAATTTGGAGAAGATTTGAAAAAGTCGTAAATGTAAACAAACCAAATTCTGATGAAATAAAAAATCTTGTAGAGAACTATTTTGATAAAATTGGTTCTGATTTAGCGACAGATGATAAAAAATTTGAAATGGTTAAAACTTATATGAGCAATTTATCACATTCTGAGATTATTAAAATCATTAATAGTGCATATTATAATTCAATCATAAAAAAATCAGTTTTTGAATATGAAGATATCTTTTCTGAATATTTTAAATACAAAAACAACAACAGATTTCTTCCAGAGGAAATGATTAAGTTTTTAAACGAAAGTCATATACCACAGAAACAAATAGCAAGTTATTTAGATATTTCAATTAGACAAGTTAGGAACGCTTTAAATGTAGAATAAGATGGCAAAGAAGAATTTACCAATTAAGCTTTTTCAAAAAAGGCAAAAAATAGACGACCGTAGAGTTGAAGGTGGTGGTAATGATAATATACCTAAATGGGAGTTGTCTGGACAATTACTTGCAGAAAGAGCTGAAAGCTTCATGGAACCTATTAATGAATTAATTGAGGTATTTCAAAAACGTAATACTTCAAGAAGTTTTATTCCCGCTACACTTAAAATTGATATTGATGACAATGCAATTGCTAAATCACATAGAAAAGACATTCAGAAAATCTTCAATGGTAAAGTAACCAAAAACAATATTATTGGTTTTCTTGATTCAAATAGCGCAATTGTTAAGGTTGACAGTATTGAAGAAGGTTTACAAATAAAAAACAATATATCCAATTATCTTAAAAATCCACGTGGTATTTCTGCTATCGAATCAATAGAAGTATTCAAACCATTTATTGTAGATATTGAAGAAAACCAAACAGTCAAAATCTCATTAATTGACTTTCTGAATTACGAAGTTAATAATGCTGTCAAAATTGCTTTTATCAAATATTGCAATGAATTTGGCATAGAAGTAAAAGAAGTAAATTATTCTCCAGGACTAATAATATTTAAAATAAAAAATGCCTCGCAAGCAGTTTTAGATAGTATTTCTGACTTTGAAGCATTAGAGTCTATAACTTTTATGCCAAAATATCAAGTAGAAACAGATAGTATGGAATCTGAGAATACTGTTGATATAAAAACACCTACTGCAGGCGTCGAATATCCAACTATTGGGGTTTTAGATACAGGAGTATCTAAAAATCCATATTTAGCACCTTGGCTATTGGATGATAAATTTTCCTCATATCCGGACGAGTTAATTGACCCAATGCACGGTTCTTGCGTATCGAGTATAATTCTTTATGGAGATCAATTACAAGGTGAAAATTGGACAGGAAATTCAGGGTGCAAAATTTTTGATGCCACAGTATTCCCAGATCAAAAACAAGAATCAATAGATGAAGATGAATTAGTAGAAAATATTAGAGAAGCCATAAAGGAGAATAATCATATCAAAATTTGGAATTTGTCATTAGGTACTGCTGCTGAATCAGACATTAATGATTTTTCAGATTTTGGTAAGGCATTAGACGATATTCAGATTACTAATGATGTAATTATTTGCAAATCGGCTGGTAATTGCAGAAACTTTGAAAAAGGATATCCCAAAAGCAGAGTAGCAAGGTCGGGCGATTCAGTTCGCTCATTAGTGGTTGGCTCAGTCGCTCATTCAAAAAACACTCATGATATTGCGGATATAAATCATCCATCACCATTTACTAGAATTGGTCCAGGTCCAGCTAATAGCATCAAACCAGATATAGTATCATTTGGTGGAAATGCAGGTATTAAAGATGGAAGAAGAATTGAAAATGGTGTAAACGCTATTGCTCACAATGGAAATTCAGTAAAAATTATTGGGACTAGTTTTGCTACACCAAGAGTAACTTCATTATTGTCGGAATTAAATTTTAAAATTAATGAAACTTTTAATCCTACTCTTTTAAAAGCTTTAGCCATTCATTCTGCAAAATATCCAACAGGAATAAGTCTTCCTATAAGTGAAAGAGTAAATCAAATGGGATTTGGTATTCCTGATTCAGCTGATGAAATTATTTACAATGATCCTCATGAAATTACATTGATATTGCAAGAGAATATTACTCGTGGAGAATTTATTGAAATATTAGAATTTCCTTTTCCCGAAAGTTTAATTGATGATGATGGCTTTTTCTATGGAGAAATTAAAATAACGTTAGTCGGCCAACCAGTATTGAGAGAAAAGCAAGGTGCAGAATATTGTCAATCAAATTTAGAGTTAATGTTTGGTACTTATGAAAATATAAAAGAACGAGACACAACCAAAGCTAATATTCTCAATGAAATTGGTCCAGACGACACTCAAAATGTTCTACTTGATTCAAATTACAAAAGTGCACATATCAAAGATACCGAAAGCGAATATGCTCGTGAAAGAGTGCTGCTCAATTATGGTAAAAAATACCAACCAGTAAAAAAATATTCGGTTAATCTAAGCGAAATGAAAGATGCTAGACAACGTGATAGTTTGGCAGGAAACAGAAAATGGTATGCTAAAATCAAAGGAACTTATAGAGATTTTGCAGAAACATTAGCCATACAAGATGGTGAAGAATTAAATCAAGATTTTACGCTTATCGTAACCATTAGAGATACAAAAGGTCAAAAGCAGGTATATAATGAAGTATCAAGACTTTTAGCCGAAAGAAACTTCTTGCATTCCAATATTAAGCTTAGAGAAGAAGTTAGAATTGAGAGTAATAATAATTTAGATAACCAATTAAACTAAAAAAGAAATATGCTACAAAATTACTTAAACGCTAATCTTCTCTCACTAACAGATGATGGCGATTTCAAAAAATTAAAAAAGTCTGCCGACGATATCTCTAAAAAATTGGCAAAAAGTAAAGCTAAAATAGTGTCATATACACTATCGGCAATTGACACTGATACTTCTATTGACAATGCTGACATAGTAGAAGTCAAAGATGTCATAATAAAGAATTGGAGCACATTTGCTACCAATGCAAAAGACACCCCTCTAACCTATATTAGGGCGGTTATGTTGGAGGCTTTAAGCTGCATAAGCGAAGATGTTAATCATTCCCTATTTATTTGGTTTGCCAGCAGAAACATTGTTCAATATCATAAGCTGATTGGGAAAGAAAAAGAAATTATATTAGAGTTTATTTCCAGGTTGGGCAATGATATCAATCAAAAAGCTAACAGAGAATGGGTATTGTCAGGCAGTGACTCCTTATCAAAAATTAGTTTTGAACTTAAGGAAATCTCAGCCTACCTAATTAATAAAGAGACGCTTCAAAAACACTTGGAAGATGCGTCAGGACAACACAATGCACAGGGAACTGCGAATTTCGATTCTCCTAACCAATATTGGCCTAATCAAGGGCAACACTGGTCATATCAATTTGCTCCCAAAGCTGCACAAGGAATAAAAAGCGCAATAGATCCTTCCTTAAGAGCTATTGCTTCTGTTGTAAATGAGAATAAAAACACAATTCAAAACAGTTTAAATAAAGCATTAGAACAAGTACAAAAGGAAGTTTCGAATAGAAATAAATCATTACAGCTAAGATCAGAACTGTTGTGGTGGAAAGAAGCTGGGTATTCAGCCTCTACAGATAGAAGTTATGATGAACTGGATAAAAGTATTTTGGGAATAGTCTTGGCTTATGATTATTCAATCTTTATCCCAGTGATCTACCCAAAAAGCGTTGATTATTTTCTGAAAGAAACTTATAAAGGATTAAAAGAAAGTACGAAGGAAGAACTAACCCTTGAAGACTTTCTCAAATCTATTCAAGAGCATACAGAGGAATTGAAACCCATATTTCCCGAGACTGAAGCATTGACAGGAAAGTCAACATTGCTAAACTTCATCAATGGGCTCATATGGAATAAAAATCAGTTAGCTCAATTTGAAGAGTTTGTAGGGATACGATTAAATATAAAACTAGCTCCAAATGAGTTGACCACTTGGTTATTTCATGACTTTCAATTAGTAAAAATTCTAAATACAAAGTAGTATGACAGGAAAGTGTTCAAATCCTGACTGTGCTGCACCAATCAGTTGCCATGAAGGAAAAGAAAAGCCTACGGAATGTGAGTTTTGGATGAAGTCAAATGCACCGCAATCCAAAACCAAAAGTGCTCCAAAAAAAGAGAAAAAATCCGATTTGCCATGGACAGGGGACGCTTTGACTATAGATGAATTGCCCAAAATAACCTATAGAAATACCCCTCTAATCATCGGTGTAATAGGAAAAGCTGATGCAGGGAAAACAACATATCTCGCCATGCTTTTTACATTACTTCTTAGAGGTATAAAACTTAAAGAATTTGACTTTTGCGGTACGCAAACAATAAATGCTTGGGATGAATTATATCAAAAATTGAGGGTTCAACAAGAAGGTGTCACATTTCCTGATCCTACTCCCGCTCAATACATCCGCTTATTGCATTTGGCATTACGAAATCAGAAAAAAAAATTAAAAGACATTTTAATATCTGATGCATCTGGTGAGGTTTTTTCTATTTGGTCAAAAAATCGTAATGATGAAAACGCGGAGAATGCCAGATGGATTTATGAACATTCAAATGCTTTTATACTCTTTATTGATTGTGATGATTTGATTAATAGAAAGGCTCTGGCAAAGACTGACATCGTGGATATGGCACAAATGTTAAGGCACGATATAAGAAACAGACCCGTTATTGCTGTTTGGTCAAAAAGTGATAAAAAAGAAGAAGTGCATGCAGTAATTCGAGAAAAGCTACAAGGAGAGTTGAAAGAACTTTTTGAGAACTATAAAGAGATAGATATCAGTAATTTTTCTTCAGATGATCCTGATGTATTAGTTCATAAGAACAACATTGCTGTACTGGACTGGCTACTTTCCAGAGTGTTTACTGTAAGCAAGTCTGAAATTCTAATTGAAAATGATAGCACGGTAAATGACATTTTCTTAAATTATAAAAGCACATAAATGGGTACATCTATATTACTTATCGGAAAACCACATTCATCCAAGACAGTATTCCTTTCACAATTTTACTCAAAATTGCAGAAAAATAAGAGTAAGCTGAAGCTTTATAAATCAGTGGATGATCTATCTCCTATTTCCGGGGCAAGAGAAGCATTAGCATCAGGAGAAGAACCACAGACAACTCCATCTGAAAAAAGTGTGAAGTTTTACTTACCTATTCAGGTAGCTGAAAAGCAGGTTGATTTAAAATGTCCCGAATATGGAGGAGAACAGGTTTTAAGTATTGTTGAAAATCGGGAGTTAAATAAAGAATGGACAGCTTCCATACAGGAAAGTAACAGCTGGATTTTATTTATCAGGTTAAATAATGTAAACAAGCCTTTAGATATCAGTGATGTTACCTATTCTGAACAACATCATAAAAATGCGAAAGAGCCGGTTTCTGAAACCGAGTATAAAATATCGGATCAAAGCTTTTTTATCGAATTATTACAAATCCTTTTACATGCTAAAGGAACAGACTACCATAAGGTAAATGATAAGCCGAAGTTGACCATTGTCTTAACCTGCTGGGATGAAATGAATACAGAAGAAAAGCCTTATAATGTATTGCAATCTAAATTACCACTTTTATTAAACTTCTTGGAGTCTAACTGGGATGAAAATTATCTGAACTTAGTTGGTCTTTCTGCTCAAGGGTTTTCTCTGACTACACCGGAGAACAAAGAAAAATATCAGATTGAGGGACCAGAAGAATTTGGATATTTAGTATTGCCTGATGGCGTCCAAACAAATGACATTACAGAACTAATAGAGCAGGCATTATTGTGAAAGTAATAATACATCAATCCATTTGCGGAGAAGTGAATAAAGCATGGGGTTTAATAAAAACTACCTTGCCGGATGTTAATATCGCTAAGAGCATTGCCTTTAGGACGGATTTACAAGATCAAACTAGTGGAGTTAATTGGGAGCCTGCTATTCGCGGATTTTCGGAAGGAGACTATTTTTTGATTATGAAAACATTTGAGGATACAGCTCCTGATGTAAGAAGAGGCAGGAAATATTCTCATGTTCTGATGATTCAGAAAGAAGAAATAATAAAAATAGATAATATAGTGCAAATTATAAGTCTATTACCCCAAGAAATAAATAAGAGTACGGATCTGGAACCGATTTCAATAGAAATGTCCTCAAATGATGCCGTCGGTATACCGGATGCTATTCGGGGCAAATTCAACAAACTTATTAATGGCTATATTAACATAAACAGCCATAAGAATACATTAATATGGATTGGGCAGGAAGGTTTTGACACAGCGGTTATAGAGTTGTGGAAACGTCTAACCGTTATTGAACGACCAAATTTTCAGTTTGGTATTGCATTCAATAATGACCATAAAGAAACTAATCACATAAGCCTAATTGCTGTACCTGAAAGTGTTCAAAGCAAGTTTCTCCGATCGGACTTCTTTGTTATTGGAAAGAACGACAACCATGAACCTACCGAGTTAATAGAACAATTATTAATTGGTGATGTGTCCGTTCAACAACGTATTAGCAATTTCGAGAAAGCGATTGAATCAAAGTCTCTTTCACGAGAAGATATTGCCTTAATAGCGAAAGGTATTGATACTTTTGAACACTTAGACAGCGTAAGAGATCTTAAAAAGCTAAATACCCTTTCACATATTGTAGCAGAATATGCTCATTCGGACAAACAAGGTACAGATTTTAAGCAACTATTATTAAATAAGATTGTCCAATTAGCAGAATCGGCAAACTTTTCTGACCTAAATATATTAAGGAATTTCAAAACGGAGAGCTTCAAGAACTCAAAAAAAACTTTATCAACAGCTTTAATAGGCTGGATGAAGAAATATATTTTTTCACTTGAAAATAAATCAGTTGGATATACCTCATTTTTTGAGCAGGTAAAAAAGAGTAATCCGAATTGGTGGGATAAAGTAATAACACAAGAGCTTGAATCCTACTTAGGAACCGCTCAAGCTTCCAAGATTGCTATTGTTTACACTTGGTTAATGGAATCACCATTCATTCTGTCCATAATTAAATCTTTTATCGACAAATCCAAAAATGCTGAAAGCTGTTTTATTGAAAAGTTACCTAAGAAAATTTCAAAGGAACTTATTGAAGAACTACAAGAATTCTCTATTAGCAATAATTGGCTAAGGTTATACGCATATCTATTGGATAGGCAATTTGAATTAGGTACTGCTCTAACAGAACTATTCAAAATTGATCAGGATGAAAATTATTTTGAAGCTGTTGAGGCGATAGTAACAGGAAAAGATGATAACTCAATTGTTGATTATGCTATTGATACTGGTGAATCTCGAATGATTAAAATTGCCGGTAAAATCTGCCATTATTCATCTAAGAATCTGAAGAGAATAGATGTTTTAAATGACAACTGGCAGCTAATTTGGGCTGAGGCAATTGAAAATGGAAATCAAGTGGATTCTGGTTTAAAAGAGCCTCAAAAAGAAATACATAAATTGTTTGACCATCTTATTGGTGGCAATGTGGTTTCTGAAAGACTTATTAATAAAATTTCCCACTCCGAATTTGGAAATCTACTAACGTATCCTAATAGGACTATTTTATGGGGTAAATTTCCTTCATCTGCAAAAGACAATTTCTTAATCAAAACGTCTGCTGAATTACTTGAACAACTCAGTAAAAACTCAACCATTGAGATACCTAATGATGCTGTTTTGTTGGATCACATAAGTAGAAAGGGCATCGCTGATTTCTTGTATTTCAATAGAAATAATCTTAAATCTGTAATTCAAGTATTTGATAGATTTTCTCAGTTGAGCGACAGTAATCTTCGAGATTATTTGAATAACTTTTCAGGACAAATTAGTTCTATTGACGCGACTCAATTGGGGCAACTGATAGCAAAAAGACGATTTTCCAATTCAACTTATATAATTAATTCCAAAGCTTCCAAAAACAATAATTGGAAATTTGCATTAGCAGAATGTCACCACCTTCTTGACTTTATAACCAAAGGACTTTTATCATTTTCAGGTATTTTATCCTCAGTTAGTATTCCAACAAATGAATGGTGGCAAAGTGCAGAAGAATTAATTGTTGAGCTATATCCAAATGGGACTTCATTAACAACAATTTGGAAAAAGGCAGGAGGAAAAGAATCTGATCTACTCGCAAAAGGAACATCAAGCGAAATTTGGAGTAATGTGTTTTATAAATTACGCAAGGAGCACTTCAAAGAAATAACAATGAACAATTTACTTAAAGAAGTAAAAAAACAATATGGGGAAAACCAGAAGTTTAAAATCATATATGATTTAAGAAAAAACTTCATAAAAACATAACTGATTATGGGCCTAAAAGAATTATACAAAGGAACAAAACTCATTGAAACTATAGAGAATTATGCTTTAGCTGAAGAAGTAAACTCTCTAAATGAAAATATTTCAAATTATGAAAACTTTTGGTTCTCTAATGATGAAGAGTTTTGGAGAAACGTAATTGCTGATCCCACTAAATATTGGAACCAAAAAATTGACTTATACGATTTTGTAGTTTCCGATTGGGTTGCTCGTGTTCCTGGACTTTATTGGACTCCATCATCAGAACAAATAAGACAGCATAAGATGGAAGATATTGCTTTACAAAGTAAGCAGTGGATAGAGTTTTATCCTCCTGGGAAATCTAAAAAAGTGATGGGAGGTGTAGGTACATTATTATTACCACCGACTGATGAAAGAAAAGTATTATTATCAGTTAGTGCTGGTTGTAATGCATCTACTGGGATTCCTTTGTTATGCTTCCCTGAAGTTTACGATCATTTGAAAATCAAGCAAGGAGATTGCGTTATGATTAGAGGTGCTAAATGGCTACCAATGGATATTTACTGGGCATCAAAATTTGCTTCAACCAAAGATATACCCAGAGGATATTTGGTAATTGATTCTATTGATAAAATCCAAGTATTAGAAAGAAATTATCCTGTCGCTTATCATCCTTTTTCTTTAATGGAATACGAATATCAAGATAGTCTTTTTTATGACTTTGTATATGTAACGGCAGATAGTAAAGTGAAAAATGTTAATAGTGAAATTGAACATTTCTTTAAAGAATATGCAAAGAAAGAAGGACGAAACGGTGAATACCTTTTAAATCCCAATATAGTAAATCCAATTTTTGAATCTAGGTATTTATGCCCATCAGAATTATCGAGTACTTCTGAAAAGGCAAAACTAAACTTACTATACGAGAGAATTCGCGGAGCATATTTCAAGGAGCAATCGGTAGAAGAGTTAATGATAAAGCTTCCGCAATATTATCAATCCAGTGTATCAGTTAGAACTTTGGCAAAAAAAATTGGCGTGAATGTTTCTTTATTGGTAGAAGACTCGGCGGTCAATATGTCTTCCCAACTTATTGATTTGTGTATCAAAAAAGAAATGGTAGAAAACCTTGTTGATAGAGTAACAGTAGATTATCCACAAATATTTATATAAAATGGCTTGGACAAAAAAACTTACGCAATTAAATGATGTTTTAAGTGACTTGGTTCCTAATAAGGATGGAATCACAAAATATGTAAAAGCAGCAGGGCTGAAACCACAACATATAAATGAAAGTGGTAACGCTATGGACGTTTGGAGCAATGTTCTAAGTGAAGCAGACAAGAACAGTAAAGTTGATGAATTAGTAAAATCTGTATTAGACACCTATCCTGATAATCCATTTTTAAAATCGGCTTTGGCTACAAAAGAAATTGATTATTCTTTAAGCCCGGATATTGATAAAGTTTCCAAATGGCAAGATGTCGCTGAAGAAACGCTAGAAGTTTTGACAATGGGGCGTAGTACTTTGCTTCCTGTTAACTTTTTAGCAAAAGGAGTTCAGAAAAGCAAAGCTGTTGGAAAAGTAGAAATTAAGGTAGGTAGCAATCGTTTTGATGTTGGTACCGGATTTCTCTTCAAGGTGAAGGGCATCGATGAGTTGTTTTTTATTACTAATTATCATGTTATCAAAGATGAAAATCGCATTGCTAAAACTAAAATTATTTTTGATTATGAATTGGATATAAACGGTAACAGCATTCCTTCTAAAGGCTTCCATATTGATGAAAATAAACCCATATATTGGTCTACTGTAAATGAATATGACACAATAGTTTGTAAACTCATTCATGAACAAGGAGAATTAGACTCATACGGATATATAGAACTAAATGATGTTGAAATAAAACCAAATGATTTCGTTAATATTATTCAGCATCCTGGAGGAGAAATGAAACAAATTTCTCTTTATCATAACATCGTAACCCATACAGACAGCCGAGTTGTTCAATATCTCACAGATACATTAAAAGGATCTTCCGGTTCTCCCGTATTTAATTCAGATTGGGAAGTAGTAGCTTTACATCATAGTGGAGGTGGAAGTAGACCAGGAGAGCCAGAACTTCCTACAGGAATCAAATCACGGAATGAAGGTATTTTCATTAATAAAATTATTCAATTTGTAAAAGACAACCATAAAAACTGAATTTATGATAAGTGAAAAATTATTTCAAGGTTATGATGAACAATTCATCTCAAACCAAACGGTACTTTTACCTAATCTTAGCTCAGACCAAAATGATGATTTGGTTTCAGATGATGAAGGTAATAAAGTTATAAAATACATTAATTACAGTTTACAACAATCTGCATCTCACAAGTTTCCATTCTATACAGCAACAAATATTGATGGAATTCAATTTAAGAAAGTTCCAAGAAAGGATAATTGGCGAAAAGACACAAGATTATCCAAAGAGTTTCAAATGGGTAAAGAACTCTACAGTGCCCTAAAAAGTGATTTTGACAAAGGTCATATGACTAAACGGGAAGACGTACAATGGGGAGAAACTCCTGGGATAGCCTTAAATGCTGCTAACTCAACATTTTATTATACGAATGCAGTTCCACAGCACAAAGATTTAAATAGAGATATATGGCGAAGTTTAGAGGATTACATACTCCATACTGAAACAAAGCGAAATGAATTACGTATTTGTGTTTTTACAGGTCCAGTTTTATTAAGTTCAAATCCATATTTTGTAACACCTATAAATGGTAAACAAATACAAATCCCTTCTCTGTTTTGGAAAGTCGTTGTTTTTCAAAAAGAAGATGGGAATCTTTACAGGGTCGGGTTTATGATGAGCCAGAATAAATTGCTTCAAGAAAATCATATTATAGAAGAATTAGAATCAGAAGACCAACTTTTTATGCAATTTAAAGATGCAGACACTTATCAAGTTAACATTTCTCTTATTGAAGATATTACTGGTATAGAAATCCCTAAAGCAATTGATTCTTATACAGACACAAGAAATAATAAATTAGTATTAAAAGAAATCGATATTGATCCTGATTTAGAGAGTGATTCTATTGAATATGAGTTAGGATTTTATATCAAAAATATTCAATTATAGCTTTATTGCCACTCCTTCCCAACGCTCCTAAAAAAATTACTGTCATGGTTTTTGTCCCAACGCTCATCAAGCACTTTACCTGATGGCAAGAAAATTATATGTAAATTGAAAAATCCTGCACGCCATCAGCCAAAGAGCTTGCCCAACGCACAAAACAAAAACACGTACGCTTCGCAACTCATGCCAGTAATTTTTTTTCCCAAGCTTCTTTACATAATGTTGCATTATAGTGCATAGGGACTATCCTGCTACTAATCAAAATCTCGGATGCACTATAATAACATTATGTAAAAAAGCCGCTCACCCAACGCTCGTGCCAGTGGCTCTAGGACAACTTTTTTTGTAGCTCCCATCGCATCACCCAGCTACAAAAAAAACCGTCCTTCGCCACTGTCTTTAAGAACATTTACCATATCATAGGAATAGTTTCGGTTACCATTGCTTTTATGAACGTTCACGGTAACTGTTTTTATCAACTTTGCGTTTAAATAGGAAGTGTTTTCATTGCTTTTGTAAGTTCTAAAAATGGCTTTAACTTTTAATTATTTGCCTATGGTAAAGCCATTTTTAGAACCCACAAAACCAAAATCCCCAGTAAGAGTATCATTTTTTATTTGCCAGAAAACAAGTAATAATTGCTCCAGCGAAAAAGCTGATGCCATACCGTTTTTTAAGATAATCTGCCGAATACTGAACACTGCGACTGTCAACTGAATTTCAGGCATCAGCTTTTCCACTAAAGCAATCAGAAACATCCCAATAAGCAAATAAAAAATGATACCCTTACTTGCGCTACTGCCACATCGCACTCGGCAGTATAATGCATTGTTTTTTGAAGATGCTTCCCATTTCCATAAGATTATTAACTGCTAACTGAACACTGCCACTTGCAACTGACTTTTAGGCATCCTCAAAAATCAAATCCAAGAAAGAGTATCAAATTCTTTGGCCGGATGAATAGCTTTTTTATTTTCTGATTTGGTTTATTCATCCATCCAAAGAATTTGATACCCTTTCCGAAGACGAACATCTTCCAATTCAACTCTCATTACTTCAGAATCAACTTCGATTTTATAAGAACAACAGATTGAAATTTCAAAATAAATAAAAAAAAAAGGAAGCAAAGATAAGTTCCAGGTATTCAAAAAAGCAAGTTCAAGCCCTGCGGGTTTCAGAAAAAATCTCCACCCAAACAGTTTCAAAATACATACTACTTTCGATTAGATGCTAACGATTTCAATCACTTATCGGGTAGTATTTTTTCTGAAAAACTTGCTTTTTTGAAACCTTCCACTTGGACGAATGGCTTTCTTTTTTTTCTTTTTTTCTTTTGAAAAATTTTAATGGGCGGAGCGTAGCGAGGCACAACTGCATTTCATAAGAAACACCACAAAAAATTGAAAATTAATCTAATTTTTTAAACCCGATGTTATGCTGAAATTTATCATTAAAAGCCACAGAAAAGAAACTATCTACACAAAACCACATTTATTCCTGCTTAACAAAGGAATGAACAGCGGAAAGCCACAAATAGAGCCATTTACAAACAGTTTTGTTATCATTTTTGAAAACGAATCTGATTTTGACACTATCAATTTAACGGCTTATGCACTTTGGAAAACAAAATTTTGGCATCAATTCCTTAGAGGTTCAGTAATCCCATTTTTGAGCTTATACGACATTAGAAAAGAATTTTCAATAAAAGTCAACCAAGAGATAAAAGACCATAAGGAACACGTTAAGAATATCGAAACTTTAAAGCTTTTGGAACAAAGCGAAAAACGTTTCCATGAAAATCTAAATCTTATCAATGATATGCGGAGAGTTATTTTGCACAGATATATTAAATAAATTAAATTTGAATAAATTAATTTAAAAATAATGGAAGAAATAAAAAGAAAAGAAATTGAACTTAATGATGCTAAAGACAAGGCTTTATTAAGTGATTTAGATAAGGATTGGCATGATTTTAATACCAAAATGAATGAATTTGGTAAAGCGATTGAAAAATTTGGAAGACTAAAATATAATAGAAATAAAAAGATTGAAATTATTTTAAAACTCTCTGAATAAAAAAAGCCAGGTCTAATAACTTGGCTTTCATTTTGTTTAACCCAAAGGTCACCACAACTAGGGCAAAACTTATTTTTTGTGCTTCTTATTTATGCTCTTAAGCAGTAACGAAATCGTAAAACTGACAACAGCTCCAACAGTAGCTAAAATAACTGTTCTTGCAATGTCTTCAGAATGAATATTCGGTACTATACTTAAAAATGTACCTCCAGCAGTTCCCATCAATGTGGGATTATTGGCTGTCATCAGTTGTAGTAAGCTGACTTGCAGCTGACAAAACTCCACCAGCTACCGCAACATAACCACCAATGGTAGTTACAATTACAGGCAAAGCAATTGGAGCAGCTAAAATAGTTCCACCAACGGCAGCCAACGCCAAACCAATATTTCGAAGCACTTTAAAAAATTTTGGTGTCGGAGCTTTTGCTCTTTTAATTAAGTTCATAATTTTAGTTTTTAAATTCAACGAAAATTACTGACCAATTGTTGTACTTTTTCCACCAATTTCGGATGCAAATGGTATTGGAATTCTTCTAATAATTACATGATCTCTTGAACCACCAATATCATTTGAAGCAAAGTTTCCTGTTGAATTGGTACTTCTACCTCCAATATCTGAAATTGAATATTCTCCAGTCCCTGTGTTTGTTCCTCTACCACCAATATCATTTGAAGTGTAATTTCCAGTTGAAGTTGTACTTCTTCCACCAATATCTGTAATTTGAAATTCACCACCAGTTGAAGTTCCTGTTCCATTTCTTCCTCCGATATCGTCAACAGAAAAGTTTCCAGTAGTATTAGTATTTCTTCCACCAATATCAGAAATCTCATATTGATTGTCGATAACTTCACCTTTTATACCTTTGCTACCTCCAATATCTGCTTTCAAAGTGGTTGAGGTTCCTTTTCCACCACCACCAATATCCGCGATAGGAGTATCAGTTGTATGCTTAATAATATCTTTGTTTTTACCTCCAATATCATTAGATTGATCTAAAGGGTTAAAACTTGTAGTAACTGCAAAAGCTACTAACAAAACCATTGCAAATAATGCTAGGGATTTAAAAACGATTGTATTCAATAAATTTTTCATCTTTTTACGATTTAATAATTAATAAAACTTTTTCTGTGCTATCTAAAGCACGATATACCAAGTTTTTTAACTTGATAAATGCCTTTCTCGACATCAGGCCTAAACCTGGTCCAGAAAGTTTTGTAACTGGAGCAATACAACCATTTAGCTCTTTGAGAGCATTATTGGCAGAATGAAATAGAATAAAGCTTCTATTTTTTACATCAATCACTTCCAAATGCCATTGAAACTTCCGACTGTATCGCTTTTTAATAAAATACTTCCCTTCAGGAATGCAGGAAACCTTCGTTTCGTTCATCTTCCAAGGCAATTCAATTGTATTGCAAATCAATTTACCTTCACATTCGAGTTTACCATTCGTTCCTTCAGGGAAATAAGTTCTAGTAAGCAATAAAACCATTACACACCACTGTCAACCTTAGCAACAGATAATGGGTTAAATGCACCATTTTTCAGCGGATACATAGTTCCATTAATTTGTTGATAAAATTCAACTCCCAAAGCCAAAAACAAAGGTTTCGTACTAGCAGCAGTAACCGCATTCACTTGATTAATAACAGCTGTTGGTGTTGCATCCCATGGCAAAATTGCAGTTTCAGAAGTAGCAACAACAAACGTTTCAGCTTCAAAATCTACCTCAGCACCGCCAGAAATAATTTTGAAGTGAGTAGTTCCACTTGGTGCAGCAATCATATTCGCAGGAATAAACGAAGCAATATCAACTGAAATTTCACCAGCAACACGATCAATTGTTGCTACAAATGGTGCAAACAAGCTTGTACCTAATTTACCACGAATATTGAATTCAAAACCAAATAACAATTCAGCTTCTCCATCAATAACGTTACGCAAACCTCTATCACTCACTAAGTCAGCTTGAATAACTTTAACCATAGCTTGGGTTAATCGACTTACCATTCTACCATCAGCAGAATTAATAAGTAATGGTCTTAAAGCAGTGCGCAAAAGCTTCCCAGCTTTTCCTGCTCTGCCAAACTCGGAACCATTCTCACGAGTTCTTTGAAACGCTGGATCACTTGCAATTCTACTAGCGTCAATTCCGCCTTTTTCTCTTGCCAAGTGTCCATCTTGCGTTTTGTAAAAAGTAATATCTCCGATAGTACCTTTTAATTTAATTATGCCTTTCTGTCTAGCCATAACTTTTAAAAATTTGTTTATAAATCAGTGAACAATTCCCTCAATCATCATCTTTGTTGCAACATCCTTAGATTGATTTGAGAACAAATTTTAGTTTTAATTCTTTTGCTTAATATTCAAGTGTCATTAATAGACATAAATGTCCAAAACAGTCATAATTGTCATTGAACCAGTTCAATTATTGCTTCTGAACCAAAACAATTATGACTTACTTTTATCCGATTTTTAGATAAACTGGACTAGGTTTCAAGCATATCAAAGCCTAGTCAAAGGCATAGATAAAGTATGAAAATGGAAAAAAAGAGAATATGTATCTACCCAAAGGATATACAACTCGTTACAGGAAAGAGTTATAGACAAAGTGCTAGATTATTACAAAAGATAAGAAAGGACCTGAATAAGCTTGAAAATGAGTTTGTATCAGTCGAAGAGTTCTGCCAATACACGAGCCTAAAGATTGAACAAGTAGAACCTTTGATTATTGGATGAGGTGGTAAAAGAAAGTAGTAATAATTAAACTTCTGAAATTGTCTTGATAAGTTCAATAACTAGTTCATTTATTGAACAATAAATTGAAGTTTTGTTATGATTAATCCTTTAGTTTTCATACATTTGTAATATAAGATTTCGAAAAATTTGCACGTCATTTAGAGGAGCAAAAGCGAGACCCTAGGATTATAAAAGATATTAAAATCAACAATATCAATCGGTTAGAAATGATGGACAAATCCCTCTTTCTCCGCAAAATACTTTTTAAAGTAGTCCAAAACCCCTTAAATCTTATGATTTTCGGGGTTTTTTGTTTTAATCCCATATCAAAATATTCATTAATTCGCAATACTAAAGGGGCACAATTCGGGGCACAAGGCAATCAATAAAAATTGTGCCCCTATCTGGTCGCCAACCTCAGTATTTAAAGCCAGTTCAGAAAATGAACATCTTGTACCAATTTGACTTTTTAACTAAATTATTACTAATTAAAAGGTCACCAAAATGGAAGCAACAATCACAAATCTTTTTTATCTAAAAAGAGCGAAAGCCAATGTACACGGACTAGTTCCAATTTATCACAGAACCACAATCAACGGAAAACGCCTTGACAAAAGCACCGGAAAGTACATTGATCCTACAAAATGGTCAACAGAAGCAGGCAGAATGAAAGGCACTTCTGAAGAAGCTAGAACAATAAATAGCCACCTTGATTCACTGATTGCAAAAAATTCTAGTATTGAAAAGAAACTAATCGCAGTTGATAAGGACATTACTGCCGAAGTTTTTAATAATGTGCTGACAGGCAAAACTGAAAAACAGCGAACACTAGTACCCATCTTTCAAAATCACAATGATCAAATTGAAGCTTTAGTAAAGACTGAAGAATATTCTCCAGGAACATTAGAACGTTACAAAACTTCACTTAGCCATACTAAAGAATTCATGAAATGGAAATTCAATATTTCAGATATTAATATCAAGGATATCGACTTAGCTTTTATAACCGATTACGATTTCTACTTGAGAACTGAACGTGGTTGCAGTAACAATACAACTGTAAAATACATCAAAAACTTCAAGAAGATAATTCAAATCTGCTTGGATAACAGATGGATTATTGAAAGTCCATTTGTAAAGTATAAGGGAAAAATCAAGGAAGTTGAAAGAGATTTTTTAACTGAGAGCGAAATCGAAACTATTTACAACAAGAAGTTTCATTGTGAACGATTAATTCAAGTGCGTGATATTTTCATATTTTGTTGTTTCACAGGTCTTGCTTACATCGATGTAAAACAATTAACTTCTGATCATATTGGAATTGGTATTGATGGCAACAAATGGATTTTCAAGAACAGGCAAAAAACCGATACCAGTTCAAAAATTCCATTACTTCCTATTCCAGAACAAATCATGGCAAAGTATGCATCGCATCCAAAGTGCATAAATGAAGAAACAATCCTTCCTGTTCTAAGCAATCAAAAAATGAACAGCTATCTAAAAGAAATTGGTGATGTTTGTGGCATTAAAACCGAATTAACTTTTCATCTTGCACGACACTCATTTGCAACTTCTATAACGCTTACAAATGGCGTTCCGATAGAAAGCGTGAGCAAAATGCTTGGTCACACTAACATCAGAACCACGCAACATTACGCAAAAGTAGTTGATAGAAAAGTTAGTGATGATATGGCTATTCTCAAGCAAAAATTAGCACCTCAACTAGTTGCGAAAAGTTCATAGAGTAACTTTTAAAAATTTTAAAAGCATTGCACTAACTGCAATGCTTTTTTTATTTAAAATAGATCCAAAACAAGGTGTTTAATTCCCGAATGGAACACTATACTTCTTGATTTATAAACTTCGATGCTATAGTTTTGTCAGCATTTCCCAACTTCCTTTCTGGCAATCATTCACACATATACCTTAATGGATAATCAACAAAACCAACAGCGAATTAAAAGCTTATATAAGATGCTTTTAGAAATGGCAACCGGAAATCTAGCGTTCCGAGTGGAGCCAAATGGTAGTGGCGATGAGTTGGACCAATTGGCAACCATGCTAAATGAAGTAGCGGAAAAAATGCAAAATATAATTTCGAAATACGAGTTCAAAAAACAACCTTATGATTACAGTACAAATCAAAATACTTCTAAACAATCCGATGCCGAATTAATTCATAAAGTCCTTGACTACATCAAAAATCATTTAGAAGAACCTTTACCAACCACCAAAGAACTTTCAAAAATGTTTGGCACTAATGAGTTCACTTTAAAAGACAGCTTCCGGAATATTGTAAAGACAAGCATCTATCAATTTTACAATGACGAGCGATTGAAGAAAGCGCATTTTCTAATCAAGGAAACAGCAATTCCATTGAAAGAAATTGCTTTGATATGCGGGTTTAATGATTATCCAAATTTCTATAAAGCATTTAAAAAACGGTACAATTTTCCGCCAAGCGAAGTAAAAAGAGAAAAAGAAAGCGATAGCCAATAAAGTCATTCCCAATTTTGCAAACCGATATTCCCGAAATGAAATAGGATAACATTTTCATTTATAGAATTTTACACTACCAATTCTATTAAACTATGAAAATAAAGGTCACCAATCTTAAAACAATTCTTGTAGAAATAATAAGTATTTTACTAATGATACTTTTTGTTTACTCCGCATTAAGCAAGTTATTAGAATTCCAAAACTTTCAAGCCCAACTCGGTCAATCACCACTTATAAGCGCATACACCGGATTTGTTTCCTATTCAGTTTTAATAATTGAATTCCTCATCGCTTTACTACTGGCTTTTCCAAAATCAAGATATATTGCTTTGTTAGCCTCATTTGGATTAATGCTAATGTTCACTGCGTATATTGTTGTTATTCTCAATTATTCCTCATTTGTGCCTTGTTCCTGCGGAGGAATACTTGAAGAAATGGGCTGGAAAGAACACCTAATTTTCAATATCGCTTTTACAATTCTCGCGGCAATAGCCTCAGTATTTATGGTAACGAATAAATCCAAAACAGTTCTAAAACTGGCAATTATCGCAATTATCGGTTCAGCTGTAATTGTTATTCTATACTTCTATTCAGAAAACACCATGCACCGCGAAAACCCATTCATCCGAAGATTTATTCAAGGTGCAACAACCCAAACAGCCGAAGCCGAATTAACAAATAATTCAAAATACTATGCAGGAACCGATGGCAAAACCATTTATTTCGGTGACAGTCAAGCACCATTACACATACTAGCTTACGATACCATTTTAAAAACCAAGCGTCAATATAAAATACAACTGGAGCGCGAAAACTTTCCTTTCGTTTCAGTACAAGTCCGAATTGCACCTCCTTATTTTTATCTGATGGATGGCACTGTACCAGTGATCTATAAAGGAAATATATCCGATTGGAAAGCAAAACTTGTAATGTATGACAACAACTACTATTTCTCAAAAGCCGAAATAATTGCTCCAGATAAAATAGCCTTTCGGGCACAACAATTAAAAACGCTTTATAACATTTTAGGAACGTTTACTTTCAAAGACAGTTTACAAGTAAACTATGCACCTCAGCTATTACAAAAGCAAATAGACGGCTTTTTTGATACTGATGGCATGATGCAGTTTGACCAACAATCGCAAAAATTCATCTACACCTATTACTACCGAAATCAATTCATCATAGCCGATACCAACCTCAAACTAATCCGTCGCGGAAGTACTATAGACACAACAACCAAAGCCAAGCTCAAAGTAGCGCACATTAAAGAAACGGGACAACGAAAAATAGCATCACTTCCGCCAACTGTAAACAAACTAACGGCAGTTTCTAATAATTTACTATTTGTAAATTCAAAATTAATCGGACGATATGAACCCAAAGAAATGTGGAAACAAGCTTCAATTGTGGATGTGTACAACATCGAAAAAAACACCTACTTGTCAAGTATCTACATCTATAACATTAATAAAACCAAGTTGCAAGAAATGTTTGTAATAGATAATTATCTCTACGCAATAATTGGACATCGCTTACACAAATACCAGTTGAGTAAAAAACATTTCAACAACAAATAACAACATAAAAATCTATTCTGATCAGTAGCAGGAACGAGACTGAAAACCTGTAAAAAAGAGTAAGTCAAAAAAAATAATTAAAATTCTATTACCATGAAAACCATTTTAAAAGTGATCTTGCCAGTATTGGCATTCACATTGGCAAGTGCTGGAGCAGTGAGCACAAACGAGGCTAAAATTGCAGAATCAAAAAAAACAGTTTTAATCTCAGGATTCATCCAAAATCCTTCGCCTGCAATCTGTCATCCAGTTTCGGTGGATTGTCTTACAACTGGCAGTCAAGCATGTATGTCTAATGAAGACATTCCAAGACGAGTGTGGTTGAAAAATGGCGCAAATGCCTGTAGTGTAAATCTTTACAAACCGGTACCATAAGCTGTAAAAGAAATATGCAGTTTCCAAGAGGAAACTGCATATTATTTTAATTGGTTACAAAATCCGCTTTCATCCATTCTTTCTTTGGTTCATCTTTCAAATAATGACCAAACCAATCCTTCACTTTCAACGTCAAATCCTTCTGGTTATTTGGGTTAAATAGAACATGACCATCACTAGAATAGACCAACATTACGTTTTCTTTTTTCAATCGTCTGAATGCGGCGTAAAAGGCTTCTGACTGTTCAGGTCTTATATTTTGATCCAACTTTCCAGTCCATGTAAGTAAAGGAGTAGTAATTTTATCAGCGTTTTGTATAGGTGAATTGCTGTAATAAGCTTCCTTATTATCAAAAAACGGAAAACCCATTCGCCATTGTTGATTCTCATAACGCCAGCTGTCAATAGAACCCCAATCATTATTATAATTAAAATAATGTGTTACAACATCCGAAATGCCATTGCCACTTATTGCAGTAGCAAATAAATCCGTTTGAGTAAGTATAAAATTAGTTTCATAACCACCAAACGAATGTCCAAATAACCCAATTCTTTTTTCATCAGCTACTCCCATTTGTATCACTTTTGTAGCACCAGCAGTTACACAATCAGCAGCTGAAACACCAGTATTTCCTTTTTCATAGGCTATGTCAGCCAATAAAACGGCATAGCCATTGGTAGTCAAGTTGGAGATATTGAAACCGATGATATTATCATAGCTCGGATTTACATGTTTGTGCACATCACTAGAAACTACCTCATAAATATAAACAACCAAAGGAACTTTTTTAGTTCCGTCATAATTTGCAGGATAATACAAAGCTCCATTCAATGGTGTTCCCTTACTATCAGCATAATGTATCATTTCCGATTTGCCCCAATGATACTTCTTTTGATGTGCATTACTTTGAGCAATTATTTTTGACAAACCATTATTCTGAAACACTAGTGTTGGTGGCAAATCAAAACGTTGCTTCACACATATAAAAGCACTACCTTTTTTTGATTTAGTGTATTTAGTAACCATTCCATCTTCAACTATAAGGGCTTGTGGTTTTTTATTAGGTTGCAATTGATAATAACCGCGTGCACCACTATACAAATCAAATGCAGTCAGAATAAGTTCTTTTGATAAATCATAAATAAAAGTTCCGGTATTCGAATAATTAAACTCTTCAACATTAGAAATTGATGAAGTATCAAATCGAAACCGCAAGTTCTTTTCTTTACCAATAGTAAGTCGCATGCGTTGTTTGCCATCAAGAGAAATCGCCCAGATATCATGATAATCATAACACAATATAAATTTCCCATCTTTCGTCCAATCAGTCTGACCCCATAAGCGCAACTCCTGAGCAGGATCATTGATTCGGTTATCCCAACTAGCGTTTAAACCATGGGTAATATTAATATGTGATTTTTTTACAATATCATAAAGCCACCAATTACTATTGTTGTAATAACTAATATACCTACCATCGGGCGAAAAATCCATCTGACTATCATATCCTGTCTGTTCTTTCAACACCAATTCTTTTTCACCGGTTCTAATATCCATCAAGTAAAAGTCCATACTCGCATAACATTTATACTGCGGTTCATATTGATCAATAGCAGCCACAAGAGCATAATCTTGAGTACCGTTCAAAACAACCCATTTTTGTTGCTCCGAATTGAGTTGACGAACAATTTTTTCTATGGGCAACCAAACTGCTAAAAATTGCGGATAAGCCAAACTTGCGCGCATCGCTCGTTCTCTATAAAGCACCTTATCTTTTGTATGCCAAACTTCAACACCACTAGAATATTGGGTGGTATCTTTTGCAACAACTGAGGAAACACCAAAAAACACTTTTTTACCATCACGAGAAACTTTCAATTCAATATTTTGGTCGGGAGCAATTTTCAGTTGCGACGGAAAAATTGCATCCGAAGAGTTCAACGTAAATAACTGACTTGTCCCAAAATTATAATAAAACACTGCTTCATTTCCTTTATCAATGCCATAAAAAGCAACAGAATTTTCATTATTTTGCCACTTGAAAACTTCAAAAGTTTGTTTTGTTGGTTTCAAAATTTCTTGCTTACTGAAAGTGTTTTTAAAGTTCAAAGAGCCAACAGAACCATTACCAGTTGTAGAAGTTGCATAAACCAACTTGGTCTTATCATTATTCCACTCATAAGTAGTTACATTTTCAATCCGCTCAACAATTGTTTCGTTCTTTCTAATGACTAACGTACTGGCATTTTCCAAAGTAACCAAATACAGCCCATCTGCCGAAAACGCAAACCGACTTACATTTGGTAATAACTTTTCAGTACAGCTCTTCAAATCAAACAATACCAATCCTTCCTTTTTGATAAAGGCAAAGCTTTTTTCGCCATCAAACTGTCCAGAAACTGCATTGGGGAAAATAAACTTTTTCATCGTTTTCGTCTGAACCACAAACGTCGTATCAATCGAATTCGAGTACAAAAACCGATAACTAACCCAATTACCATTGTCAGACAATTGCTCTTGTATCATTCGATGCCACAAACCATAATCGGCTTCGGTCACATGCTTCTTAGTTAGCACCTGTCCCATTACAGGACAGGGAACTAACCCAACTAAAATTATGGCGATCACACCATAAAATGTTGGAAAAAAAGGGGCTCTCATTAATAACCGGGATTTTGAGTTAAGTTCGGATTAGCCAATAATTCCGTTTCGGGAATTGGCCAATGAACATCGGTACTATTCCAACCCAGTTTCACAATCGGCAAAACAGTATTCAAAGCACCATTTCGCTTCAAATCAAAAAAGCGATGTCCATATTCCGTGAACAATTCATAACGTCGCTCTTGTTGAACAGCTTCAATAATTTCAGCTTCAGTGTTAGCTGTTGTATTCGGTAATCCTGCCAAACTTCGAACCATATCCAAGTCTTGTTTGGCATTACTCAATTCGCCTTGTCGTGCTCGCGCTTCGGCTCTAATTAAATATTGCTCCGCCAATCGAAACACAATCGAATACTCCACAGAAGTTCCAGTATTCGTATTTTGTTTGTATTTATTAGCATGATACCAAGTGTTAGAACCATCTGTTACAGTGGCAATCCAATGACTTTTTCTAAGGTCATCATTCGCAAACGAACTATACAATTCGGCACGCAATCCAACAAACGGCGGTGGTCCTGTCTGAAATACAAAAACAGAACCTTCATCAGCATTATTGCCCGACAACTTCGGAGAAAACTGCCAAATCGTAGCCGTACAATCTTTCAAAAATATTTTATCAATATCCGTTTCCCAAACATACTCCGCATTATTCAAAACAGCCGAAGCAGCATTGGAAGCTTCTGCCCAATTCCCATTATACAAATACACGCGTGCTAACAATGCCGATGCTGTCGAACGATTAGGTCGAACGCGCTCAGGTGCAAAATAAGCTTCGGGTAATAATGCAATCGCTTGTTGCAAATCGGCAATAATATTGTTATAAACTTCCGATGTTGGCATTCTAGTCGCCAAGCGGTTTACCTCATAATCCGTAGTAGTAATATACGGCACATCGCCATACAAATTCGTCAAATAAGAATGCACCAAAGCCCTAACAAATAGTGCCTCGCCAATAAACTGATTTTTATCCGAAGTCGAAAGGCCAGTGGAATTTTGGCAACCATAAATCACTGCATTGGCACAATAAATTTGCTGGTAACTTTCATTCCACAACTGAGATACAATGGATGTTGTCGGTAGCAACGTATTATTAAAAATAAACGAAATGTTATCATCCGTAGTTCCGTAATAAGTCAATTCATCAGCATACAATCCCATACCAACGGCAGAACCAGTAGTCAAACCATTCAGTAATCCTGTATCTCTAAGTTTGGAATAAATATCAATCAGTGCAGCATTCGCTGTAGTTCTATCTTCAAAAACAGTCAAACCTGTAAGTTGCGAATTGGGTGTCTCAACATCCACAAAGCTATCACAACCCATCAAACTAAGTAACACAAATAAACTAAGTACTGTTATTTTAAAATTTTTCATAGTCATATAAATTAAGATTATAAAGTCAGTTTCACACCTGCCGAATACACTTTCAACGGTGGTAAAAAATTACTGAACTTAAATTCGGGATCTCCGTTAGAATAATTGGTAAAAGTCAATAAGTTCTGACCTTGTAAATACAATTGACATCGAACACCTGTTCTCTTTTCTAAAGGCAAATCATACGTCAATGATATGTTTTTCAAGCGCACATACGAAGCATCTTCAATATTGCCTGTACTCAATGCATAACGATAATACGCATTAATAATATCTCCATTAACGCCACTTGTAAAAGGCTGTTGCCCATCAGAATTGCTCACACTTGCCAACTGATTAACTGGAGTTCCCGGAACACCAGGTGTTGGTCCAAACGATTCCTGCTTCACAAACTGAAACAGAAAATCCAATTGCAGGTTTTTATATTTGAAATTGTTTTGCAAACCGCCAAAGAAATCCGGACTCAAATCGGCAATCTGAGTTCTATCACCTATCGAAGTAATTACACCATCACCATTCACATCTTCAAACTCATAAACACCAGTAGTTGGGTTCACACCTGTGTAATTATAAACTTTAACTATGTTGATGGGTTGTCCAACCACATAGCGGTTAGCATTAGGAGAACTTTCCAATCCGGGATAAGAAACCAATTTGTTTCTACTAGCCGAAATATTAAAATTGGTTGTCCATTCAAAATCCTTGCGTTGAATGTTTACTGTTCGTAGTGTAAACTCCAGTCCACTATTTTGAACCGTAGCATCAAGATTAGCATTCAACGAACTAAACCCAGTCGTTCCGGGCAACGGAATACCAACCAACTGATTAGAGGAACGATTAAAGTAATACGCAGTAGTCAAAAACAATCTATCTTTCAGAAAACCAGTTTCCAACGCCACTTCAAATTTCTTATTCGTTTCCCATCCAAACTCGGGGTTAAACAAACGTATCGGTTGCAATCCAATCAATCCTTGATAGGTGTTGCCCGATGAAGCATAAGTGTCCAAAAACTGATAATCGCCAATCTGATCATTACCAGTCGTTCCATAACTCGTGCGTAATTTTCCAAAACTCAACACTGAATTATCTTTTAAAAAGTTTTCATTCGAGAAAATCCAAGCCGCACCAACAGCGCCAAAAGTCGCAAACTGCTTGCCAGTTCCAAAGCGACTCGAACCATCACGGCGACCGGTAATATTTAGTAGATAACGTTCATTCCAATTATAGTTGATTCGGGCAAAAAAGGCTTGATACTTATAGATCGTTTCATCACTCAAGTCAATAGTTTTAATCGATGCCGAAGCCAAATCGTGAATCAAACTATTACTCGAAAATCCAAATCCATTCATAAACAATCGATTGGTTTTCTGTTGCTGAAAAGTACTTCCAACCAAAGCTTCTACTTTTCCTTTTCCAAGAGTGGTATTCCAATTCAATTGAGGTTCAACAATCCAAGTACTTCTATCAGTCTGACTAACACTCAATCCCGAAAACTCACTTCCTAATCCATAAGCCGGATTATACATCGTATGCGGCTGGGTTCTGCTTTCCGTATTCTTCAAATCCGAATAACCAAAACTCGATTTCGCTTGTAAATTCTTTAAAATTTGATAAGACAAAACTGTATTCGCAGTCAAGTCTTTTATATTCGAATCAAATTCCGACAACATGGTTGCCAACGGATTATCCCAAGTGCTATTCTCCCAATTCAAGTTCCCATCAGCATCATATAATGCTGGTGCATTAGGTGCCAAGATTCGCGATACTGCAGTCAAATCCGTAGCAGGTTGATTATTCTTTTGGGCAGTATAATTTGCCGAAAACACTAACTTAAATTTGTCATCGTCAGAAGTATGATTCATGTTAAAATGCGCAGCTCCTTTGTTATACTTAAAATCACCAGGAAAAACAGTCGTTTCCGTTCTATAATTCCCACTGAATAAATACTGAGTTTTAGCACTACCACCAGAAACCGAAGCTTGCAAATTGTTTACCTCAGCAGTACCTCCAATAAACTCCTTTTGCCAATCCGTATAGCGGTTAGCATCCCAAGTGCCATTCACATCATAAGCAAAATCGGGATAAACACTAATACCATCATTGGCAAATGCCTGTTGGCGCATTGCCAAATACTGTTGCGTATTCATCAATTTCGGAGTTCGGGTAACACTGCCAACACTCGTAGAACCATTCACAGTAACAGTCGTTTTACCTGCCTTTCCTTTTTTAGTAGTAATCAATACCACTCCATTAGCACCACGCGAACCATAAATCGCCGTTGCATCAGCATCTTTTAGCACTTCAATACTCTCAATATCACTAGGATTAATCGAGTTCAACGGACTAGTCAAACTCGGTGCCGTTCCAGAAGTAGCAATAGAACCAATTGTTTCCGACGAATATGGAACACCATCTATAATATAAAGCGGTTGGTTTCCATCAGCACGCAAACTATTCGTACCTCTAATTTTAATACTAAAAGCACCACCCGGACTTCCACTATCCTGTACAATATCAACACCAGCCATACGTCCTTGCATAGCCGCAAGTACATTAGTCACAGGTTGTTTTTCTATATCTTTAGAAGTAATCTTTGATATACTCCCAGTTCGCTCTTTATCTTTTACACTATAATACCCTGCATTCACAACCACTTCCTTCAAAGTTGTTGCATCTTCCTGCATTGTAACATTGATAGTACTGCGACTGTCAACTGCGACTGCGACTTCCTTATATCCTACAAAACTGAAAACAAGCACATCGCCTTCAGTAGCAGCTATAGTAAACTGACCATTGGCATCGGTTATAGTATTTATTGGTTTGCCTTTAATTGAGACTGTTACACCATTCAATGCGCCATTGGCATCACTGACTATTCCAGTAATATTTTGCTGTATTTTTGTCATTCCGACGAAGGAGGACACGAGCGATAGCGAATTGGCGAAGCAATCTCCACTTGCTTCTTGCTTCTTTTCTCTTGAAGCAAACGTCATTTGAAAACAAAGACAGCACATCATAATAATGCACCTGTCCTTGTACAATGAAAATTTATTCATAATTTTGGTTGAGTTAAATGAAACATTAGTTTTGTTTGTCCAGTCCTCTATTCTAGTTTTCCCGACGAGATAGAGGGCTTTTTTGTTTGTGTCATTGCGAGGCACGAAGCAATCTTTTCGATATAATCATGAACGCAATCTGAAGTTTAATTTGATGTTTTTAGCATAGGCACACAGTTTTAAAAGTTAATAAAACAACTGCGATGCTTGCTTTCAGCAATGCTTTAAATCTGTGAATAAACCAATTTTGTAGAATAAAAAAAGGCATGGAACTCAGCTTACTGCACCGTAGGTACTGGTATACCTTGCAACAATAAGTGAGCCCACACCCGAGAGCGTGAGCATCTTACTTATCATCTCGTTGCTAAAATTACCAGTTTTACGATGCGAGATTCAAAGCGAATGCTTCAATATTGTATTTGAAGAATCGCAAATGTATTTAAAATTCTAGATTATGCCAATTTTATTAGGCTATCTTGAACTTTGCGAATATAATAAAAAAAATGCTTTTGTTATAAGTTCTTATAACATTTTTATTGTGAAAAATTACGCTTTTTGTTCAAATTGATTACACAATGGACAAAATACGTGATAAAAACTTAGTCAAATTTGGACAACATGTAAAGAAAATTCGTGAGAATTTGAATTTGAGTCAAGATCAAGTTGCGGCTAATAGTAATTTAACTAAGAGTAATATTAGTATGATAGAAAGCGGTAAAAGAAACCTTGCTTTTACAACATTAATTGAATTAGCAAAAGGATTGGGTAAGACTCCAAAAGAACTACTAGATTTCAAATTTGATTTAGATGAATAAATTATCCCAAACAATTTATACTATTAAAGATGCTTCGGCATCTTTTTTTATATAATAAATTTTTAAAAAACTCAATATTCTAGTCAATTAAAAATTATTAAAATACTTTTGTTATAGTACAAATAGAGTTTTAAAAATTAAAAGAATATTCGAATGGCTTATATTCCAATTGTAAAAAGTATTGAACCATCATTAGAAAGAATTCTCGAATTAATTAATCCTGCCAATTTTAGAGTAAAAGCAAAAAATCATCATCTAAATGATAGAATCTTTGAATTAGAAAAAGGTGAAAGACAATTTAATTTTTGTTCTTCATCAAAAATATTAAAAGGTATACAAACTCACAAAGAACTTAATTTTGATTCCAAAGAAATAGTTGAACTTAAAAAAGAAAATTTCTCATTATTCACATTAGGTAAATATATTTTGCTAAATAAAATATCTTATGATGACGAACATTTAGAAAAAATATTTTGTGGCATTATTACAAGTTTTTCTACTTGTAGTGATTTAAAAGATTTTGAAGATAAATTTTTAAGATGTGTAATTCCAGTTGGAAATAAAGAGGCGTTTAATATTCATGACTTCCAAAGTTCGTACTTTGAAACACAAAATAAAAAGTCTGTTAGTTTCATTACAATAAATATTTCAAACGAGACCTTTCACTTATATAATTTTAAATTTGGTTCAGATCATTATATAATTATTGATTGTATTACGTCAACACAATTAGATGATTTCCAAAAAAAATGCTTCAATATACTTCTTACATTAGGTTTTATTAAAGGAAATTTAATTCATGATGAAGCATATTTTATCTCCTTCTTAGAAGAAAGTATGGACAAAATTGATAATGTACTTTATCATTCAATGAGGTCAAGCATTAAAACGAATCAACCAACGTTTACAACAAATCCATATTCTGTACATAGTGACATAGAATTTGAGAGAGATGAAAATGGAATTTTAAATAGTTCTCTCATTAATGAATTAAATAAAGATTTAAACTATTTTTCTAATAAAGTGTTCTCATCGCTTTCAACTTTATTAAATGAGAATGAAAAATTACAACGAGCTGTGCTTATTTATGTCCAAAGTCATACTGCGTCATTGGAAATTCGCATTCCAAACTATTATGTAGCAATTGAAGCTATTACTGGCCATATTTCTAGCGAATTAAGTTCTACTAAAATCCCTTTAAATCCTATAAAAAATTCCAAAATAGCAAATGAATTAATAAAAGATATTATACAGATAGCTGAACAAAGAAAAAAAGTAAATGAATTAGATGATGAGCAATTTAATATGGAGATATTTATTAAGAATATTTATAAACTTAATTCACCTCCAAATGCTGATAAGTTAAGCGAATCATTTAACTACCTTGGTTATGATTTAACAAAGGAACAGAAAGATTTACTCAAAGAACGTAATCGCTTTTTACATGGAAGTTTTCTAAAAACTATTGGACAGGATCAAGAGTTTAGAGAGGCATTACATGTTTCGCTTAGATTACATTTTATGATTGCTGTATTAATATATAAACTATCAGGCTACAAAGGAAGAATAATAAATTATGCTGAACTATGGTCTCATATGACAGAAAAAAATCTTGGAGAAGAAAGGTTAGTTAAAATATAATAAGCAAGAATTCATTTTTTTACAGTATTCAATTCCGGAATCACACACTATACTTCTTGCTCAAACAATAATCGCAATGTAGTTTTGCAAATTAATCAAATCTACAATCGTTATGCAGTGGTATGAAATTCTAATAGCTATTCCAGTTATACTAATTGGTGCTTACATCCACATGAAAATTATTCAACATAAAAAAGACTATTTCAAAAATGGTAGTTGGAAAAGTCGAAAAAAGTAACAAGTTCATATCCCAATATGAAATAAAAAAATCCTAATCATTGACCAAATTTAGGACAAACTTAATAGTGAAAAACGAATAGTTTATATAAATGGAAAATAGAAAGAACTTATATTAAATAGCAATAATATACTTTTTAGTATATTATTTAGTAGCAAAAACTTCTATTTAGTATATAATATATTATATTTGCGTAACACTACACATTGTGTAGTAGATAGCAAACAAAATATACTAGTGAAAACAGGAATTCAAACATATAATTATTTAGAAGAATATATTGATAGTGTTAGAGCTAAAGGCAGATATGCCTTTACATTAGAAGAACTAAAAGATAAATTAGAAGTAACTGATAAAGCAATTCTTCAAAACTTATATAGACTAAAAGTAAAAAATAAAATTGTTCAAATCCGTAAAGGTTTTTATACAATACTTCCTGCAGAATATTCAAGATACGGTGTAATTCCTAGTAATATGTACCTAGATGACATGATGGTAGCACTAAACAAAAACTATTATTTGGGTTTAATTTCTGCAGCAGCAATTCATGGAGCATCACATCAACAATCAATGGAAACATTTGTAATTACAGAGAAACCAGCTTTACGTGACATCAAAAACAAAAAACTAAAAATAAACTTCTTAGTAAAAAATGAATGGAACAAAGAAGACATCCAAAAAGTAAAAACAGAAGCAGGATATATAAATGTTTCTTCTCCAGAACTTACAGCTTTAGATTTACTCTACTACGTAGATAAATTAGGAATGAACCGTGTGATTACAATCTTAAAAGAATTAGTTGAAGTAATTAAACCAAATATACTAGTCAAAACAGCTAAAAATTATTCTCAAATAGCAGCAGTGCAACGATTGGGATATTTATTAGAATATGAACTTAAAAATGAGAAACTAAGTCAAGTAATTTACACTACTATAGCAGTTAAAAAAGGAACAAACATACCATTAATGCCAGGAAAAAATAAAAAAGGAAATACAAATACGAAATGGCGTATTATAAACAACATCAAAATCGAAAGTGATTTATGATTCCAAGAAGATACATAGAAGAATGGCGAGAGTTTGCTCCTTGGCCAGAGAATGGACAAGTAGAACAAGATCTTATCATTGAAAGAGCAATTGTTGAAATATTTGCTGACCCATTTCTAAATGAAAATTTAGCTTTTCGTGGTGGAACCGCATTGCATAAACTATTTCTAAAACCGCAAGCAAGATATTCTGAGGATATCGATTTAGTGCAAATAAAATCCGGACCAATAAAACCAATTCTGGTAAGAATAAGAGAAGTATTGGCTCCTTTTTTAGGAACAAAAAGAAATATTGAAACCAGCATACATAACAATACAGCAACTTATAAATTCGAAACAGAAATACCTCCAATAATTCAAATGCGATTGAAGATTGAAATCAATTGTAGAGAACATTTCACAGTATTAGGATTACAACAAGTACCATTTGAAGTAAACAACGGTTGGTTTTCGGGTAAATGTTCGATTAATACTTATCAAGTAGAGGAATTATTAGGAACAAAATTAAGAGCATTATACCAACGAAGAAAAGGACGAGATTTATTCGATTTAGACATAGCGTTAGCAAACCTTGAAATTGACACAGATAAATTAATTCAATGCTACAAAGAATACATTAATTTCTCAGATGGTGTTAACCCAACAAGTAAAATGTTTACAGCCAATATGGAAGAAAAAATACATGATGCAGAGTTTAGAAACGACATTTTTACAATCTTGAGACCAGATGTACAGTATGATAACGATTTAGCATATCAGCTTATCAATGAGAGAATAATTAGTAAAATTTAAAGCATTATATAAATAGAGACTATTAAATAGTATCAAAGACTTACAAAAAAATGACAAGCACAGCACAAAGAGCAGAATTACTAGCCAAAATATGGAAAATAGCCAACGAGGTTCGTGGGGCTGTAGATGGATGGGATTTCAAACAGTTTGTATTAGGAACACTTTTCTATCGCTACATTAGTGAGAACTTTACGAATTACATTGAGGCTGGTGATGATAGCATAGATTACGCTAGCTTATCAGATGATGTAATTACACCAGAAATAAAAGACGATGCAATAAAAACAAAAGGATATTTTATTTATCCAAGTCAGCTTTTTGTAAATATTGCTAAAACGGCTAATACCAATCCAAACCTTAACACCGATTTAAAAGCCATTTTTAATGCAATTGAAAGCTCTGCAAATGGATATCCATCAGAAGAAGATATAAAAGGATTGTTTGCCGATTTTGATACAACAAGTTCACGACTAGGAAACACTGTTGAAAGTAAAAACAGCCGTTTATCTTCTGTTTTGAAAGGTATTGAAGAGATAAATTTTGGTAATTTTGAAGACAACCAAATAGACCTTTTTGGCGATGCCTACGAAATTCTTATAGGCAATTATGCAGCTAATGCTGGAAAATCAGGTGGTGAGTTTTTTACTCCTGTACACGTGTCGAAGCTTATTGCGCAATTGGCAATGCACAAACAAGAAAAGGTGAATAAAATTTATGATCCTGCGGCAGGTTCTGGCTCTTTACTGCTTCAAGCAAAAAAACACTTTGATGACCATATCATTGAAGAAGGATTCTTTGGACAAGAAATAAACCATACGACTTATAACTTAGCTCGTATGAACATGTTTTTGCACAATGTCAACTATGACAAATTTAATATTGCTTTAGGTGATACACTTCATCACCCTCACTTTATTGAAGACAAACCTTTTGATGCTATTGTATCAAATCCTCCTTATTCGGTAAAATGGATTGGAGATGATGACCCAACATTAATAAATGATGACCGTTTTGCTCCTGTAGGGGTTTTAGCGCCTAAATCGAAAGCTGATTTTGCTTTTGTATTGCATTCGTTAAGTTATCTATCCAGTAAAGGTAGAGCAGCTATTGTTTGTTTCCCTGGTATTTTTTATCGTGGCGGTGCCGAACAGAAAATTAGAAAATATTTGGTGGATAACAACTTTGTAGAAACTATTATTTCAGTAGCACCCAATTTGTTTTATGGAACTTCTATAGCGGTAACAATCCTAGTACTTTCAAAACATAAGACCGATACAACCACACAATTTATTGATGCCAGTGGTGAAGATTTCTTCAAGAAGGTCACGAATAACAATATGATGACAGATGATCATATTGAAAAAATAATGAAAATGTTTGATAGTAAAGAGGAAGTACCACATGTGGCAACTTGTGTTGACAATTCTAAAATTGCTGAAAACGATTATAACCTATCTGTAAGTTCTTATGTTGTAGCCAAAGACAATCGAGAGAAAACTAATATAGTTGAATTGAACAAAGAAGTTGGCAAAACAGTAGAAAAAATAGACCAACTTCGTTTGGATATTGACAACATTATTAAAGAGATTGAAGGATGAGTTACATTGAAAAATTATTGAATGGTGTTTCAGTAGAATGGCTCCCTTTGGGTGAGTATGCAGATTATCAGCAGCCAACTAGATATTTGGTAGAATCAAATAATTATAGTAATAATTTTAAAACTCCAGTTCTGACTGCGGGTAAAACATTTATTTTAGGATATACTGATGAAACAAATGGAATTTACAAAGCATCTGAAAATCCAGTTATAATTTTTGATGATTTTACAACTGCAAATAAGTGGGTTGATTTTGATTTTAAGGCTAAGTCTTCAGCTATGAAAATGATTACTTCAATTGATGAATCAAAAGCATTATTAAAATACATTTATTATTGGATGAATACTCTGCCTAGTGGCCTAGTTGATGGTGACCATAAAAGACAATGGATTAGTAACTACGTAAATAAACTCATACCTATACCATGTCCAGAAAACCCAAAAAAATCAATCGAAATTCAACAAAAAATAGTTGCAATTCTTGATTCATTTACGGAGCTTACAGCGGAGCTTACAGCGGAGCTTATAGCACGAAAAACGCAATATAGTTATTATAGAGAGAAATTGTACACCTTTGATAAAAACAAAGTACAACATTTACAAATGGACGATGAAAGTATTGGAGTATTACAAAGAGGTAAACGTTTTGTAAAAACTGATTTGATTTCTGAAGGAGTTCCTGTTATTCATTATGGAGAAATGTACACACATTACGGAACTTGGGCAAATAAAACAAAATCCTTTTTGAGTGAAGAACTAGTTAAAAATAAAAATCTACGAGTTGCCGATAAAGGTGATGTAGTGATAGTAGCAGCAGGTGAAACTATCGAAGATATCGGAATGGGAACGGCTTGGTTAGGTGACGAAGGTGTAGTTGTCCACGATGCATGTTTTTCATATAAAACAACATTAAACCCAAAGTTTGTGGCTTATTTTACACGAACAAAACAATTCCATGATCAAATTAAAAAACACATTTCTTCCGGTAAAATCTCTGCTATAAATGCAAAAGGTTTGGGTAAAGCAATAATTCCAGTTCCTTCCAAAGAAGAACAAGATCGTGTAGTTGCTATTCTGGACAAATTTGACATTTTAACCAACTCAATAAGCGAAGGTTTACCAAAAGAAATAAAGTTAAGAAAAAAACAATATGAGTATTACAGAGATTTGTTACTAACATTTCCTCAAGATAATATAGTAGAATAATATGGCAAAATCATTACCTGAAATAGCACAAACTCTTAAAGATGCTAATAAAAAAGTGCAACTGATATATGCTTTTAATGGCACAGGAAAAACACGGCTGTCACGTGAATTTAAAGAATTGATAGCACTCAAAAATCAGGAAGAGCAAGAAGAAGATGTAGAAGCAAAAATCAATATAATGTACTACAATGCTTTCACTGAAGATTTATTCTATTGGGATAACGATTTGGATAACGATACAGATAGGAAGTTGAAAATTCAACCCAATAGTTATACCAATTGGGTACTTGTAGAACAAGGACAAGAACCTAATATAACAAGTCATTTTCAACGCTATACAAATGATAAATTAACACCTCGTTTTAATGAACAATATGCAATTAAGGACAAGAATAATAATGAAATAATAATTCCTGCCTATTCTGAAGTTCGTTTCTCATTTGAACGAGGAAATGATGAACCCACTGAGTTCGTTAAGATTTCTAAAGGAGAAGAAAGTTGTTTTATATGGAGTGTTTTTTACAGTTTTTTAGAACAGGCTATTAATGTTTTAAATGTAGCTGAAGAAGCTGACCGTGAAACCGATCGATTTAATGATTTAAAATATGTATTTATTGATGACCCGGTAAGCTCGTTAGATGACACACATCTAATTGAATTGGCTGTTAATATTGCTGAATTAATAAAGTCAAGCCAATCAGACTTGGAGTTCATAATTACAACTCACAATCCATTATTCTATAATGTCCTTTTTAATGAATTTAGTAGAGTAAAAAAAACTAAAGAATGGCGACTTGAAAAATTGATAGATGGTACATTTAACCTCGAAGAGCAAATAAAAGATTCTCCTTTTTCATATCATTTATTTCTTCTATCTGAACTGGAAAAGGCTTTACAATCTGAAGATATTCAAAAATATCACTTTAATTTTATTCGTAATATATTTGAAAAGACCTCAACTTTTCTAGGATTTAATAATTGGGAGCAGCTACTACCTCAAGATTCTCGGGAAGCTTATCACAAGCGAATAATCAATTTGTCTAGTCACTCTAAACATCATGGTGAGGAAATATCCATTCTTGATGATAATGATAAGCGAATGTTGAGCTTCTTGGTTCGGGAAATAATAATAAAAATATACAATTTTAAATCAAACAATAACCAACTAGTTACTGAAGAAGATGTCACAATTTAAAACCATCGCAGAATCAAACAATTTTATTGTTTTAGATAAATACACTAAGTATTCAGAGTTGAATGAGCCACCTGCGGTGTATCAAACGGAAGCAGCTCTTGAGAAAGAATTTATCCAAGATTTAATCAATCAAGGTTATGAAAACCCCAATCTGACTTCTATTGAATCTATGTTGGCTAATGTAAGAGTACAATTGCAAGCACTGAACTATATGGAATTTTCAGATAGTGAATGGGCTCGTTTTGTAGAGGAATATCTGGATAAACCGAGTGATAACCTTGTCGAAAAAACAAGAAAAATTCATGAAAATTACATCTATGATTTTGTTTTTGATGATGGACATATCCAAAACATTTACTTAGTAGATAAAAATAACATTGCGCGTAATAAAGTTCAGGTAATTAAGCAATTTGAACAAAAAGGAACGCATACCAATCGTTACGACGTTACTATACTAGTCAACGGTTTGCCTTTAGTTCAAGTAGAACTAAAAAAGCGTGGCGTAGCTATTCGTGAGGCATTTAATCAAGTGCATCGCTATACGAAAGAGAGCCTTAACAGTACTAATTCTCTTTTCAAATACTTGCAGATTTTTGTTATCACTAACGGAACAGACAGCCGCTATTTTGCAAACACAGTTGAGCGAAACAAAAATAGCTTCGACTTTACCATGAATTGGGCAAAAGCCGATAATACATTAATTAAAGACCTTAAAGATTTTACAACAACATTTTTTCAAAAACACACTTTATTAAACGTATTACTCACATATTCGGTTTTTGATACGAGTGATACATTACTTATAATGCGACCATATCAAATTGCAGCAACAGAAAGAATGTTATGGAAAATTTCAAGTTCATTTCAAGCTAAAAATTGGTCTAATGCAGAAAGTGGTGGTTATATTTGGCATACTACGGGTTCAGGAAAAACTCTTACAAGTTTTAAAGCTGCTCGATTAGCAACACAATTGGATTTTATTGACAAAGTGTTCTTTGTAGTTGATCGCAAGGATTTGGACTTTCAAACTATGAAAGAATATCAAAGATTTTCTCCTGACAGTGTGAATGGCTCCGACAGTACAGCAGGTTTGAAGAGGAATATTGACAAAGAAGACAATAAGATTATTGTCACAACCATTCAAAAGTTGAACAACCTTATGAAAACGGAGAGTGATTTGGCCATTTATCAAAAACAAGTGGTTTTTATTTTTGATGAAGCTCATCGTTCTCAGTTTGGAGAAGCACAAAAGAACCTAAATAAAAAGTTTAAAAAGTACTATCAATTTGGTTTTACAGGTACTCCAATCTTTCCTGAAAATGCTTTGGGTGCAGAAACAACAGCAAGTGTATTTGGTCGTGAACTACATTCGTATGTAATAACAGATGCAATTAGGGACGAAAAAGTACTGAAATTCAAAGTAGATTACAATGATGTACGTGCACAGTTTAAAAGTATAGAAACAGAAATAGATGAGAAAAAGTTAACTGCTGCAGAAAACAAAAAAGCCTTTTTACATCCGGCACGTATCAAAGAGATTTCGCAATACATTCTAAATAATTTCAGAATAAAAACACATAGAAATCAGGGAGGAAAACAAGGTTTTAATGCCATGTTTGCTGTAAGTAGTGTTGACGCGGCTAAATGTTATTATGAAGAATTAAACCTATTGCAAAAAGATAGCGATAAGCCTTTAAATATTGCAACGATATTTTCCTATGCCGCCAATGAAGAACAGAGTGCTATCGGTGAAATAATAGATGAAAACTTTGAACCATCTGCTATGGATAGCAGTGCCAAAGAATTTTTAAAGAAGGCTATTGATGATTACAATGTAATGTTTAAAACCAGTTTTGGTGTAGAAAGTAAAGAATTTCAAAACTACTATCGTGATCTTGCCAAACGAGTAAAGAATAAAGAAATTGACTTGATTATTGTAGTTGGTATGTTTCTTACTGGATTTGATTCTCCAACATTAAATACCCTATTTGTAGATAAGAACCTGCGTTATCATGGATTAATGCAAGCTTTTTCTCGTACCAACCGTATTTATGATGCTACAAAAACCTTTGGAAACATTATTACTTTTAGAGATTTAGAAAAAGCTACTGTTGACGCCATAACGTTATTTGGAGACAAAAACACTAAAAATGTAGTACTCGAAAAGAGCTACAGTGAATATTTAGAGGGATTTACAGATATTGCAACCGGACAAGCACGACGAGGTTTAAAAGATGTTGTAAATGACTTAAATGAAAAATTTCCGAAACCAGATGAGATAGTAACAGAAAAAGACAAAAAAGAATTTTCAAAAATATTTGGAGAGTACTTGCGAGTAGAAAACATACTTCAAAATTATGATGAGTTCACCAAACTCAAAGCGCTTCAAACAATCAATGTAAATGATGCTACAGCACTTGAAGCATTTAAAGAAGCTTACTTTGTAACCGACGAGGAATTAGCAACGATGCAAGAGATAAACTTGTTACCTGAGCGAACAATTCAAGATTATCGTTCAACTTATAATGATATTCGTGATTGGTTAAGACGTGAAAAAAACGGTGCAGCATCAGAAGAATCAACTATTGATTGGGATGATGTTGTTTTTGAAATAGACCTGCTCAAATCACAAGAAATAAATCTTGATTATATTTTGGAATTGATTTTTGAACATAATAAAAAGAATAAA
This sequence comes from Flavobacteriales bacterium, assembly GCA_017303755.1. Lineage (GTDB taxonomy): Bacteria > Bacteroidota > Bacteroidia > Flavobacteriales > Flavobacteriaceae > Flavobacterium. The sequence goes on along the minus strand of JAFLBS010000007.1, from coordinate 85,227 downwards.
GACAAAGCCACCTTAATAGAAGAAATCCGAAGGGTGATTCGTGCAAGTATAGGCAACAGAGCAAAAGAGAGTTTAGTAGTGGATTTTATTAATGAAACCGACCTTGAAATTATTCAAGATAAAGCAAATGTAATAGATTCGTTCTTCAAGTATGCACAGGAAAAACAGAAAAAGGAAGCTTCCGAATTAATTACAGACGAGAACTTAAATGAGGAAGAAGCAAAACGATACATTACAGCATCTTTAAAGCGTGAATTTGCCAATGAAAACGGAACCGAACTCAATACAATTCTACCTAAAATGAGTCCTTTAAATCCGCAGTATTTAACAAAAAAACAGAATGTTTTTCAAAAAATTGCAGCATTTGTAGACAAATTTAAAGGTGTTGGTGGGCAGATATAAGAAATCATTTTATAGAATCGGAGAGATAATCAACTTATGTCCAATAAAACAATTTTCACATTAGAGTCGCGAGAAAACTTTTATTTGGAGGTTATGAAAGAAAATTTCAAACTTTCTGATAAACAGATGTATGATGTTATTCAACAAGCATTTAATGATTTCACTGAAAATTTACATTCAAAAAAGAGTATAGAGTATAAAGATTTAAGGAATGTATTGACGCCCAATATCAACAAAAAAGAAATCGCTCTTGTTTTTGATAGCTCAAAAATAAAATCTGCATGGTATGGTTATGAAGTTTTTGACAAAGTAATTCCACTATTTGACAAAAAAACGAAACATAGTATACTTTCAGGTGATTTAATTATTGATCAAAATTTTTACTATTGGAAAGAAATGTTTTTTCAAGAATTAACATCAGTAAAAGACACAGATTTTCTTAACATACAGGATTGCTATATTATTTATATCAATAATCTTTCAAATACTTTATTTACTAAATTTCATAATCAATTAAATGGTTATGAACCATATATAGGATTTCTTGATACAACTACTCAAACCAATCTGAAAACAATGCTGTCATTCATTCTATGCAAAGTAGCCATAGTAAATAATCATGAAGTAATCCTTCCTTATGAAGATGAAGATTGGAAAACTGATGAAAATACGCAAGGATTACCCTTCGAAAACTATAGTTTTTCAATTAAAAGTATTCCAAGTCTATACTATGATTTGTTTTTATCATATAAAATTGAACGTGAGGATTTAAAAGGATATAGTTTAGATACACGAATTGCTTTAAACTCCATAACACCTATTAGTGGTGATTTAGAAAAACTCAATATTGAAATTGAAGAGCAAAAGTTTAATTACCTTCTAAACGAAAAAGGAGGCAAACTCAAAAAAGCACAACTTGAAAACTACTCAATAAAAGACTTTGAAAAATTAATAAAAGTAAAAATTAAGGAAAACTACATTTATGAAATGTCAGAGTTGAAAGAATTCAATGTTATCAAGTTTAATGTTATCATTGAATTAGAGGTGCAATATTCTAAAGAAAAAGTAAAATGTCAAGTGACACTTCATTACCAACCTGAAGAAAATAAATTAAAATTGATTACATTTTTTTAGTAAATTTGAAATATGAATATAGAAAGTATCATAGCAATCCTCGCAAATTTTGTTGCCATTATAGTGGCAATTAAAAATGATACACCTATAGTTAGCCTTTTAAAAAAAACCTTTTTTTAACTTTTTTTGACACACAGTTTTTTGTGTGTCACAAGCTTTCCTTATACAATAAGAGATAAAGCCTAATCAGGATTCGAACCTGTGACCTACATTTGTGAGAAAAATTATTTTTTTTCATTTGTATCAAGTTCAAAAAGAGCCAAATCTAACTTTAATTGGTGTTGTCCAAATAAAATCAATTTGGTAACAGTTGATAAATGACAATGCTTAAATTTTGATTCACCACAAATACATACAGCTTCTTTTTTGGGTAATTTCTTAGTAGTAATTTGCTTTAGAATTTTAATGATTAAATCTTTATTATTTAATTTAAGATTTTCAGCATAAAAATATTTTACTCCATCAAATTCATGAGGATAATCACCATTAGCATAATTTCCTGTTTTAAGTTTGTACTGATGATTAGCAAAAAAAGGATAAATCTTGTTTTGATAAAAAGAAATCAAATCAATTCCTTTGTTTTTCAAAAGTAGTAATTGGTGTGTAATATCTAAACAACAAGCTCCATCAGCAGCTATATGCCAGTCTCTTTCTCGTTCTATTTTCTTAGAAATCTCATACACTTCAGGAATAATATTGGGATATTTAGCGATAGGAATTTTAATCCTTACATCATAACTATCCCAATAATTTCCATTAATATCGATTATATCTATTTTACCATCAAAAGTTTTTGTATTTTCCGTTTCTTGAACTAATAAGAAAATAGGGTACATATCCAAGAAAGCGTCAATATCTTTTTCTAATCTCCTATTCATTTATAAAATAAGGTTTACTTAATTCAGCGATAGGTTGCAAACTCAATGGATTTAATATAGCATTAGATACCGGTAGTCTAAAATTTAATTTCCCATTTTGGTCAAATGTAACATTAGGTTGCTTCTTTAGGAACTTATCCCAATTAAAATCATACTGAGTATAGTAAAATCCTTCATCTGGGTTTCTAAAAATATACCTGTCATTTTCATCACCAGTTCTTTTTGAAACAACACTGAAATAATCATCACTATTCGGTACTAAATTTTTCACATTTGCGCCTGCAACAATACCACACTTATTAGCACTAGATTGCATTTTACTCGCCAAGCTTGTATGCAAGCTACAAGTTGTTACTTCACTTATACCATCAATTCCACAAGATCCCCAAAGCACATCATCGGCTTCACCAAAATCAATACCGCTTCTAATTGAAATATTTTCAACACCTTGCGATAATAAATAGTCTTTCAAATCATTTTGTACAAAATAGCTATAGGTACTTAATGACAATAACGCATTTTTCACAGCTGTTTCTTTTGAAATGTTTTTCCCTCCAAAATAGATAAACAATCCATCACCTTGAATTCTTTGAACATAACCACCATGAATTAAAGCAGTATGAATATTAGCTTTTACTAAAGTATTAGTTATTAAAAACACCGCTTCTTTACTAAACTTTTTAAACATATTGGTACTTCCTGCAATGTCGACAAAACAAGAAATAATGTAATGTTCTTCAGTGTTATCAGTTGCTTTCAAATGTCCAAAATCAGGATGCAAACCCAAATCTTGATTATAATTAACCTTTCCTAAACCTGCAACTTCTGAGTAATGTTTTAAACTTGGAGCAAGTTCTTTTCTGGAAATTTTATTATTAATAGTTGAGAAGGTCATTTTTGAACTTTCGCTCAAATTACCAACTCCTGCCAGACCTTTAGGAAAGATTCCACTTTGGTCCGCACGCACAGCATCTTTGATTACTTCAAAGTAATCCGAATATATATTCATGTTAAATCGTATTATTAAAAATTATTATCGTTACAAATACTAAAACTATAACCTGAAAAAGCATCGAATAACCTGTCCATTTTAGTATTGTAAATTTTTTGTTTAATCCTTTTGATAAAAAATAGACTTGCTCTCGTAAATCTTTCAAATCATCTTTTTCAACGCTTTGTTTACTCTTTTCTTTATACTCCTCTAAAGTATTTTGCGCTATAGTTCCAAAATAATATAGAGAAGAAGTTTTATAATTTAAAAACGGTACACTCGAATAAATCAATACCGCAATGGTAGTCAATCCCATAAATGTGAACAATCCAATCAAAAATTCAAAGGATAGTGTATGGTTAATAATTTTGCTTTTAATAGTAAAATAAGCTCCTAATACACCTCCAAGAAGAAAAGTATTGATGGCTATATAAACTGCAATCTTATTATTAATAGTATCATAATAATGATCAAACCTACCAACATTGAAAATCAATCTTTCTTTTTCTGACTTATTCATTTTTTATTTTTTAAAGGATTAAGAATAGACGAGCTTAATTTCAAGCTCGTCTAAAAAATAATCTATTTCAACGCTTTGACTACCAAAGAAACTGCTATAACAAATGTAGCTGTAACCGCAATGGCATTAACAACATCAGCAACTTCATCATAAACTGTAACACAGTTATTTTTGAAGCAAATAGTAGCTTTTGGTTTTGGTTGAAATCTCGGGGCAATATAATTACTCATAAGAATTCTTTTTTTTGGTTAAACAAAAGTGCAGTATCTTTTACAAAGGTGCTGCACACCTAATTACTCACTACAAAGAAGTTACCTCTCTTTGCGAACTCCTTTGAAAGGGGTTCCGTCTTGCTTAACATCCATAAAACGTCCAGTACTAGTATCGCGCTTAACATACTGTTCGGTTTTGGGATTATAAGTCTGACTTCTTCCTTTTACAGCACCATTACGATGACCATCTCCGGGTGTACCATTTTTTGCCATGGCTTTCAGATTTAAGAACAGTCAAACTATTTAAAAATGAGGCGTTTGACTAAAAACCCTAGGAATAATTAGGTAATAAATAGAATTCTATTACTTTTGCAGAAGAAATAAACATCCGACCAAAGATTTAATTTCTTCTGACCGAAGCCTAATTCCATTTCGCTTCGGTTTTTTTATGCATGTATTTTTACATTTTCAATCGTTTACTTACTTTATCAATTTCATCAATTGGCAATCTGTCATTGACTGTTTTGAGTTGATCAAGTAAAGAAACTGCTTTATGCTTGTCCAATATATTTTCTTCAACTAATTTTTCAACTACCCATATACTACCGTGAACTTCAACACCATGTTCTTTGGCTTCCAATTTCAATTTTCTATCACAGGTAAGTAATGCGCAATTTAGTTGAATCGACTTCCATAGCATTGTTTTATCTGGTAATGATTTTAGGTTTCGCTTTGTTGTAAATTGATTTACAGCATCTTGCTCCTCATCAGTCAACATAATTACCTTTAACTTTTGTGACCTTTTGTAAACTTCAAATTCAACAACCTGATTGGCTATTACAATCTCATTATATACAAACGAAGTGGTAGAGATTTCTGCTTTCAAAGCAAAAAACTCAGGTAAAATCTCCAACTGATAGAGATCAAATAGTACACTTACATCTGTAATAATTAATTTCATACCAATAATTTCATTTTACCGCGTAATTGCCAAGCTGTTATGCCCGAAAAATAAGCTGCTTCATTAATTGTCAGAACTTCTTTTGCTAAGCCCAAATACACCAATCGCTCCATACGAGTAGGTTCTTCTTTACTCCTGTACCTACCAGGTTCACTATTTGGAATATGATAACCTCTCCTTTTATAGCCAACATGGAACTTTCTTAAAATAAAATCGTTCAATATCCCTAATCGATGTGCTCTATGAAAAATAGCGGTAAATGATATGCCCCAACGCTCTTTTATGATTTCTAACTCTTTTTGATAAAAATGAAAACGTTGTTTATGCAGCTCTTTTTTTGCCATTTCTTCTGGATATAATACTGCACAAGCAAAAACATGACATAATTTTTCCTCCTCAGAATGTTTCAACTCATTTGAAAAAGTCAATGCGTGATGTGCCAATTCATGCAATGCAGTAAAACGCTTTCTAACTACGTCATCATTAGCATTATTTCTCTTTTTTAATACAATGATTTTTCTATCTCCAACTGTAGCTTTCATACCATCAAAAGCATCATTAACTAAAAGATCAATCACTTTGTATCCTTTATCCTCCAGCATTTCAACAACATCTGGTATTGGATCATAACCTAAATTCCAAACTTCTCTCAATTTTTTGGCAGCATCCTCGGCATCTTCGGCGGTCTTAATTTCCTTAGTAAAAGTAAAATAGTCATATTTCTCATTTAGCTGAAGAATATCTTCTAATTCAAAATACCTTTCAAAACAATCTTTAGCTTTTTCAATAACAGAAGCTTCTTCGGCTTTAGATAGCTTTGAACTGTATTTTCTAAAGTCAATATTTTCAAATTCAACTATAACACTCGGTACAGAATAAAAATAATCTATAGAAACATTTAAAGAGTTAGCCAAGGCAATTAAAACTTCACTATCTGGCTTCATAACTCCTTGCTCATATTTATTCAAAGACTGCTTACTAACTAGATTATCTAGTCTGTCGGCGAGTCCTTGAAGAGACAAACCTGCCATTTTTCTAGCAGATTGTAGTCTATTTGCAAATACATTTTCCATAATTAGAGATTTAAGCAATCAGTATGTTGACAAAAATACAAAATTAATTTCATTTGTCAACAAAAAATTTCAAAAATAAATAAATATTTATACTTAAAGCACTGAAGCAGTAAGCCTGTGCAAAAGCAAAAAAACTTCTAGAAGCAAACCTTTCTGACTCATCGAAATCCTTAAATTTAAAGTTTTAAAGCATAATCATTTCAATAGAGTAAAACAATAAAGTAAACACATACATTTACTTTAATTACAATTTATAAACTTATATGTTTACTTTCAAACAAAATAGTAAAAACATAAGTATACTATTAATAATATTAGCACGAAATTAGCAAATGGATTGAATAACTATAAATAAAAAATTAAATGCGGTGATTATCTCAATTTATCACCGCATTTTTGCGGTAAATACAAACGATAATCACCGCATAATACAAAAATACCATCCAAATTCAGTCCTCTAAAGAAACACCTTCAGTCTGTTTCATTTTCTCCAAAAACCGCTCAACCTCTCTAAGAATATGTTCATCACCCAAGCGGTCAGCTTCAAGATACCGTTTGTGGTCCAAATACATTTCTCTAAAAAACAGAAAAATAAAAACCAAATACAACGCGATAGAAAATAGAATGTGGCTCATAATAAAAGTTTTAAATCTCACCACACTCTTGTGGCAAATAGAACTTACAATTACCACATAACTGTAAAAAAAACTATGCAATTCGAGAATGATACTATTCATTTCAATCATTAATCCAGCCACTACAAATAAATCGGCGATAATCCGCGTCCCAAATCAACGAGCAAAGCGAGTTCTTAAATGACCTTAAATTCCTTACATGGTAAAAAAAACCACGAGCAAAGCGAGAAAAAATCTGTGTAAATCCGTTAAATCTGTGTCATCTGTGTTCCAAAAAAACGAGCAAAGCGAAGTTAAATAACAATATTCAATTCGGGAATTAAACCTATTCCATTCGGGAATACAACACCAATCCACTTGCAACAATACCACTACTCCAATAGATTTGCTTTCAATCAAACTAAAACAGTAGCGTATGAAATTGTTTTCCGAACATCTATTATCTGAACTAGACAAACAACTACAAAACATTCACTCCAAAACAGACAATCCTGTTCAATATGCAGAACTGGCAATCAAAGTGCTTATTCCAATTTTTGAAAATCTAAAAACAAAATTCCTAAAACATACGTTTACAAATAAATCAGAAGAAATTAGTTTCTTTCGTGATACCAAACCGCAATTTGCGGCCAAACTCATTTATTACAACGAAATCTACAACATCGAAACCAACAAACCTTTCGGTTCCAAAAAAACAATTAGAAAATTCTACAATCTTGAACTCCTCAAACTGCAAACATTTTATAACGAAAATAAAGAGTTCTACAAATACTACAAAACAGACAATAAAAGTCTAGACCATAAATATTTTCTACGAGGAAAACACGATTTAAGACATACATTGGATAGCTTTTACTTTCAAGCAGACAATCGTTTCTCAACATCACACGATTATAAAGTAGCCAAAATTCTAGCAAACGAAAAGCTAAAAAGCTACATCGAAAATGAGATTGCAAAATTAGAACAAAAAGAAGAAACCAGTGTCGCAAACGCTAACACCAAAACTCAAAAATGGACAGGTTCAAAAGTCGGACTGATTGAATTAATTTATGCACTCCACACCGAAGGCGTTTTCAATCACGGTACATCTGAACTAAAAGAAGTTGCCACTTTTTTTGAAACAACATTCAACATCGATTTAGGACAATTCAACCGCGCCTTTTTAGAAATCAGAGCAAGAAAATCAGAAAGAACCAAATTCATAAACACACTAAAAGAAAAACTAATCCTGCGCATGGACGATGCAGACGAAAACTAATATGGGCTGCCAATAATTGACAACCCATACTCAGTCATTGCAATTCTGTCATTGCGAGCTCGCGAAGCAATCTCATCTATTTTCTTTTCTCTTTCTTCTTGCTTTTTCTTCTCAATCATTCTGAGCAATCCCAGTAACAAGTGACATCGTAGCCGCTTCCGCAGAACCGTATTCAGCACCTTCTGTAGAAGCAATAATATTTCCAATAAGTACCGTCCAATCGGGATCAGTATTCTTTTTTGGCTTTTTTCTAGCTCTGTAAGCCGAATGTCTAGCTACCGAAGTAGTTGTAAAAATAATGCGCTTGTCGGACTGAGTTAATGAAGCGTTGAGCAATACGCCATTTTCGTAAGCTACAACCTTTTCATAAATCACATCACAATCATTCTCACTCTCAAGAAATAGAATAAACGAATTGATAAAATTAGTTAAACTCGATTTGCCTGTTGTTGACATACTCGAAGCAGAGATAACATCATTGATACAAGTAGTTGGATGTTCCAGTAAATACGATACCCTAGTACTTGAAACGTTGTGATAAGGAGAACTTTTAATCGAATTAAAGTTCGCACTGGCATCAGCTATAGTTTGGACTTTAGTTATAATTTGAGGAACAGAACCACCTAAATTTGCATTGGTGTAATACGTGTCAAACAATTCGTTGTACAGCCATCCTACTTCGTCATAAGGATTGGCATCATTTCCGGGCAAAGTAGCAATAAATTTAGCGGATAAAGAATTTGCATTTTCAGAATTCGTAGTGTCATTATCAGAGCTACAAGATACTAGTCCTGTACTCATCATAACAAAAAAGGCAATAATTAGTGTGCATGAGTGTATATTTTTCATGTGATTTAATGTGTTAGAATGTTACTGATTACTTTTTTTTCATCAGTTCATTTAGCCCGGGATAATTGAACTAGGATTTGGTTTTGCTCATAACAAAACCGTTTGAATTCAAGGCAAAACTAACCGCCCATTTCCCATCTCACAAGTCAACATCTACACCATTCCCGAATGTAAAATGTGCCATTCGGGAATGAAACACTACTAATTAAATAGTAAAACACAACACTTCAATACATTACAATTCATAAAGTCCATTCTCAATTTGTCACTTCATCTGATGCTATTTTTAATTATTTTTTTTAAATTTATTCGCAAAAAATACCGCATTATCCATAATTCCTTTGCGTTTTTAATTGTTTAAGTTCCAAATCCTTATAATGATTACAAAAAAACTCTTACTATTTCTAGTATTACTAATCTCGCATTCTACAAATGCACAAAACAACTATGGTAAAATTTCAGATAGCCTTTCCTTCAAAAGTTTTGATTATTTAAGTCATGCAACTGTTGTATATGGTAATGATTCTGTTAAATTAAATAGGTATGCAAAAGCATGGTTAGAAAAAGCCAAAAATGAGAACGACTTTGAACAAATAACACTTGCTTACAAAACAATAATGTATCAAGTAGATAAAAAACATCATTTACATTATGCAGATAGTATAATTAGAGTATCTAAACTAACGAATAATGACTTGATAATTGGTAACGCATATCTCACCAAGGCAACTGTTTATTATGGCAGAAAAGAACACAAAAAAGCATTGGATCATTTTATAATTGCGGATAGTTATATCTCAAAAACAGGCGACGAATATTCCATCTATAAACTAAAATACGGCATTGCACAAACCAAATCCTACCTTGGCTTCTATGATGAAGCCATAAGTTTATTTAGGGAATGTATCGATTATTTCAAGGAAGAAAACGACAGAGCATACCTCAATTCACTCCATTCATTAGGTTTATGTTACAATCGAATTGGAAATTATGCATGGTGTACAATAACCAACCAAACCGGAATTGACGAAGGAAAAAGATTGAACAACCTCGAAATGCAAGCGTATTTCATCCATTCAGAAGGGATAAATCTATGCGGAAAGAAAAGTTATCAAGCTGCTATTTCTAAGTTAACTGCAATACTTCCAACGATACAAAACAATAAAGATTTTGCCAATGTATCAGTAGCCTATTTCTACATTGGAAAATCATTTTGGGCTTTAAATCAAAAGGATAAAGCGATAATCTATTTTAAAAAAGTAGAGGATATATTCAAAAAAGAAAAATACATCCGTCCAGACTTGCGCGAAGGCTATGAAAAGCTTATCGATTATTACAAACGAAAAGGAAATACAAAATCCCAACTTTACTACATTGATCAATTATTAAAAGTTGATAATATTCTTGGGCAAAATTACAAATACCTACTAAAAAAAGTAGTCAAAGAATACGACACTAAAGAATTATTAAAATCCAAACAGGAGATTGAAAATGCAATGACATTTAGAACTTTTGTAGCTTTTGGTATCATCAGCATACTGATTTCTATTATTGCATTTTTAATATACAAGCACTTCAAAAACAAACGGCTTTTCGATGAAATAATGAAACGTGATACTTCTAAGCCAGCAATTACTGAAACCAGTATTGAACCACCGCCTTTTGAAGAAATAATAAAGAATGACAATACCACAGTTATTAATTCTGAAAACACCGACAAACAAAATAATCAAGAAATAAGCCCAGATATTGAGGCTGGTATTTTAAAAAAGTTGGAGAAATTTGAGCAGAGTAAAAAATATTTAGAAAAAGACATGACGCTTGCAAAAATGGCTGTATTCCTAAATACCAATACAAAATATGTTACAAAGATTATTGCCAAACACAGAGGAAAAGGGACTATTGATTACATAACCGATTTGAAAATAAATTACATAATCGAAATTCTAAAAAAAGAAACTAAATACCGAAACTACACCCACAAAGCTTTGGGTGAAGAAGCAGGTTTCGGTTCCACCCAAAACTTCACTCGTGCCTTCAAAGAGCGAAACGGAATTTCGCCTACATACTTCATTTACAAATTAAAAAAGTCAGCAAACACAGGCAATTAGAAATTAATTGCCTCTTTTTCTTTCACAACTTGTGATTGACTTGTGAAATAAATATTCTCAAAACATACAATTTTGTGCCATAACAATGTAAAACATAAATTATGGCAATTGAAATCCTCACAAAACAAGACCTAAATGATTTCCGAACGTTACTACTAGACGACATTAGAGAAATCTTCCAAAGCAAAACCGAGCAAACAAAGCAATGGCTTAAATCCTCAGAAGTTAGAAAGCTACTCAATATTTCTCCAGGAACACTCCAAACCTTGCGCATCAACAAAACCTTATCCTACACCAAGATCGGCGGAATAATCTATTATCCATACAAGGATATTGAAAAACTTCTCGATCAAAACAAAGTCAGCTCCGAGCGAACATTATTCAACTCTAAGTAATTCTCTTGTCATACCGAGCGCAGACGAGGTACTTTATCATTCAAATGCTTCTTGTCACTAAGAATGTCATCCTGAGCTTGTCGAAGGACTTTGCGTGCTTTGCGCCTTCCTTGCGCACTTTGCGGTTAAGCTATTCACTAATTACTATTCACTAATCACTAAACCATGAACTACATAAAACACCTAACCGGATTTTTCGACAGAGTAGCAAAAGACAAGTTGCTCAATCCAACACATGTAAGTTTATACATGTCACTTTTCCAATTCTGGAATTGCAATCGGTTCAGAAATCCAATCAGTATTTCTCGTGATGAAATAATGCGTATTAGTAAAATCAGTTCCAAAGCAACATACCACAAATGCTTAAAAGCGTTACACTCGCAGGGCTATATCAAATACGAACCATCGTACAATCCATTCAAAGGCAGCCATGTTTTCTTATTCAATTTTTCCGATGATTTAAAGCCCTTACCAAAAAATGCCAGTTCAAATTTTAAACCAGTCATTGAACAAGTAGTGAACAAGTCTTGTACTAGTGATGAAACAAGTAGTGAACAGGTTAATGAACAAGTCCTAGTACCTTATATAAACAATACAAACAATACAAACGATTTAAACAATTCAAACGGCTTAAACTTGGGCGAGCAATCAAAAAAAATTGAAGAAGAAAATCGAAATGATGAATTTGTCATGCCGAGCGCAGTCGAGGTAACTCTTTCCGAGAAAGAAAAAAAGTTGCGCGAAAAAAAGAAAGACGAAATACCAACAATCGAAAACGTCAAATTCTATTTCCAAGAAAACAACTTCCCAGAACTCGAAGCCCAAAAATTCTTCAACTATTTCTCAAGCATCGGTTGGCTAGTCGGCGGCAAAACACACATGGTCGATTGGCAAGCCGCAGCACAAAACTGGATATTAAACGCACCAAAATTCATCACAAATGCAGAACCTAACCGCCCAAAACAACTCAACACCAAAATCGATAAAGACTATTCCGAACCATTGTAGTAACTCATTTGTCACACTGAGCTTGTCGAAGTGAATTGTTGATTTTAAAAAATCTGTGTAAATCCGTTTAATCCGCGTCATCTGTGTTCCCAAACCTTCGCTTTAGCGAACAAAAAAATTACAAATGAATGAAAACATAAAAACCCACTACAACTATCAAGAAATAATCATGTGGATAGAGCAAAAAGGCATCGAGCTATACGGAACCCATTTCAAAATACTAGAAACCGATTATCCAATCATCTACAAATTAATCGCGTATTTTCTCAAAGATGAGGTAACCTGTTTTCAATACAACATAAACCTCAACAAAGGAATTCTACTTTCTGGACCAATCGGCTGTGGCAAAACCTCAATAATGAACATCATGAAATACCTAACACCAACCGAACACAAATTTTTCGTAAAACCATGCCGAGATATAAGCTTCGAATTCATTCAAGACGGCTACCAAATCATACACAAATACAGCAAAGGAAAACTATACGAATACGAACCAAAAACAATATGCTTCGACGATTTAGGTACAGAAAGCAATCTAAAATATTACGGCAACGAATGCAATGTAATGGCAGAAATACTATTAAGCAGATACGATGTGTATATCGCAAAACGAATACAAACCCACATCACAACAAACCTATCCGCATCCGAAATAGAAACCCAATACGGCAACCGTGTACGAAGCCGAATGCGTGAACTCTTCAATCTAATCGCCTACGACAACAACTCAAAAGATAAACGATAAAAAATCCACACTGTCACACTGAGCGCAGTCGAAGTGCTTTGCGAACCTTGCAACAACTTAGCGTCTTTGCGGTAAAAAAAAACTTAAAAACTTAATAATCATGAAAAACATCAAACTATTCTGGAACTGGATCCAATACAATGAGCAAACACTAAGAAACCTCCAAAACGAAAAACCAAAAATCCAAAAACTCTTCCTTTTTTGGCTCGATAAAAACCTGCACTACTATTCCGAAGGATTAGATTGCATCATAATTTTTCCAAAAAGAAAAAACAAATCAATACAACTCATTATTTCAGCAAATGGCAATCCCGATTATTTTGAAGCAGTCACAACATTGGTCGATAATGCACCCAAACTAAAAAGCTGGAACTTCATAGCGTTCATACAGCCATCAGAAGACATCGAAAAAATGGAAGCCGGATTAGACAAACCGTATGTATTCAAAGACATTAATCTAAAAGCCAGTGAAATAAAATTTGAACCTTTACAATACGAAAATTGCAAAAAAATAGACATGATTGTGTACTTAAAAAACTACACCGTTCATTGCAATAATAAAAACCTTCTAGAAGTGGTCTATGTAATTATTCAAGACATCATTGGCGAAAAAGCACTTTCTGAAAATATCAATTTTGTCGAATTAGAACAAATGCCAAGTGAAGAAAACATTGAGTTAATTTATCTGTATGATTTGCAGTATTACTTGGATGACATTAACAGTAAAAAAATATAAATAAAATAATTAATCCATTTGTTTTGAATTATATATTAATAAAATTAATACTTTTACACTCGTGAAACTCTTAAACTACATATTATCAATCTATCTGGTAGCACTTTCTTGTTTACCATGTGCAGACATGGAAGTAAACAGTGCAGCTCACAAAGTTGTTGAGATTTCAGCTAATCATGATGAAAAGTCCCACAATCACGATAAAGAAAACGATTTGTGTTCGCCTTTTTGCAGTTGTAATTGCTGTGGTTCACAAATAGTAAGCTATTTTAAAATGTTGAACTACAATTTTACAGTAGTTTCAAAGACTATTACAACCCAATTACCATCTTACGCTTCACAATTTACTTCCAATTTCTACGGAAGTATCTGGCAACCACCTCAAATAGTATAACGATGCCCGAGTAATTTCGGGTTAGAAAGTTGTGACCTTTTCACAAATAATAGCAAAAGTAGTTTTGCTAATTTTCTAATTCATTATAATATTTTCAATGTTAGACAAAATCATACAGTTCAGTATAAAGAACAAGTTTATAATACTTTTATTTACTTTGGTTCTAATAGCTTTTGGTAGCTACTCTATAAAACAATTACCGCTTGATGCGTTACCTGATGTAACCAACAATCAAGTACAAATAATAACTACTGCACCAACTTTAGCAAGTCAGGAAGTAGAACAATTAATCACTTATCCATTAGAACAATCTGTAAAGACAATTCCAAAAGTTATTGAATTACGAAGTATTTCTCGTTTCGGACTTTCGGTAGTTACCGTAGTTTTTAAAGACGATGTCGATATCTATTGGGCAAGAGAGCAAATTTTCCAACGTTTAAAGCAAGCCGAAGAAAATATACCAGCTTATGCAGGTACACCAGAGTTAGGTCCAATTTCAACAGGTCTTGGGGAAATTTACCAATACGATGTCTTTGCCAAAAAAGGGTATGAAGATAAATACGACGCCATCAAGTTAAGAACCATTCAGGATTGGATTATTGTTCCTCAGCTTCAAGGTGTTGAAGGCGTTGCCGAAGTGAGTACTTGGGGTGGGAAATTGAAACAATATGAAATCGCAGTAAACCCAAATACGCTTAACAGTCTTGGAGTAACCATTACTGAAATTTTTGAAGCACTCGAAAAAAACAATCAAAATACAGGAGGAGCTTACATCGAAAAAGACCAATATGCCTATTTCATCCGCGGTGTCGGTATGGCAACAGGAAATAAAGATTTAGAAAAAGTTGTCATTAAAAACAGAAACGGGGCACCGGTTTTAGTCAGGGATGTGGCAACCGTTAGAGAAGGCATTGCATTGCGTTATGGAGCTTCCACAAAAGATGGTAAAGGGGAAATCGTTTGTGGTATGGCATTGATGCTAAAAGGTGAAAATTCAAAAGCGGTAAACGAAAGAGTAAAAGAGAAAATGGAGCAAATCAATAAAACACTTCCCGAAGGTGTTGTTGCTGAAGCTTTTATTGATAGAGGAAAATTAGTTGATAATGCAATCGGAACAGTTACTAAAAACCTACTCGAAGGCGCATTAATAGTAATTTTTGTCTTGATTTTATTTCTTGGTAATCTTCGTGCAGGTTTAATAGTTGCTTCTGTAATTCCATTATCTATGCTTTTTGCGGTAATTCTAATGAATTATTTTGGCGTAAGTGGTAACTTAATGAGTTTAGGAGCAATCGACTTCGGAATTATTGTCGATGGTGCTGTAATCATTGTTGAAGCCACAATGCACCATTTGCAAAAACTCAAACGACAAAATAATTTAACCCAAACTGAAATGGACAGTGAAGTATATAAATCAGCTTCTAAAATCCGTAACAGTGCAGCTTTTGGAGAAATCATAATCTTAATTGTATACCTACCAATTTTAGCATTAGTTGGTACTGAAGGTAAAATGTTCAAACCTATGGCAATGACGGTAGGCTTTGCAGTAATCGCAGCATTTGTTTTATCACTGACGTATGTTCCAATGATGAGTGCAATGTTTTTATCCAAGAACACAGAGCATAAGCCAAACTTTAGCGATAGAATGATGGCATGGTTCGAGAAAATATATGCACCATTTTTAGAAAAAGCATTACGATTAAAAAAAACAGTTTTGGCTATTTCATTAGGGTTGTTTGCTTTGGCACTTATAACTTTTCAAAATATGGGAGGCGAATTTATTCCAACCATTGAAGAAGGTGATTTAGCCATTAATGTTACCATTATGACCGGAAGCTCATTAACACAAATGGTAGAAACAACTACTAAATATGAGAAAATCCTAAAAGCAAAATTCCCTGAAATAAAAACCATTGTAACAAAAATCGGAAGTGGAGAAATTCCAACCGATCCAATGCCAATTGAGAGTGGCGATTTTATTATTGTACTGAAAGACAAAAGCGAATGGACTTCTGCCGATAATTGGGAAGATTTAGCCAATTTGATGAAAGAAGAAATGGAAGTTATTCCAGGAGCGAATATCGAAATATCACAGCCTATTCAAATGCGCTTTAACGAGTTAATGACAGGAAGCCGAAGCGATATAGCCATTAAGATTTTTGGTGATGATTTAGAGATTTTAGATACAAAAGCCAAAGAATTGATTTCAAAAGTTAGTAAAATTGAAGGTGTTGGTGACTTAAAAGCTGATAAAGTTGTAGGTCTGCCGCAAATCACAGTCAAATACGATTACAATAAAATAGCCTTATACGGTTTGAATATTGTCGATATCAATCAAATAATTCGTTCCTCATTTGCCGGAGAAAGCGCCGGTAAAATCTATGAAGAGAGCAAACGATTTGATGTAGTGGTTCGTATGAATGAGGCTAATAGAAGTGATATAACCGATGTGAGTAATTTATTTATTCCATTGCCAAACGGTCAACAAGTACCCCTTTCCCAAGTAGCAACCATCAGTTACGAACAAGGGCCTGTACAAGTATCTCGTCAAGATGGAAAGCGAAGAATTACAGTTGGTCTAAATGTTCGTGGTCGTGATATAAAAAGTGTTGTTGAGGAAATTCAACAAAAGTTAGACACCAATTTCAAACTTCCAGCAGGATATTATGTTACGTATGGTGGACAATTTGAAAATCTAGTGGAAGCCAATAAACGCCTTTCGGTAGCTTTACCAATTGCTTTAGGACTTATTTTGGTTTTATTGTTTTTTACCTTCAACAGTATGAAGCAATCATTACTGATTTTCACAGCCATTCCATTATCAGCAATTGGTGGTGTTTTTGCTCTATGGTTACGCGGAATGCCGTTTAGTATTTCGGCAGGAATTGGTTTTATTGCTTTATTCGGAATTGCTGTTTTAAACGGAATTGTGCTAATATCTTATTTTAACCAACTTAAAACGGAAGGAATAACCGACCCAATGCAACGTGTCTTAATCGGAACAAAAACAAGATTGCGACCAGTATTAATGACTGCTGCGGTAGCTTCACTTGGGTTTTTACCAATGGCATTGTCAACAAGTGGCGGAGCCGAAGTTCAAAAACCATTAGCAACTGTAGTAATTGGCGGATTGGTTTCGGCTACATTACTAACCTTAATCGTTTTACCAATTTTGTATTTACTCTTTGAAAAGGGAATTAAAAGAAGAAAAAAAATGTCAAATCCAATTGTAACACTAATAGTTTTATTAATAAGTAGCTTTTCATTTGCTCAAAATAGCCAAACCATAACGCTAGAAAAAGCCATTGAAAAAGCAAAAGCAAATAACATCGATTTAAAAATTGCCGACAAGGAAATTGAAAAACAAACCGTCCTCAAAAAAACTGCATTTCAAGTAGATCCTTTGCAAGTACAATACCAAGGCGGACAATTCAACAATGTTGATTACGACCATAATGTTTCCATTCAACAGTACTTTCCTATTGGTAAAATCACAAAAGCCAATAGACAATTACAAGAAGAATTAGCAAAATTGGCTGAAAAGCGAAAAGCATTAACCGAATATGAAATCGAAAAAGCGGTAACACTTGCCTATTATCAATATTTATACGGTGTTTCCATTCAAAAACTGAATACTGAATTGTTCGACATTTATTCCAAATTCCTAAAAAATGCAGAGCTTCGTTTTCAAACAGGCGAAAGTGGTAATATTGAAGTCATAAGTGCCAAAGCTAAAGTAAAGGAAATCGAAACCCAAAAAGCACAATTAGAATATGATTTGGTTGTATATCAAAAGCAATTACAATACTTCATTCAAACCGATGAAAATATAATTCCAGATGCTACAACGCCACTGAAATATGCAAACCCAACTGATGTGAATAATGCTAAAGTGGAAGGATTGGTAAACGACTATTACACACAGCAAATTACAGTCTATCAAAAAGAAGCTAATACATTCAAAGCAATGCGTACACCGAGGCTAGGATTAGGTTATTTCGGGCAAACCATTGAAACAAAATCGTATTTTCAAGGATTTACTGCTGGTGTACAAATTCCTTTATTTGGTGGAGCAAATACCGCTAAAGCGAAAGCTTCGCAGATAAGTATTTCGCAATCGCAATTAGAATTGGATAAAAGCAAACTGACTTTAAAACTACAAAAAGAGGAACTACAAAACGAGTTTGAAAAGCAGAAAAAAGCAGTGGCGTATTACCAAAACGAAGGATTGCAATATGCAGACCAAATTATTACAACGGCACAAAAGAGCTACGCCAATGGCGATATGAGTTATTGGACTTACATCAGTTTTTTAAACCAAGCCATTGATATTAAAAAGCAAAACGCAGAAGCTGTTAATACCTATAATCAAAGTGCTATTCAATTGCAATTTCCATCTTTCAACAATAATTAATATTCAATAATATGAAAAATATAAAATCAAAATCGAAGTTTTTCTTAATACTTAATACTCTTGTCTTAATACTTTTTACTTCTTGCGGCGAAAAGAAAACCGAAGAAACACACGAAGAAGAAAAATCGGAAACCGAAGTAGCACTAACAGAAGCGCAATTCAAAACCATTGGTATGGAAACAGGAACTATCGTAATGAAAAACCTCAATACGGTAATCAAAGCAAACGGATATACTGCTGTTCCACCTCAGAATATGGCAAATATATCAACCTTAATTGGTGGTGTCGTAAAAGATATTTATGTGTTAGAAGGCACTTATGTGGTAAAAGGGAAAACATTAGCAACCATCCAAAACCTTGAAGTAACCGAAATGCAAGAAGATTACAATTCGGCTATTGCAAACATTGAATACCTACAATTAGAATACAACCGCCAAAAAACATTGAGCGATGAAAATGTAAATCCTCGTAAAACGTTTCAAGAAGTTAAGTCAAAATTAGCAGTTGAAAAAGCAAAAGCACAAGCAGCAAAAAATAAACTACAAGCGTTGAATGTTAGTTTAAAAGGCAGCACTTCTTTAATTCCGATTGTTTCGCCGATAAGTGGTTATGTGGGTAAAATTAGCATCACCAAAGGAGCGTTTGCAGAAACCGGAGTTACTCTTTTTGAAGTAGTCGATAACAGCCAAATGCACTTAGATTTGAATGTGTTTGAAAAAGATTTAGGTAAAATTTCCGTTGGTCAAGAAGTCGATTTTGTACTTACCAATCAATCCAATAAATCAATAAAAGGAAAAATATTCGGTATCAATAAATCATTTTCTAACGAAAGTAAAACCGTTGCAGTTCACGCCAAAATCAATCCAAGCGATGCTAAAGATTTAATTTCCGGAATGTATGTAGCGGCTAATATCAACATTACTAATCAAACAGTTCAAGCTTTGCCAAAAGATGCTATTGTTAGAAATGGAGACAAATATTACATTTACATTCAAGAAGAACACCAAGAAGAAACTCCAAAAGTAAAAGAAGAAGAACACAATCACAAAGAGGGCGAAGCACATAATGAGCACGCTGAAGGCGAAGAGGAAGAACACAACGAAATTCACTTTAAAGCCATCGAAGTAATACCAGGAACAACCGATTTAGGATATACTGAAATAAAATTAGTTGAAGAAATTCCTGCCAATGCAAAAATAGTAATTAAAGGAGCTTTCTACTTGCTGGCAACATCAAAAGGTGGTGGCGAACACGAACATTAATAAATAATAATTTAAAATAAATAACATGAAAAATTCAATTTTAAAATCAATCGCTTTTTTAGCAATAGTATTTTTTTCAACAAATCTAGTTTCAGCACAAAAAACTACTCAAAAAGCAGTCATAAAAACTTTCTTTCATTGCGACCATTGTAAAGAATGTGAAACGTGTGGTTTAAAATTCAAAACAGAAATGCTTAAAATAAAAGGAATAAAAATGTATGAGTTAGATGATAAAGCGATGACTTTTACAATCTATTACAATTCAAAGAAAACTACTTTACAAACAATTAAAGAAGGTATCTCTAAATTAGGTTATGATGCAGATGAAGTAAAAGCAGATCCAAAAGCGTATGAAAGTTTAGATGGTTGTTGTAAAGCTTAGTCATGAAATTTAATACGATAATGCCAAATAAGCTAATTCCTTTTTATCAAAAAGAGTTAGAATTAGTTAAGGATAATTTACAACTAAATGATTTTCAAAATGCTTGGCATCATTTGGAACGTGCACATATAATAGCTCAAAAATATCCATGCGAGCATACATTTGTACATTGGAAAATGTTACAATTTGGTATTAAGATTAAAAGTACAAATGAGGTAATTGGTCAAATACCAAGATTATTGATAGGTGGTGTAAAATCATTTGTTGGACATATTCCTGTTGGTAATACTGGTGGTGCAAACGTGCCACCTTTAAAACCAATGGAAATTCCAAAAGACATACAAAAAATAATAAATTCAAATTCTTAATAATTGAATTATGAAACATCAACACAAATACGATGCACAAGGAAAACAACTTTGTTGCACATTAGAAGAAAAAATAAATAAAAAACCCGATAATCATTCTGATGATGACGGACACGACCACAACCATTCCAACGAAGAAAAGTCAACGTTTCAAATGTTCCTACCAGCAATCATAAGTTTTGTTTTGTTAATGGTTGCCATTGGTTTCGATAATTACTTTCCACAATCGTGGTTTACAGGTTGGGTACGAATTATATGGTATGTTGTTGCTTATGCACCAGTTGGTTTTCCTGTAATCAAAGAAGCTTTTGTTGCTATAAAGAAAGGAGAGATATTTTCAGAATTTTTGTTAATGAGTATTGCAACTATTGGAGCATTTGCCATCGCAGAATTTCCAGAGGGTGTTGCCGTGATGCTGTTTTATGCTGTTGGCGAAGTCTTTCAAACACTTGCAGTTCAAAGAGCCAAAGCAAATATAAAATCCTTACTCGACCAAAGACCAGATGAAGTTACTATTTTAGAAAATAATGTAGCCAAAACAATCAAAGCAGCAACAGCTAAAATTGGAGATATTATCCAACTCAAAGCAGGCGAAAAATTGGGTTTAGATGGCGAATTACTTTCCGATACAGCTTCATTTAATACAGCAGCACTTACAGGTGAAAGTAAACCCGACACCAAAGCAAAAGGCGAAACGGTTTTAGCAGGAATGATAAACTTAAATTCGGTTTGTCAAGTAAAAGTTACAACCGCTTATACCGATAGTAAACTGTCAAAAATACTTGAAATGGTGCAAGATGCAACAGCAAAAAAAGCACCAACTGAATTATTCATACGCAAATTTGCCAAGATTTACACACCAATTGTGGTGCTTTTAGCCATCTTAATTTGTGTAGTTCCAATTCTTTTTGTAGATAATTATATTTTTAGAGATTGGCTGTATCGTGCCTTGGTTTTCTTGGTTATTTCGTGTCCTTGTGCTTTAGTTATTAGTATTCCGTTAGGATATTTTGGCGGAATTGGAGCTGCTTCTAAAAACGGAATTTTATTCAAAGGAAGTAATTTCCTCGATGTAATGGCTTCCATTCAAAACGTCGTAATGGACAAAACAGGCACAATGACCGAAGGTGTTTTCAAAGTGCAAGAAGTCGTTTTTAATTCCGATTTTAATCAAACCGAAATACTGCAATTGGTCAATGCCTTAGAAAGTCAAAGTACACATCCGGTTGCAACAGCCATTCATCAATATGTTGGAAAAATTGATAGTACCATTATTTTAAAAGACGTAGAAGAAATTTCAGGACACGGACTTAAAGCCATAGTAAACGGAAATGAATTATTGGTTGGAAATTTCAAACTAATGGATAAATTTTCTATTTCGTATGATATTGATCCAACCAGTATCGTTTATACCTTAATTGCTGTAGCTTACGATAAAAAATTCGTAGGTTATCTAACTATTGCCGACAGCATTAAAGAAGATGCACAAATCACAATAGATAAACTAAAAGCACTAGGTATAAAAACCATAATGTTAAGTGGCGATAAAAATACCGTAGTGCAGTTTGTAGCAAAATCACTCGGAATTACAAATGCTTTTGGAGATTTACTTCCCGAAGACAAAGTGAATAAAGTTAAAGAAATCATTGCTAAAAATGAAACGGTAGCATTTGTCGGCGATGGTGTAAACGATGCACCAGTAGTAGCGTTAAGTAACGTAGGAATAGCAATGGGTGGTTTAGGAAGTGATGCCACAATCGAAACTGCCGATGTAGTTATTCAAGATGACATGCCTTCAAAAATTCCAATGGCTATCAATATTGGCAAACAAACCAAGAAAATTGTTTGGCAAAATATTATTTTAGCATTTGCTGTAAAAACAATAGTTTTAGTACTTGGTGCAGGTGGTTTAGCCACAATGTGGGAAGCCGTTTTTGCCGATGTAGGAGTAGCTTTGTTAGCTATTTTAAACGCAGTTAGAATTCAGAGAATGAGATTTTAACATCAATTTTAACATAATGCAATAATTTTTAGCTAAATTTGTACTGTTTTAATAGATATATGAACAAATACCACATGATACTTGTAGTTTTATTAGGCATGTTCCTCATCCCTAATACTGCTATGGCTTGTGGTAAAGGTTCAGAAAAGAGTTCGTGCAAAAAAGAAATTTCATCCAATAACGCAGAAAAAAAGAGTTGCTGCGGTGATGAAAATTCAAAAGATAAAGACCACAAAGGATGTAAAGGCAATTGCGGTCACTCAAAATGTGGTTGTTCTTCAACGTGTCCAACTTCTTCAGTAAGCTTTTTATCTGAAATTAATTTTAAAAATTACATGTTTAGCTATTCTTCAATCGAGAAAGTTAAATTTTCATACACAACACCATCAATCTCTGATGGGTTTTATTTCATTTGGCTAATTCCTAAAATAAGCTAAATCCAAATTTTGACAGCCATAAGTGTGTCAAATTCATAGCGTTTTGCTATCCAATTCACAACAGTTTTAGAAACATTTTACTACACCATTTTCATGTTGCAGTATCATTTATCTTATAGCTGTAATTATCTCAAATTTATTTTATCAATCAATCAAGGTAAAACACTTTGATTACTAACATTATTTAAAAATGAAAAGCTCATTTATAAAAATAATGGTAGCAGCTCTAATGTTGCTATCAACTTCTATCAACGCACAAATAAAAAATGCAAAAACCGAAACAGTTAAAGTCTATGGTAACTGTGGAATGTGCGAAACTACAATCGAAAAAGCAGGAAGTATTAAAAAAATTGCTAAAGTAGATTGGAACCAGGAAACCCAAATGGCAACATTAACTTATGATGCTAGTGTAACAAATCAGGATGAAATACTTAAAAGAATTGCGTTAGCAGGCTACGACAGTGATAAATTTCTTGCCCCTGATGAGGTTTACAACAATCTTCACGGCTGTTGTCAATACGATAGAGTAGCAAAAGTTCCAGTAAAAGAAGAAAACACAACTACTGCCGGCAACGATGGACATTCCAATCACGGGAACCATTCTCAAACAACTACTGCCGTAATTCAAAATGAAAATCAATTAAAAGCAGTATTTGATAATTATTTCTCATTGAAAGATGCTTTGATTACTTCTGATGGGACAAAAGCTGCAGCAGCTTCAAAAGAACTTTTAACAGCTGTAAATAACGTCAAAATGGACAAGCTTGATATGGAAGTGCACATGGTTTGGATGAAAGTTGTAAACCCAATTAAAGAAGATGCAGAACACATAGCTGATACAAAAGATGTAAAACACCAACGTGATCACTTTACCTCATTGTCAAAAGACATATACACATTAATTAAAACAGCAAAATACGAAGTACCAGTTTACTTTCAATTCTGTCCAATGTACAACGATGGTAAAGGCGCTAATTGGTTGAGCAAAGAAAATGCAGTAAAGAACCCATACTATGGGTCAATGATGTTAAACTGTGGAAAAACAGTAGAAACTATTAAATAACCTAAAAAAAATAGAAATGAAAAATTTATCAATGATAGCTTCATTTATTGGAGCAATATTTTTAACCTCTTGTAATAACAACGATGACAACATGGATATGACATTAAATGTCGATTATCCTGCGGCATACATTGTAAACGGAGAAGACGGCTCAGTTTCAGTAGTCAAGTTAAGTAATAATGAAGTAACCGGAACCATAGAATTAATGGGAAGCGGTTCAGATATGATTATGTGGCCACATCACATTTCATCACATCAAAATCATTTAGCTATTGGTGTTCCGGGAATGGATTTGAGTGCAGGACATTCAGGATTAATGACAGCAGGGATGACAGGAAAATTGTTAGTAATTGATGCTATGAATGGTTCAATTGTAAAGAACATCAACCTGCCATTAATGAACCATAATTCTATTTATTCACCTAACGGAAATGAAATTTGGGTGCCTCAAATGGATGAAATGAATAGTAAAGTCTTAGTATATGATGCTACTACCAATGCCCTATTAAATACAATCGATGTCGGAATGATGGCAGCTGAACTAACATTTTCTTCAGATGGCACAAAAGCCTACGTTGCAAATGGTGATGATGATAGCATAACAGTGATAAACACGGCAACCAAAGCGATAATCACAACTATTGCCGTTGGAGATAACCCAGTTGGTGCTTGGACTGGAAGCAATGGTAAAATGTATGTAGACAATGAAGACGGACAAACTATTTCTGTAATTGATGTAGCAACAAACTCAGTAGATGAAACAATTACTTTAGGTTTCATGCCGGGAATAGCGTCATATAACGGTCCTAAAAATGAATTATGGGTTACAGATCCAATGGCTGGAAAAGTACATTATTGGACTTGGGATGCAGGAATGAATATGTGGATGCATGGAAGTTCTTTTAATACTGGTGCCGGTGCACATGCAATAGCATTCACAACAGACGGTAATACTGCTTATGTAACCAATCAAACGGCTAATACAGTTTCTGTAGTCAACACCACCAATCATTCAGTAACAAAAACAATTAACGTTGGAAGAAAGCCAAACGGTATTGTTATAAAAATGTAACACTTTAATAGACTAAGCCTTATGTTGGCATAGGGCTTAGTTTTATAAAAAACAATGGTACTATTATGTTAATAAAAAATCAAGTAAAATATTTTATTGCGCTATTTATAATCCTCACGTTTTCTATGAAAGCACAGATTAAAGTGGGTGATACAATACCATCAATTACACTAAAAAGTAATAGTAACACAGATGTAAACACCTCATCTTTTAAAGGCAAATACGTGCTTGTCGATTTTTGGGCTTCTTGGTGTGCGCCTTGCCGGTTGGGTAATAAAAAATTAGTGAAACTGCACAATGAGGTTAGTCCGGATAAAATGGAAATAATTGGAATATCAATCGACATTGATGCAAACAAATGGCTAAAAGCAATTGAAAAGGATAAAATCAAGTTCACTCAATTGATAGACCCTAAAGGATTTGACGCTAATGCAGCCTTAGTTTTCGGAGTAGATGAATTACCATCAAAATACCTATTTAATCCCGAGGGTGTCCTAATAGCGAAGAATCCAACAGAAGAAGAAATAATAAAATTAATAAAAGAGTAAAATGAAACGTCCATTAACATTATTTAGATATAAAGGAGATTTAGTAAGCGTTCCATCTTCAATTAAAAAACAAATATTAAATACAGATGAATAAAATAAATAAAGTGCGTGTAATTGTAGCATCAATCGTTTTGATGTTCTCAATAAAGAGTAACGCCCAAATAGTAAAAGCCGAAATCAGGGCTACTGGTTTAACTTGTTCTATGTGTTCGAATGCCATAAACAAACAGCTAAAAACATTGCCCGAAGTAGTTAATGTTGAAACCGATTTAAACACCAATACGTTTACGGTAACGCTGACTGAAGGCAATGCATTAAGCCCAAAAGTATTTAAGGAAAAAGTAGAAAAAGCAGGTTTTTTTATCGGAACATTAGTGATAACAGCAAAACCGGAAACTATAACTCAAACCCCTTACATTTTGGTTAATGACAAATCAAATAACTTGAGTGAAATACAATTTCAAGTAGTTGACAAAGGCTATGTGACTGAAAAGGAATTCAAAAAATTATCCAAATCATACAAGAATGTTGAAACGTATGCTTCAAACAATGAAGATGATTTTCACATTAAAATTCTAAATTAATGAGAAAGATTATTTTAATTTTTATTGCAATAAGTTGCCAAAATGTTTTTAGCCAGGAGTTATTTGTAGTTACTGATCCAGCTAGTAATGTTCCTGCAAATTCGTTGGCAGTTAATGTAATGCAGTCACTTTTTAAAGAGGAAATGAAATCAGGTTATAATTATCATTTTATGCCCGAAGTATCATATGGATTAAATAAAAATATAATGTTTCGTGCTTCTGCTTTTGTGAGTAATAGAAATAGCCAATTAGTTACTGAAGGTGGTAGTTTTTATACGAAATATCGTTTTTATTCTACAGATGATTTAAATAGTCATTTCCGATTAGCAGCTTATGGTAGATATAGTTTCAATAATGCAGATATTCACCAAGAACAGATTGAAATTTTAGGACACAATTCAGGTTTTGAAACAGGATTAATAGCTACAAAATTGATTAAAAAAGTTGCAATAAGTTCTTCAATAAGTTTTGAGAAAGCTTTAGATAACAAACCAAGTTATCCATTTCCGGATAATATTGGTGATAATGCAACTAATTATACACTTTCTTTTGGTAAATTGATGTACCCCAAAAAGTACACAAATTACAAACAAACAAACATTAATTTAATGGTTGAATTTGTTGGACAAACTATTAATGAAAATGGTAAATCTTATTTGGATGTGATGCCTGCTGTGCAATTTATTTTTAATAGCCAAGCACGTTTGGATTTTGCATATCGTCAAGAATTAGTAAGTTCAATGTTACGCTCAGCTCCAAATGGATTTTATTTCAATCTGTACTATACTTTTTTCGATTTAAAAAAACAAAAATAAAATGAGTACAACAAAATTTATTCCAGCATTGGGTTATGATTTTTTAAGTGATTACTACGATTTAGCAATCAAAATAACTATGCCTGAGAAAAAATTCAGAAACAGGTTAGTAGATTTTGTTAACCCTAAAGAGGATGAAAAAATATTAGAATTTGGGTTTGGAACAGCTCAAAACATTATTATTCTCAAACAACGATTTCCTGATAGTGATGTTCAAGGTGTTGATATTGACCCTAAAATTAAATCAATAGCTGAGTATAAATTAAATAAGGCAGGAATTCACGCACCGCTTTTTTTGTATGATGGAAATAAGTTGCCATTTGAAGATAAATCATTTGATAAGGTTTATAGTTCTCTTGTTTTTCATCAGTTAGATAGTGTCACAAAATTAAAATGCTTACTGGAAATTAATAGGATACTAAAACCAGAGGGTGAGCTAATTATTGGAGATTGGGGTAAAGCAAAAACAAAATGGATGCGGTTCTCATTTTACTTAGTTCAATTACTTGACGGTTTCAAAACCACCAATGATAATGTAAATGGTTTAATGATAAAATACATTTCAGATGCAAGATTTAAAAATGTAGAGGAAATAGACCATATCAATACATCAATTGGTACTTATTCTTATTATTTAGCCAATAAAATTAATTATTAATCAGTTTCTTAAAATTAACTCTAAAAAAATGAATAATGAATGAAATTGTAAAAAGAAATAACCAAATAATTATTGCAATATTAATTGCAATAATGCCAATAATGAATTTATTCGCACAAAACGGAAACAATTCTAATGGTCCTCATAATGGAACCATCAAAAAAGTAAAAAGTTATCATATCGAAACTTTAATTAAGGATAGCAAAGTATATTTTTTCATACTTGATGAAAAATTGAAACCATTAAGCAATACTGAAATAACAGGAACAGCTTCATTAATATTTGCTGATGGAAAATCAAAGAAAGTTGAATTAACAAGTATAGATGCAGAAGCTTTTATTGTGAACGAAATAAATGCAAATATGTATACCGATATTCAAGTAACTTTTAAGATAAGAGGAAAATCTATCTCAACAATATTTTCAAAAGATAGAAAACTAGAACGTATTCCTAAAGAAATAACGAAACATTATCACGAACAAAGCACAGAACATAGTTACAAATAAAAATTATTTAATAATAACTTCAAAATTTTAAAAAAATGAAAAAAGTAGTAATTTTAATAGCATTAGTTACAACATTAATCTCTTGTAACAAAACTACAAAGTCAGAGGGGGTTGAAAGTACATCAACTGAAAATAACATGAGTGATACTCAAAAAGATCAACTTTTCGCCTGTCCAATGCATCCTGAAGTTACGGGTAAAAAAGGGGAAGATTGTTCAAAATGTGGTATGGAATTAACAGAGCCAGTTGTACAAAAAGAACCATCTCATGACCATAGCAATGGTACACATGATCATAATGATAATTCAACAGTCGAACCAAAAGTGGTAGAAACTACACAAACTTCTTCCACTCCGTTTTCTACTAATGGGATTATTGATGATTATTTAAAAATCAAGAACGCTCTAACTAAAGATGATGCTAATGGTGCAGCTAAAGCAGGTAAAACTTTGTATAAAACGTTTAATTCCATTAATACTGCCAGTTTAAACGCGAGTCAGAAAAAGGAATACTTAGACATTGCAGATGATGCCAAAGAACACGCAGAGCATATTGGCGACAATGCAGGTAAAATTGACCATCAAAGAGAACATTTTGCCATACTAAGTAAGGACATCAATGATTTAATAAAACTTTTGGGTTCAAATAAAAAATTATATCAGGACCATTGTCCAATGTATGACGACGGTAAAGGCGCTATTTGGATCAGCGAATCCAAAGAAATCAAAAATCCATATTATGGCTCTAAGATGCTTACTTGTGGTAGTTTGAAAAAAACGTTATAAAATGAAAAGAAGATTAAAGAAAGTAGGTATAGTACTTTTTTTGGTATTGATAGCAATACAATTCTATCAGCCTGCCCTGAATCAAAATCCAGGGCAGGATTATACAAATGATTTTCTGGTCACGACCGATGCACCAACAAATATTTCAAAACTAATAAAGACATCTTGTTACGATTGCCATAGTAATAACACCCAGTATCTCTGGTATGATTACATTCAACCAGCTAGAATGTTTGTAGAAACACATATTACTGATGGGAAAAAAGAGTTAAATTTTAATGAGTTTGGCAGTTATTCAAATCGAAAGCAGCAAAGTGAGTTAGAAGCAATAAGCAAACAAATTAAATCGGGTGATATGCCTTTAAGTTCCTACACGCTATTACATCATGATGCAATACTTAATGAGGCGCAAAAACAGGAAATAATTACCTGGATTAATTCAATAAATGAAAACAACAGTTTGTCGGAAAATTAAGTGCTCTCCTATATTTTGAATATTTGATATATATCATAATGTAAAAGGACTCAATTGATTAATTTTATTTAAAAGGAAGAAAAAAGACAAAAATGGTAGAAAAACTAATTACATTCTCACTTAGAAACAGAGCAATTGTGCTACTGGTTTCGGCTTGTTTATTTGTGTGGGGAATCTATAGCGTGAAACAAAATCCTATAGATGCTATCCCTGATTTATCAGAAAATCAGGTTATTGTATTTACCGAGTGGATGGGTAGAAGCCCACAGGTTATTGAGGCACAAGTAACCTACCCCTTAGTATCAAACTTGCAAGGAATCCCTAAAGTCAAAAACATTCGTGGAGCATCAATGTTTGGGATGAGTTTTGTCTACATAATTTTCGAAGATGATGTTGATGTTTATTGGGCAAGAACGCGGGTTTTAGAAAGACTAAACTATGCACAACGGTTATTACCTCAAAATGTAGTTCCATCTTTAGGACCAGACGGTACAGGTGTTGGCCATATTTTTTGGTATCATTTGGAAGCTAACGGAATGGATCTTGGGGAACAACGTGCCTTACAGGATTGGTATGTGAAATTTGCACTGCAAACTGTTCCCGGTGTAGCAGAAGTTGCTTCATTCGGAGGTTTTGAAAAGCAATATCAATTGGTTTTAGATCCACTAAAAATGCAGTATTATAATGTCAGTATGATGGAAGTAATGAATGCTGTTAAGGCTAATAACAATGATGTAGGCGGCCGAAAGTTTGAAATGAGTAATATGTCTTATATCATTAGAGGTTTAGGCTACATAAAGAACAGTAAAGATGTCGAGGATATTTCGATTAAAAATTACAATTCTATCCCTGTGAAGGTAAAAGACATAGGTTCAGTACAAATGGGTGGAGATTTACGCCTTGGAATTTTTGACCAAAACGGAACTGGGGAAGTCGTAGGCGGTATAGTGGTAATGCGTTACGGCGAAAATGCTGATAAAGTCATCAAAGCGGTTAAAGCAAAGATGAAAGAAGTTGAAAAAGGATTGCCCGAAGGAGTGAAATTTAAAACTTCCTATGACAGAAGCGAGTTAATCGAAAAAGCTATTGAATCTGTCAAGGGAACACTTATAGAAGAAATGATAGCAGTTTCACTCGTTATCTTAATTTTTCTGTTCCATTGGAGAAGCGCCCTTATAATCTTAATTCAACTTCCTATATCCGTAGCAATTGGCTTCATATTGCTTGAAGCATTTGGTATTTCATCTAATATTATGTCATTAACCGGTATTGCACTCGCTATTGGAGTTGTTGTGGATGATGGAATTGTAATGGTTGAAAACGCCTACAGGACAATCTCAGAGAAACAAGAAGAAATGATTGATAACAAGTAAATTGGTATGATGATAGAAAAAATTAAAAATTTATTTAAAAAGGAACACGACCCTTTATCCTCTGATGAAAAACTTCAACTAATTGAAAAATCATCAAAGTTAGTAGGACCGGGTGTTTTTTACTCAACACTGATCGTAATTGCGTCTTTTCTACCGGTTTTTTTACTCACAGGTATGGAAGGAAAATTATTTAGTCCCTTGGCTTGGACAAAATCATTCATTCTAATCGTTGATGCTTTTTTAGCCATTACACTCACACCGGTGCTTATAAGCTTTTTATTAAAAGGTAAACTTCGTCCTGAGAATAAAAACCCAATCAATAAAAAACTGGAAAGTGTATACACTCCTATTTTGGTTTTTTGTTTGAAATGGAGGAAAACGGTTTTAGGAATTAATGTAGTAGCTTTACTAATCGGTTTAGTCATGTTTACTCGTTTAGGTTCCGAGTTTATGCCACCATTGGATGAAGGTTCAGTACTTTTCATGCCGGTTACCTTGCCCGATGTTTCAAACTCGGAAGTAAAAAGAATATTGCAGGTTCAAGACAAATTGATAAAATCAATTCCCGAAGTAGACCATGTATTGGGAAAAGCTGGTAGAGCCAATACTGCTACAGATAATAGCCCTATTAGCATGATTGAAACCATCATTTTATTAAAACCTCAAAGTGAATGGAGAGAAGGAAAAACAAAGAATGATATTATAACCGAAATAAATAATAAACTCCAAATTCCGGGAGTAACCAACGGCTTTACACAGCCTATCATTAATAGAATAAACATGCTATCTACTGGTATTCGAACAGATGTTGGAATTAAAGTTTATGGAGAAAGTTTAGATACCATTAATGCACTATCTCAAAAAATCAAAAAAGCACTCGAAGGTACTTCGGGTGTAAAAGATTTGTATGCGGAGCCAATAACTGGTGGAAGGTACATTGACATTGAGCCAAAGAGGGAGCTTTTGGGCAGATACGGCCTTTCAATTGACGATATTAATGCAGTTGTTGAAGCAGCTATCGGAGGAATGAAACTGACAACTACAATTGAAGGACGACAACGCTTCTCTGTAAATGCAAGATATGCACAAGAATATAGAAACAGTATTGATGCACTGAAAAAATTGCAAGTCCAAACGATGCAATATGGCCCAATTCCTTTAGAAACCATTGCAGAGGTAAAAATAAGCGATGGGCCGCCTATGATAAATAGCGAAAATGCCATGCTTCGGGGAAGTGTGCTGTTTAATGTACGTGATCGAGATTTAGGTAGTACTGTGAAAGAAGCTCAGAAAAAATTAAATTCAATGATGTCTAAAATGCCAAAAGGATATTACATTGAATGGAGTGGCCAGTGGGAAAATCAGTTGAGAGCCAATAAAACGCTAAGCATGATACTACCAATTGTGGTGATAATTATCTTCCTTATTTTATATTTTACTTACCACTCCATGAAAGAATCCCTCATTACAATGATAACAGTGCCTTTTGCTTTAATCGGTGGTGTTTTTATGGTCTATTTCTACGGAATAAATTTATCTGTTGCGGTTGCGGTTGGTTTTATTGCCCTCTTCGGAATGGCCATTGAAACAGCTATGTTAATGACGATCTATTTAAATGAATCGATGAACAAAATGGTCGAAAAACATGGCAATAGTTCACAAACAATTACTGAAGACATATTAAAACAATATATTGTCGATGGCTCAGCCAAAAGGTTAAGACCAAAACTAATGACGGTTTCTGTTTCTTTATTTGGTCTTATTCCGATACTTTGGGCAACAGGTACAGGTGCCGATGTAATGTTACCTATCACAGTTCCTCTTATTGGTGGGACAATTACTTCTACAATTTATGTATTATTAGTAACTCCTATTGTTTTTGAAATGGTGAAACTTCACGAATTAAAAACTAAAGGCAAAATAGAACTTATAGATGTTAAAGAATAAATATTATATCGTTATAAGCTTTTTGATTTTAAGCTTTACAATTGCTAATGCACAGATTGTTTCACTGGATAATATCTTGAGCACAATCAAAACCGATAATCCGCAGCTAAAAATGTATGATGCCGATATCCAAAGTATGGATGCTGCTGCAAAAGGGGCTAAAAGCTGGATGGCACCTCAAGTAGAAACCGGTTTTTTTATGACGCCCTACAATACCAAAATGTGGAAAGCAGATGATATGAGTCCTGGCATGGGCAGTTATATGATTGGAGTCTCACAAATGATTCCCAATTCAAAAAAACAAAATGCCGAATACAAGTATATGAACGCAATGTCATCTGTTGAAAAAGAAAACAAAAATTACACTTTAAATCAGCTTTATGCTATAGCCAAGACAAATTATTATCAATGGCTTGTACTAAACAAAAAAGTCAAAGTGGCCAATGATAACTTACTACTCTTAAAATACATGATAAAAAGCATGGAAATAAGATACCAGTACAATATGGATAAACTCCCCACTTATTATAAAGCAAAATCTCAATATAATGAGTTAGAAAGTATGATTATAATGCTTCAGAATGATATTTCACAAAAAAGAATTATGCTCAACACTCTAATGTCAAGAGATAAAAATATGGTGTTTGAAATTGAAGAAGCATTCGAACTAAAGGAATACAATTCACAACTATTGGACACCTCATCAATTTCCAAAAACAGAAGTGATATAAATGCCATCAAAAGAACCATGGAAGTAAACCAACTGAAAATTGATGCAGAAAAATCAAAATTTCTACCCGAATTTGGAGTTAAATATGACCACATGTTTGCTTTTGGACAACAGCCACAGCAATTCTCACTAATGGGCATGATGACTATCCCCATGCCTTGGTCAACAAAAATGAACAAAGCCAATATCAGTAGCTTTCAAATTAAAAATGAAAGTCTCAATTGGCAAAAACAAATGATTTTAAATGAAACAGTTGGAATGATTTCGGGCATGAATACAGAGCTTTCTAACCTCAATAAACAATACAATATCTCCGAAAAAAGCATCATCCCTTCATTGCGCAAAAATTATGATACCGCCGTTTTGGCTTGGCAAAATAACACTGGTGATTTGTTCATTGTCTTAGACGCATGGGAAGCTTTGAACATGGCCCAAATGGACGCTCTCGACAAATTGCAGTCCATACTAAACACTCAGGTCGAAATCGAAAAACAACTCGAAATTAAGTAACTATGAATAAGTATATAAAATATGGTTTGATTCTAGGTATAATAGCAATAATCGGTTCTGCTATTTATTTCTATGTCATAAAACCTGAAGTACATGACGCAAGCTCTCATCAAAACGTTGTCTATACCTGTTCAATGCATCCGCAAATTATTAGAGATAAACCTGGAAACTGCCCTATTTGCGGAATGACTTTAGTAAAAAAAGTAATTGACAATCATGCTATTGAAGATTATAATATTGAAAATGTCATCAAGCCAACAGATAACTTTGTAGTGGGTAAATTTCAAACTATAACAGCAATAGATTCAACTTTAAGTGGTGAAATCAATCTTCCTGGCACTGTCGCTTATGACCCAAATTCAGCGGTAAATATTGCAGCAAAAATAAGTGGCCGAATTGAAAAAATATATGTGAATTTTAAATACCAACGAATTAATAAAGGACAAAAATTATTTGATTTATATAGCCCTGAACTTTTAACTGAGCAAGAAAACTTTATTTATTTACTTTCAAATGATATTGATAACAGCTCAATTATTGAGGCATCAAAACAAAAGTTGTTGCTTTACGGTATGACTCAAAATCAAATAAGTGCTTTAGCTAATTCAAAAAAAGCCAATCCTAAAATAGCCATTTACAGTCCTTCTAATGGAATTGTCATAGGGTCAGAAACAATGGTTACTCCATCAAATTCTGCAATGCAAAGTATGAATAACAGTACTGAAAAACTTGAGTTAAAAGAAGGAAACTATGTCAAAAAAGGAGAAGTTGTGTTTAAATTAGTAAATACTGATAAAGTTTGGGGAGTATTCAACATTACTCAGGAAAGCAGCAGTTTTATTGAAGTCAATCAAGCCATTAAAATAACTTCTGAACTCAATGCTGAAGAATCAATAGAAGCGAAAATAAATTTTATTGAAACACAATTTAATGCTACCGACAAAACCAATAGAATTAGGGTTTATTTAAACAACAATACACTCAAATTGCCGATAGGTTTGAGATTGCAAGGTATTATAAAAACACGGTCAATTAGCGGTCTTTGGATACAAAAAAACGCATTGGTAAGTACAGGTAATAAAAAAATTGTTTTTGTTAAATCTCACAATGGTTTTAAAGCAACACCGGTAAAAACAGGGTTTGAACT
Organism: Flavobacteriales bacterium; assembly: GCA_017303755.1. GTDB lineage: Bacteria > Bacteroidota > Bacteroidia > Flavobacteriales > Flavobacteriaceae > Flavobacterium. The sequence goes on along the minus strand of JAFLBS010000007.1, from coordinate 49,844 downwards.
GAACGGTTATATTCAAATCATTAAAGGTATTTCTGTTAGTGATACTATTGCAAAAAATGCACAATATTTAATCGATAGCGAAAGCTTTATTAAAACGGAGTAAGTATGAAAAATTTAAATCAAATAGGCATCTTTTTATTGCTTTCCCTAATATTTACAGCTTGTAATTCTTCTAAAAAAGAAGACCATTCTCAGCATGAGAATAAAAAAGAAGACCACTCTCAACATGATAAAAATAAAGAAACTACTTTTTATACATGTTCTATGGATCCTCAAGTAAAAGAAGATAAACCCGGCAAGTGTCCTATTTGCCACATGGAGTTAACACCCATAAAACAGGATGATAGTGAGGTTAACCAAATAAGTTTAAGTAAACAACAAATTCAACTTGGTAATATCACAACTCAAGTTATAGGACAAACACAAAACAATTTAGAACAAAACTACACAGGTGTTTTAACATTCAATCAAGAAAAATCTAAAACCTTTTCTTCAAAAGCAATGGGCAGAATTGAAAAATTGTATTTCAAATCTACGGGTGATTACCTATCCAAGAACAAGCCAATATATCAATTGTACAGTGAAGATATTGCAATAGCAAAACAAGACTATTATACTGCCTTTAAACAATTGGAGATGCCCGGTGATTTTGGAAAAAATGCAAAAAACATAATGAATGCGGCCAAACAAAAGCTTCTCTTCTATGGTTTGTCCAACACTCAAATTGAGAATATAAAAAGCAACAAAGATGTTTCGCCCTATACCACATTTTACAGCACTGTCGGTGGTACAATTTCTGAAATAACTGCCGTTGAAGGGAGTTATGTCATGGAAGGAACTCCAATAATTAAAGTAACCGATTTAAGTAAACTTTGGCTCGAAACACAAGTAAATATCAACTATTTCAATAGTCTTAAAATAGGTCAAAATGCTACCATAACTTTTGCCGATTTTCCCGATAAATCTATAAGTGCTAAAGTCTCATTTATCAATCCTGAAATAAACCCGGAAACCCGTTTACTATTGATTCGATTTGAAGTCCCAAATCAAAATCTAATCTTAAAACCGGGAATGCAGGCCATTGCAAAATTGATGATTTCCGGCGGTAAAGGAATCTACATTCCTACCGATGCAGTAATTAGAGAAGAAAACGCATCCTACATCTGGGTAGAAAAAAAACCGGGAGTTTATGAAAATCTAATGGTAGAAACAGGAATTGAAACCAATGGACTGATAGAAATCAAAACAAAAATTGCCAATGGTCAAAAAGTAGTGATAACAGGAGCCTATGCCATCAATAGCGAATATAAATTCCGCAAAGGCAGCGACCCGATGGAAGGCATGAAAATGTAATTTAAACAGTAAGGATGAACAATTTTAATCAAATAATACAGCAATACAAAAACGATTCAGAAAGTGTTTATAATACTTGGTTTGTGGATAATGACCAACGGTTAAAAGCGTTCAGAACTATCCGTCGAGGCATTATTCAGGTTGTTGAAGATATAAAAAACAAATCATTTCCAAATGATTTTAAAAACAGCAGCTTAGAATTTGTGCTCAATTGTATTGCCGAGCAAAAACAGGTATTTGTAGGGGTTTCACATCCTTTTTATTGGAAACCAAAACTCCGAATTCCTGACATCTATGAAAATCAAACCAATAAAATTGCTTTTGGCCAATTCTTGGAAAATTGCATTAATGCAAAAAACGAAGAACAGGTGCTTAGGGAAATTGTAAAACTCGACGAACTTAAAATTAAGGGACTTGGTCCGGCCGTTGCCAGTATTTTGTATTTCTTGCACCCAACCTGGTTTCCGCCTTTCAACACGGCAATTGTAAACGGTTTTAATTTCTTGTTCAAGGACAAAAAAAAACTCGGAAGCTGGAGTGAATACTTAAAAATTAGAGAGACATTACTGGAAACAAATTCCAAATTCAAATCGGAACTGTCCAATGATTTAGGTGCAATCGCAGGCTTGTGTTTTGAAATTGGCACTCAAAAAATGCTCATAGGAAATGATGACTATTTGAGTGAAGAAGAGCGTTATAAATTTGAAAAAAACATAGTAAAACGCCAAAAAGAAATTATAGAAGAAAAAAAGGAAGATAATCTGCATAGTGAGATGCAATACCATTTATTGAAAATTGGAGCGTCATTAGGATTCGATGTTACCCCGGCAAGTAATGATAAAAGCAAAGCCTTCAATGGTCAAAGTTTTTCTTTTATGGCTATAAATAAATTTCCTGAATTGCCCTGTGATAAAGACACGCAAAACACCATTAAACTCATAGATGTATTATGGTTTGAAAAAGGAACAAACAATATTATTGGGGCATTTGAAGTTGAAAAAAGCACTAGTATTTACTCTGGGATTTTGCGTCTTTCAGATCTTTATTTCAGTATTTCTGATGGTGATGAAGTATTTTATATCATAATCCCTGACAGTCGCGAAAAAGATGTCATTCAGCAACTCAATAGACCTGTTATAAAAAATTCAAAAATGAATATTAAATACATTCTCTTTTCAGAACTAAGAACCAATTGTGATGCAATTTGCAAATTCGGTACAGACCATTCGATCATGGATAAAATAGCAAAAACAATTTAATAACTCAATGATGAAGCTACACATTAAAAATATGGTATGCAGCCGCTGCAAGATAGTAGTAAAATCTGTATTTGAAAATATGGGCATCAATCCTGTTTCAGTTGATTTATGTGAAGTTGAATTGAAAAATGACATTCAGGAAATCCAAAAAAACGAATTATTAAAAAACCTTCGTGCAGTTGGCTTTGATTTAATCAATGACAGAAAAAGTAAAACCATCGATAAGATTAAAACAGTGATTATTGATTTGGTTCAGAACAAGGGTAATGATTTGAAGATTAATTTATCCAATTATCTTTCACAAGAACTACATCAAGATTATAACACCTTGAGTAATCTATTCTCCGAAGTTGAAAATACTACTATCGAAAAGTATTTTATCAATCAGAAAATTGAAAAGGTGAAAGAGTTAATTATGTACGATGAACTCTCATTAAGTGAAATTGCTTATTCTTTAAATTACAGTACAGTTTCACACTTGAGTAACCAATTCAAAAAAGTAACTGGCTTTTCGCCTACGCACTTTAAGAATATAAAAACTAGTAAAAGAAAGCAAATAGAAGATTTATAAATCTTGCAAATCAAACCCAAAATTGTGCAAATGCATAAAATAGTTATGATAGAAATTTGTATTAAAATATATAAATGATGATACATACTTACAACATTACCAGAATGACTTGCGATGGTTGTCGCTCAAAAGTCGAGAAAGCATTGAATACAATTGAGGGTATTGAAGCAAAAGTTTCATTAAATCCACCAGTAGCAACAATAACTATGGAAAAGCACATTCCAACAACACAATTACTGGAAGCACTGACAGCTGTTGGAAAATACACCATAGAAATGAGTAATGGTAAAACAACACAAGAAACTACAGCAACAGAAACCGCTGCAAATTCTTGTTGTTCCACTCATGAACACAATCATAAAAAAGAAACTGTTATACCAATCAATTCGCAAGGAAAGTATTATTGCCCAATGCATTGCGAAGGCGAAAAAGTCTACGATAAAGCAGGCGATTGCCCTGTGTGTGGAATGGATCTAGTCAAAGCACCTGAACTAACCGTAAACAAGACACTATATACTTGTCCAATGCATCCCGAAGTAATTAGTGAAACTCCGGGTTCCTGTCCTATATGCGGTATGGATTTAGTACCAATGGAACCAAGCGAAAGCGAAGACCAAAGGACTTATAAAGATTTGGTTAAGAAAATGAAAATAGCAGTTGTGTTTACAGTTCCCATTTTCGCCATTGCCATGATTGAAATGGCACACAATAATCCTTTATTGCAACTAATGGATGCGGACAAATGGAACTGGGTACAGCTTATTTTATCTCTTCCTGTTGTTTTTTATGCCTGTTGGGTATTTTTTGTCCGCGCCTGGAAATCAATTATTACTTGGAATCTGAATATGTTCACACTCATCGGAATTGGAACGGGAGTGGCATTTTTATTTAGTTTAGTCGGAATGTTTTTTCCGGATATTTTTCCAAGTGAATTCAAAACAGAACACGGAACTGTATTATTATACTTTGAAGCAACAACAGTTATTCTGACTTTAGTTTTGTTAGGACAATTACTCGAAGCAAGGGCACACAGCCAAACCAGCGGAGCTATCAAAGAATTATTAAAACTTGCGCCAACTGAAGCTACTTTGGTTATTGATGGCGGTGATAAAGTAATATCAATCCACGACATCAAAAAAGGCGATTTATTGAGAGTAAAACCCGGAGATAAAATTCCAGTTGATGGAAAAATAACTGACGGCGAAAGCAGTATCGATGAAGCAATGATTACTGGAGAACCTATACCAGTTGACAAAAAGAAAGACGATAACGTAATTTCCGGAACAATAAACGGAAACAAATCTTTTGTAATGGTTGCCGAAAAAGTAGGTTCCGAAACCTTGCTATCTCAAATCGTGCAAATGGTAAATGATGCCAGTCGTTCACGAGCTCCAATTCAGAAATTAGCAGATAGTATCTCCAAGTACTTTGTGCCAATTGTGGTCATTATATCGGCAATAACCTTTTTTGTTTGGGCAAAATTTGGTCCCGAACCAGCATTGGTGTATGGCTTTATAAATGCTATTGCTGTATTAATTATAGCCTGTCCTTGTGCTCTGGGTCTGGCAACTCCCATGTCAGTAATGGTTGGTGTTGGCAAAGGAGCACAATCAGGCGTTTTGATAAAGAATGCTGAGGCTTTAGAGAACATGAATAAGGTTAATGTTTTAATTACCGATAAAACAGGAACCATCACCGAAGGAAAACCATCAGTCGAAAAAATTTATGCATCCAATAACAACGATAGTGACTTATTGCAAAGCATTGCTTCCTTAAACCAATATAGTGAACATCCATTGGCACAAGCTGTGGTAATTTATGCCAAAACAAAATCCATTTCTTTAATCGAAGTAAAAGATTTTGAAGCCGTTGCCGGAAAAGGAGTTACAGGAACAGTTGCTGGTAAAAAAGTAGCATTAGGTAATAAAAAACTAATGGAACAAGTTAAAGCAACAGTTTCTGACGATTTAGAGAACAAAATCATTATTGAACAAAAATTAGGAAAAACAGTCTCTTACATTGCCGTTGATAACATAGCTGTTGGTTTTGTATCTATAACAGATGCTATTAAAACTTCTAGCAAAGAAGCCATAAAAGAATTAATGAGCCAGGGTGTCGAAGTAATCATGATGACTGGTGACAATGTCAATACAGCTAAAGCAGTTGCTGATGAATTGGGATTAAAAACCTATAAAGCTGGATGCTTACCCGAAGACAAACTCAAAGAAATTAAAAAATTGCAGGCAGAAGGCAAAATTGTAGCCATGGCTGGCGATGGTATAAATGATGCGCCGGCATTGGCACAAGCCAACATTGGAATAGCAATGGGAACAGGAACAGATGTCGCTATTGAAAGTGCCAAAATAACTCTGGTCAAAGGCGATTTACAGGGTATCGTAAAAGCCAAGAATTTAAGCCATGCTGTTATGAGAAATATTAAACAAAATCTATTTTTTGCCTTTTTCTATAATGTACTTGGTGTCCCAATTGCAGCTGGTGTGTTATATCCGGTTTTCGGAATTTTACTATCTCCTATGATTGCAGCTTTGGCAATGTCTTTCAGCTCCGTATCTGTTATTATCAATGCCTTGAGACTAAGAGGTTTAAAACTATAATAATTAACGATAACACGAATGAAACTAAAAAATAACATAGATAAATTAGGAACAATCGGGATGTTCTTTACAGCATTGCTTTCGCCTTGCTGTTTCCCTCTTTTTGCATTTGTAGCATCTGCTTTAGGTTTAGGTAGTTTTGAACTTTTTGGAGGTTGGACAATGTGGATTTTTCAAGGGATGGTCCTATTATCTTTAGTTGGCTTTTTTCTTTCCTATCGCCTGCATAGATGCCTATATCCTTTGTTGATAGCTATTCCAAGTACAATAATCATTTTTTACAGCTATTACTTTTGTAATAATGATTATCAGTCCTATTTTTTATATACTGGTATGTTCGGGCTTCTTATCGCTACAATAGTCAATTATCATAGAAACAAACTTCACTATGGCTGTAATACTTGCACGATGTACAACGGTAAATCAGTAGAACTGAAATCAAAAATAACATGTCCACATTGCGGTCACAAAAAAGAAGAAATGATGCCTACTGATGCTTGTCAATTCTTCTATGAATGCGAAAACTGTAAAAAAATAGTGAAACCTAAACAAGGTGATTGTTGTGTTTATTGCAGCTATGGCACTGTAAAATGTCCACCTATTCAATCAGGTGAAAAGTGCTGCTAAAAATAGTACAGGGCAGCATGCGGAAGCTAACAAAATGAAAGCTAAGCTTAAAGAATTAGATTAATATTCCAACATATTTAAAAATTAAAATAAATGAAAAAAAACATCCTATTAAGCTTTATGCTTTTGCAATCTGTAATACTGTCAGCACAAGACAAAGTTCAAATTAGAGTAACTGCAGCTAGCCCTGCAGCATCGTATGAGCAAGAAGTGGGTAGCGCAAAAATAAAAATTTCATATAGCAGACCTTTAGTCAGAGGACGAAAAATATTTGGGGAGTTAGTACCATTTGATAAACTTTGGCGAACAGGGGCAAGTGATTGTACTGTAATAACTACTTCCGAAGATATTTCATTTGGCAACAATGTATTAAAAACAGGTAGTTACTCAATATTCACAATTCCTTCAATCAATGAGTGGACTATAATTATCAACACAGATACTACTTTACATGGCGAAACCGGCTATGATGAAAAAAAGGATGTGATGCGTTTCAAAGTTCCTGTCGAAAAAAGCTCTAACTTCTATGAAACATTTACAATTGAATTAAATGACATCAATAGCAAAGGAGAAGCATTTCTAAAAATATTTTGGGAAAACACTATGGTCAAAATACCAATTAAAAGTAAAGAAGACGATACAATAGTAGCATTGATAGACCAACATATTATTAAAGGAAAAACTCAGGATGCTACTTTATTATTTCAGGCTGCTAATTATTATTACAGTACCAATAGAGATTTTAAACGAGCGATTGAATGGCTTTTAGAAGCAGAAAAATTAAAACCTGAAAATTTCTATTATCCAAATCTAACGCAAAAAATAGCATCCGAATTAAAGGATTATACCACTGCAATCGCAGCAGCAAAAAGAGCAATTACATTAGCCGATAAAGAGAAAATGAAAAAAAACATTGAAATATTGAATGATAAAATTATTGATTGGGAATTGCTGTTAAAAAAATAATATTTTAAAATCAAAATTAAAAAAAACACCTTTAAAATGGATATACAAAACATTCTTTCAAAAAAGATATTGCCGATAGTAGTACTGCTTTTGGCTACACAAACGCTATTTTCTCAAAACATCGTTCGCTACGATTTATACGTTCGAGATACTATTGTAAATTATTCCGGAAAAGAAAAAAGAGCCATTGCTGTTAATGGTCAAATTCCTATGCCTACGTTGACATTTACTGAAGGAGACATTGCTGAAGTTTATGTACACAACGAATTAAATGAGGACACTTCTTTACATTGGCACGGACTATTTTTGCCTAATAAAGAAGATGGTGTACCTAATTTAACACAAATGCCAATCAAACCTGGTACTACTCATAAATACACTTTTCCAATCATACAAAACGGAACACATTGGTATCATAGTCATTCTGGCTTACAAGAACAAATCGGAATGTATGGAATGTTCATCATGAATAAAAAACAAAATGATAAAACATTCCGAAAAGGAATTGATGATTTACCAACTGTTCCAGTTATTTTAAGTGAATGGACTGATTTAAAACCAGAAAACGTTCATAGAATGTTACACAATGCAACCGATTGGTTCGCCATCAAAAAAGGTACTACCCAAAGTTATGCAGAAGCTATAAAGCAAGGTCATTTCAAAACAAAAATTGCCAACGAGTGGAAGCGCATGAACGCAATGGATGTGAGCGATGTGTATTATGAAAAGTTTCTTATTAATGGTAAAAATGAAAATCAATTATCACAATTCAAAGGCGGTGATAAAGTTCGATTGCGAATAGCTAATGGCGGTGCTTCATCTTATTTTTGGCTAACTTATGCTGGAGGAAAGATTACTGTAGTTGCCAGTGATGGTAACGATGTTGAACCAGTTGAAGTAGATCGATTATTAATTGCGGTATCAGAAACCTATGATGTTATAGTTACAATTCCAGCCGATAATACTTCCTACGAATTTTTAGCAACTCCGGAAGATAGAACTAAATCAACTTCATTATACATTGGAAATGGTATCAAACAATTAATTACTCCACTACCAAAATTGAAATATTTTGAAGGTATGAAAATGATGAACGGAATGATGAAAATGAACGGCGATTTAGACGATATGGGAATGAGTATGTCTTTAAATCAAATGGATATGAATGTAGTAATGTACCCAGAAATAACAGGTGCAACAAACGTAAAAAGCAAAGAGAATAGCGGTAGTATGAAAATGGATAATGACCATTCCAAGCATAATCAAAACCAGTACAATGCCAATGCATTATCTACTATTACAACGCTCAATTATGCTATGCTAAAAGCAACAGATAAAACAACATTACCCAAAGATGCGCCTGTAAAAGAGCTTCGTTTTGAGCTAACTGGAAATATGAACCGATACGTTTGGAGTTTAGACAACAAAGTAGTTTCTGAAACCGATAAAATACTTATAAAAAAAGGAGAAAATATTAGAATTACGCTTTACAATGGTTCCATGATGCGTCATCCAATGCACTTGCATGGTCATGATTTTAGAATTATCAATGGCCAAGAAGACTATGCGCCTTTAAAAAATGTAATGGACTTGATGCCAATGGAAACAAATGTTATTGAATTTAATGCTAATGTTGAAGGCGATTGGTTTTTTCATTGTCATATTTTATATCACATGATGGCAGGAATGGGAAGAGTTTTTACGTATGAAAATCAAGCTGCAAATCCACTTATACCAAATCCAAAATTAGCACAAAGGAAATTATTTGCCGATGATAGAGCTTTTCACATCATGGCTGAAAATGATTTTGCCACCAATGGAAATGATGGAATGGCAATGATCCAAAATACACGATGGAGTTTAGGAGCAGAATGGCGATTAGGGTATAATGATATGCACGGCTATGAAGCAGAATTCCACTTAGGAAGATACATAGGAAAAATGCAGTGGTTAATGCCTTTCATTGGTTTCGATTGGCGTTACAGAAAAATGAACGGAGAAATCGAAAAAAATATTTTTGGACAAGAAAACACCAAAGATAAAAGAGCCGTTTTAAGTGCAGGAGTTAATTACACACTACCAATGTTAGTAATTGCACAAGCCGAAGTTTTTCAAGATGGAAACGTAAGATTACAATTAATGCGTGAAGACATTCCAATTTCTAAACGATTAAGAATGGGTTTTATGGTTAATACAGATACAGAATTCATGCTCGATGCTCGTTATATTTTAAAAAGAAATGTAAGTCTAAGAACGCATTACGATAGTGATATGGGATTTGGATTTGGATTGAATTTGAATTACTAAAAATAGAAAAACTTTCATTAATCATTATCTTTGTGAAAAATAGTAATAATGGGAAATAATAAATCACATTGGGAAAATGTTTTTGCAACTAAAAATCCTAGCGAAGTAAGTTGGACACAAAAATATCCAAAAACATCAATAGATTATTTAGAAAATCTGAACCTATCTATAGACGCCAATATAATTGATGTTGGTGGTGGCGACAGCAATTTAGTGGATGCTTTATTAGAAAATGGATATAAAAATATTTGGGTTTTAGATATCTCTGAATTTGCTTTAGAAAGAGCAAAAAAACGATTAGGAGAAAAAGCAAATAAAGTGCATTGGATTGTTTCCGACATTACGCAATTCAGTACAGATATTAAATTTGATTTTTGGCACGATAGAGCTGTTTTTCATTTTTTGACAGAACAAGAAAATATTGATAAATATGTTACTTTAGTTAATAATTCTATAACTGAAAATGGAAATTTTCTATTGGGAACTTTTTCAGAAAACGGTCCACTCAAATGCAGTGGTTTAGAAATAAAACAATATTCTGAAAATACTATGAAACATACTTTTAGTGAAAATTTTGAAGCTGTAAAATGTTTTACAGAAAATCATACTACACCATTTGATACAATACAAAATTTTCAGTTTTGTGGTTTTAAAAAAATATAAAATAAGTATTACTTAGAGAAAATGTTTTATAAATCAGCAATCATTTTTTACCATTATCTCATTCAGCTGCACAAAAATTGCTCCTAGTCCAAGTATTCCTAGCATCAATTCTTTGTTTGCTTCATTTCACTAATTTCATTTATAAATAACGAGAACGTACTTTTTCGTTTAGTGGTAAATTGACGTTTTAGGTTTTCAGTTGCCACTCCTTAGCCAACGCTCCAAAAAAAATTACTGGCACAGTTTTTAGAAAAAACACGTACACTTCGTGACTTGCACCAGTAATTTTTTTCCCCTAGCTGTGTTACATAATTGAGTATTATAGTTCATCACAAAGCGTTGTTATTGTTTTTTTGGTTTTTGCAATGAAGCTATAATATCAACTATGTAAAACAGCCGCACAGCCAACGCGCTTGCCAGTGGCTCCAGGACAACATTTTTTGTAGCTAGAACATTGGTTTGATATATTCAACTAAGGTGTGCTACAAAAAATACCGTCCTTCTCCACTGTCTTAGAGAACATTTGCTATTTCATAGGATATTTTCGGTCACCATTGCTTTTATGAACGTTCTCTATAACTGTCTTTATCAACTTTGCGATTAAATAGGTAGTGTTTTCGTTGCTTTTGTGAGTAAAGAAAATGACTTAGTTATACTATTTTGCCTTTGGTTAAAGTCATTTTCTTTACCCACAAAACCAAAAATGCCAGCAAGAGTATCTTGTTTCATTTGCCAGAACATCCACAATCATTGTTTTCACGATAGCTTAATGCTATATCATTTCAAAAGAACCAATCTCTTATTCCGAATTACAATTCACTTTTACGGTAGCATCAAGCTATCATAAAAACAATCACAACCTCTACAGTAGCAAATAAAACAAGATACACTTGCCTGCGCTACTGCCTCATCGCACTAGGTAAGTAGTTGCATTGTTTTTTTGAGTATAGAAAATAGTTTATGTTAAATCGATTTGCCTATGGTAAAAACCATTTTCTATACCCAAAAAAATCAAATAGTAAGAAATGGTCACTAAGTACAATTCCAAGAAAAAAGACCATTACGTTTGACCATTAAAAACAATAAAAACTTCAAACGAAAGAGTATAAATTTTCAAAACAAAAAAATAATTGGTATGGAATTTTATTTCTTTTTTCTGTTTTGAAAATTTATACCCTTTCCGAGAACATTTACCTTTCTTAAGAACATTTAAAAATCAGTTTTCAATGGAACATTTTGGCTTTCGAGGAAAAATAAAAAAATAAATAAAAGAAAGTAAAGTTAAGTTCCGGTTTCAAGAAAAACAAGTTCAAGCCCTTCGGGTTTTAGAAAAAATCTCCACCCAAAACGGTTCGCAACAACATTTATTTCCGACTTCACCTCCACTTTTCCGATGATGTATCGGGTAGTATTTTTTCTAAAAAACTTGTTTTTCTTGAAACCTCCACTTGAAGGACGACTTTCTTTTTTTTCTTTTTTTCTTTTAAAAATTTTATGTGTGGCTTGTGGTAGCGAGGCACATCATCTTAAAAACCAAAAGTATGCCAAATTTCATTATCAAAACGCACCGAAAAGATACTGTTTACGCCAGACCATGCTTATTCATACTCAACAAAGGACTGAACAGCGGAAAGCCACAAAAAACACCATTTACTAACAGCTTTGTCGTGATTTTTCAAAACGAAGAAGATTGCGAAAATATCTTTTGGATAACTTACAGTCTTTGGCAGTCCAAATTTTGGCACAGAAACCTTTGTGGATCGGTTATTCCGTTTCTAAGAATGGGTGATTTCATCAGAGAATTTTCAGCGAAAGCCGAGGAAATGCTACAAGATTTTGAACAACATAAAAAAGATGTTGAAACACTTCGCCTTTTGGAACTCAAGGAAAAACAATTTCATCAAAATATCAACCTTATCAACGATTTGAAGCGAGTAATTCTGCATCGCTATCATAAAAAATGAAGTCTTATTTTAAATCGATAATCATGAAACTATTTATTTTGTACCAAACAGACAAATGGAAATCCAAAGCATCAAGAGTATGTTTTGGGATATTCGACACCAGAGCCAAAGCAATCGATTGTGCCAAATGGCAAGAACTCTACAATTTTAATTCAGAAGTTGTGGTATTAGAAGTTACACTAAACTTGTTTGAAGAGGTTTAAAAAGAAATGCCTAGTCAACATTGACTAGGCATTTTAACTAGAGATTAATAAAATTTAAGTCATTCTTTAAATGAAGTTTCCATGTAAACCAGGATGTTTGAAACCAACTTCCTTTTTTTTCTTTGATAAAATTAAATCGCTTACTTGGTATCAAAACTTGAACTCTGTTTTTTTGGAACATTTCGCTTCGCTTTTTACCTTCTAATGTTGTTATAGGCAACAGCATCATAAAAGGTTTATCCAATTCAAAAGCGCGTTTCAAGAATTGATCTTTCAAAGAATAAGGAGGATTTGTAATAATCAAATCATACTGTTGAGGTTCATACTCAAAAAAATCTAAGCCATCTTTCAAGTGTGATTTTATCACTTCAAATCCATTAGCTTTTAGAACATTGACAATTTCGCTATTCTCAATTGCGGTACATTCCCAAATTATTTTAACCCCATCTGGAATATAAGGAAGAATACATTCTACAGCTTCTTTAGGCGTATATAATTCATCAAAAGCACCTCTTTTTATATAATCTATTTTATTTTGTATCATACAAGTTATTTTTTAAATGAAAAAGCCCATTCCATCAGGTTTGGGCTTTCATTTGTTTAACCCAAAGGTCACCACAACTAGAGTTAAACATTATTTTTTGTGCTTCTTATTTATGCTTTTAAGCAGTAATGAAATCGTAAAACTGACAATTGCTCCAACAGTAGCCAAGACAACCGTTTTTGCTATATCATCAGAAGTAAGATTAGGAACAATACTTAAAAACGTACCTCCAGCAGTTCCCATCAATGTGGGATTATTTGCTGTCATCAGTTGTAGTTAGCTGACTTGCAGCCGACAAAACTCCGCCAGCAACTGCCAAATAACCACCAATTGTAATGACTACAACTGGTAAGGCAATTGGAGCTGCTAAAATAGTTCCGCCAACAGCGGCCAATGCCAAACCAACATTTCGAAGCACTTTAAAAAATTTCGGTATTGGAGCTTTTGCTCTTTTAATTAAACTCATGGCTCATTTTTTTAGGGTAACGATTAAACAATGTAGTAGTTGAACCTTTTCCACCACCACCAATGTCAGAACTATCTCGATGGCTTTCCCTTTTTATAATGACATTGTCTTTAGAGCCACCAATCTCTTTGGAAGTATAATTTCCTGTTGAGGTGTCTTTTCTTCCACCAATTTCATTGGTTTCAGTCGAGCTTCGTTGAAGTGTTCCACTCGAACTTTTCCCACCACCAATACTATCGCGGGATAGAATTGCACATTCACCTTTAATTCCTTTGCAACCTCCAATTTCTCCATCAGTACTTAATCCGCAAGTACATCTTGACAAGCTTTCATCAAAATCTGACTTTAAATTAAATTCACTTTTTGGCAAAGTATCTGAATTAGATTGATCATCACAACTTGTGAAACCAATAGTCATTAATAAAACAAGCATTAACATTTTGATACTTCTAAAAATACGATTTGTTGAAGCAATAGCTCCTAATAAATTTTTCATCTTTTAAGATTTAATAATTAATAAAACTTTTTCTGTGCTATCTAAAGCACGGTACACCAAGTCTTTCAACTTGACAAATGCCTTTCTTGACATCAGACCTAAACCTGGTCCAGAAAGTTTTGTAATTGGAGCAATACAACCGTTTAATTCTTTTAAAGCATTATTGGCAGGATGAAATAGAATAAAATTTCTATCTTTTACATCAATCACTTCTAAATGCCATTTAAACTTCCGACTGTATCGCTTTCTAATAAAATACTTCCCTTCCGGAATGCAGGAAACCTTCGTTTCGTTCATCTTCCAAGGCAACTCAATTGTGTTACAAATTAATTTGCCATCGCATTCGAGTTTACCGTTTGTTCCATCAGGGAAATAAGTTCTAGTGAGCAATAAGACCATTACACACCACTGTCAACTTTAGCAACAGACAATGGGTTAAAAGCACCATTTTTTAGTGGGTACATTGTTCCATTGATTTGTTGATAAAATTCAACTCCCAAAGCCAAAAACAAAGGTTTTGTACTAGCAGCTGTAACCGCATTCACTTGGTTAATAACAGCTGTTGGTGTTGCATCCCAAGGTAAAATTGCAGTTTCCGAAGTAGCAACTACATACGTTTCAGCTTCAAAATCTACCTCAGCACCGCCTGAGATAATTTTAAAGTGAGTAGTTCCACTTGGAGCAGCAATCATATTCGAAGGAATGAAAGAAGCTATATCAACAGTTATTTCTCCTGCAACTCGATCGATTGTTGCCACAAATGGTGCATACAAGCTAGTGCCTAGTTTACCACGAATATTGAATTCAAAACCAAACAACAATTCAGCTTCTCCATCAATCACGTTACGCAAACCTCTATCACTCACTAAGTCAGCTTGAATAACTTTAACCATAGCTTGGGTTAAACGACTTACCATTCTACCATCGGCAGAATTGATAAGTAATGGTCTCAAAGCAGTACGCAAAAGCTTCCCAGCTTTTCCTGCTCTGCCAAACTCGGAACCATTCTCACGAGTTCTTTGAAACGCTGGATCACTTGCAATTCTACTAGCGTCAATTCCGCCTTTTTCTCTCGCCAAGTGTCCATCCTGCGTTTTGTAAAAAGTAATATCTCCGATAGTACCTTTTAGTTTAATTATGCCTTTCTGTCTAGCCATAATCTTTACAATTTTTGATTAATACTCATTTTCACAACTCACTTTCATTTCGTTAATCGTTGCAACTAAATCCCGAATGATTTACTCAAAGTTTCAATCATTAAAACCACATTTCAAACACTCTCATTTCTAAACCAAACAAAATCACACATAATCGACTATTATAATATGTGCTATTAATCAGAAATTATATAGCTTTGTAATAGATAATAAAGCTTACTCAAAGCCTAGTCAAAGGCATAGATAAAGTATTAAATTATAGAAAAGTGATACCAAGCAGCACTAGGGTATGTATATATCCAAAAGATGTGCAGCGCATAATGGGAAAAGAATATGCTCAAGCAAGATTATATTTACTGAAGATTAAGAAGCACCTAAATAAAGAACCGCATCAGCTTATCTCTATTGAAGAATTTTGCGAGTATTCAGGACTTAAAATAGAACATGTAGTGCGTTGCATAGTTGGATGAAAATTGAACGGCTAAAAGACTGCTAAACCACTGAAAATAAAAGAAACTAGTTCAAAAAATAGCATTGCTGATTTTGTCAATTAATGATAATTCATTATATTTGAATAGTCAAAAAGGTACAAATCGAATTAATCCATAAGGGGCACAATTCGGGGTACTTTAAAATAGTAAAATTGCAAGGTCAGTAATATCAAGACATACGAGAGCGGGTTGCAAACCCTCTTTCTCCGCAAGGAAAACCCCAAAATCATAGATTTTGGGGTTTTTTATTTTTACTGGCATATCAATTATTCATTGAATCTTGTCTCATGCGAGATAAAATCGAGACTTTAGAAAAGATGGTTTTTAAATTGAAGTAAGGATTCACAAAGATTATAAAATAACAAAAGACAAAATCGTTGATTTAATTTATTACAGTAAATTATAATGAAAAATTCAAAAGCGTTATACAATAAAATCGGAATTGGTTACAATAACACCCGAAAACCAGACAAATACATTTTAAAGAAAATAATTGAACTTTTACAACCAGAAAAGGAAAAATTATATCTAGATATTGGATGTGGTACTGGAAATTATACAGTAGAAATCGCAAATGAAGATTTTAATTTTATTGGAGTAGATCCATCAGAAAAGATGTTGGAATCAGCAAGAACAAAATCAAATCAAATAAATTGGAAAATTGGAACTGCCGAATCAATTCCAGCAGAAAATGATGTTTTTGATGGCATTATAGGAGTATTAACCATACATCATTGGACAAATCTTGAAAAAGCATTTACAGAACTTTACAGAACTCTCAAAGTAAATGGTAAAATTGTTTTATTTACCTCTACTTCAGAACAAATGAAAGGTTATTGGTTAAATAAATATTTTCCAAAAATGTTAAAAGAATCAATTAATCAAATGCCAACATTTGAGGAAATTAAAACCGCATCTGAAAAAGCTGGTTTAAAAATAATTAATACAGAAAAATATTTTATTCAAAATGACTTGGAAGACTTATTCCTTTATGCAGGCAAAAATCGACCAAAATTATATTTAGACGAAAATGTTCGAAAAGGAATTTCATCATTTGCCAATCTTTCTCTAAAAGAAGAAGTTGAAAAAGGTTTATCAACATTGGAAAATGATGTACAATCAAATGAAATAGAAAAGACAATCAATAGATACAAAAATAATGATGGTGACTATTTATTTATACAAATCGAAAAATAAAGAAAGCTTAAATTAAAACATTTTCAAACTGTCTAACTAGATTACGGTTTGTCAGTTTCGGTTGCTAGTTCAAAACTCCAATAATCATTTTAGTTTAAAAAGAAACTCATCAACATAAATCTTGCGTCTATTTGATTTCAACACCGTCATAATAATTAGACTTATAATTCCAAAGAAATGACAACTGAAGTAAATACAATATGGAATGACTTTCACAAAGAGTTGAGAGTATTCATATTAAACAAAACACGAAATTCAGATGATACGGATGATATTTTGCAAGATGTCTTTATCAAAATTATTCGAAATATTGATAAAGTGAATCAAGCAAAAAATTTACGGGGTTATTTATATGGTATTGTTAGAAATGCTGTTAATGATTATTTCAAAAAAGGAATTTCAAGTAGTACTATTGACGAAATTGATGAGGCTATAACAGAGGAAGAAACACAATCTTTAAATACCACAATTGCCGAATGTTGCATAAAACCTTTCATCAACAAATTACCCAACAACTACCGTGAAGCCTTATTGATTACAGAATTTCAAGATATTTCTCAAAAAGAATTAGCCGAAAAATTAAATATTTCTTATTCAGGAGCAAAATCAAGAGTACAACGTGGTAAAGAAAAGTTAAAAGAGCTTATACAAAATTGTTGCTCTTATGATAGTGATAAGTATGGAAATTTAATTGATCGTGAAAGTAAAAATTGTAATTGCTCCTAATTTTTGCGTCTTTTTTCAAAATGAATGTCATTTATAATACAGATACTATTGTCTGTAACAATTTAATTCATACAAAATGAAAAAAGGTGTAATTATTGCTTTTGTTGCTTTGGCAACT
The DNA here is from genome assembly GCA_017303755.1 of Flavobacteriales bacterium. Taxonomy (GTDB): domain Bacteria; phylum Bacteroidota; class Bacteroidia; order Flavobacteriales; family Flavobacteriaceae; genus Flavobacterium. The sequence continues at coordinate 32,121 of JAFLBS010000007.1, read as the reverse complement.
TCGCTTGCTGTTTTTGCAGGTGTAAATAATACTAAAGCCAATGAAAAAGCAAAAACCGAATGTTGCGACAAAACTGATTGCTGTCTTAATGGCACAGAAACAGAAGTTTGTTGTGATAATGGCTGCGAATAAAATTCGCTAACTAAAGTGAGTCGTCTGACTCACTTTTTTTTTGCATCTTTTTTTCAATTCTCAAGTGTTACTATTGAAAGTAATGTTGGTTTTATTAATTGAAACATTTAACAAAATACTTTCTTCTGTTTCTTAATTAATCTATAAAAATTAAACAATGAACTTAGAGAACAATTTACCAGTAGTAGTAATTGGTGCAGGTCCAGTTGGAATGGCTGCAGTTGCACATTTAACCAAAAGAAATATACCTTTTTTGCTATTTGAAGCAGGAAATTCTGTTGGAAGTAGTATTTTATCTTGGGAACATATTAGAGTTTTTTCACCTTGGAAATACAATATTGACAAAGTCGCCAAAGAGCTTTTAAAAAAAACAAATTGGGCAGAACCGAATGAAAATGAAATACATACAGGTGGCGAATTCGTCGAATTTTATTTAAAACCATTAGCAGAACTACCTCAATTAAAAGAGTTCATTTTTACTAACAGTAGCGTTATTAGTGTTGGCAAAAAAGGCTTAGACAAAATGAAAACCAATAACCGCGAAAACACACCTTTTGTCATTCAAGTGCAACAAGGCAATGTGGTTAATACCTTTGAGACGAAAGCAATAATTGACGCTTCAGGCACTTGGTTTACACCAAATCCAATTGGTTCAGGTGGTAGTTTTGCTGTTGGAGAAATAGAAAATTCTGATCGTATCTTTTATGGTATTCCAGATGTGCTATTGAAACATAAAATGAGATTTGCTAATAAAAATGTTGCGGTTATTGGTGGCGGACATTCAGCCATTAATACCATTTTAGAATTAGAAAAAATAAAAGAAGAGTTTCCAAAAACAGAAATCAATTGGATTTTGAGAAAGCAAAATATAAGTGATGTTTATGGTGGAAAAGAAGAAGATACTTTAGAAGCAAGAGGCGCATTGGGAATTAAAATTGAAACTTTAGTAAACGATGACAAGGTTAATGTATATACACCTTTTCAAATTCAAGAGGTTTTAAAATCCAATAACAAACTATCACTTATAGGAAAACAAAACAACAAATTAGCTCAAATACCAAATATTGACGAAATAATAGCCAACACTGGTTCTCGCCCAGATTTTTCGTTCTTAAGAGAGGTTAGATTAAGCATTAGCAATTCGGTTGAAAGTGTTGAAACTCTAGCAGAATTAATAGATCCAAATATTCATAGCTGTGGCACTGTGCGTGCACATGGTGAATTAGAATTGCAACATCCAGATAAAAACTTTTACATAGTAGGAAGTAAAAGTTACGGTAGAGCTCCTACTTTTTTAATGGCTACAGGATACGAACAAATACGATCTATTGTTGCTGCATTAGATGGAGATATGGAAGCTGCCAGAAAAGTAGAACTTGACTTGCCCGAAACAGGTGTCTGCAGTAGCGGCATTGAAGGAAATAGTTGCTGTGCTGTTGATAACAAAGAAAAAGATGAGTCGGCTTGTTGTGGATGAACAAAATCATGATAAGACATTAAAATATACGTTACTATCTGCGATAATCTTAGCATTGACAACTGTTGGAGATGCCTTTTTATATCTCTATTTACCTGCTAATTATCAAAACATTGGGATTTCAATAGTTTGGGTTGGTGTTGTACTTTCTATAAATAGGTTCACTCGACTGTTTTTAAATGGTTGGGTTTCCTATTATCTGAGTGAAAATGGCATAAGAACTGTTACAATAGCAGCAACAATTACAGCAGTTGTAACGACAATTTCATATGGTATTATTTCATCAATACTTTTATGGCTTATAGTTCGTATTCTTTGGGGCATTAGTTTTTCAACATTGCGTTTAGGAAGTATCATCTATGCGCTTCAGCATAAAAAAAGAGGCATTTCTTTAGGTTTGAGTAGAGGAATAATTGAACTTGGGCCTGTTTTTGCGCTTATCGTTGGCCCACTTCTTTTGGAATATTTTGACACTTTTATAACTTTTTGCTTATTAGGATCAATCAGCTTTGTAGGCGTATTGTTGGCATTTCTTTTGCCCAATGTAAAAACCGAGTCTGTATCAAAAAAAGAGTTAATACTCTCATTCCCTTCTTCTTTTAATAGTATAGTACTACTAAATTCATTTATTGTCGAAGGAATAGTCGTGGTGCTGGTCAGCCGTTTAGTTCAAATTGAACATCATTTAGATGCACAAAAAAGCGTATTAGAAGTGGGATTGTTACTCGGATATAAACGTTGCTGTTTAGTTTTTCTTTCTCCATTAACAGGCTGGCTTGCTGACACGTTAGGTTTTCTGAAAATGTTCAGTTTCACAACAATTTTTCTAACTTTTGGGCTTCTTTTGATTGCTTTAAGAATGGAAATTGTGGGAGTAATTATTGTGTTTACTTTTGGCGCAATGAACTCGTCAATTGCTACAGGTGGTGCAATAACTAATAATGAAACCTTATTAAAAGAGGCTTCAGATAATGCAACTTGGCGTGACATTGGAACTGCATTTGGTTCGTTTGTAGGATCGTTGTTGCTTTCAATAATAGCTATTCATTTTGTTTTTACACTATCAACTTTGCTAATAATTACTGGACTTCTGTATCATCATTATAAACTTTATAAAAGCAATGTCAATAATCAATAATCCATACGATACGTTTATTATTTTATCGTGTCAAAATAAAGCTTGATGAAGTAAAAAGTCAATTGAAAGTTATAAAAAAACGAATGAACTATATAGGTGTAATTTCAATCAAACCACTTTTATACTTGCGTCTAAATTATATTTTTATCGTCTTACTTATGTAACATAAAATTTATAAAAATGAAAACAGAATCAATTGAAGTTTTGGAAAAAACTAAAATCGAAAAAGGAGTTAAAAAAGAACAAACCCCTGGTTGTTGTGGAGGCGCTCCAACTAATAATAAAGAGGCTTGCTGCAAATTAGATGAGGACAAAAAAGCGGATGGTGAAGACGGTTGTGGATGCAATTCATCTGCCGAAAAGTCAAAATCTACTTGTTGCTAACAAAAAAGATAAGGCAACATGGTTGTCTTATCTTTTTTTGAAATAATTTTGAAGATTTGATTGCATAATTTTTTCATTATTTATTTGAATACTAAAGATAAGATTCTTCATGAGAGACACAAACGATTTAGAAATTGCAATTGAAACCATTAGCAAAAATTATTCGCCTTTGACTGTTGAATGTAAAAGCGACTTAAAAAACGCCAGCCAATTATTGAGCCTTGACAAATCATCAGTAATTGTAAAAGAAGGGCAGTTTGCTGACAAATTGTATTTTATTGTGAACGGCTGCGTTAGAGCTTTCTACAACAAGGATGGGAAAGAGATTACAGATTGGTTTGCTTTCGAAGGTGATTTTATCAGTTCCAGAAACAGTTTCTATCAGAACGCATTAAGTCATTGCACTATTGAACTACTGGAGCAAACAACTTTTTTAGAAATAACAAGAGAGGCCACTGAAACACTTATAGACCAACATCATTGTTTTGAGCGATTAGGAAGGGTTGCTATAACAAAAACAATGCTTCAATTACAAGAAAGAATTATTTCCATACAATTTGAAACCGCGCAACAGAAATATGAAAATCTTATTAAAATGCGTCCTGACCTACTTCAAAGAGTACCATTAACATTTATAGCTTCATACTTAGGCATTACACTCGAAACGTTGAGTAGAATTCGAAGCCCCAAAAATCGAATTTGATTTATATCAAATAGATTTCATTTCGTTTGGTTGATATTTACAATAAATTACAAAGAGCTGAATAAAGCAATTCAAATTGCAATCTCGCTAAATGTTTCACTTAACGACATGACATGAGCAACACAACGACACGAAAAGATTTTTTAAAAAAAAGTTTGTTTTTGGCATCTGGAATGACCATTATGCCAAACTTGATTTTTTCTCAAAACGAAAAAGCAACAGAAATTATTGATCCGAAAATTGTTTATGAATTTGTAAACGAGGCACATACGAATTTTGAGACTGTAAAAAGAATGCTCGAAACACAGCCATTATTGCTGAACTCTGCTTGGGATTGGGGCAATGGAGATTTTGAAACAGCTCTCGGCGCCGCTGCACACATGGGTCAAAAAGAGATTGCAAATTTTTTAATAACACGTGGTGCACGAACCGATATTTTTGTGTTGACAATGCTGGGAAAAACTAAAATTGTAAAAGCAATGCTCAAAGAATATCCAAGTCTGCTGAACTCTCAAGGACCACACGGATTTACATTGTTGCATCACGCAGAAAAAGGTGGAAAAGAAGCCGAAAAATTGTTTCAACACATTCAAAATCTGGGTTTAACAGAAACTTTTATACCACTAAAAAAATAAAAAATGAAAGTAAAAGTAGATTCAATAATGTTATTTGTGCAAAATATTGACAACTTAAAAACATTTTATGTTACTATTTTGGAGCTTGAAATTGTTGAAGAGAACAGTCCAAATTGGCTGTTACTAAATGCAGGTACTTGTAATATAGGACTACATAAAATTGGGGAAGAATACCTAGAAAAAACCCAAAATGAATTTAAATTTGATAGCAATACTAAAATAGTATTTGAAATTGAAAGTGACATTTATAGTTATAGAAATTTTTTGTTGTCAAAAGGCATCAAGCTTAAAGAAGTAATGTCTTGGGAAAATTATCCCTTTTTGATTTGTGACGGTGAAGACCCAGAAGGGAATGTTTTTCAATTAAAAGTAAAAAAAGAATAACAAAATCAATATAAAATATAGAACTATGAAGAGATTTATTAAATATACAATAACGACTATAGTTTTTATAATTGGCTGGTGTATCATTGTTATTTTTGGACTATTAAATGGTTGGTGGCACAGCCCAATAACGAATGATAAAGACTCCGAATCATTTATTGGCGCTGTTAAAGAGACTACAAAAAAGGAATTTGTTGGAAACTTTGCGATGGCAATTATGAAGAACGGCAAAGTTGATAAAGAGATTTTCATTTCTCACAACAAACCAGTTGACAGAAACACACTATTTCAAGTAGCATCACTTTCAAAGTTTGTCTCTACAGTAGGAATAATGAAATTGGTTGAACTTAAAAAAATTGAATTAGACACTCCAGTAAATAACTATTTAAAAAGATGGCAATTGCCTCCAAGTCAATTTAATAATGATAAAGTTACCGTACGTAGATTACTAAGTCACACGGCGGGTTTAACTGATGGGCTTGGCTATAGCGGCTTTAAAAACAGAGATTCTGTCCAAACTCTTGAGTCTTCACTTACTAAGGCAAAAGATGCAGATGAAGGAGTAAGTGGTGAAGTACGAGTAGGAATAGAACCAAATTCTACTGGGAAATATTCAGGAGGTGGTTTTACGCTCTTACAATTACTAGTTGAAGAGACAAGTGGACAGTCCTTTAACGAATTTATGACTTCTAATGTGTTCACGCCTCTGAATATGAACAATAGCACTTACATTCTGAATGACTCACTAAATAGCAGATTATGTGAGTTCTATAATGCAGATAAAACAACTACTACTCCTAATTATTATACTTCATTGGCAGCAACATCGCTGTATTCTTCATTAGCCGATTTAGAAACATTTTTCCAAATTTTTCTAAAAGGAAAAAATGGAGAAGCAATTGGTAGAGGTTTATTAAAACCAGAAACTCTAAAACTAATGAGAGAAGGACATTGGGAGATGATGGGCGAAGATATTTATGGTTTAGGTAGTATGATTTACATTAATATTGAAAATAATGAGGCCATCTTTGGACATGACGGTAAAAGTACACCACCAATTAATACAGCTATAAGAATTAATCCAGTTACAGGTGATGGAATAATAATTTTGGAAACAGGCAATCCCGATTTGGCTACAAGAATTGCCAGTGATTGGGTGTATTTAAAAACAGGAAAAGTAGATACTTTACTTTTTAATATGCTCTTTGGAAAGTCAATAAAAATCACATTACTTGGAATACTGTTAATTATAGTTTTCTTTATAGGATTAGCAAGATGGCGCAGGAAAAGAAAAACTGCAGCTATCATAGAGGGAAAGATTCATTAAAACCAATTTATTAGTTTATAAACTATGAAAATACTAAATATCCATAAAAGAGTAATTAATCAACCAAAAACAGAAATCGTTAAACTATTTGAAACCTTAGCATCAGATAACGACTTAATGCTTGCAACTCATAAATGGTCGCCAATGAAGCTAGATAAAGGCTTACAAATAGGTTCCAAAGGTGGTCATGGTCCAATAAAATACCATGTTATCGATTATAAACCCGATGATTTCATTGTTTTTAAATTTGACTTAAAAGGATTTGATGGAATACACAAATTCACTATTTCAGAAATCAGCCAAAATAGAACTGAACTTTCCCATACCGTTGACATGATTACATCAGGTGCAGCGACACTAAAATGGGTTTTTGCCATTCGTTGGCTGCACGACGCTTATATTGAAGATGCTCTTGACAAAGTTGAAAATCATTCTTCAACTACCAAAAAAAGAACTGAATGGAGTCTTTGGGTGAGGCTATTGAGAACAATAATGAAACCTAAAAAGAAATAATCTCCATGTTATGATGATCTTGTCAATTGTATTAAGCTCAATTTTCATCGGACTGGGATGCATCCATTTCTACTGGGCTTTGGGTGGTAAATTTGGATTCTCTGAAACTCTACCAACCAAAACAAATGGTCAGCAAGTTTTAAACCCCAAAAGAAGTGATTGCCTAATTGTAGGGCTCGTATTGGTTCTATTTGGAGTTTTTTATTTAATTAAATCTAGACTCATCACTTTTGAATTAACAGCATGGATGATACAATATGCCAGTTGGATCATTCCAATAATTTTCATCTTTAGGGCAATAGGCGAATTCAAATACGTGGGTTTTTTCAAAAGTATTAAAGGAACCCATTTCAGTAAAATGGATACAAAAATATATTCTCCTCTTTGTTTATTAATGGGTATACTGGGAATAACAATACATCTTTTTAAATAACGTTTGAGCTACTTAATTTTTATCTTCATCATCATTAAAAAAAATCAAAAAACGAATAGTGACTTCTTTATTAAGTCGAATAAATTAAAATACTCTGTAAATGATTTATAGTTATAAACTAATTAAAAAGTATTTTTACACACAACTGACCCATTCTATAATTTAATGACAAAAAAAATAATTTTAATTGGTTTCATAGTTTTCAAATTTATTCTTCAATACGCTTTGATTAGTCCGGAATACGACTTGCAACGCGACGAATATTTACATCTCGATCAAGCTCATCATTTGTCATGGGGATTTCAGTCAGTGCCACCATTTACATCATGGATATCATATATAATTCTTTTACTTGGAAACTCTTTTTTTTGGATAAAATTTTTTCCTGCACTATTTGGAGCATTGACAATTTATGTGGTTTGGAAAGCAATTGAAGAACTCAATGGGAATGTATTTGCACTAATTTTAGGGGCTACTTGTGTCTTGTTTTCGGCACTTTTACGACTTAATATACTTTATCAACCCAATTCTTTTGACGTATTGTGTTGGACAAGTATTTATTTTATCCTCATCAACTATTTCAAAACCGAAAATACTAAATGGCTTTTTATTGGTGCGCTAGTTTTTGCAATAGGGTTTTTGAATAAATACAACATTGTTTTTTTACTGATTGGATTTGTTCCTGCTCTACTCCTTACCAAACAACGTAAAATAATTCTTCAACCTAAACTCTATCTAGCTTTATTACTTGGGTTTTTACTTATTTTACCTAATTTATTGTGGCAGTATAATAATAATTTTCCAGTCATAACGCACATGACTGAATTAGCAGAAACACAATTGATTAACGTAAACAGAATTGATTTTTTAAAGTCGCAATTATTATTTTACATAGGTTCACTATTTGTGATTCTCTCCAGTTTTTATGCATTGCTTTTTTACACACCTTTTAAGCCATATCGTAGCTTCTTTTGGTCAATTATCTTCACTTTAGCTGTATTTATGTTTTTCAAAGCAAAAGATTATTATGCGATTGGAATTTATCCAATTTACATATCTTTTGGAGCCGTTTATTTGGGCGCTATTTTACAAAACGGTTGGAAAAAGTATTTAAAGCCTGTGTTTATCAGTATTCCATTGTTGTTGTTTATTCCTTTTTACAAAATTGGATTTCCAAATAAAAGTCCAGAATACATTGTCCAACATCAAGAAACCTATAGAAAATTAGGCTTGCTTCGTTGGGAAGATGGCAAAGAACATGAATTGTCCCAAGACTTCGCTGATATGCTTGGTTGGAAAGAACTTGCCATAAAAGTTGACAGTGTAAGTAAGCGGTTACCCAACCCAGATCAAACCCTTATTTTGTGTGACAATTATGGTCAAGCAGGCGCGATAAACTATTATACTAAAAGCAAAAAAATAGTAGCTCAATCTTTTGATGCAGATTATATTAATTGGCTACGCTACAACAAAAAAATAGTTGATGTTATTCTAGTCAAGGAAAGTAATGATGAAGATAAAAATCGCAAAGCTGAAATCCCTTTGTTTGATACAGTATTTTTAGCATCTCAAAGAATTAATAAATTTGCTAGAGAAGACACTATCTCAATTTATGTACTTCGTGGTGCAAAAGTGGATATAAATAAAAGAATAAAAGAGGAGGCTAATCAAAAGAAAAACAATCACTAACCTATAATAACATAACTGTCGCACCTTAGATTTTCATGGGTATTTAAGTTTCTTCCTCCAATCAAAAAACCGAAACATAAGTTTCGGTTTTATATAAAGTCATAATTTATTAAAAAAGGATAGAAATTAAAACTAATTATCGCTAAAAGCAATCGCATTTAGACAACAATAGTAATTATTCTTATTCCCTACAGAAAAATTAGATTTACGCAAACCATATAAAGTATCTAACGGACTGTACGATCTTGATCGGTCGTATTGGGCTACATGAAGATACACCATAGTGGTTTCTATGTTGGCATGACCCAATAATTCCTTAATGCTCACAATATCAAGACCATCTTCCAACAAGTGAGTGGCAAAAGTATGTCGTAACGTATGGACTGAAACGTTTTTTGCAATACGAGCTTTCTTACACACCTGTTGAACTGTCCATTGAACTCCTCGTTGTGAATATCGACTATCAAAATCACCTCCAGCTCTACCATTAGGCTTGGCATTAAATAACCAATCAGATATTTTTTCACGCTGAATGTATTTTTTAATCGTACGGATTTGAATTTCACTCAGCGGAACATAACGATCTTTTCTGCCTTTTCCCATTTGTACGTGAAGCATCAAACGATCAAAATCGATATCAGAAAGTCGAATATTTCGAACCTCGGAACAGCGTAAACCACAACCATAAAGAAGTGATAACAATACTTTGTGCTTGATACGTTTTGGCGTTTCAAGCAAACGCTTTACTTCCTCTCGACTCAAAACTACAGGCAATTTTTTGTCTTTTTTAATGGAAGGCAACTGAATGTATTTTTCTTTCAAACCTTCAACTTTATAAGCAAATCGCAGTCCATAAACCGTAAACTTAAAATACGTCAACGAAGGTGTATTGTACTGATTTTGCACAAAATAAAGATAGTCATTGATTTCATTGGTGTCAATTTCGGTAGGCAATCGATTAAAATGCAATGCTAGTTTGGCCAAATATCTGGTGTAATTGTTAAGTGTGCTGTCACTTCGACCCAAGATTGCCATTCTTTGTTTGAAACGATTGAATAATTCTTGAAAACCTGTTACATTAGTGCATGCCTCTTGGATGAGATTTTGTTTTTTTGTATCATAAATAGTTAATATTAGAATTCCAAAAATAAAGAGATTTCCATATATACCAAGGTATATTTGATTCTAAAACTAATCCTTTTGGTATAACTAACTGACCAACAACACAAAAAAAGTATACTCTTTTAGCTCTTTATTTTCAAATAGATGAAACAACAAAGTCAGCCATTTTTGAATTTTCAATTTAAATTTTAATCCTTTGAGGTTGATTCAGTAATTAATTATTTAACTTTCAATCGATTAAAAAACCTCTTTTTTATTACTAAAAATACATGCTTATCAAATAAATTTTATATTTTTAACTTTCAATTTTTGAATTAAAAAAAGAATACAAAAAAGAAGCGCTATGGCAATTAATTTACAAAAAGGACAAAAAATAGACATCGGTTTAACCCGAATTACAGTAGGTTTAGGTTGGGATCCAAACGAAGGAACAGGTTTTGATTTCGACTTGGATGCGTCAGCCATTATGATTGATGAAAATCGAAAATTACTAGACGAAGAATACTTCATTTTTTACAATAATTTAAAATCTCCCGACGGTTCACTTGAACATACTGGAGATGATCCGGACGGAAAAAGCAGCGACGGAAACGATGACGAAGCCATTAAAGTAGACTTGAGTAAAATCAACGATAAAGTCAATGAAATTCTTTTTGTAGTTACCATTGAAGACTTTGAACGAAGAAAACAAAACTTTGGTCAGGTTCGTAATTCTTACATCCGAATTGTAGATGAAGATTCCAATACCGAAATCGCTAAATACGAATTAGACGAAGACTTTTCAATAGAAACGGGAGTTGAATTTGGTCGTCTGTACAAACGCAACGGTCAGTGGAAATTTGAAGCATCTGGAATTGGTTACAAAGCCGATTTAGGTTACTTCCTTGAAAAATATTATTCGGGCCAAATCATTAAATAGAAATGGCTATCAATCTTGAAAAAGGTCAAACCATCGATTTGCAGAAAAACGATAAAGGCGAATCGTACGATTTGTCGCAAGTCACTATTGGCTTAGGTTGGGATGTAAAAAGAAAAACACCTGGATTCCTCGAAAAACCATCCGACATCAACCCGAATGAAGAATTCGACTTGGATGCTTTTGCCTTTTTACTCGATGACAATGATAGAATAACTAACTTAGGTAAAACCGTAAAAAACACAAGTGGCAAAGAGGTTGCATTGTATGAAAGTGACATCGTTTTCTTTAATTCAAAACGCCATCCTTCTGGAAATGTGTGGCTTACTGGCGATAATAAAACGGGCGCAGGTGATGCCAATTCTGACGACGAGCAAATCATCGTTAAATTGAACCATCTCGATTCAAAATACCACAAAATTGTTTTTTTAGTAACTATTTATCAAGGCCAGAAAAACAACCAGCATTTTGGCATGGTAGAAAACGCATACATTCGAGCGGTTGATGCTCAAGGCATTGAAATTGCTCGATTCAATTTATCAGACGATAATTCCTTCAACGGAAAATGTTGCATGATTTTTGCTGAGGCGTACAGGAAATTAAATGAATGGCGGTTTAGAGCCATTGGGGAAGCAAAAACAACCGACAATTTTGTCGATATCTTAAAAACGTACATTTGAAACTAGAATACCAAAATTACCAACACATTTCATTTGATCTTTGGCTGACACTGATTAAATCCAATCCCGAATTCAAAGCGCATCGCAACCAACTTTTCAAAGATTTTTTTGAGATTGATTTGCCTATTGAAAAGGTTTCGGAACAAATTCGATACTATGATGTAGTGTGTAATACCATCAACGAGCGCACAGGTTTGAACATTGACACCTACGAAATTTACTGTTTTATTTTAGGCTCGCTTGGAGTTGATTTACACTCCATAACAACCGAAAAATTAAGTACATTTTACAACGAAGCTGAACACTTATTTTTACGCTACAAACCCGTTCTACTCTATCCAAACATCAAAAATTATTTGGAAATGCTACAAGCTGAAGGTCTGACACTCAATATTTTGAGCAACACTGCTTTCATCAAAGGTTACACACTCAAAAAATTGATTACCTATTACGAATTAAACCATTGCTTTTCGTTCCAAATCTATTCGGATGAATGCGGATTTTCAAAACCCAACAAAGCCATTTTTAATTTAATTCATCAGGAAGTGCCTCATATCGAAAAATCACTTATATTGCATGTTGGTGATAATGAAATTGCCGATTACAAAGGCGCCATCGATTACGGGTTTAACGCCCATCTTATAAAATATTAAACCGTGAATACAAGTTTTAGTTTACATAAAATATACAGCATTGATGATTGTCCGTTCAACGAAAACCATTACAGTTGGTTTAAGTTTGGTGATAAATTCTATGCGCAACAATTTGCACAAGAATTATTCGATACATTCATCCTTGAATTTGGTGAAGAAATCCTCAAACAAGAGGAAATCATCATTCTTCCTAGTCCGTATTTATCCATTCCGACTGCATCCAATTTCCTATGTCAGTATTTCAAAACGTTACTGAACAATTATTTGTTTGCCAACAACCGAAAAGCGGCACTTGAATCAAAGATATACCGCAATCAAACCTATGTAACTGATTATGGAAATCTCGACTTTGAAGAACGCGTAAAATTGATCTCAAACGATACGTATTACATCGACCGAAACTTCATCAGTGGCAAGTATTGCATCCTTTTAGACGATATTAAAATCACAGGAAGTCACGAACATACAGTGAACAAAATTTTGAACCAATATAATGTTGTGGGAAATTTTATTTTTGTGTATTTTGCAGAATTAATCAACAAAGACATTCACCCCAAAATAGAGAATCATTACAACTATTTTGCAGTGAAAAATTTAGAGGATATAATAAATGTGATCAATCGAGCAACTTTTCAGTACAATACGCGTATAATAAAGTACATTTTGAATCTGAATGAAACCGATTTTACTCATTTGCTCAACAATATCCCTAAAGATAAAGCAAACGATTTATTTCATTTGGCGATCAGTAACAACTATCATCAGATTCAGGAATACAAAAACAATATAAATACAATAAAAACAAATTAATTATGGCAATCAATTTACAAAAAGGTCAAAGAGAATCCATCAATGCCCAAAAATTTATTGTTGGTCTTGGTTGGGATACTAATCAATCATCAACAGGTTCTAGCTTCGATTTAGATGCATCAGTATTCATTTTAGGTGAAAACGGCAAAATGTTGTCGGATTCACATTTTGTTTTTTACAACAATTTAAAATCGCCTAACGACGCAGTAGTTCATACAGGTGATAATTTAACTGGCGATGGCGATGGCGATGATGAGCAAATCATTGTTGACCTTTCTAAAATTGAAGGAACAGCTGCCGAAATCTGTGTAGTAGTAACCATTCACGATGCTGAAGACAGAAAACAAAATTTCGGGCAAGTACGTAATTCGTTCATCCGAATTGCTGATGCCAACACCAATGCTGATATCGTAAAATACGAATTAGACGAAGATTTCTCTATTGAAACTGCAGTTGAATTTGGCCGTATTTACAAAAGAAATAATGAGTGGAAATTTGAAGCTGTAGGAAGCGGAATGAAAGGCGGATTACAAGATTTTTTAAACAAATACAATTAACACATCATGGCAATTAATTTAGAAAAAGGACAACGAATTAACCTTGAAAAAAGCAACGGAAGCAAATTGCAAAACATTTGTGTCGGCATCAATTGGGGCGCGATTGAGAAAAAAGGATTTTTTGGAACTTCAAAAGAACCCGTTGATTTAGATGGAAGTTGTTGTATTTATGATGCCAGTAAAAACATTCTTGATACAGTAAGTTTCAAAAAATTGACTTCTTCAGATCAAGCCATCAAACACAGTGGCGACGATTTAACAGGAGATTTGAATGGTGATGACGGTTTAGACAATGAAGTAATCACTATGGATTTATCGCGTCTGAATTCAAATGCGAATTATGTTGCGTTCTTCATCAACAGTTTCAGAGGTCAGGATTTCAAAGACATTCCATTTGCTTCCATTCGTATTTACGAAGGAACGCCAACGCGTGTAAGCGAAGTTTTTGCCAAATACGATGTTGCCAACGATAAAGCATTTGCAGGAAGCGTAAGTATGATTTTAGGTGTATTCTACAAAAGAAACGACGAGTGGAAATTCAACGCCATCGGTGTTCCTACTGCCGACCGCACTTTAGAACAAACTGCTGTTACTATTCAACAAAATCATTTATAATTAATTTAAATGGAAAACAATCAAATCACTCTGCCCGATAATTCATTGGTCATTTCCAAAGAAGGCAACGTAAATTTAGAGCAAATTCCAGCTTCTGATTTAGCCAATTATCAATCGCTATCCAACCAATTGAACGAAAACGATAGCAATTCCATCATTAATTTTGGTGCCGAAATTCAACAAAACATTTCCAAACAAAGTGATACGTTTTTAAATTCGGTTCGTACGTATAATTCGGGTGAAGTGGGAAGTCACATCAACGAATTATTAACCGAATTGAACTATATTGACGTAGACGAATTGAATCAATCGGGATTCAAGAAATTCATCTCGGCCATTCCGTTTTTGAAGAATTTGGTAGTGAATGTAGAGAAGATTTTCCAGAAATACGATAAAGTAACTGCCAACATTGATAAAATCAGTAACAAGGTGAAAGCTGGAATGATCAATTCGGCCAAAGACAATGCCGCGTTACAAACCATGTTTGAAAGCAATGTAAGTCAAATCAAAGAAATTGAAAAATACATCATTGCTGGAAACATTAAGTGGAAACAAGTTACCGAAGAATTAGCGGTAATGGAAGGAAATCCATCGAATTATCAAGATTACCAAATTTCAGATAAACGCGATTTTGCGCAACGTTTAGACAAGCGTTTAGCCGATATGAAAATTGTTCGTTTCATTATGATGCAAACCTTGGCACAGATCAGAGTGGTTCAAAGCAACAATACTTCGATAGCCGAAAAAGCACAATCGATCTTGACTACTACAATGCCTGTTTGGAAAAACCAATTGACATTAGCAGTTGCCTTACAACGTCAGAAACAAAACATCGAAGTACAACGCCGCGTTTCTGAAACTACCAATACTATTTTACAGAAAAATGCCGAAATGCTCCGTCAAAATAGCGTAGAAGTTGCCAAAGAAAACGAGAATACAATTGTTTCATTGGATACATTAAAAATGACAACTAAATCGTTAATTGATACGTTGTCAGAAGTGAAACAAATTCACCAACAAGGCGCTGAAACACGTCGACAGTTGGATTCTGGTTTACAACAATTGGAAACCGAATTAAAGAAAAGTGTGGTAGGATAAATTAAAAATCTAACGCTTGGAAGCTAAAGAGCTACTCATACAAAGTGAAAAACGATTAAACAAATTAAAGATTCTTACTAATTTTTTTAATCAAGCCAAAGTTGTCGCTATTTTAGTGAGAACGCGGGTGATTCATGACGTTTTTAGTTCAAATCCAACATTAGATGCTAATAAATTAGAACTTTTTCACTTGCAATACACCGACTCATTGTTGGAATTATTACTCAAGTTAAAAAAGAACATCGAACAAAAATACTTGCTGCTTAACAACGAAATTCAAATCAACAACGACATTATTAAATCGTTGGAAAATGAAGTGGAGAACGACGATTTCTTTGTGAAAGTCAAACAACACAACCTCGTTATGCAGCAAATTATGGAACGTTTATATACTGAATTAGCGTACGATAAAAAATCAAATCAATTGGTTGGTCTTGAAAAGATGAATCAATTGTCAAACGAATTGGGAATCGAATTTTACCGAAAAATAACGTTGACGGATTACGAAAATTTACATAAGCTTTCCGCCAACCAGTTGTACGATATTTTTGGCTTTCGAATTGAAAAAAAATTACTCGGAAAACTCAACATCCAACAGTTTAAATTTAAGTTTTTATGTGGATTGCAATTCAACAATGAGTTCATCGAAATCTACGAATTCATTCATTTCAACGAGTATTTTGTGTTTTTCAAAGATAAAAAGGAATTTCTTTTCATTAATCCTAAAAGTTTCTGTACTATTAATTTCTCAAAAAACAATTCCAATAAAAAAGAGATTGTTTTAGAGTTGAAAACCAAAAATTTAGATTTAACCAATAAAGCAGAGCAATCACTAAAAAATATTCCACACGATATTGAAGTAGTGTTGAATAATTATTTAGATAAAATTTCGTCGTTAGAATTTTTAGATGAATTACAATCTATTGACGAGCAAACCAATGTATTACGAACCATGTTAAACATAAACATAAAATAAAAATGGCAATTAATTTAGAAAAAGGACAAAGAGAAAAAATCAATCTTCCTAGTTTTAAAGTAGGATTAGGTTGGGATAGCAATACAAGCGCTACTGGCGAAGCATTCGACGTAGATGCGTCAGTGTTTTTATTAGGAAGCGATGGGAAATTGATTAGTGATAATCATTTTGTGTTCTTCAATAACCTAACTTCTCCCGATGGTGCTGTAGTTCACAGCGGTGACAACTTAACTGGTGCTGGCGATGGTGATGATGAAGTAATCAATGTTGATTTATCTAAAATATCAAATGATGTTACTGAAATTACCTTTGTGGTTACCATTCACAAAGCGGCAGACAGAAGACAAAATTTCGGTCAAATCAGAAATTCTTTCATTCGAGTAGTCAACCAACAAACCAATGAAGAAACCGTAAAATACGAATTAGACGAAGATTTCTCAATCGAAACTGCTGTTGAATTTGGAAGAATATACAAACGCAACGACGAATGGCGCTTTGAGGCCGTAGGAAACGGAATGAAAGGCGGATTACAAGATTTTTTAACTAAATACCAAAAATAAACCATGGCAATTAACTTAAGTAAAGGTCAAAAAATCGACCTAAGAAAAACTTCAGGTGAAACATTAACTAACTTTTGTGTAGGTGTAAACTGGGGTGCAATTGAAAAGAAAACATTATTTGGCCTTTCAAAATCGGTTCAAAACATCGATTTGGATTTAAGTTGTGTTTTAATTGATGATCAAAATAATTTGTGCGACCACTTGTATTCGCCTTTGTACCGTGTTGAAATTTTACAGCAATTTGGTCTTCCAAAAGGAAAATTACTTACTTCTGACGGCGCAATGAAACATACTGGTGACGATTTAGAAGGTGATAAAGGTGGCGACGATGGCTTGGATAACGAAATCATTACCGTTGATTTAACCAAATTAAATTCAAATGTAGCTCAGATTTTCTTCTTCTTAAATAATGCTGGAGCTGAAGATTTTTCTCAAATTCCGTATGCTAAAATCAGAATGTACGAAGGAACTCCAACGCGCGTAACTTCAGTTTTTGCTGATTATAATGTATCGGCTGAAGCTCAATTTGCAGGAAAAAGATCCATCATTATGGGTAAATTATACAAAAGAAATGGTGAGTGGAAATTCAGCGCCATCGGAGATCCAACTGAAGATACATTCTTAGGACAAACTATTCATAAAATTGTAAAATCATACTTATAGTATATGGAAATTAGAAATATCGAAGGTTTATCAGTAGCACAAGTGAAGCAATTAGTAAATGAAGGTGGACGATTTGTTCATTTTCCGTATACCATTTCAATTGTTTTAATGACGTTCAAACGCAGTTCAAGCATTTATTTTGTGCGTGCTGATGAGAACTCATTTAAATATTCCTACAAACACGTTGGAACTAATTTAGTTTTGGGTTGGTGGGGATTGCCTTGGGGTCCAATTTACACAATTGGATCATTATATCACCATCTCTCAGGTGGAAAAGATGTAACTGAAGCTGTAGTAAGTCAGTTGATTCAGCACGATCCTGAAGCAAATACTTCAACTTATGCTATTAATGACTTAGTGAATCCTAATTCAAATAGTTCAAGTAACACTACAAGTTCTTCAGATTCACCTTATAATATTCCGCGTAACTAAAAACAAATACTATGAGAAGATTACCTGTTTACCTTTTATTAGACACCTCTGGTTCAATGAGTGGTGAGCCAATTGAAGCCGTAAAAAATGGAGTTCAAGTGATGATTAGCTCTTTGCGTCAAAACCCACAAGCCATTGAAACTGCTTTTATCAGTGTGATTACGTTTGACACTACGGCGCAACAAATCATTCCGTTGACCGATTTGGCTTCGTTTCAAATGGTCGATTTAAAAGCTACTGGTGTTACGGCTTTGGGTGAAGCACTTCAATTGGTTTCCAACAAAATGGATACCGAAGTTGCCAAAACTACTACCGAGCAAAAAGGCGACTGGAAACCTCTTGTATTTATAATGACCGACGGAATTCCAACTGATGATTGGCAAAGAGGTTTGCAAGCGTTCAAACAACGTAAAACCGCTTTTACAGTAGCCTGTGCCGCTGGAAGTAATGCTGACGCTAGTGTTTTAAAACAAATCACTGACAATGTGGTAAGTTTGGATACAGCCGATAGTGCCAGTATTTCCAAATTCTTTTTGTGGGTAACGGCTTCCATCGGTGTTTCTTCTACTCGTGTGGAAGACAGCGGTAAAGAAGTTACGGGTTTAAACGAATTGCCTCCGCCTCCACCCGAGTTGAATATTGTAGTGTAATTAAAAAACAGTATACATTTTTTTAAAATTGAGCTATGAGAAGATTACCTGTTTATTTTTTATTAGACACTTCGGGTTCCATGTACGGTGAACCAATTCAAGCGCTGAACAATGCGTTGAGCGGAATGATCAATACACTACGTCAAGATGCACAAGCATTAGATTCGCTGTGGATTAGCATCATTACATTTGATAGAGAAGTAAACGAAGTTTGTCCACTTACCGAGTTGGCCATGTTTCAATTACCCGAAATTATATGTCCGCAAAGTGGTCCAACACACACCGGAAAAGCATTAGAAATGCTGCATTTAAAAGTGCAAGCCGATGTTATTAAAGGTACCGATTCTCAAAAAGGCGATTGGAAACCCTTATTTTTTCTTTTTACCGATGGAAAACCAAGTGATTTATTGGTATATCGCGAAATGATTCCGAAAATCAAATCACTCAATTTTGGTGCCATCGTATGTTGTGCCGCCGGAAACATGGCCGATGATAGCCTTTTGAAAGAGCTAACTAATGATGTAGTACATTTGGATAATGCCGACAGTACGGCATTGAAGCAATTCTTCAAATGGGTTTCAGAAACTATTGAACAAGGTAGTAAAAGCCAAGGTACAGGCGAGAGTCTTGAATTACCGCCGCCACCAAGTGAGATAACTTTAGTGATTTAATTATAAGTAATGTTTGAAATAATTGAACTTTTTGCTAAAGGATTAATTCATGTTGCTAAAGCGGCTGACAATGCCTATTATGATAGTAAAGAGAATGATCACGATTCAATAGTTTTAACTTCCGATGAAAAATTGGGAAATATGAATGTTGACATGCTGAATCACTGTTATTCAACATCAAAAATTTCCAATTATTCAACACAAAGAGCTGAACTAATATTGATGAGCGACCAAATCAAAGGTTTTCTAATTTCAGATATAATTGTTCGAAAAAAATGCATTTACATCCGATTCAAACATTCTATTCCGTACAATACTGGATATAATGAATTTGGTTCTTCAATGTCAATCAATTATATAGATGCAAATGAAAATGTTATTGTATATGGTTTACCAACTTATAATTCAAACGAAAAAGAAGCATTCGAAAAAATTTCTAACGAAATAATAACCGAGCTGTCTCGATAATTACATGATAAAAGCATTCATTTACATACTCATTATTGGATTGTTCCTCTACTCCAAACTATTGCCTTATAAAGACAAATTAAATAGTCAATATAAAGGAATATTTAACTTTTTTAATTCGATTTTCAGCCCTATTTTTAACTTTTTAAAAACGTTTATTAAACCGTTTCAAGTGGGTTTCGGACTTTCAGTAGATATGACGCAGATTGTATTGCTAGTTGTTCTACTTATTCTTTCCAATTTATTCTAAAATTATGAGAAGACTTCCTATTTATTTCCTAATTGATGTTTCAGAATCGATGGTAGGCGACCAAATTCAACTCGTTGAAGACGGAATGGCAACCATAATCAAAGCCATCAAACAAGATCCTCATGCTATAGAAACCGTTTGGGTTTCCATTATTGTATTTGCAGGTCAAGCGAAAACATTAGTTCCATTGCAAGAAATTGTGAGTTTTTATCCTCCAAAATTCCCAATTGGTGGCGGAACTTCTCTTAGTAAAGGGTTAGGACATTTGATGTTTGAGCTAAGAAAAAATACTGTAAAAACAACGTATGAACAAAAAGGCGATTGGAAACCTATCGTATTTTTATTTACCGATGGTGTTCCAACTGATGATACCAAATCAGTTGTAGCCGAATGGAAACAAAACTGGGCAAGAACAGCCAATTTAGTGGCTATTTCCTTTGGAGAAGAAACCGATACTAGAATATTGAGTGAATTGACTGAAAATGTCCTTCATTTTAAAAATACAACCGAAGAAGATTACAAACGTTTCTTCAAATGGGTTACTGATTCGATAAAAACCAGTAGCATCAGTGTTGAAAATAATGCATCCGGATTTGAATTGGCGACTTTAGACAACGAAACATTATCCAAAATAGATCTTTCTAAAACGCCACCACCAAGTTTGTATGTCGACCCCAATTACGTGGTTTTAGCCGCTAAATGTCAAAATACTAAACGTCCGTATTTGATGAAATACCGAAAATTCGTGCAACCTTCTGGCTTTGCTGGATTGGAAACCCGAGCGTATCGTTTGGTGGGCGGATTCCAAGTAGACAACACCTATTTTGAATTGTGCGATGAAAACGAAATGCAAACCAAAGTCAGCAGTGACGAACTTATGGGCGCACCAGCTTGCCCGTGTTGCGGAAACCAATACGGTTTTGCGATGTGTGTGTGCGGAAAAATTCATTGCATTGGAGACGAACAAATGAGTACGTGTCCGTGGTGCGGAAATCAAGGAACCTACGAATCAGGAAGCGGTGGATTTGATGTTAACAGAACTCTTGGGTAATCAAATCGATGTCAAATATTAAACCTTTTATTGAAAAATTATTACTAGCGAATGGTGTAACACTAACACCCGATAAATCCGCTTTTTTAGATGCATTTATATCTGACGAAAAAGTCATTGAACAATTTAATGTAATCCAACAAAATCAAACAGAAATGGTGAAAGACTATGTGCTTCGAAATAAAATAAACGACATTATTCACAATCACATGCAGATTCCAAACGGAACTGTTGGAAAAAACTACGAAACCATAGTTGATTTTAATCAATTAGGATGGAATGAACTTATTCACTCTGAATTTGTTGGTTTAGAAGAATGTGGATTGTCGTTCGATAGTAAAAACGATACCATTTCTGGAATACCAACTACGAGTGGCGAATACAAAATAAAGTTTCTGTTTAAAGTGGATGGAGAAAGTGAAAACGCTCCATTGAATGAAAAAAACATCAACTTAATCATCAATGCCGATCCAAAATCATTGTGGAAAAATGTACCAAGCGATTCAACTGATCCGTATTGGAAAGAAGATAATGTTGCTGATTTTCAACCATTAGGCAGTAAACACATCGTTGTAGCTTCCAAAAGAGGTCGCTCGCATGCCAATGTAGGTTCGTTCCGCGACGATGACTACGCTTTCAAATTCTATGAAAATACAGGTTGGAGTATAGTGGCTGTTGCCGATGGTGCCGGAAGTGCTAAAGCATCACGAAAAGGTTCACAAATTGCCTGTCAAGAAGTGATTAATTACTTCGAAAAGAACCTTACAACTACTCTATCATCAGAATTGGATGTTCTTATTGCTGAACATCATAAAGAATCGAATGCGGTTGTAGAAGACATAGCCGAAGTCATTGCTTCCAATGAAGAAACTACGATTGAAACTACCAAAAACAAAATTGGGCGTTTCATTTACAATCACTTAGGAAGTTGCTCTAAATCAGCACACAACAAATTGGAAGAATTTGCACTTGCCAACGACATCAATAGTAAAGAATTACACACTACTTTAATATTTGCTTTATTCAAAAAATATGAATTTGGTTATATCGTAATGACTTTTGGAGTCGGCGATTGTCCGATTGGTATCATCAACAAAGATCAAACCGATTTTAAACTGATGAATTGGTTGGATGTAGGCGAATTTGGTGGCGGAACTCGTTTCATTACCATGCCTGAAATTTTTACTAGTGATAAATTTGTAACGCGCTTCGGATTTACTTCCATTGACGATTTCTCCTATTTAATGCTGATGACTGATGGTATTTACGATGCCAAATTTGTAGTCGAATCCAATCTGGAGAAATTAGAAAAGTGGAATGAATTCATAACTGATTTAAAAGGAACTAACGACGATAAATGTGCCGTTGTTTTCGACGCAAATAATTCGGAAATTGCCCATCAATTATCGCAATGGATGGATTTCTGGAGTCCAGGAAATCATGATGACCGTACTTTAGCCATTATTTTTTAACTAACAAATATGCCAACAATAACTGTAAAATCAATCATTACTGGAAACACCTATCACTATGTTGATGATGGTGAACCCAAAAGTGGTACAGCCAAAAATGTGTATTTCAGTCCGGATAAGAAATACGTGGTGGCTATTTTTAAAGAAAAACAAGATTTTAACCAGAAAGAGCGACTTAAAAAAATTACTTCTGATTATTTGAACCGCATCAAAAACAATGAAGGTGGTGATTATTACTTAGATGAAATTTATCGCTGGCCAACAGATGTAGTGGAACACAATGGAAAAACCGGAATCATTGTTCCTATTTACAACTCCAAATTCTTCTTCAAAAAAGGATATGCGAGTCAGGATTTGATACAAGGAGAAGAAAAAAACGGTAAATGGTTTGCTGGAGCGAAATTCAGAAACAAGCAATTTCCGTTGTGCTTGGATCAGTCCGAATTGGGCAAATGGATCAACTATTTTCAGGTTGGTGTGAATTTATCACGCGGTGTAAAAAAAATGCACCAAATGGGATTATCGCACTCTGATTTATCGTACAACAATGTTTTGATTGACCCTCAAACGGGTTCAGCGTGTATGATTGATTTGGACGGATTGGTGGTTCCCGGACTTTTCCCAGCCGAAGTGATTGGTACAGCCGATTTTATCGCACCTGAAGTTTTGGCAACCAAACATTTAAGTAAAACCGATCCGAACCGAAAATTACCGAATCGTTTGACGGATTTGCATGCCTTGGCGTGTTTGATTTACATGTATTTATTGCATCGTCATCCGTTAAAAGGCGGAAAAGTACACGATTTAGATACTGAGAAAGACGATTTACTTTCGATGGGTGAAAAAGCATTATTCATCGAGCATCCAATTGACAAAACCAATCAACCCAAATTGAATCAAGTTTCCAAATGGGATGTCTATTGGTCAGATGTGAATAAATTGCCGTATACCATAACTGGACCGTATTTAAAACCACTTTTTGACCGTGCTTTTGTAGATGGTTTACACAATCCGATGCAACGCCCAACTGCCGAAGAATGGGAAATTGCCTTACTCAAAACCACCGATTTGATTCAGACGTGTTCTAATCCGTTTTGCGACCAAAAATGGTATGTTTTTGATAATACCAATACTCCTCAATGTCCATTTTGTGGCACAAAGCACCAAGGAACTTTGCCTGTACTCGATTTGTACTTTCAGTTTCAAGAATCGGTTTGGAAACCCGAAAATCATCGCTTAATGGTATACAACAATCAATACCTGTTTCAATGGCATGTGAATCGAAATGTAGTGCGTAACGAACGCTTAACTGCTGAACAAAAAGTGCCTGTTGGATATTTTACATTTCACAATAATAAATGGGTTTTTGTCAATCAGAAATTAACTTCGCTAGTAGACAAAACCGAAGAAAAAGATATCGCCATCGGTGAAATGCTCGAACTGACCGACGGAAAGAAAATACTACTTTCCAAAGAAGAAGGAGGACGCGTGGTTGTAGTCACAATGGCGAATAAACAATGATAAAATCAATAGCAATAGCAATTTCAATGACAATGTCAATAACAATTCAACAATAAACAATAAACAATAAACAATAAACAATAAACTACAAACAATTAAATTTAGTAACCAATAAACAATTATATGAACAATCATCCCATTTTTTCTGAACATCCTGGCCTTATTGCCATTTTTGCTATAGCAGTGGTAGTTATGTTGCTGCTCGACTTAGGAATCTTCAACAAAAAAAGCCACGAAGTAAGCAATAAAGAAGCCATTACTTGGTCAATCGTTTGGATATCTTTGGCCATGCTTTTTAGTGGTTTAGTATACCATTATGCTGGCGCGACTAAATTCTACGAATTCCAATCGGCGTATTGGATTGAAAAAGCACTATCGGTCGATAACTTATTTGTATTCATACTCGTATTCAAGTTCTTTGATGTAGCCAACTCAAACAAACACAAAGTGTTGTTTTGGGGAATTGTCGGTGCGTTGGTATTAAGAGCATTATTCATCTTTTCGGGTGCTTTCTTAATCGAATTGACCTATTTGAACAAGATACTGGCCACGATGGGAATGGAAGGTTTTAAATACGATATCAACATCATTATGACGTTGTTTGGATTGTTTTTGGTGTATGCCGGAATCAAGTCATGGTCGTCGGGTGAT
Source organism: Flavobacteriales bacterium (assembly GCA_017303755.1). Taxonomy (GTDB): domain Bacteria; phylum Bacteroidota; class Bacteroidia; order Flavobacteriales; family Flavobacteriaceae; genus Flavobacterium. The sequence continues at coordinate 7,490 of JAFLBS010000007.1, read as the reverse complement.
GATGATGATGATGAAGATTACAATGATACTCGTGGTGCTCGATTGATTCGAAAGTTCTTTAGTGTAAGCGATAAATACGATGGTGACAAATTCTTCACCATTGAAAACGGGAAAAAATTAGCAACACCTTTATTGGTTGTAGTTGCTGTAATTGAGTTTACCGATTTACTGTTTGCAGTCGATTCTATTCCTGCGATTTTTGCGATATCAAATGATCCTTTCATCTTATATACTTCCAACATTTTCGCTATCTTAGGATTACGTGCTTTGTTTTTCTTATTGGATAACTTCATCCATTTGTTCAACAAATTACCATATGGTTTGGCAGTGATTTTATCATTCATTGGAGTAAAAATGATCATTGCACCGTTCTATCATATTGAATCGGTAATTTCATTGATGGTAATTGGTGGTGTATTATTGATTTCGGTGATTCTATCTATTATGTTTCCTACTAAAGAGGAAAACGAAGAAGATGACAAAGATTAATACTTAAAATAAAAACTTCATTATAAAGAAAATCAGTCTAACGGCTGATTTTTTTTTATTAATAAAATACCCATTAATAGTGATTCACAACTCAATTGATACTTTTATTTTTATTAATGCAAAAAAGGGTGTTTTCACCCTTGTTCGTTATTGAATACAATTTTACTTTTGTAAGTATCTCAAAATTAACTTTATACCGCTATTGATTATGAGCACAAACCCAGACGATTTTAAAAACATCATCGATTTTATACAAGCGCATCCTGATGGACCCAACTTGATTAAACGGTTGAAACAACTGGAAAGTCAGAATAAACAGTATTCTGATTTACAAGACAAGCACGGAAATTATTACATCAATTTGGTGCAGGAAGGTGGCGGTACTTTGGGCATTGCCCTTGTGGGTTTTACCTTTGTTTTGGAATATTGCAAAATACGGTTTTTAAAACTCGCCGGAACTAGTGCTGGAGCTATTAATACCATTTTATTACATCATTTGGATTCACCAGAAAAAGCTAAAACACCTCGTCTTTTTGAAGTCATCAAATCACAAGACTTAAAGCAATTCATCGACGGAAATATAATCACCAAGTTCATTATCCGCAACATTCTGAACAAAACTGGGCGCATGGATGCTATAGGCATAATCTTTATTTCTTTGTTGTTATTACTACTTACAGTTATTCCAATTTTAGCCATGATATCGAATGCGACTGCTACAATATATTTAGCTGTGGTGAGTATATTTCTACTGTTAATTTTTCTAACGCTACGCTATTATGCTTCGATTAAGAAAAACAAATTTGGTCTTAATAAAGGAGCTGAGTTTCTCAAATTCATGCGCATCAACATCCCACCAGAAAACATTAATAAATCGGATGATTTGACCCATTTTTTCAAAGAGGAAAGTTTAATGCAAGAACATACAATTGAAGAGTTTAGGGTAAGTCATGAGCAAAAAGAGAGTAAAGTCATAGCTGATATTCAAGAAAAAGCAAAAGATCAAAACAAACGTTTGTTCCGACCAACAAACGAATATAAAATTGGTTATACCGTAATTGCCTCTGAGACTGTTTCTCAAAATAAAGTTGAATTTCCGAGAGATGCCGATTTGTTTTGGACTGGTGAAGGACTCGATCAACCCGATCCATCTGAGTTTGCTCGTGCCTCTATGTCGATACCTCTATTTTTCAAACCGTACATTAAACCCATCAAAACATCGCATCCAAACATCATAAAAGCTTGGAAAGATAAGATGAATTATGGCAATGGAAATGAAAACGAAATTCCTAGTGAAGCATGGTTTACTGATGGTGGCACACTATCCAATTTTCCGATTAATATATTTCACGACCCAAATGTTGTCTTTGCTCGTGTTCCTGTAGTTGGCGCCCGACTTCAAGATCAAAAGGCTATAAAAAACACGTCATTTACTAGTTTATTCTCGTATTTATATGCCATTTTCAATACCGTTCGCTTTAACTATGACAAAGCCTTTTTACGCAAGCATACTTTTTATCAAACGTATTGCGTATCGAATATTGAGGTGTATAAATCTGATATATCATGGCTTAATTTTTCACTTGGAGATACCGAAAAGAGAAAACTTATTATTCACGGCGTAGAAGCTGCACTCACTCATCTGGAGAATTTTGACTGGAAAAAATACCAACTGGCTCGTGCGGAAATGGTAGTAAACAATAACGAATAAAACTAATACTATGAACATTAAATTCTACAGTAAATCGGTTCCGTTTTGGGTAAAAGCAGGTCATTTTTATTTCTTTTGTACTTGTGTTATTTCACTCTTCCTTATGAGCGCAAAGTTGAACGTTATTAACGAATTCAATTGCGAACAAAACCCACAGTATTTTGAAAACTTACAACAGTTTATTGGCTACGTTACTAGCTTGGGCAAAGAACATGCTCAATTGAGAGTGTTCTATGAGGTTGACTTTGTTTTTATGTTTGGCTATACAGGTTGGTTTTTATTTTTTGTTTTTTTGGTGAACCAACTTCAAAAGCAACCTAAATGGCTGAATAGTATATTTTACTTACTGATTTTCACCACCTTATTTACCGATATCTACGAAAATACAAGACTCCTTTTATCGATGTGTTCGGTACCTCGATTTAGTGAAATTCATACTACATTTTGTACCTTTAGCTCAGGAAAAGACTATTTCAATTCGTACTATCATTTTAATTACTGGTTGAAGTATTCGGCAGCGTTGGCGTTTGCTGTTTTGTATTTGATTGTGTATTTGATAGCGAGAAGAAAGTCGCAGTCTCAGTCTCTGTAGTTGTAATTTATATTTAATAATAGTACCATGATAACAATTGATGTAAAAGTGTATGGTGGCGTGGCTCCGCTACCCATTAGAGTATTTATCGATAATATTGCTAATTTTGATGATATTCGTTTTTCGAGAGATGCTTCATTTACTGAAAGCTTTCAATTAGCCAATGGTGAATACTACATCATCATTTCGGGTTCCAATCCACCCGATGGTAAAACGATAGTAACTGTTAGTGGAACTGATTCGGCGGGAAATGACATTCATTTTTCTAAAACCAAAACGGGTGAATTGTATTCCGTTTTGAATTATGTAAAAATTTAATCCATCCTTATGAAAAAAATAGCCCTTCTTCTATTGTTGACTTTAAGTTTGAATTCTTTAGCACAAGCTACTTTAACCAAAGATCAAGTCCTGCATGAGTTTCAAAAAAACGAAAACTCCAAATCGGGTAACTATAAAGACATTTTAGCTAGTTTTTACCAATTGGCTACCACTAATTTAACTGGCGATGAAAAATCAATTGAATTCAACAGTACGTTATTTGCTTTAAAAGCCAAAGCCAATCCCGAGTTGATGCAAGACGTAAACTTTGTAAAAGAGCGTTTTTCCAGAAACTTTCAGTTCAATTTTAAAGTCAACCTTGATGACAATCTAAGTTACACTGGTTTTTCGGGTGGTTTTAGTTATGCCATTATCAATGAGCGAGACAAGCAATTGGCGGTCTTAACCAGTACTTTGTATGGTGAAAATTACACCAATTTCATGACTGTAATTGAAGAAATACAATCGGAATTGTTGACCAACCTGACTTCAGTAAACCGACAACAAGAAATGGATTTAATCGAAAAAGCCACTGAAGACATCATTAATGGTATTTCGTATGAAGATACAGCAACCAATAACTACTACAGTGCCATTAGTAATCGTTTTAAGGAAAAAGTACAAGCCAATAGTGCATTTGAAGCGAAAGAGGTCAAAGACTTTGTAACGGCTTTTAAACAACTCAAAAGCAACGAATACAATGCTATTGATGCCAAACCTTTGTGGACAGTGGCTGCAGATGGAACGGCCGATGCAGAAGGACGATTCAATCAGGCTTCTTTTGGAACTGTGTTTTTAAAAGGCAATAAAGCGGCGAGTAATGAAATTGACATCAGAGCATTACTGAAATACGCCGATACAGTGGCTGTTACTCCAATGCAACGCTTGGACTTAACCTCAACAGCTGGTGTGAATTTTAAATTGGCCAGAGGAAAACAAAACGTGAGTTTCTTTGAACTCAAAGCTGCTATGGAATACAAAGCGGTATTTAAAAACCGTATGGAAGACGAAAAACAACATCAGTTTTTTGGCAATGCCGAAATCAGAGTGCGCATCGCGGAAGATTTGTGGTTTCCTGTTATCATAAAATACGATATTGAAAACTCTAATTTCTTAGGCTTTTTGAATGTGTCGTATAATTTTGAGAATTTGTTTGGGAAGGTAATGAGATAGTGGTCAAAACGCAGGTTGCAAACTCAGTATAAAAAATAGAACTCTTCACTTTGTGGGGAGTTTTTTTATTTTACCACAAAGGCGCGAAGAAGTCACAAAGGCCACTAAGTTTTTCCTTTATGGTTCTATGCTCTATTTTCTATCTTCTTTGTTCTGAAAACTGTGACTGTGACTACGACTTCTGCCTTCTGCTACTGGATTCTAAGACCTACTTCTCCCATTGGTCAAAGCCATTTTTTAAGGCGTAAACAGCCAAGCCAACTCGAGTTTTGAGTTCTAGTTTTTCAAATAGACTATCGCGGTAGCTTTCAACGGTTCGCGGACTACAGAACATCTTCTCTCCTATTTCTTTGTAGCTCATTTCGGTAACCGAATAATACAGGAATTCTTTTTCTCTATCGCTAAGTTTGATAGCATTCTCCTGCTTTTTATCCTGATTCAAACTATTAAAAACCATACGCGAAGCCCAATCAGGATAATAATAACCATCTTCTACTAATCGGGTTAAGGCTTTTTCTAATTCGGCTGGATGCGTGTTTTTTAATAGATAACCGTGTGAACCATTTTTAATCATCTTGATGACGCTTTGCTCGTCGTCTTGCATGCTTAACGTCATGATCAGTATTTCGGGATGGTTTTCTTTAAGCCATTTTGCCGTTTCAAATCCATCCATTACTGGCATACTAATGTCTAAAAGTACTATATCAGGAAGTGTGCTTTTTGATGCTAATTGTTGTTGAAGCACTTTACCATTATCACATTCGTACCACACTTCAAACTGCTCAAAGTTGGTAATTATACCTTTTAAAGCTTGTGCAATTAACACGTGATCATCGACTATGACTATTGACTTTTTCATATTTATAACGGTAACGAAACGGTTAATTGGGTTCCGGTGTTGTGTTCACTCATCAAATGAAAAGTACCTCCAATTAGTTCGGCTCTTTTTTTCATATTGACTAATCCAATTCCGGTACTGTTCATCTGCGTATCAAATCCTTTTCCGTTGTCTTTTATTACTAATTGTACACTGTTTGAATTGGTCATTAATTCGATTGTTATGGCATCGCAATGAGCATGTTTGATACTGTTTTGAATGAATTCTTGCAAGATGCGAAACACGATTGATTTTTGATGGTACGGCAGTTCTAACTCTGGTTTGTTGTTCTCGAATGAAACGCTGCACAATTGCAGTTCTTTTAGCTTTTTTACTTCTAATGAAATTAGTTGATGAATCGAATTTGCTTCAATAGTATCATCGGTTAGCGACTTAGACAACTCGCGCAATTCTGAAAGCGATTGGTTGATGATGGAGCTAATGTTGTCGATTGCCTCATTGATTTGCGGCGCTTTGTTTTCGAAGGCCAATTGTTGGGTATACAAACTGGCTAAAGTGAGCTTCTGCCCTACATTATCGTGTATCTCTCTACCAATATGCTGCATGGTTTGTCGTTGAATCTCGATTTGGGTGGAAAGTAGCTCTTTTTGGTGTTCTTCGTGTTGGATTTGCAACATGGCATTGTGTTGTTTTTTTTTGATTTGATAATTTCGCATGTAGATGATTATTGCACTGACGAAGGCAATGAAAAATACATTAAATAAAATAATCGTACCTATTAATTCTTCTTTCCGCATACAAATGATAGTATATAAGAAACATACAATAAACAATTAGAAACTACAAAATAAAGATAGTAAGAATTCCAAATTGAATGTTCTTTTTTGATGAAATTGTACAATCCCATAAATGGAACGCATCCCACATAAAACAACAGTACACCCAGATTGATGTAAAACATTCTTTTATGTTTAAATTCTAAAATATCGTCGTTCATTATCTGTTTCTGAAATTCTAAAAAAACAAGTATCATCAGTAAGAGGGAACCAAGTGTAATTGTAATTGAGTTCACCGTTTTTAATTCGCTGTACCATTCAATAGGCAAAACTGTAACTATTAACAGTACAGAAAAAACCCAAAAAACGGCCTTATTGTTTAACGATTTAATAGCATACAACCAAAACAGAAATAGAAACTGAATAGGAATACCGATGTAAGCAAAATAGTGGGTTTTGGGTAGTGTAAGTATTGAATTGTTGTAGGTAAAATACAATTCCTGCACAGCAATAAAAATTAAATAAAACACCAGCCACTTCCAATACGTATTTTTAACTTTTGGATAATAAAAGAGCGCTACAAGCGGTACAACTACTGTTTGTATAATCAATAATACTTTACTGAGAGTGGGCTGGTAAACTAACATCTATTGGAATTAAAATGCTTCTACAATTGGTGGTGCGGGCGGAATCAACGAACCGTGATTTCTAGATATTACACGTTCAGTGTTTGATAATGCCATTGGTTCATAATTTAATGCCTGATAAGGACGTATGTCTTCGTTAATAAGTTTTGGTTGGCTGATGTACCCTTTATAGGTTGAAATGTCCAATGGGTTAAAGTCAACATTGCCTACGGGTGAGTTGAAAATAGTTGGAATCATAACTACAGTGTGTCGGTATTCATAGTCGTCATCTACATCTTGTAAGTCCAATTTACGGTTCATAAATGTATGATCAGGATAAGCTGCATAATACAATCTCATTCCTAACTTATCGGTATTGCCTGGATCATTGACTCTTACATTGTGCTCGATATGAAAAATGAATTTCTTTAACGTTTTAAGGTCAAACCAAACCGAATGAGCATCCCCATAAGGATCGGCGGTTGTAACCAGATCAGCATTAATAGAAACCAGCTGTGTTGTTCTGTACTTTTGCACCATTTGAGTAATTACACCTGTTTCTAAGGTGCTTGGTGTTTCTAAACTGAAATCTTCACAAATGGGATCTTCTTTGGGTGTTGGTATTCCAACTGGTTCTTTCGAATTATAATAAAAAATAGTAAGAGCTAAAATAACGCATAAAGCAGCAATGGTCAGTTTGTACATTCTAATTGAAATTGGATTCATAGTTTTTTGTTTTTAGTTATTAAAAATAGTTTTTTATTCATTGCAAAGTAATTTTATTCCTACTTATTTATCGTTGGCTGAACAACGATTTTGATATCCGTTAAACAACGGTATTTTTTTTAGTTGATTCTACTATTCATTTCTAGTCTTCTACACATCAATTAGTTATTGATTCGGTTGCAGTTTTGTGGTGTTCATTTATACCATTTAAAAACACAGCGGAACCCGAAAAGCTTGTTAG
>JAFLBS010000006.1 GCA_017303755.1 Flavobacteriales bacterium | reverse complement strand
ATCCTTTTGCGAGGTACGAGTAAAAGATTGAAATGAATAGCCCGACCCAATTGAACTTAACTAAGTTTCTATTTACTACAAATACTCTGTTCAATTGGGGCACGCCCAAATAAAAAACCTGCTAACTTACCCTTCAAATAGGATTTTTTCAGTAATATCAGTGTATTGTTTGGTGTTAGAATTGAACTTTCTAACATAAATAGCATCACAATCAAATTCGAAATAGACATCTATTGTATTAAAGATGCTTTTGGTAGTATTCATTTTTTCAAAATCAAGTTCTCTTGCTATGGTTAGATGAGCTTTTATGTTATTGTTTTTGAAACCTAGGTGATGATGTAGATTACTGATGAGAGTATTCAGATATATTTCAGAATTTTTTTCTGGGGAAACGAAAAAAGTCTTTTCATCGAACGAATTCCATGAATTGAAGATTACTTTCTGTGGAGCTACTTTTTTACAATATTCTCTAATTTGTTCGAGATATAAAGCCAGCATTAGTTCGTTTTCAAAATTAATAACTGTAATGTGAGCTGCAGCATTAGCACTTCCAAACCATCCAATCTTACTTTTGAGTAACTGTTTATAATCTTTGACGAGTTGTTTTTGAGCTTCATTAGGGAAAATAACTAATGAATAGAGTGGAATTGATTGCATAAGAGTAACTAAAACCTGACTTAAATCGTTTTTAATGAATACTGACAATGCTCTTGAATAGTACAATCAGGACACTTCGGATTTGTAGGGCGACAAGTTTCCCTGCCTAAAAATGAAATTGCCATTCCAATTTCACCCCAAATTTCTTTGGGTAGTACTTGCATTAATTGTTTTTCTACTTTATTGCCATCTTTAGCCTCGGTAATTAAACCAATTCTTGGTGCTACGCGAATCACGTGCAAGTCTGCAATAATGCCTTCTGCCGGAACTTTCATCTCTCGCATGATTACGTTAGCCGATTTTCTTCCAATTCCTTTTAAAGCAATTAAATCGTCAAGTTTCGAAGGAATGTTGTTATTACTCTTCAAAGTTTGGGCAATTTCAATCAACCAACTTGCTTTAGTATTGAAATTTCTAACCTTACTTACTAACGGAATTACTTCATCAATCGAACTTTCTGCCATGGATTCTAAATTCGGGAATTTTTCAAAAAACAAAGGTGCAATTTTATTAATGTTGGCATCTGAATCTTGAGCTGATAAAACGACAGCAACCATTAACTGGTAGATGTTTTCATAATCTAAAGGGTGTTTTTTGCCTTTGTATTTCTTGATAAGTGGTTGTAATTTTTCCGACCAATTGTTTTCAAATAGTTCCATTTTTTATTTTGTTATGAATTCAATAATTCTATTTATTACTTCTTTGTTACCCAGAATTTTTCGATGTCCCAAACCTTCAGTAATCATAATCTCTGAGTTAACAAGATTCGATTGTATATGATGTGCTGCTTTAATGTCGACATCTTCATCATTCAAATCATGAATTACTAAAACCGGAATTTTAACTTCTCTAGCAGCAAATGAAGCCGCATAATTCTCCATCTTTTCTTGATATTTATTTTCAAAATAGTCTTTTAAACGGATGGCGATGTTGGGTTTTAGTTTCAAATTCAGTATAAAATTATCAATAATATCCTGAATAATATCACCACTTCCTATAATTACTACCTTTTTTACTTGTAACTTTTGCTTAATTGCATTCAAAATGGACATTCCACCTAACGAATGACCAATTGCAATTTCAAACGAACCATAGTGTTTTTCAATTTCCAATATTGATGCAATAAACTCAATCATTATACTCGAATTTCCTTTTGATTTCCCGTGTGCTGGAGCATCAAAACTTACAACTGAATAGCCGTTTTTTAACAATTCATCAGCAATTTTAACCAGTTGTGTTCCTCTTCCAGACCAACCATGTACCAATAATGCTTTTTTTTCACCTCTTCCATAATGATACACTACAATTTCTTTATTGATTGAAGGAATCAGTAAAGTATTTTGTTCGCTTTCTGAATCCATATGAAATTCTCGTTTCGGAATTTTATACTTTATCGGAGTTGTAAATAATTTGGCAGCAAATAAGGTTGCGAATTTGGGAGAAATTACCTCTAAAAATTTAGCTGTTATTAGTATTATCTTCGGAATTTTCAATGATTGCGCTTTTACATCATTATTTTTTGACATTTCAATAAATTTTTAAGCAAATTATTTGTTATAGTATTTTTTCGTAATTTACGACATTATAAATATAACTTAAAATGTTAAATCAAAGACGCGTAATTATTGAAAATGTTTTGCCTCAACTAGACAATGGGGCATTTTTTATAAAAAGAATTGTAGGCCAGAAAGTGGAAGTTACTGCCGATGTTTTATCCGATGGACATGATGTAATGGCCGCAGTAGTTCAGTACAAATACGAAAAAGATAAAAAATGGTCGGAAGTCAGAATGGCCGAATTGCCCAACGATGCTTTCGAAGCGACTTTTACTGTCGAAAAACAAGGTTACTATTCGTATTTCGTTGAAGCATGGATTGATTATGCGTTGAATTGGCAATACGGAATTGGTAAAAAAATCAAAGACAACCAACACGTAAAATCGGAATTACTTGAAGGAGTAGAATACATCAAACCTTTGCTTTCTTCAGTTTCTGCATCCGACAAAAAATACTTAAATGAGTTAGTGGAATTATTTTCAAATGAATCCAAATACGAACAAGCCATAGTTGAAGCAGTTTCGGATCAATTAAAATCCATTTTTAAAGAAAATCCAACTAAATTTTTAGCCAATCAAACGCAAGAACTAAAAGTGTATGTAGATCGTCAAAAAGCACTTTTTAGCACTTGGTACGAATTTTTTCCACGTTCAGCTTCTCGAGAAGAGGGAAAACACGGAACTTTTAAAGATTGTGAATTGATTTTACCTAAAGTCGCAAAAATGGGTTTCGATACGTTGTATTTTCCTCCAGTTCATCCTATTGGTGAGGTAAATCGAAAAGGAAAAAACAACGCTACTGATGCTCAACCTGGTGATGTTGGCTCGCCTTGGGGAATTGGTTCACAATTTGGCGGACATAAATCCATTCACCCTGAACTCGGGACGATTGACGATTTTAAATCGATGGTAAATAAAGCTAAAAAACTCGGAATCGAAATAGCCATGGACTTTGCTCTTCAAGCTGCACCTGATCATCCTTATGTGAAAGAATTTCCACAATGGTTCAAATGGCGACCAGATGGAACAGTACAATATGCTGAAAATCCACCCAAAAAATACCAAGACATTTTACCTATTTATTTTGAGAGCGCCGATTGGAAAAACTTGTGGAAAGAGTTGTTAGATTGTGCTTTATTTTGGGTAGAAGAGTGTGGAATTCGTGTATTCCGAGTTGATAATCCTCACACCAAACCATTCTATTTTTGGGGTTGGCTTATTGCCGAAGTAAAAAAGAAATACCCAGATGTGTTGTTTTTAGCCGAAGCTTTTACGCGTCCGAAAATCATGCATGAATTGGCCAAACAAGGTTTTACACAATCGTATACTTATTATACTTGGCGCAATACAAAAGCTGAATTGCAAGAATACGTAACCGAACTTACTAAAACCAATCAAAAGGAGTTTTTCCGTCCGAATTTCTGGCCTAATACACCTGACATCAATCCGTTTTCATTGCAAGGAGCAAACGAAAGTACTCATCTTCAAAAATATTTCCTTGCAGCTACATTAAGTTCATCTGTTGGGATTTACGGGCCAATATTTGAATATATGGTTTCGGATGCTATTCCGGGTAAAGAAGAGTATATGGACAGCGAAAAATACCAAATTCGCCTTTGGGATTGGGAGAAAGAAAACAAAATTACGATGCTTATTTCTAAGATTAATCAAGTTAGGAAAGAGCAAGCGTCATTACAACAAACCAACAATATCGAATTTTGTGATACCGACAACGATCAAGTAATAGCCTTTTACAAATTTGACGATAACAAAGAAAATGAAACCCTAATGATTGCCAGTTTAGATGCATATTATTCGAAACAAGCTTGGGTAAAATTACCGTTGAAATCACTCGGAATCCATGAAGGTCAATCGATTACAGTGGTCGATCAAATTACCGGAAACAGTTACAATTGGGATAAAGAATGGAATTTCGTTGAGCTACATCCAACACTTCCTTTTCATTTGTTCAAAATTCAAAAATAATCAACAATAATTTTAATGTGAGGCTAAAATTATGAGTTTAAAAAACGACAATCAAGATACCTTTACCACTTCGTTTAAATTTAAAAACGAATGGAAAGATGCGTTCAAAGACTATGAATTTATTAAAATATTTTCATCTGATATTCTCGAGAATTACATTATCAATAAGCGTTGGTACGGCGGAAAAGCCAGTACACTAAAGTACATCGAGATTGTAGATCATTTCAAAATTAATTCGAAAAAAAACACGTATTACGGAGTTTTATTGGAAGTCAATTTTAAGGAGGCGTTTTATCAGCATTATTTTATGCCAATTGCTTTCATGACTACCGATGAATTGGATACTAATACCATCATCGCTCCAGCTAAATTTGGTCACATCGAAGGGTATTTAGTCGATGCCTTACATCAAGACGATTTCCGTAGATTATTGTTTGAAAATATTGCACAATCTACCGAAAGTAAAGAACTGAAGTTGGTATTTCACAAAGGTTCTTTTTTAGAAGATAAAGAATACAAATCCTCACGTTTCATGGGTGTAGAGCAGAGCAATACTTCCATTATTTACAACGAAAAATTTGTACTAAAAATCTTCCGACGCATCTATGTAAGCACCAATCCTGATTATGAATTGAGTCGTTTCCTAACCGAACGAATGCATTACCAAAACACGCCAGCCTACACTGGAAGCATCAATATTGCCATGACTGAAGGTAATATAACCTTAGGTCTGATGCAAGAATTGGTTCCGAATCAAGGCGATGCTTGGAAGTTCATGCTTGAACAAATGGACGGCGTTTTCGACAACCTTTCTCGTAAAAAAATCAAGATTGATAAGTTACCTAATGTAGATTTATTCAAACGATTGAAAATCAACGAAATTCCACCAGAAATTATTGATTGGGTTGGACTTAGTTTGTTTTTACGAGTACAAACTTTAGCGCTTCGTACAGCCGAAATGCACATTGCACTCGGAAGTGATATTCACGAAACGGCCTTTACACCAACAACCTACAACGGCGACTATACAGTTTGGTTGAAAAATCGCTTGTTGTACCAATTCCAAAACCGACTGAACATCATCGAGAATAGTTTACACAAACTTGACGGAATGGCTTTGGATTTAGCGCATCAATTCCTCGAAAATAAAAAACTGATTCGTAAGCATTTTGTCGATTTTGATTGGACCAAAATGAAGTCGGAGCGCATCCGAATTCACGGTGATTTCCATCTCGGACAAGTATTAGTAAACGGCGACGATTTCTATTTACTCGATTTTGAAGGCGAACCCGAAAGTACCATTCGCGACCGAAAAGTAAAGCAACCACCATTAAAAGATGTGGCTGGAATGTTTCGCTCGTTTCATTACGCCATTTACGCTACGATTTTCAACAACGCAGATAAATATCCGTTTGAGCAAGAAGATTTGTTCAAAGCCGGAGAATTGCTGTTCAAATACCTGGTCGGAACATTCTTAGAAACTTACATTGAAAAAGCACAATCGGGTAACTTGAACATCGGTTATAGTCACGAAATCAATTTCTTACTCAAATACTGCATTCTCGAAAAAGCAGTATACGAATTGGGTTACGAACTGAATTCACGACCACGATGGGCAGTCATTCCGTTACGCGGAATACAAACGATTATGGGGTATTAATTCAAATAAAATCAGTACAAATCAGCGCATGAAATCAGCTTCATCCGCGTTCAAAATAAAAATAAACTAATAATAAAGAGGACGAGATTGCTTCGTTCCTCGCAATGAAAAAAAATGAACCCAACACAATCCCATTCCTTATTCACCGATTTTGATATCGACTTATTCAAAGCAGGAAAACACTTTCGTCTCTACGAAAAACTCGGCGCTCATCTCACTGAAGTCAAAGGAGTAAAAGGCGTTTACTTTGCTGTTTGGGCACCATCGGCCAAAAAAGTCTCTGTAGTGGGCGACTTCAACTATTGGGTAGAAGGACAACACGATCTTTTTGTTCGCTGGGATGGCTCCGGAATTTGGGAAGGTTTTATTCCCGGAATTGACAAAGGAACAACCTATAAATATAAAATACAATCACACAACAATAGCATCATTACTGAAAAGGCTGATCCGTTTGCTCTGTACTGCGAAAAACCACCGCATACAGCTTCAGTAATTTGGGATTTAGATTACAAATGGAAAGATGCTAAATGGATGGAAACTCGTGCCGACAAAAATGCGCTCGACAAACCACATTCGGTTTATGAAGTGCATTTGGGTTCGTGGCGTCGCAATGCAGAAGGAAAATTTCTTACTTATGTTGAACTGGCTGATCAATTAGTAAACTATGTGAAAGAAACTGGTTTCACTCACGTTGAGTTCATGCCTGTGATGGAATATCCATACGATCCTTCTTGGGGTTACCAATTGGTTGGTTATTTCGCTCCAACATCACGCTTCGGAAAGCCACAAGATTTCATGCTTTTGGTCGATAAATTGCACCAAGCCGGAATCGGAGTCATCCTCGATTGGGTTCCGTCGCATTTTCCAAGTGACGCTCACGGTTTAGGCTTTTTCGACGGTTCTCATCTTTATGAACATCCCGACATCCGCAAAGGCTATCATCCCGATTGGAAAAGTTTAGTGTTCAATTACGGTCGTAACGAAGTGCGTTCCTTTTTAATTAGTAATGCTATTTTTTGGTTGCAGCAATACCACGTTGACGGACTTCGAGTAGATGCCGTAGCTTCGATGTTGTACTTAGATTATTCACGAAAAGACGGCGAATGGGAACCGAACATTTACGGAGGAAGAGAAAACCTAGATACCATTAGTTTCTTAAAAGATTTCAATGAAGCAGTTTATTCTAATTTTCCTGATGTGCAAACTATTGCCGAAGAAAGTACGAGTTTTCCTATGGTTTCACGACCAACGTTCCTTGGCGGTTTAGGCTTCGGAATGAAATGGATGATGGGTTGGATGCACGATACGCTACAGTATTTCGGAAAAGAATCAGTCTACAGAAAATACCATCAAAATGATATTACTTTCTCAATGACGTATGCGTTTACCGAGAATTTTATGTTACCACTTTCGCACGACGAAGTAGTGTACGGTAAACACTCCATCCAAGGTAGAATGCCAGGAGACGAATGGCAACGATTTGCTAATTTACGATTATTATATGGTTATATGTTCACGCATCCTGGAGCTAAATTATTGTTTATGGGTGGCGAATTCGGACAAACATCGGAATGGAATTTTGAAAGCAGTCTAGATTGGCATTTGTTACAATACGGTTTCCATGACGGAATCAAAAAATGCATCACCGATTTGAATGCGCTTTACAAAAACAATCCAGCGTTATACGAAAAACAATTCTCAGCCGAAGGGTTTGAATGGATTAATTATTCGGATAATGAAAATTCAGTCTTAACTTTCATCCGTAAAGGAAACAACGAAAAAGAGAACTTAGTAGTTGTGTGTAACATGACGCCCGTCGTTCACGAAAACTACCGTATCGGAATACCGAAGAAAGGGAAGTTAACAGAAATTTTCAACTCCGATAAAATAGAATACAACGGAAGTGGCGTTTCCAATGCAAAAGCCATCAAAATTGAAGCTACACCATGGAACGGTAGGGATTTTTCTGCGGAGGTGATTCTTCCGCCATTGGGAATTTGTGTATTTAAGACAGTATAAAAATGCTTTATAATATGACAAAGGCGCAAGTAAATACAAAAAAACTTTGTGCCTTTGTGTCTTTGTGGCAAATCCAAACAACCGCAAACGTTATAGTTAAAAAAACCTCAATTTAGATGTTAAATTATAGTAATCAACTTTGTAAATTTGGCACTTTGTCAAAAATCAACCTATGATAATTAATACCGAACTAGAATACAAAGGCGATTTATTTCCCTCTAAAATTGTTTCCTACAAACACGAAGTCGATTCGATTGACTTTCACACCGATAACAATGTTATTTTACGAGTTACTGTTCTTCGCGACAGTATGATTCGTTTTCGTTTTACTGCAAAAGGATACTTTAGTAATGACTTTTCGTATGCCATCGATAAAACACAATCGCACGGATATAATGTTTTAGAAGTCAGCGAAGAAGAAGATCATTACCGTATTAAAACTTCAAAAGTGTTTGTTGTAGTTCAAAAACACGATTGTCGTGTCGGAATGTATGAACTCGACGGAACTACAATTCTCGAGGATGAAATCGGATTTCATTGGGAAGAAAGCTACGAATTTGGTGGTAACATCGTAAAAATGAGCAAAACTTCTCGCGATGGTGAAAGTTTTTATGGCTTAGGTGATAAAGCAACGCACATGAACCTCAAAGGAAAACGTCTTGAAAATTGGGCAACCGATCAATACGCTTTTCAAAAAGACCAAGAACCATTGTACAAAGTAGTTCCTTTTTATATAGGTTTGGTAGATACAAAAGCTTACGGAATCTTCTTTGATAATACGTTCCGTTCGTTTTTCGATTTCAGTCACGAACGCAAGGGTGTAACCAGCTTTTGGGCTGATGGTGGTGAAATGAATTATTATTTCATTTACGGACCAAAAATGAGTGATGTAGTTACAACCTACACGCATTTAACAGGAAAACCAGAACTTCCGCCATTGTGGACATTAGGTTACCATCAATGTAAATGGAGTTATTATCCAGAAAGTAAAGTAAAAGAAATCACAGGTAAATTTCGTGAACTTCAAATTCCGTGTGACGCTATTTATTTAGATATTGACTACATGGATGGTTTCCGTTGTTTTACATGGAATAAAGATTATTTTCCCGATCCAAAACGAATGGTTTCTGAATTGTCAAAAGACGGTTTCAAAACTATCGTCATCATTGATCCCGGAATCAAAATCGATAAAGAATATTCAGTTTACAAAGAAGCTTTAGAAAAAGATTATTTCTGTAAACGTGCTGATGGTCCGTACATGAAAGGAAAAGTATGGCCAGGCGAATGCAATTTCCCCGATTATACTAATCCAGAAGTAAGAGAATGGTGGGCAACATTATTCAAAGAATTAGTGGCCGAAATAGGAGTGAAAGGTGTTTGGAACGACATGAACGAACCCGCAGTAATGGAAGTTCCAACCAAAACATTTCCGTTAGACGTTCGACACAATTACGATGGAAACAACTGCAGTCACAGAAAAGCACATAATATTTACGGAACTCAAATGGCACGCGCGACTTATGAAGGCGTAAAACGATTTGCGTATCCAAAACGACCTTTCATTATTACACGCTCCGCTTATTCTGGAGCACAACGCTATACATCGTCTTGGACAGGTGACAATGTTGCTTCATGGGAGCATTTGTGGATTGCCAATGTTCAAGCG
Source organism: Flavobacteriales bacterium (assembly GCA_017303755.1). Classification (GTDB taxonomy): domain Bacteria; phylum Bacteroidota; class Bacteroidia; order Flavobacteriales; family Flavobacteriaceae; genus Flavobacterium. Next base: position 256,161 of record JAFLBS010000006.1, on the reverse strand, counting down.
CAACGTATGTCTATTTCCGGAATGGGATTCACAGGTTCTGATATTGGTGGATTTGCTGAACAACCATCGGCCGAATTATATGCTCGTTGGATTCAATTAGGCGTTTTTCATCCGTTTTGTAGAACGCATTCATCGGGTCATCATGGCGAACAAGAACCGTGGAGTTTTGGTGAAGAAGTAATTGATATTACGCGTAAGTTTGTTGAACTACGTTATCAATTATTGCCGTATTTGTACACCATGTTTTGGCAGTACATCAACGATGGTGTTCCGATGTTAAAACCATTGGTGTATTTTGATCAAGAAGACACTCAAACGCATTACAGAACCGACGAATTCATCTTTGGAAATCAGATTTTAGTTTGTCCGATTTTAGAGCCAAATGCATTAGGTAGAAGAATGTACATTCCGCAAGGAAATTGGTACAACTTCTGGACCGAAGAAATCGTAAAAGGGAAAAAAGAACTTTGGGTCGCTACCGATTTTGATCAAATTCCGATTTTTGTTAAAGAAGGCGCGATTATTCCGAAATATCCTATTCAGCAATACGTGGGACAAATTGAATCACCTGAATTGTCATTGGATGTGTATTACAAACTCGGAAAAGAAAAATCCTATGTTTATGAAGATGCGCAAGATGGCTATGATTACAACAAAGGTAGATTCAGCTATAAAACGTTTTCACTAAATGGTAAAGAAAATGAATTGTTCATTACCCAACATAAAGAAGGTTCGTATGAAACCAATTACCAAACCATTAAATTGAATCTGAAAGGATTACCTTTTAAAGTCAAAGGAATAGAAATTGATAATGAAAAAATAATTTTTGATAAAGACCTTTTAGACCTTGAAAATGGCTTAGTTGTTGATAAAGATTTTACCGAAGTACATTTTATTGGTATTTAATCTTTAAATTTGTTAGACTAAATTTACAACTATGAACAAGAGAGTAATCATTTTTGGATTAGCAGTTTCAGCTTTGATAATTGCTTGCGCAACCAATCCATTTACAGGTAAAAAAACAATGGCATTGGTTGGAAATAGTGAAATTTTCCCTTCGGCTTTCCAACAATACAATCAGTTTTTGTCAGAGAACAAAGTCGTAACTGGAACAGCAGATGCTAAAAAAATTGAAACTATTGGAACAAAAATAAAAGTAGCTGCCGAACGTTGGCTTACTGCTAATGGTCATGCTGATTATTTGAATGGTTACCAATGGGAATACAAACTTGTAGAAAGCAAAGACGTTAATGCTTGGTGTATGCCAGGTGGAAAAATTGTGTTCTATACAGGAATTTTGCCGATTTGTAAAACGGATGCGGGTATCGCTTGTGTAATGGGGCACGAAGTTTCGCATGCTCTTGCTAATCACGGGCAACAACGTATGAGTGCCGGTTTATTACAACAATTAGGTGGAGTAGGTGTTGCTGTTGCTACTGGAGGAAAAAGTGAAGAAACCCAACAAATTGCTATGACAGCCTATGGTGCTGCCACTCAATTAGGAGGAATGCTACCGTTCAGTAGAGCACACGAAACGGAAGCCGATCAAATAGGATTGTTATTAATGGCAATTGCGGGTTACAATCCAGATGAATCAGTTGTTTTTTGGGAAAGAATGTCGGCTAGCGCTGGAGGAAACAAACCGCCAGAATTCATGAGCACGCACCCAGCAGATGAAACGCGTATTGCTAATTTAAGAGCTTTGATTCCACAAGTGAAAGCTGAAGCGGCAAAATTTGGCGTAACGTTTAAATAATAATTGACGTAAAATAAAAATAGTATATTTGAAGTCGTTCGTATCAATGAACGACTTTTTTATTTTAAATAATTCGACCCTATGGCAAATCTAGAAAAAGGAAATCCAAAATTAATCAACGCTTGGGCATTTTATGACTGGGCAAATTCTGTGTATAGTTTAGTAATTGCAACAGCAGTTTTTCCTATTTACTACGAATCAATAACCAGTGAAAATGACGGGATTGTTCGCTTTTTAGGAACCGAGTTTCACAATTCAACATTGCTGTCGTATTCTTTATCTTTTTCATTCTTGATAGTAGCTATTCTCTCTCCAATATTATCCGGAATTGCCGATTACACGGGAAACAAAAAGAAATTTTTACAGTTTTTTTGTTATTTAGGATCGCTTTCAGTGATGAGTTTGTTTTTCTTTAAAGATGTGGAAACTTTGTGGATTGGTATCGTTTTTACCATTTTGGCAAGCATTGGTTTTTGGGGAAGTATTGTTTTTTACAATTCCTATTTGCCTGAAATTGCTGAACCCAAAGATCATGATAGAGTGAGTGCCAAAGGTTTCATGTTTGGTTATACAGGTTCGGTTTTGCTGTTAGCTTTTAATCTAATAATGGTGATGAAACCCGAATTATTTGGGATTTCAGATCCAGCATTACCAGCGCGAATTTCATTTTTAATGGTCGGAATTTGGTGGATGGGTTTCGCCCAAGTGACTTTTTATCATTTGCCAAACAATGTGTTTCACAAAAAACCAGAGAAAGATTTTATTTTTAAAGGCTTTAAAGAATTAAAAGAAGTACTCAAAAGTTTAAAGCAAGAAACCAGTTTAAAGCAGTTTCTAACAGCGTTTTTTTTATACAGTACAGGTGTGCAAACTATTATTTTATTGGCTGGACTTTACGGAAAAAAAGAACTCGGAATTGACACTAACAAATTAATCATAACTATTCTTTTGATTCAAGTGGTGGCAATATTTGGAGCCTTTTTATTTTCTCGAATTTCTGAGAAAATTGGAAATATTAAAGCACTCAAACTAACCATAGCCATTTGGGGTTTAATTTGTTTTGCGGCTTATCTTTTAGACAAGGATAATAAGTACATTGATTTACAATTTTATTCGCTTGGAGCAACCATCGGAATGGTGTTAGGAGCAATACAATCGTTGTCTAGATCAACCTATTCCAAATTATTACCTGATACTGAAGATCATGCGACCTACTTTAGCTTCTTTGACGTTACAGAGAAAATAGCAATTGTTTTAGGAACTTTTATTTTTGGTTTTGTTGGAGCCATTTCAGATAGTTTAAAGAACTCAATTTTTATTTTAGCAATATTTTTCTTGTTGGGTTATATTGTCCTAAGTTTCATGAAAAGAAGTCATTTGACAAGTAAATAATAGTGTAAGAAAAATTTTAATCTTATTAGAATTTATTTATATTTGAAAAAAATAATTCACAATGAACAAAACAAAACTTTTATCAATTGTAGTGTCACTTTTTGTTTCAATTTCATTTATTTCATGTGATAATGAACCAATTGATAGCATGATTGATTTAGATGATTTTACTGATGTAGTCATTGATGACGATGATGATGGTGGAATTTCAACTGGCGATTATTGGCCAGCCGCATTAAATAATCAATGGACTTTTAGCCAGAATGGAGTCAATCAACAGCCAATGAAAATAGTTTCAATCAATTCTATTGATGGAAATACTTATTACACCTTTAACGCAACTTTTGGTACGAGTACCAATGGGGCAACTGCTTCTCCAGTTACTCGATTAAGAAAATCATCTGGAAATTATTACTTAAAAATTGATTCATTTGAGATTGATTACGGACAAGGATTGACAGGTAATATTTCAGGTTTTGAAACATTATTGCTAAAAGATTATTTATCCAATGGTCAAACTTGGACAGGAACCTACAATCAAACTACAACTTTTAGTGATCCAACATTTCCAGCTATCGTAATGAATACCAGTTATACAGGTGAAATTCTTAATAATAATACAAGTATTACTGTAAATGGTGAAACCTTTAACAATGTAATCAACGTCAGAATTACTCAACTAACAAGTGTGTCAGGAGCGCCAACTGCAGAAGTTCAAACGGATTATTGGTTTGCTAAAGATGTAGGTCCAGTGAAAACAATTAACTACGACTCAACTACAAATTTACCCGCTTACACAAGTTTGTTACAAAATTATATACTAAATTAATCATTTAATAAAATTGAATTAACCGCTTTTTAGCGGTTTTTTTATTATAAAAAATTAATTACATTTGGAAAAAATTTTAAAATGAGAAGAATTCAATTTATATCATTGCTTTTTTTAGTTTTTACATCAATTTCATTTGTATCGTGTGATAACGAACCAATTGATAGCGCTATTGATCTTGATGATTTTGGCGGTGATGATAATGGTGGAAATAATCAAGGTAATTCAGTTTTTAAGGCTACCATTGAAGGTGAAGTTTTTACTTCAAATAGTCTAATTGCAAGCTATTCTGATACTTCTTTCGGGCCACAATTGGCAATTACGGCTATTAATTCGGTTGGAGAATCGATTTCAATTCAATGTATTAACCCTTCAGTTGGAACTTTTTCTGCAAATACAACAGCTTCTACTTTGTTATTGTTTCAATACAATTCAACGATAACAGGAGGCAGTGCGTATTCATCTCTTAACTCTTCAAATAATACATCAGTTGGAACTTTAACTATTTCTTCTTTAAATACTACAACAAATAAAGTTTCAGGAACGTTTAGTTTTACTGGTTTCAACGCTACAAACTCGTCTTTACAAACTCAAATTAGTCTTGGAGAATTTACAAATATTTCTTTTACTAATACAACAACGAATAACCCATCAATCAATGGGACTTATAAGTTAACTGCTTTTAATACATCTATTCCTACCGATTTAAATGGAGATGGAACGTCAGTAACCAATCAATTAAACGAAACAACATGTTTAGATGATATGTTTTTAACATTAAATGCAAACAATACATTTACTGCAGATTCTAAAGGAGTTGAGATTACAATAGATGATATAATTGGTTGTTTTACTGATCCTGATATTACTGGAACATGGTCAGTAAGTGGTAATATTCTAACATTAACCTATGTTGATGGTGGTGATACTTACAATGATTCATATATCATAAATGGGAATACCTTATCTTTAACAATTCCAGATGGTAGTGTTGTTGGTACTTCAGGAGGAAGCCCTATTGAGCTTACATGCGACATTACAATTGTGTATACAAAACAATAATAAACTAAAAAATAAAAAAAATCCGTCTTTTTGGCGGATTTTTTTTTGCGGCACAGTCATTGCATTTATATAAAACTCATCGATGAACTACACATTGCCCATTTTTAAAGGCTTTTTTATTGCTGTACATCGATTTTAATTTATTTTTATAATCAGTTAAAGTACATTTGTTTTATATTTAATGTCATTTTGACAACTATTACTTTTATTATGCCAGATCATAAAATTATATCTTTTGACAATTTGTCGCTTCAAGAGTTCGATACGGAAGCCGAATTGATTCCGTTGATGACTCCAGAAGACGAAGAAGAAATGTCGAAAGAGAAATTACCTTCGTCACTGCCTATATTGCCACTTCGTAACACAGTATTGTTTCCTGGTGTAGTTATTCCAATTACAGCAGGTCGAGATAAATCAATCAAATTAATTAACGAAGCCAATGCGGGTGATAAAATCATCGGTGTTGTTGCCCAGAAAAATGAAGAGGATGAAGATCCTACTAAAAACGACATCCATCAAATCGGAACTGTAGCGCGAATTCTTCGTGTGTTAAAGATGCCTGATGGAAACGTAACTGTAATTCTTCAAGGGAAAAAACGATTCGAAGTGGATGCTGTGATTCAGGAAACTCCATATATCAAAGCAACCATCAAAGAAGTGCAGGAAATTCGTCCTAGTTTTCACGATACAGAATTCAATACAATTGCTGATTCCATTCGTGATCTTGCCGTTCAAATCATAAAAGAAAGTCCGAATATTCCAACCGAAGCGACTTTTGCAATTAAAAACATAGAAAGCCAATCGTTCTTAATCAATTTTGTTTCTTCTAACATGAATCTTACTGTTGAAGAAAAACAAAATCTATTGAAAATGAATGTGCTCAAAGAAAGAGCATTGGAAACTTTACGTTACATGAATGTTGAGTTTCAAAAATTAGAACTTAAAAATGACATCCAATCTAAAGTTCGTTTTGATTTAGATCAACAACAACGCGAATATTTCTTGCATCAACAAATGAAAACCATTCAAGAAGAATTGGGTGGTGTTTCCAATGAGCAAGAATTTGAAGAAATGCGTACGCGTTCCAAAACAAAAAAATGGAACGAGAAAACGCAAAAGCACTTCGAAAAAGAATTCAGTAAGTTGCAGCGAATGAACCCACAAGCACCTGATTTTGGTATCCAACGTAATTATTTGGAACTAATTCTTGATTTGCCGTGGAATGAGTTCTCAAAAGATAAATTCGATTTAAAAAATGCCCAAAAGATTTTAGATCGCGATCATTTTGGTTTAGAAGATGTTAAAAAACGCATGATTGAACACTTGGCAGTTTTAAAATTGCGAAACGATATGAAATCGCCAATTATTTGCTTAACTGGACCTCCAGGTGTTGGAAAAACTTCAATTGGAAAATCAGTTGCAGAAGCATTAGGTAGAGAATATGTTCGTATTTCATTAGGTGGATTACGCGATGAAGCTGAAATTCGCGGACACCGAAAAACCTATATAGGAGCAATGCCTGGACGAATCATCCAAAGCATTAAAAAAGCAAAAACATCCAACCCTGTTTTTATTTTAGATGAAATTGATAAATTGTCAGTAAGCAACCAAGGCGATCCGTCTTCAGCATTACTCGAAGTTTTAGATCCTGAGCAAAACAATGATTTCTATGATAATTTCTTAGAAATGGGTTATGATTTATCTAAAGTAATGTTCATTGCAACATCCAACAATATGGCAACCATTCAACCTGCTTTAAAAGACCGTATGGAAGTCATCAAAATGACCGGTTATACGACTGAAGAGAAAGTTGAAATTGCTCGCCAACATTTATTCCCAAAACAATTAAAAGAACACGGATTAAATGCTAAGCAATTAACGATCGGCAAAAAACAATTAGAAAAAATTATTGAAGGTTACACTCGTGAATCGGGTGTGCGTAGTTTAGAACAAAAATTGGCACAAGTGATTCGTAACGCTGCTAAGTCAGTTGCAATGGAAGAAGAGTACAATGTAAAAGTAACCGACGAAGATATTGTAGCTATTTTAGGTTCACCAAAATTAGAACGCGACAAAGCCGAAGGTAATGATGTTGCTGGAGTAGTAACAGGTTTGGCGTGGACATCAGTTGGTGGTGATATACTTTTTATTGAGTCATTGATTTCTAGTGGAAAAGGAGCTTTAACCTTAACTGGAAATTTAGGTACAGTAATGAAAGAATCGGCTACAATTGCTTTGGAATATATTAAGTCGAATGCTGATTTATTCGGAATCAATCCTGAGATTTTGGGAAAATATAATTTTCACTTACACGTTCCAGAAGGAGCAACACCAAAAGATGGTCCAAGTGCTGGAATTGCAATGTTGACCTCATTAGTTTCTCTTTTAACACAAAGAAAAATCAAGAAAAATATTGCTATGACGGGTGAAATTACACTTCGTGGTAAAGTATTACCTGTTGGCGGAATCAAAGAAAAAATTCTAGCTGCCAAAAGAGCTAATATTAAAGAAATCATTTTATGTCACGAAAATAAAAGTGACATAGAAGAAATAAAATCTACTTATTTAGAAGGATTGACGTTTCATTATGTAAAAGAAATGAGCGAAGTTATTGATATTGCCATTACCAATCAAAAAGTAAAAAACGCAAAGAATCTCTAATTTAGCTTCAAAAGAATCAGAAGGCATAAGTTTTTCTTATGCCTTTTTTTTGCTTTTACCTTACATTTAAAAATAATATCTTCGCAACTCCGTTATAGGATAGGTCAACTTGTAAAACATATATGTTAAAAAAGCTAATTATCTCTTGTTGCATACTTTTTTGCGCTGTAAATTACAGTCAAATAGGAGGTAATTCTGTATATCAGTTTCTCAATCTTGTAACGTCACCCAGACAAGCTGCTTTAGGCGGAAAAGTGATCACAATTTATGATAGTGATGTCAATCAAGCGCATTTCAATCCAGCCACGATTAACGCTGAAATGGATAATCATCTGTCGTTGAACTACGGAAATTTGTACGGTGAAATCACTTATGGAACAGCTTCTTACGCTTATACTTACGATCGACACGTGCAAACATTTCACGCTGGAGTCAATTATGTAAATTATGGAAAATTTGATGGTTACGACGAATTAGGTCAACCTACATCAAGCTTCACAGGAAGTGACATTGCGTTATCGTTCGGTTATGCTTACAATGTTCCGTTTACCGAATTGTATGTAGGCGCCAATGCCAAACTCATCAATTCAACTTTAGAAAGTTACAGCTCTTTTGGTGCAGCTGTCGATTTGGGAGCATTGTACATTGATACTCAAAACGATATCAATTGGGCTTTGGCTGTTCGAAATCTTGGCACTCAGATTACAACTTATGCAGGAACTCAAGAAAAATTACCTCTAGAAATTATAGCGGGTGTTTCTCAAGAAGTAGAAAATGTTCCGCTTCGTTGGCATTTGACCTTAGAGAATTTGCAACAATGGAAAATCGCTTTTGTGAACCCGAATCGCGCTGTTGGCAATATTGATGGTGGTTCAACAGAAGAAAAAGTGTCTTTTTTTAATAATGCATTGCGCCATGTTATTTTTGGAGCCGAATTGTTTCCGACAAAAGGATTTAATATTAGACTTGGATATAATTTCAGACGATCAGAAGAATTACGTATTTTAGAACAACGAAGTTTCTCTGGTCTTTCAGTAGGTTTCGGATTAAAAATGAGAAAATTAAAATTTAATTATTCCTATTCACGATATACTTTAGCTGCCAACACTAGTTTATTCGGATTAACGATTAACTTTGGCGACGAATATTAAAATGTAGCATATTGAACACAATTACTATTGCAATCGACGGATTTTCTTCAACTGGGAAAAGTACTTTAGCCAAACAATTAGCTAAACATTTAGGCTATGTCTATGTTGATACTGGCGCCATGTACAGAGCAATTACACTTTTTTCCATGCAAATGGGTTATATCTCCAACGATTTTTTTGATAAAGAAACCTTAATCAATAGTTTGCCTAACATCAAATTGCATTTCGAATTCAATCCTGATTTGGGTTTTGCCGAAATGTATCTGAATGATGTTAACGTTGAAAAAGAAATCCGAACCATCGAAGTATCTAGTTTTGTTAGCAAAATTGCCGAAGTTTCTGAAGTGCGTTCCAAATTAGTCGAACAACAACAAGAGATGGGAAAAGGAAAAGGAATTGTAATGGACGGTCGCGATATCGGAACCGTTGTTTTCCCGAATGCTGAACTCAAAATATTCATGACTGCTAGTCCAGAAACTCGTGCGCAACGCCGTTTTGACGAACTTCAAGGCAAAGGCGATTTGGTAACGTATGAAGAAGTGTTGAAAAATGTCCAAGAACGCGACTACATTGATACGCACCGTGATGATTCTCCTTTAGTCAAAGCCGATGATGCTATTGAAATTGACAATTCTTATCTTACTAGAGAAGAACAATTTACCGCCGTTTTAGAATTGGCTGAAGAAATTATTAATAATTAATTTTCTCTTCGAGCTTTGTCATTTCGACGAAGGAGAAATCTCATAATAAAAATTGCATTCTTAATGGTAGATTGATTTTTTTGCAAATCTCATTTTTAATAGTAGATTTACAATCTATTTACATTAACTATATCGTATAATTATGAGTTTAAAATTAAGACTAACGATAATGAATTTCCTCCAATTCTTTGTTTGGGGTGCTTGGTTGATTTCATTGGGAGGATATATGGGGCAAACTTTCGGTCCGTTAGAGGGAAGTAGTATTGGTCTATCTATTGGCAGAACATATGGTTCTATGGGATGGGCAAGTTTATTTATGCCTGCATTACTAGGGATTATTGCCGATAAATATTTTAGTGCACAAAAAGTTTTAGGTTTTTCACACATAATTGCTGGAATAGCAATATTTTTTGCATCTAAAGCTACAAATTCTGCTGAAATGTATTGGATTATTTTTGCAACAAGTTGTTTTTATATGCCAACAATAGCATTAAATAACTCAGTAAGTTATGCAATCTTAAATAAAAATAATTTTGATGTTCAAAAAACATTCACCCCAATTCGAGTTTGGGGAACAATTGGTTTTATTTTAGCAATGTGGATTACAGATTTGACAGACTGGAAATCTAATTCAATTCAATTTATTTTTGCTTCAGTTGCGATGATTATTACTGGATTATTTTGTTATACCTTGCCAGATGTTCCAGCAGAAAATAAGAATACCAATCAATCATTATCAAGTAAATTTGGGTTGGATAGCTTTGTGCTTTTCAAGCAAAAGAAGTTAGCTATTTTTTTTGTATTTGCTATGCTTTTGGGTGCAGCTTTGCAAATAACGAATATGTTTGGTGATACATTTATCAGGGATTTTGGTTCAAATCCTGAGTATAAAGGTACTTTTGGGGTAGAGCACTCAGTGTTTATCATTTCACTTTCACAAATCTCTGAAACGTTGTTTATCTTAACGATTCCCTTCTTTTTAAAACGATTCGGTATCAAACAAGTAATGATGTTTAGTATGATTGCTTGGGTACTACGTTTTGGTTTATTTGGTATTGGTAACCCTGGCTCTGGAGTAATTTTCTTAATCTTATCGATGATTGTTTATGGAATGGCTTTTGATTTCTTTAATATATCAGGTTCTTTGTTTGTTGAAAAAGAAACTGATAGTAAAATGAGATCAAGTGCGCAGGGATTATTTATGCTGATGACAAATGGTGTTGGAGCAATTTTAGGTGGCGAATTTGCGGGAAGAACAGTAAGTTATTTTACTATTGAGAATAAAGTTCAATGGACAAATGTTTGGTTTTCATTTGCGGGTTATGCATTAATAATTCTACTATTTTTCACTTTTATATTCAAATACAAACACAATCCCAATGATGTAAAAGATGTGAGTCATTAAAACAAATAACCCTTTCAAAATTAACCTGAAAGGGTTTTTATTTTCAATTATTATTTTACTTTTACACCTCAAATTTTTGTTATGAAAAAACTGTATACTCTTCTTGTTTTAGTCGTTGCTATTGGAACTAATGCGCAAATCATCAATTTTCCGGATCCGAATTTTAAAGCTATTTTACTTGAAGCTGATGTAACTAATGAAATCGCTCAGACTAATTGGCCTTTGCAAGATAATATCAAGATTGACACCAACAATAACGGTGAAATAGAAGTTGCAGAAGTACTCAATGTTGAGCGTTTAAATATTGATAATGCTAATTTAACGTCATTAGAAGGCATAGAAAATTTTGCGAATTTGCTTTTTTTAGGGTGTAGTAATAATCAACTCACAACTTTAGATTTAACATTCAGACCTTATATGGAAAGTATTGATTGTAGTAATAACTTCCTAACAGAAGTCAATTTTCCTCCTATTGAAGATGAAGGAGTAGTTATATCTAATAACTTGATTGAAACCTTACACTTAGAGGCGCATTTAGGGTATACTTTTTTTATGCTTGATTGTAGTAATAACCCCAATTTACAATCACTTTTTATTAAGGATACTTTTATTGAAACTATTTACTCACCAAATTACTTTGATCCAATTTTTCTTTCAAATTGTCCTAATTTAAATTATATATGTGCCAAAGAGTCGGATATTCCAAATATTGTGTCAGCAATGAATACAAATGGCAATTCAAATTGTGTTGTAAATAGTTACTGTTCTTTTAATCCACCAGGTCAATTTTATACAGTACAAGGTAATGTTAAGGTGGATTTTGATGGAAACGGTTGTGCTGCATCTGATTTGGTTTATCCCAATTTGAATTTAGCTGTAACTAATGGAACTAACTCGGGAAATTACATAGCCAATGCCAGTGGAACCTATTCAATTCCGCTAGCTGCGGGTTCTTATACCATAACTCCAGTTTTAGAAAACCCTAATTATTATAGTATTTCACCAAATAATATAACTGTTTCTTTTCCAGCTACATCTCCCGTTTTTTTGCAAGATTTTTGCTTGACACCTTTGCCAATCAATGATGTTGAAGTTTCAATTTTTCCTTTATCACAATCGTCTCCTGGTTTGTATTCAAGTTTTAAATTAAAGTACAAAAACAAAGGAAACACTATGCAATCTGGAACAATTTCGTTTGCATTTAATGGCGCTATCATGGAATTAAGCACAGCGATACCAACTGCATCAATAGCTATGACAAATATGCTGACTTGGAATTTTTCTAACTTAGCTCCATTAGAAAGTGGTGAGATACTTGTTATATTACTTTTAAATACTCCAACAGATACTCCTTCAGTAAATTCAGGTGATATTTTAAATTTTACAGCTTCAATCGCAGGTGTTGGTACTGATTTTTATATTGAAGATAATACTTTTTCATTAGTAAGAACAGTTGTAAACTCCTTCGATCCGAACGACAAAACGTGTTTAGAAGGTGCAACAATAACACCAGACAAAGTAGGTGAGTATGTTCATTACATGATTCGATTTGAAAATACAGGAACAGCCAATGCGCAAAATATTGTAGTAAAAGACCTAATTGATACTACTAAATTCGATATAGCAACTTTAGTTCCTGTCGATGGAAGTCATTCATTTGTAACACGAATTACCAATACTAATCAAGTAGAATTCATCTTCGAAAACATTCAACTGCCTTTCGACAATGACAATAATGATGGTTATGTTGCTTTCAAAATCAAGACCAAACCTACTTTAGCAACAGGAAGTTCGTTTAGCAATACCGCTAGTATCTACTTTGATTATAATTTCCCAATTGTGACCAACACAGCAACGACAACTATTCAAGCATTAGCTAATCAAGATTTTGAGTTTTCAAATTACTTTGAATTGGCACCAAATCCGGCGAAAGATATTTTGTATTTTCAAACTAAAAACGACATTGAACTATTGTCAATTAGTATTTATAATGCATTAGGTCAGCTAGTTGTTGTAATTCCAAAAGCTAAAGAAACAACGAGTATTGATGTATCGCAATTAACTTCTGGAACTTATTTTGTTAAAGTAATGTCAGATAAAGGAAGTTCAAACTCTAAGTTCATTAAACAATAAAAAAAATCCTCTCACAACGAGAGGATTTTTTTATATCACTTTTTTAATAACTCTTAGTCGATGCGTATGTCTATTCGTTTCTGCATTGTAAATTCCTAAATGGTCCAATCGGTCAATTCTGACTTTTCCACTGGCGTGAATGATGTAATTATTTTCTAAAATGATTCCTACATGTATTATACTTCCTTCTTCATTATCAAAAAAAGCTAAATCTCCTGGCTCACTTTCTTCAATAAAACTCAACACTTCACCTTGACTGGCTTGTTGCGAAGCATCTCTGAATAACTTATAACCATTCAATTTATACACCATTTGTGTAAAGCCAGAACAGTCAATTCCAAAAGGCGTTTTTCCGCCCCACAAATAAGGCGAATTCAAATACATATAAGCAGTTGAAACCAAATTCGATTTAGGTTTTATACCACTAATTTTCAATCCCTCAAACTCGTAATTCTGAGTGTTCAAATCGGTGTGATTCAAAAACGATAATGACGCACCTAAAGTAATCGGAATTAAAACATTAGTAGGAGTGGAGACGTATTCTACCAAATCCGAATTTAAAATAATAGCTTCTTTTGAAAGCAATTTATAATTTTCATCAGAGATGATTTGGTACTGTTTACTGTCTACCCAACCTTCATAATCATCGTATTGCAATTTGATTTTCGACCATTGATTGAGTGTATCAATAATTTCAAAATGCTCGCCAAATAATACTTGCGACACAATTTCGCTTCGATCACTAGGCTCAAAACGCAACGGAATTACCGATAAATTACAAATACCAAACATTATATATTTTAAAGTTTTTTTAGAAGCTATTCCTGCTTTTCGTTACAATCTTTTGCTCCGTAAACTGCGCAAAAGGATTTCCACTGCAATCAGGGCTAGGGCATTCAATACAGTAGGAAATAATCCTTCAAATACATTCTTTTAACTAACTTAAACAATTCTAAACTCTTAAAAAAATTTAAACTTTTTAAGCTCGTTCAATCACAATCGCTGAAGCACCACCGCCGCCATTACAAATAGCTGCTGCTCCAATTTTAGCATTGTTTTGTTGTAAAACATTGATTAGTGTCACTACAATTCGCGCTCCCGAACAACCCAGCGGATGTCCTAATGAAACCGCACCACCATTAACATTGATCTTATCATTAGACAAGCCTAGAATCTGAGCATTAGCCAATCCAACTACAGCAAAAGCTTCATTAAACTCAAAATAATCTACATCCGATAGAGCAATTCCCGCTTTATCCAATGCTTTGGGTAATGCTTTGGCTGGAGCAGTAGTAAACCATTTTGGTTCTTGTGCCGCATCAGCATACGATTTTATATACGCCAACGGTTTTAATCCCATGGCATTTGCTTTTTCTTCACTCATTAAAACTACTGCGGCAGCTCCATCATTAATGGTAGAAGCATTAGCCGCCGTAACTGTTCCGTCTTTAGTGAAAACGGCATTTAGGGTTGGTATTTTATCCAAACGAACATTTGTATATTCTTCGTCTTTGGTCACCATAATCGGATCTCCTTTGCGTTGTGGAACAGCAACTGGAACAATTTCAGCATCAAATTTTCCTGCTTCCCAAGCTTTTGCCGAACGCTCATACGATTGAATTGCGAATGCATCTTGTGCTTCACGAGTTATTTTGTATTCTGACGCACAAAGGTCGGCAGAAACTCCCATAGCATTGTTGTCGTAAGCATCTTGAAGTCCATCTTTCTGCATTCCATCTACCATAGATGTTGGCCCAAATTTCACACCATTTCTAAGGTGAACGTAATGCGGAATCAAACTCATGTTTTCCATTCCACCTGCAACAACGATATCAGCATCACCAGCCATAATGGCTTGCGCTCCCATCATTATCGATTTCATTCCCGATGCACAAACTTTGTTTACTGTAGTACAAGCGACATTAGTAGATAAACCAGCGTGTAAGGCTGCTTGTCTGGCTGGAGCTTGTCCAACGCCAGCTTGAACAACATTACCCATAAAAACTTCGTCAACTAGATTAGGGTCTAAATTGATTTTTTCTAATGCACCTTTAATAGCCGCAGCACCTAAATGTGAAGCAGGAACAGTTGATAATGAACCCATAAAACTCCCTATCGGAGTTCGCACTGCCGAAACAATAACTATTTTTTTACTCATGATTTACTATTATTGAAAAGTTGGTTTGTTTATTTGTCATGCAAAGCTACTATTTTTTGAATAAAATAGCGCTATTGAAATAAGTTTCTTGAGGTATTTCTAGTTGCATTCCCAGTTGAAATTGGCTAATTTTTCTAGATTACCTCCGTTCAAGTTGTAGTGCCACCATTCTGAGTCGAATGATTTGAAATTATGCTTGAGCATTACGTCTTTAAGCAATTGACGATTTTTTTTTACTTCATCAGTTACATTGGTGTAATTATGACTTGAAGCTTCTCCAAAAAAGTCAAAAGGTGTTCCCATGTCTAACTCTTTTCCAGTCGCATCAACTAATGTGATATCAACAGCACAACCACGATTATGTATAGAACCTTTGGTTGGATCGGCAACATAAACAGGATTAGGAACAATTTTCCACATTTTTTTCTGAATCGAAAGCGGACGATAGCAATCAAAAATTTTGATACGATAGCCTAATGAAATGAATTCTTTGTTGGCTTCAATTAATGCAACAACGGTTTTTTGACGCAAATAACATTCGGGACAATCATATACTGCTTGCTTTAAAAAATTATCGTTGGTTGCATACTTCATATCAAATACAAAGTCGGTACTCATTGCTTTAAGACTGACGAAAGTAGTGTCGCTTATTGCTGACTTTTTAGAAATGGTTTCGACTTTAAATTCAGAGTCAGAAACTGGAATCTTTTCGTTTACAGTTTTACATTTCATAAATAGAAGAACAAAAAAGCTGAAAAGAAGGTGTTTTAGAGAAATCATTTTCTTTTTTTGTACAATATAGTAAAATATTTGAAGCAAAAAAACATCTCTTGTACAAGAGTTTGTTCTATGATTTCAGAAGGATTTGCTTCGCACATCCATCAAAGCTCCGCTTTGAAAATAAAAAACCCAAGAAAATTAGAATAAGTTCGTTTCGCTTATACGGGTAAGTTGTTACTACGAATGAGGATTTGCTTCGCACATCCTTCAAAGCTCCGCTTTGAAAAACAAAAAACTCAAAAAATAAAAATTAGAATGAATTCTGTTTTATTTTTTGAGTTTTTGTTTTATTCGTGATCTCAGAAGGATTCGAACCTTCGACCTACTGCTTAGAAGGCAGTTGCTCTATCCAGCTGAGCTATGAGACCATTTATTCAGTATTAACTGAAAATGACTTTTTAAAGTCGGGGTGGCAGGATTCGAACCTGCGGCCTCCTGCTCCCAAAGCAGGCGCGATAACCGGGCTACGCTACACCCCGAAAAAAAAGCGGAGAGACAGGGACTCGAACCCTGGCGACGGTTACCCGTCGACAGATTAGCAATCTGCTCCGTTACCACTCCGGCACCTCTCCTAAACTTTTAATTTTTATAAAAGAACTTTCGCTTTAAGCGGTTGCAAATGTAACTTATGATAACAATATTTACAAGTATTTCAACTGTTTTTTTTTGTTAGTTACAGAATAATAAATAAAACACTTAATAATCAATCAAATAGATTCTGTATTTTTTTTACTCAACACATTTTAAGTAATCAATAAAGTAGGTTGATGGTCTGAAAACAGATTGATCAGCTTCAGAAATCAACTCTTCTTTAATAACATAATCAACAGTTTCAGTTGAGAATTTTATTCGCATAAGTGATATTGGTGAGTTTTTGAGTTCTTCAAAAGTGTCTTTCATAAACAAAAAATAGCCAGATAATATACGACAATTTTTATCGTCAACTAAGACTGAATTCCCACAGTCGTCTTCATTGATACTAATCAGAGTTATCACTTTTCCATTCTCAAGTTGAAAGAAAATCTTTGAAGTTGTATCAAAGCATACCGCTGGAATAAACTCACTGCTTTTTTGTATTATTTTGATATTTAGAGATGGAAACTCACCACTATCAATCAAAGAAAAAAATATGGATTTTTCACTTCCTCCAAAAAAACGTTCATGTGCTAAAAACTCTTTTGTTGATTTATATGTACCAATACTGTCGGTAACATTAGTGGTGTATTCACATTCTTTTTGTGCAAATAGAGTAGAGAAATTAATTAAGAAAAGAACTAAAAACAACTTTTTCATTATTCATTTATTTTAGTGCAAAGTAACACAATTTTATCATTATTTAGATTAGTAGTAAAAAAACAATACAAATTTCCCCCATCTTTAATTTTCCATTTTTTTCTAAGGTTTTCAACGGTTTCAGGAAAATTTCGAGTGGTGATATTGGCTTTATTATTCTCTAAAAATTCTTTCATAGATGATTTTGAATAGTCAATTACTTTATTCATCTCAAAAATTCTACCCGGAAATTCAACTAAATTATTAGATGTATACAAATGTGAATGTTTATGCAATTTTGATACGTTATATAAATCACAAATCACATCAAACTCACCCGATTTAAGAATGGCACTATTAGGTTCATAAATATACTTTTGTGGGATGGAATAAATTGCTTCTGATTCAGAATTCAAAGTAAATAATGAATTGTCCGTTTTTGTTTTCTGAATATTTACAGCTTTAACTTTTATTGAATTTGCATAGCTTTTTTCAAGTAACCAAAGTAATTCTTTAACCTCGTTATCAATAGCAACTATATGTATTTCTTTAACATTTTTCAGTTCGCTTAATCCAGCAGAAATATCTAAAATAGGCGCTGTTTTTATTAAAATGTTAGTAGTAAATTGGAAGTATTTGTCAAGTAATTCAGGAACATTAGGAAAACAGTCTTTGAGCATGAATACTTTTCCTTTAGCATCATTTCGACGCGATGGATCAATATATATCCAATCAAAATATTGGTTTAATTCATGCAAAATAGATGAACTATCACCTTGATAACAATCAATGTTTTTACAATTTAATTTTTGAAAATTGTGTTTAATAATCTCAGAAAGCTCTTCGTTGATTTCACAATGAATAACTCTATTTATTTTTTTAGAAAAGTAATAATCATCAACTCCATAACCACCAGTTAAATCAATTAAACTATCGCCCGATAGCAATCCCGATTTATAGAGTGCTGCTGCTTCCGAAGAAGTTTGTTCAATCGAAATTTTACTGGGAAAAATGATGTCTTTTTCACCAAACCAAGTCGGAAGTTTATCTTTACTTTTGGTTCGAGCTTCAACTTGATTCAATAGTATTTTGTAATCAACTTCTGGAAAGGGATTTTTCAGCAACGCCAATTTCGAAATATCAGAACCTGTTTTTTCAACAATGAATTCTTGAATATTGGGTTGCAAAATTGTATTGATATCCATTTTGGAAATTTGAAGTGTGCCTAAATATTTCGTGTTAATGCTTTGATGATTTTCACCTCTGGGAAAAACTCTTTACCAACCACTTTTAAAATGGTGTAAAGAGGCACGGCAATAATCATCCCGACAATTCCAAATAAAATCCCGACAATTAAAATCACCAAGAAAATTTCCAATGGATGAGAGTTAACACTTTTAGAGAAAATAATAGGTGAAGAAACGTTGTTGTCTATCATCTGAACGATAAAAAAACCAATCATAACATATATTGTAGTTGGAAGTGTGACCGTTTGAAAATCGTTATTGATGTTGCTTAACATCGTTAAAACTCCAGCTAAAATGGAACCAATAAGTGGACCAACATACGGAATGATATTTAATATTGCACACAAAAAAGCAATAACAAAGGCGTTTTCTACACCGAAAATCAGCAGTACAATCAAATATAAAATGCAAATAATTGTCAATTGAATAATTAATCCAATAAAATAGCGTGTCAATAAATCACGGATTTTCTCTATAGAATTCAACACTTTATCTTCTTGACTTTCTGGAATAATCCGTTTAACACCAACAATGAACTGAACTTTATCTTTTAAGAAGAAAAAACTAATGAAAAACACAGATACAATACCAATTCCTAAACTACTAATGGTTCCGATGACCGAATTAAAAAATTCAGTAAAATAGTTGAAACGCAATTTCGAAGTTAAATCGGCTTCTTTGACTACTTGTTCAATATCAATATTGTGAGTATCTAAATAAGTGTTCAATTGTCCATATAAACTCACCAAACGAGTTTGAATGGATTTAGTATCTAATAATGATAAATTATTTCCTTGTGATGTTATCAGTGGAACAAATAACAAAAACAAACCAAACAGCAGAAATATAAAAAGAACTAAAGTGGTAGAAACTGCTAACGTATTTGAAAATTTAAGTTTTTTTCTGAAAAACTCAATTATTGGATTGGCAATCATTGAAAAAATAATGGCCACAACTATATAGATGATTACAGTTTGAATCTGATAAATAAAATAGAGTAGAAGTACTATCAATGTGAGTATTCCGATAGCTCTTAGAATTCCGTTTGCAATAGTTTTTGAAGTAAGCATTTTTTAAAATTTCCTAAAAATAAAAAAAACTCACCAATAATTGATGAGTTCTTTTTAAAAATATACTATTTCAATTATTAAGGTTGTGCAAAAGAGTTTCTAGCACCACCAACAGCGAAGATAGCATTCATTCTTGCTTTTTGTCCTAAAGAGAACATGTACATTCCAGCATCATCAGTGTAGTCCATATAGTTCATAGTCATTTCAACTGGCGTTCCTGAACATGTGCTATAATGTGGGTAAGCTGGAATTCCGTAATTAGCAGTATTGTGAGTTGGTGTATCAGCAACCAAATCATTACCGCAAGTTGTATCACCCCAGATGTGACGTAAGTTCATCCAATGTCCAACTTCGTGGGTTCCAGTTCTACCTAAATTAAATGGAGCTGTAGCTGTCCCAGTAGTTCCGAAATAACGGTAATCGATTACAACACCATCAGTTGCAGAAGCACCTCCTGGAAATTGAGCATAACCTAATATGCCATTTCCAATTGCGCAAACCCACAAATTTAATTTAGTTGTTGGTGATGTTGGAGCAATTCCGCCTTTGTTTGTTTTTTTCATCGCGTCTGCTGTTCCCCAAGATGTTTTAGTAGTTGATTTTCGTACTACTTGATCCAAAACAAACGTAATTCCAACATTAGCTTTTACTCCAGAGAATAAAGCAGGAACTGAGTTATAATCAGAGTTAGTTGCGTTGAAATCTTTGTTTAAAACATCTATTTGCGACTGAATTTGCGCTAATGACACATTTTGAGCAGTTGTTTTGTACAAAACATTTACTACAACTGGAATTTCAATTTTTCCATTTACTAAACGATTGTGGTGACCATGCTCAATGAACTCGTTAGTGAAATCTTCAATTTCTTGCAATCGTTGAGCCATTCCTGGGTTTTCTAATAATTGTCTTTTTAAAACCTCGTCTGATTCACATTTTCTTGCAGATGCAATTGGAGTTGTGTCATCAGTTCCTAATTTTTCCTCGTTCTGACACGAAAACAACATCATTAGTAATGATGCTGATAATAATAATTTTTTCATAAATAAAGTATGGTGTTTGGTTAATTATTGACAATTTTATAATAAATTGATTTAAAAAGAAAGCATTTCACAATTTTTTTATTAAAAAATCGATGAAATGCATTGTTGATAACTATTTGTCTTAGGATGAACTAATACTAATGAATTGATTATTAGTTGCAGAAAATATAATTCAAGATGTTAGTTCCCATTCTCAATGCTTTTTCGCGCACTTCTTTTGGGTTGTTGTGTACTTCTGGATCTTCCCAACCATCGCCTAAATCACACTCATACGTATACAAAAGTACTAATCGATTGTTTTCAAAAATTCCGAATGCTTGCGGACGTTTGCCATCATGCTCATGAATTTTTGGCAATCCACTGGCAAAAGTATACGGCTTTTGAAAAATAGGATGATTGGCTGGAATTTCAACCAAATCATTATTGGGAAAAATCTTTTTGATTTCTTTTCTAATGTATTGATCCATACCGTAGTTGTCATCAATGTGTAAAAACCCGCCTGAGAGCATATAATTTCTCAAATTGATTACATCACTATCGTTAAAAACAACATTTCCGTGTCCAGTCATGTGTACAAACGGATAGGAAAATAATTCTGGACTACTAGGTTCTACGGTTACTGCTTTAGTCTTAATTTTGGTATTAATGTTCTGGTTTGCGTAACGAATTAAATTGGGCAATGAAGTTGGGTTAGCATACCAATCGCCGCCGCCACTGTATTTCAATAAGGCAATTTCTTGAGAAAAAATTGTAGTAGAAAATAATATTAAAAAATAGAAATAGTTTTTCATTGATTTATTCATTTGTAAATACAACACTATGACAAGCAACTACGGCAGCAGTTTCTGTTCGTAAGCGAGTGCTTCCCAAAGATACAGGAATATAATTAGCGTCCAAAGCTAATTGGATTTCTTTAACAGAAAAATCTCCTTCTGGACCAATTAAAATGGTACAATCAGCATTCGATTTCAACTCGTTTTTCAACGATTTTTTATTCGTTTCTTCACAATGAGCAATGAATTTTTGTCCGCTAAAGTCTTTTTTTACAAACTCTTTAAACGATATTGGCTCATTTAATTTGGGTAAAAAACAATGTAACGATTGCTTCATGGCCGATTCTACTATCTTGATAAAACGATCGGTTTTCACTATTTTACGTTCGGAATGTTCACAGATAATAGGAGTAATTTCTTGTATACCAATTTCAGTAGCTTTTTCCAAAAACCATTCGTAACGCTCGTTCATTTTGGTGGGAGCAACGGCTAAATGTAAGTTGAATTTAGGTTGTTCTTGTTGTTCAAATGATACAATTTCAACGGTACATTTGCTATCCGAAGCCAATTTTATTTTAGTTGTAAATAAAAACCCTAAACCATTGGTTACGTGTAAAATATCATTCTCTTTTTTGCGCAACACTTTAATAATGTGTTTGCTTTCTTCTTTGTCAAAAACAAAAGAAGTTTCAGTAGAATTTATTGTCGGACTGTAGAATAATTGCATATTAAAATTCGATTCTGGCTTTCGACACTATGGAAGCATCGTTAAACCTATTTTCTAAATAGTTGTAATAACCCACAATTCCAATCATTGCCGCATTATCGGTTGTATATTCAAACTTCGGAATGAATGTTTTCCAGCCGTATTTCGATTCTGCATTTTTTAAAGTAGTTCGAATGCCTGAATTTGCCGAAACTCCGCCACCAATAGCAATTTGATTGATTCCCGTTTCAGCAACAGCTAATTTTAATTTTTCCATCAAAATTTCAATAATGATATTTTGTATAGAAGCACAAACATCCGCTTTATTTTCTTCGATAAAATTCGGGTTTTCTTTTACGTTTTTTTGAACAAAATACAAGATTTGTGTCTTCAATCCCGAAAAACTAAAGTTCAAACCCTCTACTTTTGGTTTGGTAAATGTAAATCGTTTTGGGTTTCCTTCTTTTGCTAGCTGATCGATTAAAGGTCCGCCAGGGTAAGGTAATCCTAATATTTTAGCCGATTTATCAAAGGCTTCTCCAACAGCATCATCAGTAGTTTCTCCGATAATTTCCATATCAAAAAAACTATTTACTTTCACAATCTGTGTATGTCCGCCCGAAATCGTCAAAGCCAAAAAAGGGAATTCAGGTTTATCAAAGCCTTCTTCATCAATAAAATGCGCTAAAATGTGAGCGTGCATGTGATTCACAGCTATTAACGGAACGTTCAACGCCAGTGATAATGATTTAGCAAAAGAAGTTCCAACAAGCAGCGAACCCATTAAACCTGGACCTTGAGTAAAAGCTATGGCTTTCAACTGCGATTTATCAATATTTGCTTTTTTTAACGCTACATCAATAACCGGAACTATATTTTGTTGATGCGCTCTCGAAGCCAGTTCAGGTACTACTCCGCCGTATTCTTCATGAATACTTTGGCGAGCTACAACATTCGACAGCACTTTGTCGTTATGTAAAACAGCTGCTGCAGTATCATCACATGAACTTTCTATTGCAAGAAGATAGACATCAGACTTACTCATTGGGCATAATTTTTGTTTACTATTTGGAAAACCGCCATAAAACGTTAATTTTACTACGTTTACAAAAGTAACTATTTTTCAAGGTTTCTGGCAAAACCAAAACTTATTTTGGAAGAAAAAAAATCAAATACCCGTTTTAAAAAGATACGAAAAATAGTCTTTCGCACCCTTATAGTGCTGATACTGCTATTGTTACTTTTGGGGTTTTTGTTGTCACTTCCTGTCGTGCAAACTAAAATTGCACATTATTTTACCGAACAACTCAATAAAGATTTTGGAACTAATATTAACGTAGAACGTGTTGAAATTTCCATTTTTGGAGGTGTTCACCTGAAAAATGTTTTGGTTTTAGATGAAAAAAACGATACTTTAATTTCCTCAAGCCGAATTAAAACCAGCATTAAAGACGTCAATCAGTTGATGGAAGGAAATTTAATTTTTGGGAATATTAAAGCGGATAACTTGCTACTCAAAGTGGTCACTTATAAAGGTCAAAAAGACACTAACCTCGATAAATTTGTTGCTGCTTTTGATGACGGAAAGAAATCGTCTGGCAAATTTTTGATGACTTCTAAAGAAATTACGTTGGTTGATAGTCGTTTTACCTTAATCGATTACAATAGAAAAGTGCCTTTGGATGTTGATTTTACAAAGTTGAATGCAGTAGTAACTGATTTCAAAATTCAAGGTCCAGATGTAACTACTTCCATTGATAAAATGTCGTTTCAAGATCACCGCGGCTTGGAAGTTGAAAACCTAAAATCGAAATTCACGTATACCAAAAAGAACATTCGCTTAGAAGAATTGGATTTAAAAACCAAAGAATCTGAATTTGTTGGTGATGTCATTTTAAAATACGATCGTAAAGATTTTGCCGATTTCAATAACAAAGTAATTTTTGATATTAATACGAAAAAAGCATCCATTGCAACCAACGATATCCGCTACTTTTACAATGAAATAGGGAAAAATCAACAGTTTGCTTTAAGTGGTAAAATAGATGGAACGCTCAACGATTTAACCGCAAAAAATCTCGTTCTTAAGGATAATAGAAACACGCAAATTATAGGTGATGTTAATTTTAGAAATCTGTTCCAAAAAGAAGGAAAAGGCGGTTTTTACATGAACGGTTCTTTTGATAGAGTATCGTCCAATTACACTGATTTAACTACTTTATTGCCCAATGTTCTTGGGAAAAAATTACCCACTTCTCTCAAAAAATTAGGACAGTTCAACTTAAAAGGTGATGCCGAAATAACCACAACCTCTATCGATACTGATTTTGATTTAACTACTCAATTAGGTAATGTAAAGTCAAAAATGATCATGACCAATATTGATAACATTGACAACGCTAAATACATTGGAAATGTTAAGTTGGACAGATTTAATTTGGGTAGCTTTTTAAACAGTAAAGATTTCGGAATAGTTTCGTTAGATATTGATGTAGACGGTAAAGGATTCACCGAGAAATACCTCGATACCAAAATGTCGGGAACTGTTTCCAACTTTACCTATAATGGTTATACGTATCGAAATATTATTGCCGATGGTAAATTCAAAAAGCCTTTATTTGAAGGTAAAGTAAACATAAATGACCCCAATTTGTTCTTAGATTTTGATGGAAAAGTTGACTTGAGTAAACGTGAAAATGTATACGATTTTCATGCAAAAGTAGACTACGCCAATCTGAAAAACCTAAACTTTATCAACAACAAAATTTCAGTTTTTAGAGGCGATGTTCAGATGAATGTTTCAGGAAATTCAATTAATAATTTAAAAGGTGATGTTATTGTTTCCAATGCTTCCTATCAAAACGAGAAAGACATCTATTTCTTTGATAATGTTACGGTTAATTCTCAATTTGACCAATTCAATGAACGAACCATTAGTTTGTATTCGCCTAATGAAATTCGCGGGCAAATTGTAGGTAAATACGATTTTAATCAACTGGGCAAAATTGTTCAAAATTCACTCGGAAGTTTGTACACCAACTACAAGCCCAATAAAATTGGAAAAGGGCAATACGTTAAATTTAATTTCTCAGAATTCAACAAAATAGTTGAAATTTTTCGCCCTGATGTAACTTTATCGCCTGATGCGGTTTTAAACGGAAGTATTGTTGGTGACACTAACGATTTTAAACTGAATTTTGCTTCCGATTCGATTGCCGCTTTCAATACCAAATTCGATAAAATTGTAGTTGAAATTGACAATAAAAATCCACTGTACAACGCCTATGTTCAAATGGACAGTATCAAAACGAAGAACTATAAAATACGCGATTTCTCTTTGATTAATGTGACTTCAAATGATACACTCAACTTCAGAACAGAGTTTAAAGGTGGACAATTAGGCAATGATTTTTATAATTTAAATTTATATCACACCATCGATAAGGATAAAAACAACGTAGTCGGATTCAAAAATTCGGAGATGATGTTTAAAGATTATTTGTGGAACGTCAACGCTACGAACGACGATAAAAATCGAATTATTTTTGATAAAACTTTATCCAATTTCACTTTTGATAATATAGTAGTTTCACATGATAATCAATCGATGTTGCTCAGTGGAATGCTCAAAGGGAAAGATGATAAGGACATCAATCTCGTCTTTAATGACGTCGATTTGAACAAAATCACACCCGATGTAAATAAGTTTAATTTTCAAGGATTTGTCGATGGACAGGTCAATATCAAACAAGTAAATTCGGTCTATAAACCCACTTCTAATTTGAGGATTAATCAACTAGAAGTAAATGATAATTTACTCGGAGATATGACCTTAGATATTGAAGGTGATGAGAATTTTAGAAAGTTTTTAATCAATTCTAACATCGAAAATGAAAACTTCGAATCGTTCAATGCGCTTGGAAATTTAGAAATAGTAAATGAAGAAGCCATGCTCGATGTGGTCTTGAATTTCCGTAAATTTAATCTAGGAGTTTTGAGTAATTTGGGTGGCGATGTATTCAGAAACATTAGAGGTTCTGTTTCGGGAAGCGCTCGTTTGGATGGAAATGTAAATAATATCGATTATAACGGACGCTTATTTTTGGAAAAAGCCGGACTTACAATTCCGTACCTGAATGTCGACTTACAACTGGAAGAAAATTCAATTGTAGATGTAACTCAAAGCAAATTCATCATTCAGCGAACTTCTATTTTTGATACTAAATTCAATTCTAAAGGATACATCAACGGATTTGTAAAACACAAACAATTTGGTGAATGGGAATTGGATATCAATATTGATTCCAATCGATTATTAGCATTGAATACTCAAGATAGTGAAGATGCAGCTTATTACGGAACAGCCTATATTAATGGTAATGCTAAAATATATGGTCCAACGGATGGTTTAGTGATTGATGTTGTTGCAAAATCAGAGAAAGGAACCGACATCAAAATTCCAATCAATGATGCAAGCGCTATTGACGAAAAAGAATACATTCATTTCACGACCGAAGACGAAAAGTTCAATCGAATAGTAAGTGAGGAAGTCAGAGGTAGAAGTTATAAAGGCTTAGAACTGAATTTCGAATTTGATATTACGCCCGATGCCAACATTGAAGTAATTCTTGACCGAGCTTCAGGTCATGGTATGAAAGGAACAGGAAGAGGAGGTTTGCTATTTAGAATCAATACTTTGGGGAAGTTTGAGATGTTTGGTGACTTTGTAGTTGAAAAAGGAACTTATAATTTCAAATACGGCGGATTATTCGATAAAAATTTTGAGGTAAAGAAAAATGGATACATCGCTTGGGAAGGTGATCCCTATCGCGCCAATTTGGATTTACAAGCGGTGTATAAAACACAAGCGAATCCTGCGGTGTTGATTAACAACTCTTCTTTAAACAAAAAAGTACCAGTAGAAGTAACCATCGATTTAAAAGGAACAATTAACAGTCCAGAACCCGATTTTATCATCAGTTTTCCAACAGTTTCAAGTTCATTAAAATCGGAAATACAAACCTCACTCGATGACCCATCAACGCGTCAAACACAAGCATTAGCTCTTTTATCAACAGGTTCGTTTATTACTGCTGAAAATGCCAGTAACGCCGCTTATGGTTCGCTATATGAAACCGCTGGTAATATGCTAAGTCAACTGTTTGGAAATAGCGGAGACAAATTTCAATTAGGTTTTGGTTACAATCAAGCCGATAGAACTCCAGGTCGTGAAACTGACGGTCGAGTAGTAGCCAATATTTCCACCAAAATCAATGAACGAATTACCATAAATGGAGTAGTAGGTGTTCCTGTTGGCGGAATCAACGAATCGGCTGTTGTAGGCAATTTCGAATTGTTGTACCGTGTAAATGAAGACGGAACTCTCAATCTTCGTGTATTCAATCGTGAAAACGATATTAATTACATCGGACAAGGTATCGGTTATACGCAAGGTTTGGGTTTAAATTACGAAGTCGATTTTAATACTTTTAAAGAATTAGTCAATAAAATTTTCACTAAACATCAAGTTGAAGTAGAGAAAAAAGCAGAAGATATTGACGATTCAAACTTCTTACCTGACCACATTAATATGAATGGAGAAGATTCTGAAAAGGAGAAAAAGAAGGAAGAAAATAAACACAACAAAGAAGCTGTTCCTCTCGAAGAATAATTAATAAGTAGTATATTTTTTCACATTGCACTTCCCATTTTAAAAACTTATCAACGAAAACGTTTGAATTTCGGTTTTTTTAATAATATACTAAATATCACCTATAATATATCGCTATTGTTTGCTAATTTTACATAAAATTGTAATAAAAATGTCAAAAACAATAAAAAAAATAGGTGTACTTACTTCAGGTGGAGATTCTCCTGGAATGAATGCAGCCATTCGCTCTGTTGTTCGAACTTGTGCTTTCCATAACATAGAATGTGTTGGAATTTATAGAGGTTACCAAGGAATGATAGAAGGTGATTTTAAAGAAATGGGGCCACGTTCGGTAAACAACATTATCAATAAAGGTGGAACGATTTTAAAATCGGCTCGTTCAAAAGAATTCATGACCAAAGAAGGCCGAGAAAAAGCACACAACCATCTTGTAAAAGCAGGTGTTGATGCTCTTGTAGTTATTGGTGGTGATGGTTCGTTTACAGGAGCAGAAGTGTTCAATGAAGAATACAACTTTCCAGTAATGGGAATTCCAGGAACAATTGATAACGACATCTTCGGTACGAGTCACACTTTAGGTTTTGATACTGCTTTGAATACTGTAGTTGAATGCATCGATAAAATTCGAGATACCGCCAGTTCACACAATCGTCTATTTTTAGTGGAAGTTATGGGTCGCGATGCAGGTCACATTGCACTCAACGCCGGAATCGGAGCTGGAGCAGAAGAAATTCTAATTCCAGAAGAAGATTTAGGTTTAGAGCGTTTATTAGATTCATTGCGCAAAAGTAAAGCATCAGGCAAGTCATCAAGTATTGTTGTAATTGCCGAAGGTGATAAAATCGGTAAAAACGTATTCGAACTCAAAGACTATATTGAAGAAAACTTTCCTGAATACGACATTAGAGTTTCGGTTTTAGGTCACATGCAACGCGGTGGTTCGCCAACGTGCTACGATCGTGTTTTGGCCAGTCGTTTAGGTGTAAAAGCGGTAGAATCATTATTGGAAGGTAAATCCAATTTCATGGTAGGAATGCTCAACGATAAAGTAGCCTTAACTCCATTAGAACAAGCAATCAAAGGTCATTCTGAAATCGATAGAGATTTACTCCGCGTTTCAGACATCATGACAACATAGAAGAGTTAAATTTTGTTTAATGTGGTTTAAAAGTTTAAGATAGTTAACCACATTAAACAATTCAAACAAGATTAAACCACATTAAACAATTTAAACAAGATTAAAAAATATAAAAAATGTCAAAAGTAAAATTAGGAATTAACGGATTTGGAAGAATAGGTAGAATTGTTTTCAGAGAAACCTATAACAGAGATAATGTAGAAGTAGTAGCCATCAACGACTTATTAGATGTTGAACATTTGGCGTACTTATTAAAATACGATTCAGTTCACGGTCGTTTCAACGGAAAAGTTGAAGTAAAAGAAGGTAAATTGTACGTAAACGATAAATTCATCAGAGTTACTGCAGAAAGAGACCCAAAACTTATCAAATGGGATGATAAAGACGTTGATGTTGAAGTAGTAGCTGAATGTACTGGTATTTTCACCACTTTAGAAACTGCTCAAGCACACATTGATGGTGGTGCCAAAAAAGTAGTAATTTCTGCTCCTTCAGCTGACGCTCCGATGTTTGTAATGGGTGTGAATCATACCGAAGTAAAACCTACAGATACCATTGTTTCAAACGCTTCATGTACAACCAATTGTTTGGCTCCATTAGCCAAAGTAATTAATGATAATTTCGGAATTGTGGAAGGTTTAATGACAACAGTTCACGCTACAACTGCCACTCAATTAACTGCTGATGGTCCATCACGAAAAGATTGGAGAGGCGGACGTGCAGCTAGTGTAAACATCATTCCATCATCAACTGGAGCTGCAAAAGCGGTTGGAAAAGTAATTCCAGCCTTAAACGGAAAATTAACTGGAATGTCGTTCCGCGTTCCAACAGTAGACGTTTCTGTAGTTGATTTAACTGTAAAATTAGCTAAAGAAACTTCGTACGAAGACATTATGGCCGTACTGAAAAAAGCTTCTGAAAACGAAATGAAAGGAATTTTAGGATACACAGAAGACGACGTAGTATCACAAGATTTCGTTGGAGATTCAAGAACTTCTATCGTTGACGCTAAAGCAGGAATCGGCTTAAATTCAACGTTTTTCAAACTGGTTTCTTGGTACGATAACGAATATGGATACTCAAGCAAATTAATTGATTTGTTAGTTCACGTAGCTGGTTTAAAATAATTCAAATATTTTACAAATCCTATTCGCTATTATGTGGATAGGATTTGTTATTTTTAGAAGCTTTTTCCCGCTATCGCCTTTATCTTTTTATTGCTTGTCATCCTGAGCGCAGTCGAAGGGCATTTCTTAAAGCAATAAAAAGGATATCGGCTTCTATCGGGGCTAAGGCAATAGTTCAAAATACAACTACAGTAAAATGTAGCAAACAAACTAAACCAACCAAACTAGAATAAAATGAAATTACTCGTAGACAGCGGTTCAACCAAAGCCGATTGGATTGCAATAGACGAAAACGGTAAAGTTCTTTTCACCACTCAAACACTCGGTTTAAACCCAGAAGTGTTAGACAAAGAAGAAATTATCGCTCGTTTAGATGATAAATTTGACATCTCTCATAACAAAGACAAAGCATCGCATTTATTCTTTTACGGCGCAGGTTGTGGAACCGATCGTATGAAGGATTTTTTAACTGCCGTTTTTAAAGAATATTTTTCAAACGCAGCCGTTTCAGTACACGAAGATACCTATGCAGCCGTTTATGCAACTACTCCAAAAGACGAAAAAGCCATCGTTTGTATCCTTGGAACAGGTTCAAATTGCAGCTTTTTTGATGGAAAAGTGTTACATCAAAAAGTACAATCGTTAGGCTACATTGCTATGGATGATTGTTCGGGAAATCGTTTCGGACGTCATTTATTACGCGGCTATTATTTCAACAAAATGCCAAAAGAATTGGCCAAAGAATTCGAAGAAGAATACAACGTGGATGCCGATTACATCAAGCATAATTTATACAAAGAACCGAATCCAAATGCTTATTTAGCCACGTTTGCTAAGTTCTTAATTAAGCATAAAGACGCACCTTTTTGCAAGGAAATCATCAAAGCCGAAATGAAAGACTTTGTTGAAAATTACATCATGCAATTTGACAACTGTCACGATGTACTGGTTCATTTTGTTGGATCAATTGCATTCTATCTAAAAGACGAATTAGAAGAAGTTTTAGAACAGTACGATATCAAAGTAGGCAATGTACTTCGCCGACCAATTGATGGTTTAATTGCCTATCACATTTTAAATAAATAAAAATCAAGCCTGAAATTTTAGTATTTCAGGCTTTTTCTTTGCGAACTTTGCTTAATCTTAGCGAACTTTGCGGTTAAAATATCTTCATTCAATGGAAATCGCCATCATAGCACACGACGGAAAAAAAGCAGACATGGTTCAGTTTTTAAATAAAAACAAAGCCATTCTTCAAAAAGAAAATATCAAGATCATTGCTACTGGAACTACTGGAAGTAAAGCAGAATTAGCCGGATTTAAAGTCAAAAAAATGCTTTCAGGTCCACAAGGTGGCGACGCACAAATTGCAGCACGAGTAGCCGAAGGAAAAACAAAAATGGTATTGTTTTTTAAAGATCCCAACTCAAGTCATCCGCACGAACCCGATATCAGTATGCTCATCCGTATTTGCGACGTTCACAACATTCCATTGGCTACGAATGAAGCTACAGCTCAATTGTTACTTTTGGGGTTTGATGGTTAGATTTTTCACTTTAAAATAGATTTAAAGTAATAAAAAATTAATGTTTCATGGCTTTGTGAAATTTTTAGGTTTAGAGAAACCAAAAATTCCGGTTTTGCAAACATTTCAATGATATAAAACAAAATTTAAAGTAACTTCAAATGTCGCTATAGTGTAAAAACAAGTATTGGCAGTTACCTTCCTTTCTGTTGATATTTTTGATACAATCTCAAATTATTTAATTCAGATATTTTATAGAATTTCATATTGTTGCTTTTTACATAGTTGCAAATTTCTATTAGAGTTTGATATTCTGTTTCATAATTGCTTTGAAAAGTTTTAACTGGTTTGTGAGCATAAAAGATTACAATTTTATTATTATTTTTTGCATACTCTAAAAGTGATAAAAAATATGGGATACTAAAATGTGAATAATTTTTGTCAATTCCCAAACCAAATACAAGATTAATATTATTATAAAAACAATTTTGATAAGCAGGGCTTGCATTTCCATAAATCGTTCCTCTAACTATTTTAAATTCATTTAATAGTAATTCGTCTGTTGTTGAGTTTCTTTCACCATAAGGATAAGCAAAAGAAGTTATAGATAAATCATTATTATTCATAAATGTTACCATTGGAAAAATCTCTTGGTTTAGATATTCAATCTTTCCATTTGCAGAAATAAAATTAGGAGCATTTAAATGATTTAAACCATGTCCACCGATTTCGTGACCATAACTTTTTAAATCTTTCAACTTTTGAATTTTATTTGCAGACAATTCATTAGATTTACTTACAAAAAATGTAGCTTTCCAATCGTAAGGCCTTAATAAAATATTAACTTCAAACCATTCATCTACATAATCATCATCAAATGTAATTACTACACCACTTTCTAAACTAGTTTGCTGATTTTGAATAACATTACTTTCATTACAAGAAAATAATATTCCGTTTAAAAATAATAAAAAGTATATATCTAGTTTCAGGTTATTGCTCTTTTTCTGTTCCGTTTTCTGAAGGGATCTAACAGCAACTGATTTTTTTGCAATTTGGTATAAGGTTGATGGTGCCATTTCTGCAATAGTAATGGTTGATCGTACTGCTAGCAAAGCTGATTTAAACGGAACAAAAGCTGAAATAATTTTAAATTTTCTCATACTGTCAAAATTTTTTAATTTTTCCAGCAGTAAATTTAGTTTATCAATCTTTTTAATTAAATACCTATAAATTACTATTATTTTTTACCTGATTACAGGAGTTTTACAAAATTGAATTCTTAAAATCATAATAATCATAGATTCAAACGGAACTTATAATTGACCGCCTTTTTATATTATGTGCATTTATTTTAAACTCCTTTTATTGGGTCGTAATTCGCAATGAAAGCATTTCATATATTGTATGATTCAATTAAATACTTAATATCTGTATATAGTTTTGATAAAAATTATTCTTTAATATATGTACACCTTTGAATAATTGATGACCAATAATCATCGATTGTGCCTATTTTGTGGAATTCATAAGCAGTTAGATGTCACTAAAAAATGACTAAATGAGAAATTACGCCGATAATTGAGTAGAATTCTATTCAAAAGAAGATATGAGTATTCGTAAATATAAAAAATCCCCAAAAGTTTTCACTTTTAAGGATTACTATTCTCTTTGCAATATAATCTCTGTTATCTACTTAACCGCTACCATCGAAATCTCAACATTCACGCCTTTTGGTAAACCAGCAACTTGTACTGTTTCTCTGGCTGGTGCATTTGATTCGTCAAAATAACTGGCATAAATTGAATTGATTCGTGCAAAATCGCCCATATTCATGATGAAAATAGTTGTTTTTACTACATTTTCAAAAGTCATGTCAGCCGCTTGTAAAACAGCTTTCATGTTTTCCATTACTTGTTGGGTTTCGGTCTCGATATCGTCAAGAACCAATTCCATAGTTTGCGGATTTAATGCTATTTGACCTGAAGTATATAAAGTACTTCCTATTAAAACGGCCTGACTGTAAGGTCCAATTGGCGCGGGTGCTTTATCAGTGTAAATTATTTTTTTCATGATTATTCTTTTAAAATGAATACGAAACCAATAAATTTAGAGAGTTGGTTTTTACAGTCCCACCATTCCAAACATCAATTTTACTGGTATTGGATAATCCTAAATTATCTCTTATTTCAACTGAAATTGAGTTTTTATCGTTCAAACTAATATCCTTACCAATTCCGAAAGAAAGTCCAAAATCGGTTGATTTATTATCGTTTGTTGTATCTAAATCATCAGCATTAAAATTAGGAACATCCAAATCATTAGTAATTTTAGATTGCAATAAGAAACCAACAAAAGGGCCACCGTTTACATAAAAACTATCTTTATTGGTAAATGCATACTTAATCATTATCGGCAAAACAATATAATCATAATGTTTTTTTGAGGTGAATTGATAGGTTTGTGGTGGATCATCAAAATTTTGTCTGAGCTCAATTATATTATCAGCTTTTTGAGTTTTACGTTCGTAACTTAGCTCTGCTCTTAAACTTAATTTATCTTTTAATTGATATTCAGCATTAAATCCTATTAAATAGGCAAATGCAGCACTTTCATCGTAAACTGGGGCATATATACTTGGAATAGTGTAACCTCTTAAATTGGAATAATTTAATCCAGCTTGAACACCAAATTTTATTTTTTTTTCTTGTGATACAGCAGTAATAGTTGTTAATAAAAAAAAGCTGAGTACTATTTTTTTCATTTTTATAAATTGAAGTTTTGTTACAATTAAATATTATCTCAATGTTCTATCTGGAACCGAGCGTTTATCCCATTTAATATCACTCAACACACTCGATTTGATCCCGATGAAAAATCCCCAATAAGTGTACGTTCCAAACGGAACCCAATTGAAGTTCATCGTCCAACTCAATAAATCACGATCCATACGAATCTGCGTCTGACTGACACCTTTATTGACAAAATCATAACCTGTTGAAACTCCCATTTTCCATTTCGGAGTTACTTGTGAATTCACAGAAAGCATCAAACTACTACTTGAAATTTTATTCCCAAAATCGTTGTTTGAATAGGTAATGGTAAACGCCATAGTTACATCCCAAGGAATATCCGATTTAAAAAGTTCGGCTGGAGTTTCGGTTTCTTCTTCGCTTTCTTCTCCTGGTTGCGTATTGATTTTATCACTAAAATCTTCATTCACACCAAATAAATCATCTTCTCGACCACCATTTCGCTGGCCTTGTGTGTTTTTCTTTTCTTTTTTCTTGCCAAAAGAACTACTTGCCAAAGCATAGTTCATTGATAAATTGGCACCCGACAACCCGAATGCTTTTCGGACAAATCTAGAATTAGTGTTTTCAAATTCGTAAGGATCGATACTTCCTCCAAAATTCACCGCCATTTTCTGATCAAAAAAAGCGGTTCCACCATTGAATGAAATGGTACTCCATTGTTTGGTTTTAAAATCATAACTCGAACCCAAATTCAAACGTAATAATTGGATTTTTTTAGGTTCAGTTTTAGTTGAATCTCTATCGGTTACTTTGGCTTCAAATAAATTTCCTAATGAAAATCCAACGCTATTGGCATCAATTAAATTAGGAGCACCATAAATTCCGGTATCAAAACGCGTATAATTTCGGTATTCACTTTGAGTATTCGGACCAGTAAAACGGCCATAAGTTCTAGAGGCTTCGTACTGCTCTAAATATTGATCAAATTTTGGAGTGTAACCGTGCGAAACAGAAGGAGTGATAGTGTGACGAATCACTTTTACTTTCTTGTCTTCTCCAAAAGTATACATTCCGTACAAAGTGGTTGATAATCCGTTCGAGAAGGAATAGGTTCTAAACGAGTCAAATCCATTAACACGATCATCAACAACTTTATTTGTTTCAAAATCAGTTCGTCTATTGATGGTTTGTAAGTACCAAACTTCCTTATAATTGATAGCAGTATTAACATTAAAATGTTTGAAAATTTTAAAGTTTGTGCTTAACGGAATGTTGTGTTGAAAACCAGTTGTACCTTCTTTAAACATTTGTGATTTGAAGAATAATGAGTCACTAGTATTGTACGAATTACTTCCCGTTAAGTCATAACGAACATTAATATTTTGAAAAAACCCTTTTTTTGGTTTAGTTTCACTGGCAAAAGGAAATACACGATCCACATTTAAAGTCAGCGTTGGCAAAGTCATTGAAATTTTCTCTGTATTTGTGTTTTGAGAATGAGTGGCAGCAAGAGCAAAATTGACCTGAGGAAGCGTATTAAAAGTTCTACTGTACGATATTGAAGAGTTTAAGGAGTTATTTAGATTTGAACCAACATTCACTTGATTCAACGATTGTCTGAAATACTTGCTACTTCCTAAGTTTACAGAAGCCGTAAATCGGGAATTAGGATTGGATTTAGCATCTTTAGAATGCGACCATTGAATGTTGTAAATAGTGCCTTTTGAGTAGTTCGGAAACCCACGTTCGCCATCAATTAAGTTTTCATAACGTAAGTTAAAATTACCATTGAACTTATAGCGCTTAGCGTATTGACTTTCAAATCGTAAGGCATAACTACCGTTGGTGTAATAATCGCCCAAAACAGCCAAATCATAGTTGTCGCTCAATGCAAAATAATAACCACCATTTTGCAAGGCGTAACCGCGTTGTTCGGTGTAAGTGTAATTTGGAATCAATATTCCAGATCGTGCTTCTTCCGTCATGGGGAAAAAGGCAAATGGCAATGCTAATGGAGTAGGAACGTTGTAAATCCACATATTAGTAAATCCAACTACAATTTTCTTTTTGGGAACAAATTTTACCTTATTCGTTAAGAAATAATATTCTGGATCATCTAGATCTTTAGAAGTCGTAAAACGCGCACCTTTCATAAAATAAACGGAATCATTTTCCTTTTTAGTAAGAGCAGCATGAACCCAAAATTCACCTTGATTGGTTTTAGTATTCCAAACCTTGGCCTTTTTTGTAACTGTATTAAATCGAATAGAATCGGGCTCAATAACAGTGCTTCCTTGTATAAAAACGGGATATTGATAGTATTTTCCAGTAGAATCTTTCAAACGACCTGCATAAACCTCATTTTTTTTATAGTCATAAACAATTTTACCTGCCTTTAATTCATAATCCAAATACTTCAATTCTGCACCATCTGATAGTGTCAAAAGCTTATTCTTATGATCAAACTTTGCGTAATCCTTAGCTTTGTATTTTACTTTTCCTTCTAGATAACCTTTTCCTTTTTTTAACGAATCGACCTTTATAGTATCAATAATAGTAGTTGAAACTATAGGGCCATTTTCATCCTTTTTTAAATTATCTGGCTGATTTTTAGCAGGTATGGGTTTTGAATTGTTTGGTGATTCTTGAGCGCTGATTTTCCCACAACCAATTGTTAGGAAAATTGCTGATAAAACGATATAAAATAAGTTTGTACGCAAAGGTTTAAATACTATTTTTGTAAAAATATGGCTTGATTTTTGACTTACCAAAACTAAATCTAAATTCTGGCCAAAAATAAGTAAATAATACTTTTATAAGTTATACGTTTTAATTAAAATTAACTTTTGCAAATGAAATTCAATTATAAGAACCCACTTTTTAGCATTATTCTGATGCTAGTTCTTTGTAATTCAGTTTTTTCGCAAAAAAACCACACGTTTACTATCATTTTAGATGCTGGTCACGGTGGAAAAGATCCAGGAAATTCCTATCACGGTTATAAGGAAAAGGAAATAGCGCTTAAAACAACTTTAAAAGTGGGTAAATACCTTGAAAAAGACAAAGATTTTAAGATTATTTATACTCGTACAAGTGATGTTTTTATCGAATTAGCCAATCGACCAAAAGTAGCCAATAAAGCCAATGCCAATTTATTTGTATCCATTCATTGTAACTCGGTTAAGAATTTCGGACCATCAGGAACAGAAACATTTGTGATGGGTTTAAGTCGAGCTGACATGAATCTTGAAGTGGCCAAAAACGAAAACTCTGTAATTCTTCTAGAAGATAATTACAAAGAGAAATACCAAGGATTTGATCCGAAGAAACCTGAATCTCTCATTGGTTTAACCATGATGCAGGAAGAAAATTTAAACAGTAGCATTAATTTGGCTACCAAAATACAAGACAATTTTACCAATAATTTAAAACGCAATTCAAGAGGAGTAAAGCAACAACCTTTGTGGGTGTTAGATGCGGCATATATGCCAAGTGTATTGATTGAGTTAGGATTCTTATCCAATAAAGAAGAAGGTGCTTTTCTCAATTCTGATGCTGGTCAGGAAAAAATGGCTAAGCAAATTGCGGAAGCCATTATTAATTATAAGAATGAATATTTTGGTGATGCACAAAATGTTTCTAATACTAACCAAAAAGAGGAAGTAAAAGACAATAAAGAAGAGGATAAAGTGTCTTCTAAACCTAAAACTAATTCAAATGAATTAATATATAAAGTGCAACTTTCTGCAAGCTCGAAAAAATTAAAATTAACACCTAGTAATTTCAAGGGATTAAAAAACATTTCAAGTACATACACCAATAAGTTGTATAAATACATGTACGGCGAAACTAATGATATTGAAGAAGCGCGAAAATTGCAAAAAGAAGCTAGAAAAAAAGGTTACACTGATGCTTTTGTTGTAGTGGTTAAAGATGGAAAATGCGAGCGAGTAAGCGATGTTGTTGTAAATAATAACTAATTTTGTAAATTATTTTGAAATTAATGAATAACTATAGAAACATATTTTACCTACTTTCATTTGTATTTTTGATGGTAGGGAATTCTGTTTTGGCGCAAACGGGACAAAAATTCAAAGTCACTTTGGATGCTGGTCATGGCGATCACGATTATGGAGCAGTGTATCACGGTCATATTGAAAAAAATATAGCTTTAGCAGTAGTGCTAAAAGTGGGCAAAATATTAGAGAAAAACCCAAATATAGAAGTAGTTTATACACGAAAAACAGATGTTTTCATCGATTTAGTTGAAAGAGCTAATATTGCCAACAGAGCCGATGCTAATATTTTTGTTTCTATTCACTGTAATGCTAATAAAAATACTGCGGCCGATGGTTCTGAAACCTTTGTGATGGGTTTGACCAAAAATGCTTCCAACTTAGAGGCGGCCAAAAAGGAAAACTCGGTGATTACTTTAGAAAAAGATTACAAAGAAAAATACGAAGGTTACGATCCAAATTCGCCCGAAACATTAATCGGAATGACCTTAATGCAAGAAGAGTATCTTGAAAATAGTATTGCATTAGCAGGAAAAGTTCAAGATAATTTCCGTAATCTTCTGAACCAAAAAGATCGAGGCGTAAAACAAGCGCCGTTTATGGTATTGCACAAAGCATACATGCCAAGAGTGTTGATCGAAATGGGATTCATTTCCAATCCAACTGAAGGCGAACGATTGGATTCAGAATTAGGGCAGGAAGAAGTTGCTCTTTGTATCGCCAATGCTATTATCAACTACAAAAAAGAATTCTTTGGAGAAGAACCCAACGAACCGGTTATGGAAACTCCAAATGTTCGTAAAATTGAGCGTATCATTCCAGCTCCAAAAGTGCAAGATACAACTGTAATTGCTGTCGACACTCCAAAAGAAGTGATTGACGCCACTGCAATTGTATATAAAGTGCAACTTTCAGCTAGTGCCAAAAGATTAGATTTAGTTCCTTCCAATTTCAAAGGGTTGAACGATGTTGCTAGTACTTTTGAAAATAATCTGTACAAATACACTTATGGCGAAACCAACGATTATGAAGTAGCCAAAAAGAAATTAGCAGAAGCCAAGAACAAAGGATTTGCAACTGCATTCATCATTGCATTTAAAGACGGAAAAAGCATCAATATCAAAGACGTTATTAAATAATACACTATTTTTATAAAAAATTATCATTTTGAAACTATCAAGAGAAATAAAAACCGCCATTTTAGTAATTTCAGCAATATTGTTATTCATTTGGGGATATAGCTTTCTGAAAGGCCGCGATTTGTTTACTAATTATAAAACGCTCTATGTTGAATACGCTAATGTAGAAGGTTTGACCATGTCGGCTCCAGTTACCATAAACGGATTAGCCATTGGAAAGGTGAATAAAATCGGTCTCAACAATGAAACAGGAAAAATTAAAGTTGAACTTCAAATTAATTCTGATTTTCCTATTCGAACAACCAGTGTGGCCGAAATTTATGCTCCAAGTCCGATTGGCGGTAAACAAATTGCTATCATTCCGTCTAGTACCGGAAAAATGGCCGAAGAAGGCGACTTTCTGGTTTCTTCAAGTAAATTGGGTTTGACTGATGAATTGGCCAAACAAATCGAACCTTTAAAAGATAAAATCGAAAAGTTATTAGACAATGCTAATGTAATGTTGGTAAACATTAACGAAGTTTTAGATGCCAAATCAAAACAAAATCTGCGCAATAGTTTGGCTACTTTAGATCAAACGATGTCGGAGTTCCACACAGCATCGAAACAATTGAACACTATTTTAGCTGAAAATAAATCGAAAATGGGTAACACCATGACCAACTTAGATAAAACGGTGGCTAATTTCAATAAAATTTCATCGGATATCGACCAAGCAAAATTAGGCGATGTCGTTCAAAACATGCAAACTACGTTGGATAAAGTTAACGGAATCATGTCAAGCATCGATTCTGGAAAAGGAACCATGGGTAAATTAGTCAAAGACGAAGCATTGTATACCAATATGACTAAAACGTCCAAAGAATTAGAATTACTATTACAAGATTTACGTTTGTATCCAACCCGTTATGTAAATGTTTCGTTATTTGGAAAGAAAAATAAACCGTACGTCGCACCAACCACAACTGACACCATAAAATAGAATTTTATGAATCTATTATCTAATATATTTTTTGCTTTATTACTCATCATCGGATTTGGCTATTTTACTATTAATGTAAAAAAACTCATTCGAAATATTAAATTAGGAAAAGACATCAATCGTTCAGATAATTCTTCCGAACGATGGAAAAACATGGCCATGGTTGCGCTCGGACAATCCAAAATGGTCAAACGTCCGTTAGCCGCATTTTTGCACATTATTGTTTATGTTGGTTTCGTTATCATCAATATTGAATTGCTCGAAATCATTATCGACGGATTATTTGGAACACATAGAGTATTTGCCTTTATGGGCGGATTCTATGATTTCTTAATCGGTTCTTTTGAAGTTTTGGCGTTACTAGTATTGATTGCCGTAGTGATTTTTTGGACCAGAAGAAATATCGTAAAATTAAGTCGTTTTGCGAGTTCTGATTTGAATGGAAAACCACGCAATGATGCTAATTATATTTTGTATTTCGAAGTGGTATTGATGTCGTTATTCTTATTAATGAATGCAGCCGATTTCCATCTTCAAAATTTAACTGAAGTTTTTGGTCACTACGAAAAAGCAGGTTCGTTTCCGATATCGCAGTTTGTCGCTCCATTATTTGATGGAATGAGCAATGAAGCGGTGTACATGTTAGAACGTACTTTTTGGTGGTTGCACATTATCGGAATATTGATTTTCTTGAATTATTTATACTATTCTAAACATTTACACATCTTGTTGGCGTTTCCAAATACGTATTTCGCCGATTTAAATGCGAAAGGGAAATTAGACAATTTAGAAAGTGTTACCAACGAAGTAAAACTAATGATGGATCCCAATGCCGATCCATACGCGGCGCCAGCAGAAGATGCGGTTCCAAGCAAATTTGGTGCGAGCGATGTTCAAGATTTGAATTGGGTGCAACTTCTAAATGCTTACACCTGTACCGAATGCGGTCGTTGTACTTCGGCTTGTCCGGCAAATCAAACTGGTAAAAAATTGTCTCCACGTAAAATTATGATGGACACTAGAGATCGTCTTGAAGAAGTAGGTCGCAACATCGATAAAAATAAAGGTGTTTTCATTCCCGATAATATTTCATTATTGAATGATTACATCACAGCAGAAGAATTGTGGGCGTGTACATCGTGTAATGCTTGTGTAGAAGAATGTCCGGTGAACATCAGTCCATTATCGATTATCATTGACATGAGAAGATATTTAGTAATGGAAAAAAGTGCGGCTCCGCAATCGTTAAATGCAATGATGACCAATATTCAAAATAATGGCGCACCATGGCAATACAATCAAATGGATCGCCTAAATTGGAAAGACGAATAATCCCTGATGCACAGCATCTGAATAGCAATGGACTTCAGTCCATTGAAAAAATAAAAAAAAGAATAGAAAAATATCATCCCATAAATGTGAGGCTTGGGATAATATTAAATTAGAAACAATAAAATGTAACAAAATGAAAGCAGACGAAATTGAAAAAAGCCTCCAAGAGCACACTGAAAACGGACAAAAAGTAAGTCCAATTTTACCAGAAGGAATTAAAAATTACCTAATCGACATTGACGGAACCATCTGTGACGATATTCCAAATGAAGAGCCAGAACGCATGCTAACTGCAGAGGTTTATCCTGACGCATTAGTTACGTTGAACAAATGGTACGATGAAGGTCATATTATATTCTTCTTTACTTCGAGAACAGAAGCACATAGAGAATATACCGAAATTTGGTTGAAAAAACACGGATTCAAATACCACGGAATGGTGATGGGAAAACCTCGCGGCGGAAATTACCATTGGATTGATAATCACTTGGTAAAAGCAACTCGTTACAGAGGGAAATTTACTGATTTGGTAGATAAAGAAGTAACCATTCAAGTATTTGATGACGAACATCACGAATAATGTTATGACGACACAATTGTTGTCAATCAAAAAATAAGAATATGTCAGAAAATTTAATTGTGCCTACTATGGCAGAAATGATGGCTCAAGGCAAACAACCCGAAGTGTTATTTTGGGTAGGTTGCTCTGGAAGTTTTGATGATAGAGCTAAACGAATTACCAAAGCATTTGTACGTATTTTAAATCGTGCCAATGTCGATTTTGCTGTACTCGGAACCGAAGAAAGTTGCACAGGTGATCCAGCCAAAAGAGCCGGAAACGAATTCGATTTTCAAATGCAAGCCATGATGAATATTGAAGTCATGAATGCATACGAAGTGAAGAAAATAGTAACCGCTTGTCCGCATTGCTTCAACACAATTAAAAATGAATATCCGGGTTTAGGCGGAAAATACGAAGTGGTTCATCATACTGAATTTCTGAAATCATTATTAGATTCTGGAAAATTAACTATTGAAGGTGGACAATTCAAAGGAAAACGCATCACATTTCATGATCCTTGTTATTTAGGAAGAGCCAACAATGTCTACGAAGCACCAAGAGATTTAATTCAGAAATTGGATGCCGAATTAGTAGAAATGAAACGCTCACGTGCCAACGGTTTATGTTGTGGTGCTGGTGGCGCTCAAATGTTCAAAGACGCTGAACCTGGAAATAAAGAAATCAACATTGAACGAACCGAAGACGCTTTAGAAACGAAGCCCGAAATCATCGCGGCAGGTTGTCCTTTCTGTAATACCATGTTGACTGACGGTGTTAAAAACAAAGAAAAAGAAGGCGAAATAAAAGTATTGGATATTGCTGAATTAATCGCTAATGCACAAGATTTATAATTTCGTATATCCTAATTACAACCTCTAATACAAAAAACATGTACGTTCCATTTGAAAGTTTACCGCCAGAATCTCGTATTTGGATTTACCAATCCAATCGCAAGTTTTCTGACGAAGAAATGGTTGAAATTGAAAAGGATTTGAATGAGTTCTTAAACAATTGGAGCGCCCACGGTGCTGCTCTTGAAGCGTCGTATCAATTGAAATACAATCGTTTTATAATTATTGCTGTTAATCAGGAAGTTCAAGCAGCAACAGGTTGTTCGATTGATTCTTCGGTTGCCTTTATTCAAAATTTAGAACAACGCTATGATGTTGATTTGTTGGATAAAATGAACGTGACATTCAAAAACGGTGAACATGTTGCACACAAAACACTCATCGATTTTAAACGAATGG
This sequence comes from Flavobacteriales bacterium, assembly GCA_017303755.1. Lineage (GTDB taxonomy): Bacteria > Bacteroidota > Bacteroidia > Flavobacteriales > Flavobacteriaceae > Flavobacterium. The sequence goes on along the minus strand of JAFLBS010000006.1, from coordinate 212,527 downwards.
CCAAAGAAAAAGCAGTAACGGCCAATACTATTGTATTTAATAATCTCGTTAATACCATTGAAGAATGGAACGATAATTGGGAAGTTCCAGCTGGCGATAGTTGGCACAGTCGTTTCTTTTAAATCCATTCAATGAAAAAAATAACTCATTTATTTCTGCTTATTACAACACTGATTGTAATTGTAAATTGTTCATCTTCCAAAGGAAAAATGACCGATACAACCAGTAGTTTGTCTAAAGCAGCCATTCAGTATGAAGATGATGAAGTGTATGTTCCGCATTTAAAATCGGAGCGCAAAACCTTCTTCAAAGGAAGTACTGCCGAAGATAAATGGGTAGATAGTGTTTACAATCAATTGTCGTTCAATGAAAAAATCGGACAATTATTTATGGTGGCAGCGTATTCTAACAAAGATGCAGATCACTTTAACACCATCGAAAAATTAGTTCAAGACTATAAAATTGGAGGAGTAATTTTCTTTCAAGGCGGACCAGTTCGTCAGGCACGATTAACCAATCGTTTTCAATCCAAATCAAAAGTACCTTTGTTCGTCGGAATTGACGCTGAATGGGGTTTGAGCATGCGTTTGGACTCGACCTATCGTTTTCCTTGGAACATGACTTTGGGAGCCATTCGTGATACTAAATTAATAGAAAGAGTAGGAGCACAAATGGGTAAGGAAGCCAAACGATTGGGAATTCAATTCAATTTTGCACCTGTAATCGATATCAATACCAATCCGTTAAACCCAATTATTGGGTATCGTTCTTTTGGTGAAGACAAAAAAAACGTAACCGAAAGCGCCATTGCTTTAATGACTGGAGTTCAAAGCCAAGGTGTCTTTTCAACTGGTAAGCATTTTCCGGGTCACGGAGATACTTCTACCGATTCACATCATACATTACCTGTTGTGAATTTCCCGAAAGAGCGCATTGATAATGTCGAATTGTATCCGTATAAAAGAATGTTCGACGAAGGCTTAGAATCGGTAATGGTCGCACATTTGAATGTGCCCAATTTAGAACCACGTGAAAATTACCCAACATCCATTTCGTATCCTGTTGTAACTGAACTACTTCAAAAACAACTCGGATTTGATGGTTTGATTTTTACGGATGCCTTGAATATGAAAGGCGCAAGTAGCTTCAAAAAGCCTGGAGACATTGATTTGGCTGCTTTTATGGCTGGAAATGACATTCTATTGTTTGCAGAAAACGTTCCAGTTGCCGTTGAAAAAATAACTCAAGCGTATAATGACACTTTGATTACTGACGATCGTATCGAACAATCCGTAAAAAAGATATTAAAATACAAATACAAAGCGGGATTGAATCGTTACAAACCAATTGATACTAATAATCTAATTGCAGATGTAAATCCTATTGAAAATAGTTCTTTGCAATACGAATTGTATGAAAATGCTGTTACTGTTGTAAAAAATGACAATACTATTTTGCCAATAAATGACTTAGCAAGTTCTAAAATTGCCTACATTAAATTGGGTGATTTTCCGGGTACATCATTTCTATCAACATTAAATAAATACACAGAAGTTACTGAGGTAATCGTTACCGATAATTCAAAAGCTTTAGAACAATTAAGCAATTACTCAACTGTAATTTTTGGGTTTCATTCTTCTGATGTTTCGTGGTGGAAAAAACAAGAGTTTAGCAAGAATGATATCGAATTAATCTCAAAAGTTGCCGCTTCAAAAAATGTAATTTTAGATGTGTTTGCCAAACCTTATGTTGTATCGGATTTACCTTCGTTAGATGCAATAAAATCAATCATTATTTCGTATCAAAACAGCGATATTTCCCAACAAGTTTCAGCAGAAATTATTTTTGGAGCGCTAGGAGCAAAGGGAAGGTTGCCTGTTTCAATAAGTGAAAAATATCCTGTAAATCACGGTTTGACTACTGAAAGTATTAATATATTAGGATTTTCAACTCCAGAACGCGTTGGAATGAGTTCAGAAAAATTAGCTAAAATTGAAACTATTGTCAACAAAGCCATCAACGGCAAAATGGCACCCGGAATGCAAATTTTAGTGGCTAGAAAAGGAAAAGTCATTTACCAAAAATCATTTGGATATCATACGTACGACAAAAAAACCAAAGTGCAGAATTCAGATATTTACGATGTAGCTTCAGTGACCAAAATGGTTTCGACTTTGCCTAATGTGATGCACTTATACGATCACGGAAAAGTGACCTTAGATACGAAGTTAGGCGAAATGCTTCCGGCTTTTACTGAATCGAATAAAAAAGACATTACGTTCAAAGAATTATTATCGCATTACGGACGTTTGCAAGCGTGGGAACCTTTTTATAAATCGACTTTAGATGTTGAAAAATGTCCAGCCGATAAGTATTACAGCTTATTTTATAAAGAAGGATTTACCAAACAAGTAGCTGAAAATCTCTACATCCGAAATGATTACCAAGATACCATCATGAGTAAAATCATTTCGAGTAAATTAATTGATAAAAAAGAATACAAATACAGCGATTTTACCTTTATTATTTTAAAAGATTATGTAGAGAAAATGACTGGAAAATCATTGGATGTTATAAGTACAGAACAATTCTTCAAACCTTTAGGAATGAGCAGCACGATGTACAATCCGTTGTTGAAATTCGACATGAGTATGATTCCACCTACTGAAATCGACAACTATTTCCGTCACACAACTGTACAAGGTTATGTTCACGATATGGGTGCAGCCATGCAAGGCGGAATTGGCGGTCATGCCGGAATTTTCTCCAATACGATGGATATTGCTAAAATGATGCAACTCTTTCTTCAAAAAGGAAATTATGGTGGTCGACAGTACTTCTCGGATGAAACATTTCTAACGTTCAACAATTGTCATTTCTGCTTGGAAGGCAATCGCCGTGGTCTCGGATTTGATAAACCTCAATTGGGTAAAGAAGGTCCAACTTGTGGTTGCGTTTCCAAATCGAGTTTTGGTCATACAGGTTTCACCGGAACTATGGCTTGGGCCGATCCTGAAACAGAAATTGTATATGTGTTTTTATCCAATAGAACGTTTCCAGATTCTAACGCGCCCAATACGCTTTCTAAAGAAAACATCCGCGAAGACATTCAGCGCATCATTCAAGAAGCGATAATAAAATAATTTAACGTAGCTTTCACGGTTAAGCATCGCTTATTTCATTAAATTAGCACTTTAATTTTTTAGAATGAAAATAGCAATTGTTTGTTATCCAACCTTTGGTGGAAGTGGTGTTGTAGCAACTGAATTGGGTTTGGAATTGGCACATCGAGGTCACGAAATTCACTTTATCACGTACCGTCAACCTGTTCGTTTAGCTTTATTGAATCAAAATGTTCATTATCATGAAGTGAACGTTCCTGAATATCCATTATTCCATTATCAACCTTATGAATTGGCACTTTCGAGCAAATTGGTCGATATGGTGAAATTGTATAAAATTGAATTACTTCATGTTCATTACGCCATTCCACATGCCTACGCAGGTTATATGGCCAAGCAAATGCTCAAAGACGAAGGAATTGATCTGCCAATGGTGACCACTTTGCACGGAACCGATATTACGTTAGTTGGAAATCATCCGTTTTACAAAACAGCCGTAAGTTTTAGTATCAATAAATCAGACATTGTAACTTCAGTTTCTCAAAGCTTAAAAGACGATACCTACAAGCATTTCAGTATTAAAAAAGACATACATGTTATTCCGAATTTTATCGAATTGGACAAACATAGAAATGAATCATTAATTTCATGCCAGCGTTCGGTTATGGCCGAAAAAGAAGAACGAATTGTGACACACATCAGTAATTTTAGAAAAGTAAAACGAATTCCAGATGTAATCAAAATCTTCTTTAAAATCCAACAGCAAATTCCAGCCAAATTAATGATGGTGGGCGATGGGCCAGAAAAAGAAAAAGCAGAGCGAATGTGTGAGGAACTCGGAATTCAAGACAAAGTTATCTTCTTTGGTAATAGTAATGAAATTGACCAGATTTTATCGTATTCCGATTTGTTTTTATTACCATCTGAAACCGAAAGTTTTGGTTTGGCCGCTTTAGAAGCAATGGCGTGGAGTGTTCCTGTGATTTCTACTAATTCAGGAGGATTGCCTGAAGTAAATTTCCCGGGACAATCTGGTTATTTGAGCGATGTAGGTAATGTTGATGAAATGGCAGAAAATGCACTGAAGATTTTAAGCAATAATTCAACTTTGGATGCGTTTAAAAGTAATGCATTGACGGTTGCTAAACAATTTGATATTCAAAACATTTTGCCATTGTACGAAGATTTGTACCATAAAGCGCTGAATGAAACTAAAAAATGATACTATGAAAAAGCTCATCCCAATTCTGATTTTAGCCTTCTTATATTCGTGTTCAACCACAAAAAAAACAGTAGATAATAAATTGTATAACGTATTAGTTTCTAGCGAATACGGCGGAGGAAATTTTAGGTTTTATGAAATCATAACTGAAACCAAAGAATTTAAAATGTTACTCGGTGACGATGAAATCAAGAAATTTGTCAAACCTGATGATATAAAAACGTCAAATTTTATCTTGGTGAATTTAGGCGAAAAAAGCAATGGTGGTTACGGAGTAGAAGTAGAGAGTGTAGTTGAAGAAGTTGATAAAATAGTGGTTACGATTAAAGAAATCGAACCCAAAAAAGGAAACGTAACCATGGCCATAACAAATCCATATGCAGTGATTAGAATCAATTCGAAAAAACCAATTGAAATTAAATAATTAGAATTCTCATAAATAAAAAAAGACGCACTATACTGCGTCTTTTTTTTGTTTCAACAGTTATTCTAAAATGGATTGGACCATTTAGTATCAACGTATACATTCGTACCACTTAGTGTTTTCAAGAAGGCAATTACGGCATTCACTTCGGTTGCATTTAAATTGAGGTGTTGACCAAAACCATTAGGCATCAATCTTGGGTCTAGATTGTTATTTCCGGGTGCAATAGTAATGGTTCCGTAATGCCCAATTGCGGCTTGTAAAGTAGTAATTACTCCTGTATGCATCATCGGACCGTTTGGAGTTCCGTCAGGTTTTGTTAAATCGCGCAACGATGGAGCTCGTGTGTTCGTTACGTCTAAACCACCGTTTATTGAACCTGCTATTCCATTGTTTTTAGTATTGGGATCAATGTCAAATTCGGGAGCAGCGTGACAACCAGCACAGCCTAAACCACCTCCAGTTCGATTTCCTGTTGCATCAAATATGGGCGGAGTTAAAAATAAATTTTTACCGTTGTTTTCTTGAGCAGTATAATTGGGGAAAGGCACATTGTTATTAGCAACTTGAGCACGTCCAACATCAAATTTTGAATCAAATGATTGAATACTTCGAATGAATTGTGCCAATGCTAATTGGATTTTGTTTTCTGTTATTTCTTCGCTACCATATACAAATCGGAATAATTCTTTGTAATAGTCAATGGCGCTTAACTTTGTGATCAATCCAGAAAAGGGTTGATCTCCATTAGCTCCACTAAACCCCATTTCGCCATGATTTTTAATGGGCATGGTAGTTTGGGTTTCTAAATTGATGGCTCTTTCGTCCCAAAAGAATTTAGTTTCAACTGCAAATCTCGAATTGATTAAACGCATTGAATGCCTTCCCGTAGTTCCGTTTACACCCGTACTCGCAACGGCTACATCTCCAAAAGCATTGGCTTGTTGGTGACAACTTGAACAAGAAATAGTATTATTGGAAGATAAATTTTTATCGTAAAACAATACTCTTCCTAAAGTAGCACCTTTGTTGGTTATCGAATTACCTTGAGTATTGTCTTTGATAATGTAAGCAGGAATAGTTTGATTGGCATAATTGGGCAAATTATTCAAATCGATTGTAGTTCCAAAAGTGGCTACTACATTAGGATAAGAATTCAAATCAACGTATTCGTCTTCATCATTTCCACATGAAATGAGAGTCATAGAAATAAGTAAAATGGAGAGGCGATGTGTCATAAATTATGGTTTTGTTTTAGTTTAAGTCTTAAGGTTTAGGTGGTTTAGAAAACAATCGTGATAATTCTTCTGTCAATTCAGAAAACTCATCCAACTGTTCGGGCTTACACAACTTTTTAATGTAATTAAAATGATTGAAATGAATCAACTCAATTTCTTTTTGATATTGAGCTAATGTATTGACTAAACTGTCTTTTTTTGTTGCATCAACAGTTGTTGAATTCAGTAGTAAATACAATTCATTTTTAGCATCTCTGATTTTGTCTTCTGTAGCAGTGATTTGTTTTCGATGTTGGCGAATCAAGACTTCATAATCGGCTACTTGTTGAGCGTCCAAATGCAATTGCTCTATAATTATTTCTCTAGGTTTTGGTCGGCCATCATCAGGAGGAAAATGCCCTTTTTTTGGTCCGGAAAACAATAAAAATCCCAATGTGCCTAAGTTGATGACCAACAAAGTAATGATTGAAAATATAACTAACTTTTGCTTTTCCATGGTGATTAATATAATTGATTGCTTTTATGAATGGACTTTTCTAATTCACTGATTGAACTATCTTGAGTTTTGTTTTTTGAGGCGATAATGATAACATTCAATGACATTAATATCACTATTGATGCCGCAACTAACCACAAGGTTTTCATTGGAACCACTGATTTTTCCTGAATGCGAAGTTCTATTTTTGAAAACAATTCGTCATTCGGACTCACTTTGGTAATTCCGTTGGTACTATTTAGAATGTCGTTTATGAATTTTTCAGCTTCCATATTTTTTTAGACGATGTTATTTATTTTTTCTTGCGGTATTCTTCAAACTTTTTACTTAATTTTTCTTTCAAAGTTGTTTTGGCTCTGAAAACCAATGATTCTACAGAAGAAATACTCAGTTGCATAATGTCAGCAATTTCAGGATTACTCAATCCATCAAGCTTCGATAAAATGAAAGCTGTACGCTGATTTTCGGTTAATTCATCAATTACACCAAACAGAATTTTAGCATTTTCTTGCTGTTCTAAAGCAATTCCGGGATGTTCAAATGTTGAAATGGAGTTCAATTCTTTTTCTGAATCGGATTTACTTCCAAAGATGAATAATCGCTTTTTACTCTTTTTATATTTGATGAAATCAAGACTTTTGTTGATTGTAATTCTATAAATCCAAGTCTTTATGGATGAGTTATTTTTGAATTTATCCATTGATTGATGCACTTGCACAAATACATCTTGAGTAATTTCTTCGGCGTCTTCAATGTTTTGTACATAATGCAATGCCACATTGTAAACCAATACTTTGTACTGATTATAAAGCAATTGAAAATGTAGACTCGAATTGGACATAGAATTATTTGTGGGTAAATGTAATTAGACTGCCGACATTAACAAAGGTTTAAGTGCCAACTAATTTTTTTAAATTTAAAATAGTGCTATATTTGGATTCTAAAATTTCAAACAAATAATACAAAACAATATGAAATTACTTGAAGGAAAAGTAGCTATAATTACAGGCGCAAGTCGCGGAATTGGTAGTGGAATTGCAAAAGTATTTGCTCAACACGGTGCAAATGTTGCCTTTACTTATAGTTCGTCTGCCGAATCAGCAATGGCTTTGGAAAATGAATTGAATTCATTGGGTGTTAAAGCCAAAGGTTACCAATCGAATGCAGCTAATTTTGAAGAAGCGCAAAAGTTATCGGATGATGTGATTGCCGAATTTGGAACTATTGATATATTAATCAACAACGCCGGAATTACAAAAGACAATTTGCTAATGCGTATGTCGGAAGAAGATTTTGATAAAGTAATCGAAATCAACTTGAAATCGGTGTTTAACATGACCAAAGCGGTACAAAAAATAATGCTTAAAAACCGTAAAGGTTCAATAGTAAATATGAGTAGTGTAGTAGGAGTGAAGGGAAATGCAGGACAAGCCAACTACGCAGCATCAAAAGCAGGGATGATTGGTTTTACCAAATCAATTGCATTAGAATTAGGTTCGCGCAATATTCGTTGTAATGCCATTGCTCCTGGATTTATTGAAACCGAAATGACAGCTAAGTTAAATGAAGATGTGGTTCAAGGATGGAGAGATTCTATTCCGTTAAAACGCGGTGGAACTCCAGAAGATGTAGCCAATGCTTGTTTGTTTTTAGCATCTGAGATGAGTGCTTATGTGACGGGACAAACGTTGAATGTTGATGGTGGAATGTTAACCTAATTATTGTATAAAGATGAAGTTCAAATTTTTATTATCAATGGCAGTTTTCGCCATTGCAAATTTTTCAATGTTTGCTCAAGAGGTTGAAATTAAAGATGATAAAGTGTTGCTCGATGGCAAACAAATTTTAAAATACGAGAAGATAAATATTTTTCAGCATTCATTTTATTCAATGGATGATAATGAAATTTTACTTTACAAGTACAACGATAACGAGACTAAACAATACAGTCAAGACGATTACCTTGTTTTGAATTTTCTTACTGAAAAAACAAAAGTAGAATCAAAAGACACCATGAAAGCGACTTCTGGTATGGGAATGAACTCTAGAAAAAACATGGAGAAATTGATTGGCTGGTTATTAAAAGAAAAAGTGATTGATGCTAATGGTATATTAAATCCGGAAAGAGTTCAGCTTTTCTTTGAAAAATACGACGAGAAAATAACCGAAAGAACTGTACGATACTAATAAATAGAGTTCACTGAACACACATTATGACAACATCCACAATAGTTTTACTACTTCTTTCAGTTTTAGTTGCTGCTGGATTGTCGTATTTACAGTATTTTTATAAAAATAAAGGCCAATCCAAATTGATAAAATGGTTGGCTTTTTTGCGTTTTCTTGCGATTTTCGGAATTTTATTACTCTTAATCAATCCGATAATTGCTCGTAAAACCTACGAAACTGTCAAAACTCCATTGGCACTTGTGGTTGATAATTCTAAATCGATTACTGAGCTTAAAGCTAATACTATTTCCAAAGAAGTTTTTGAAAAATTAGCTTCTAATAGCGATTTAAAAGACAAGTATGATGTGCAGTTGTACCGTTTTGATTCTGATTTTCAGTCGATAGAAGAATCGAGTGAACTCAATTTCAAAGGAAAACAATCGCATTTTGATCAAGTAGCCAAAAGCCTAAAAAGCATCAATAAAAACCTCACTTTTCCAACTGTTTTAATTTCTGATGGAAACCAAACTTCGGGTGAAGATTATGTGTTTTCTTTTGATGCCAATAATAAAGTATATCCATTGGTGGTTGGCGATACAACCACGTATCTCGATTTGAAAATCAATCAAATTAACGTCAACAAATACGCTTTCCACAAGAATAAATTTCCAGTTGAAGTCTTTTTGCAATACGCCGGAACCAAAAGCGTCAATGCTAATTTTTCCATTTCTCAAGGAAATAGTGTTTTGACTCAGCAAACCGTTTCGTTTTCTCCTTCCAAAAAAGCACAAGTAGTCAATGTTTTATTGCCTGCAGACAAAGTCGGAATGCAATTGTATTCCGCTAAAATTACATCTACCGAAAGTGAGAAAAACACCTACAACAACACCAAAAAATTCGCCGTTGAGATCATCGATCAACGTTCGGAAATTGCATTAATTTCATCTATTAATCATCCTGATTTAGGAGCAATAAAACGCGGAATTGAAACTAATGCATCACGAAAAGTAACTATCCTTAAACCAAACGGAATTAGCGATTTAGGAAAATACAATGTATTGATATTATACCAACCAACAGCTGAATTCAAAAGTATTTTTGAAGCCAACAAAAACCTTCGCATCAACACTTGGATCATCACTGGAAATAACACGGATTACAATCTGCTGAATCAACAGCAAAACCAAATGGTGTTCAGAGTTTCATCTCAAAAAGAAGATTATTTGGCTTCGTTCAATTCTAATTTTAATTTGTTTGCTACGGATAATATTGGTTTTGAAAATTTTCCACCTTTAGAAAACGCCTATGGAAGTATTAAAACCAATGATAATGTTTCGGTTTTACTTACATCTCGAATCCGAACAGTGGATACAGAAGCGCCATTGTTGGCTTTTGCCGATGCACAAGGAAGTCGTTCGGCATTTTTGATAGGCGAAAATGTGTGGAAATGGCGTGCGCAGAGTTATTTAGACAACAAATCATTTGATAAGTTCGATGTTTTTATTGATAAAATCATTCAGTTTTTGGCTTCAAATGATAGTAAAAAATCGCTAATTGTCAATCATGAGCGTTTTTATAATTCGGGTGATGCATTGGAAATTACCGCTCAGTATTTCAATAAAAATTATGAACTCGACGAAAAAGCACGTTTAACCATAACGGTAACCAATTCGAAAACCAAACAAGTAAAGCGTTATGATTTGCTCAGAGCATCAAATGCTTTTAAAGTAAATTTAGATGGACTAGCTGCTGGAAATTACACTTTTACAGTAAAAGAACTCAACTCCAATTCGAGCTATTCTGCCGGATTTGAAATTCTCGATTTTGATATTGAAAAGCAGTTTGTGAACCCCGATTTAGTTCGTTTACGTCAATTAGCATCTCAAACAAAAGGCGCTGTTTTTGTTCCGAATCAAATCGACAATCTCATTAAAACGTTATTAGAGAACAACGATTACAAATCCGTTCAGAAGGAAATCGTAACCAAAACACCAATAATTGATTGGGTTTGGTTGTTAGTACTAATTGCTTTGGCTTTGGCAACAGAATGGTTCGTAAGAAAGTACAATGGATTGCTCTAATTTCTCTTAGAATAAATTATTTTTCAAATTTCTTTTTCTTCAACATTCGCGATGCCGTTTGGTAATAAGCAACCGTTTCATCAATTAAATCAACTCGTTCTTTTGCAAGTGGTTTTTGATCAAAGTAAATATCAAAATCATCGCTTAAACCTTTTACAGGTTGCAATTTTAATTCAAACTGTTTCACTTTTCGAACCGGTGAAATGATAGTCAAAACATGATCTTTAATCAAACCCAAATCTTGATACGTCGCAACAAATGCTCTGGGTTTGTAACTAGGTTGAAGTACATCTTGTCCAAAAAACTTACTTTGATACTTAAAATGCAACAATCCGAATAGAGTAGGCATCAAATCAATTTGTGAAACTAAAGTAGTATTGTTGGCGGGTTGAACAAATCCAGGCGCATAAATCAAAGCAGGTATTCGGTATTTATCAACAGGCAACTCGGTTTTACCTGAACTTGAAGCGCAATGATCGGCTACAATTACAAATACGGTGTTGTTGAACCACGATTGTTTTTGCGCCATAGCAAAGAATTGTCGTAAAGCATAATCGGTATATTTTACGCCTCCTTCACGCGATTTTGAATGCGAATCGATATCTATTTTTCCTTCAGGATAGGTAAATGGCCGATGATTGCTCACCGTCATCCAATGGTTGAAGAATGGTTTCCCAGTTTTGGCTTCTTGATTCATCACCTGAATTGCTTTTTTGGCCATATCTTCATCACAAACTCCCCAAATATTGGCAAAACTAATTTCAGAAGGAGCAAAACTTTTTTTGTCAATTACATCATACCCATTTCCTGAGAAAAAATCAGACATATTGTCAAAATACGCATCACCTCCATATAAAAACTTCACTTGATAACCTCTTTTTTTAAAAATACTGGCTGTCGAAAATTTGTTTTTATTGTCTTTTCGTTTCACCACACTTTCACCAGCTGTCGGCGGTAAACAAAGCGTTACTGCTTCTAATCCACGTACAGTTCGATTTCCAACAGCATATAAATTGGAGAATTGTAAACTCTGAGTTGCCAATGAATCAATAAATGGAGTAAGATGTTGTGCATTTCCATATTCTTCTAAAAATTCGGCGCTAAAACTCTCAATTGTGATTAAGACTACATTTTTATGAAGTTCTGGACTAGAATTCGATATTTGTTGCAAATTGGAATCATTTTCAATCGCTGGAAATTGACTGCGCAATAACGAATAAGCTTCGTTTTCTGGAATGGTTTTGTAAAACTTATCGTAATCCAATTCACTATTTTCAAACGCTAAATAAAACCGATACATTCCATTGGCTTGGAGTTCATTAGTAAAAACATTAGTTGAATTTTCTAATCGAGCCAAAGTTGGAATGGCATATAATGAAAAAGCAAAAAGTAAAGCATAAATCACTACGCTTTTTATTTTTAAAGTAAAGGAAGGCAATCGATTTAAAAAAGGTAACGATTGTTTCACAATTAAAAAAGTTGCAATTCCAGCAACAACTCCAACTCCGATGAACAAAGGAATAATAGGATAGGATTCCATTATATTTCCAATTACAGTATTGGTATACACTAAATAATCAACCGCAATAAAGTTGTAACGCACACCAAATTCATTCCAAAAAAAGAATTCACTCACCGCGTTTTGAATAATTACTAACGCAAAAATGAATACCGCAATTGAGAAAAGTATGAGTCGTAAAGCCTTTCGCCATCTAGGAAAAAACAATAGCAATCCGAATAAAGTTGTTTTTAAAGCAATGAAACTAATGCCAATTTCAGGCAAAGAACCACCGTATTCATTGAGAATCGTATTGCAGAGATAAACGTAAGTCAAAAGTGAAAGCAGCAGTCCGAAAATGATATAACCCCAAGGTTTGGTGTATTTAGAGTTGGATAAAAACACCAAATACAACCATAAAATAACACTAACTACTATATAAACAAATGCATCCGAAATTAGCCCAATTGCAACTATTTTAATAATTTCATACCAATGAAAGTGCGATTGAGTTATTGGATGGAAGACTAAAACAATTCGCAATATAAAAGAACAAATCAAATAAAGGGTCCCTAAATTAAGGAAAGGAGAGTTTTTACTGAACATAAAACGGTAGTTTTTGCAACATCAAAAGTAGATTCCTCAAAATGAATTAAATTTAAGGTTGACTTACGATATCCTTAAAATCATCTTAAGATTAAAATTCGCTTAAAATAAAGCGTCAAAAGATTTGTTATAAGCAATAATGACTAATTTTACACTCAGAATTAGGTATACTATTTGTTACTTTAACTCTAACTTAAAAAAATAAATACATGAAAAAAATTGCTGTAGTTCTCTTGTTTTTTATCACCGCATTAGGAAATGCACAAACATGGGTAACTAATATAGAAGAGGCAAAAACACTGGCTGCTAAAGAAAATAAAACCATTTTATTAGTATTTTCGGGTTCGGATTGGTGTGCGCCTTGTATGAAATTGGAAAAAGTAGTTTGGAAATCAGAAGAGTTCAAACAAGAAGCTGAAAACAAATGGATTTTGCTAAGAGCTGATTTTCCTAAGAAAAAAGGGAATCAACTATCGGCTGAATTAACCGCAAGCAACAAAAAATTAGCGGAAAAATACAACAAAGGCGGAAACTTTCCTTTGGTTGTAATGTTGGATAAAACAGGTAAAGTCATCGGAATGACGGGTTTTAAAAACGTTACCGCCGAAGAATACATCAAAATGATTAACTCATTAGTGAAATAATGAAAAACCAATTGCTTTTACTGGTTCTGATGGTAACATCGCTTTCTTTTGGACAAATCGTTCATAAGAAAAAGTTGTCCATGCTCGGAAGTCCGTTTGAAATTACGGTAATCGCAAAAGATACTATTGAAGGGAATTACTTTGCTGATTTGGCTGTGGCCGAAGTCAAACGCATTGAAAACCAAATTTCCGATTGGATTCCGACTACTCAAATTTCAGAAATCAATAAAAATGCGGGTAAAAAAGCAATCAAAGTAGATGATGAAGTATTTGAATTGGTGCAAAGAGCCATCAAAATTTCAAAATTGACTAATGGTGCTTTTGATATTTCGTATGCTTCTATGGATAAAATATGGAAGTTTGATGGAACCATGAAAGAAATGCCTTCACCAGAAGCTATTAAAAAATCAGTCGAAAAAATTGGGTATCAGAATATCATCTTAGACGATAAACAAAAAACCATCTTTCTTAAATTAGAAGGAATGAAATTGGGTTTAGGCGGAATCGGACAAGGTTATATCGCTGATAAAGTGAAATCTCTATTGCAAAGTAAAGGTTGTTCATCTGGAATCGTAAATGTTTCGGGCGATATCAATACGTGGGGAAAACAATTGGATGGAAAACCTTGGACCATCGGAATCATCAATCCGATGAATAAAAACAAAGTGTTTGCTACTTTTCCCATCGAAGACAGCGCTGTTGAAACTTCGGGCAGTTATGAAAAGTTTGTCATGTTCAACGGAATTCGCTACTCTCACATCATTGATCCGCGTACAGGTTATCCAGCAACCGGAATCGTAAGCGTTTCTGTTTTTGCTAAACAAACTGAAGTCGCTGATGCACTCGCCACTGGAATTTTTGTACTCGGAATAGAAGTCGGGCTCGATTTGGTCAATCAATTAAAAGGAATTCAGTGCATTATTGTTGATGATAAAGGAAAAATCCACACATCAAAAGGCATAGATGTTCAAAAATATAAATCGTAATTATTATGAAAAAAATTCTTATTGCAGCAATTGTTCTTATCGGATTGCAATCGTGTAGTTCAGTAAAAGAATACGAAAAAGAAAAAATCAACGATCCTGATATGAAATTGACGGCCAAAACAACCGAGCGCTACGAAACTGCTTTTCAAGTGTATCGCGAAGCTGCTGCTGGAGCCAATGGAGGAAAATCGGGTGGTGGTTGTGGTTGCAATTAATTAATACCCAAATTTCAATTCCATGCGAAACAAACTAATTCTTTCCCTTTTTCTTTTAACTCAGATTGCTTTTTCCCAAGAAAGTGAAACGACTAAAGATACTACAGTAGTATTTAAAAAACGTGTTTTAGAAGCTACCGAAGTCGATTTCCTGGCTAGTTATTACAAACAAGATGGTGTTCATTCGTCCGTTTCTGGCGGAATGGGTTCTGAAAATCTAACCGATATTGCTTCCAATATTATCGTGGCAATGCCAATGAACGACGACGATGTGTTAACAATTGACGCCGGAATTTCAGCGTATACATCAGCTTCATCGAGTAATATTAATCCATACGATTCAGCCAATCCAACACCATGGCAAAGTTCTTCTGGTGCTTCAGCCCAAGATGCTTTGGTTTCACTCGTTGCTAATTACAGTCACAGCAGTGACAACCGTAATTTTATTTGGAATGCTGATGTGGCGGTTTCAATGGAATACGATTATTCTTCCATCGGAATTGGTGGTGGAATCACGCAGTTATTCAATGATAAAAACTCTGAAGTTTCCGTAAAAGCCAATGTATATTTAGATAATTGGCAACCGATTTATCCCAAAGAATTGCAAGTAAATCAAGGTCCGGTTTTTGATCAAAATGGAAACAATTCAGCACTTTATAATCCGAATTTTGTAGAATGGGATTCCACTAATAGAAATTCGTATTCCGCTTCGTTTAGTTTTTCTCAAGTGTTAACCAAGAAAACACAATTTTCTGTTTTTTTCGATTTAGTGCAACAAGAAGGTCGATTGTCAACGCCTTACCACAGAATGTATTTTGCTGATAAACCCAACTTTTATGTAGGCAATCCGTTAGGTATTCCCAATTACCAAAACGAAAGCAATACTGGAACGTATCAATTGGCCGATGCGATTGAAAAACTACCCAAATCACGCTTCAAATTACCCATTGGTATACGTTGGAATTATTATCTAAGTGAACGTCTGGTAGTTCGAACGTACTATCGTTATTATTCTGATAATTGGGATATTACAGCACATACGGCTTCTGTGGAACTTCCAATAAAATTGACGGATAAATTCACGTTAACACCAATGTACCGTTATTATACGCAAAAACAATCGAAGTATTTTGCACCCTACGAAACGCATTTATCTTCTGAAGAATATTACACTTCCGATTATGATTTATCTACTTTTGATGCTAATCAATACGGTTTCGGATTTGCTTATACCGATATATTTACGAGTGCAAAAATCTGGAAATTCGGATTGAAAAATATCGATTTCCGTTTCAATCATTACGATAGAAGTGATGGTTTGAGTTCGAATATTGGTTCTATCGGATTTAAATTTGTAATGCAATAACAATGAAGATTCTCATTATAGAAGATGAAAAAGGAATTACTGATTTTCTCAAACAAGGTTTGGAAGAAGAAGGATATTCTGTGTCTTTTGCTTATAACGGAACTGATGGATTGGAAATGGCATTGAACTCCAATTATGATCTGATTCTTTTGGATTGGATGATGCCAAAAATGTCGGGTTTGGAAGTGTGTAAAGCTTACAGAAAAACCAACACAACCACTCCGATTTTATTTCTAACAGCCAAAGATACGATTCAGGAAACCATTGAAGGATTGCGCGCTGGAGCGAATGATTACATCAAAAAACCGTTCAGTTTTGACGAATTATTAGAACGCATCAAAATACATTTCCGATACCAATCTGAGGAAGATGTTTTACAACTGAATTCCATCAAAATCATTCAATCCAAATACCAAGTTTTGGTTGATAACGTAGAAGTAAATTTGACGCAACGTGAATACGAATTATTGCTATATTTGATTAAAAACAAAGGCAAAGTCTGCACACGTACACAAATTATCGAAGACGTTTGGAACATTCATTTCGAATACGATACTGGAGTAATTGATGTTTTTATGAATTCCATTCGCAAAAAACTCAACCTTAGTAAAGAAGACGAAAGTATCAAAACCATTCGTGGTGTAGGCTACATTGCCAACGATATCAACTAATTATGTTTTCACTTTCCTATAAAAACAGAATTGCGTTCAATTATATTTTGAGCACAGCCTTGCTGATTGCTTTTGCTTTTATAGTGATTTACAGAGTGATTCATTTTAGCGTTGACGAACACATTAATGAAGGAATTGACGAAGAATTACAAAAGCATTTAGACGATGTTGCCATCGATTCAAATGATACTTATTTAATTCAGGTTGATCAATGGCGCGCTCGCGAACACAATACCATCAGTGTCAATCCGGTTTTTGTGCAATTTTATGATGATCACAAAAGATTAATTGATAAATCGCCCAATCTAAAACAATCCAACTTACTGCTTTTAGATGCTTCAAAAGACGATGAATATGTCGATGCGTTTTTAAATGGAATTCCGATAAGACAAATTCAAACGCCAATCATTACCAATAAAAAAACAATTGGTTATTTGGTGGTAGCGATGTCAGTAGATGATTTCGAAATCATTTACATTCTAAAGAATATTTTACTTATCACTTTTCCGATAATTTTGATTCTTTTGTTTTTAATTGCCCGATTTTTCGCGGGTAGAAGTATTCAGCCAGTTGTAAACATCACTGAAACATCAAGTAAAATCACCAAAGACAACTTAAATACACGTATTGATTTGCCTGCAAATAAAGATGAATTGTACGTACTTTCCAAAACCATAAACGATTTACTCGATCGAATGGAAGAAGCCGTTGAACGTGAAAAACAATTCACTTCTGATGCTTCTCATGAATTAAGAACTCCGTTAGCAGTAATTAAAGGTACACTTGAAGTTTTAATTCGTAAACCTCGTGAAAAACAAGAGTATGAAGAAAAAATTGCATTCTGTGTTAGCGAAGTAAATCGTTTGAATAATTTAGTAGATGAACTACTGTTATTAGCACGTTTTGAAAATCAAAAGCAAAATAATAAGGTAGAGAATGTGTTTTTGAACGCCTTAATTCTGGATAGTTTATCGCGCTATTCGGATAAAATTAGCAAACAAAAATTAGATATTTCTACCCAATTTGAAGACGAATATTACGTTCAAACTGATTATTATCTGATTTCAATTATCATTGGAAATTTGCTTTCCAATTCCATAAAATATTCTAAACCCAATGGCAAAATTCAAATTGAATTGAACAAAGAAAATTCCCAAACCATTGTAACTATAAATGATAATGGCTTAGGAATTCCTTCAGAAGATTTGAGTAAAATTTTTAATTCATTTTATCGAGCAAGTAATTCAAAAGATCCTAATATAAAAGGAACTGGTTTAGGACTTTCCATAGTAAAAAGATTGTGTGATATTCTGCATATTACTATTGAAATTTCAAGCGAAGAAAACGTCGGAACTACTTTAAAATTAAGGATTCCCTAATTTTGTTTTAAGGCTTTCTTAAGCAACAAGTGTAATTTCGATTCTACTTTTGTAAGTAGAAAATGAAATCAAAATGCTTGAAAAAATAATTGCCTTTAGCTTAAAAAACAAACTCATTGTTTTACTGTTTACCTTAACCATTTTTGCTTTTGGATTATTCTCTGTTTTCCAAATTTCAATTGGTGCTGTTCCCGATGTTACTAATAATCAAGTTCAGGTAATCACAACTTCTCGCAATCTTTCCACTCAAGATATCGAACAATACATTACGTATCCTGTTGAAATCGAAATGGCCAATTTGCCAAGTGTAAAAGAAATTCGCTCCATTTCAAAATTCGGGCTTTCAGTAGTTACCATCGTTTTTGAAGACGAAATTGGAACGTATTTACCGCGTCAACTCATCGCTGAAAAAATAAAATCCGCTTCCGAAAAGATTCCGCAAGGTTTTGGTACTCCAGAAATGGGTCCAATTACAACAGGTTTAGGTGAAATTTATCAATATGTTTTGGATGTAAAACCCGCATACAGAGAACAATATTCTGTTACCGATTTACGTACTATTCAAGATTGGGTAGTAAAACGTCAGTTATCTGGAATAAAAGGTGTAGTTGAAATCAATACTTGGGGTGGATATTTAAAACAATACGAAGTTGCTATTAATTCGTCTAAATTAAAAGCAATGAACATTGCTATGGCGGATGTATTTTCAGCTTTAGAAAAAAATAATAGTATTGCTGGTGGCGCTTACATCGAAAAAGTCAATCAAAGCTATTTTATTCGTGGTGAAGGCAAAGTAAAATCCATTCAAGACATTGAAAACATAGTAGTTGCCAATTCGAATGGTTATCCAATTTATATTAAAGATGTTGCACAGGTTCAATTTGGAAGTGCCAATCGATTTGGAGCCATAACCGGAAATGGAGAAGGTGAGAAGGTGTTAGGTCAAGTGATGATGCTCAAAGGCGCCAATTCCAAACAAGTCATCAACGATGTCAAAGAACGCGTGGCCGAAATTCAGAAAACACTTCCCAAAGGTGTTTATATTAATCCGTTTTTAGAACGAAGCGAATTAGTGGGAAAAACCACTTTTACAGTAGCTGAAAATTTAATTTTAGGTTGTTTAATCGTAATTTTTGTAGTGGTTCTTTTGCTAGGAAATTGGCGTTCTGGATTGGTTGTTGCTTCAGTGATTCCGCTGTGTTTATTGTTTGCCATATCGTTCATGAACATCTTCGGAATTGATGCTAACTTAATGAGTTTAGGCGCAATTGACTTTGGAATCATCATCGACGGTGCAGTGATTATTGTCGAATTCATTGCATTTCAAATCGCTCATAAATCTAGACACTTAACTACATTATCTAAAGAAGATCAGCAAATTCAAATTGACGAAATCACGTATAAAAGTGCTTCCAAAATGATGAATTCGGCTGTATTTGGGCAGTTAATCATTCTTATAGTATTCATCCCAATTCTTTCGTTATCAGGTGTTGAAGGTAAAATGTTCAAACCAATGGCAATGACGTTCAGTTTTGCCTTAGTAGGAGCGATGTTGTTGTGTTTTACCTACGTTCCGGTGGTTTCATCATTATTTCTTAAGCCAAAAGAAGAAAATCCAAATTCATTTTCCTCTAAATTAATCAACAAACTGAATTCATGGTATTTTCCAGTTATTAATTGGGCCATTGGAAATACCAAAAAAGTAATGTATGGCGCATTAGGATTACTGGTTTTTGCAATAGTACTTTTCAGCACAATGGGCGGCGAATTCATTCCAACCTTAGACGAAGGCGATTTTGTGATTCAACCCGTTTTAAAAACAGGAACTTCATTGTCGAAAACCATTGCTACTACAACCAAAATTGAAAAAACAATCTTAAAAAATTTCCCAGAAGTGGAGCAAGTCGTGAGCCGAATTGGTGCTGCAGAAGTACCGACCGATCCAATGAGTATGGAAGAAAGCGACATTATTGTCAAACTAAAACCAAAGTCTGAATGGGTTTCTGCCGATAGCAAAGACGAATTGGCCGATAAAATAAAAGAAGCCATCGCCAATCAAATTCCGAATATCGAAATTGAATTTACGCAACCTATAGAAATGCGATTCAACGAGTTAATTTCAGGAACGCGTTCGGATGTGGCCATCAAAATTTTTGGAGAAGATTTGAATGTATTGGCCAAACGCGCTGAACAAATCAAATATGCCATAGAAAATGTAGAAGGTGCTTCGGATGTAATTATCGAGAAAACGGAAGGTTTGCCTCAAATGAGTGTAGTGTACAATCGTTCTAAAATAGCACGTTACGGATTGAATATTTCCGATTTGAACGAAATGATTGCTCTTGGTTTTGCCGGAAAAACAGTCGGAAATGTGTTTGAAGGTGAAAAGCGTTTTGATATGGTGATTCGTCTCGATAAAACCAATCGACAAGACATTGATAATCTTCGAAATCTATACGTTCCAACGCCAAACGGCGAACAAATTCCACTGCAAGAATTAGCACAAATTGAATATACTGAAGGTCCAGCAAAGATTTCTCGCGATAATACCCGACGCCGAATTGTAGTTGGGATTAACGTAAGAAACCGCGATTTACAAAGTGTTGTTGACGATGCTCGAAACATTATTGAAAGTAAAATTAAACTTCCGCCAGGATATTATGTTACGTATGGAGGACAGTTTGAAAACCTACAAAGTGCCAAAACTCGATTGATGATTGCGGTTCCGATTGCACTCTTCTTAATCTTCATTTTATTGTATTTCGCTTTTGGTTCGGTGAAAGAAGCGCTGATGGTCTATTCTGCCATTCCATTGTCGGCTGTAGGTGGAATACTATTTCTATGGATACGCGATTTGCCCTTCAGTATTTCGGCCGGAGTCGGATTTATTGCACTATTCGGAATTGCAGTTCTCAACGGAATTGTACTCATCGAACATTTTAAAGAACTCAAAAACAACGGAATGAAAGACATTAACGAACTCATTTTAAAAGGTACAACCGATCGTTTGCGTCCGGTTTTACTGACTGCCGCTGCCGCTGCTTTAGGATTTTTACCAATGGCGATTTCGTCTTCGGCTGGAGCAGAAGTGCAACGACCATTAGCAACTGTAGTCATTGGAGGTTTGTTTACTGCAACTATATTAACCATGATTGTTTTGCCTGTACTTTATAAAATTTTAGATAAAAAAGAAGGCAAAAAAGCGAAGTTTAAAATTCATACTAATGCGACAATTGTAGTGTTGTTTCTGTCATCAACCTTGGCCTTTTCACAAGAAAAAAATAATGTTCAATTGGATAGTTTGATTACAATGGCGCATCAAAATAATAAAGCCATCAAGGCTACACAATTGCAAGTAGAAAAATACAACGCCAATATAAAATCAGCGTATTCATTTGATAAAACGAATGTGTATTACAGTTACGATCAAAACAATTTAGCAGTTAATAATCAGCCGTTAAATGTATTCGGGATTCAGCAACGCTTTTTATTTCCAACAGTTTATGGAGCACAAAAGAAATTGTACACAGCCGAATATGAAAAGGAAAAAGCTGCTTTTGAAATTGTAAAAAATGATTTATCGAATGCGGTTGCGCAAACCTATAATCAAATAGTGTACTATCAGCATCAAGAAAAATTGTACACGTATTTGGATAGTTTGTATCAGAATTTTTCCAAAGCTAGCCATAGACGATTTGAGCTCGGAGAAACCAATTATTTAGAGAAAATTACGGCTCAGAGTAAGTTTCGCCAAATCAGAACAAAATTAGCCCAAATAGACAAAGACAAAAAGTCCAGTTATGAGATTTTGAAATCGTTATTGCAATCGAAAGAGGAAATTCGTGTTTCAGCAAATAAATTGACAAAACTACAAATAGAGAAAAGCGCTACTGAAAATTTGTACAGTTTGTATTACGAAAGCATTAGTAAAATCAATCAAACCAATCAAAAGCTACAAAAACAGCAGTATTTACCAGATATTAATTTGGAATATTTTCAAGGAAATAACAGCGGTTTATCTAAAGGATTAAACGGGTTTCAATTGGGTGTTTCGGTTCCGATTTTATTCGGCGGAACCAAATCCAAAATCAAAGTTGCACAATTGGAATCGCAAAGTTGGGAAGAGCGCAAACAAAATGAAATGACTCGAATTAACCAACATCTTTTACAGAAAAAAGAAGAAGCATTAAAATACGATGAAGCTATTAAGTACTATACCGAATACGGCGAAAAATTGGCCAAAGAAATCATCAAAGTGGCCAACATGAGTTATAAGCATGGTGAAATTGACTTTTTTCAATACATTACTTCGCTAGAAAATGCTACAACAATTCAGGTAGATTACCTCGAAAGTGTTTATAATTACAATAAAATACAATATGATTTACAATTTCTATCCATCAAATAATATGAAAAAACTAATTTATTTATTCGCGCTAACAATTGTATTTATTTCGTGCAAAGACGATAAAAAGGAAATCGTTGAAGACACCAATAATGGTTTAATAACTGTTACTCCATCGCAATTCAAAAACATGGAAATGGAAATTGCTACACCAAAAGAAAGTGATTTTGATGTTACGGTTAAAGCATCTGGAAAAATTGATGCTCCACCTCAAAATAAAGCTAAAATCACTACTTTCATTGGTGGTTTCATCAAGTCGTCACGATTATTAGTAGGTGATAAAGTGACCAAAGGTCAAGCGTTAGTCACCATCGAAAGCACCGAAATTGTTGATATTCAGAAAGAGTATATTGAAGTAGCGGAACAAATTAACTATTTGAAATCGGAATTTGAACGTCAGAAAACACTTTTCGATGAAAAAATAACTTCTCAGAAAAATTATCTAAAAGCCGAAAGCGAGTATCGAAGTGCTAAAGGAAGATACCAATCGTTGCGTCAAAAGTTACTAATGTTGAATATTAATCCAACTCAAGTGGAACGTGGAAGAGTTGTGACTTCAATAACGTTGTTTTCTCCCATTTCGGGTGATGTAACCGTAATGAATGCTAATGTTGGAATGTCAGTTATGCCATCAGATGTAATTTTGGAAATTGTAAATACGACAACTTTACACCTTGAAATGAAAGTATTTGAAAAAGATATTCTATCTATTAAAGAAAACCAAACCATTAAGTTTACCGTTCCAGAAGCTTCAAAAGAGCAATTTTTAGGCAAAGTTCATTTAATTGGCAAATCAATTGAAGGTAACGACAGAACCAGTAATGTTCACGGACATTTGGATGAAAACGTGAAGCAAAAATTACTGACTGGAATGTTCATCGAAGCACAAATAGTTGTGAACACTAAAAAAGGATTTGCTATACCAAAAGACGCTTTAGGCTTCGAAAACGATAAAAATTTCGTACTTTTATTGAAATCACAAGACGCCAAAGGCCATCACTTTCAAAAAGTAAATGTGGTGAAAGGTGAAAGTACCGAAGAATTAGTTGAAATCATTCCGAACAAGGAAATTAATGCTAATTCGAAACTGCTTACCAAAGGTGTTTTTGATCTAATCGATTAAATATAACTACTTAATTTTAGTACAATGAGTAAATCAAAAAAAGAAGAGAGCGCAATTACAATTGATAATTATTTAGACAGTCATTTTATTCACAGAAGTAATTGGTTGCGTGCTGCTGTTTTGGGTGCCAACGATGGAATAATATCGATTTCAAGTTTAGCAATTGGGGTTGCTGCTGCCAGTTCAACAAGAGAACCAATTATTTTGGCAACTGTTGCCGGACTTGTAGCTGGAGCATTGTCGATGGCTGCTGGCGAATACGTATCGGTGAGTTCGCAAACAGATACTGAAAAAGCTGATATTGAACGCGAAATAAAAGAATTAGAAGAAATGCCCGAAGAAGAGTTAAAAATTTTAGCTCAGATATACGAAAAAAGAGGTTTAAAAAAAGAAACTGCAATGCAAGTTGCCATTGAACTAACCGAAAAAGATGCGCTTGCAGCTCATATCAGAGACGAATTAGGAATCAATGAAATCAGTCAAGCCAATCCCATTCAAGCGGCTTTATCATCGGGTGCGGCATTCAGTGTTGGCGGTGTATTACCATTGCTTGTTGTTCTTTTTGCACCAATAAAAAACATGGAATATTGGCTCTATGGTTCTACTTTGATTTTTCTTATGATACTAGGAAGTATGGCTGCCAAAACTGGAGGTTCAAGTAGTAAAAAAGCAATTTTGAGAATCACCATTTGGGGAACAATTGCTATGGTTTTATCTGCTTTAGTAGGTTACCTATTTGGCGTTAGAGTATAAAAAATAAATAAACAATAAATTTTAAAATTATGAACGATGCACATTTGCACATGGTAGTAAACCACTTTCCAATTATCGGGACGATATTAGGATTGGGAATTTTGATTGGCGGATTGGTTTTTAAAAACAATTCGATTAAAAATACAGCGTATTGCCTGTTTATTGTGGCAGCGCTATTTTCTTTCGCGAGTATGAATACTGGAGAAGGAGCAGAGGAAATTGCCGAAAAATTACCCAATGTTACTGATCAAATCATCCATGAACACGAAGAAGCTGCTGAAAAATTAGCGTTGGTTCTTTATCTTTTGGGAGCAATTTCAATTGTTGGTTTGTATTTGAATGCTAAAAAGAATGCAAAAGCAAACCTTGTTTCGTTTTTAGCTTTGACTGTTGCTGCTGTTGGTGTTTTCTTGGCGCAACAAACGGGAACAACTGGTGGTGAAATTCGTCATACTGAAATTAGAGCGAATGGAACAGCAACTACAGGAGCAACCCAATCAGAAACTGCTATTGGAGGAGAAGAAGATGATGATGATTAAATTATAATTGTTTTCCTATAAAACCGCTTTATTTGTCGTGATAAAGCGGTTTTTTTGTTTAATTTTGAATAAATAAAACATATGAAAAAAGTACTCTTCATCGATCGTGATGGAACCATAGTGAAAGAAGCTGCTCCGCCAGATTATATTCTCAATACTTATGACGAATTAGAATTTTATCCTGAGGTATTTCGTTATTTGGGTAAAATTGCCCGTAAATTGGATTACGAATTGGTTATGGTTACCAATCAAGATGGTTTGGGAACTGACTTATTGCCCAATGACATTTTTTGGAGCATTCAAAATAAGATTATTACCTCATTTGAAAATGAAGGAATCGTATTTTCTAAAGTATTTATTGATGATAGTTTTCCGCATGAAAATAAGCCGACACGCAAACCCGGAATTGCAATGGTTACAGAATACATCAATAATCCGAACTACGATTTAACCCATTCATTCATGATAGGCGACAGGTTAACTGATGTAGAATTCGCAAAAAACCTTGGAGCAAAAGGAATCTTCATTGATAATGATGAAGAATTAGGTGCATCTGAAATCAGCTCCAAACGAGAAGAACTTAATCCTTTTATAGCTTTACAAACAATAAGTTGGAAAGAAATTTACAAGTTTTTGAAAGAGAAATAAAAAAGATAATTTATAAAAAACGCTATTATGATTTCAAATAATAGCGTTTTCTGTTTTTCTTAATTGGCGGCATATAAAATATTTGCGCCATTTACCCATGAAGAAGTCGTCCAATTCCAATAGCCATACCAATCGCCAGCTGCTGGAGCCGTTGCGTTTCCATCGCCATTCGTATCGCCACCATGTACATCGTCTTTAATTGAGGTTAAGAATGCAGTTGGATTTAAAGTCAATGATGCAATGTTTAAACCATACGAATTTCCAGTTGGAAATTTCATCACAACATCAGAACCAATAGTCATTGAACCTGTGCTTTTTTGCAAATAACCATCCATCACATATGGAACTTCTGTTTCATTGCAAGTAACAGCAACGTTGGTTCCAGCATCAGGATACATCCAAATACAATTGCGGGTATTTTTCTGTGCAGGATTTAACGGATTACTATAACTATTATTAGAATTTATAGAGTAGGTGGCACTCAAGTAAATCGGAACGTTATTATCGTAAAATACATTATTAGTAAAAACGGAAATTGCTGGATTGCTCATGTAAGAACCCGCATAAAAAGCAAATTGAGCCGTAAAATTGGAGGCCGTTTGCGTATGGGCAAAAGTACAATTATCAAAAGTGAATGAAGGTCCAGCAACCGAAACTACAACTGCGCAACGATAACCACCATCATTGGCTCCAGCATACAGAAAATCACAGTATTTAAAGCTATTTGCTGTTCCACCATTTAAATAGAGATTGAGCCAATCGCCTTTTTGAGGCAAAGTTGCATTTCCATCGCCATTGGTATCACCGCAATACGAATCATCTGCAATAGAAGTAAAAACTATTCGATTATTAGCATCGCCATCAGCGATTATTTTTCCATTGTTTTCTACATTTATATTTCCGTCGATAGTGAATTTTAAAATTACTCCAGGTTCAATTGTTAATGTCGAATTCACACTCAATGTTCCATTAATAATATATACATTTCCAACTGAAAATGTGGTAGGCGAGGTGATGTTTGTAGTCGAAACAGTTACAACATTACATCCGCCTAAAGTGGTAAAGGTTTTGTTTTCACCATAAACAATTCCGTCACTGTTTTTAGCATAAGCACGAACATGAATGGTAGTATTGGGTGGAAGAGTTGAAATATCATATGTACCAGTGAAGACTCCTAAACCACTACCTAAAATATCAGTAAAATTATTTGGATCATCAATCACAGGATTGGCAGCTTCTCCGGTACAAATACCTCGTTCAATTACTGGTTTTCCTCCATCTGAAAGTACTTCTCCACCAAGAATGACTGTTGACTGAGTTACATCAATAGGAGATGTTGTTGTTACTGTTAATACGGAGGTTGATTCATTATCTTCCGAACACGAGACTAGAGTAGCAACACAAATAAACGCGAATAGAAATTGTAGTTTTCTCATACTAAATTATTTAAATTATATTTTGTAAATGTAGTATGGCTTATGATGCAAGTAAATCAACCGTTTGTATACTTTTTGAGGTATAAGCATAAAAAAAGTACTTAATCGAAATTAAATACTTTTAGATTTATTGCATGAAGTTGAATCTTAAGCGACCTCTTCAAATAGAATCACTTGGCTTTTTAGTCGTTCAATTAATAAATTCATCATTCTTTTATTTAAGTTGGATGAATTAAGAATGTAGTCGTGGTATTCATCTAAAGTAAACATACCAATTACAATTCCTTTTAGTGAATTTCTGAACTTGATGTCGCGTTGAATTACATTTTCTATGTAACTCATCTTTTTTTCGGGAGAAAGAGTGAAAAATACACCTTTTTGTTTTATGGCGTAATTTTTAAAAACTTCAACAAATAAATCGTTTTGAAACTTTAATATCGGTCGAAGTGTAGTGTTTTGAAACCGTTCTTCAGAACTCGAATTGTCATTTATGATACCAATACTTCCGCCTCTTAATTCTAGAATCACTTCGTCTTTAGTTTTCATAGCTTTAGGGTTTATGTTGCCTTATAAAATTAAAAAAATAACCCCCAATTACTTGAGGGTTATTTATAAGTTATTAAGAATCGATTGTTAATTAGTCAACTTTGAAAGTTACACGTCTAACAATGCGTCTTGCTTCAGCTGATTTAGGATCAACAGAGTTGTCTTCACCATCCGATTTAATACTGATTCTACCACCATCAATTCCGGCTTTAATCAATACATTTTTAATGCTTTCTGCACGATCATTAGCTAGTTTGTCATTGTAAGCATTAGTTCCAATTTCATCTGCATGACCATAAATTTCTAATTTAGAATCTGGATTTTTTCTTAAGTAGTTAAGAATGAAGTCAATTCCTTGAGAAGAAACGTTTGTTGGTCTAGTTTTGTTAGTATCGAAGTAAGCTGACACATAACCACCATTGATTAAGTTTCTAGCTTCATCTGAACTCGTATTATTGTTGGTTGTTGTAGACGAGTTAGTTGGTAAAATTCCATTGTTTTTGAAATACGTTTCTAATTCATCTGGAACACCATTTTTATTCAAGTCAACCATTCTTCCTCTTGTATCAACGGCAACACCTGCTAATGAATTATTTTCTTGATCTAAATAATCTGGTACACCATCTTTATCAGTATCATTCATCAATTCTTCCATATCACCAACACGTTTATCAAGAGCTTCAATTTCTTCAATTTTTGGATCTTTAATAACAGCCCAATCACCGTGAATTTTATCTTTTCCAAACGAATAAGAAAGGCCTAAACTTGCAGAAATATATTCTCCACCTAAGTTATTATCTGTATCCGAATAAGAACCATCCCAATTGAAATGTTGTCTGAAGTTTTTCAACATACTAACATCAAATAATATTGAAAGTTTGTTAGCGATTCTAAATTGAGGTGTTAAACCAACAACAATACCACCATTGTATTCATTAACGCCATAGTTATGATCATTTTCGATAACATTTGGTGTTTTTGAAGTCACTTGTGAGATATCTAAACCAGCGTGGAATAAAAATCCAAGACGTCCTAAAACATCTTCTGCTCCAAATAAACGGTTTAAATTAATAACTCCTTCAGGACGAAAAGAAAGCATTTGTAATCTAAACTCTTCACTTCCTGTATCGGGTTGATTTTTTAAATCGTCGTATCCAAATCTTCCTCTAATTCCAAAAACAGGCGTAAACATATAACGTGCAGCCAAAGAATAACTATTAGCATCAACACCTCCAAATAAACTTCCTGAATCACTTGAGAAATAACCTTTTTGATACGGTCTAAGTCCTTTTCCTTGGCCAACAGTAGCTTCTAGAGTCCATCGATTGAATGTTTGACTATCAACTGCTTCATCTTCTTTTTTTTCTGTTTCTTGAGAAAAGACATAGCTTGAAGAAGCCAGTAATAACATTAGTAAAGTAATTTTTTTCATTATATAATATTGGGTTTATCCTATTAACAACCCGCAAATATACTATAATTAAGCATTTAAACAATTAAAAGATTGAAAAACTGTTAAAATTAGACAACAATTTAGCCATTATATTGTCTGCAAAATGCAATTTTATCAGTAATTTTGCTTAAATTCTTACATAAAGTTATGCGATTTCATACAAGAAAATGGGTTAAACCCGAAGATTTAAATCCGAATAGTACTTTGTTTGGCGGACGATTATTAGCGTGGATTGATGAGGAAATAGCTTTGTATTCCATAATTCAGTTGGAAAGCCCAAGGATTGTCACCAAACACATGTCGGAAATCAATTTTAGAAGTTCGGCACGACAAGGCGATATTGTTGAAATTGGAATTGATGTAGTAAAATTTGGAACCACATCGCTCACCTTGATGTGTGAAGTGCGCAACATGATGACCAAAGAAACCATAATTACAATTGATACAATTACTATGGTAAGCGTTGGGTTGGATGGAAAGCCACATCCGCATGGCAAAACTAAAATTGAATACGTTGAAGATCGCCTGAAAAGAAGCTAGTCTACAAAAGCGTTTTTATCAGACGGTAATTCAAATATTTCTAAGTCAAAGTATACTGTTGAAGCAATAATGTGGTCAAAAATATCGGCCATAATGTATTCATATTGCTCAAAGCGTTGATCTTTGGAAAAGGTATAAATTTCTAATGGAATTCCTTGAGAAGTAGGTTGTAATTGTCTACAAAGCAATATCATTTCTTTGTTTAAGCCAGGATAATTTTCTAAATAACTGGTAATGTATTTTCGGAACAACCCAAAATTAGTCATGTTTCTACCATTAATAGAAAGTGATTTATCGATATTATTGGTTGAATTGAACTTGTTGATTTCTTCTTGACGGATATCAATATAACTTGAAATCAACTGAATTTGTTTCATTTTTTGCAGTTCTTCTTCTTTTAAAAAACGAATGCTTTTTCCTTTGATAAGAATGTGTCTTTTGATGCGTCGACCATCTGAATCCAACATTCCACGCCAGTTTCTAAACGAATCTGAAATCAAACTATAGGTTGGAATTGTAGTGGTTGTATTATCAAAATTACGCACTTTCACAGTAGCCAAATTAATTTCAATCACATCACCATCAGCTCCATATTTATCAAATGTAATCCAGTCGCCAATTCGAACCATATCATTTAACGAAACCTGAACACTCGCCACAAATCCTAAAATAGTATCTCTAAAAACCAAAATAATAATCGCTGATAATGCTCCCATTGAAGCCAGCAAAGTATTGGTTGTTATATCAAAAATTTTAGAAATAATCACTCCAGTTGCAAATATCCAAAGCACAATCATAATTACCTGTATATAACTATCAATGGGCTTATCGCTGAATCTTGGTTGATCTTTTAAATAATCACGAAAGGCTTTGAGCACGCTTCTAATGATCCAAAGCGAGAGTAAAATGATGTAAATCCCAACCATTTTACCAAAAACCGATTCCCAATACACATAATCATCTAAAATAATAGGAACTGATTTGTAAATGAATAAAAACGGAATCAGATGTGCGATGTATTTTGCTGTCTGATTGGAAACCAACAAATCATCAAAATGGGTTTTGGTTTTTTTGGCCACAATAGCCATAACGGTTACCAGTACAATTCGAAAAACAACATAAATAAGATAGGCCAGAACACACAAAAGAATGATATTCAACAACAAACTAATATAAGATGCCAAAGTATCTCCAAAACCGATTTTTCTCAGTAACGGATAAATCCAATTGAATAAGTTCTGTAAAATTTTATGCATTTTTCAGGTACTTTTTCTCTATATAAAAGGTTCCAAACGGAATGAAAGAAGCCAATTGAACTATAAAAAAGTCTTTCAACGACCAATTTTGCTCTTTCTTGATAAGAATAGCCAAAATTACGTAGGCTATAAAGAGAACTCCATGAGCCATACCAATTGGAAATAACAAGGTTTTATACAAATCCATATTGTTGGGTTTGATAAACAACATATTAACTAATAAAAACAGATAGGAAATACCTTCTGAAATTGCAGTAAACTTAAAAATTTTGCTCATACACTATATTTGATGCGCAAAATTAAGTAATAACATTTACATTAAAACAACAAACTGAGTTACTTTTGCACTAATTTAACCAATATGAGTAAACGCGATTTAAAGAAATACCTAAACGAACTAACCAAAGAGCAACTCGAAGAACAGGTTTTGGAGTTGTATGATAAGTTCAAAGACGTAAAAGTGTATTATGATTTTGTTTTCAATCCGAGAGAAAATGATTTGGTTAAAGATGCCAAACTCAAAATTTCCAACGAATATTTTCCTATTCGCGGAAAAAAGCCCAAAATGCGTCGTTCGGTAGCACAAAAATTCATCAAACATTTCATAACATTAGGAGTTGATTCCTTTATTATTGCTGATGTGATGCTGTATACTATCGAAATTGCTCAGACACTTTCCGCAGAAAAAGACATCAAACAAGAAGCTTTTTATAAAAGTATGTTGAATTCGTTTGAACAAGCCATTTCATTCATGATTAAAAAAGGAATTTTAAGTGATTTCAAGAGTAGAGTAGTGGCTATCAGTGCAGAAACATTGAGTCAAAATTGGATGAATCAGTACGAATTCAACGCCATTGTAGAGCGCTTCGATTATTAAATTTACATTAAATAGTTAAATTATACTTGATAAAGTCTTTTTTAGAGTACTTTTGCAAAATTGTAAAATTGCTATGTCTAAAAATGATATTTTTACCGAAATCGAAGAAAAAAAGGAGCTTTACGGCTACCAGAAAGGCGATATTGACAAAATATTTGACCGATTAGACAACAAACCACACAATTACCATTTACTGTATCAACTACCAACTGGTGGAGGAAAAACAGTTATTTTTTCAGAAATTACACGTCGTTATTTAGAACAACACAACAAAAAAGTGGTTGTTTTAACACATCGAATAGAACTATGCAAGCAAACTTCTAAAATGCTGAAAGGTTTTGATGTCAAAAATAAAATCATTAATAGTTCAATTAAAGACTTACCTGATCAAGAAGAATATTCCTGTTTCGTGGCGATGATTGAAACACTAAAAAATCGTTTGAATGACGAAAAATTAGAAATACAAGACGTTGGTTTAGTGATTATTGACGAAGCTCACTTCAATTCATTTAGAAAGTTATTCAGCGCATTCAAAAATGCATTTATATTGGGTGTAACGGCAACACCATTAAGTTCGAATATTAAGTTACCTATGTATGAAAATTACAATGAATTAATTGTAGGCGATACCATTCAGAACTTAATTGACAAAGGTTTCTTAGCCAAGGCAACAACGTATAGTTATGATGTTGGTTTGACTTCGTTAAAAGTTGGAATTAACGGTGATTATACGGTAAAATCGTCCGATGATTTGTACAGTAATATGATAATGCAAGAAAAATTATTGCATGCTTATACTGAGAAATCATTAGGGAAAAAGACGTTGATTTTTAACAACGGAATCAATACTTCATTGCATGTTTACGAGAGTTTCAGACATGCGGGTTTTAATATCCGACATTTAGACAATACAACGTCCAACGAAGATCGAAAAGAAATTCTGCAATGGTTTAAGAAAACTCCGGATGCGATTTTAACTTCAGTCGGAATTTTAACTACGGGATTTGATGAACCCACCGTTGAAAGCATCATTTTGAATCGTGCAACCAAGTCGTTAACGCTTTATTTTCAAATGATTGGACGTGGTTCGCGACGTTTAGCAAACAAAGATAGTTTTACAGTTATCGATTTAGGAAACAACGCTTTACGATTTGGTTTATGGAACAATCCAGTGGATTGGCAGCACATTTTCAAATCACCCGAATATTACTTAGAAAGTTTGCGTGATGACGCTGAAATTGAGTCGAATTTCAAATACGTAATGCCCGAAGCTTTGCGAAAGAAGTTTGCAAAAACAGACGATATTTCGATGGATGTTCACGAAGAATTCAAATACACTGTAAAAAACAATATGAAAGCCAAAACGATCATTGAAAAGTCGTTGAAACAACATGCAACTATGTGTGTGGAAAATACAGAAGAATTATCGGATGCACGAAAATTAGCCAAAGAATTAAACGACGATATTGAATACAGAATCAAACAATATTGTATTTGTTTAGGAAATGTTACCAAAAACTACAGAAGCTGGCTTACTGAAGATTATACTTTAAAACTCACCATTGAGATTGGAAGAATCTATCGTCTTAAAATCCTTGAAGAACTGTAAATACTGATATTCAGCTATTTTTCTATGGTATTACATTTGCACTATAATTTATATTATGTAAAATAGAATTTTTCTAAACCGGAAACAAATACTCTTCACAATTACTTATTTCGATATCGTACTACTCCAATTACTACAGATGAAATTAATCCAAAGAATAAAGTCAATAGTAATGAATTAAGAATTACTTTGGAATAGCCGAGTTCCAAAACATTTACAAATGGATACGGATAATAATCAGCAAAATGTCCGCGAATTAAAATTACTACCAAATAAATCATTGGATACATAAGCCAATTAAAAATTGATTTCCATTGTATAGAATTTGATTTTATGTTATACATCCAATAAGTTATAAATACAATTGGAATAATCAAATGCAACATTTCGTCTACTATTCGTTGTAATCCTTGTGGTTCCCAAATGAATCTTAAAACCGTATTGTACACAAATCCAACTACAAAAATGTAAACTGCAGTTGCTGATATGGTGTTGAATCGTGTAAAAAAGGAAAATTTGTTTTTTGGTTTTAGCCATAATGCTGTAAAAACAATAGCGACCAAAATGTTGGTTAGTATAGTGAAAAAAGTGAAAAATCTAAAAACAGCTTCTATTACTGATGTCATTCGTGCTTCAAGCAGTAAAACAAACTGGGCAATTATCGTCGTCCAACTGAGGATTGCAAACCAAAATTCTTTTGTGAGTGTTTTCATAAAAAAAATTTAGAATTGTAAATTTAGTCAAAAAAATAAGGTTTGTAGTAGTAAATTGATACCATCGCATTTCATTTCAATTTTTTATCTTATTACCTTTGTACATTGATTGTTTATTCCTATTTTTATACAAATAACATTGTCTATGAGTAACGCTATTTCTCAACGTGTAGCTGATTTTTTAAAAGAATACGAGCCATTTAATTTTTTGTCGTACGACGATTTAATTAAAATTACGCAAACTATTCGTGTAATTAATTTAGAAAAACACAAAACCTTATTTCAAATCAACGATGTACTCCACGATTCATTTTATGTTGTGGCTTCTGGCGCTGTTCATCTTACCGTGATTTCAGATGCTGATGAATCGTTATTGAATAAATGTTATCCTGGTGATATTTTTGGCTTACGTCCATTTTTTGCTAAAAATAACTATCAAATGACTGCAAAAGCGCGTGAAGAAAGTATTTTATATGCTATTCCAATCGAAACTTTTAAGCCATATGTTGCTCAAAATCCAGAAGTGCTGAACTTTTTATTAGAAAGTTTTGCTACTAACTCAAAGAATCCTGCTGATAAATACAATAATAAACTGATTTCAGATAATGTAGTTTCTGATACTCAATCGGATACACTCTACTTCCAGTCGCTCAATTATTCTAAAACTCCAGTTAAAGTCACCGCTTCAACTAAAATCAAAGAAGTTGCGACATTAATGACTGAAAACTTGATTAATAGTGCATTAATTTCGGATAACAATCAGCCCATCGGAATTGTAACTGACACCGATTTCAGAACCAAAGTTGCCACAGGAAAAGTGGATATCATTCAGCCTATTAGTTCTATTATGGCCTCACCTGTCGTTACGGTTTCAGAAAATATTTCGGTTGCTGAAGCGCAATTAATCATGTTAAAACACGGTGTTACGCATTTGTGTGTCACTTTTGATGGAACCGACAAATCGGATATTAAAGGTGTGATTTCAGAACACGATTTAGTGGTTGCTCAAGCTAGTAATCCCGGTATTCTTCTTAAAGAAATCAAGCGTTCACAGAGTTCGAAAGACTTGAAGCAAGTTCGCGACAAACTATCCGAAATTGTTCAAACTTCGTTAGAGAAAAACAT
This sequence comes from Flavobacteriales bacterium, assembly GCA_017303755.1. GTDB lineage: Bacteria > Bacteroidota > Bacteroidia > Flavobacteriales > Flavobacteriaceae > Flavobacterium. The sequence goes on along the minus strand of JAFLBS010000006.1, from coordinate 177,387 downwards.
TCCGCTTACTCATATTAATAGTATTAGTGGCGAAATCACATTAGCTATTGTAAAAAGAGCGGTTGAATTGGCAATATTAGATTTAGGTTCGCCTCCTGCCCGATTTGCTTGGTTAAGCATTGGTAGTCAAGGTCGAAAAGAACAGATTTTACTAACCGATCAGGATAGTATTTTGGTTTTTGAAGATGTTGCCGCCGATAAATACCGAGATGTCAAAGATTACTTCATCAAATTGGCTAAAAAAGCTACTTCTACTCTAGAAAAAGTAGGTTATTCTAATTGTCCACAGAATCATATGGCAAGTAATTTATTATGGTGTAAGTCATTGTCTGACTGGATAAAACAGTACAACAACTGGATGAATACTCCAGGTGAAGTTTCGAATGAAATCAGTAGCGTTTTCTTCGATTATGATTTGGCTTTTGGGGAACAACAATTAGAAGATGCCATCACCGAAACCATCTTTAGAAATGTAAAAAACAATGCTCTTTTCTTTGATTATTTAGGAAATGATGCTTTGAAAAAACCTGCGCCACTGAACTTCTTTAAAAAATTTAATTTGGAAGAAGAAGGCGAATTTAAAGGGAAATTTGATATTAAAAACCGAGCCATAATGCCACTAATTGATGGTGCGCGAATAATGACGTTAAGTCTTACTGTCAGAGGAATTAATAATACTTATTTGCGTTTCAAACAGTTGGCTATTTCCGACCCAAAACACGCCGAAGTATATTTGAATTGCGCCGAAGCCTTCCTTACGTTATCAAAATTTAGAACGGTAAACGGAATCAAAAATGATACTGATGGTCAGTATATTAGTATAGAAGAGCTTTCTAAATCGGATAAAGAGAAGCTTAAAAATGCCTTCGCTCCTATGGAAGATTTAGAAGAATTAATTAAAGATCGTTTTCAACTCACTCAATTTTCATAATCCATGCTTGATTGGTTAAAAAATATTAATAAACCGTATCCTGAATTTTACAAAAACTACTTATCAAAGTTTGAAAAAAAATCAAACCGATTTGTGGCAATTAGTATTGAAACTACAGGTTTGAATGTTGAAAAGGATGTTATACTATCTTTTGGTTGTGTGGCTGTAATTAATGACAATATCATTGTTGGCGATGCTTTTGAAATTGCCATTCCGCAATACAAATACCTTCATGATAACGGAATTACCAATGATTTCATTATAGAAAGTAGTATTCCGAAATTGGCCGAACCAGCCGCTATTGAACAGCTTTTGGAATACCTTGGCAATGCAACTCTTATTGGTCATCGTATTCATTTTGACATCGAAATGCTGAATGAGGCGTTATCAAAATTAGAGTGTGGCCGAATCAAAAATGAAGCTTTGGACATTGAAGTAATGCATAGAAAATTATTGGATATCACTGATAAAAGTTTTTCATTGGATGAATTGAGTACCGCGTATAAAATTCCAAAAGCCGAACGAATTACTGCCTCCGATGATGCCTACACTATTGCATTATTGTTTTTAAAGTTAAAATCACGATTGGGAATTTCATTGGAATAATTTTCTTTAATCTATACATTTAGTTGTATGAAACGATTCATCAATTTAGGCTTACTCATAACATTCTTGTTTTGTTATTTAGAATGGCCGCCCAATAATTCTACGTTTATTTTTCAGGGTGAATATGAGATTTTTACAAACACTAAAAATTGGGTCAGCAATTTTACGCATCCATTGATTTTACTAGGATTAATAGCCCAACTGATTTTGATTTATGGAGTGATTAATCGAAGAATCAACATCAAACTAAATCATCTTGGAGTGATTATTTTGACTCCAATTGTTCTTTTGTTTTTTGTGGTTGGATTGTTGTCTTTTAATTTTAAAATTATGGGATCTACATTGCCATTTTTAGCATTGGTAGTGTATTATATTGTGCTCACACGAAGAAAAATTATATAGAATTGACCTTTTAAATGAGTGTGATGATTTTTTCAAACCGACCATGATGCGTTATGGACAAAGGCTTTTTTATTGAATTGGGTGATTCAAAGTAATACGGAATTCCATTTTCTTTGATGATAACTGATGGTCGTGAAATAGATTGAATTTTATTGAAATCGATTACATTTAAAACAGCTTCGGTATAAATGAATTCGGAAGTGATTGTTGTTTTGGTGTAATATACCTGATCTTCAAAAACTATTTTTCCAATATTTAAATTACGATCCAAACACTCTAACTGAATCGGATTGAATTTTCGGATTCCTGTTGTACGATTGTAAATCTTGTAAACAGCTTCTTTTCTACTCCATAAATTCCAAATTGTAACTTCTTGATTGATGGATGATTCTATAGAAAGTTGTTCATCAGAAGTAAAAAGTTTATTCAAAAAAGCGTTACGTTTCCAATTGCTTTCTATACGAGCTAAAGCCAAATCTACAATATCGTTTCCAATCATTTTTTTTCAGCTAATTTGGTATTTATTATTTCTAAAGCGGCTTTAATGGTAAGCATTTTTTCCATTGATTGATTGTCAATTTCGATATCAAAAGCTTCTTCTGTATCTAAAATAATATCGACCAAATTGGCCGAATTTATTTGCAAATCGGTAATAAAATCAGTCTCTTCACTCAGATTTTGAAACGCTTCCTCGTTCTTAACAAATGGTTTAACAATTGATTTCAACTGTTCTAAAATTTCATCTTGATTCATAATTAGTTGTATTTTTTAAATAGTACACATCCATTGACATCGCCAAAACCAAAACTGGCTTTTGCAACAACAGTGATTTCTTTTTCTATTAATTTCTTTGGAATTCTAGATTCTGATACTAATGCAGCAATTTCGGGATTCAAATCTTCGCAATTGGTATTCGGAAAAATGAATCCGTGGTGAATTTGCAACACAGAAGCCACACTTTCGATGCTTCCTGCGGCTGACAAACAATGTCCAACCATTGATTTTAATGAATTAATGTAAGGAAAATCGTCTCCACTCCTATTCAACGCTTCTGTCCAGTTTTTGATTTCTAAACTGTCTTTGGATGTCGCGGTCAAATGACCATTTATGGCATCAATATCGTTGGCTGAAATTTGTGCATTTTTGATGGCATCAACAATACATTTTTGTACTGCAACCGAATTGGGAGCTGTCATTGTGCCTTCACCACGTTGTCCGCCTGAATTGATGTTTCCACCCAATACTTCAGCGTAAATTTTGGCTCCACGATTCAAAGCTGTTTCTAAATCTTCCAAAATTAAAGCGCCAGCTCCACTTCCGGGAACAAACCCAGAAGCTGACGCACTCATAGGTCGCGAACCTTTTTCAGGTTCAGTATTGTGTCTGAAAGTACACACTCGCATCGCATCAAATCCGCCCCAAATATAAGGTCCAGAATCACTCGTACTTCCGGCTATGATTCGTTTTGCTTGTCCCGATTGTATTCGATCAAAAGCCATCAAAATACTTTCAGTTCCGGTGGTGCAAGCCGATGAGTTGGTCGTTACTTGATTTCCCAAACCCAATTTTCCTCCGATGTATGCACTCACTCCCGAATTCATTGTTTGTGCAACGGCTGTACTGCCTAATTTACGAGTTTGAAAATCGTCAATTTTATAAATACTTTCTCTGAATTTATCGATTCCAGAAGTTCCAGTTCCAAAAATCACACCCGAATCCCAATCTGGATTTTCATTATTTTCAATGGATAATCCTGCATCGTTCCAAGCATCAAGTGCAGCGATAACACCGTATAATATTCCCGATGAATTGAAATTGCGCAACTCTAATTCGGAGAAATACTTCGATGCCAATTCAGTCGATACATCTGGTTTTCCAGCTATTTGACATGAAAATTGAAGGCGTTCTAACTCTGCATCGTGTTTGATTCCAGATGTGCCCATTTTTATGGCATTATTGAATGCGTCGAGCCCAATTCCGTTGGGAGCAACTACACCTAAACCTGTTATGACGACTCTATTTTTCAAATTCAATGTCAATTACAAAAATCAATTACAATATCAATATCAATATCAATATCAATGTCAATGTCAATGTTAAGTCAGACTATCATTCCGGCTATTGTTCCGTTGCAGACTTCAATTCCGGATGCATTGATCATTTTTACTTTACATTTTAGTTTTCCAAATCGGAAATATATTTTCTCCGAAATCACAGTGACTTTTTCGTTTGGATAAACAGGTTTTAAAAATTCTATTTCATTTGATGTTAAGGCGATTAGAGCTTTTTTATTAATCGTATCATTCACTAAAAAAACACCCAAACAAACTACTCCAATTTGCGCCATCACTTCGGTTAAAATCACCCCAGGAGTTACCGGATTATCTTTAAAATGACCTTTGTAAAAATCGGATGCTGCATCAAAAGTATAGTTACCTTCTACTCCATTTTCATCAATTGAAACGATTTCATCCACAAACAAAAAGGGTTTGGAATACGGCAATTTTGAAATAATTTCTTCGCTATTCATCGCTTAAAATTCTAATAAAATACGTTGTGCTGAAAATCCGGGTCCAAAACTCAGCATTAATCCTTTTTCTCCTTTGGTAGGTTTCGAATCCATAATGCGTTCTAAAACATACAAAACAGTTGCGCTCGACATGTTTCCATACAAACGTAACACTTCTTTAGTGTCGTTTATATTTTTTCCTAAATCTGAAAATAAATCTTCCACCGTGTTTACAATTTTTTTTCCGCCAGGATGAAAAATTAGGTGATCAATGTTTTCAATTGTCAGGTCATTTTTCTTCAAAAATGGATGAATTATGTCGGGAAAATGAGATGCAATAGTATCTGGTACTTCAATGTCTAAAACCATTTGCAAACCCGAATTGGTTAATTTAAAACCCATCATGTGAATGTTGTCATAAAAATGATACATCTCATCAGCAATTACTTCTGGACCTTCATCTTCTTCATTAGATGATAATAAAACACAGGCTGTACCATCACCAAAAATAGCCGCGCTTACAATATTCGCCATTGAGAAATCATCGAGTTGGAAAGTGGCTGTCGGACTTTCAACAGCAATTACTGCGGCGCGTTTTCCGGGATTGGCTTTGAGAAAATTTTTGGCATAAATGATTCCGGAAATTCCAGCAGCGCAACCCATTTCAGTTACAGGTAAGCGTATAATATCTTGACGTAATTGTAGTGAATTTATTAAGTAAGCATCAAGTGACGGAATCATAATTCCAGTGCAACTTACCGTTATGATGTAATCTAAATCAGTTGGTTTCCAATTGGCTTTTTCTAATGCTTTCTGAAGTACTTTTTCACCCAAATTGATTACTTCACGGACATAAATATCATTTCGTTCCTCGAAAGAGGTTTTGGTAAACACTTCAACTGGATCCATGATGGAGTAGCGTTTGTCGACCATTGCTCCTTCAAAAATCTTTTTTACTTTTCTAATAAAACGCGGTTCCTGATCAACTAACCATGCATCTAGAAAAGGCAAGATTTCTTCCGTTGTTCTAGAGAATTGGGGTAATTGCTTAGCGACTGTTGTTATTTTTACACTCATTGTTATAGCGAGACACGAATCCAACGTGAACTCAATTTTATTATTGTTTTTGGATGATCCATTGATAACGAAAAGCCCATTTCCATTGAATTGTGTACTTTTTGAAACCTAATTTTCTTGAAAAATCTTCTAATTCATTTTTTTTAAATCCTCTTAAAATAGAGACTAAACCATCTTCTTTTGACATTTTATTTAAACTAAACACGAAACATAAGGCTTGAAACAAACGGTAAGCGACTGAACTTCGTTGCAAATCATTAATTACAATTCCGATGTTGGTGTTTTTATGAAAAACCGACATTAATTGAATTATTTCTTCGTCTTTGAAATGATGCAATGTCAAAGTACACAAGACTATATCATACTGTAACGAATTAAAATTATCCTCAAAAATATCTTCACATAGGTAACTAATAGATGGATAATTTTTCGATAATTCTTTGGCGTGATTAATTGTAAATGGGTTAGCGTCTATTCCTATTAATTTGAATTTAAGTTGATGTTTTTCAGCGTATTTGGCTAATGTTCGTAACATATCTCCATTTCCGCAACCAATGTCCACTATAGTTAACTCATTGTCTGAATTTGCTTTATTCAATAAACTTTGAACTCCTTGTAAAGTTAGTTTGTTTCCACCTAAAAGCTGATTGATTTTTGCAATTTTATCCAAAGCATCACGAAGAGTTTCACCTTCGAGAGCAAAATCATCCATTACTTCAGGTTCGTTAGTTCGGTATTTAGTATTTAATGGCATTCAAATAGTTTTTAAAACGATTTTCCATGAGTTCGTTTAATAATTGAATTTAGTAAAAAAGGAAATATAATCAATATACGCATTAATGCTTTAGCAAGTTTAGGTTTTTGTAATGTTTTGGCTAATAAACGGCCTGTTTTTAGTCGGGATTTAAAATTTTTGTCCCATAACTTTTGGTAGTTGTTTTCTAATTCTTGTCGGGTTTTGATAGTATTATTTCCAAAATCGATGAGTAATTCTGAGGCTATTTTGGCGCTGTGAACCGCCATTGCCATTCCGTTTCCGCACAAAGGATGAATTAAACCCGCTGTATCGCCAATCATTAAAATATGATTTTCTACGGCTTTTTTTTCTTCAAATGAAATCTGACTTATGGTTAACGGTTTTTCAAAAAGTAATTTCGAATTTTCAAATACTTCATTCAAATGGGGATTTTGTTTGACCACAAGGTTTTGAAAATCATTACTGTTTTTATACTCTTTAAATTCTTTGTATTCGACTAAATAGCAAATGTTGATGATGTTATTTTCTACTTTTGAAACGCCGCAATAACCACCTTTAAAATTATGCAAACCAACCAAATCGTTTGGAAATTCACCAGAATAATGAGCTTTTACGGCTAACCAAGGAGATTTTTTCTGAATGAACTCACGGTTCATTTTGATGTCTATTTTGGATCGTTTTCCAAAAGCTCCAAGAACAAAGTCGGATTCCGAAACCGTTCCTTCAGAAGTAGTAATTGTGAATTTTTCATTACTAAAAGAAACATCAACAACTTCATCTTTTATGATTTTGCAACCACTGTCAATTGCTTTTTTGTAGAGATAGAAATCCAATTCATAACGACTAATTCCGAATCCACCAAGAGGCAGTTTTGTATCAATTGTAGTTCCGTCAATCGTAGAAAATTGTAGTTTAGTTAGTACAGAAGGCTTTAAATCAGCGATGTGAATATCAAGTGCATTAAAATAATTCAAAACTTCATTCGAAATGTATTCTCCACACACTTTATGCTTGGGAAATTCATTTTTTTCAATAATAATTACAGATTTATTATGTTGCGCGAGATGAATTCCAGCTGTCAATCCGGCTAAACCGCCACCAATAATGATAATTTGTGAATCATTCATACTTTGTAAAAATACTGAAATGATTTTCGAAATCCTTACACAATTCTGTTATTATATTGTTTTATACTTTGAAATTTTAGAAGATTTTAATAACAATTGCGTTATTTGAAGAAATATTTTACCCTATTTTTAGCCATAATCAATAAAAAACCGCTCTATTTCTAAAGCGGTTCTTCACAAAATAAACTCAAATAATCTTATAGTTTTCCGTCTTTGATTTCATCCACAATCTCAGGATTGAGTAAAGTTGATGTGTCACCAAAGTTAGAGAAGTCGCCTTCAGCAATTTTACGCAATATTCTACGCATGATTTTTCCAGAGCGAGTTTTTGGTAAACCGCTCACAAACTGTATTTTATCTAATTTAGCAATAGGTCCGATTTGATCCGAAATTTGTTGATTAATCTCTTTGGCAAGATTTGTTCTATCACGAGTTTCACCAGTTTCTTTCAGAATAACAAAACCGTAAAGTGCATTTCCTTTGATGTCATGAGGGAAACCAACAATTGCACTTTCGGCTACAGCTGGATGTTCGTTGATGGCATCTTCAATTGGCGCGGTTCCTAAATTATGTCCAGAAACGATGATGACATCGTCTACTCTACCTGTAATTCGATAATACCCAACTTCATCGCGTAAAGCACCATCACCCGTAAAATATTTACCTGGAAAAGCTGTAAAATAAGTTTCTTTATAGCGTTGATGATCTCCCCAAATAGTACGCGCCATCGATGGCCATGGGAATTTAATACACAAACTTCCGGTTACTTGATTTCCTTCAATTTCGTTGCGCAATTCATCCATTAAAACGGGTTGAATTCCGGGTAACGGTAACGAAGCATACGTTGGTTTTGTTGGAGTTACGAATGGAACTGGAGAAATCATGATTCCGCCTGTTTCGGTTTGCCACCAAGTATCAACTAATGGACAACGCTTTCCTCCTACGTGATCGTTGTACCAGTGCCAAGCTTCTTCATTGATGGGTTCACCTACTGATCCTATTACTTTTAATGAGCTTAATGGGAAACGTTGAACGTAATCCAAACTTTCTTTTGCTAACGCACGAATCGCAGTTGGAGCTGTGTAAAACTGATTAACTTTATGTTTTTCAATTACTTCCCAAAAGCGACTAAAATCGGGATACGACGGAACACCTTCAAAAATTACGGTGGTTGCACCATTTAAAAGTGGTCCGTACAAAATATACGAATGACCAGTAATCCAACCGATATCGGCAGTACACCAATACACATCGTTTTCTTCGTAATTGAATATGTTTTTAAAGGTATAGGCTGTATAGACCATATAACCTGCAGTAGTATGTAACATTCCTTTAGGTTTTCCGGTAGAACCCGAAGTGTAAAGAATGAATAATGGATCTTCTGCGTCCATAATTTCGGCTACGTTATTTGGAACAGCTGCATCTAAAAGAGGTTGTAACCAGATGTCACGGCCTTCTTTCATATTGACATTAGTATGCGTTCGTTTTACTACTAATACTTTTTCAACACAAGGCGATTTTTCTAGAGCTTCGTCGACAATTCCTTTTAAATCGATGGCTTTATTTCCGCGGTAACTTCCGTCGGATGTGATGACCATTTTACATTCGCAATCATTGATACGAGCCGAAACAGCCGATGCTGAAAATCCAGCAAAAACAACCGAGTGAATCGCTCCAATTCGGGCACAAGCTAATACAGCAACTGCCAATTCAGGAATCATTGGCAAATAAATGCAAACACGGTCGCCTTTTTTAACACCTTGTTCCCGCAAAACGTTGGCCATTTTGGAAACACGCGCGTACAATTCGTTGTAGGTAATATGTTGCGCTTCTTCACTTGGATCGTTGGGTTCGAAAATGATTGCCGTTTTTTCACCTCTTTTGGCTAAGTGACGATCAATACAATTTTTAGTGATGTTTACTTTGGCATCAACAAACCATTTGAATTGAGCTTCCTGCATATCAAATTCGAGTACTTTTTCCCATTTTTGATACCAAGTAAAGTTTTCATCGGCAATGCGATCCCAAAATTTTCTGGGTTCACGCACCGATTTTTTATACATTTTAAAATAATGCTCTAAATTTTGTATACTATAGTAACTCATTGTTGTTCTTTTAATATTATTTGTTTGTAATGTAAATGTAAGGATTCTGTTAAAGTGAAAAAGAAAATTCTTGCTAAATTACTATATATGGTTTTATGTTGCTTTGTTAACTCAATATTACTCCATCTTTCATTTCAATGATTCGATCACTTTTATGTGCAAAATCATCATCATGAGTAACGGCAATAATTGTTTGCCCGAAGTTTTGAGTCAGTTCTTGAAAAATATCAAAAACGATAGCGGTATTTTTACTATCGAGATTTCCTGTAGGTTCATCGCCCATAATTATTAATGGGTCGTTGATTAGTGCTCTAGCGATAGCAACCCTTTGTTGTTGACCTCCAGAAAGTTTGCTTGCAGGTTTTAAGGCTTGGTCCTGTAAACCAAGTATTTCCAATTTTTGATAAGCTCTTTCTTCAATTTCTTTTTCAGGTAATTTGCCTAATTTGAGAGCTGGAATCATTACATTTTTCAAACATGAAAATTCAGGCAACAAATAGTGAAACTGAAATACAAATCCGATTTTTTCGTTTCGTATTTCGGCCAATTGATCTTTGGTTAAACCTGTTACTAATTGATTATCAACGAATAATTCACCTTTATAATCGGTATCCATAGTAGATAAAACATACAAAAGAGTTGATTTACCACTGCCCGATTTTCCAATCATAGATAAAAACTCACCTTTTTTCACATCGAAAGAAATGTTTTTCAACACTTTGAATTCAGTAGGTTCGTGGAAGAATTTGTCTATATTTTTAGTCTCTAAAATATTCATTTTTATTTTCTTAAAATTTCAACTGGATCAACATTAGCCGCTTTTTTTGCTGGAATATAACCTGCAAAAAATGTGATAACTAATCCAATTACAACTCCTTGCACAAATTTTTTGATTTCGTAATCGATTGGGAAATAACCGATATCTCCACCTAAATAGACTCTTTTTAGAATTGTAATCAAAATTGCAGCTAAAATTACGCCACCAACAACCCCCATAATTCCGATAGCAACCGCTTGTGTTACAAATATTCGGATAACATCTTTTCCTTTAAAACCCATTGCCTTTAAAATGGCAATATCATTGATTTTTTGAGAAACCGTCATGTTTAAAATGTTATAAATTCCGAAACCTGCTACCAATAAAATGGTAAACGAAACAAAAGTGATGATCATTTTTCGCATTTTGTTGGTTGCCATAATGGTTGCATTTGCTTCTTTCCAGCCTTCGGCTTTGTAGCCTGTTATTTGTGTAAGTTTGGCAGCTACTTTTTCAGCAATTTCAGGATCGGTTACATTTACGTTAATATCAGTTATATATGAATTTCCTTCTTTTAGTAATTGTTGTGATGCAGAAAGATTAATGTACGATTTTGTTTTATCTGTAACGGAATTATTGGTTTTAAAAATTCCAACAACCTTAAAAGTTCTATTGATTCCTTTTGATGAAGTTAGATTCAAATTATCGCTTATTGTCAAATTCATTTTTTCAGAAATTCCACTTCCAATGACAATTCCGTTTGGATTTGACTTTAATAAATCGAAATTTCCATCAACCATGAAAGATTTAATAGTGTACATCAAATTAGCTTCGTCTGGTTTTATTCCGACAGAAATTCCAGCTATTTGTGATTTTCCGTTGTTATAAAAAACACTTGCGTTAACTTGAGGAGTTGCAACAATCACATCTTTCTGTCTCAAAATAGTTTCCAAAATCATTTTTGGATTGATGATCGTATTGTTGTTTGGAACTACTTTTGGATTGATAATTAAATAGTTATTCTCATTATTTTTAACTAAAACTTTACTAATTTCATCGTCTTTATATACTCTAATATGAGCTGTATTTCTAAAAATTGAAGTATTGGAACTTTTATCGAAACCAACCAATAAACTATTCATAAAAATATAAACCGACATTCCTAACAATACGCCTAAAACCGCAACTGCAGTAAGTTTTTTATTTGAAAAAATATAGGTTTTGGCTATAACAGAATTGATGTTCATGTTTATAATTTTAAAGGTAAAAGAATATCATTTTTGGTTAAACCATCTACTACTTCAACATATTCTGTTGAAATGATTCCTGGTTTTATAATTACATATTCATCTTTGCCTTTTACGTTTACTTTATTTCCAAAACCAACATAGTTTCTTGGAACTAACAGTGCATTTTTCTTTTCTCCAACCAAAATATTAGCTTCTAATTGGGTTCCAAAAAGTGAATTGTTAAATGGTTTGTCAAAAGTAACTTTGCATATAAAAGATTGTGATTGTTCGTCAAAAGCTGACAGAATTTCGGATACTTTTCCGTTGTAAGATTTGTTTTTATTGGTATTTAATTGAACGAAAACCATTTGTCCTAATTGCACTTTTCCAATACTATTCTCGTCCACATTCAAAATCGCTTCTACTTTTTGAGCATTTGCAATTGTAGCAATAACTTCACCTTTTTTAACATAATCGCCATTATTCTTGTACTTTTTGATGACGGTTCCGCTTTCGACTGCTATTATGGAATTATAGTTTTTTAGCACTTGATTGTTTTTCAATTGACCTTTGGTTGCAATTTGCTGTTGCTTGGCTTGTTGTAATAGTACAGCATATTGTTTTTTTAATCCGTTCCAATTTGACAATGAATTTTTAGCTGCTAATTGAGCGTTTTCATACTCTACTTTCGAGCCAATATTGTTTTGATTCAGTCGTTCGTAGCGATCAGCGTTCTTTTTATCTTGTAAGTACTTGCTTTCGGCGATTTGAATACTTTGCTCCATTTGCTGCAAAGCTGGCGCATTTATGGTCACATTTTGATTGGATATGACAAGTTGTTCTTGTGCAACTTCTGCATTGATTTGATTGATTGGATTATCAATTGTAGCTAATACTTTTCCTTTGTTTATGGCATTTCCTACTTCGAAATTGATGTTTTGAAGAACGCCATCAGTTTGTGCAGTAAGATTGTATGAATTGTCCCATTCAAGTTGTCCAGAAGCAAAAACAAGCTCTTTAATGTCTTGATTTATGGGCTGTATTTCTTCACTTTTTCCACATGAAAAGAGCGTTAAAACGATTAGTATGGCTAGTATTTTCATCGAATATTTCATTTGAAACCTATTTAATCAACAACAAATTTGTGTTTTCCAATCCGTTAACCCAATGTTTTACATTTGGTTCAATTTTTACAAAATCACCTGAAAACAAAACAGCTTTAGTTCCTTTTTCGTCTTCATAAACAGCATTTCCTGAAACACAAACTAATAATGCCGGAACTTTTGTAACATGCTCTTCTAGTGTGCTGTCTTTCGAAATTTGCAAGGAAATAACTTTTCCATCTGTAGCAGGAAATAACATATTTGTTTGTACTCCTTTTGCTTCAGTGTGTAATTCTTTTAAGTTCATTTTACTAATATTTTGAGTTTGTGAAAAAGTGATTGTACTTGTTGCAACCAATAAAATTGTAATAATAATTTTTGATGTTTTCATATTTATTTTTTTAAAAGTGTGAGTAAATTTGTCATGGTTTTCATTCCTTGCGCTTCTATATCTACGCTAAAGTTTGATAATTTCCATTGCAACATTTGTAAACGAAAACTTCCCATTACAAAATGTACCAAGTTTTCTGCTTCCATTTCCTGATTAAATACATTTGATTCTTGCCCTTCAATCATCACTTTTTTTATGGCTCCAAAATTTGTTTCAATCAATTTTTTAATACTGTTTTTTATATCTTCTGAATTATCCATTAAACCGTCAGATAAAACGATGACTATAAAATGAGGATTTGTTTTAAAAAACTGAAATTGACTTTTAAAAAGTGCTAAATATTTTTCTTCAGCATTGATTTCTGAATTTAGAATTGTAATAAATCGCGAATTAATATTATCTGACAGAAAGCTAATTAAAAGTAAAACAATATCTTCTTTGTTTTTGAAATGTCGGTACAACGCACTTTCAGAAAAATTCATTTCTTGAGCTAAATTCTTTGTAGTTAGGCCTTTAATGCCTTTTTCCATCAAGAGTTTACCTGCGGATTCTATAATTTCTTGTTGCCTTTTGGATGTTTTATCAATCATAAATTTAAAGTTAGTGAATATTCACTCTGCAAATGTATATAAAAAAAACCAACAGAATTAATTATTGGCTTTTTTAACATGATTTTATCTAAAAGAACCTATTTTACTGAGCTGGAAAACTTCGATGATTTCATCTATAATTGCCTCATCATCAATGGTTGATGGAATTTGGAAATTCTCACCATCAGCAATACTTCTAAGTAATTTACGCAATATTTTACCTGAACGAGTTTTTGGCAATCGCTGTACAATCACCACGTCACGTAAAGAGGCAACTGCACCAATTTGCTCTCTAACCAATTGAACAACTTCGTGTTGCAATTGAAAATGTTCAATACTTTCACCCGATTTATTGACCACCATTGCTAATGGAACTTGGCCTTTTAATTCATCATTGATTCCGATTACAGCACATTCTGCCACAGAGTGATGTGAGGAAACTATTTCTTCCATTTCGGCAGTTGACAATCGATGGCCAGCCACGTTGATGACATCATCTACTCTACCTGTTATAAAAATATAACTACTTTCATCTTTAAAACCACCATCGCCCGAGAAATAATAACCTGGAAATTTATTGAGGTAACCTGCTTTGAAACGCTCATTATCGTTCCACAAATCGAGCATGGTTCCTGGTGGTAAAGGCAATTTGATTACAACATATCCTTCTTCATTCGGGCCTAATTCTTGACCGTTTTCACCAAAAATTCGGATATCATAACCTGTTACTGCTTTTCCAGCAGAACCAGGTTTTATTGGTAAATACTCTACTCCCATCATATTGGCGATCATTGGCCAACCCGATTCAGTTTGCCACCAATGGTCGATGGCTGGAACCGGAATATGTTCGCGGTACCATTCTAATGTTGCCACATCGCAACGTTCACCAGCTAAGAATTGAGTACGCAAGCACGACAAATCGTATTGTTTAATGAATTCGCCGTTGGGATCTTCTTTTTTAATAGCACGAATAGCTGTTGGAGCCGTAAACATTACGCTGACTTTGTGTTCGGCAATAACTCTCCAAAACGTACTCGCATCGGGAGTTCGAATTGGTTTTCCTTCAAAAATTATGGTTGTATTTCGGTTGATTAGCGGGCCATAAACAATATAACTATGACCAACAACCCAACCCACATCAGATGCAGCCCAGAAAACTTCATCAGGATTTGCTCCGTAAATGTATTTCATTGAAAATTTAAGTGCTGTCACATAACCGCCTGTATCTCTGACAATTCCTTTTGGTTTTCCTGTTGTTCCCGAAGTGTATAAAACATACAATGGATGAGTTGATTTTACAGGAACACATGGAGTTTCTTCAGAGCCATACACCAATGCATCGTAATCCACATCGTATTTTTTAAACGGAATTCTTGCGCCTAATTTTCGGTTAAGAACAATTACTTTTTTGGGTTTGTGTGAGGCTAATTCAATGGCTTCATCCACCAAAGGTTTGTAGGCTATTAGTCGGTCAATTTCAATTCCGGATGATGCTGTAATTATCAATCGTGGTTTACAATCATCAATTCGGATGGCGAGTTCATGTGGAGCAAATCCACCAAAAACCACTGAATGCGTCACTCCAATTCGGGCACAAGCCAACATGGCAAAAGCTGCTTGTGGAATCATTGGCATGTAAATCACTGCGGTGTCTCCAGTTTTTAATCCGAGTGAAATCATTCCGCCTGCTAACTTTGCTACTTCTGTTTTAACTTCATTGAAAGTATATTTCTTAACAGTTTGAGTAACGGGCGAATCGTAAATAATGGCTATTTGTTCACCAAAACCATCTTGTATGTGTTTATCTAAGGCCAAATAACATGCATTTAAATCGCCGTCTTTGAACCAAAGTGGATAATCGTTATCATCTTTTGATAAAATAGTAGTTGGTTTATTATACCATTCTATTTGGTCTGCTTGGTCTTTCCAAAAGTCTTCAGGTGATTGAATACTTTTAGAGTAAAATTCTTCGTAATTCATTGGTACTATTTGGTTTGAGGTTGTTGTAATAGTACAGTAAATGTAGTTATTTTCAAGGTACGAACTTGAAAATTCTTGCTAAATAGATATACACGAAAACGATTTCGCTACTTCCAGTTTTAATTATAATTAATCCTTTATTTCCAATTTATAACCAACACCATGAATATTAACGATAGTGATTGAAGAATCTTTATCTAATTTCTTTCTGAGTTTTGAGATAAACATATCTAAACTTCTAGTAACTATAACACCTTCGTTTTCCCAAATTTCTTTTTGTAAAGTATTTCGATCGATAATTTCATTTGGCGATGATGAAAGAATATGTAATAATTTAGATTCTTTTGGAGTCAACGAAACGTGTTCCTTTCCAAATTGCAGATGATGCTTTTTGAAGTAAAAACTATAGTTCCCAATTGATATAGAGGCTTCGTCGTCATCAATAGTTGGCTCTTTTTTCTTTTTTGTTAATCTGGAGCGAATCAAAAAGAATAGGGAAAGACCTAAAAATTGAGCTGTAATAAAGATGATTGAAATATGTGGAACATCAGTTTTCGGGATAAATTTTAAAGTTATTACATAACAATCCAGCGGCATTTTTCTCCCTTTACAAGTAATAACATTTTTACTTGGATCTGAAACAATATGAAAACCATAAACAATAGCTTCATTTGAACATTTCTGAACGGAGACAGTATATTCTTTTGGAAAAGTACTTTTTGAAATACTGTTTTGAACAATATTAATGAGCGAATCAGGAACAAAAGCAAACTTATTTTCAAATCGAATTTGAAATTCATTTTTTGAAATTGTTTTTATAGGTAATATTTTGGATGTTTTATCATTTGAGCTAATCAACACATCATGCCCAATTTTTCTTAGTAGGATTTCATTTTTTGGATTTTCGATTTTAGCCTTTTCGCTATACTCTAAATAAAGAAGTGCTGCTGATACCGTAATAAAAGCTCCGATTAGAATGAATATAATCTTTTGTTTCATGCATCAAAAGTATTTTTTTTAATCTTTTAAAAGGAATGTTTACTAAAAAATTAAATATTTTTTACATTTTTTTACACAGCAAATCATAGTTAGTTCCATTATGTGTGTAAGTTTTAGTAATTATTAAATCCCATTTTAAAGACTATGAGGTATGAAAAGTAACTATGCAGATAGTGTGCAAATGTTAAGATTATTGCGATTGGCAGCAATAGTAAAGTTTTGAAGGTTTAAAAAAAATAAAGTATTGTTTTCAACTGAAAAACAGCTAAGAAATCAACTCCATCACCTGTTCAACTACTTTTTTGATGGAAAAAGGTTTGGTAAGATAAGCATCAGCACCGAGTGCTAATCCTTTTTCGATATCACTTTCTTTATTTTTTGCCGAGAGGAATATGACTTTGGTATGTTTTAAATTATCGTCTTTCCGAATTTGTTCGATTGTAGCATAACCATCCACCATTGGCATCATCACATCCAAAATGATTACATCTGGAAAACTTGTTTTAACGATATCTAATGCTTCTTGACCATCACGAGCGATGAATACTTCAAAATTGTTCTTTTTGAAAGTATATTCCAAAGACATTACTATGTTGGGTTCGTCGTCTACAATTAAAATCTTTTTCATATTTATGATTCTATATTCTTATTCTTGGGTAATGTAAACACTATGCAAGCGCCTTTTATACTTGATTGTGCCCAGATTTTACCTTTATGATGTTCGATAATCTGCTTACAAATTGCCAATCCCAATCCGCTACCAACAGGCTTTTTGATGTTTTGATTGGTCGATTGATAAAACTTTTCAAAGATAGCTTCAAAATCGTTTGGATTGATGCCTTTTCCGTTATCTTGGACTAAAGTATGAATAAAATCGTCTTTTTCAAACACTTGAATTGTAATTAATCCTTCAGCTTCAGGGCAAAATTTGACTGCATTCGAAATCAAGTTGGTGATTACCTGAACAATACGATCTTCATCATAATAAGCTGTTACCTTTTCTTTACTTTCAATGTGAATAGCTATTTTTTTGTTCTTAATCAATTGTTGCAAAGGCTCGATTGCATTTTCAATGGTATGAATTAAATTGTTTTTAGAAGGATGAATGGTTTGTTTTCCTGTTTCAAATTTCTCTAAATCGAGAATTTTATCAATTAAACGATTCAGACGATCCGATTCAGAAATAATGTTTTGTAAAAATTGCTTTTTCAGTTCATCTGGAATGTCATCGTCGTCATGCAAAATCTCACTCGAAGCACGAATTGCAGTGATTGGAGTTCTGAGTTCGTGAGTTACAGTGTCTAAAAACTCATCTTTTTGTTTGTCTTTGAGCATCAACGACTCGTTCGCATCTTTTAATTTAGCCGAAATTTCTTTTAATTCATTTGATGTTTCCGTAAGCTTTTTATTGATGATGATGTTTTCTTTGGATTCTTCTAATATTTTCAAGACTTCAGGCAAAGTGATTTTTTCTTCTTTCACTACACTTGAAATCAATATTCGAGCCGAAGCAGTTCCGATGTGACCTGTCAATAAATTTTCTGAAAATTTGATTAATCGTGCATCGGCCAATTCAATATTTGAATCCACATTGTACTTCACATTAAAAATATGCATGGCGCGTCTGGTACGTTCTTCTCCTAAAAAGCGAATAAGAACTTTTTCAATATCATTACGGTATGCCGTTCCTTTCCAGATGAAAGCATTTTCGTGATTGGTAATGTATTTATTAATATCAACAAACATTTCGGCGTAATTGCGTTCGCGGTAATTTCCTTTGAAACTTACTGAGACTGAAAAATAAGTAATTGTATTAAACAGCATACTCCAAAACAAAGCATGTGGAACGGGTTGCAAATAATCCAAACCAAATAATTGAAATGGTTTTAGCAATTGAATTCCCATGAAACCTTCGGATATAAAATTACTGTCGCTGGATGAAATTCCAATGGCGTAAGGAATTAAAAGCGTGTAAATACAAACTACAAATCCGACTAAAACGCCATAAATTGCTCCTAAACGCGAACCTCTTCTCCAGAATAAAGCGCCAAAAAATGCGGGCGCCAATTGCGCAATAATCACAAAAGCAACTAATCCTATCGAAACCAAACTGTAGTCCAATCCGAAGAAACGATAAATGAAATACGAGAGAATAATCAGAGAAAAAATACCTATTTTTCTACTATTGACAATGGTATTACTGCTGATGGTTTCGGCACTTTTTAATTTCCCTAACAGGTTATACGGAATTAAAATATTATTGGTAACCATAGTTGAAAGTCCGATTGACGAAACCACAATCATCGAAATGGCAGCTGAAAATCCGCCTAAAAATACCATAACGGTAAGTACTTTATTGTTGAATAGTTGTGGAATCAAAAGTGAATATGCATCGGAGTTCACTTCTTGTCCATCAAATAAAATATTTCCACCCCAAGCAATTGGATAGACAAAAATATTGAATATCAACAAGTACAATGGAAAAAGCCAAACAGCAGTGTTGATGTGGTTTTCACGGTTGTTTTCGATTACTCCAACTTGAAATTGTCGTGGTAATAAGAAAATAGCAAACATCGATAATACACAAAGTAAAAACCAATTGATGGCTTGCGGCAAACCTCCGATGGTGTTTTTTTCTTTGAAATGTTCTAAAGTAGATGCTTTTTGGTAAATATCATCAAAACCATCAAAGACAAAATACGTTACATAAACGCCAATGATGACGAAGAAAACTAGTTTTAAAACACTTTCCATAGCCACAGCTGTGACAATTCCTTTTCTTTTTTCGGAAGCATCAACGTAGCGCGTTCCGTAATAGGATGAAAATAAAGCCAATGCAACGGCAACATAAGTGGTTGTGTCATCAAATATGTAGGATCGTATGGCGGTGTTGGTTACAACGTGAAAAGTTTCGGCGATTGCTTTAAGTTGTAAAGCGATGTAAGGCAAAATTCCGGTTAAACAAATCACAGTTACAATGGCTCCCAAAAACCGACTGTTTCCATAACGAAGAGAAATAAAATCGGCTATGCTTGAGATTTTATTAACTCTTGAAATTCGAATTATTTTCTTCAGAATTAAAATCCACGACGGTGCAATAATAATAGGTCCGAGATAAATAGGCAAATAACTCAAACCACTATCGGCAGCAACACCGATACTTCCGTAGTACGTCCATGCCGTGCAATACACTGCCAATGATAAAGTATAAATATACGGATTGTTCGTCCATTTACTATTTCCTTTTTTTTCTGCCCAATGTGCAATGTAAAAAAGTACAGCTAAATAGCCCGAAAGAATCACTAAGAGAATTATGCTATTCATTGTACCGTTTTACAATTAGAAAAGAGGCTAAAATAGAAAACAACCATATTGAGAAAAAAAAAATATAAACAACAGGAAAACCAAACAAATTCTGAGCTGAATCGAATAATAAAGCAATAGGAAGATTGAATCCTATGAGCAGAATCATTGATACAATTACGAGTTTTTGTTGGTGTCTTTTTTTCATGTTTACACTTAGGCATTGTTCTGGTTATTCGCAGAGTCTCTTTTTGTCATTTCGACGAAGGAGAAATCTGATAATTTATTCTTGTCACATAAAATTCAATCATCAAAAATAGAATTAATTGTTCTTAACATCAAATATATCATTTCTTAATGTGATTTCTCCTTCGTCGAAATGACAGAAGCAGCAAAAACGTGATTTTTTTAAACTAAGAAATTGTCTCTATGAGAGATTATATAAAAACCCAAAAGCCCTTATAAAAATAAGAGCTTTCAGTGCTAACCAATAGCAATCTAATTAATCATCGTACTCATCGGTGATTGCGTACCAACCAAAAATGGTCAAACCGGTAACAACCATCGGTAAAAGAATGAAAAATATGATAATTCCGAATACCAAATCGTCTTGTTTTCCCGAAGTTAATTTTCCTCCGAAAATACCAATTGCATAATAAGCAACTGCTGCTGCTAAAGCAATCCAAACTATTCCTAAATATTTTTTTATTGTGTTCATAATTGTGGTGTATTAATCGTGAAGAGTATTAATTTTTTTATCGATGTAAATCATTCCGATGACAAAACAAACGGCAGCAATTCCGATTGGATACCAAAGGCCTTCTAAATAGAATTCGACGTCTCCCGCATCTTTAGCTTGAGTAACGAAATAGGTTGAAATGGCTGGAAGCAATCCACCAAATATACCATTTCCTACGTGATAAGGCAACGACATCGAAGTATATCTGATTTTTACTGGGAACATTTCTACTAAGAATGCTGCAATTGGTCCGTACACCATTGTTACAAAGATAACTTGGATGAAAACCATAAAAATCAAGAACCAACGATCACTATTATTAATTGTTTTGGTAACTTTCGTTTCTATTTTATCTTTTCCTTTATCATCAAGCATTACTTTTCCATTTTCAAAATGAATGGTTTTGATTTCTTCCACTTTTGTTCCATCTGAATAGGCTTTAGTTGTAGTGTAAATAGAATCCATTTTAGCAGCATCAACTTCTTTTATGGATGGAACTGTTTTTGTTTGATCAACAAGTTCTGTTTTTAAAGTTAAATCAGTTGAAGCATACATGGCTCTGTATATTGGACGATACAATAAAATAGCCAATAACATACCTGCCATCATGATTGATTTTCTTCCTAATTTATCACTCAACCAACCAAATACTACGAAGAATGGAGTACCTAAAATTAAGGCAACACCCAATAACATATCAACTTGTGAAGAATCAATACTTTGTACTGTTTTTAGGAAGTTCATAGCATAGAATTGTCCTGTATACCAAACCACACCTTGACCCATAGTAGCTCCAAATAAAGCCAATAAGACAAATTTTAAGTTGTATTTGTGTCCGAAACTTTCTTTTAAAGGATTAGTTGATGTTTTACCTTCCGATTTCGCTTTAGCAAAAACAGGTGATTCGTGCATATTTTTACGAATCATATACGAAACATAAACCATCAAGATGGATACCCAAAAAGGAACTCTCCAACCCCATTCGTCAAATGCTTCTTTAGATAAGGCTGCTTTGGTTAATAAGATTACCATCAGCGAGATAAATAAACCTACTGTTGCAGTAGTTTGAATCCACGAAGTCCAATATCCTTTTTCGCCTTTAGGTGCGTGTTCAGCTACATAAGTTGCAGCTCCACCGTATTCACCACCAAGAGCTAAACCTTGAAGTAAACGAAGAATCAATACCAAAACTGGTGCTGCAAAACCTATGGTTTCATAACTCGGAATACATCCGATTACAAAAGTGGCTCCACCCATTAACATTAATGTTACCATAAAAGTGTATTTTCTTCCGATTAAATCGCCTAATCTTCCGAAGAAAAGTGCACCAAACGGACGAACCACGAAACCTGCCGCGAATGTTGCTAACGTTGATAAGAACGCTGCAGTAGGATTATCGGTTGGAAAGAATTTGGTTGACAATACAACTGCTAAACTACCAAAGATATAGAAGTCGTACCATTCGATCATTGTACCCATTGAGGAAGCGGAAATCACTTTCCAAATTCCGGTTGTTTTTTTGTCGCTCATAATTATTTTTTTAGATGGTTAATGGTTTAAAATGAATAAGCACATGAAATCATTGCTCTGAAGTTGGCTACATCTTTTTGGTTTAAATCGGCAGTAGCATTTGCATTTGCATTTAAATCACCCCAAGTAGCAGTTGTATATTCTAATTCAGGTGTGATTCTGAATTTATTTTGTTTGAAATCGACTCTTCCAGAAATTCTCATTACGTTATCCACTACTCTAGTTCCAGAAACACCTCTCATATAATATTTTACAGTTTCACCTGCCGCAAGGCCATTTTTGTCTACACCATCATTTTTAGTATATCCGAAGAACAAACCAGGTGCTATTTTTTTACCGTTGCTAGCAATATCAAACCAAAGAGCAGTTGTTTTTGATGATTCATATTTTTCTACTTGTCCAGCTTCAGTATAGCCCACAAAACCACCTAACATTACTAAATTTGCCATGTCAGTTCCTGTGATTCCGTAACCTTTGATGTGAAATTTATCATTTGAATATTTGAAATAGCCAACAAATGAAGTACTGTTTGCTTTTTCATCTGACACTTTTCCGCCAGATTCAGTTAAAGGTTGTAGTGATTTGAATTCGGCTCCTAAACCAGCAATCCAATTTTTGTTTTTGAATTGAAATTGTCCGTGGAAAGTCGGAATTGCCGAGTTGATTGATGCTGAGTTTTGAGTTCCACCAGTAGCAGTTTGTGTAGTGAATTCTCTTTCTTTGTAAGCTGTAACAGCAAACGACAATTCTTTGGTTAAGTTTTGTTTTAAACGAACTTGCGAAGCCCATCCGAATGGATTGAATAAAATTCCAGTACTAAAGTTTGCTACTCCAGGAAAAACCTCTGGAATAAAAGTTGGGTACCAAGTTTGTCCCATAGTAAGGGAAGTTTTTGACCAATCTAAATTTACATAGGCATGACGCAAACGAAATAAACCAATTGAAGCTTCTGTGTTACCAAAAAAATCACCTTCTAAAGTTCCATTTACTTTGGCTCCCCAAACATTAGGTCCTTTTGCTTTGACACCTAAACGAGAAACTACAGATAAAAAGTTAGAAGCACCTGCATCATTTAAATCGGCACCATTAACATCTAAAACTTCATCCAAAGGATATAAGTTCAAATTGTATTCTCTTACTTGTGCTGATTTGCGGGTATCCCAAATGTAATCGGTTCTAATAAAACCATACATATTTACATCCCATTCTTTTTCTGCAGGAGCAGCTGGTGCTGTCGTTGTTGTAGTTGTCGTTTGTGCATTTCCTATAAATGAGAAAGCCGCAAAAGACAATAAAATAATTTTTTTCATAAGGTTTAAAATTTGGTTAGTAATACATTTTTGCATGACCAAATTCTAAATTTTTACCTATCAAAAAAATTATGATATATATTTATGTAAACTACTATAGTTAATCCTTAAAACGCTCCCATTTTATAAGCATAAATTTGTCTCCTAGTTCGGTAATAATCATTCCTGCTCCTTTCAATTGATCCTTATTTTTTAAGAATTCAACTAGTTCTAAATGGTTATATATCTTATAGGTAGGATGATAATCAGTGTGATTTGGTTTAGTGACTTTATACTCCTTTACCCAGTTGCTTATTGTAACATGTGAAACCCCAATAATACGCTCAATTTCTCTAAAGCTCAAGCCTTCTAGATACAACTGCAAAGCTTTCGTTACATAATAGCTATCGATCTTTTTTCCTAATTTATTAACCGTAAAATAATAGTTACAGTTTTTGCATAAATACCTTTGTCTGTCTTTGATGACGCCACTTTTTACAATGATATCACTATGGCACTTCGGGCAGGCTACAATCTCCATATATATAAATTTTGCATAAATATACTAATTTAGCAAATATACAAAAGCATTTTTGATATTTTTTTTAGATAAAAATTATTCAGTATGTAATTTTAAAGGGAAATAATTGTATTTAGTGTAATTTTTAGGAAATTTATAAATAACTAACATTTCTTAAACTTCGTATTCAATACTAAAGTTAGTATTAATCAAAAAAGCTATGCTGATCTAAAAACGCGTATTTATACTCTATTTTGACCCTAATATATGGATTAAATTTGAAAAACTTACAAACCAATTTTCATAAACTATGGCTCAAAAATCGAATAACCCCAAAAAAACTAATGCTTCAGACAACAAAAAGTCGAATCAAAACAATGTCGTAAAAAGTAAACCATCAGCAAACGATGTCGCTTGCTGGGATAGCGATGGAAATCTAAAAGTAGTCACTCAGCGACTCGAAGAAATGTTTGTAGAAATGGGTCAAAAAACCCGAATTGAAAACGGACAAAAACCTGCTGAACGTCCGGTTTTCAGAAAGCAACACGGAATTGCATACGGAAACTTTATTATAAATAAAGATATTGACCCCAAATTTAAAATAGGAATTTTTAGTGGTAAATCATACGAATGCGCTGTTCGATTTTCAAGTGACACCTCACCTACTTCACCCGATTTGCATTCTACTCTTGGAATTGGATTAAAACTATTTGGTGTTAAAGGTCCAAAACTATTAGGTGAAGGCACTAACGCTGATTTTATTTTTCAAAACATAGATCGCTTTTTTGCTCGTGACGCACAACAAATGTGTAGTTTCACAACTGCTGGAGTTGTCGACAAAGACTACGACACTTATATTAATCATCATCCTGATGTGTCTGAAATTTTAAATGCAATGACCAAAGTTGAGGCCAGTTGCTTGAGTGCAAGTTATTGGGCCATTTTGCCTTTTAAATTAGGAGACAAACAAATCGTGAAATACCGTTTAGTTCCGGATGATACTTATCAAGGTGCGCCAGCAGATGACAACAACTACTTGGCACTTGATTTACAACAACGTCTTCGCAATCAATCGGCTAAATTTCGATTTGAAATTCAATTGCGCACCAATGACAAAACAATGCCTTTAGATGATGCACAAGTGGTTTGGAGTACTGAAGAAAGTCCATATATATGCATCGCCGAACTTCATTTTCCGCAGCAAGATATCTGTGCAATCGGTCAATCCGAATTTGGCAACAATCTTTCATTTAACATTTTTAGAACATTGGCCGAACACGAACCTCTCGGATCTATTGCTGCTACACGAAAAGTAGTATACGCAGCAAGTTCAGAAGTTCGCCATCAAGCCAATGGTTTATCAACTCAAGAGCCCAATCAAATTAATCGTCCTTTTAAGGGTAATGATGATGAAAATAGTGATTGTATTGTGAAAGCAGGTATTTACCCTCCAATTGGTGTAATGCGTGTTGGAAATAGCGAAAAAGATTTTTTCGTAGGTCCATTAGTTTCCGAACCAGTTCCTATGTCGGATGAAAATGCCTACAGAGATGAAACAGGTGCTTTAAAACGTCAAGCTGCTCAATTTAGAATTTACGGATTCAATGCTGCGGGTAAAGCAATAAAAGAATTAACTGCTGAGAATTCAAAAATCACTTGGCATTCCCATCTTGCCAATCAAAAATCATCTTGGTATCAGTTTCAAATGGCTTTAGATATACCTGATGCTGCTACTGCTCCACCATCATTATTGAGAAATATTGATGTCAAAGATCGAAGTTCACTAATAATTGACGGAGGCGAACAATCAGTTGGGAAACCTAACGTAAAAAGCGGGCATGAATTTGTGGGTAAATTCCAAGGAAAACCAGTATATCTCGGAGAAATGCAAACCGACGCAAAAGGACGTTTACTAATGCTTGGCGGTCATGGTTTATCAGAAAACTTAAATGGCGATATCGCCATCACTTTTGCCAATAACGAAGGTTGGTACGACGATATTTCGGATGGCCCAGTAACTGCTGATGTTGAATACAATGGAGTACAGCTTAAAGTGGATCCAGCATGGGTTATTTGCGCTCCACCCGATTATGCACCCATGCAAAAATCAGTACGTACTATGTGGGATTTGATGCGTGATGTTGCTGTGAGTTCGGGTATGTTGACTCGACCAGTTCGTCCTTCATTTACCAAAGATATTTTACCCATTTTTGAACGAATGACCAATTTACAATGGGTTAATGCTGGTTTTGCGGCCGCTTTTGGTTGGGGTGGACAATTTGATTACACCACATCACAATGGAAAGTTCGATTAAACGATCCTTCTCCAGCCAACATTGAAATGCGTCGAACCATTTCAAATAATTTCAGAAGATTCGATGTTTCTGGAGCAGAAGCGCCACAATTATGGCCTTGGTTATACGGAGATGCCATCAGCATACCTACTGAAGGTTCAGTAAGACAACATACTACTCTGTCGAATTTGCAACTGTCTTTTCTTGACCAATGGGTGATGGGTGATTTTGATGCCGATTATGTTGATATGACTGGTTGTCCTCACATTCCAGAGCCAATTACTTTAGATAAACTGCCTGTAGCCGAACAACCCGACATGATGACTCGTGCAGCAATGGAATTTTGCTTAGCTGATGCCTTCCATCCAGGTTGTGAAATGACTTGGCCAATGCGTACTGCCGGAATGTATATGGCACCATTTCGACTATTGCATGCACCTAAAACACCACTAGTCAACACTTCCTATTATGGTCCAACCATGAGTAGTGATGTTTTTACTTTAGCAAAAGGACCACTTTTAGGCGGTCAAGTTGCTGGCGGAATTACACGTTGGATGGCCATTCCGTGGCAAACGGATACTGCTAGTTGTCGTGATGGTTATGTATCAACTTATGATCCTTATGTTCCAACATTTTGGCCGGCTCGAGTTCCGAATAATATTTTAGATGAAGAACGTTACAAAGAAGCCATCAACACCAATCTTCCAGAAGAAACAAGAAAACAAGCCTTTGCATACAGAAGAATGTGGTTGGATGATTTACCTTTAGATGGTCAAGATCCAACCTATACTAATCAAATCAATAGTATGGTCAAATATTTTGATAAATTAGCCATTGTTCAACCTCAAAAAGGTATTGAAAACGACCCAAATTTTCCGAGTAAAATGCAAGTCGGACTTACTCCAACTCCAGAACAAGAAGCGCGCTTATTAAACGAAGCCATGAAAGAATTGGAAGGAATTTTGAAAAGTAAAAAAGCTTTGGATAAAAACGTACAAGTCGTATTAAAATCAGCCGTTACTCAATTGTCAGATAAAGATTTGTTCACTGAACAGGATGTCCTAACCAATGCCAAAGATCAATTAATCACTTTAGTTGAAACCGAATTAACAGATGATTTCAAATCTTCACCTAGCGTTCAAAAATTACTGAACTTACTATCATCCAAAACCAATCAATTAGTAAGAGCTAAACACCCGGGAAGTAATCGGATTAATTTAGCCAACACTGATAAAGGGAATCGATTCCGTCGATACAATCCATAGAGAAATAAAGATTTATGGAAATTTCGCAATCGAATTCAATTGATATTGCAATTATAGGCGGTGGTGTAGCAGGTTGTACTGCCGCCATCGCCTTATCCAGTTCCTACAATGTAGCACTAATTGATAAGTTAACCGAACCTATTGAACGTGTTGGTGAATGCTTAGCACCAGCAGCTCGACGTATTTTTAAGCAACTCAATTTACTTGATGAATTCGAGTCAAAAATTAAAGTGATTCATCAGCGAAACAATGGTATGCAATCGTATTGGGGAAGTAACAATCTACAAATTGTCGATCCATTACGCAATCCAGATGGATTCGGATGGCAGTTAAATCGTAAAGAATTCGAAAGTTTTTTACGAGAAAGAGTTACTGAAAGAAGTGCAAATTGTTTTTGGGGCTACCAACTATTTCAATGTAAATATGAAGATGAACATTGGATACTCACTTTTGCTTCAACCAACGAAATTTCTAAAAAAATAGTCATCAAAGCTAAATTTGTTATTGATGCTAGTGGAAGACAATCTCATTTTGCAAGAAAATTAGGTATTGAAAGACAAAGTGAAGACAAACTTATTTCTGTTTGGGCTACTTTAACTAATGAAGAAATTTCAACCTTGAGTACCATTTCTGCTTCTCAATCGGGCTGGTGGTACAGTGCGCCATTACCTAATAACAAACGTATTATGGCTTTTCAAACGGATTCCGATTTAATAGAACACACCCAACTTAAAACCAAAGAAGCTTTTATAGATTTAGCTCAAAACAATGTGCAAATGAAAGCTATTTTGGATAAAGGTAAAAACTCAATCCAATTCAACGGTATAGTAGCTGCAAACTCCACTCGACTCAAACAAGTAACCGGACAACAATGGGTTGCTTTGGGTGATGCTGCCATTAGTTTTGATCCATTATCTTCTCAAGGAATGTTCAATGCGATGGCCAATGCTTTACAACTTACCGATTTACTTTCTCAACATCAAATTATTTCCCAACCAAATTCTGAAAAAGCACAACATTTTCAAAAGGAATATTCTGAACAAATCAATCAAATTTGGAAACATTACCTTCATCACAAACGCCTATTTTATAGCCATGAACTTCGATGGATTGATAGAGAATTCTGGAGAAGACGAATGTAGTTCTTATCCTATTTTTAATCATTACTAAAAAACCTCTTTAGGCTTTCTCATAAATTTTAATTTCAACTTAAAAAAATCAAAAAAATAGCTTTAATTTGTGTACAACAAACTAAACTAAAATGCAATTTGACCCAAATGAATTAGAACATTCAGCGGTATATAAATTAATTACCGGTTCGGTCATTCCTCGACCTATTGGCTGGATTTCAACCATTGATGAAAAGGGAAATAATAATTTAGCTCCTTTTTCCTATTTTAATGCCGTTGGTGAAGATCCACCACACGTTATGTTTTCAACTGTTCGCGGAAACAACACCAATAAAGATACATTGAACAACGTTTTGGCAAACGGTCAATTTGTTGTCAATATGGTTACTGAAGAATTGGCTGAGCAAATGAATACAACTTCGCAATCAGTAGCTTCCGATGTAGATGAATTTCAATTGGCCAACCTTACACCCATTTCTTCTTTAAAAATAAAACCCATGCGAGTGAAAGAAAGTCCCATTTCTTTCGAGTGCGAACTCGTACATCATTATTTCTTAGAGAATCATAAAAACGGTGGAGCTTGCATTATCATTGGTAGAATCGTTATGATGCATTTTGCAGATGATGTTCTGTTAGAAAATCACAAAATCAATTTAGAAATCTATAAACCAATTGCTCGTTTGGCAGGTTCAAACTATGCGAAAATAGGTGAATTGTTTTCTATAAAAAGAAGTTAATGATATATAGTGTGTTAGTAATACAATTTCAGAAATCTGTAATTTAGAATAATAAATAAAAAAATCCGTGGAAATCCGCGTTGCATAGCATCCGTCTAATCCGCGTTCAATCAAATTATGAAAATAGCAGTAATTGGTGGTGGTCCAGGTGGACTTTATTTCTCAATCCTTACCAAAAAAGCAATGCCACATTGCCAAATCGACGTGTATGAACGCAACAAACCCGATGATAGTTTCGGATTTGGTGTAGTTTTTTCAGACGAAACCTTAGGTGAATTCCTAAAACGAGATATGCAATCCTATGAACTTATTCGCAGTGAATTTGCCTATTGGGATGATATCATTGTAGCTCGAGATGGACAAAGTGTAAACATCGCTGGCAATGGTTTTTGTGGATGTTCTCGTAAAACACTTTTAAAATTATTGCATCAACGTTGCCGTGAAGAAGGCGTAAATCTGCACTTTGAACAGAATATCGATGACCTGTCACAATATAAAGATGCAGATATGATTTTAGCTTCAGATGGAATAGGTAGCGGAATCCGATCGCAATATGAAAAGGAATTTGGAACCAAAATCGTTTTAAAGAAAAATCGTTTTGTTTGGTTGGGATCGACCAAACCATTGGATGCATTTACCTATTTCTTCCGAACTACTCCACACGGAACTATCGTTGCTCATACTTATCAATATGAAGCTGGAATGAGCACATGGATTTTTGAATGTTCGGATGAAACCTGGCAGAAATTCAATTTTGAAGTTACTAATGAAGAAGATACGATTGCTAAAATCAGCGCAATTTTTAAAGAAGAATTAGATGGTCATCCGTTGATTTCAAATAAATCACATTGGCGTCAATTTCCACACGTAACCAACGAAAATTGGCATCACGAAAACATTGTTTTATTGGGCGACGCCAAAGCAACGGCACACTACTCTATCGGTTCCGGAACCAAATTAGCTATGGATTGCGCCATCGGTTTGTCGGATGCTGTAATTGCAAATCCTGATGATATTCAAGCAGCATTCAAACAATATAATGATGTGCGGAGAAATACTGTCGAAATGATTCAACACGCTGCTCTAGTTTCACTTGATTGGTTTGAAAACATAGATCGTAACAATCAACATCCGTTTTATCAATTTGCATTTGGCTGCATGACGCGTTCCAAAAAAGTAACGTTTGAAAACCTTCGCCTACGTGACCCATCGTTTACTGATAAGGTTTTGGAAGAGTTCAACAATAATAACAATGTCAATTCCAAAAACCAATCGGCTGCTTTTGCTATATTCAAATTACGTGATTTAGAATTGCAAAACCGAATAGTCATGGCACCAATGGGACAATATTCGGCCGAAAACGGTTTGGTTAATGATTGGCATTTTCAACATTATACTTCTCGTGCTGTTGCTGGATTAGGATTGATAATCGCTGAAATGACCGCAGTCTCAGAAACTGGCCGTATCACTTTAGGTTGTGCAGGATTATACAATGAAAACCAAATAGTTGAATGG
Source organism: Flavobacteriales bacterium (assembly GCA_017303755.1). Taxonomy (GTDB): domain Bacteria; phylum Bacteroidota; class Bacteroidia; order Flavobacteriales; family Flavobacteriaceae; genus Flavobacterium. Next base: position 146,502 of record JAFLBS010000006.1, on the reverse strand, counting down.
AAACGAATAACTGATTTTATTCACAAAAACACATCAACTAAAATCGGAATTCAATTAGGTCATTCAGGTCGAAAAGGCGCCATCAAAAAACCTTGGGAAGCACCAACCGAAGCGATTGATAACGCTTGGGAATTACTTTCGGCTTCAGCAATTCCGTTCAATTCTAAATTTGCAACACCAAAAGAAATGACTGCAGCTGATATGGATCTAGTCACTTCTCAATTCGTTCAGGCTACCAAAAAAGCCAATGAAGCTGGATTTGATTTAGTTGAATTACAAGCGCATCACGGATTTTTACTGGCTTCTTTCCTATCGCCATTAACCAATACTCGAAACGATGAATTTGGTGGAAGTGTAGAAAATAGATTGAAATTTCCGCTCAGAGTTTTCTCCGAAATGAGAAATGCTTTCCCAAAAGAAAAACCAATGTCAGTCAGAATTTCAGCTTCTGATTGGGCCGAAAACGGAATCTCAGAAGATGATATAATTACAATTGCAACTGCTTTTAAAAATTCGGGCGCAGACATCATCAATGTTTCAACAGGAAATACTGTCGAATACCAAAAACCGCAAACAGGCAGAATGTGGCAAACACCTTTTGCAGATGCTGTTCGAAACACCGTTCATATTCCAACGATTACAGCAGGTTACATCCAAGATATTGACCAAATTAATACTATTATTTTGAATGGAAGAGCCGATTTAGTAGCTCTTGGAAGACCTTTATTATTGGATTCAAATTTTGTTCGAAATGCTCAAGCTTACGAGCAATTTGAAACAAAAGACATTCCGAATCAATATAAAATGGGTATTTCGCACCTCTATCCATTAAAAAGCAATGAACGAAAGCAATCAGAAGGAATGAAAAAAGCATTGAAACCAAAAAGCAATAAAAAATAGCGATGAAGATTACTGTAGTGTTACTCGTTTTTTTAAATTATTTGGGAATGGCACAAACAAACGAAACAATTGTCAGCGGGAACTCCAAATTAAATTACACCACATTTGGTGCAGGTAAACCTATTTTAATTATTAATGGTGGACCCGGAATGAATAGTGATGGATTCGCTTATGTTGCACAAGAATTAGCTAAAATGAATTTTCAAACTATCATTTACGATCAGCGTGGTACAGGAAAATCTACAATAGAAAATCCCAATAACAAAAACATTACTATGGATTTAATGACCGAAGACATCGAAAACCTTCGTCGTCATTTAAAAATTGAAAAATGGAGCATCTTTGGTCACTCTTTTGGTGGAATCATGGCCACGTATTACGCTACTAAACACCCAGAAACTATTGACAAGCTCATTTTTTCTTCATCGGGTGGAGTTAACATGAAATTCACTTTGTACTTGCAAGAACGTCTGAATAACAACCTTACCAAATCCGAAAAAGACAGTTTGAGTTTTTACCAAAGAAAAAGAGATTCGGGAGATAACTCAGATGAAACCATCGCAAAAAGAGCTCAATTTTTAGCGAAAGCGTATGTTTTTGACAAATCTAACTCGGATGTAATAGCGCAACGTTTGACACAAATTAACTTTACTGTAAATTCACTTGTCATTGAAAATTTGCAGAAAATCAACTTCGATTGTTCTACATTATTCAGTAATTTCAAACGGCCAGTATTAGTTTTGCAGGGAAAAAATGATATTATTTCTGTTGAAACAGCTCAAGAAATCGCCACTACTTTTCCGCATTCTAAATTAATTTTAATTGAAAATTGTGGTCATTACGGCTGGTTAGATGCCAACGAACTGTATTTTAATTCGATAAATAAATTTTTAAATAATTAGGCTCAGTTACTTAGCCACTCAGTAGCTTAAAAATGAAACATTACGACGATTCTTTTGCCCACGATAATTTGCCAAGTATAGACTTGCAACCGAATTATGTTTTTACTGATTTACCACAGTTTCAACATCCAGAAATGTTAAATTGTGTGGAACGCTTACTCGACAATCATATAAAAGAAGGTCGCGCAAATAGCATCTGCATTCGCACCTTTGAAGAAACATGGACGTATCAGGATTTGTATGAAAAAGCAAATCAAATTGCTCATGTTTTAGTAGATGATTTAGGTTTGAAATCAGGTAATCGTGTATTAATTCGTTCAGCAAATAACCCAATGATGGTAGCATGTTGGTACGCTATTTTAAAAGCGGGCGGAATTGTAGTAGCGACCATGCCTTTACTTCGGTCAAAAGAATTGACAACGATCATCGATTGTGCCGAAATTTCTCATGCATTGTGCGATAAAGAATTGGAAGAAGAAATACATTTAGTAAAATCACCATTTTTAAAACAAACTTGTTTCTATGGTAATTCACAGTTGGAAAATCTGATGCAATCCAAACCCAAAACCTTTGATAATTACCATTCCAAATCGGATTCGGTTGCCCTTATTGGCTTTACCTCTGGAACAACAGGTTTACCCAAAATGACATCTCATTTCCATAAAGATATTTTAAACATCTGCGAATGCTTTCCTCAATATTCGCTTCAACCAACAACAGATGATATTTTTACTGGAAGTCCTCCAATCGGTTTTACATTTGGTTTAGGCGGATTAGTTTTATTCCCAATGTATTTCGGAGCTTCCACATTCTTAATTGAAAAACCTAGCCCCGATTTATTACTGAAAGCCATACAAGAGCACAAAATCACAACGTGCTTCACCGCTCCAACCGCTTGGCGCATCATCACTACAAAAGTCAAAGAGTTTGATATTTCAAGTTTGCGAAATTGCGTCTCAGCCGGCGAAACCTTACCGTTAAAAGTTTGGCAAGATTGGTACGATGCTACAGGTTTAAAAATCATAGACGGAATTGGAGCTACCGAAATGTTGCATATTTTTATTTCATCGAATAAAGATAACATGAAACCCGGCGCAACTGGAGTAGCCATTACAGGTTACGAAGCCAAAATCATCGATAATGATGGGAATGAATTACCCAGAAACGAATCGGGACGATTAGCAGTACGAGGAATAACTGGATGTAAATATTTAAATAGAGTTGATAAACAAAAAGAATACGTAGAAAAAGGCTGGAATATTACAGGTGATGTTTTTCGTCAAGATGAGGATGGCTATTTTTGGTTTGTGGCCCGAGGTGACGATATGATTATTTCGGCTGGATATAATATTGCTGCTATCGAAGTAGAAAGTGTTTTACTTACACACGAAGATATATTAGAATGTGCTGTAGTAGGTTTACCTGATGAAGAACGCGGAATGTTAGTTTGTGCGCATATTGTTCTTAAAGATCAATCTAAAGCAACAGATGCAATGAAAAACCGTATCCAACACTGGTTTAAAGAAGTAGCTGCGCCGTATAAATATCCACGCGTCATTTATTTTACAGAAAATTTACCCAAAACAGAAACCGGAAAAATTCAACGATTTAAACTCAAATAAGACCTTGCGAACTTTGCATTGTCACCCTGAGCGCAGTCGAAGGGCTTTGCGAACTTTGCGGTTAAATAACAAAACATGAGAAAAGCATTCTTAGTCATTAGTTTCACCCTGCTTTCCTTAACTGGAATACTAATCTACATCAATTGGAAATTCGCTTTCCTCCTATTGATATTCATACCTTTAATCCTAATGGGTTTGTACGATATGTACCAATCCAAAAAAACCATTCGCAGAAATTTTCCACTTTTAGGAAGAATGCGTTACTTATTAGAATCTCTTGGTCCAGAAATGCGACAATATTTCATTGAAACCGACACCGACGGAAAACCGTTCAATCGTTTGCAACGCAGTTTAGTCTATCAACGAAGTAAAAAAGAAAGTGATTCAATGCCTTTCGGAACACAATTAGATGTCTATCAAGACGGCTACGAATGGATCAATCACAGCATTCGTGCCATTCCGTTTTCGCAAGTCAATCCCAATCCAAGAATTAAAGTTGGTTCTTCTCAATGTACTAAACCGTATGAAGCCAGTTTGTTCAACATCAGCGCAATGAGTTTTGGATCGTTGAGTAAAAACGCCATTTTAGCGTTAAACAACGGAGCCAAACAAGGTCAGTTTTATCACAATACTGGTGAAGGTGGTTTGTCGCCGTATCATTTGCAAGGCGGTGATGTAGTTTGGAACATTGGAACGGGTTATTTCAGTTGCAGAACAGATGATGGAAAATTTAATTACGATGAATACGTCAAAAGAGCGACTTTAGACAACGTCAAAATGATTGAAATTAAGTTCTCACAAGGAGCCAAACCTGGTCATGGCGGAATATTACCGAAAGAAAAAGTAACCGACGAAATTGCAGCTATTCGACTCGTTTCAAAAGGAAAAGACATACTATCACCACCAACGCATTCGGCTTTTACCAATCCGTTAGAGTTAATGGATTTTGTGCAATTATTGCGAAAAGGTTCGGGTGGAAAACCCATCGGAATTAAGATTTGCATCGGAAATAAATCCGAATTCCTTTCCATTTGCAAAGCAATGATTGAAACCAAAACGTATTTGGATTTTATCACTGTTGATGGCGGTGAAGGCGGAACTGGCGCAGCACCACAAGAATATTCTGATCACGTTGGAATGCCTTTGCGCGATGCTATTGCCTTTGTGTATGATGCTTTGAATGGTTTCGGACTCAAAGATCAAATCAAAATTATCGCAAGCGGAAAAGTGATTTCAGGCTTTGATATTGTTCGAACGCTTTCGTTGGGTGCCGATTTGTGTAATTCAGCACGCGGAATGATGTTCGCCTTGGGTTGCATTCAAGCTTTAGAATGTCACAATAACACATGTCCAACAGGAGTTGCCACTCAAAATCCCGATTTGATGAAAGGTTTAGTTCCCGAAGAAAAAAGCGTTCGTGTAGCTCGTTTTCAACACGAAACCGTAAAAAGTGCTATGGATTTGATGGCTTCTGCAGGTTTAGCGCACCCAGATGATGTAACTAGAGACGCTGTAACCACACGTATCGACCGAAACAAAGTAGAAACCTATGCCGAGATATTTCCCGAATTAGAAACTGGATGTTTACTCTACGAAAGTACAGTTCCCAAAGATTTTTTGTACTTTTGGAGGAAAGCTAGTGTGGAACAATTTTAGGAGTGTCTTTGCGAGGAACGAAGCAATCAGGAGCTATTTCCCGCTATTCGTTGCAATCTTTTTATTGCTTGTGACATTGAAAGTAACAAGAACAATTTTTGAAAGCAATAAAAAGGATTTCCACTGCTATCGGGGCTAGAATATAGAATTAATAAGAAATTAGGAAAAACTTAGCGACTTTTTGTCCCTGCTTGCCGGCAGACAGGTTTGTGGCAAAATTCGCGACTTACAATAAAAACATGAATCAACCTTTTACCAAACAAGAAAAAATCCGTTTTAAACATATTGATTACGCCGGAATCGTATTCTATCCGCGTTTCCTCGAAATGCTCAATGATTTAGTAGAAGATTGGTTCGAAGAAGCGTTAGAACGACCATTCTCAAAAATGCACGAAACCAACGGAATTCCAACGGTGGATTTAAAAGTACAATTCAAAAACGCTGCCCGAATTGGCGAAATACTAACCAAACAACTTTGGGTAAACGAACTGAAAACATCCTCAATCATCTGCGGATTTAAGTTCACCAACCAAAAAGAAAATACAGTGTTGGAAGGCGAAGTCACTTTAGTTAATGTAAAAATCCAAGAAGATCGTCAAAGTATTAAAGCCGAGCCGTTTTCTGAAGAAATAAAAAATAAAATTACGAAATACAAAATATAAAGTACGAAGTAAAAAATCAGTCAAAATCTGCGGTTATCCGTGTTTGCATAGCAATCCGTTTCATCCGCGTTCCAAAAAAAATAAAATGGAGTTTAAAAAATTCAAAGCCGCCACAGTTCAAACCTCACCCGTTTTTCTCAACGTAGAAAAAACGATTGAAAAAGCCATCTCATTCATCAAAGAAGCCAGTCAAAACGGTGCGCAACTCATCGCTTTTCCTGAGGTATTTGTTGCTGGTTATCCGTATTGGAATTGGGTTCTGACACCTGTTCAAGGAAGTAAATGGTACGAAGAATTGTATAAAAATTCGGTTGCAGTTACCGATGCATCCATGCAACCTTTATATCAAGTTGCCAAAGACCACAACATTCATATTGTCATCGGAATTAACGAACGCGGCGATAGTTATGGCGAAATTTACAATACCAATTTAATCATTGATAATAACGGAAATGTAATCGGAAAACACCGAAAATTGGTACCAACTTGGGCCGAAAAACTAACCTGGACATCGGGTGATGGTTCGTCTTTAAAAGTGTACAATACTGAAATAGGTCCAATCGGAACTTTGGCTTGTGGAGAAAATACTAATACTTTGGCACGATTTACATTGTTATCACAAGGCGAATTGATTCATATTGCCAACTATATTTCGTTGCCTACTGCTCCACCCGATTATAATATGGCCGAAGCCATTAAAATTCGGGCTGCGGCACATTCTTTTGAAGGAAAATTGTTTACTATTGTTTCATGCTCCACTATCTCAAAGGAAATTGTTGATATCTTAAAGCCTGAAGCACCACAAATTGAAGAACTAGCTCAACGAAAAGATTCCGCTTTCTCTGGATTTATTGGTCCGAATGGCGCTGTAATTGGTCAACCTTTAATTGATGATGAAGGAATGATTTATGCAGACATTGATTTGGAAAAATGCATCCAACCGAAACAAATGCACGATATTTTGGGACATTACAATCGATTTGATATATTTGATTTACGAGTGAATACAGCTCCAACTCGTAAAATCACATTCATTGATAATCATGAGGAATTTAATAAAAGATAAATTATAAACTTAACCCTCGAAGGGTTTGAAACCCTTCGAGGGTTAAAACATAATACTATGGAAACAAAACATTCAGACGACGTTATCGGTCGCGCACGAGTTCAAGATACACCTGAACTTGAAGCCTATTATAAAGAATTAGAAACTCTTGGCGCAGGTGCATTGTGGACAGTAGCCAACGATATCGAACCTTGGGAACCGAGAAGTTCATCAGTTCCGATGTTATGGAAATATGATGATTTACGCGAATTGGTACTCAAATCTTCCGAATTGGTAACTCCAGAACAAGCAGGTCGTCGCGTGGTATATTTAGTGAACGACAAACGCAAAGACGTTTCGGCTGCTGTGGGTTGGTTGTATACCGGAATTCAAGTCACTCGTCCGGGTGAAAGTACTTCGGCACATCGTCATCGCGCGTCTGCATTGCGTTTCATCATGGAAGGCGATAAAGGCTATACAGTTGTTGATGGCAATAAAATCATGTTAGAGGTTAACGATTTTGTCATTACACCCAACTCTACTTGGCACGAACACGGCGTGGAAGAAGGCGGAAAAACCTGTATTTGGCAAGATGGTTTGGATATTCCATTAGTAAATGCTTTGGAAGCCAATGATTATGCGGTGTACGACGGAAAACAACCTTTAGTAGCACCTTTAAATTATTCGCCAATCACTTATGGTTGCGCTGGATTAATTCCTGCCGACAAATCATGGGACAAACCGTATTCGCCATTATTTAAGTTTTCGTGGTCAAAAGTGTATCCAGCTCTTTTAGAAGCACAAAAAGTGAATGAAGTAAATCCGTTTGACGGAATTTTTATGAACTATTCGAATCCATTAACGGGTGGACACGTAATGCAAACTATGGGTGCAGCGATGCAATTATTACCTGCAGGTTTCAAAGGAAAAGCACACAAGCATACTGGTTCATTTGTGTACCAATGTGCCAAAGGAAAAGGTTATTCGATCATCAACGGGAAACGTTTCGACTGGAAAGAAAGAGATATTTTCTGTGTTCCATCGTGGGCTTGGCATGAACATCATAATGCATCAGAAACCGAAGATGCTTGTTTGTTCAATTTTAATGATTTGCCTGTAATTGAAGGATTAGGATTGTATCAAGGAAGAGAATATGATGAAAACAACGGTCATCAGAAAATAGAATAAAGAACATAGAGAACAGAGTTACAGCTTGGCGTCACATAATAATTAAATAAATGAATAACATATCAAAACTTATTTTTTCTTTTGGAATACCTTTACTTTTTATTCTATTGGGATTCTATTTAATAAAAAAAGAGAACAATATTGCTGTTATCGTGGGATATGTAAACATAATCTTTTGGTCGGCTTTAATAGTGTTTGCACTTTACAAACAATTTAAAAAATAATCTTGAACGATAATTAAAAATAGACTAATAAATTGGCCTTGCGCCTTTGCAAGAAATAAACATGAAACTACTTACTTACACAACAGCCGATACAGAACCACGACTCGGATTCATTCACAACAATCAAGTGATTGATATGGAAGATTTTGGTGAAATATCCAATTTTCCATTGCCTGACAACATGCTCGATTTGATTGATATGGGAATTGAAATCGTAGAAGAACTCAACGACATGATTGCCGAAACCGAGCCGTCATTCTTTGAAGAAATTGCCTATGAAATGAACGAAGTTACGTTCCTCGCTCCTATTCCGAAACCACGTAAAAACATCATTGGGATTGGATTGAACTATACCGAACACGTTGCCGAAAGCGCTCGTACATTAGACACAACAGGAAAGTTACCTCAAAAACCCATTATTTTTTCAAAACCACCCACAACGGTTACAGCAACGAATACTGAAGTGATTAAGAACACTAAACTTACTTCGCAATTGGATTGGGAAGTAGAATTGGCAGTAGTCATTGGCAAAAAAGGAAAATACGTTCCAAAATCAGAGGCTTTGGATTATGTTTTCGGATACACCGTAATTAATGATATTTCCGCTCGTGATTGCCGACGTGAAGGACAATGGATTGTTTCCAAAGGACAAGACACATTTGCACCAATGGGTCCGATTTTAGTCACTAAAGACGAAATCGAAAATCCGCATAACTTGAATTTATCACTGAAAGTGAACGGAGTTGAAAAGCAAAATTCGAATACCAAATTCTTATTATTCAACATCAATGATTTGATAGAAGATTTGAGTATTGTTTTCACATTAGAACCAGGTGATATTATTGCTACTGGAACTCCAGCCGGTGTTGGTGCTGGTCGTGATCCACAAGAGTGGTTGTACGATGGAGATGTTATTGAAGCTACTGTTGAGGGAATTGGAACAATAGTGAATACTGTAAAAGAGATTTCTAGATAACTACTAATGCGTTAGGGATTATAGTGGAAATCCTGTTATTGCGTTACGAAATAGCCTCTTCAAAGCGCTTCGTTCTTCGCAATAACAGATTGTAACGGAAAGCCCGACCTGTCATTGCGAGGTACGAAGCAAACAGGAAACGCCCAAATAATTAAGTTCCTGCATCAACTTGGAACTTTAAACTTGAAACAAAATGAACAAAAAATTTAGAATAGGCCAAATAGTTCCGTCCTCCAATGTGACGATGGAAACCGAAATACCAGCCATCTTTCGCTCGCGCGAGACTATTTTACCCGAACGATTTACTTTTCACAGCAGTAGAATGCGAATGAAAAAAGTGACCAAAGAAGAACTCGAAGCGATGGATGCGATGAGTTTGAAATGTGCTCAGGAATTATCCGACGCTCACGTTGATGTAATGGGTTACGCGTGTTTAGTGGCAATTATGAGTATGGGACGCGGTTATCATTGCGTTTCAGAAGTGAATTTGCATCAGGAAACGGTGGCTAACGACTTTCCAACTCCAATTGTAACTTCGGCGGGTGCTTTGATTAATGGTTTGAAGGTTTTAGGCGCCAAACAAATATCAATTATTACTCCGTATATGCGTCCGCTTACTGATATGGTTGTTGATTATATTGAACATCAAGGAATCAAAGTAAAAGAAAGTATTGCTTTGGAAATTCCGGATAACTTAGAAGTGGCCGCTCAAAATCCGATGAATTTGTTAGAAATTTACAAACAATTGGATTTGACTGATGTAGATGTTTTAGTAGCTTCGGCTTGCGTACAGATGCCATCGTTAGAAGCCATTGATTTAATTCAAAAAGAATGCGGAATTCCAGTAACTTCTGCGGCAGTTTGCACTACTTACGAAATGATGAAAAAACTCAACATCGAAGCTAAATCGGCAATTGGTGGTGAATTATTAAACGGGAAATATTAAAAAATCCGATTATAAAAAATTATAACCGGATTTGATTAACAAAAAAAGTGAAGATTATTCTTTGATTATTTTCTCTCTATAGCTTTGCTTGTTCGTTTCTATATTGAGTAAATAAATACCTTGTCTTAATTCATTTAAGTTTACTTTTTGTTCGTTAGATTCGGTTGTAAACTCACCTTTTTTAACTGCGTTTCCTGAATTATCAAAGATTGAATACGAAACAATTTTCTCCACTTCGTTTACGATAATTGTTAATTCGTCTTTAACAGGATTAGGATATAGTTTTATTTCTTGTACAGTTTCATCTATGGTAACATCAGATGGAGCTTCAATAGTTTGTAATTCACTCGCATCCTCACTTCCCGATTGACGACAAGTAATAACTCTAAAAAACTGAGCTTCAGCTGAATTCCAAGTTGGTCCAACTGACAGATTAACTAAATATACTTTACCTGGAGTTAAAACTTTACCATTAGTGGCAGCAAGAGCGTTTAAACTAATAAATGTTGGAGCTTCTCCACCTCCAGGAACCCAATTATTATATAAATCGCTTACAAAAGTCCAAGTAGCCAGATTAAATTCTGATATTCTTATATGATAAGCATTCTCAAATTTACTGCAACTACCATTAATTGTTACTGCATTTTGACAAATTGTTTTAACGGGCATCGGACCATAATAAGAAGGTTCGTTTTGAGTTGAGATTACATTATACATACTAAAACAAGCTGTTGGAACACCTAAAATAGTTGCAGTTCGTGTTGGCGTATTTTTTACCACACTGCCTCCGACAGTTGGAATGAATGTAACTCTAATATAATATTCAATTTGAGTACCTTCAAGTTGATACGTTCTTGCTGTGCCAACATATGAGCTAGCTACGGGCTGACTTGGTCCTAAATTAGGGAAAACATTCATATTCGGTGTAAAAGTTCCCCATGAACCCCAAGCACCATAAGCTTGAGTAGTATTATTCCAAGTTCTCATTCTTCTGTAACTAGTTGTAGAGAATTTTCCTGACTCTGTAGTATTCACCATAACACTTAATCGCATATTGAGTTCATAATACTCTGGATAAGTAACACTATTGGGGTAAGCCGTTATATCTTTACTTCCACTGTTTGGATCTAAATCTAAATCAGGAGTAATGATAATTTGTGCGTTTGCATTTGCAATACATCCAAAAATTGCAAAAAGAAAAATTAAAATAGATTTTTTCATAATAAATAAAATTAAATTTTCCCTACTCTTTGAAAGGTTTTTCGGGTTACACCTATTGTTTTAATAATAAGTGTTCCTTTTAAAAATTCATTACCCAAAATTTTTAATAAAAAATAAAAAACCCAACATATTTCTGTTGGGCTTCGTTGGAGTAGTAATTAGAATTGCTATTTTTTGAAGAATTTTCTTTTGTATAAAAAAAAGAAAGAGAGGATTAAAAATAGTGAAATCAATAGTAGTAATTGTTTTCCATGCAACCAACTTTCGGTTATATCTATTGGGGTTGTACTGCCCGTTAATGTAAAGGAAGCCCAGTAATAAGGTAAAACTTCTGAAAACTGATGTTCTTTGAGGTATTTAATTTTTGCTGACTGCAGTGCTTTTGATTTAGAACTACCATTTTCCAATTCGTTGTAAAATGAAGAAATAATTTCGTTACCAGCCTTTTCGTTTACATTCCACAGTGATGCCAAAACGCTTTTTGAACCTGTGTTAAAAAAACCTCTTGACAAGCTAATAATACCTTCGCCAGTTGCCAAATTTCCATCGTTTGTTTTACAGGCATCTAAAATCACTAATTCGGCTTGGTTATCCAATCCATAAAGTTCGTCCAGTGTTAATCGATTGTTTCTGAATGCAATCCACGGAGATTCGGTCAAAGCATCTACTCCACCATGAGTATTTAGGTGTAGTATTGCATACTCATTTCTGAATTTATAGAAATTTTCTTTTGTAGCTTCTTCTTCCAGTAACACATTTGAGGAACTGTATTTATTCAAAGTTTGGATAGCTTTATTCGAACTATTTAGAGTTTGTAAACTTTTGTCATCAAATTGATTGGGTGAAATGGCAAGAAGATTTTTTTGGGGTTGATTTTTTCTTTGCTTAATTCTTTCAAAAACAGAAAACGACTGTATATAGGATATTTCAGTAGTATTGATTAAATAGCTATCAGTAAGTTTATTGGTAGGATGTGTTACTAAAGCTTCAAAAGGTAAATTCAATAATGCATCATCAGGTACAATGATAATTTTTTTATTTTTAAGTTTGGTTATTGCATCACTAAAAGGGAATAATGATTTAAAAACTTTATAATTTATTGCTTGAAAATCAGTGGTTTTAGCTTTGTCTAAAACGCGTTTAGACATGTAGTTTTTTACCATCTTTACATTTTTTTGAACTTCTGGAACACTCTTAATTTTAAAAAATAGTTGCTCTTGATTGCTACAAAAGATACCATATCCATCTTCTTGATTTAAAATATAGGTAACAAAGCATTCCTTTTTTGAAATTGTAGAAAGTGCTTTATTCAATGTTAGAGTTTCAATTTTTTGCTTAATCTTTGAGTATTTTGGATATTTCACACTAAGAGAATCAATAAATAGTTGAAACTCTTTATTTTTTTTATTCAAACTCTTTTTTAATGAAATAGAATTAGGATTACTTTGAAACTTTTTTTCTAAAGCTACTAATTCGTAATGCAACTTATATTCTCGCTCTCTTAGTTTTTTTGGAATTTCCAATTCCAACTTTGCTTGAAACATTTTGATGTTTTCTTGCAACAATAAAGCTTTGTTTTTTTCCATAAAATAAAAGCCTTCATCGGGTTTATTCAATAGATAACAAACTTCAACGGCTAACATATAGGTGTTTACTCCTTTCTCTATCCAAAAAAGTTTAGACTGTTCGGTATTGCTTTCGTAACGAATAAGCGAAACAAGCTCGTCAATTCTGTATAATGTTTCTTTCGCTCTCCATAAGTAGTTGCTATTATTTGTCTCTTTATAACTCTCAACATAATGATACGCCAAATCTACTAAATACACTAAAATTTCTTGTTGACAGCCCGAATCTCTTATCGAATCAAGTGAAGGCAAAGTAAAATTGGGCTCGTTTTTTTCTAGAATAACCTGAAGTGATTTTTGAAGATAAGGAATCTTTTGGGTTGATTTTACATCTAAAAAATACCCCATATTGTTATATGCTGCAGCAATTTGGTTGATGTCATCTGATGTATTGATAATTGTTTGAAAACACTCGATAGCACGCTTTGTCTTTTTTTGTTTTGCATACAAATAGCCTATATTATTGGTTACATCTAACGCTTTTGAAGTTTCATTTTGATCAGTATAGTATTTTTTCGATTTTAAATAGAGTTGCAAAGCTGTATCATACTCTTCTAAAGACTCATAAATATTGGCCAAATTATTGTAAAAACTGTACAATACCACTTCGTTTAGAGTTGTTTTATGGAAACTAGTTTCAATTTTGTTTTGATGGATTTGTATGATTTGTTTATGTTTCTTAAACTTATCACTTGAATAACTTTCGATCATAATGGCATAAATTTTAATAATATTTATTCGTACCATTAGTTCATTTTCAATCGTATGTTTAGTAGTCAATAATAAATTAAGTCTATTCAGTCCAGAGTAATAGTCACCTCTTTTTGACTCGATTATTGCAGCGTTGTTAAGTGCATTAAATGTATTTTCGTCGTTGCCTTTATCGTTAATTATTTGCTTTAGAAGAAGGTATTGTTCATTCACTCTTTCTTCAGTCATATAAATATAAGCCAAATTGTTTCTTGATCTATTCAATTCAAATAAATGAGTTCTCTTGTGTTTTTCAAGAATACGAATTGATTTTTTTAGAGAATTTATTGCTTTGTCGTTTTGACTATTCTTAAACAAAATTTTAGCTAATTCATTGTAAACAATTCCCGTTTCTGGAGTAGTTGTAGAATTCTTAAATTGATTCAGTAGATTTTGAAGTTGCTCTATTTTTTGAGGGTTTTCATTGTTGTTTTTTAGTATGGCATCCATTTGTTTTGACATTTCTTTTTGAGCAAAAGAGATGTGTGTGCTTAAAACTAGTATAATCAAACATTTGATAAAGCTCATTATGGTTCCGAAATTTAATATAATAAAAAAGCAAAACACCACGGTATTGAATTAATACTCATGAATGTTTTGCCTAATATATTAATTTTTTTTAAGGAACTAAAATCTTATTGTACAACACAGGTCTACCATCTGAAAATGAAGGACTGCAGTAAATACCTAAATCAAGTAATGCATCAATTAGTTGATCGTTAGTAATACTTGGATTTAAGTGTTTGATTTTAGCCACCATTGCAGCAACTTTTGGTGCGGCAAATGAAGTTCCTTCTATCGAAATTCCTGAAAAATTTATATTTTCACCAACCGCAAAAAAGTCAACTGACGTGGCACCATAATTGGACCAACTTGAGATGTCAGTTGCCAAAGCATTACACGAAGCTACTGCAATAATATTATTGATGTCGTATCCAGAAGGACAATGAATTGTAGTATCATTATTGGACCAATTATTTCCCGCAGAACAAATTATAGTTGTATCCGGATGATCACTCATCAAATCTAAAAATATATTATCGACTAAATCACCTGAATCATTATCATACCAACCTAAACTCATTTGGATAACGGGAACTCTTCGGTCTAAGGCATAATTTAAAGCACACAAAAGATTAAAATAGCTTGCTACACCGTTTGCATCACAAATTTTTAATGGCATTATTTGATGTGGAACTGGACTTAAATCATTGTTAAGAATTTCTGTTATAATTGATGTCACGGCCGTACCATGAAGTCCGGGATTATCATCAAGACAATTATGATCATTATTCACAAAATCCCAACCAGAAAAAATACCCGGAATACCATCAGAAGATGCATTGTACAAAAATTCTGAAAGAAAAAGAGGTTCGCCACCAAAACCATTGATGTTTAAACCTGTATCAAATACTGCGATAGTAACACCATCATTCGAACTTTTGATGTACGAATTGTACTCAAGCAGCGCACTAGTCGCCAAATTTACATTTGCATAAGCATCATTTGTTGCAAATTTCACTTCAAAATTATAATCAACCGATTGTATGTAGTTGTAATAAGGATAAGGTAAGGGAAAGTTCATTCCTCCACCAGTTGGATCGTCAATTGTAATCTTTCTGGGTTCAATATTTATGGTATCATCAAATTTCCACAATTCAATAGATTTATCAGAACAATGACTACACAACTTATAAGTGGTTACTTCGTAAAAATTACGTAAAAATTGTTTATCGGCTTCACTTACACCATCAATAAATTTAATTACTAAACTGTTGTTAGAATAATTTCTAGTTTGATTACTCGAACTTCTTGCATTTAATTCTGAGTTTTCTTTTTGTTTAGCCACAAACTCTTGTTCATCGTTTGAACATGAGCATCCTACTAACGAAATTGCAACTAGCGCAATTAGATTTTTCAATTTTTTCATGAGTTTTAATTTTTAGGTTTATAATTTACAGTATCATTTTTGGAAATGTATTACCCAAAAACGAATGAGAATCTTTAAAATAATGATTTACTGAATCCAAATAAAAAATAATTAATGTGGTGAAATAAGTTTTGTAATTTTATCCTTTTTAACCAATATGAAATAAATTAACTAATTTTAAGGTTTTTTTTAAATAATAGCAAAAAATCTTATCTAAATAGTATACAATTTTTGACAAAAACCACAAACAAATGGAAAATACAGAAAGATATATAAACGCACTATTAAATGGTGAAGATTCTGTAATCAAAGAAATTTATTCAAAAATATATCCAAAAGTTGTCTCCTACATTGTTTCTAAAAATGGCAGAAGCGATGATTCATTAGATGTATTTCAAGATGCATTGATGTACATCATTGTTACACAAAAAGAAAAAAGAACAACTATTGTATCATTTGAAGCCTATTTATTTGTTGTTTGTAAAAATATTTGGAAAAAAAAGTTGGATAATAAGGTAATAAAAGCCGATTTAATTACACTTGTAGATAAAGAGACTGAATTAAGTTCTTTTATAGTAGAGCAAAAGTCTTTTGAATTTTACATGAAAAAATTTGATTTATTGTCAACTAATTGTAAAGAAATATTGAGTGTTTATTTTAATGGAGCAACCTACGAAGAACTACTAATTGAATTTTCATACGGTACAATCAATACTATAAGACAGAGAGTTTTTAAATGTAGAAGCAAATTAATAGAACTTATTAAAGGTGATGTTGAATTTCAAAAAATAATGAAATGGGGAGTAATTTAACAATAGAAAAATTAGATCAAATAGACCAATATCTGAAAGGACTTTTGTCTGAAACGGATCATTTAGCTTTCGAAAAATTAATTATTGAAGATCAAGAGTTGCAAACTGAAGTGATGATTCAAAAGCAATTATTTGAAATCAATGGATTGCCAACGGTTGAATTACCATTAAATACAATTAATGAAAAAGAGGTATTACATTATAAACAACAATTACAATCTAAAGATATTATAGATTTATCTACCAAAATTCGTGAAATTGGTCAAAATCACATTCAGCAAAAATCCAAAGCAAGACAAAATTATTTCAAATATTATATTGCTGCTTCGATAGCTATAGTCTTTGGTACTTTTTTGTTTTTTAATTCAAATTCTAGTTTAGAAAATTATTATACTGATAATGTAAATTGGGAAGAATTACCTTCATTTATAGATAAAGGTCAACCCGAAAATGACTTTACGAATGGGGAACTTTTATTTAAAAAAGGTGAGTATATAAAAGCTATCGAATCGTTTAGCAAAATTGATTCTACTTACGAATTATATCCTTATTCTTTGATGTATATTGGTGCATCTTATGATCAATTAAACGAAAATGATAAGGCTATTGAAGCTTTTGATCTACTTTCAAAATTAACTTCATTTCAAGAAAGTTCTAGAGGTTACTGGTACAAAATGCTGATTTATTTGAAGCAAAACAACAAAGAAAAAGCGCTTGAGATGAAGAATATAATACTTAAAAACTCTGAAAATTTTAATTATAATAAAACTAAAAATTTAGAATTATAATTTTTCTGGACACCAAAAACTTTAAAAAAGTAGAGCTTTCTACAACTAAAATTGTATTTTTATAACCGAATAAATGCTAAAAATCGGCCTTATTAGAACGAAATTAGCTATTATTAACTCATCACTAAACGGGAAATACTAATTCAATTTTCAATGCTATGAAAAATATTATTGCCTTTATTGCTGCCTTTTTTGCTGCTAAAAAAACAAAGTTTGGTTGTTTCGGAACGATTATCGTATTTATTGTAGTGTATTATTTGGTGAAAAAAATACTATAATCGTGGACTGGAAAATTGTCGACGGAAAGTTGGTACAACTTTACCAATTCGACACTCAAACCCAATTAGCTGAATTTTTATTGAAAGTGGCAAATTATGCCGATTCGATAGATCATCACCCTGATTATAAAGTATTTCAATGTTCAAAAGTTGAGTTTGCTTTATTCACTCATGATAAGAATGAAATCACCGAATTGGATCATCAACTTGCTGCATTTATAACATCATACTACAATAATTACTGATGAGTCTTATTTTGTTATTGATTACCATTTCGCCTCTACTATTCTATCTTGTTGATGGATATTATGAAAAGAATATTCGAAAAGGAGTGTATATGATTTTGGGATTTCTTTCGTTAATGGCTTTGTCAGTAATCGCAACAAAAAATATGGGTTGGTATATAATAGGTTTTGTGCCAGTATTTTTTACCACATTGGTGCTTTTTAAAATAGTGAAATCAAAGTAACTTCTTTTTACAATTTTCACACAACTCCATTTTTTCGGTATCAATAGTTGAAATTTTTTCATTGGCGCTGGTCATTACACAATGAGTATTTGGGCAATGTGGCAATCCTAAATTATGCCCGAATTCGTGGATAGTAACTTTTTTAAGTCGAGTAAAATGCAACTTAGAATCATTGGTTTTGAGTCGAAAGGATGAAATAATCGCACTTTTACCTGGACAATACGCCAATCCCATTACTCCAAAATCATTGTATCTCCATTCGGGCTTTTTGATGGAACCATCTACTTCCTTTTTTGTAATGGAAATATCTTTATCCGTCAAACCCACAATGAAATCAAGTGAATCTGGACGATTTCTACTTTGAATTCGAATAATACTATCCGCTCTATAACGGGGAGATTTTATGTTAACAAAAGCTGATTTTGGCATATCAAGTTCAGGAAGAACTACAACGTCAATAGAATAAAATTCGCTAATTGCCTTACTTAAAGTATCGATTTTATTAGTTGGAAATCCCTTATAAGGTTGAAGTGCAACAACTGTAGTTGAGGTTATTTCTCTTGATTTAGAGCACGACAACATAATAAAGACAAACAGTAGATAATAGAATTTCATCACAAAATAGTTTCTCAATATTCCCCAATAATTATACCATAAAAAAAGAGCCCTTATTGGACTCTTTTTAAGATTTATAAAAGATAAAACTAATCTCTTCTGCTCATTAAAATTCGTAATATGTACCAGAATAACAACATAATAGAAGCAAACAACTGTAATGCAGCTCCAACATATTGACCTGTGTGAAATTGATCTTTAATCTGGCTTGTCTGATATAAAATACTAGCCGATGCCAAAATCACCATACCTACTGAAAACCACAATCCTAAGTCAAATCCAAAAATAGCACCAACAACAATAATTCCCAATGCTATAAATCCACCAACTACAACAATAGTTCTTAAAAAAGAGAAGTCCGTTTTAGTGAAAAAGACTACTGCGGTTAATCCCGAAAACATGAATAATGTTATGATTGCAGCTTGATACAACATATTCGGCCCATCAACAAATGATAGTGCAATAACAATCATTGGTAAAAATATAATTGCCTCTAATAAAATATACAATCCTAAACCTAAATACTGTTGGTTTTGCGAAGGATGAAAAACTAATTTGTTTGACATGGTTGATCCTAACCAAAAAAGGCCTAAAATAAAAAGCCAGACGTATTTTCCGCTTAACATCCAAGCAATTACATCATAAGGTACTACATTGATTAAAATGGTTTCAACTACAATAAAAGCCAAAAGAGCTAATGCAACATGTGAATACGTTTTTCTGTAAAAAGCTGCTTTTTGAACATCTGAAGCACTTGAAACTAAGACGTTTTGATTTTCCATAGAATGAAGTTTTAAATTTTCGTGAAAGTTAATTATTTTTTTCTTACAAAATCATCAAGAATATTCAAAAAATACACTTTAAGATTTAAATTTAAATTTGTAAGATAAATATGTTTTTTTTGAATTTATCAACACTTCATAATTTTGCAAAAGCTCCTATTTTGCAGTATTAATCACTTCATTAAGAACAAAATCAGTCTAATTTTTTAACACTTACAATTAGGAAAAATCGATTATTTTTTTATCTTTGATAGTACAATTAACCTACTTTTTATGAAAAACAAACTACAACTCCTATTCTTGGTCTTGCTTTTTGCAAATTCGTATGCGCAAAACGAAATATGGAGACCAACAACCGAAGAAAAACTGAGTTCTGCCATCAAAATGGAGCGCGCTTCAAATCCAAGAGAATTTAAGCTTTTCTCACTTAATCTAAACGCATTAAAAACTCAATTAGCTAATGCTCCGTTGGATTCACAAAACATTGAATCAACACTCATTGTAACTTTCCCAAACCCAAAAGGTGAGCTAATTCAGTATCGTGTTTATGAAGCTCCCGTAATGGAAGCTGGATTGGCCGAAAAATTCCCTGATATCAAATCGTACTCAGGAAGAAACATCAAGAATTCAGCCGAAACCATTCGATTCAGTGTTACTCTTTTTGGTTTGCATTTAATGTCGTTTAACAGCGATTCTGGAACGCATTACATTGACACCTACACTAAAGATTTATCGAATTACATTATTTATCGTAAACAAGATATTTCGCCATCCAGAACATTTACTTGTGAAGTGGAAAGCGACGAAACAATTCAACGCGTTGGAGATATGAATTCACTCAATCCTTCGGTAATGGTAAATGATGGAAATTTCAGAACCTATCGTTTAGCTATGGCGTGTACTATCGAATACGCTGCTTATCATGTAAATGCTGCTGGATTAAACGCTGGAACATTAGCTCAAAAGAAAGCTGCTGTTTTAGCCGCTATGGTAGTAACTATGACTCGTGTAAACGGAGTTTTTGAAATTGATATGTCTCTTCGAATGAATTTGATTGCCAACAATGATTTAATCATTTTCATTACTTCAGATTCATTCAACAATACCAATGCAAATACATTAATCAACCAAAGTCAAACCGTTATTGATGCAACAATTGGTGCGGCAAATTACGATATTGGGCACACGGTAAGTACTGGCGGCGGCGGTTTAGCGCAATTATTTTCTCCTTGTACAGGAAATAAAGCAAGAGGAATTACAGGTTCAGCTGCACCAGTAGGTGATGCTTACGACATTGATTATGTAGCTCATGAAATGGGACACCAATGGGGCGCCAATCATACTCAAAATAATAATTGCAATCGTAATGCGGGAACTGCTGTTGAACCTGGAAGTGCCAGTACAATTATGGGTTATGCCGGAATCTGTGCTCCAAATGTTCAAAACAACTCTGATGATCATTTTCACGGAGTGAGTATTACTGAAATGACCAATTTTATATTAGGAACAGGCGGAACATGCGCAGTAACTGTTGCCAACGGAAATTTTGCTCCTGTTGTAAATGCTGGACCTAATTACACTATTCCGAGAGGAACGGCTTTTATTTTAAAAGGAAAT
Organism: Flavobacteriales bacterium; assembly: GCA_017303755.1. GTDB lineage: Bacteria > Bacteroidota > Bacteroidia > Flavobacteriales > Flavobacteriaceae > Flavobacterium. Next base: position 125,494 of record JAFLBS010000006.1, on the reverse strand, counting down.
GCAACTGATGCTAATAGTGACGCATTAACCTATTGTTGGGAACAAACCAATACTGAAGTTTCCACCCAACCTCCGGTTAACACTTCAACGGGTGGACCCAATTTTAGATCCAATCCGCCAAGTTCTTCTCCTGATCGATATATGCCGCCATTGGCAAGTGTTGTGGCAGGAAATTTAGCACCAACATGGGAAGTTGTTCCCAACGTAGCGCGAACTATGAATTTCGCTTTAACAGTAAGAGATAACCGAACACCAAATGGCGGACAAACTGGAAGAGATGATACCGTAATCACGGTTGCGAGTGTGGGACCATTTTTGGTTACAAGTCCAAATACTGCTGTATCTTATGTAGCAGGAACCAATCAAACTGTTACTTGGGATGTGGCAGGAACCACTGCCAACGGAATCAATTGTGCCAATATTGATATTTTTCTTTCTACTGATGGTGGACTCACTTTTCCTACTCTTTTGGCCAGTAATGTTCCAAATGACGGTTTAGAAGTAGTTACGATTCCGAATACGGTTGGAACTACCAATCGAATAATGGTCATCGGAAACAATCATATTTTTTATGATGTATCGAATGCTAATTTCACTATTACTGCTCCACCTTCTAGTTTTGCCTTGGCTTTTTCAGGAATTGAAAACGGACAAAATAAAGAAGCATGTCAGGGTACTTCTGTTTCCTATGATATGAATTATACTTCATTGACGGGTTTTTCTGGAACAACTACATTTACAGTAACAGGAAATCCGGTTGGTACTGTAGCTACATTTTCACCTTCATCAACCAATACAAGTGGAATAGTATCATTAGCAATTAGCAATACTACATCTGCAACACCAGGATTTTATACATTGGTGGTGACCGGAACTTCAGGAGCAACGACACGAACAGTAAACCTTTACCTTAATTTATTGAATTCGTCGTTTGCCACTATGTCGCTAACTTCACCTACTAATTTAGCATTTGCACAAGCCACAAGTGTAACATTAACCTGGGCAAATGATCCATCGGCGACTTTATACGACGTGCAAATTGCAACAAGTGAAGACTTTTCGACCATTATTCAAAGTGCGACTGTAGCTACAAACAGTTATTTAGTATCTGGTTTATCACAATTAACCAATTATTTTTGGAGGGTTTTACCTAGAAACACTTCCTGTTTGGGAACGTACAGTTTGCCTTTCCGATTTACAACAGGACAACAAACATGTACCAATTTTTCTTCAACGAATGTACCACTAGCAATTTCAGCATCTGGAACGCCAACGGTTAATTCAACTTTAACCATTCCATCTGGAAGTAATGTTTCCATTTCTGATATCAATGTTTCGGTGCAACTTACTCATACTTGGACAGAAGATTTGGTTCTTACCTTAATCAGTCCTTCTGGAACTCAAATTCAGTTGGTGAATGCTCAATGTGCCGATAATGATAACATCAATGCCACATTTGATGATTCGGGTGTCACTTTAGTTTGCGGCACCAATCCTGCAATTTCAGGAACCATTCGACCTACACAATTATTATCGACTTTAAATGGTCAGAATTCACAAGGAGTTTGGACATTGCGCATCAACGACATTGCTACTGGAGATGGAGGATCACTAACCGCATGGAGTTTGAATGTTTGTAATGTACCCAATGTGCCTATTACTTGTGGACAAATTTCAACCACGTGGAATGGAACCACTTGGAGTAACGGAAAACCTTTAGATAATGTTGCAGCAACCATTAACGGAAATTACACATCCTTTGAAGACGTTCATGCGTGTTCATTAAATGTGACAGGAACATCGCAAGTGATACTTTCATCTGGAAATAACTTCTTTATCGATGGTGTTGTAAATGTAGCTCCAACCGCTAGTTTTACGATTCAAAATAATGCCAATTTAGTTCAGAATCAAAACGTGGCTAATTCGGCAAACGCTACTGTATTTAGAAACAGTAATCCGTTGCGTCGTTTGGATTATACCATTTGGTCTTCACCAGTAACTGGAGCTCAAACACTAAAACAATTTTCACCAAACACATTAAATAATCGTTTTTACAATTACAACACTACAACCAATTTGTACAATGCGGTTGCTAACCCAGTTACGCAAACCTTTGGCTTAGGAAGTGGTTATTTGATTCGAATGCCCGATAATCACCCAACTACTCCAACCATTTGGAACGGACAATTTTCAGGAAATTTAAACAACGGAAATGTTGATGTGAATTTGGCTTATATTGGAGCTGGACAAAGTTTTAATATGATTGGGAATCCGTATCCATCCACTGTAAATGCAGATGATTTTATTACGGATAACTTATCTGATATTTTCGGAACAATTTATTTTTGGAGAAAGATTAACAATGCAGCAGGAACAGCATACGCCACTTATACTCTTGGTGGAGCAACTACTACATCGCCTTCTAGTCCAACTCCAAACGGAATCATTCAAGTGGGACAAGGATTTATTGTAGAAGCACGAAATGTAACAAATCCGACGGCAAGTTTTATTAATGCTCAACGTGTTGGAAACAACCAAAATCAGTTTTTCAGAAGTGTTTCTGAGATTGAAAAAAATCGTATTTGGGTCAACATAACTAATGATGCCGATTTATTCAGTCAGTTTATGGTAGGTTATATGACAGGCGCAACTAATGATTATGATTACGGAATTGACGGAAGATACGTAAATGACAGTGCAGTTTCCTTAACGAGTATCGTAAACAACGATGAATATACTATTCAATTAAAAGAATTACCTTTTGTAACTACCGATGTGATTCCACTCAACTTTGAAACCGATCAAGCCGGAACATTTACCATTGCTCTTGACCATGTTGATGGTTTGTTCGAAGGAGGAAATCAAGCCATTTATTTAAGAGATAATGCACTTCAAACCGTTCATGAATTAACTGTTGACCCGTATAATTTTGTTTCTGAAATTGGAGTTTTTGCTTCGCGTTTTGAAATCATTTTTGAAAGCACGCTGACTACTCCAACTTTTCCTGCAATTGAAAATTCGGTTATCGCGTATGCTCAAAATGAAATCATTAACGTAAAATCTAGCGTTGAAGAACTTTCAAAAATTATAGTATATGATACACTAGGACGACTGTTGTTCGCTTCAGAAGAAATCAATTCGATGAATTTTGTGATTCCAAATTTAAACGCTCCGAACCAAGCTTTATTGATTGATATCGAACTGAAAAATGGTCAGAAAGTCACTAAGAAAATTATTTATTAAAAAATCACACTAAACTTAAAAGCCTTCAACATAAAAACTGAAGGCTTTTTTTTATGAAGTATAACCTTGGATAAAATCAAAGCAATAGTTGGCTGCTTTTACTTTTTTTGGTTCTTGATAAAGTTCTTGAATAAATGAATGTGGATTACTATTTGGAACGTAATTGTCTTTTTCAGGATGATTCCATTGGAAAGGAATTGCTTCTCTATATTTTTGTTGAAAACAAAGAATAGCATTCGGAATAAGTCGAGTACGCAACTCTACAAAGGATTCAGGATAAACTTGTTCATTCAGTATTTCTTTGGTTGACATGAATTCGAAATAAACAACACGTCGTTGAGGAAATGAAGTTAATTCACCCGAACTGTGAGCTATTTTAAGGTTGTGAATCAATACATCTCCTGCTTCCATATCCAAAGATTGATACTCCATTTTCTGCAATTCACAAATCGAAAGATTACTTTTATGGCTTTTGGGTATAACTCGCAAGGCGCCGTTTTCATTATTAGCTGAATCTAAGTAAAATCCAATCATGAAGGTCTTTTCGTGTGCTTCAGTAATTACATCTTGATGCCACTTAATTTCATTCTGATCTCCCAACGTCTTAATAACTATAAAATCTTGAACTGGAAAAAAATCTACTCCACACAATGATTCTGCAATAGATAATAGCAAAGGACTGCCCAATAATTCAGCAAAAATTGGATTTGATTTAGCAATAATTTTATCAATTGCTACAACAAAATTCTTGTTCGAAGATTCTAAAACAGTACAATCAGAAAGTTGATTTTCTGCAGAACACATAGCATCAACAGTATCTCTCAACTGATTGAGTAATAAGGGCGAAATTGCTTGTGGTAACTTTAAAAAACCATTTTCAATAAAATGTTCTTTTTGGGTTGTATTAAGATAGAGTGTTTTAGATAGTGACATTTATGTTGATCTGTTATTTAGTATTTCAACAACGTCAACAATTGTTCTTCAAACCTTGTTTTAGGCAAATACTGATCTTCTAATGGTTTTACAAATGGAATAGCACTTTCGATGCTTGCAACACGTTGCACTGGCGCATCTAAATATTCAAAGCAATTCTCCATAATTAAAGCCGAAATATCACTCGAAATTCCACCAAATAAAGTATCTTCTTGAAGAATAATACATTTATTGGTTTTCTTAACAGATGCAAAAATAGTTTCAGTATCTAAAGGCTGTAAAGTTCTCAAATCAATTACATCCGCTTTGATTTCTGGATGTTTGGCCAAAGTTTCCAATACCCAATGAATTCCAGCTCCAAATGAAATGATAGTAACATCAGTTCCTTCTTTAACTAAAGCTGCTTTTCCAAACGGAATGGTATAATAATCTTTCGGAACATCTTGATAAACCGAACGATACAATTGTTTGTGTTCAAAAAACAATACTGGATTTGGGTCGTTGATGGCTGTATTCAATAATCCTTTTACATCATAAGGAAACGCTGGATATACCACTTTTAAACCTGGGGTTTTAGTAAACCAGGCTTCGTTTGTTTGTGAGTGAAATGGTCCAGCCTGAGTTCCACCACCACAAGGCATTCTGACTACAACATCTGATTTTTCGCCCCAACGGTAATGTTGTTTGGCTAATAAATTGACAATTGGATTGAAACCTGTAGAAACGAAATCGGCAAACTGCATTTCTACAATCGCTTTATGACCATTAATTGACAAACCATTAGCAGCAGAAACTACAGCACTTTCACAGATTGGAGTATTGCGAACTCTATCTTTTCCGAATTGCTCTACAAAACCTTCTGTGATTTTGAATGCTCCACCATATTCAGCAATGTCTTGTCCCATAATCACTAAATTCGGATGACGTTCCATTGATTGTTTTAATGCTTGGGTAATGGCATCAACCACACGAATATTTTCAACTTCATTTGAATGATTAACTTCTTCAAAATCATACGGTTCAAACATGTCGTTTAACTCTTCAGTTAAATCAGCTATGATGTCTGGTTCTGCTTGCGTGATTGCCCAATGTTCGTCGATTTCGGCTTTGATTTTAGCTTTGAATTCTTCATCCAATTCTTCTGACAATACACTAATTCTAAGTAAATATTCTCTGTAATTGGAAATCGGATCTTTAATCGCCCACATATTCATCAACTCCTGTGGAACATATTTAGTACCACTCGCCTCTTCGTGTCCACGCATTCTAAAAGTCTTGAACTCTAATAAAACTGGACGTGGATTTTCAGCTAATGAAGCTTTTAATTCGGCTATTTTGGTAAAAACTTCTAAAATATTATTTCCATCGATGATGTGACTTTCCATTCCGTAGCCAATACCTTTGTCGGCTAGATTTTCACAACGGTATTGCTCATTAGTAGGTGTAGATAAACCATAACCATTATTTTCGATGACAAACAAAACAGGTAAATCCCAAACAGCGGCTATGTTCAACGCTTCATGAAAATCACCTTCAGAAGTCGCTCCTTCTCCAGTGAAAACTGCAGTAACTTTTCCGTTTTTCTTTAATTTATTAGCTAATGCGATTCCGTCTGCAACACCCATTTGCGGACCAAGATGCGAAATCATTCCGATGATTTTATATTCTTGAGTTCCGAAGTGAAAACTACGATCGCGACCTTTTGTAAATCCGGTTTTCTTGCCTTGCCATTGTGAAAATAAACGATGAAGCGGAATGTCTCTTCCTGTGAAAACTCCGAGGTTTCTGTGCATTGGCAAAATGTACTCATCTTGATCTAAAGCAGCAGTAATTCCGACTGAAATAGCTTCTTGACCGATTCCAGAGAACCACTTGGATACTTTTCCTTGACGCAGAAGAATGAGCATTTTTTCTTCTATTAAACGAGGTTTTAAAAGGCGTTTGTATAAATCTAATAATTGAATATTGGATAAGTCTTTTCTATCGAAGTTCATTGTTGTTTTTTTAGCATCGCAAAAGTATAAAAAAATGAAACGCAGATACTAGTGATTTTGCGGATTTATACTGATTTTTTATTATTTGTTGTGGATTTAATAATGTATGATTTATTATGACCTAAATTTCTGATGATTACAATTGCCCTAGCCCTGATAGAAGTGGAAATCCTGACATTGCGTATGAAAATAGCCTCGATCATATTGCTTTGTTTCTCGCAATGGCAGATTGAAACGGATAGCAGGAAATAGCTTCTGATTGCCACGCAAAGCTCGCAATGACAGTTTCTGAAAATGTTAATAACTAAGGTTGTGTAAATTCAAAAATTGCTTACATTTGTAGTTATGATTGGTTTTTTGCCAATAATAAGTTATTAACAAAAAAAGTTTAGTGATGCAACAAATTCCTAGTGTTGACTTACGTGATTTCCTGTCGGATGATCCGGCACGTAAACAAAAATTTGTAAATGAAATCGGAAGAGCTTATGAAGATATTGGCTTCGTAGCATTAAAAGGTCATTTTTTGGATGATCAATTGGTTGAGAATTTATATGCCGAAGTGCGTAATTTTTTCAATCTGCCTTTGGAAGTTAAAGAAAAGTACGAAATTCCCGGAATTGGTGGCCAACGCGGTTACATTTCGTTTGGAAAAGAACATGCAAAAGGTCGTTCTGCTGGCGATTTAAAAGAGTTTTGGCATTTTGGACAATACGTGAGTGAAGGTTCAAAATACGCCGATGAATATCCTGAAAATGTCACTGTAAATGAGTTAGCCAACTTCAATTCGACTGGAAAAGAAGCGTATCAAATGCTTGAAAAAACCGGAGTTTATGTATTGAGAGCTTTGGCTTTACACATTGGTTTGGATGAGTTTTATTTTGATAATTACATCAAAGACGGAAACAGCATTTTGCGTCCGATTCACTATCCGCCAATTACTGACGAACCTAAAGATGGCGCTGTTCGTGCTGCTGCTCATGGTGATATCAATTTGATTACGTTATTAATGGGCGCACAAGGAAAAGGTTTGCAAGTTCAAAATCACGATGGACAATGGATTGATGCGATGGCACAACCCGATGAATTGATGATTAATGTAGGTGATATGTTGTCTAGACATACCAATAACAAATTGAAATCGACGATTCACCAAGTGGTTAATCCACCAAGAGAATTGTGGAATACTTCGCGTTATTCGATTCCGTTTTTTATGCATCCAGTAAGTGATATGAAATTAAATTGCTTACCCGAATGTATTGATGAGAACAATCCAAAGCAATTTGAAGACATCACTGCTGGTGAGTATTTGCACGAGAGACTGGTGGATTTAGGATTGATAAAAAAATAATAAAATAGTAAACTTTAATAAAAAAGACATTGAGTTTACTTGATGTCTTTTTGTTTTTCACACTACACGCCACAATAGAACGCGGATGCAACGGATTTACTTCGTAAAACGCAGATTAAAACTGATTAACGATGGAATTATTACATAAAGATTTGACCGATGTCATTTTGAAAACATTTTATGAAGTTTATAATGAATTAGGTTACGGCTTTCTTGAGAAAGTATATCAGAATGCATTATTGATAGAGCTAAAGAATAAAGGTATAGAAGTTTCTCCTCAAAAGAAAATTAAAGTTTTTTACAAAGGAAATGAAGTCGGAGATTATTATGCTGACATAATTGTTGAAAACAAAGTGATTTTAGAATTAAAAGCTGCTGAATATGTAGTTGAGGAATTTGAAAATCAACTATTAAATTATTTAAGAGGAACTAATTGTGAGATTGGATTACTTCTTAATTTTGGCAAGAAACCTGAATTCAGAAGAAAAATATTTGAAAACAAAAGAAAAATAAGAAAAAATCAGTTTTAATCAGCGTTTCGCGTTAGCGTATCCGTGTAATCAGCGTTCCAAAAAAAATGGACTTACAAGAACAACTCAAAAAACTATTTCCCGATCACGAAGTTTCTAACGAGCCAGAGGCTGTCGAAGAAAAAGAACACGAACTATTCGTTCAAAAAGAACCAATGATTTGTAAATTTGAAAAGCGAAAGGGAAAACCAACGACCATCATCTCGGGTTACGAAGGCGAAGACGAAGACTTCAAATTACTAGCCAAAGAACTCAAAAATAAATTGGCAGTTGGCGGAACATTTAAAGACGGCGAAATAATCATTCAAGGCGATTATCGCGATAAAATAATGAAACTATTACAAGACAAAGGCTTTAAAACCAAACGTGTTGGAGGATAAAAGTGCTCAGTGTTCAGTTTGAAATAGTTTAAAGTGGTTTAATTGAGTTTAAGATGGTTAGATTTACTGTAAGTGTGAATATTCGTTTTAAACAACATTAAACTTTTAAACAATTTTAAACAACATTAAACCATTAAACCTTTAAACAATTTTAAACAAAAAAAATGATACAATCATCAGAATTAATATTAAATCCCGACGGAAGTGTATACCACTTAAATCTACTTCCTGAACATATTGCTCACGACATTATTTTCGTAGGCGATCAGAATCGTGTGGAAAAAATCACGAAACATTTCAGCTCAATAGAATATTCGCAACAAAAACGCGAATTCAAAACGCAAACCGGAATCTACAAAGGCAAACGCATTACGGTAATGTCAACCGGAATTGGTCCAGATAACATTGACATCGTAATGAACGAATTGGATGCGTTAGTGAATATCGATTTAAAAACACGCGAAATCAAAGAGGAATTGACTTCATTAAACATTATTCGCATCGGAACTTCGGGTTCGTTACAAGCCGATGTGCCTTGCGATAGTTTTGTCATGAGTCAATACGGATTGGGTTTAGACAACATGCTTCGCTCCTATTTGATTGATGAAGTTTCAGAAAAAGCCATGGAAGACGCGTTCATTGCTCAAACCAATTGGGACATGAAAAAAGGTCGTCCGTACGTTATAAAAGGAAGTGAACTGTTAGAAAAACGTCTTGAAAGTGACAAAATAGTCAAAGGTTTTACCGGAACTGCTGGCGGATTTTACGGTCCACAAGGTCGCGTATTGCGTTTGAACATTCAAGATCCAGAACTGAATTCGAAAATGGACAAATTTGAATACGAAGGCATTAAAATGACCAACCTCGAAATGGAAACGGGCGCCATTTATGGCTTAGGAAAATTATTAGGCCACGAATGTTTGTCGCTCAACGCCATTATCGCCAATCGTGCCACTGGAACTTTTAGTGAAGATCCATACAAAGCTGTCGATGCACTAATTGAATACGCTTTGGATAAATTGGCTGAATAATTTTTTTTGAAGCTATTCCCGCTTTCGCCTTTATCTTTTTTGTTTTGTCACCCTGAGCGCAGTCGAAGGGCTTTTCTAAAACAAAAAAGGATATCGGCTCTATCGGGGCTAAAAAAGTAGAAAATATGAACAATATAATTCAAAAGCTATTTTTTGCATTAGGTGGTTTAGCACGATGGATTTATGCCATGTTCATGAACTTAGTTTTTGATAAAAATCATCAAAAAAACATTGGTTACTATTTGTTTGAAGAAGAATCCTCTGACAATAGCGGAATGGATTTCAACAAGAAAAATTTCGTTCTCGGTATATTCATGTTCATTTTAATAATTACGTTAATTCAATTCATTGAAAATTAATATAGACATCAAAGATTATGACGTTCCGTTTTGCTCGACATACCAACAATTTAGAACCACTCAAATCGTTTTATTGCAACGTTTTGGGATTGGAAATTCTAGGTGGTTTTGAAAATCACGACGGTTACGATGGAGTTTTCATTGGCAAACCAGACGAAAATTGGCATTTAGAATTCACAAAATCTGCTGAAATCGTTGAATTTAATTTCGGCGAAGAAGATATTTTAGTTTTTTATCCTAATTCTAAATTAGAATACGAACTGCTGCTCGAAAAACTAAAACACCACTCTATTCAATTGATAAAAGCTAACAATCCGTATTGGAACGAAAATGGTATTCTATTTCTTGATCCTGATGGTTATCGAATTGCTCTGTCTCATCTAAAAATAAATTGATTTAGAAAAACACTCAATTCTATTTTATTTAACCTAACTTCAAGTTATCAATTTGTCCAAATGTATGCAAACAACTATCAATAAATTTGAAGCATTATTAAATAATTTTCAGGTTTTGTATTCCATAAATTCTGTTATAGATTTCAATGTAAAACCCTCAAAAAACAAATGGTCTAAAAAAGAAATTTTAGGTCACTTAATCGATTCGGCTATCAATAATATTATTCGATTCACTGAGATTCAAACTTTTGAAAAACCTTATGAAATCAGAACTTATAATCAAGATGAATTAGTAAAATCAAATCATTATCAAAATAAAAATAGTGATGAATTAATAGAATTATGGACTAACCTTAATTTACATATTTTACACATTGTGAAAAATCAAACAAAAGAAACGTTAGCCTATCAATTAATTTTGCCTAATGGAAAACAAACTGACTTACAGTTTTTAATTCAAGATTATTTTGACCATCTGTATTATCATTTAAATCAAATAAACCCAAAATGGATTTAGTATTTGAATCTGACCGTCTACTCTATCGTTCTATAGAAATCAGTGACGCAGAAGCACTATTTGAACTCGACCGCAATCCTAATGTACATTTGTATTTAGGAAATCATCCTGTGACTTCTATCGATGAAGTTTTAGGCTATATCAATAGTATTCAACAACAATACATAAATAATGGAATCGGACGTTTTGCTGCCGTTTTAAAAGAAACCAATGAAGTAATTGGCTGGGCCGGAATCAAATTCATCACCGAACCCGAAAACAATCACGTCAACTTTTATGATTTAGGTTACCGTTTACAAGAAAAACACTGGCGCAAAGGTTATGCGTTAGAAGCTGCAAAAGCATGGTTAGACTATGGTTTCAATCAAATGAATATCCAAAAAATGTACGCTTCTGCTCATGTTGATAATTTGGGTTCAAACACTATTTTACAACGCATTGGCATGAAACAAAACGGTCAGTTCTACTACGAAGATTTGCTTTGCAATTGGTACGAATTAGAGAATAATAATACCAACTAATTCTACGTTACAACTCCTAGACTACTATCTTTACAAATTTTATGAAAACAATAAAAATCGCTGGAGTTCCTGAACATTTTAATTTACCATGGCATTTGTGCATTGATAATGGCGAATTTGAAGCAATCGGAATTAATTTAGAATGGACTGACGTTCCAGAAGGCACAGGAAAAATGTGTCAGATGTTGCGCGATGGAGCAACTGATATTGCCGTGATTTTATCCGAAGGAATTGTAAAAGATATTGTAGGCGGAAATCCGAGTAAAATTGTGCAAGTTTATGTTGAAAGTCCGCTGATTTGGGGAATTCACGTAAGTGCGAACTCAAAATACAAATCCATTTCTGATATTGAAAACACCAAAATTGCCATTTCCCGTAATGGATCAGGTTCGCAATTAATGGCGTATGTAAATGCAAACAATCAAGGTTGGAAAACCGACAATTTAGAATTTGTCATCGTTAATACAATTGATGGCGCTGTGGATGCGTTAACCAACGGAACTGCCGATTATTTTATGTGGGAACGCTTCATGACTAAGCCTTTGGTTGACAACGGAATTTTTCTTCGTATTGGTGATTGTCCAACACCTTGGCCGTGTTTTGTGATTGCTGTTCGTGATGAAATTTTAAAAAAACACCCCAATACGATTGCACAAATTCTAGAAGTCATCAACCTAACTACTCAGGAATTTAAGGAAATTCCGAGTATTGATAAGACATTAGCGTCAAAATATCATCAAAAAATAGATGATATTAACGAGTGGCTTTCTTTAACAGAATGGTCACAAAAACCATTATCTGAAAAAGTGTTAAACAAAATTCAAAATCAACTATTTAACCTTAACATTATTGAGAAAAAAGGTACTTTTGCTGAAATTGTAAAAACAGTATAGCTTTTTGCATTTTGTTATCAATGATACAATTTAATAATCCAACTTATCTCAAACTCAAAGATAAACTCACGGTAAAAAAGCCTTGGGACATGATTATTATATTCATTTTAAACATTTTAATTACTATTCCTGTTTTCATTATTGCGCATCAGAAATTAATTGATTTAAATTGGTTTTGGCATTTGGATCGCATTTTTATATTTCTAGTTATTTTAGTTGCATTCCAGCTGATATTACAAGCAATGCGCCGTATCACCTTAATATCCATTTTTCTCTATCTAATTATTCTTTTTATCGGAACAGTTTTTGGAGGCTACGGCTTCAAAAGTGTATTTGACGATTACAAGTACATGATGTATTTTATGTCGGAAAACCCCAACCCACAAGACATTATAATTTCTAAATTATTGCCTTTTCCTAATAAATCTAAGGTTGAAAATGCCATCGAATTTGACAACCCAAAAGTGCGCAACTTTGCTATAATGGCAACCTCTAAACATTTTAAGGATGTCAAAAATTACCACGAATATTCTACTTTAATTCAGTGTTTTGCCGTTTTTAAGGAAATCAATTCGCGTTGGAATTACGTTAGCGATCCTAAAGGAAAAGATTACATCGCCAAAGCATCCGAATCGTTGATGTATTTATCGGGCGATTGTGACGACCATTCGATTTTGATGGCAGCATGTGTGAAATCGATTGGAGGAACACCGCGTTTGATTCATACAGACGGACATATTTACCCCGAAATTTTAATTGGAAGTAAGAAAGATTTTGAACGTGTGAATTACATCATTCAAGAAGTTTTATTTAAGGATGAATCCAAAGATCAGGTGTTGCATTATCACATTGACGAGTATCACCAAATTTGGTTGAATTTGGATTATACAGCCAAATATCCGGGCGGACCATTTTTAAATGAAGTCATTTTAGGTGCGTTGACAGTATATTAAAAACTCACCCAACTTCAAAAGAAACTGAGTGAGTTGATTAAATTGATAATTAATTTACAATCATTTTTTTAGTAATAATTTCTTTGCCATTTGCAATTAAACTATACAAATACATCCCTTTTTGTAACGTATTGGATTCTATAGTAATCGAACCTTTGATATCCGTTAGTTTGAATTCTCTTAACGTTTGACCATTTAAGTTCAGCAATAAAATAGAAGCTTCAGTCTCGCCTTCTGGCAATGAATATTCAATAACTGTTGAAGTTCTAAAAGGATTCGGAGTATTTTGACCTAAATAATATCCATTAACCTGAATTGCCTGTAACTCACTTTCTGAAAAATTCTTTTGATTGGTAACTACATAGGTTTTTTCTGCTGCTTCCAATTTATCTTTAAGTAGAGTCACCTCTGCTGACATTTCTTTCAATGATTCAGTCAAAACGGATATTAATCCAATGTAATTTACTGCTTTTGTAGTTGCAGTACCGATTTGTTCGTTTTGAGCATTAAAAGTAGGATGTACCATATCGATTACTAACTCTGGAAAAACCTCCTCTAATTCTTGAGCGATAAATCCATGTTGTAAAGTCGAAGGAAGGTTCAAATTAGTGGCTTTATAATCATTGATAAAGTTATAAGTTACTGGATTTAATTGTGTTAATTTATCAAGAGTACGCTCTTCTTTTTTCACATCTTTTTTCAATCTAGAATCTGAGCTTATAAAGCTTGATGTTGCATAAATGTGACCATTAAAAAATCCCGCGAAATTACCCGTTGGTCCAGCTCCAGTAGCTTGAACACCCGTTGCCGATGCAAAAATACCATAGTTTATACTTCCCACTGTTGGACTACTAATTACTTCAGAAAAAACGCCGTAACTACTTGAAGTTGATCCTGGTGAATTTACCTTTGATCTAACACCATAATTTAAATTAGCAAATGGCACTGTTCCGACCTTATTCAAGTTAAGAAGTTCAGTATAGATACCATTATTGTTTTGACTACCATTACCAGTTGACGATTTGATTCCGTAATTAAAATTATTAGATCCATTCACTAAAGTTTCTAAACCTGTTGAAATAACCACTCCAGAATTACTATTTGCAGATGTATAAGTTCTAAGGTAAGCCGCTTTTGCTTCAGAACCACCGCCAGTTCCAATAACATTTACATATAAACCCATATCTTTATTATTAAAAGGTGTTGATTGTATTTCTAATTTTGGTATAAATGAACCAACTCCAGTAAAAGTTTCTCCTAAAGCTGCTGTTAAATTTGAGCGTAAAGTAAATGCCAAACGATCGCTTGCAGGATTAATTGAACTTGATGATGTTCTAAATTCTAAGTCGCCTTGAGTTGTAGCAGGAATATTTGTATCACTTCCGACCCATTGAATAAATGGATTACCTGATGTTGTTGGAACACCGCCTGATTGATTAGCACCTGAGTAGCCAAAAACTAAACCTCTACCAGCTCTTTGAATTCTGAAACCGTATAAGGTTTGTGCAGTTGCACTTGGTGTTAACTTGCCTAAAGAAAACCACTGAGTTGACAGAGAAAAATCAAATGCGCCTCCACTATCTAACTGCGTGACAAGTCCTGATCTAAATCTAAATGCTTCTGTGGTTGTTGGAGGTAACAAAGTGGGTGTAATCGAAGTAGCTACAGGAGCATTTGATTGATTTTGTGAAAAACCTAATGTTGTAGCACATACGACTACAAGCATTGAAAATGTAAATTTTGTTTTCATAAGTATATGGTTTTAAGATTATTATAAATCTACAAATCAACTTCACTACCTATTCGAGAACAAAAGTTAAAATAAAAAAAGTAAATTAATTTTTACAAATAAAATCTTAATTATCGAAAAACCATGCTAATTATTTAATAGTTAACGGTAAACAACATCCAAATAAATTCATAATTTAAAATTTTTAACTTTTAAATAATTATAGAAAACAATAAGTATGTTAATATTTTAAAAATAATTCATTTTTATAACCAAAAAGAATACAATAATACAAAAAATGTTTAACGTTGTGTAACTTGTAAAAAGAGTATGCTCAAAGATTTTGCAGTTTACCAATTAATCGGGCTTTTCTCTTTAGATAAAAGAAATTCATTCGTGGAGCTAAAATGCTTATTTCCAAACCATAATCCACGATTGGCACTTAAAGGTGAAGGATGCCCTGTTTCTAAAACACAATGTTTATTTCGGTCGATTTTTGCTCCTTTTTTCTTTGCAAATCCACCCCAAAGTAGAAACACAACATTCTCTTTTTCATCTGAAATTTTCTGAATAACAGCATCAGTAAACAATTCCCAACCTCGATTCTGATGACTACCCGCTTCACTTTCTCTTACAGTCAATGTTGCATTTAATAATAAAATGCCTTGTTTTGCCCAACGTTCTAAATTACCTGATTTCGGAAAAGGAATATTTACATCCAATTCAATTTCTTTAAAAATATTGATTAACGAAGGCGGAAACGGAACTCCATCATTCACCGAAAAACACAAACCATTGGCTTGACCATAACCATGATAAGGATCTTGACCAATAATGACCACTTTTACATCATCAAATGGACAGAAATCAAAAGCAGAAAAAATCTGGCCTCCTTTAGGAAAACAACGTGATTTTGAGTACTCCTCTTTTACAAATGAAATCAAATTTTGAAAATACGGCTTGGTGAATTCATCCGACAAATGCGATTGCCAAGACGAGTGGATTTTTACTTGCATTTAACTATTTTTTACAAATATAATTACTTTTAATCTTTGTAACTTTGCGTCCAACGATTAGAATATGATTTCAATTACACAAAAGACTTTACAAGATTTAGAATTCGGGGCCATTTTGCACACCATTTCAGGTAAATGCAATACCGATTTAGGTCAGCAAAAAGCCTTAGAAATAAAACCCTACAGCAATAAAGATGAGTTGATGAATGCGTTGTTACAA
Organism: Flavobacteriales bacterium; assembly: GCA_017303755.1. Taxonomy (GTDB): domain Bacteria; phylum Bacteroidota; class Bacteroidia; order Flavobacteriales; family Flavobacteriaceae; genus Flavobacterium. The sequence goes on along the minus strand of JAFLBS010000006.1, from coordinate 109,432 downwards.
ACGTCAGAATATCAATCGTCTTTCAGCAACAACAATGCTATTCCGAATCACGGTTTTGAGTCAATCACCTCAGAAATCAAATTGCTTTCAATTGAAGATAGCTTTCTAGAAGTGAGCAGCTTTCGTAAAATTGCTGCTATTTCTGAAACGGTCAATACACTTTTAATTTTTCTGAAGAAATTTCAAGAGTATTACCCAACTATATATACCCAATCTACTGCTGTTGAACTGACCAAAATCATTATTCAAAAAATTGATGAAATAGTTGATAAATACGGAGAAGTTAAAGATAATGCATCACCCGATTTAGTAGAAATTCGACGCAATATCAATGCGGTTCGCGGAAAAGTCAATCAGAGTTTCGGAATGGCGCTGAGTCAGTACAATTCGCTTGGTTATTTAGACGATATTAAAGAGAGCATTATTGAAAATCGTCGAGTTTTAGCGGTTTTAGCGATGTATCGAAAAAAAGTAAAAGGTTCTATTTTAGGGAATTCAAAAACAGGAAGCATTGCTTATATAGAACCTGAAACAACATTGAAATACTCAAGAGAACTGAATAATTTGCAGTTTGAAGAACGTGAGGAAATCATCAAAATCATCAAGAAATTGACTAACGAGATTCGACCGTTTACCGAATTACTCAATCAATATCAAGAGTTTTTAAGCGATGTTGATGTCATTGCTGCCAAAGCAAAATATGCCAATGATATCAATGGAATTCTACCAAAAATCACCAATGATAAACGATTGTATTTTAGAGAAGCCTTCCATCCTATTTTATTTTTAACTAATAAAGCTAAAAAGGAAATCACTTATCCACAAACGATTGAATTCAATTCGGATAATCGAATCATAGTAATTTCAGGTCCAAATGCAGGTGGAAAAACCATCTCGATGAAAACCGTTGGATTGTTACAATTGATGTTGCAAAGTGGCATTTTAATTCCAGTTCACGAACGCAGTGAAACCTTTTTATTTGACCGAATACTAACCGACATCGGAGACAACCAATCGATTGAAAATCATTTAAGTACATACAGTTACCGATTAAAAAACATGAACTACTTTTTGAAGAAGTGTAATGCTAAAACGCTGTTCTTAATTGATGAATTCGGAACTGGTTCTGATCCTGAATTAGGTGGTGCTTTGGCAGAAACTTTTTTGGAAGAATTTTATCATAGAGAAGCCTACGGAATTATTACTACGCATTATTCGAATTTAAAAATGCTGGCCAACGAATTACCTTTTGCCACCAATGCCAATATGATGTTTGACGAAAAATCGTTAGAACCTATGTACAAACTGATTTTAGGTCAGGCTGGAAGTTCGTTTACCTTTGAAGTCGCTCAGAAGAATGGAATTCCGTACGGATTGATTAATCGTGCTAAAAAGAAAATTGAAGGTGGAAAAGTACGATTTGATAAAACGATTGCTACTTTACAAAAAGAGCGTTCTAAACTAGAAAAAACATCTTTAAATTTAAAGGAAGAAGAAGTAAAAGCACGTGAAGAAAGCAAAAAGATGGAAACCATTAATGCTAAAATTCAAGACAAATTAGAACGCTATCAAGAGTTGTATGACGCTAATCAGCGCCTGATTTATATGGGGCAAAAGATTGATGATATATCTGAAAAATACTTTAATAATAAAGATAAAAAAGTATTGATTGGTGAGTTTTTGAAAATGGTAGAAATTGAAAATTCGAAGCGCAAAAAAGTTACTGTAAAAGAGAAAAAAGAAAAAGAAGTCATTCAAAAACAAGTAGTTGAGGAAGTAAAAGTCAAAGTAGAAGAAATTCGAAAAGAGAAAAAAGAAAAGAAGATCAAAGCAGCCGCTGTAACAGAGAAGCCAAAAGTGGTTTTAAAAGTAGGTGATCGTGTTCGAATGACCGATGGAAAGTCAATTGGAACTATTGATAAAATTGAGAAGAACAAAGCAATAGTAAATTACGGTGTTTTTACTTCTAAAGTTAGTTTAGAAGAATTAGAATACGTTCAAGACAAATAATTATGAAAATTTCAGAATTACCTAAAGAGAAGAAAATTTTACTGTTTGATGGAGTGTGTAACTTATGTAATTCCTCAGTTCAATATGTTATCAAAAGAGATGAAAAAGACGAATTTAGATTTGTGGCTTTACAATCTGAATTGGGTCAAGAAATCGTTAAACATATTGGAATTGCAGATAAAAACATTGACAGTATTGTTTTGTATTTGCCTGGAATTGCCTACTACTATAAATCATCCGCAGTAATAGAAATATCAAAGTCGCTGCAAGGATTTTTCAATTACGGAATGCTATTTCGATTATTACCTACTTTTTTAAGGGATTCCGTTTACGATTATATTGCCAAAAACCGTTACAAATGGTATGGTAAACAAGAAAGTTGTATGATTCCAACCCCTGAGTTAAAAGCAAAATTTCTATAAACTGATAATTGTCATACAATTGCTATTTGGTTCGTTTTATCTTTGAACAACTAAATACCTGAATTATGACACAACTAGCTCACCCACTTTATTCTTGGGATAACGGTGCATTCATCATGATTGGAGTTTTTGCCTTGGTAATCTTCGGTCTTGTAGGCTTTATAATGATGATGATGAACAGTAAGAATAAAAAAAACGACTAAGTTATCTTAGTCGTTTTTTATTTAAAAAAGTAATTACTTCAACTATTCTACTATAAGTTTTTTAGTAATTGTACCATTATTAGAATTGATTTTTAACAAATAGATTCCAGTAGCAAGGTCAGCAATAGAGATTTCAGAATTTGAAACTCCACCTAAATTAATACTTTTCACTACTCTACCGTTTAAATCTGTCATTTCAACATTGTCAAGCGTAATATTTGATGAAGAAATTGTCACAATAGTATTCGCAGGATTTGGATATACTGAAAATTCATTTGAATCAAAATTAGTATTTGATAATGTAATAGTATTAATACCAAAAAGGATATTTGAAGGTGTTGCTTGTGAAACCCCTATAATTGTTGATTGCCCTGAAATTACTTGGTTTGAAACAAATATTCCACCTGCCAAAGATGAAGTTGTTCCTCCAACTGACAAATCATTTGCAAATACATCATAAGCTACACCCGGAGTTCCACTTGGTAATGAAACAGGAATTATTACATCATTAGAAGGAGCCATTTGAGCATAAGCATACAAAGTATTTGTAGTAGAATCTAATGCTAAACCATATACACCAGTTGCTGTATGAGTTGAAGCTGGAATTGAACTTAATTGTGCTCCAGTCATGCTAATAGCAAAAAAATCAGTATTAAAATTTCCAACCCAAAAACCACCACTTCCTCCATTTAAAGAGGCATCATAGGTTACATATCTGATATTTGTTGCTGGAGTTACTGTAACTGGAATAGTACCTGTTAGCGTTTTAGTTACTGGATCAACAATACTAATTGAAGCAGTATTATTACTAATATAAACATTTGTTCCGTCTGTTGTCATTCCTCTTGTTCCAGTTACACCTGCAACTTGAAAAGTTTCAACAAATGCACCACTACTATCTAAAACATTTAGATCAGCAGAAGCCCATCTTGATACCCAAAATTGATTATTTAAAAAAACCACACCTGCATTACCATTTGCAGTAGTTGTAACACCAATATCATGTAAAAAAACTGTAGCGTTTGGTGAAGCAGCTGTATTTACAAAATTGATTTGTTGAACTTGACTATCGCTCACTGCTGATTCAGCAGTTTGTGCTTGAGCAAATAAGCCAAAAGTTAAAGAAATGATTAAAGTAATTTTTTTCATGTTAAATAAATTTTAAATTAATTGTAAATGTACATTTTATTATTATTAAATGTATTTTTTTTCACATTTTCCAACAAAAAAAGCAGCATGTTTGATTTCTAAATCATTGATTACACTTCAAATTTAGTGTAAAACTCACCTAAGGATGAACTTTATTTTTTTATGAAGCAGCTTAAAAATAAAATTAAACAAAAAAAATGGGGTCTTTAAAACCCCATTTTTAACTTATACAGATTCAGTTAAATAACTCTTAATAGATAATCTTTATTATTCAACAACTAATTTTTTTGTTGCAGTTCCTTTATCAGATGCAATTTTCATCATATAAATACCCGAAGACAAATCAGAAACGTTAATTTGGTTACTACCTTCAATTGATAAAACTGTTCTTCCGTTGATGTCAAATAATTCAACTGAGTTTACAACTTCGTCTGAAGTAATGGTAACTACATCTTTTGCAGGGTTTGGAGAAACTCCAAAACTTACATTAGTTATTTCAGAAACACCCAATAATGTATCAGTAGCAGAAGCTCTTACTACCAAATTATCCATTACCATAGTAGCTTCTAAAGTATTTGGAATAGCAGTAGTGTTTCCTGAAAACGATACAAAATCAATCTCAGCAGGATCAGTAGCAGGAGAACTACTAGTTAAAGATAAACCTGCAGGGTCAATACCTGGACCTTTAATGATAACTTCACCCGTTGTTTTATTATAAGAAACTCCAATTCTACTGAAAGTGCTTTCAGGAATTTGTATACCAGGAGCAGCAGCTAATGAATAGTTATAGTTTCCAACTGGGTTTCCTGTTGGAGTTGAATAAGCTACCAAAAACAACTCTCTAGTAGCAGCTCTAACATGAAATCCTGCTAATATTCTGTCTCCAGCAGCATTGAAAATGTATGCTCCAAAAGTGTTTCTACTTGCTGTAGTTCCGTCTCCCGGATTAATGTCTAATTCTAATTCAATAATTTCATTATCAACGGTTCTGCCTGACCATAAATCTGCAAATCCATCTTTCCACATGTAGCGACTTCCTTTATTTCCATTTGGACCTTCGATTTGTAATCCCAAACTTTCATTTCCAGAATCAACAATTTGAGCATTTGAAGCAAGAGCATTTGTTGATGTAGTTGGAGCTGTTCCATTACTTGCAAAAAACAGAAAATCACCTTGTCCAGGAGTAGTTCCTGCAATTTCAGTTGAAACATCACCTACAGTCAAACTGTTAAAGTTCTCTTCTAACAATACTTGAGCACTAACAAAAGTAGTCGAGCTCAAAAATAATAGTAATAATTTTTTCATAAAGTAGTTTTTTTTATTAGTTCGCAAAAATAAAGAGTAATTTCTATATTTTCAAATAAAAAATGTTAATCTTCTTTCTCCCATTTTCCAACAACAGAAGTTGCAAGTGCATTTCCTAATACATTAGTTGCACTTCTGAACATATCACAAAAATGATCAATTGGCAGAATTAGAGCAATTCCTTCAACTGGAATGTCAAACATACCACAGGTTGCCGCAACTACAACCAAACTAGCTCTTGGAACACCAGCAATTCCTTTACTGGTTAACATCAACACTAATAACATCGTCATTTGAGTTCCCAAATCGAGTTGGATTCCGGATGCTTGTGCGATAAAAATACTGGCAAATGTCATGTACATCATGCTTCCATCTAAATTGAATGAATAACCTAGTGGCAACATAAAGGATACAATTTTATCTTTGATTCCGAATCGTTCTAATTCTTCTGTTAATTTTGGAAAAACTGCCTCACTACTTGTAGTTCCGAACGCGATGATTAGCGGACTAACAATTCGTTTTAACAAAGTAGTCATGTGACCTTTTAGGAAAATATAACCCACAAAAAGTAGTACTACCCACAACGAAGTGATTCCGACCAAGAAGGAACCAAAAAACTTGGCATATGTAATTAACAAATCGCTTACATCGCGTGTAGCAAAGACTCCAGCGATGGCACCAAAAACTCCCAGTGGTGCAAATTTCATTACGTAGTTTACCATTTTTAGGATGATGTGTGACGTTTTGTCTAATGCATTGATTACGGGTTTGGTAAAATCGCCAATAGATGCGGCAGCCAATCCGAAGAAGATGGAGAAAATTACAATTTGCAATATCTCGTTAGTTGCCATTGCTTCTACTATACTTTTGGGAATGATGTGTTCAACAAAGTTTTGAGCTGAGAAATTTTGTGTTTTTTCAGTTACTTCTGAAGCGGTGGTTGGATCAATATCGATGAGTTGGATTCCGATACCCGGTTGAAAGAAATTCACCCAAAACATTCCGATAAGCAACGAAATAAACGATGCTGTGAAGAACCAACCCAGCGCCTTTCCTCCTATTCGACCCACTGATTTGATATCGCCCAATTTGGCAATTCCGACTACCAAAGTGGTAAATACCAAAGGTGAAATTATCATTTGCACCAAACGGATGAAAATGGTAGCGAGCATTTTGATGTAACCGCTAAAATCTTTGGCTGCTTCGGGTGTGTAATTGTTGTGAATAAAAACGCCTAAAACCGCGCCTAATAGCATAGCGATTAAAATTTGCACGGTTAAGTTGCCTAAGAAGGATTTTTTGGTTTCTTGAGTTTCGATTACTTTCATAGAAATGGTTGGTGTTTTAGCCCAGATAGCAGTGGAAAGTTTTGTGATGGAAAATCGTTATTTTTCTTGCTTAACAGTGGCGACCAACGGAAGCCAATGAGAAGCTTAGAAAAATTGGATTTTACAAACAAACTTGCAACGGATAGCTGGAATTGCTTCTAATAATTAGTATGTATTTTGTTCATTAAATAAAAATCGGCTAGTACTAAAGCTGCCATAGCTTCGACAATTGGAACTGCTCTTGGAACAACACACGGATCATGACGACCTTTTCCTTGTTGTTCAATTAATGTATTTTGATTGGTCAACACTTCTTGTTTTTGAATCAGTGTAGCGACTGGTTTGAAAGCCACACGGAAATAAATATCCATTCCGTTAGAGATTCCGCCTTGAATTCCGCCCGAAAGATTCGTTTTTGTAGTTCCGTCTTCGTTGTACAAATCGTTGTGTTCGCTTCCTTTCATTTTGGCTCCGCAAAAACCACTTCCGAATTCGAAACCTTTTACTGCGTTGATGGACAACATTGCTTTTCCGAGTTCGGCATGTAATTTATCAAAAACAGGTTCGCCCAAACCAATGGGAACATTTTGAATCACACAGGTTATGGTTCCGCCTACTGTATCGCCTTCTTTGCGAATTTCTTTTATGTAATGCTCCATTTTTTCGGCTGTAGCCAAATCAGGGCAACGCACTGCATTGGTTTCTGTGAGTGAAAAATCCAACTCTTGATACGGTTTATCAATAAATATTTCGCCTACAGAAGATACAAATGCGTTTATTTTGATGCTATTTATTACTTGTTTGGCAATGGCTCCACCAACAACTCTGCAAGCGGTTTCACGAGCTGAACTGCGTCCGCCACCGCGATAATCTCTGATTCCGTATTTTTTTTCATACACATAATCGGCATGACTTGGCCGATATGAATCTTTGATATGGGAATAATCGTCTGATTTTTGATTGGTGTTGGGAATGATGAACCCAATTGGAGTTCCAGTAGTTTTTCCTTCGAAAATTCCAGATAAAAACTGAACTTCGTCTTCTTCTTTACGTTGCGTAACAATAGAAGATTGACCTGGCTTACGGCGTTGCATTTCGTTGTGAATCATATCAAAATTCAATTCGATGCCTGCTGGACAACCATCTATGATTCCGCCCAACGCTTCACCGTGTGATTCGCCAAAAGTGGTGAGTTTAAAAAGTGTTCCGTAGCTATTTCCAGCCATTGTAGTATGTTTTGAACAAATGTAGTATATATTGTTTAAATGTAGAAATAAGAAGTTGAAGTTTCAATCATAATTCATTTTTGCACTGCGCTTGTAGTACAAATTCTAACAAAAACAAGTGATTTTGGTATAATAGTTGAGGATAACATTCGTTATTATAAAAACTTAAATCACATTTTATGAAAAAAGTAATTTTAACTTCCTTCCTATTATTAGGATTAGCAATGACTACACAAGCACAAGACATTTCAAAAAACGCATTGGGATTACGTCTTGGTGATAATGACGGATTTGGTGGTGAAGTATCCTATCAAAGAGGATTGTCTGACAATAACCGTTTAGAATTTGATTTGGGATGGAGAAACAGCAATGATGTTGATGCATTCAAATTAGCAGGTTTGTATCAATGGGTTTGGAACATTGATGGTGGTTTCAATTGGTATGCTGGTGTTGGTGGTGGAGTTGGCTCTTGGAGTTATGACAAAAACGGATTCAGCGACAGCGGAACCATTTTGTTTGCTGCTGGAGATATAGGAATTGAGTACAATTTTGATATTCCAATTCAATTGTCCTTAGACTTTAGACCTGAATTGTATTTTAATTCTGATGATTTTAGAGAGGATAGTTTTGGTCCGGATATCGCATTAGGAATTAGATACCGTTTCTAATATCATAAAAAAAGTCCTCTACAAACTAGAGGACTTTTTTATTAATTAGGGTTTATTCAGGGTTTAATTTAAATTATGATTTTGGTAACACTACAGTGTCCACTACGTGAATTACACCATTTGATTGATTCACATCTGCAATAGTCACTTTTGAACTATTTCCATTCTCATCAGTTAGGTAAACGTCGTTTCCTTTCATCCAAGCGGTTAATGTTCCACCAGAAACTGTTGTTAAAATTGCTTTACCTTTACCAGCTTTAATAGCTTTTACAATATCGGCGGCATTCATTTTACCAGCTACTACATGATACGTTAATATGGTTTGCAAGGTTTTTAAATTCTCAGGTTTTAAAAGTGTCTCAACTGTTCCTTTTGGTAATTTATCAAACGCTGCATTGGTTGGGGCAAAAACGGTGAATGGTCCTTTTCCTTGTAATGTTTCAACAAGTCCTGCTGCTTTTACTGCTGCTACCAAAGTGGTATGATCTTTTGAATTTACTGCATTTTCAATGATATTTTTTGATGGATACATGGGCGCACCACCTACATTTACTGTTTTTTCTTTTTGAGCTAATGCTACTGATGTTGTCATGAATGTAATTACTAACACTAAACCTGAAATGATTCTTCTCGTCTTCATAATGATTATTTTTAAGTTATAAGGTCATTTACGCCATAAGAACGAATATGGTTTTGGACAATGATAATTTTAACATTAAATTAATAATCGATACAGAAAAAAAAGGAGTGTATTTCTTTTCTAATTGACTGCAATTAAGTAATTTGGAATTAATAAAATTGGTAATTACCATTTAAAACTAAATCATAACGAATATGTTGATACGCAAAGAATCATTGGTTACTGTATTACTTAGGAATCGAAACAAAACAATCTCGGAGTCGAGTATTTTGGAAGAAGTTTTTGCTGTTTTAAATCAAAATGAAGCCCAACGCAATCAAATCAAAGACGCTCTTTTTTCCAAAAGTTCAACAACTACTAATTTTTTCAACTTTGATTTATTAGAAACTAATAAAATTTTTCATATCGATCAAATCAAAAGCATTTGTATTGATTATCGATTGCGGTTTTTAGAGAGTAATCTGTTTCAAAATCCTTTACCCGAAGAAGCGATTACCAAGATTAATGAATTGCAAAAATTGCACAAGACTGAGTTGAGCGGATTTAAAATAGTAGCACCCAGTTCGGCTTTTAATTTAAAAAAATACGATGATCCGTTGTTGTTTGCGCCTATTGGGAATGGTTATTATTATCTGATACACAAATGGGGAAATGATGTTTCTTTTTTGCGAAAATGGAAGTTTAAACCCATAAAGAACATTGAAAACTTCTTACTTTTTAGTGTTTTACTTAGCTGCATGGTAGCTTTAATTACGCCCGAAACCAATTTAAGCCGACAAATTCCGATGGCTTCTGTGATTGTTTTTTTGTTTGCTTTTAAATCGATTGTTGGTGTTGCTTTGTATTATTTTTTTATGATGGGAAAGAATTTTAATACCGAAATTTGGAACCGTGAGTTTAAAGAAAATTAAAATTCTTCAAGACTATGACAAATTGAGTTGACAAGTCTTGAAGAATTTATTATTTATGAATTGTTCTATTTTTTAAAATAGCTTTTCAAATAGTCGGATAGCAATTGATTACTTATTTCCTTTTACCAAAAACCACCAAAGAGCAACGTAAATTGCTTCTTCTTTGGCACCTTTGATATCTTTAGTTACATCACTCATTTTGGCAATCGAACTATTGCTTGAGTTTCGAATAGTAGAGCCATCTATTATTAAAACCGTGGAATTGCTCGAATTGCGAATGGTTTTTCCATCGCTATCAACTCTACCAACTGAACTGTTACTAGAATTACGTATTGTTTTTCCATCGCTATCAATTCTACCCACCGATGAATTACTTGAATTGCGGAGTGTTTTACCATCGCTATCCATTTTGTATTGAGCAGATACTACATTTGAAACTAATAGAAACGCAAGAATGGTAAGTGTGGTATTGAATGTTTTTTTCATGTTTAATTATTTTTATGTTTTGCCAAATATAAGAATTAAATTAAAAAAATTCAGGTAACAAAAAAGCCTCACATTTCTGAGAGGCTTTTTATTTATAAAGTGAAAATTATTTTTTTATGAAATTAATTGAACTAGTTCCTTCATCAGAAATAACTTTTATAAAATAGTTTCCTGATTTTAATTCAGAGACATCAATATCCGAATTAGGTTCTAATACAGTCATAATAAGTTGCCCAAGAGCATTATAAACACTTAATGATGAGAGGTCAATATCCACTTTTTTCTTGATAATAAGAAAATCATTCACAGGATTTGGCGCTATTGTAAAATAATTTCCAAATTCAAAATCAGAATTGGCCAATGCTTGAATAGTTGTTGTAGCCGTATTGGTATCAATTGGAAAATTATAATCAAAATAAATACTAGCGCTATTTGAAAAAGAATCACCTACGACTAAATTAGGTTTTGTTTTTATTTTAAAAATAACGTAACCATCATTATTGGCATCGTCAAAAGGCAAATTGATGTTTTCAAAAACAAATTCAACCTTATTGTTTTGTACAATTCGGGTACTAAATGAATGACTTCCACTAATTGGTGTAAGTGTAGTAACATCAAATTTTGCTTCATCAATAAGATCTTTAACTACAATATTTTCGGCTTCAAATGTACCTGTATTTTCAAATCGTATCTTATAATGAACATACTCACCTATCACATCTGCTGAAACTATTGAACCTTCCAAACAAGATTTATCATTTGGATCAAATGAATTGAAAACATCTTGCTTAATAGCAGAAGTATTATTTTCAGGCGTTACATCGGATTGATTTGAAATGGATGCAAAGTAATTTAAAACATCTCCACCACTAACTGGTGGCGTTTCAGTCGGAGAATTTACGTTTAAAGTAAGTTCTATTTGACGAGTTTCAAAAGGCTGTAAGTTAGTAAAACTCCATTCTAAGACATTTAAAATCTGACTGCTGGTTGCTGGATTTGAATTCACATAGTCAAGGACAGAATCGTCAAAATCTAAATTCACAATACCACTCAATGTTTGATTTCCTTTGTTTTGATATTTAATTTTATAAATCGCATCAAATCCGGGTCGAGCTGTATTCAAAGGAAAAAGGGTCACTTCAAGATCATTGGATATAGTTGAATTCGAAGTAATACAAAAATCTTGTATGAATGGGCTCGTTTGTGTTGGGAAAGTTACAGTAATTGAATTTGGAGAAATAGAAAAAACCGATGGATTATCTATTACAGGAGTTACAGTGTACGTTCCTGCAGAAACTGGGATAAAATAATTCTCAGTAGTAGCTATAACAGTTCCTGAATTTGTTCCATTTGTTACATTAAACTTAATTCCGGATGTTGACAAATCATTTATACCACAGCCATTTGCATCAAAGTCAAATCGGGTATTTCCTTGTACGGAGTAAAAAATTCCTCCTGGTGTAAAGGAACAATAGGAATTATAATTAATTTCATTGGAAAATGAAAAAGTGTTCAAATAGCTTTCCAACTCATCAATAAATTGATCATCAAGACAGATATAACTCAGGTTGTTGCATCCAAAAAAGGAAATACCTTCGTCTCCAGGCGGTGCTGGTGGTGGCGGTAACATAAAGTAAACTATTCTTCCGTTTTTAAAATTGGCAAATTGTAAATTAGAATTAAAATCTAGATTTAATTTGTCAAGATGGAGTAATGAACTTATATCAATACTAATCAGTTGATTGTTTGAACAATCTAATTTAACTAGGTTTTCAAAATAGTTGATTCCTTCAAGAGAAGACAAGTTTGAATTTTGTACATTCAGTCGTTGCACATTCAATACTTCTGAAACTTCTATTTCCGAATTGTTATTCGAATCAATTTTAATATTAACTGTTCCAATTAAATTTTGTGCAATTGAATTTGTTGTCGAGGATTCTAACAATTTTGCCTTAAAATTAGGATCGGAAAAATTAATAATTTGAGCATTAATCTCTTGACACAAAATTAAAACCATTAGTAAAGAGTACAACTTTCTCATAATTTCTGCTTTTATTATTCAAATATAAACATTTATCAATAAAAAAAGCCTCACATTTCTGCGAGGCTTTTTATTTATAAAGTGAAAATTATTTTTTCTCTTTTTTCTCCATTTCAGCTTTTAAACCAGCTAAAATATCGTTGTTATCACCTAAAGTAGAAGCTGGAGCGTTTGTAGAAGCTACAGTTTCTGCAGCAGCTTTAACGTTTTTGTCTTCTTCTTCTCTGAAGATAGCCGTGTGAGAAGCAACCACTCTTTTGAATTCTTTGTTAAACTCAATTACTTTGAATTCAGCTTCGTCACCTTTTTTCAATTTTTTACCATCTTCTTTTTCTAAGTGACGAGTTGGAATGAACGCAACTACATCATCTCCGAAATCTACAGTAGCACCTTTGTCAACGATTTCAGCGATAATTCCAGTGTGAACTGTTCCTACTGCGAAAGCATCTTCATGTTTATCCCAAGGATTAGCTGTAGTTTGTTTGTGACCTAAAGACAATTTACGAGCATCAACGTCTAATTCTAATACAACAACATCTAATTTGTCACCAACGTTAACAAATTCTGATGGATGTTTGATTTTCTTAGTCCAAGATAAGTCAGAAATATAAACTAAACCATCGATACCTTCTTCTAATTCAACGAAAATACCAAAGTTTGTAAAGTTTCTAACAATACCAGTGTGTTTAGAACCAACTGGATATTTAGCTGTAATGTCTGTCCATGGATCTTGTGTCATTTGTTTGATACCTAACGACATTTTTCTTTCGTCTCTATCTAACGTTAACACAACTGCTTCTACTTCATCACCTACTTTTACGAAATCTTGAGCACTTCTTAAGTGAGTTGACCAAGACATTTCAGAAACGTGGATTAAACCTTCAACACCTTCAGCAACTTCAATGAAAGCACCGTAATCAGCTAAAACTACTACTTTACCTTTCACTTTGTCACCTACTTTAAGTTCAGCTCCAAGAGCATCCCATGGGTGAGCGTTTAATTGTTTTAAACCTAATTGGATTCTTGTTTTCTCATCATCGAAATCAAGGATAACTACGTTTAATTTTTGATCTAATTCAAGAACTTCACTTGGGTGATTGATTCTTGACCAAGAAAGGTCAGTAATGTGGATTAATCCATCTACACCACCTAAATCAATGAATACACCGTAAGAAGTAATGTTTTTAACAACACCTTCTAATACTTGTCCTTTTTCTAATTGACCAATGATTTCTTTTTTCTGAACTTCGATGTCAGCTTCAATTAATGCTTTGTGCGAAACAACAACGTTTTTGAATTCGTGGTTGATTTTCACCACTTTGAATTCCATCATTTTGTTTACGTATACATCATAATCACGGATTGGTTTCACATCAATTTGTGAACCTGGTAAGAATGCTTCAATTCCGAAAACATCTACAATCATACCACCTTTAGTTCTACATTTTACAAAACCTGTAACAATTTCACCTGTTTCGTTAGCAGAAATAACTCTATCCCATGATTTGATAGTTCTAGCTTTTCTGTGAGATAATACTAATTGACCTGTTTTGTCCTCACGAACGTCGATTAATACTTCTACTTTGTCACCCACTTTTAAGTTTGGGTTGTAACGGAATTCATTCAATGAAATTACACCTTCTGATTTCGCGTTAATGTCAACAATTGCGTCTCTGTCAGTGATTCTAACTACTACACCTTCAACTACTTCTTCTTGATCGGTAGAGATAAAAGTTTTAGTAACTAAATCTTCAAACTCTTGTAAGTTTTTTTCGTCTACTGCATCAATTCCTTCTGCGTAATTGTGCCAGTTAAATTCGTTTAAAAACGCTTGTTGTTCTTTGTTTAATTCAGACATGCTGATGAAAAATTTGTATGCTGTGTTTCTTGAGTTTCTTAAAGCGATAGAAAACTACAGCAGTTGTTTTACATAAATAGTTGATACCTAATGGAAACTCTACTCTGCCAAAAGGTGTGCAAAAGTAATTCTTTTTTATTAATCTGCAAAATTTATATTGATTTTGAATGATTAAAAAGAGGAGTGAGTTTATTTTACTTATATTTGCTATATCCTCATTATCATTTAACTATATTAATGATGATAAAAAATTGCTATATAAAAACAGACTTCATCTTGAATAAGCTGTCAATACATTATTGGCTGTGTTTTTTTATGCTTTTTTGTAATTTATCGTATTCTCATTCTCAACTAAATGATTTTGTTCTTTCTGTCACCAAAACAGATGAAACGTGTTTGGGAAACGGTACCTTAACTTTTATTGCATCTGAAACTACTAGTGGCGCTATTGTAACCTATTATGTATATGAACTTCCCAATGAAACCAATCCAATAGCGGTACAGACTACTAATTTTCTTGGAGGAAGAACCAGTGGAACTTATAAAATTGTTGCCATTCAAACGTTAGGAAGTGAACAGAACTCCCAAGTTTCAACCATTACCATAAATAACAACATTGTTCCATTAGATTATACTTTATCGAGTACGAATTCGGTTTGCAATGACGGAACTATATTAGTAACTATTACAAGCGGTGTTGGTTCATTATATGAAATCATTTCTGGACCCGTTTTAAAACCAGTTCAAACTTCTCCTCTATTTACACAACTTCCTGGTGGCGTTTATCAAGTGCGTGTTTATAATGATTGTGGAGATGCAACTGTTGTAACGCACACAGTGTCAACTGAAACTTCTGAAATAACAATTGGTGCTGTTGGTTTTCCCGAACCCAATTTACCCACATGTAATTCGATAGCCGTTTCAAATATATTGACAGCTGGGCAAAATCAGACCATTCATTATCCTTTAACACTCAATTATTTAGTTCATTTTCCCGATGGCCAAACCCAAACTATTACCGAAGTTGTTGCCAATGGAGGAAATATGACTGAAGAAGTTGTGACAGTAATTCCGTTTTTCCACGATCAACTATACACTTTTGATTTAACGGTAACCGATTATTGCGGGAATGTTTTTACTCTCAATAATAATATAGTTGATTTGGAACTTACTGCTACATTAATTGGTGAAATTGCGCAATGCGACACTTATTTTTTATCTGTTGCCGCTTTTATATATAGTGGTGATATTTACATTCAGTTCACTGATGCTCCAGCAGGATTTGACCCAACGGTTTTCAATACCACGCATCCCGGACCTTTTCCGGGGCAATTCAGTTATGGTGGATTCACCAATCCGGTTCCTTTTGGTCACTATGAAATCGAAATTTCGGATAGTTGTGGCCACACCGCAACTGCTGAAATTACACTAACATACAATCCGGCGCAACCTACACACGAGGCTTCTCCTTGGCCTGGTTGTCAATCCAATTACAGCGATGTGACTATTGAAATTCCGGCACACACCATTACATCTGCCACTATTATAACAGCTCCAATTGCGTATGGAATTCCGTTACCTGATGATGTTAGTGAATTCATAACCGAAAACGATGGTTTGGTGCTTGAAGGTTTAATTACAGGAAATTACACCGTTGTTTTAATTGATGATTGTGGTAACACTTACAATTACAGTTTCTTTGTTGATGATGTTGCAACGACTGTTTCTGCAACCTCTTGGCCTGGTTGTGCATTAGGAAAAGGATCGATTAGAGTTCGAGGAAACAATACAACATTAATTTCGGCTATAGTTACCAATGCACCCGTTGAATTTGGGCAAAGTTTACCTTATAATGCTACTAATTATATTTCAGCAGATGGCGTTTTTTCAATGGGAAACTTATTCCCAGGTAATTACACTATTGAAGTTATTGATAATTGCGGAATCACAAATACGGCTACTCTCAATGTCGTTGGTTACCAAATCACAGCTAACAATTTTACCTTAACACCCAATTGTGGTTCATTTAATTTGTTTGTCGAACACGATTCAAATGCTGTTAATGAGTTATTTTGGTTGCAAAAATATGATCCTGTAACCAATACATGGGGAAATCCAGTTGATGGAACGGTTTATGTTGAAGGCAGTCAACCTAATTTGATTAATTCCTATTTTATTCAGAATAATATTCCTGTACTTAATTTAGAATTCTTGGGTACTTTTAGAATTATAAAAACGTTCCAAACTTTTGATGACGGAAACGTTGCTTCGTATAAAACATGTATTGAAACCATTAAAGAATTCACTTTTACAGGAGAAATTGAGTTTACCGGAATTGAAAAAACCAATTGCAACGGTCAATATATGGATGTAAAATTATTTGCCATTGGTGTTCCGCCTCTAATTTATAGTATAGTTGAAAAGAACGGTCAACCGTTTTTTGTAAATAACGGAACCAGCAATCAATTCAATGGTTTAGAACCTGCTATTTATACCTTTAAAGTAGAACAATCGTGTGGAGATTCGCGGAATTTTATTTCGGATGTTGCTGAACTTCCTTCTTTGGCCAATGCTAATCAACCGAACGACATGAGTGCTTGTGATGACAGTTCGAATGATGGAATTGAAACCTTTTTACTCACCAATCAAAACAGTGCTGTTTTAGGAAGCCAAAATGCGGCATTTTACACTATTACGTATCACACTTCTTTTAATGAAGCTGTGGCTGATAGCAATCCGATTTCAAATAGTTATACTTCAGGCAATACTACTGTTTACTGCCGATTAGAATACAACAATAGTGTGGATTGTTTTGATGTAACCGATTTCGATCTCATCGTAAACCCATATACAACTGGAGAACCGATAAACATCAATTTATGTCAAGGTGAAAGTGTTACCTTATCAACCGATGAAATTTTTACTTCTTATCAATGGTCAACTGGAGCAACCACTTCATCCATTTCGGTCAATCAAAGTGGTCAATATACTGTGGATGTTATTCAATCGTTTCCAACAGGGAATTGTAATGGTCGATTTGTATACAATGTAACCACGACAATTCCGCCAGTAATTGATTATCTTGAAACTAGCGATTGGACTGACAATGATAACACTATTGAAGTTGTGTTAGAAAATGACGATTCACAAACCTACTTGTATTCAATTGATGGATTGCATTTTCAGGAAAGTCCGATTTTTGGTGGATTACAACCTGGTCCTTACACTGTAATTGTCAAAGACTTGAGTGATTGCGGAATCGACACTGAAGAAACGTTTCTGCTGAATTACCCAAAATATTTTACTCCAAATGGTGATGGATTCAACGAGTATTGGTTTATCAAATTCTCGTATGTTGAACCCAATATGAAAACCTACATCTTTGATCGATTTGGAAAACTCATTACTGGTTTTACGCCTGAAAGTCGTGGTTGGGATGGAAAACTCAATGGCGAACTATTACCCGCAACCGATTATTGGTTTGTGGTTGTCAGAGAAAACGGCAAAGAACTCCGCGGTCATTTTACGTTGAAACGGTAATTGTTTATTGTTTAATGAACTTACTATTTGAACTTCCTTTATCCGAAATCACTTTTATAAAATACGTTCCTGTTGTTAATTGCGATACATCAACACTGCTTGTTTCTTTAGCGTTTGGAATAACCAAAATCAATTGGCCTAACGTGTTATAAATACTGATAGACGAAACCTCGATATTCGATTTAGTAGTAATAGTCAAGAACTCATTAGCTGGATTTGGTGCTAATTTAAAATAATTGGAAAACTCAAAATCTTGATTAGTCAACGCTTGAATAGTAGTTGTTGCAGTATTGGTGATGATTGGGAAATTGTAATCAAAGTAAATACTTGCCGTATTACTGAAAGAATTTCCTGTAACTAATGTTGGTTTGGTCTTGATTTTGAACGCAACATAACCGTCGTTGTTGGCATCATCAAAAGGCAATTGAATGTTTTCAAAAATGAACTCTACTTGATTGGTGTTGGTAATTCGAGTGTAAAACTCATGACTTCCATCTATTGGAATTAAAGTAGTAACATCAAATTTTGAAGTATCAATTAGGTCTTTCACCACGACATTCTGGGCATTGGCAGTTCCTGTATTTTCAAAACGAATTAGGTAATGAATGTAATCTCCTACTTCATTAGGTGTGATCACATCTCCTTCAAGACACGTTTTATCGTTTGGATCAAATGAGTTTACAACTTCTTGATTTAATGAAGTTGTGTTATCAATTGGAGTTTCGTCGGTTAAACCAGTTATCGATGCTGAATAATTCAAAACTGAACCTCCAATTAATGCAGGAGTTTCTGTTGGCGAATTTAAGTTCATTACCAATGCGATTTCTCTGCTTTCAAATGGTTCTAGATTGCTAAAACTCCACGATAAGGTATTTACTGATTGACTCGCAAGTGTTAAATCTGAAGAGATAAAATCCATTATCGCATCATCAAATGTTAAGTCTAAGTTACCCGATTGAGGATGTGTTCCTTTATTCTTGTATATAATTTTATAATTAGCATTAAATCCTGGTCTTGCTAAATCAATCGGAATAATTACTATTTCTAAATCATTATGAATACTGTTAGGAGAAATGCAAAAATTTTGAATATTTGGACTAGATTGGATTGGAAAATTTACATTACTACTTGTTGGAGAAATATTGAAATAAGTTGGATTTTCTATTATTGGTGTTATCGTATATGCTCCAGATTGAACTGGAATAGCATAATTTCCAGAAGCATCAGAAATTGTCGTACCAAAATTAGTCCCATTATTTATAGCGAATTTTAGGTTTGGAAAATTAATATCTTCTATGTCACATCCATTATTATTTTCATCATATTTACTATTTCCTTCAATAGTATAAAAAGCGCCACCTGGTGTAAAAGAGCAATATGAATTTATTTCACAATTAGTATAACCATAAGAAGTAACTAAATTTTGAACTTGAGTAATTTGATTATCATCAACGCATAAGTAATGCAAATTAGGATTTGAAAAAAAATTCAAATTATTTTCAATACTACCATTTTTGATGTAAAGTGATTCTAAATTAATATTATTATTACAACTAAAAGAGGTTAAATTAATAGAACTACTAAGGTCTAGTGATTCTAAATTATTATTCGAACTACAATAGAGTGTGGCTAAGTTGGGTAAAGTATTAACATCGAGTGAAGATAGCAATGTGTTATTACTTCTTATAAAATTTAAATTCACATTTTGACTGAGATCAATTGATGTTAAAGGGTTGTTAGAAAATTGAATTCCTTCTAAATTTATTAAGCCTTCAACATTTATATTACTTATTTGATTCAATTCGAAAGCTAAATATTCTAAATTTGATAAACTTGAAACATTTAATGTAGTAAGTAAATTATTAGAACATTGTATAGCTTTCATGTTTGTTGTTCCAATAAAATTAAGTGAAGTCAATTGATTATTAGCACATACTAAGGAATTAATATTAGGTGTATTTATAATATTAATCGATTGTAATAAATTGTTTTGACAAAAAATTAAATTCAAATTTTGTAAACCATTTATAGTTAGGGTTTGCAATTGATTATAAAATATATGCAATTGATATAAATTTATTAAACTAGTTAGGTCTATAGTTTGCAATTGATTATATCCACATTTCAATATAGTTAAACTTTGTAAACCATTTAAATTAATCGATGTTAAATCATTATATTCACAAAATAGTTCTTCCAAATTTTGTAAACCACTAACATCCAATGTAGTTAAAGAGTTATAGATGCATTCTAATGTTACTAATCCCGAAAAACTCAAAATACCTTCTAAAGAGACAATAGAAAACCCACTCACATTTAAGTAGCTTACTTGTTGAGCTTCATTCAATTGTATTTCTCCATCATTATTGCTGTCGATTTTAAAATAATTTCCAGATAAATTTTTAGCAATATAATTAGTTGTATTTGCTTCTATTAATTTTGCTTTAAAGTTAGCATCAGGAATCGAAACAATCTGAGCATTTACTTTATTAAACAAACAAAACACAATTAATAAAAAGTATATTTTTCTCATAATCTATGTATTAAAAAAACAAATATAAACAAAAAAGCCCTACTAAATGTAGCGCTTTTTATATCAATAGTTTAAAAGATTCTTATTGTTTAATGAACTTACTGCTTGAACTTCCTTTATCCGAAATCACTTTTATAAAATAAGTTCCTGATGTTAATTGCGATACATCAACGCTGTTTGTTTCTTTAGCGTTTGGAACAACAATCACTAACTGACCTAATGCATTGTAAATGCTAATTGATGAAATTTCTATATCCATTTTAGAAGTAATATTCAAAACGTCTTTTGCTGGATTAGGTGTTAATTGAATATAGTTTGAAAATTCAAAATCGGGATTCGATAACGCTTGAATAGTAGTTGTCGCCGTATTGGTGATGATTGGGAAATTGTAATCAAAGTAAATACTTGCCGTATTACTGAACGAATTACCTGTAACCAATGTTGGTTTAGTTTTTATTTTGAATGCTATATAACCATCGTTGTTAGCATCGTCAAAAGGTAATTGAATGTTTTCAAAAATGAATTCGACTTGATTAGTGTTGGTAATTCGAGTATAAAATTCGTGGCTTCCATCTATTGGAATTAAAGTAGTAACGTCAAATTTTGAAGTATCAATTAGGTCTTTCACCACCACATTCTGGGCATTGGCAGTTCCTGTATTTTCGAAACGAATCATATAATGAACATACTCACCTACTTTATCTGGAGTAATTATTGTTCCTTCAAGACATGTTTTGTCGTTAGGGTCAAATGAGTTTACAACTACTTGGTTTAATGAAGCTGTATTATCAATTGGAGTTTCATCAGTTAAACCAGTAATCGAAGTGGAATAATTCAAAACTGAACCACCAATTAAAGCAGGAGTTTCTGTTGGCGAATTTAAGTTCATTACCAATGCGATTTCTCTGCTTTCAAATGGTTCTAGATTGCTAAAACTCCACAATAAGACATTTACTGCTTGACTTGTAGGTGTTGTATTTGCAGACATAAAATCCATAACAGCATCATCAAAAGTTAAACTTAAATTACCTAACTGAGAAGTTGTTCCTTTGTTTTTATAAATAATTTTATAACTAGCATCAAATCCTGGTTGAGCATTATTTACAGGTAAAATTGTAATTTCTAAATCATTGTGAGTACCATTTGGAGTTACACAAAAATTTTGAGTAAACGGACTTAGAGCATCAGGAAAAGTTACCGAAGCTGATGTTGGTGAAATAGAAAAATAAGTTGGATACTCAAGTTGTGGAGTAATAACATGTGTTCCTGATTGAACAGGAATACTGTAACTACCTGTTAAATCACTGAAAACTGAACCTGAAACTGTTCCGTTAGTTATATTAAGTCTTAAATTTGGAAAATCAGTATCGTTTAAATCACAACCATTGTTATCAAAATCATATCGATTATTTCCTTGGATTGTGTAAAATGTTCCTCCTGGATCGAATGAGCAATACGAATTAACTTGGCAATTGTAGCCTAAAGAATTAACATAATTTTGAAGTTGATTCACGATATTATTATTCGCACAGACATACGATAATGTTGTATTGTTTTGTAATTGAATATATAAAGAATTGTTTCCATTTTTCAAAAACAATGAAGTCAATTGATTATTATTACAATTAAGGTTGGTTAATAAAGTATTCTCCGTTATATCTAGAGTAATCAATAAATTATCTTGACAATAGACACCCGTCAGTTGAGTTAAATTGGTTAAATCAATAGTTGACAGTTGATTATCACTACATTCTAAAAACTCTAAGGCATTACAATCAGAAAGATCAATACTACTCAATTCATTTCCTGTACAATAGAATGTTTTCAGAGCTGGCAAACCATTTAAATCTATTTGGGTCAGATTATTATACCAGCAATGCACTTCTCTCAAATTTGTCAAATTGGAGAGATTCAAATTAGTCAACTGATTATAACGGCATTGCAAAACTTCAAGATTAGGCAATCCTTGAACATCTAAATTTGTTATTAAGTTATCGTCGCAATCAATGTATTTAAGATTTATTAAACCCGATAAATTTAATGACGTTAATTGACAATTAGAAATATGTAACTTCTCTAAGCTTGTGAGTCCAGTAAGATTTACACTTGTTAAATTATAATTAAAATCATTATTGTAATAAGACAACTCAATTAAATTACTGAGCCCTGATAAATTAAGTGTCGTTAATACCGCTGGAGCGATATACAGTCTTCTGATATTTTCAAAATATTGAATTCCAGTCATGTCAGTAACGTAGGGCTGAGTACTATTAAAATATATGGTATGCACTTGAAGCGCTTCGCTAAGTTGAATTTCACCATCTTGATTGGCGTCAACTATGATGTTATTATTATTAGCATCCGAAAATTCTCCCAAAGTAGTGCTTGTTAGCTTACTTTTAAAAACAGGATCAGGAATATTTATGATTTGTGCTGATGCAGAATTCATATAGAAAAACGAAACGATAAGGAAGTATAATTTTCTCATAACTTATTTTTCTTTAATGATGCAAACCAACTGAATAAGTTGCGTGAAAATATAAAAAAAAGCCTTACAAAAAATGCAAGGCTTCTTCAATTATATTTTAGTTTAGGATTATCCCAATACTTCTTTTACTTTTTCACCAATTTTTGCTGGAGAATCTACTACGTGAATTCCGTTTTCTCTCATGATGCGTTTTTTGGCTTCGGCAGTATCATCTGCACCACCAACAATTGCACCTGCGTGACCCATTGTTCTTCCTTTTGGAGCGGTTTCACCAGCAATAAATCCAACCACTGGTTTACGGTTACCATCGGCTTTAATCCACTTAGCAGCATCCGCTTCTAATTGTCCTCCAATTTCACCAATCATTACGATACAATGAGTTTCTGGATCATTCATCAATAATTCAACTGCTTCTTTGGTTGTTGTTCCGATTATTGGATCACCACCAATTCCGATAGCCGTTGTAATTCCTAATCCTTGTTTTACTACTTGATCGGCCGCTTCATACGTTAACGTTCCCGATTTAGAAACGATACCAACATTTCCTTTTCTGAATACAAAACCTGGCATAATACCCACTTTTGCTTCTTCTGGAGTGATTACACCTGGACAGTTTGGTCCGATTAAACGACAATCTCTATCTTTAATGTATGCATACGCTTTAATCATATCAGCAACCGGAATACCTTCAGTAATACAAATGATTACTTTGATTCCAGCATCAGCCGCTTCCATAATCGCATCTGCAGCAAAAGCTGGCGGAACAAAAATAATCGTAGTATCAGCTCCGGCTTTTTCAACCGCTTCTTTCACTGTGTTGAATACTGGACGATCCAAATGAGTAGAACCACCTTTTCCTGGTGTAACTCCACCTACCACATTCGTTCCGTATTCAATCATTTGTTCAGCGTGAAAAGTTCCTTCGCTTCCTGTAAAACCTTGTACAATTATTTTTGAATTTTTATTGACTAAAACGCTCATAAGTTAATTTTTATATAGTTTGTTTGTATTGTGTTGCAAAAGTATAAAATAGTAATTAGTAAATAGTGATTCGTGATTAGTTTTTTTGCTAAATTGATATCGTTTTTCTTAGGAAAACTGGCTCATTTGATAGCCACGATATAACTTATCGTCTTTCACTTCCCAAATTACTGAAAAATGTGCTAAAAGCATTTCTTCTCTGGGGTTTTCGATGGTTTTTACAAAGTGAGAAAAACGCAATGCAACTGTATTTCCTTCGCTTATTACATGACTGATGCGCATTTTGGAACGAATATAAGCCTTACTCAACTCTTCGGTTAATGCAATAATATCGTGGTAATTCATTTGTATAAAACCCTTGCTGCTGTTCCAATCGATGGTCACTTCTGGGTGCATCAATCGAGCAACGGCTTCTTTGTCTAATAGAACATCCGACTTGTATAATTCAAGTACTATATCTTTTGGACTCATTTGTTGTTTATATTGTTTAGTATCTCTGGAATGCGTTTCACATTGGCCAATTGTTTTAATTTTTCTCTTGATTCTTCTACTGGAGTTCCGAAATAGCTTTTTCCTCCTTCAATTGATTTGGTTACACCCGTTTGTCCCAAAACTACGGCTTTGGCACCAATGGTGATTCCGCTTGTAGTTCCTACTTGTCCCCAAAGTGTAACTTCATCTTCAATAATCACACAACCTGCAATTCCAGTTTGGGATGCGATTAGGCATTTTTTACCAATTACCGTGTCATGACCAACATGCACTTGGTTGTCAATTTTGGTTCCTTCACCAATAGTCGTATCGCCTGTAACACCTTTATCAATGGTACATAAAGCACCAATTCCGACATTATCTTCTATCACTACTCTTCCACCTGAAATCAACTGATCAAAACCTTCTGGACGTTTTTTGTAATAAAAAGCGTCAGCACCTAGAATGGTTCCGGCGTGAATGATTACATTGTTACCAATTACAGTATTGTCATAAATGGAAACATTAGAATGAATCAAACAATTCTTCCCGATAGTTACATTATGGCCTACAAAACAATTGGGTTGTATTTGAGTTCCTTCTCCTATTTTAGCGGATTCAGAAATGGATACTGAAGCACTTTGAAAAGGTCGAAAATGATTCGTAAGTTTATTAAAATCGCGAAACGGATCGTCTGAAATCAACAATGCCTTTCCTTCTGGACAATCTACTTCTTTGTTAATTAAAACAATAGTTGCAGCCGATTGTAGCGCTTTATCGTAGTATTTTGGATGATCGACAAAAACAATATCGCCGGGTTCAACTACGTGAATTTCATTCATACCCAAAACTTGGAAATCATCAGCGCCAACGAATGGACAGTTGATGATTTCGGCAATTTCTTTTAATGAATGTGATTTTGGAAACTTCATTTAACATTTTTGTTTCAGGTTTCAAGTTTAAAGTTTCAAGTGATGTAAACTTGAAACTTTAAACCTGAAACAAATTTTCATTATACTCTTTCGATGTATTTACCTGTTGCAGTATCAATTTTGATTTTATCACCTTCATTGATGAATAAAGGAACGTTTACTGATGCACCTGTTTCAACTTTCGCAGGTTTGGTCGCATTTGTAGCTGTATTTCCTTTTACTCCTGGTTCTGCATAAGTAACTTCTAAAACAATAGAAGCTGGCATATCAACAGAAAGAGGTAAATCAGTTTCGGTGTTGATTTGAACCATTACATTAGTTCCTTCTTTTAATAAATCGGGATTATCTAAAACGTCTTTATTCAAAGTAATTTGCTCGTATGATTCGGTGTTCATAAAGTGAAAATCATTTCCCTCTGCATATAGATATTGAAATGTATGCGTTTCCACACGAACAACATCAATTTTGTGACCCGCAGAAAATGTATTGTCCAATACTTTTCCGTTAGTCAATGATTTTAATTTGGTTCTTACGAAAGCTGGACCTTTACCTGGTTTTACGTGTAAGAATTCGATGATTTTATAGATGTCGTGATTGTGTTTAATGCATAATCCGTTTCTAATATCTGATGTACTTGCCATTCTGAATTGTATTTATATTGATTAATTTATTTTGTTTTTAAACTGTTCCTGTGTAACCTTTCATGATTCCGCGTGAAGAATTTCTGATGAAAAGAATGATTTCATCACGTTCTGGAGTTGCTTCCATTTCGGCTTCAATGATTGCTACAGCTTGTGATGTATTGTAATTTTTCTGATACAAAATTCGGTAAATATCTTGAATCTCTCTGATTTTTTCGGTAGAAAAGCCTCTTCTTCTTAAACCAACTGAGTTAATTCCTACGTACGACAAAGGTTCTTTTGCCGCTTTAGTAAAAGGCGGAACATCTTTACGTACTAACGAACCTCCAGATATCATTGCATGATCACCAATGTGAATGAACTGATGAATGGCAGCTAAACCACCAATGATGGCATAATCACCCACAATTACGTGTCCGGCAAGT
This sequence comes from Flavobacteriales bacterium, assembly GCA_017303755.1. Classification (GTDB taxonomy): domain Bacteria; phylum Bacteroidota; class Bacteroidia; order Flavobacteriales; family Flavobacteriaceae; genus Flavobacterium. The sequence goes on along the minus strand of JAFLBS010000006.1, from coordinate 83,174 downwards.
GCAACACCATTCACAATAATCGCATTATCGCCAATATGACAATCGTGAGCAATGTGTGCTGTTGCCATGATTAGACAATTGTTTCCAATCTTGGTTTGACCTGATGCAATTGTTCCTCTGTTAATGGTAACACACTCTCTTATAGTAACATTGTCACCAATTACCGCAAGAGATTCTTCACCTCCAAACTTTAAATCTTGTGGAACTGCAGCGATAACTGCGCCTGGAAAAATATTACAATTTTTACCAATTCGCGCGCCTTCCATTATAGTCACATTGGAACCAATCCAAGTTCCATCTCCGATAACAACGTTATTATGAATAGTTGTAAAAGGTTCGATTACAACATTTTTTGCAATTTTCGCTCCTGGATGAACGTAGGCTAAAGGTTGATTCATATATTTTTGTTTATTGTTTATAGTTTGTTGTTTGTACTTGAATGACTATAAACTACATTTTATTGTTTTTTAGCTATTTGTGCCATTAATTCGGCTTCTGCCACCAATTTACCATTCGCGTAAGCGCTGGCTTGCATGTGACAAATTCCTCTTCTAATTGGCGAAATCAAATCACATTTGAATACTAAAGTGTCGCCTGGCAATACTTTATGTTTGAACTTAACGTTGTCAATTTTCATGAAATAGGTCAAGTAATTTTCAGGATCTGGAACCGAACTTAATATCAAAATTCCGCCCGTTTGCGCCATTGCTTCCACTATGATAACTCCTGGCATTACAGGCGCTCCAGGGAAATGTCCAACAAAAAACGTTTCGTTCATTGTTACATTTTTCAAACCAACAACATGGCTTTCTGACATTTCGATAATTCGGTCAACGAATAAAAATGGAGGTCTGTGTGGAAGAATACTCATAATTTTATGAATATCCATTAATGGTTCTAAATTTAAATTATAAACTGGAACCTGATTTTTTTGTTCAATTTTAATGATTTTAGACAATTTCTTTGCAAACTGAGTGTTTACAAAATGTCCGGGTTTATTGGCAATCACTTTTCCTTTAATACGCATTCCGATTAAAGACAAATCACCGATAACATCCAGTAACTTATGACGTGCTGCTTCATTTGGATAATGAAGAGTTAGGTTGTCTAAAATTCCGTTTGGTTTAACTGAAATGGAATCTTTTCCAAAAGCAACCTTCAAATTTTCAATAGTTTTTGGAGAAATCTCTTTGTCAACGTAAACAATAGCATTATTTAAATCACCGCCTTTGATAAGACCTTCATCCAACAAGGTTTCCAATTCGTGAAGGAAACTAAATGTTCTGGCATCAGCAATTTCAGTTTTAAACTCAGAGATGTTTTTCATGTTAGCATTTTGGGTTCCCAATACTTTTGTCCCAAAATCAACCATTGCCGTTACTTGATAATCATCGGCAGGCATTACTATAATTTCACTTCCAGTAGTTTCGTCAGCAAAAGAAATTACTTCTTTTACAACGTAATATTTGCGTTCAGCGTCTTGTTCTACTACTCCAGCCTTTTCAATAGCTTCAACAAAATATTTTGAAGAACCATCCATGATTGGCGGTTCCGATTCGTTCAATTCGATGATTACGTTATCCACATCACAACCTACAAAAGCAGCCAAAACGTGTTCAGAAGTTTGTATTTTAACTCCTAATTTTTCAAGATTGGTTCCGCGTTGTGTATTCACTACATAATTGGCATCTGCTTCGATAATTGGACTGCCTTCCAAATCTACTCGTACAAAAGTATAGCCATTGTTTACTGGCGCAGGTTTGAAAGTCATTTTCACCTCTTTTCCTGTGTGTAATCCAACTCCAGTTAGTGAAATTTCACTCGCAATGGTCTTTTGTTTAACAATAGTGTTCATTCAGTTTATTTTTTATTCAATTTTTTTCTTTAATTCATCAATATCAGCCACAATTTTCGGGAAGTTTCTAAAATGTACAAACGATTTGCTAAAATCGCCATAATTGAAAGCGGGTGAACCTTGAACGGTTTCTCCGTCTTTCAGGTTTTTCCCTATTCCTGATTGTGCTTGGATGCGAACACCGTCGCCAATAGTTAAATGTCCGGCAAATCCAACTTGGCCACCAATTAGGCAATTTTTACCAATTTTTGTCGAACCTGCAATTCCAGTTTGAGCTGCAATAACCGTATTTTCACCAATTTCAACGTTGTGAGCAATCTGAATTTGATTGTCGAGCTTCACTCCTTTTCGGATGATAGTTGAACCTAATGTAGCGCGATCAATGGTTGTACACGAACCCACATCCACATTATCTTCTAAAATCACATTCCCAATTTGCGGAATTTTACTGAAACTTCCGTCTTCAGAAGGAGCGAAACCAAATCCGTCAGAACCGATAATACTTCCAGAATGTATAGTACAATTATTACCAATTTCAGTTTCAGAATAGATACGAACACCTGCAAACAAGATACAATTATCACCAATCGATACATTATCGCCAATGAACGTATTGGGATAAATTTTTACGTTAGTTCCGATGGTAACATTTTTTCCGATGTAACAAAAACTACCTAAATACAAATGTTCACCATAGGTTACATTTTCAGAAATCACTGATGGTTGTTCGATTCCTGATTTCATCAATTTTACTTGATTGTAGTATTCTAATAATTTTGAAAATGATTTGTAGGCGTCTTCTACTTTAATTAAAGTGGTAGAAATCGGTTGCTCTGGCTCAAATGTTTGATTAACAATTGTGATGGAAGCTTCTGTGGTATATATAAAGTTCTGGTATTTCGGATTGGCTAAAAATGTAAGAGAACCGGCAGTTCCTTCTTCAATTTTGGCTAATTTAAAGACTTCAGCATTAGGATTTCCTACTACTTCGCCCTCTAAAATTCCTGCTATTTGTTCGGCTGTAAATTTCATCTTATCAGATTATATTTCCCATCCGTATAAGATGGAACTCGAATTTAATTCTCTCAGTTCATGCCTAAAAAAACCTTGGCTCAAAATCATCTTGGCAAAAATATAAAATTTAATTAAATACCTATGTATCTAAGAGCACTTTTGGAAAACAAATAAAATATTTAGTCACTGGTTTTGACAATGCTTTCAAATGCAATTGATCAGATGCTTCTACAACATCTTCAATGGTTTTATCTTTTTTGACAATGCTTATTGGGCCGCTGTTCTTATTATAGGCTTGATTTTTTAATTTCCCTTTGAAGACAAAATACTCAATGTCTTTGGCATCAATCGGACTTATTTTCAAAAAGCGTTCTTTCAGTTGATTCAAATTTTCTTTATCAGGTTTATCTTCTGACATTTGAATTTTGAGCAAATCGCGATTAATAATCATTTTACACAGCGAACTCAACACATAATCGTCATTGAATTGCCAGTTTTTAATAGCGCTCATCACATCAACATCATCCAATAAAGCAAATGTATCTAAAACAGTATCATTAAAATCGCTCAAACTGACTTTATTCTGCATAAAATAAAGCAATGGTTTACTGCATTCAAGAAGAATTCCTTTTTCGGTTAACTCTTTGGCTCTTTTGAGGATTTTTGTCAGGATGATTTCAGCAACTACGCTAGTTTTATGAAGATAGGCTTGCCAATACATTAAACGACGCGCTACTAAAAATTTCTCGACAGAATAGATTCCTTTTTCTTCGATGACCAATTGTTCGTCTTGTACATTCATCATCTGAATGAGTCGATCACTGTTGATGTTTCCTTCGGCTACACCACTGTAGAAACTATCGCGTTTTAAGTAATCCATTCGATCCATATCCAACTGACTTGATATCAATTGATAGAAAAATTTTCTTGGATATTCGCCTTTAAAAATCTGAATTGCCAGTGATAATTTACCTTCGAATTCCGTATTCAAATGATTCATAAAAAGCAACGAAATTTCTTCATGATGTACATCTTCGACGATACTATTTTCCATAGCATGCGAATACGGACCGTGACCAATATCGTGCAGTAAAATAGCGATTAAAAGTCCGTTGGCTTCATCTTCAGAAATACTCACGCCTTTAAAACGTAAAGTTTCAATTGCTTTTTGCATGATGTGCATACAACCAATAGCATGATGAAAACGGGTATGGTGCGCTCCGGGATATACTAAATACGACATTCCCATTTGAGAAATACGTCGCAATCGTTGAAAATAAGGATGCTGAATTAAATCGTAAATTAATGTATTGGGAATGGTGATAAAACCATAGATAGGATCGTTGAATATTTTAAGCTTGTTGGTAGGATTCACTACTGAATTATTTATTTTAACAAATATAGGTAAAATTGCGCGCAAAAAAAATCCCGATTATATCGGGACTTTCTTTTAGATTTTTTACACGAATTATGACGAATTATCACAAAGACATTGTTTGTAAAATTTAATTTCACGAATTAATTAGTGCTAATTTGTGTAATTCATGTCGAATCTTACCAAATTACAACACGTTGATTTTCTGGAACAAACATTTTATTTGTTGGTTTCACGTTGAAGGTTTCATAGAATTCGGGAATATTACTTAATGGTCCGTTAACTCTGAATTTAGCAGGCGAATGCACATCAGTCATGACCATTTGTGCCAAAGCTTCTTTATTAGTATTGACCATCCAAGCATAACCATAGGCTAAGAAATAACGTTGATTTGGAGTTAAGCCACTTATTTTTTCGTTGTTTTTAAATTGTTTTGTTTTTTTGAATGCTTCATAACCCATTACTACTCCACCTAAATCGGCTATGTTTTCACCTTGAGTAGCATCACCATTGACAAACTTATCATCAACTACATTATATCTGTTGAATTGTTCAACGATGAGCTTTGTTTTGGCTTTGAATTTTTTCATGTCTTCTGCAGTCCACCAATTTCTAAGATTTCCTTTATCATCATACAAACTACCTTGATCATCAAAACCATGAGTGATTTCGTGTCCAAAAGTCGAACCTCCAATTATTCCATACAAAACTGCATCGTCAGGCATTCTTCCTTCAAAACCTGGAACAATGATGTTACAACCTGGCACACAAATTTCGTTATTACTTGGACTGTAATAAGCGTTGTAGGTTTGCGGAAACATTCCCCATTCAGTTCTATCCACTGGTTTTCCAAATTTTGAAACCATTTCATTGTAGCTCCATTTGTTGACTGCCATTACATTTTTACAGTACGTATTTCGTTCAATGGCTACACTACTCATGTCTTTCCATTTATCAGGATAACCTACTTTCATTACCACTTTACTCAACTTATGTAACGCTTTTACTTTGGTAGCTTCACTCATCCAATCTAATTTTTTGATGTGTTCGGCATATACATCTCTGATGTTATTTCCGATTTCGAGTAACTTTTCTTTTGAGCCTTTTGGCAAATAGTCTTTAACATAAATCTGTCCGATTAATTCACCTAAAGAACCATTGGTTTGCTCCACTACTCGTTTCCATCTTGGTTTTTGTTGCTTAACGCCACTCATGACAGAAGAATAAAATTTAAAATTTTGATTTTCAATCTCAGCGTTAAGATACGATGCGTAGGTATTGATCAAATCCCATTTCATATACGTCTTCCAATCTTCAATTGAATACGATTTTATCATTGTGTTTAGAGCTTTGAAAAATTCGGGTTGACCCACAATTACTGAATCAGCATTTTTTATTCCTAAATCAGTAATCATTTTGTCCCAATGAATATTGGATGTTAAAGCAGAAAACTGAGCTACAGACATTTTGTTGTAATTTTTCAAAGGATCACGAAGCACTTCCATTTTTCTTGAATTTTGGGCCAACTCTGTTTCGAGTTTCATAATTATTGCTGCATTTTTTATTGCAGTTTGAGAAGTTTCACCCGATAATTCAAGAATTTTCTGAACGTGTTTTACGTATTCATTTCTGATTTTTGTCGTTTGTTGGTCGGTATCAAAATAATAATCACGTTGGCCTAAACCCAATCCGCCTTGATAAAAAAACAATGCGTTTTTGTCACTGTTTTTATCATCTTGACCTACATAAAATCCAAAACCTGGTCCAGAACCAATAGTCTGCAAATGAGTCATAGTTGATAACAAACCCGATACATCTTTAACTGCTGAAATGCGAGCAATTTCGTTTTTTAAAGGAGAAATCCCCGCTTTATTTATAGAAAGCGAGTCCATTCCAGAAGCATAAAAATCGCCTATTTTTTGTTCGTTACTGCCTTTGAGTAGATCGTCATTTTTGGCAGCATTTTCACAAATCGTTTTAATCTGAGCATTTACAGTATCTTGTATCATTTGGAAAATACCGTTGCTTCGTTCTGATTTTGGAATTGGATTTTGTTTGAACCAACCACCATTGGCATACATAAAGAAATCGTCTGCAGGATTAACGGTAGTGTCACGATGCGTCAATAAAGGATCAACAAATGTAGATTCTTTTTTGCTGCAACTGCTAATTACAATTGACAGCGTAAGTATAAGGGAAAATGTTCTACTAAATTTCATAATACTGATTTTGATTGATGAGTAGCTTTTTGATTGAATTTGTTACTAAAATAAAAATGATTTGTGTAAAGTAATTATTTCCATCAATAAGATTCCATTTTTCTAAAGAAATTATTGAGTGAGAGAGTACTATAATTTTATTCCATTCATTCATTGTTTTGAAATTGTAAAATTAAGCATTACGTAATCATTTTTAGAAACAATTTAGAGAAGTTAACTTAATTTTTTGTAGATGAATGTTGTCTTTGAAGTAATTCTGAAATAACATTAGTATACCAATTTTGTAAAAATCAATAAAACAAAATTTTATGTCTAACAATTACTTTGTAAAAGGATTGCTGTTCTTTCTTTTTACCATCATTCAAAGCTCATATGGTCAAACGTTGATGCACTATTGGAATTTTAACAATAATGCGTCAGTTGCTACTATTACCACACCTACACAGACCTTTGGTGGAGCTACTTTAAATGCTATTCCAGGTGGAATTAGTTTAATCGATTTCGCTGGAGGAACTGGTCAAAACTTCAGTGTTTTAAATTTAAATGCGCAAAACGGAGATGCATCTGGTACGCATTTACGTTTCAACGATCCAATTGGTGGGGCATTGGAATTTGCATTACCCACAACAGGTTATGAAAACATTGTTGTAAAATTTGCAACGCGTCGTTCTGCACAAGGCGCAGGAACACAATCGTGGTCGTATTCGTTAAATGGAACAACATTTACGTCTTTTACTACAATTACACCAAACAATGGCGATCCAAGCTTGGCAACACTTGATTTTTCAGCTATTGCTGCAGCAGATAACAACCCTAATTTTAAATTAAAAGTAGAATTCTCTCAAGCACCAGGCGGAACAGCTGGAAACAATCGTTTTGATAATTTCACAGTTCAAGGAACAAGTCTTGTTAGCGGTGGCGATACAACAGCACCAACGACAACTTTTTTTCCTATTGATGGGGCAATTAATGTAGTTTCCACTTCTAATCCAACTATTATTTTTAATGAAAATGTTAGATTACTGAATAATGATGCTATCACAAACACTACTATTGATGTTGTTTTAGAGTTAAGACTTAATAACGCTTCAGGTGAATTAGTTCCGTTTGATGCCACTTTTGCTTCCAATACGATTACAATTATTCCATCATCATCTTTAACAAACAATCAATTGTATTATATTGCTTTACTTCCAAACACCATAGAAGATCAGAGTGATAATGCAATTACAACTACGCAATCAGCTAGTTTTACTACTGCAAACCCATCTATTTCAAGCATAGATCTTTCAACTTATGTTAGAGTAGGACGCTATAACTTACCTGAACCAACTCAAACCGTTGCTCCAGCTAATAACTTGTTGTGTCAGGAAGCTTCTGCTGTAACCTACAATTGGGACACGGATACTTTGTTTATAACTGCAGATGGTAGTACTTCTGTCACTCAGGTATCAAAAACTGGACAATTAATCGATACTATGACTATGGCGCTGGGAAGCAGTCCGCAAGGAACCGATTTTTATGATACAGAAGGTCTTACTTACATTGGTAATGGCGAATTTGTAATGAGTGAAGAGCGTGATAGACAATTGGTTAAATTTACTTATACTGCAGGAACTACACTTACAAGAGCCAACACACAAACCGTAAAAATAGGGACATTTGTTCCAAATACAGGAACAGAGGGGCTTTCGTTTGATCCAATAACTAATGGATATATCATTTTAAAAGAGATTGATCCTATAGGAATTTTTCAAACTAATGTTGATTTTACAGCAGGAACCGCTACAAATGGTTCACCAACTACAGTAAATTCAGTGAATCTTTTTGATCCAGCATTGTTAGGTTTTACGGATGTGGCTGATGTTTATGCTTTATCAAATTTACCTGTTACTTCTGGACAATCACTGGAAACCAACCTTTTGGTATTGAGTCAAGAAAATGCTCAGGTTGTTAATATTGACAGAAATGGTGCTATTGCTAGTACACTTACTATTGTATCTGACGCAGGAAATCCGTTGAATGTAGCTTCTCAGCAACACGAAGGAATTACAATGGATTTTGATGGCAACATTTATATTGTAAGCGAGAATGGTGGTGGAGACATTAATCATCCACAATTGTGGGTGTATGCTCCATCAAACGGAATCAATCTTCCTCCAACATCTATTACATTAACAAATACAGTTTCATCCATACTAGAAAACTCGGTAACTACTCCATCAGTTAGAGTCGCTGATATTATAGTAACTGATGATGGATTAGGGACAAATACTTTCTCTTTATCGGGAACTGATGCTACTGATTTCCAAATAACAGGTTCAAGCTTATACATTAAACCAGGTACAGTTCTTGACTTTGAAACTAAAACTTCCTATGACGTTACAGTAAATGTAGACGATACAACCGTAGGTACAACTCCTGATGCATCTGTTACTTTCTCTATATCAGTTACTGATGTTATTAATGAAACTCCACAACTTCCTAACATAACTATTTCTGAGGTAGCTCCATGGGGAAGCGGTAATAGCCCAGCTGCAGCCGATTGGTTTGAAGTAACCAATAACGGTGCAACAGCACTTGACATCACAGGTTGGAAAGTGGATGATAGTTCCAATTCATTTGCTGCTTCTTTATCTTTAACTGGAATTACAAGTATTGCTCCTGGAGAATCCGTAATTTTCATAGAAAGTTCTACATCTAACCCCGCTGCAACTGTTATTGCCAATTTTAAATCGCTTTGGTTTGGAGCCAATCCTCCAACTAGTTTACAAGTAGGAACATATCAAGGTTCTGGAATTGGATTAAGTACAGGTGGAGATGCAGTTAATTTATATGATGCAAATGGAAACGTTCAGGCCAATGTTGCTTTTGGTGCTTCTCCAACAACACTATATAAAACATTCAACAATGCAATCGGACTTAATAATACTAGCATTTCTCAATTGAGTGAAATTGGCATTAATGATGCATTTGCAGCACTAAACGATACCAACGAAATCGGTTCGCCAGGTTCAGTTGGTCGTTTGTTTGTTTCAGAAGTAGCTCCATGGTCAAGCGGGAATAGTCCTGTGGCGGCTGATTGGTTTGAAGTAACAAATACCAAAGCCGTTGCTGTTGATATTACAGGTTGGAAAGTAGATGATAGTTCACAATCGCCAGTTGCTGCTGTAGCTTTAAACGGAATTACTAGCATCAATCCAGGTGAATCGGTAATCTTTATAGAAACGAATGATTTACCAGGCAAAACTACTGCTTTCTTAAACAATTGGTTTGGAACTAATCCAACATCAGGCTTGCGAATCGGAAATTATACTGGTAGTGGAATTGGGCTAAGTACTGGTGGAGATCAGGTGAATTTATACAACAGTAGTAGTGTATTGCAAACGAGTGTAGTTTTTGGTGCATCACCAACTACAACCTATACAACTTTTGACAATGCTGCTGGAACAAATAGTTTAGTTACTCCAATTACACAAATGAGTTCAGTAGGTATTAATGGTGCATTTATTGCTGCTAATAGTACTTCTGAAATTGGTTCACCAGGTTCAATTACAACTTCTCCATGTCCTACAATTGCGGTTACAGCTATTCCTGAATTATTATCCTTTTGCTCTGGAGGAACTACTACAATAACTATATCTGCTACGGGAGGAAGAGTTCCGTATACAGGAATAGGAACATTTACAATTGGTGCTGGAGATTATTCATTCACTGTAACTGACGCTAGTGGTTGTTCAAGTAAGGTTTCGGGAACAATTTCTGAACCTGAACAGTTAACCACAACTACTACCATTACACAAGTTTCACCTTACACTTGGCCTTTAAATGGTATTACATACTCTACAACTGGAGTTTACACTTTCAACACTGTTAACGGAAATGGTTGTACTGTCATTAATACATTAAATTTAACTATTGCTACTAATCTTACCCCTACACTATGTGGTTCGACGTTAACTACGATTAATCAACCTATTTATGCCAATTTAGTTCCAGGAGCACAAAGCTATCGATTTAGAGTTACTGACTTAACAACCAATCAAGTTCAAACTATTGATCGATATTTACGAGTATTCTCATTAAATCAATTGACTACATTTAATTTTGCTAGAACTTACTCGGTTGAAGTGGCTGCGTTAGTTGGTGGAATGTGGCAATCATTTGGTCCAGCTTGTAACGTGACTTCTCCAAGTCCATTGACACAAGTTCAAAGTTCTCAGTGTGGCAGTTCTTTATCGTCGATAGGAACAATAATTTATGCAAATAATGTACCCTACGCACAAGGATATAAATTTAGGATAACTAATCAAATTACATCTGAATCTATTGAAGTAATTAGAATTTTAAGAGACGTAAGATTAAACACTATTGCTGGATTTACACCTGAACTAGCTACTACCTATTCAATTGAGGTTGCGGTTCAAAACAGAGATGGTGAATTTTTACCTTATGGTCCAATTTGTTCTATCACAACACCTGGCGGAATAAATACTTCAAAAGTAGATTCGAGTGCAAAAGAATTCAATATTGTTGCATATCCTAATCCATTTAGTGAGAGCTTTATGTTAGACATAACTAGTGCTTCACAAAATTCTGTACAAGTTAGAGTTTACGATATGTTAGGCAAATTAATCGAAGATAGAATAGTTGATTATTCTTCAATGACGGAAATTGAAATTGGATCTACCTATTCATCTGGAGTATACAATGTAATCATATCTCAAGGTGATGCAATTAAAGTTGTAAAAATGGTTAAGCGATAACTATAAAAGTTTATCATTAGTTGCAAACTAAAATGAATGAAAAAAATGCCTCCTTAATTTTGGAGGCATTTTTGTTTTAAAAAGTAACTCTCAATTTTACAATAATTTTAATACTACCATCGTTCTATAAATAGTAAATTGCACCAAATTAAAACACATTATGAGTAACATCAAAATACTTTGGGTTGACGACGAAATTGATTTGTTAAAGCCACACATTTTATTTTTAGAGAAAAAAAACTACGACGTGACGACCTGTAATAATGGTCGTGATGCCATTGATATATTTGCAGAAAACAACTTTGATATTGTTTTTTTGGATGAGAACATGCCTGGAATGAGCGGTTTGGAAACACTTCAGGAAATTAAAGAAAAAAAATCATCTACGCCAGTAATCATGATTACCAAGAGCGAAGAAGAATACATCATGGAAGAAGCCATCGGTTCGAAAATTGCCGATTATTTAATCAAGCCTGTGAATCCGAATCAGATTTTATTGAGTTTAAAAAAGAACTTAGATCACTCGCGATTGGTTACTGAAAAAACGACATTGGATTACCAAAAAGAATTTCGCAAAATTGCAATGGATTTGGCTATGGTCAACTCCTATGAAGATTGGATTGAGTTGTATAAAAAGTTGCTTTTCTGGGAATTGGAGTTGGAAAACATCAGTGATACGGGTTTGATTGATATATTAGAATCTCAAAAAGCCGAAGCAAATTCGCAATTCGGAAAATTCATTGAGCGCAATTATGAAGATTGGTTTGCTCCCAAAGCCGACAAACCCATTCAATCGCACAATTTATTCAGAGAATTGGTTGTTCCCGAATTAGTAAAGAAAGAAAAACCAATTCTTTTCGTAGTAATAGATAATATGCGATACGACCAATGGAAAGTAATGGAAAGTGTAGTGAGCAATCACTATAAATTAGAAAAAGAAGTTCCGTATTACGCCATTTTACCTACTGCAACTCAGTATGCTAGAAATGCGATTTTCTCAGGATTGTTACCTTTAGAAATGGAAAAACAATTTCCACAGTATTGGAAAAATGATGTAGACGATGGCGGAAAAAACCTATACGAAGCTGAATTTCTCGAAGCACATTTAAAACGATTGGGCTTGAATATCAAGCAAGATTATTTTAAAATCACCAATTTAACGAGTGGTAAAAAGTTGGCCGATAATTTCAAAGGATTAAAAGACAATAACTTAGTTACAGTTGTCTATAATTTTGTGGATATGTTATCGCATGCTAAAACCGAAATGGATGTAGTAAAAGAATTGGCATCAGATGACAAAGCCTATCGATCATTAACGTTGAGTTGGTTCAAAAATTCTCCTTTATTGGAAATCATCCAACAAGCACAAAAACTCGGATTCAAGTTAATTATTACGACAGATCACGGAACTATTAATGTAAAAAATCCATCAAAAGTAATTGGAGACAAGCAAACTAGTTTGAATTTACGCTATAAAACAGGTCGAAGTTTAACCTATGAAGATAAAGAAGTATATGCTGTAAAAGATCCAAAGAAGATTGGTTTACCAGCAATTAACATGAGTAGTTCGTACATATTTGCTAAAAACGATTATTTCTTAGCGTATGTGAATAACTACAATCACTATGTTAGTTATTACCGAAATACGTATCAGCACGGTGGAATTTCACTAGAAGAAATGATTGTTCCTTTTTTAGTTTTTAATCCGAAGTAGAAGAATACAAATAGTTGCATATGAAGATTATTTTTTCATTGGAAGAGATTAACGAAGTAGCTCAAAAAATCATTTCTGAACAACCCAAAAAAGTCATTCTTTTTAACGGAGAAATGGGTGTTGGAAAAACTACTTTAATCAAAGAATTATCCAAAATTTTAGGAGTAACTGACGCAACCAGTAGTCCAACTTTTTCTTTAGTTAATGAGTATCAAGCTAATGATAATCAATTGGTTTATCATTTTGATGTTTATCGATTGAAATCGGAAAGCGAAGCCTTAGATATGGGAATTGATGAATATTTATATTCGGGTAATTGGTGCTTTATAGAATGGGCTGAGAAGATTCCGAATTTGATTCCAGACGAGCATTCTATTATTGAAATCATAACACTTCCCGATGGGAGAAGAGAATTAACGCTAACCTAGTGAAATTAAATTTTGTGTGAGTCTTTTTGTCTTTTAAATTATTTGCTATTTGTTAATTTGATTTTTTTGTATCTTGGTAGCATAATTACAGTATTATTATGTCGCTAACGCCTTTTACCAAACAACAACTACTACCACAGGAAGAGAAACTGGAAATTGCTCGTCACAAAAGCGAGTTATTCATCGGAATTCCAAAAGAAACCAGCTATCAAGAACGACGCATTTGCTTGACTCCTGACGCTGTAAATTCGCTCACTTCTCACGGTCATCGTGTATTGTTAGAATCAGGCGCTGGATTAAGTTCGAGTTATACTGATAAAGAATACAGTGATGCTGGTGCTGAAATCACTAATGATACTAAAAAAGTGTTTGGTTGCCCGATGATTTTAAAGGTCGAACCACCTACTTTGGCAGAAATTGAAATGCTTCAGCAGAATGCCATCTTAATTTCTGCTATTCAATTAAAAACTCAGAAGAAAGAATATTTTGAAGCTTTAATCAAAAAGAAAATAACCGCTTTAGCTTTTGAATACATAAAAGACGAAGACGGCTCGTATCCTGCAGTAAAATCTCTAAGCGAAATAGCTGGAACGGCATCCATATTAATTGCAGCCGAATTGATGATTAATAATTTATTTGGCAAAGGACTTTTATTTGGCAATATTACTGGAGTTCCGCCGACTGATGTTGTTATTATTGGAGCTGGAACCGTTGGAGAATTTGCTGCCAAAACGGCTGTTGGTTTAGGCGCGAACGTAAAAGTATTTGACAATTCGATTACAAAATTACGTCGTTTACAGAATAATTTGAATCAGCGTGTTTTTACCTCAACGATCCAACCTAAGTCATTGTTAAAAGCGTTGCGAAGATGTGATGTTGCTATTGGAGCGATGCGCGGAAAAGATCGCTGCCCAGTTGTTGTAACAGAAACAATGGTGGAACACATGAAAAAAGGAGCTGTGATTGTTGATGTTAGTATAGATACTGGAGGATGTTTTGAAACTTCCGAAATCACTACTCATGAAAAACCTACCTTCATCAAGAATGATGTAATTCATTATTGTGTTCCAAATATTCCTTCACGTTATTCTAAAACAGCCTCTTTATCAATAAGTAATATAATCACACCTTCTTTGATTCATATTGCGGAAGATGGTGGAATTGAAAGCGCACTCCGCATTAATAAAGGTTTGAAAAATGGAGTTTACATCTACCACGGAATACTAACCAACAAAGCAATTGGAGATTGGTTCAATTTGCCTGATAGCGACATTAATTTGATAGTATTTTAATTTTATTTATTGTTTGAATTACCTTAGTTTTGCAAAAAAATAAAAGATGAAATTTTATCAGCGTTTGGCGTATTATTTAGTTGGGTTTGTGATGGGATTGTTTGTTGTTGCATTAGTTTGGTCTGGAAAAGACACTCGTTGCAATTATTTTCCAAATGCCAGAGTACTAAATGATTTAAGAAACAAACCTTTTCATTATAGTCTGGAAGCTTCTGAGCGGTTAAAAGAAGATTGGATTGACACACTAGACATCAAAAATACTTTAACTTATGGCGATGTCGATTTTGATAAAAGTAATGTAAAAAAAGAAGGTGGAAAGCTTTATATTATTGAAGGCAAGACTTCTACTGGAGAGCCAATTGAACTAAGAGTTATCAATTACGAAAAGAAAGCCGTTTTAGAAAATATCATTAAGAAATAATTTATCATAAAAAAAAGCCTCTTAGTTGAGGCTTTTTTTTATGACGGTATCTGAATTATAATTTAGCTTTTAAGGCTTTGTATTTGTCGGTCATTTCAAGAGCTTGGTAAACTCCTAATAACGTTCTTTTAACAGCATCATCTTGGGGTTGCAATTCAACGCCTTTTTCAAGATAAGGTAATACTTCTTTATAATTGGCAATTTGTTTAGCTCTAAGTTCGTCAAACTTTTTGTTATCAGCATCAGAAGTACCTAATTTTTTCATTTGATCAACCAAACCTTTGTCTGCTCTCAATTTTAATTCGGCTAGATTTAAATAAGCATTGTAGTAATTTGCATCAATTTCAATGGCTCTTTTATAATATTTTTCAGCTTCATCATATTTATTTGAATCTGCACTTATTACACCTAAATTAAAAATCAAAAGTTTATTATTTGGATCTTTAGCTAATGCTTCATTTACTACTCTTGTATAATTGTCAAAATCTTTATCTTTTAGGTAAAAATCAGCTTCTGTAATCAACAAAGAAGTATCATCAGGGTTTGCTTTTCTGGCATCTAAAATTGCTTGTTTTGCTTCTGCAATCTTACCTTGCTCAACTAAAATTAAAGCTATATTCTTATAAATTTCTCCTTTACGAGAAGTTACTTTTTCATCTCTAGGTTTTTCATAAGTACCTAACTTCACATAAGTATCTCTAGTAGTTTTATCTTCTGCAAAATACTCCTCAGCATTAGTTGTCTTATTAACAGCATAGTACAACATTTTTTCACCCGAATAGTTAAGCGCTTTTAACTCATAATAATGTTCCAAAGCTTTTGAGTAATCTTTGGCGTTTACCGCATAACTTGCGGCAAAGTACAAGTTTTCTTGATCGGTCTTATCCATTAAATAAGCTGAATATAAAATATTCGACGATTCATTAAACTTTTCCTGCTTACCATAATCAATTGCCGCGTTAACTAGTTTAGGTTTAACCTGAGTAACTTTAGCTTTTATGTCATCAGAGAAAACTTTCTTACCTGATTTTTTTTCATATTCTAAAGTCGAATTAAAACCACTTGCTAAATCTGAAATTGCTTTAATCGAAAATATTTTCTGCAATTGAACAGCTGTAGGCTCCGCACCAATTGAGGCAACCTCTAGTAAAGGATAAACTGATTTATAATAATTTAGGGAAACTTTGTCTGCCTCTTCAACAGCAACTGACTCTAATTTAGCTAAATTAGCTTTGTAGTCTGCTAATTCACTTGGAGTAGGTACCGATTTACCATAAATTTTCTTTAACGCTTTTAACTCGTCTTTCTGAGCAAAAGTTACTACTGAAACCAACAAAGCTCCAGCAATAAAAACATTTTTAATTTTCATTATATTTAAAATTAATATTATTCTTCACTTTCCGAAGTCTCAGTAGAAGTGTCAACATCATCATTATTTTCAACACTTCCTTCACTTCCTTCTTCGTTTTCCATAGCTTCTGCATCAATCACTTCCTCATCTTCTTTCATAACTTTGGTTACAGCTGCAATTGAGTCGTTTTCTTTGATGTTAATTAAACGAACTCCTTGAGTTGCTCTTCCCATTACACGTAAAGCTGATACTTCCATTCTAATGGTTAAACCTGATTTATTGATAATCATCAAATCATCTTCGTCAGTAACATTATTAATAGAAATCAATGCTCCTGTTTTTTCAGTAATATTCAGCGTTTTCACACCTTTTCCACCTCTGTTTGTAATACGGTACACATCTTCTCCATCTTCATCAACCAATTTGGTTCTTTTTCCGTATCCTTTTTCTGTAACAACTAATAATTGTGTGTCAGCAATATCATCCTTGTTAACAGAAACCATGCCAATCACTTCATCGTTATCATCTGCTAATGTAATTCCGCGTACACCCGAAGCTGTTCTTCCCATTGGACGGGTTTTTTCTTCTTCGAAACGAACTAATTTACCTGATTTAACAGCAACTAACACCTGACTTTCGCCATTAGTTAATTTTGCTTCTAATAATTCATCGTCTTCTCTAATCGTGATAGCATTAATACCGTTTTGACGTGGACGAGAATATTGCTCTAAAGGTGTTTTCTTAACCTGACCTTTTTTAGTCGCCATGATTACATAATGACTATTGATGTATTCTTCATCTTTCAAGTCTTGTGTACAAATGAAGGCTTTTACTTTATCATCACTTTCAATGTTAATCAAGTTTTGAATAGCGCGACCTTTACTGGTTTTGTTGCCTTCTGGAATTTCATATACACGCATCCAATAACATTTTCCTTTCTGAGTAAAGAACAATAAATATTGGTGATTGGTCGCTACAAATAAATGCTCTAAGAAATCTTGATCACGTGTAGCCGAACCTTTTTGCCCAACTCCACCTCTATTTTGAGTTTTGTATTCCGACAATGAAGTACGTTTTACATAACCTGCGTGAGAAATGGTGATTACCACATTTTCATCGGCAATTAAATCTTCAATACTCACATCTCCACCTGAATATTCAATTGTGGAACGACGCTCATCTCCGTATTTATCTCTGATTTCGACTAATTCATCTTTGATCAATTGCATTCTTAATTCTTTACTTGCCAATAAATCTTTCAAGTGTTGAATTAATTTCATGATTTCTTCGTATTCTGCACGTAATTTATCCTGTTCAAGACCTGTTAATTGACGCAGACGCATTTCAACAATCGCACGTGCTTGAATTTCAGATAAAGTGAATCGTTCAACTAATTTAGCTCTTGCTTCATCTCCGTCTTTTGACGATCGAATTAATGCTATTACTTCGTCAATATTATCCGATGCAATAATCAAACCTTCTAAAATGTGAGCTCTTTCTTCCGCTTTTCTCAATTCAAATTGAGCTCTTCTTACTACAACATCATGACGGTGTTCAACAAAATAATGAATCAATTCTTTTAGATTCAACATTTGTGGTCGACCATTTACTAATGCAATATTATTCACACTAAACGATGATTGCAATTGAGTAAACTTATACAATGTATTTAAAACTACATTCGGAACCGCGTCACGTTTTAAAATATAAACGATACGCATACCATTTCGATCCGATTCATCACGAATGTTAGCTATTCCTTCAATACGTTTTTCATTTATTAAATCGGCTGTCTTTTTAATCATTTCAGCCTTATTGACTTGATACGGAATTTCAGTAACGATGATCGACTCTCTTCCGTCTACTTCTTCAAAATTAACTTTAGCACGAATTACAATTCGTCCTCTACCTGTTTTGAATGCTTCACGAACACCTTCATAACCGTAAATAACTCCACCCGTTGGGAAATCCGGAGCTTTTACGTGATGCATTAATTCGTCAATCTCAATATCATTATTATCGATGTAAGCTAAAGTTCCATCAACTACTTCAGTTAGATTGTGAGGTGGCATATTAGTAGCCATACCTACAGCTATTCCGGAAGCACCATTAATTAATAAATTCGGAACTTTTGTAGGCATTACAGTTGGTTCATACAACGTGTCGTCAAAATTCAGTTTAAAATCAACTGTTTCTTTGTCGATGTCTGCCATTATGTCTTCCGACATCTTTTTCATTCTTGCTTCAGTATAACGCATTGCTGCTGGACTGTCACCATCAACCGAACCGAAGTTACCTTGACCGTCGATTAACAAATAACGTAAACTCCATTCTTGTGCCATACGAACCATAGCATCATATACAGAAGTATCACCGTGTGGATGGTACTTCCCTAAAACTTCACCAACAATTCTTGCGGATTTTTTGTGCGCTCTGTTTGAAAAAACTCCTAAATCATACATTCCATAAAGTACTCTTCTATGAACAGGTTTTAAACCATCTCGTACATCTGGTAATGCTCTTGATACAATAACTGACATCGAATAATCGATGTAAGCTGATTTCATTTCGTCTTCTATGTTAATAGGAATTAACTTTTCTCCGTCAGACATATACTTAATTTATTAAAAATATTAGATTAAAATTCAAACGTGCAATATACATCATTTTGCCATTTTTAAAAGCTTTTACAAGGCGAAATTTAGATGATTTATTAACAATTTTTGCACCAAATTTGGTTAATAAATTAACTTTTGGCTACTTTTATATCTAACTAAATTTTTGTCTATTTACTGACACTACAATTAGTCAGGAATGATTTTTGTAATTCCATTCGTAATTGATTAACTTTACACTACTAACAAAGCATTATATGGACGATAATTTTTCTCCAAGAGTCAAAGATGTAATCACCTACAGCAAAGAAGAAGCGCTGCGGTTGGGCCATGATTTTATTGGCACTGAACATCTTATGCTTGGAATTTTAAGAGACGGCAATGGTAAGGCAATTACAATACTTAACAATCTTTCGGTTGACTTAGAGCACTTGAGAAAAAAAGTAGAGATATTAAGTCCGCCAAACCCCAACGCCGACATTAGTAACGAAAAGAAAAACTTGCATTTAACACGACAAGCTGAACGCGCATTGAAGACCACTTTCTTGGAAGCAAAAGTATTCCAAAGTTCATCGATTAGCACCGCTCACTTACTGTTATGCATTTTAAGAAACGAAAATGACCCAACAACAAAACTACTGAATAAACTAAAAATTGATTATGAAGTAGCTAAAGAACAATATTTAAATATGACACCACAAGAAGACGATTTCATGGATAACTTACCAAAAAACGAATCTTTTAATGATGATTCAGGACAAGATGACAGTTTAAAAGAAGGTAATTTTAATAATCCTGCAAATAAATCCAATAAAAAATCAAAAACTCCTGTTTTAGATAATTTTGGTCGCGATTTGACTGAAATGGCAGAAGAAGGAAAACTAGATCCTGTTGTTGGTCGCGAAAAGGAAATTGAGCGCGTTTCTCAAATTTTAAGCCGTAGAAAGAAAAACAACCCATTACTTATTGGTGAACCTGGAGTTGGAAAATCAGCCATTGCTGAAGGTTTGGCTTTACGCATCATTCAAAAGAAAGTATCGCGGATTCTTTTCAACAAAAGAGTCGTTACGTTGGATTTGGCATCATTAGTGGCCGGAACCAAATACCGCGGACAATTCGAAGAGCGAATGAAAGCAGTAATGAATGAGTTAGAGAAAAACGATGACATCATTCTTTTCATTGATGAGATTCACACTATTGTTGGCGCTGGTGGAGCAACAGGTTCACTTGATGCTTCCAACATGTTCAAACCTGCTTTAGCTAGAGGTGAAATCCAATGTATTGGTGCTACCACTTTGGATGAATACAGACAGTACATCGAAAAAGATGGTGCTTTAGAACGTCGTTTTCAAAAAGTAATTGTAGAACCAACTTCAGTTGTAGAAACGATTACCATACTGAATAACATCAAAAATAAATACGAAGATCATCATAATGTTACTTACACTGACGAAGCGATTGAAGCTTGTGTGAAATTAACGGATCGCTACATGTCAGAGCGTTTTTTACCAGACAAAGCTATTGATGCTTTAGACGAAGCGGGTTCTCGTGTTCATATCACCAATATTGATGTTCCAAAACAAATTTTGGATTTAGAACGTCAGTTAGAAGAAGTTCGCGAACTTAAAAACACAGTTGTTAAAAGACAGAAATACGAAGAAGCTGCTAAACTTCGCGACGATGAAAAACGATTGGAAAAAGACCTTGCTATCGCTCAAGAACAATGGGAAGAAGATTCCAAAAGCAATCGTATTCAAGTAACTGAGGATAATGTAGCCGATGTCGTTTCAATGATGACTGGAATTCCAGTAAATCGTATCGCACAAACCGAAAGCAATAAATTAGCCAACTTACCTGAATTATTGCAAGGAAAAGTAATTGGTCAAAATGATGCTGTTCTTAAGATTGCTCGTTCGATTCAACGCAATCGCGCTGGTTTGAAAGATCCGAACAGACCAATTGGTTCGTTTATTTTCTTAGGTCAAACTGGAGTTGGTAAAACACAATTGGCCAAAGTATTAGCTAAAGAATTATTCGATTCTGAAGATGCGTTAATTCGTATTGACATGAGCGAAT
Source organism: Flavobacteriales bacterium (assembly GCA_017303755.1). Classification (GTDB taxonomy): domain Bacteria; phylum Bacteroidota; class Bacteroidia; order Flavobacteriales; family Flavobacteriaceae; genus Flavobacterium. The sequence goes on along the minus strand of JAFLBS010000006.1, from coordinate 62,048 downwards.
ACATGGAAAAATTTGCCATCTCTCGTTTAATTGGTGCGCCTCCAGGATATGTCGGTTATGAAGAAGGTGGACAATTAACAGAAAAAGTGCGTAGAAAACCGTATTGTGTAGTTCTTTTAGATGAAATTGAAAAAGCACATCCTGATGTTTTCAACATGATGCTCCAAGTGTTAGATGATGGTTATTTAACGGATAGTTTAGGTCGAAAAATCGACTTTAAAAATACGATCATCATCATGACTTCTAATGTTGGTGCGCGTCAGTTGAAAGATTTCGGTCAAGGTGTTGGTTTCGGAACGGCAGCCAAAACAGCTCAAGCTGATGACAACTCAAAAAGCATTATTGAAAATGCTTTGAAGAAAACTTTTGCTCCTGAGTTTTTAAATAGAATTGACGACGTAATTGTATTCAACGCTTTAGAAAAACACGACATTGATAAAATCATCGAAATTGAGTTGAAAAAATTATACGCTCGTATTGCTGATTTAGGGTATAATTTAACTTTATCCGATAAAGCAAAAGCGTTTATTGCCGACAAAGGTTTCGACAAACAATTCGGTGCGCGTCCGTTAAAAAGAGCCATTCAAAAATATGTTGAAGATGCTTTAGCAGAAGAAATAATTACTTCTAAAATTGTTTCTGGAGACGAAATTTTCATGGATATTGAAGACGGAGCCGAAGAACTCACTGTTAAAGTTCAAAAAGCAGAAAAACCGACTAAATAATCGTTTAATTTTTATAGTAAGCCACGAATTCCCGAATACTTTTATGGAAATAAATTCGAGAATTCGTGGTTTTTATTTACACTATGTTTCAAAGTAAAATCATCTTAGGCTCAGAAGAATGGTGCTCGTTTCCCGAACTCGGAATTCCAGCCATAAAAGCACGTGTTGATTCGGGTGCAAAAACTTCAGCTTTACACGCCATCAATATTGTACCTTTTCTCAAAGACAACGAAAAATGGGTAAAATTTGACATCAACCCTATTCAAAATAATCTCAAAACCGTCATTCATTGTGAAGCATTAATGATTGACAAACGCGTAGTAAAAAGTTCCAGCGGATTCAGAGAACAACGTTACGTAATTCAAACCAAAATTATGCTTGGCGTTGAATCTTGGACCATCCAAATGACACTTACCAATCGAGATTCTATGGGTTTTCGGATGCTTTTGGGAAGAGAAGCCATGAGTGGACGGATCTTAGTTGATCCAGAAGAGAAATATTTATTAGGACAAACTACAACTGAAAATCTTAAGGATTTGTACGTTGATGCTATTGCCAAAAAATCAGGTTTACGAATTGGATTGTTAGCGAGTAATCCCGAATTATACAGCAACAAACGCATTATGGAAGCGGGAGAAATGCGCGGTCACGAAATGCATTTCCTTAACATAAAGGAATGTTATATGAAGTTGGATGCTGATCAACCCGAAATTCATTACCGTGGAGGAAAAGTATTGGACAATTTCGATGCGGTAATTCCACGTATTCGTCCGAGTATTACCTTTTATGGTTGTGCGTTGACGCGTCAATTCGAAGCAATGAAGGTCTTCTGCCTCAATTCGGCTGCAGCCATAACACAATCGCGTGATAAATTGTTTTCACTACAACTTTTACTTCGAAATGGAATTGATATTCCCACAACCGGATTTGCCAATTCGCCTTTAGATACTGATGATTTGATTAAAATGGTTGGTGGCTCGCCTTTAATTGTAAAATTATTGGAAGGAACGCAAGGAAAAGGAGTTGTTTTGGCCGAAACTAAAAAAGCAGCCGAATCAGTAATTAATGCGTTTAAAAGTTTGAATGCAAACATTTTAGTGCAAGAATTCATCAAAGAAGCTAATGGAAAAGATTTGCGATTATTTGTTGTAGACGGAAAAGTGGTAGCTACCATTCAACGTGAAGCTGCGGCGGGCGAATTCAGAGCCAACATTCACATGGGCGGAACCGCTTCTATAATCAAGCCAACCGTTGAGGAAAAGAAAATTGCCATAAAAGCAGCCAAAGCAATGGATTTACGTGTGGCTGGAGTAGATATTATTCGATCTTCAAAAGGTCCGCTTTTATTAGAAGTAAATTCATCGCCAGGATTAGAAGGAATAGAAGGTGCAACCAACAAAGACATTGCCGGAGAAATGATCAAAGCGATTGAAAAGAATTTCAAAATGAAACTGACAAATGAATAAATTCATCCCAGTAATTATCTTTTTTCTATTTGGAATAATGATGTTGCTGGCTGGAATAGTATTTAAATTGATGCATTGGTTCAGTAGCTATCCATTATTTTTGGTTGGACTGATCTCAATTGGAATCGCAATTATAGTTTTAGTTTTTCTATTAATTCAAAAATACAGACAAGTAAGACATGACGAAAAACAGACTAGAAGCCTTTAGCGACGGAGTTTTAGCTATTATTATCACTATTATGGTTTTGGAATTTAAAGTTCCGAACGATACTACTTTTGAATCAGTACTAAAATTATCTCATAAGTTTTTGAGCTACATATTGAGCTTTATTTACGTCGGAATTTATTGGAACAACCACCATCACATGATGCACACCGTAAAAAGAGTAAACGGAAAAATTCTTTGGGCTAATTTGCATTTACTCTTTTGGTTGTCGCTCATTCCATTTACAACTGCTTGGATTGGTGAACACCACTTTGCTCCTTTTCCAATGATGCTGTACGGAATTGTACTTTTTATGAATGGTCTTGCTTATTTCATTTTACAAAATGTGATTCTCAGTCATCACGGCAAAGATTCCATTTTATCAAAAGCCGTTGGTAAAGACTACAAAGGAAAAGCATCCGTAATTTTATATTTAATAGGAATCTCACTATCACAATACAGTACATTAACGGCAGGAATTATTTACATAATCGTTGCTTTAATGTGGTTGATTCCAGATAAACGAATTGAAAAGATTTTAGAGGCAGAAAAGTAAAAATTCAAAAGGATTTTTTATTAATAAAACTTGAAACTATGAATACACTAACACAAATTATCGTCGCTTTCATAGCCATTGTACACGTTTACATTTTATGGTTGGAAATGTTCGCTTGGTTGACACGCGGACCCAAAGTTTTCCGTTCTATTCCAGCCGATTTATTTGAAAAAACCAAAGTTATGGCCGCTAATCAAGGATTGTACAATGGATTTTTAGCGGCAGGTCTATTTTGGTCGCTATTCATTTCTGATGTCAATTGGAGTAAAAACGTAGCGTTATTTTTCCTTATTTGTGTATTTGTAGCCGGAATTTATGGCGCAATTACTGCTTCAAAACGTATTTTGTATGTTCAAGCTGTTCCTGCTGCGTTGGGGATTTTGAGTTTGATTTTCTAACTATTCGTCCAAATCAATCATAAAACTGTTCAAAAACGCCACCGAGTTTTCTATGTCATAATGCAAAATACGGTCTTCTTTTACTAACGGAACTTCTTCACGGTACGATTTCAAAAACGATTCTAAAAACTCACTCGTTTGTAATGGTCGTCGGTATTCAATGGCTTGCGACGCATTCATCAATTCAATTGCTAAAATACGCTCCAAATTCTCCATTATTTTCAGGCATTTGGTAGCCGCATTCGCTCCCATCGAAACGTGATCTTCTTGTCCGTTACTCGAAACAATACTGTCTACACTCGCTGGAGTTGCCAATTGCTTGTTTTGACTGGCAATACTGGCTGCGGTGTATTGTGGAATCATAAAACCTGAATTCAATCCCGGATTATCTACTAAAAATGCAGGCAAACCTCGCAAACCTGAAATCAATTGATAGGTTCTTCTTTCAGAAATACTTCCCAATTCTGCCAAAGCAATTCCCAAGAAATCCAATGCTAATGCCAATGGTTGTCCGTGGAAATTTCCTCCCGAAATAATCACATCGCTATCAATAAATATATTCGGATTATCAGTAACCGAATTGATTTCAGTTTTGAATACTTTTTTTACGTAATCAATCGTGTCTTTTGAAGCACCATGTACTTGAGGAATGCATCGAAACGAATACGGATCTTGAACATGAACCTTTGTTTGTGCAATAATCTGACTGTCTGCCAACAATTCTTTCATGCGCTGAGCCGTCACAATTTGTCCTTTGTGCGGACGAACAAAATGAATCAATTCGTTAAAAGGTTCAATTCGTCCATCAAAACCTTCTAAAGAAATTGCTGCAATTACATCCGCCAAATACGAATACTTCATCGCTTTTAAAAGAACATAACTTCCGTAAGCACTCATAAACTGAGTTCCATTCAACAATGCCAATCCTTCTTTCGATTGCAAAACGATAGGTTGCCAACCCATTTTTTCCAATACTTTCTTAGCAGGTTGACGAAATCCGTCGTAATACACTTCGCCTTCTCCTAATAATGGCAATGACAAATGTGCTAACGGAGCCAAATCACCACTTGCTCCTAACGAACCTTGAGTATAAATTACAGGTAAAACATCATTATTATAAAAATCAACTAAACGCTCAACCGTTTGCACTTGAACACCCGAATGACCATAACTCAACGACTGAATTTTAAGTAACAACATGATTTTTACAATTTCATGTGGCACTTCATCACCTGTTCCACAAGCATGTGATTTTACAAGATTTTCCTGAAGTTGCGATAAGTTTTCTTTCGAAATTTTCACATTACACAACGAACCAAATCCAGTATTGATACCGTAAATTGGCTCATCACTTTTGTCCATTTTCTTATCCAGATATTCTCTGCATTTTTGAATATTCAGCTTGGCTTCATCCGATAATGCTAATGATTTATGTTCAGAAATAATCTCTTGTAACGTCTCCAATTGCAGCAACTCTGAACTTATATAATGTGTATTTTCCATTGTTTTGTTGAAATTTGACTTCAAAATTCCGTAAACAATTGTTAAAATCCAACTATTTTAACTTCTATTTTATTGAGAATTCAACAAAAATAACGGTTTGGAAATGGTATATTAAAATGATTCAAAATGGATAACGAGGTAAAATTGTGATATTCACAAAAATACAGATGACATTTTTTTCGTAATTAAAATATGCTACTTTTGAAAAAGTATGATGAACAACAAAACATATTCTTCTCTTTTGACAGCCACTTCTTTGGTTGCGAATTTTGTTGGCACCACATCTACAACAACTACAACCCCATTCGGGGTATAATTTTCACATATAATCCTAATTGTTGTGCTTTCTGATGAAGGAAGTAAAAGTGCGTTTAACAAATAATAAATTCTGATTCTACAATTGGAATTTCAATTTAAAATTATGAAAACATTAAAATTCGGCGGAACTTCAGTTGCCAATGCTCAAAATATACAACTAGTTATTGAAATCGTCAGTCAAAAAGCGAAAACCGAAAAACTAGCTGTTGTGGTTTCGGCTTTAAGTGGAATTACAGATACTTTAATTCGTGCAGCTCAAAAAGCAGCGTCAAAAGACGAATCGTATAAAAACAGCATTGAAGAAATCAAACAGAAGCACTTTGATGCGATTGGTCAATTAGTGGATCAAGCCAATCAGAATCAACTCTTGATAAAAATCAATAATCAAATCAATCAGTTACAAACGTTATTGGACGGTTGTTTTTTATTGGGTGAATTATCGCCACGAACTGCCGATGCTGTGGCTGGTTTTGGAGAATTACTTTCGTCGCAAATCATCGCAACTGCATTGCAACAAACACTTCCTAATAGTAATTTTAAAGACAGTCGCGAACTCATCAAAACCAATTCCAATTTCGGAAAAGCGGCAGTTGATTTTGAATTAACCAACCAACTGATTGCAGATTATTTCAATGCTAATGCTTCGCAAGTAGTTGTTTTACCTGGATTCATTGCGAATGACACCAACGGAAATACAACAACATTAGGTCGCGGTGGTTCAGATTATACTGCTGCAATTATTGCCAACGGAACCAAATCGGAATCATTAGAAATTTGGACCGACGTAAACGGAATGTTTACAGCCAATCCTAAAATTGTAAAACAAGCCCAACCCATCGAATCCATTTCGTACCAAGAGGCAATGGAATTGTCGCATTTTGGTGCAAAAGTTTTGTATCCGCCAACAATTCAGCCTGTTTTAAAATCCAATATTCCAATTTGGATTAAAAATACGTTCGATTCGGATGCTTACGGAACTTTAATTTCGAATCAAAACGAAGTCGGAACTAATCCAATTAAAGGAATTTCTCATATTGATAACATTGCACTTTTAACATTAGAAGGTTCGGGCATGATTGGTGTTGCGGGTTCATCTAAACGATTATTTGAAGTATTGTCGCAACATTCAATTAATGTGATTTTCATTACTCAAGCCTCATCTGAGCATTCGATTTGCATTGGTATTTTAAATGCTGATGCTGATAAAGCAAAACAAGCCATTGACAGCGCTTTTGAAATCGAAATTGTACAAAATAAAATCGATCCGTGTAATGTTGAAAAAGACTTGTGCATCGTAGCTTTAGTGGGTGAAAGCATGAAAAATCATCAAGGAATCAGCGGAAAAATGTTCAGTACTTTAGGTAAAAACAATGTGAATATTCGCGCAATTGCTCAAGGTGCTTCTGAGCGAAATATTTCAGTTGTAATTAATGAAAAAGACGTTAAAAAAGCACTGAATACTCTACACGAGCGTTTCTTTGAAGACAATACCAAACAGTTGAATTTATTTGTAATGGGCGTTGGAAATGTGGGCGAAAAATTCATTGATCAAATTCACCAACAAAAGAAATTCTTAAAAGAAAACCTCAAAATTAATGTACGTGTAATTGCCTTATCCAATTCGAGGAAAATGGTTTTTGATGAAGAAGGAATAGCACTAAAAGACTGGAAATTAGCTATAGAAAATGGAGAAACTGCTCATCCAAACGAGTTCATCAATCGTGTAAAAGAACTGAACTTACGCAATAGTATCTTTGTTGACATCACCGCCAACAGTGACATTGCTTCTATTTACGACCAATTTTTATCACAAAATATTGCAGTAGTAACGTGCAACAAAATTGCTTGTTCGTCGCAATACGATAATTACAAAAACCTCAAAAATCTTTCTCGAAAATACAATGCTCCTTTCCTATTCGAAACTAATGTTGGTGCTGGTTTGCCCATAATCGACACCTTAAAACATTTGATTGCTTCTGGTGATAAAGTCAACCGAATCAATGCCGTTTTATCGGGAAGTTTGAACTTTATTTTTAATAATTTCAGCACCGATTATAATTTTCACGATGTAGTAAAAGAAGCTGGTGTACAAGGTTTTACCGAACCTGATCCAAAAATTGATTTAAGTGGTGTTGATGTGGCTCGAAAAATCCTGATTCTCATTCGCGAAAGCGGTTATGCAATGGAAATGGAAGACATTGAAAACAATTGTTTCTTGCCTGACGAATGCATGAAAACAACAAACAACGACGATTTCTTTGCTTCTCTAATTAAACATTCTACTCATTTTGAACAACTTTTAGCCGATGCAAAAGCAAAAGAAAGTCGATTGAAATTCGTAGCTTCGTTTGATAATGGAAAGGCAAGCGTTGGATTGCAATTCATCCCAAAGGAAAGTCCGTTTTACAATTTAGAAGGTAAAGACAATATTGTAGAATTTTACACTGATCGTTACATAGACCAACCGCTCATCATCAAAGGAGCTGGAGCTGGCGCAGCGGTAACAGCATCGGGAATATTTGCTGATGTAATCCGAATTGGAAATGTTTAAAAAAGACACTAATTCCACAAATTAGCACGAATTAAAATTTCACAAATAAAATTCGTGTAATTAAATATACACCAAAGAATTCGTGTAAATTCGTGAAATTCGTGTGGAGAAATTAAAATATGAACGAAATAAAACTATTCTGCCCAGCTACTATCGCCAATCTCAATTGCGGATTTGACGTTATGGGTTTGTGCTTAGAAACCATTGGTGACGAAATGATCATTCGCAAAACACCTGAAAAAGGCATTCGAATCACCAAAATTGAAGGTGCCGATTTGCCTTTTGAAACCGAGAAAAACGTGGCTGGTGTTGCTGCTTTGGCGGTATTGAATGCTGTAAATTGTGACTTTGGTTTCGAAATCGAAATTTACAAAAAAATAAAAACTGGAAGTGGAATCGGAAGTTCGTCTGCGAGCGCTGTTGGAGCTGTTTTTGGAGTCAACGAATTATTAGGAAGACCATTTACACCGCATCAATTGGTAGATTTTGCGATGAAAGGGGAAGCGATTGCCAGCGGTTGTGAACACGCCGACAACGTTGCTCCTTGCCTACTCGGCGGATTTACTTTGGTTCGTGGTTATAATCCGTTGGATGTAATTCGAATTGATAGTCCGAGTGAATTGTATGCCGTAGTTTTGCATCCGCACATCGAACTCAAAACTTCCGATTCAAGAGCCGTTTTAGAACCCACCGTTTCACTAAAAAATGCCATTACACAAACTGGAAATTTAGGCGGATTAATTGCAGGATTGTTTACTAGCGATTATAATTTAATTGGACGTTCGCTGCAAGACGTAATTATTGAACCCTTGCGCAAAAAAATGATTCCGAATTTTGATGCCACTAAAAATACTGCTTTACAAAATGGTGCTTTAGGTGCCGGAATTTCAGGAGCTGGACCATCGATTTTTGCTTTGTGTAAAGGAAAAGAATCAGCCGATAAAGTCGCTCAAGCGATGAAAGACAGCTATGCAGCCACAGGAATTGACTTTGATTTGCACGTATCTAAAATCAATCCAAATGGAGTAACCAAAATTAAAAATTAAAAACCAGCGGAAATCAGCGTTTTCAAAGCATCCGTTTCACCCGAGTTACATAAGAAAATGAACTATTATAGCCTAAACAACAAACAACACAAAGTTTCTTTCCAAGAAGCTGTAATTCAGGGATTAGCGTCTGACAAAGGCTTGTATTTTCCTGAAAACATTCCAACTTTGCCACAATCTTTTTTTGATGAAATCGAATCGTTATCTAATGAAGAAATTGCGTTTCAAGTGATTCAACATTTTATTGGTGATGAAATTCCGGAAACCGAACTACAACAAATCATTGCAGAAACTTTGTGCTTTGATTTTCCGTGTGTTGAAGTGGAACCGAATGTTTATTCATTGGAGTTATATCACGGTCCAACCATGGCTTTTAAAGACGTTGGCGCTCGCTTCATGTCACGTTGTTTGGGTTATTTCAACCGCAATGACGACAAAAAAGTAACTGTTTTAGTCGCTACTTCGGGCGATACTGGTGGCGCAGTGGCAAGTGGCTTTTTGGGCGTAAAAGGTGTTGACGTGGTGATTTTATATCCATCGGGAAAAGTGAGTGATATTCAAGAACGACAATTGACTACTTTAGGCCAAAACATCAAAGCGTTGGAAGTAAATGGTGTTTTTGACGATTGTCAAGACATGGTCAAACGAGCTTTTTTAGATGAAACCTTAGCTCATAAAAACCTAACTTCTGCCAATTCCATCAATATTGCGCGTTGGTTGCCACAGATGTTTTATTTTTTCTTTGCGTACAAACAATTGAAAAACCACAACAAATCGTTGGTGGTTTCGTGTCCGAGTGGGAATTTCGGAAATATTTGCGCTGGAATTTTAGCTAAGAGAATGGGATTACCTATTGAGCATTTTGTGGCTTCTACCAATGCAAACGATACGGTTCCGCAGTTTTTAGTAGATGGGATTTATCATGCAAAACCTTCAGTTCCAACCATCTCAAATGCAATGGACGTTGGAAATCCGAGTAATTTTGTACGCATACAAGAAATGTACAACAACGATTTGAATGAGTTTAAAAAAGATTTTTCTTCATTTACTTATACTGATGATGAAACCCGATTTGCGATGAAAAACATTTATATCAATTCGGGGTATATTGCCGAACCACACGGCGCAGTTGGTTATTTAGGGTTGAAACACGAATTACAGAATCACCACAATTCAATTGGCGTATTTTTGGAAACGGCGCATCCGGTAAAATTTTTAGATGTAGTTGAACCTGTTTTGAATATTCAATTACCGATTCCGACTCAAATTGAAAGTGTTTTGAATAAAGAAAAAGTAAGTTTGAAAATTAGTACTTATGATGATTTGAAAGCCTTTTTAAGTTAAAATTACTATATTTAGTCCACGATTAAAATTTGAAACCATGATTCAAGCCGCAACTATAGACGAAGTAATTCATATTCTAAACCAAATTATTGCTGACACCAAAAAAGAAGCTTCTCCATTAGGTTATTTTGCCGTATTGTATTGCAAAGTAACCGAAAAAGTCAAAGAAGGAATTCACAATGGCGTTTTTGAAAACGGACCGAGAATGGAACAATTGGACGTAGTTTTTGCCAATCGCTACATTAAAGCATATTACGAATACAAAGAGAATCACAAACCTTCAGCTTGTTGGGAAGTGGCTTTTAAAGAAGGTGATAATTTTTGGCTGATTGTACTTCAGCATTTATTATTAGGAATGAATGCTCACATCAATTTGGATTTGGGAATTGCGGCAGCAGAAGTTTGTCCGGGTAATGAAATTCACGGTTTAAAGAACGATTTTAATAAAATCAATCAAATACTAGCAAGTTTGGTTAGCAACGTCGAAAAAGCCTTATCGGATGTATGGCCAACACTCAAATGGATTTTGAGTAAAACCAAAGATGTTGATACTTTTTTAGTTGATTTCAGCATGCAAACGGCGCGTGATGGTGCTTGGGAATTTGCATTAGAATTAGCACCAATGAATACTAGCGATTTTGAAAAAACAGTACAAGCAAGAGATCAACGAATTGCCGAAATCACTAAACTCATTACCGATCCTGGGTTTGTGCCTAGTACCATTTTTAAAATCATTCGTTTGTTTGAAAGAGGAAGCGTAGATAAAAAGATTGCAGTTTTACAAAATGTCATTTAACTTTATGAATACCATCATTTCAAACGAAAAATACTCCGCAACCATTAATTCTAAAGGCGCTGAACTGAATTCACTCGTCAACAAATCTACTGACCGAGAATACATTTGGGAAGGAAATCCTGAATTTTGGGGCAAACATTCGCCTGTTTTGTTTCCGATTGTAGGTGCTTTGAAAAACGATTCGTATAAATATGAAGGCAAAAAATATTCGATGAGTCGCCACGGATTTGCACGCGATTTTGAATTTGAGGTTTTAAATAATGATGCTCAATCAATTACTTTTGAATTGAAAGCCAATACAGCAACACTGCAAAAATTTCCGTTTCTTTTTTCTTTAAAAATAGATTACGAATTAATTGAAAATAAATTAGTTATAACATATTACATCAACAATAATTCAAATAAAGAAATGCCGTTTTCAATTGGTGCGCATCCAGCATTTGCATTACCAAATGGATTCACTAATTATTGTTTGGATTTTGAAAAAGAAGAACATTTGCTTACTCACGAATTGGATTCGAATTTGTTTTCTGAAGCGACACGTACTATCGAATTAAACGAAACCAAATTACCACTGAATTATCAACTTTTTGAAAAAGATGCTTTGGTATTCAAAACCATTCAATCCAAGAAAGTCACGATTTTAGAAAACAACACACCACTACTTTCGGTTGCTTACGATGATTTTCAAAGTTTAGGAATTTGGACGGTTCAGAATGCGCCTTTTATTTGCATTGAACCATGGATTGGTTTTGCTGATAATTGGAATAGCACTGGCGATTTATTCCAAAAAGAAGGCATACGAGTTTTAAATTCTGAATCTGAATTTAAAGCGCAGTTTTCGATTGAACTTTTTAACTAAACTATTAATTAACCCATAAAGTTTTGCCGCAGATTCACAGATTTTAAATCGTTTAAATCTGTGAATCTGTGGCAAACTATTTTAGAAGCTGAATCAAAACATATAGTTTTAATTAAATTTGAAATGAATAAACCCTTCACCATCTTATAACATTTCACTACAATTATGTAACAGCATTTTGCTGTATATAACGGAATTTTGTCAAAAATATAAGTATGAAAAATTCTGTTTTATATATCGTTGTACTAATCTGTCTTGCTTTGTTTTCGTGCAAAACAGATGAGAAGACAAATCCAGTTAAAAAAGTGGTACGAAAATCGCCCAAAGCAATCGTCTACAATTTGCAAAACACCAAAGATTGGATGAAAGTCAATAAACTGGATAGTTTACAGCAAGATATTGTTTTAGCAGTAAACAGAACCGATGAATTACACATCAAATTATTAGATTCAATAGTTGTTCCCACTGATTTATCGGGTGATTTGGTGTTTTATTTACCATTTCCACACGAAGCTCCGTTTTTGAATGACGTAGATAAAATAATTTACTTTTCGTATCCGACGCAAACTTTTGCGGCTTACGAAAAAGGCGTTTTAGTTCGAACCGGACCAACGAATATGGGAAGAAAAAAAGACCTTACTCCGATTGGATTATTTTTCACCAATTGGAAAGCCGAAACCACCAACAGTACGTTTAACGACGAATGGGAATTGAAGTGGAATTTCAACATTGAAAACAAATTGGGAGTTGGTTTCCATCAATACGATTTGCCTGGCTATCCTGCGTCGCACTCGTGTTTGCGCTTGTGTGAAAAAGACGCTCAATTTCTTTATAATTGGGCCGACGAATGGATTTTGGAAAGCGATCAAAAAGTGATGTACAAAGGAACTCCAGTGATTGTTTATGGCACTTATAATTTTGATGCCCCAAAACCTTGGTTACAATTGATTGGTGATCCGAAAGTTTTGACGATTTCGGTTGAGGAATTGGAACTGCAAACACAACCCTTTTTGAAAAAAATACTCGCTGAACAACAGAAGAAGTAAACTAAAATTACTTTGGACAACTTTACGCCTAGCCCAGACAGCAATGAAAAGCCCGCAATGAAAAGTGGTAGTTTTTACTGACTTAAAAAAGCGACCAAAGGAAGCTCTTTTTAAGGCATGGAAAAACAGCACTTTGAGTGAGGACTTGTAATGAATGACTGGAAATAGCTTCTACAACAAACTCAGAAATGCTTTGGCCAAATAGTCGATGCAATCGGAAGCGATGAACGAGTGAAAACCTTTATCGGGCAAGGCCAAATCCGCTGTTAAACCATGAAGATAAACACCTAGAATTGCCGCTTCGATGGGTTGGTAATTTTGTGCAATCAGGCTTGTGATGATTCCAGTTAACACATCGCCCGAACCAGCAGTTGCTAAAGCTTGGTTTCCCGTTGTGTTTTTATAAATGTTTTCTCCATCTACTATCAATGTTGGCGCGCCTTTAACTACAATAATTAAATTATGCTCTTCTGATAATTTGATTACTTTTTGGAGTTTTTCTTCTTCATTTTGCCAAGCGCCAATGAGTCGCTCGAGTTCTTTTTTGTGCGGCGTTAGTATGGTTTTGAAAGGTAATAATGACAGCCAAGTGGTGTCTTTTGAGAGAATATTCAACGCATCGGCATCGACAACTAATTGATCTGTATTGTTTTTTAGAAAATTGTAAAAAGCGTGTTGAGTAATTTCGTCTTGACCGATTCCGATTCCGATTCCGATGGCATTGGGCTGAAAATTGTAATTGATGTTGGTGATTATTTCGTTATTTTCATCGGTAATTGCCATGACTTCTGGAATGTACGTTTGAATGATTTCGTACCCACATTTAGGTAAAAAAGCCGTAACCAAGCCACAACCCGACTTAAGAGCTGCTTTTGACGAGAGACAAACCGAACCTATTTTTCCGTAGCTTCCACCAATGAGCAAAGCATGACCTTGTTGCCCTTTGTGCGAATCTGCAGGAATGAGTTTGAGTATTTTTTGGATTGCCGTTTTTGAAATTGTTTCGTGTGAAATCATTTTCTTTTAAAGTTACAAAAAAATATCGTTATTTTAGTCGGTTTTAAACACTTTCTTATGGAATCAACCTTTTCTTTTTTACCTTTTAAAAATTTAGAATCCGAACGCTTATTATTGCGTCAAATTACCAACGACGATGTTCAAGAAGTATTTGAATTGCGGAGTAATCCTGAAACAATGCAGTACATTCCGCGTCCGTTAGTTACTAATTTCGACGAAGCTTTGGCACACATCAAGATGATTAATGATAAAATTGAAACCAACGAAGGCATTAATTGGGCGGTTACTTTGAAAGGAAATAACAAATTATTAGGAATTGTAGGTCATTATAGAATACAATGGCATAATTTTCGTTCTGAAATAGGATATATGTTTTTGCCCGAGTGTCACGGCAAAGGCATTGCGACCGAAGTGATTGGTTTGTTGATTGATTATGGCTTTAACGAAATGAAAATGCATTCGTTAGAAGCTGTGATTGACCCAAGAAATTTAGCATCAGGACGCGTTTTAGAAAAAAATGGATTTGTTAAAGAAGCACACCTAGTTGAAAATGAATTTTATAATGGCGAATTTTTAGATACCGTAATTTATTCCCTTTTGAAGAAAAACCATAACCAATAAAACCAATTTATGAATGAATTTGAAAAGCAGTTTAGTGAATTAGAGAACTTTTTGAAGTTTGACGATTATTTGATACTCACAAAGAGAATCATTGATTTGACCTTAGATACTGAAAATATTGAATTTTACAAGAAGACGAATTCATTTTTAGATTGGTTGGACAAGACCGAAAACACCACCGAAGGCAAAAAAGAGCAATTCCAAGCCATTTTAAATGAGTTAAAAGCCGAATTGCAACACAAAGAGATTCCGGAAAAGAAAGTCTTGGTGAGCACATCACGCTTAGAGAAAGATTATGGCTCATCGAGTTTCGGACTTGGACCGATTGACATGGAATTGCGTCAAGGTGATATTTTGGGTTTGGTGGGTGAAAACGGAAATGGAAAAACAACTTTATTGCGCAGTTTGTGTGGCGAATTGTATCCAACGAACGGCAATATAAAGTATCATTTTGATTATGAAGATGCGTATGATTTGCGTACAAAATTAGTGTACATACCTCAACGCACTGATACTTGGTACGGTTCGATGTACCAAAATTTGCAATTTACAGCATCGAGTTACGGTTACAAACCTGAGGAAAATGAATTACTAGTTGAGTTAATTATTGCTCGATTGGGCTTGCGTAAATTTAGAAACCACAGTTGGAAAAGTTTGTCTTCGGGTTATAAAATGCGTTTTGAATTAGCGCGAATGTTATTGCGAAAACCCAAAATTCTTCTAATAGATGAACCCTTAGCCAATTTAGATATTTTGGCGCAACAAACGGTTTTAGAAGATTTCAAATCGATAGCTAAATCGCCTTTCCGACCATTGGGAATTGTATTGAGTTCGCAGCAATTGTACGAAGTAGAAAAAACGTCGGATCAAGTTATTTTCTTGAAACACGGTAAACAGAAAAATTTACACGAAAACAAATCGAGTGAGAATGACATTGAACCTACTAAAAACTTGATTATTGAGTTTGAAAGTGAATGGTCACAGAGTCAATTGGGAGAAGCTTTTAGTCAATTAAACATGATTTCTCTGCAATTTAATGGTGGAACTTATATTGTTAATTTCCCTCAAGAAGTTACTTTACATGAAGTTATACAACTAATTGTTAATCAGAAAATACCAATTCAGTATTTTAGAAACATTTCCAATTCAACTCGTCGATTCTTTGTCTCTTAAATTTGTACATTATGTTTAAAAATATTCAAAAATACTTGCTCATCAATCACCCAATTTTGTGGAACACCAAAGTAGTTCCAGCCATCGTGATTTTACTGGTTATCAATTTGACTTTCTTTCTATTGGGATTGGCTGAAGGGAAGTTGGATTTTAATGAAACACAGAATGATTATAACTACGGAATTGATGGTACAGTAATCTTTTTTAGTGTTTTGATTTCGATAGTTTTTATAGTGGTTTGGTTGGTGTATTATCTGAAAAACAATTCGTTTAAATCGTTCTATCCTAAAAGCAATTTTTCATTATTCAAAGAATGGATGATTCTTTTCTCGATTTGCTTTTTAACTACATTATTTTCACTTTCTTTTTATTTAGGAAAAGATGTTAGAATCAGAAGTTATTATTCGGAAGAGGAAGCTAAAAAAAGATGTGAAATTTTAAGTATGGGTTCGTACTTTGTTGATGGTTCGTATTCTAACAATCAGTATCGAAATTACGCGGAAGCTAAAACAGTTGAGGCAGTTGTAGATACCGCAGCAGCTGATACGCACATTACTTTTAACAATAGAAAGTACAGTTATTTCTCGTTGATGAATAAAAATCTGAATAGCTTTACCTTTTTTGATTATAAAACAGACTCAATAAGAGAGCACAAAATAAAACTTTGGTTGGTCAATCAACAGAAAGATTCTATAAAAAAAGTTTTCAAAGACTACTTAGCAATTGCTAAAGAGCATAATTTAAAATCAAATATTGATGAAAACAAATGGTTTGACTTAATCAATGATTATCCCGATTTTGAAAACCACAAATTAATTGGTGCCGATAATGATGGCTACGCTTATCATATTGCAAATTATCAAAATACTGCTTTCGATTCTGTAAACAAATACTTAAAGGTTATCAGTAAAGATTTGACAATGGAATACTATAAATATTATGTTCCAGAAAATAGATTGAATTACAACTATGATAAGATTTCTGATTCGTGGACCAATCCAACTTTCCGATTTGAGACTCTTTTAATTTCGTTGTATTTTGGATTGGCATTATCGCTTTTGATTTTCTCATTTAGAGTTACTTCGGGACGAAATTGGTTGATTGCAGTGATTAGTTTGGGTGTAATCAATATTGTATTTGGTATCATAGCAGCAATTAGTAGAGAAGATTTAGTTTACCCAACACTTTTATTTTTGATTGGATTGTTGGCTGTAATCTACTTCTTTCTCACACTTTCGCGAAAGAAAAGTAAAAACATCTCAGCCATTTTCTTGAATTCGATGTTATGGATTTTACCCGCGATGTTACCTATTGTTTTTTTCATGATACAAGAAATTCTTCAGGATATGGCTCGAAATGATATTTATAGTTCGGAGTACACTAAAAATCCCTATTATTTAATGGCAGAACAAATGGATGACTTTACTCCCATTTTCTTTTATCTAAATTTAGTATTTATGATACTAATGATGTTACTACTTTCTTTCAAAATCAAGAAATGGCGCGGTTTGGCCGAAGGTTAATAAAAAAATCCCTTTCGTAATGAAAGGGATTTTTTTTATAATTTAACGTGAGTTCTATATAAAAACCAAAGAAACATTAACCATTTTACACGAATTACACGAATTGAAGAAGGAAAATTACACCAATAAAATCTGACAAATCAGATTTTAATTCGTGAAATTTAATTGTTAAAATTATGATTCGTGTGAATTCGTGCAATTCGTGTCTAAATTTAAATATACTTACGTCGAACTCACGTTAATTTAGGTAAAGTTCGAATGTACAATTGTTCTACTTTCTTTCTCGCCCAATCGGTTTTCCGTAGAAAAGTCAAACTCGATTTGATACTCGGATTATCATTAAAACATTTAATTTTTATCAATTCTCCCAATGCATCAAATCCGTAGAAATCGACTAATTGTTCTAGCATTTTTTGCAATGTAATTCCGTGTAACGGATTATTTGAATGATTGGCTTCCATAGTACAAAAGTATTCAATAGAAAATAAGAAGCAGAAAAAAACCACCAAAAGTTTCCTAATGGTGGTTTGGTTTTTATTTTAATTAAATTATTGAACGGCAAGTAAAGCATTTACGTTTCCATAACCATAACTTGAGTTTGGTGTTGGGTAATACGTTGCTGATTGTCTCATTTTATTGATTACTTGATCGCGTGTCCATGTTGGATTTTTAGCCCAAACCAAAGCTGCAATTCCAGCTGTTGTTGCTGTTGCCACAGATGAACCACCAACGTAATCGGTTTGAGCATTGTAATAACTCACAACCGGAATCGTTTTTCCAGTTGAGCGTTCCATTTGCACTGTAAAGTCAATTTCAGAACCCGAGTGACACACATCACATTTTTGGTTGGATGTTCCTTCTTTCACTCCAGTTACCGCTTGAGTTTCTGGCATCCAAGCTGGGAAAATAACACCAACAAAATTCGTAAAACTTGTAGAAGTTCCACCAGCGCAGAAAATTAGTTTTCCTCTAGCATGAGCATATTTTACACCATCAGAAATTTTTCCAACTGAGAAAATGTGTCCCATCGACATGGAAATGATTTTTACACTCGAATTATTTCCTAAACCAGTAAACGCATTTTTCACTCCGTTTTGTTCGTGATAACCATCTAAAACCACATTGGAAGCGGCACGATACGTAATTAAGTTCGAGTTGTACGCTACACCAACAGGTTGACCTACATTATTTCTTGGCGAAGCTGCAGCCGAAGCCATACTGGTTCCGTGACCACACTGATCGTTTGGACCATCCGTTCCAGTACTCCAAGGCCAAATAGAATCTACATATACACCAAATTTACTAATGCTTCTGCCTGATGATAAGCCATTATTGAAGCTCGTTCCAAATAAAGTCTGATTAGGTGAAATTCCAGTATCAATAATACCTATTGTGATTCCGGCGCCAGTACTGTAACTCCACGCACTCGGAATATTATGCTGATAAAAAGCCCACGGCACTTTAGCGTTTGGTGTTACTGTTGTATAATCTGACGCACTCAAAGCAGACGATTCAAATCCGCAACCTGAATCAGATTGTATTTGGTTTCCACCACCTTTTTGTTGATTGGTCTGATTAGCAAAATAACGATAATCGGCAGGTTCGAAATAACGAAGAGAATTAAGTCGTCGTAATGCAATAACCGTTTCTTGTTTTTCGATCATAACGTCAATTTGATTCAAATACGCATCCGAAGAAATCAAAATTTTATCCAATTCTTTTCCTTCGTATTGTTGGATAACCGCTAAAATTTCATTTTGAATTTGACTGTTATTAGGAGACAAACTACGGTCAAAATCAGTTGCAGAAGAGCCAAAACCGATGGATGCCATTTTATTTCCTTGAAAAATTGCACTCCAAAGTAAATGATTGGACGATTGATTCCAATCGAAAGAACCATTATTCGAAAAAGCTTGATCAATTTGACCATTAATTTGAGCTGCAGTCAAAGGATTTCTTTGCGCAGCATCAATTTCAATAGCGTCTACTTGTGTTTCCTCTTTGGTACACGAAATAAACACAAAAAACAATGCGAGAAGTTGAAGTGATTTTTTTGCCATTTTATTATAATTTATTGGTTGGTTTTACGAATATAGCATTAAATTATGACATATAATCAAGTATAAACAAAAAAAAGTCGCCTTATTTATTAACAAATAAGGCGATCTTCTTTCACCGATATAATTCGGATCTAACCAATAAATTTTTATTTAGAATATAAATTTGAATCCAAATGATAATGGAGTAATTGCATTGTTCATTGCTCCGCCTAATGCTGAATTATACTCTGAATCAACAGTAGCTATATGAGCTAAAGAAAAATCAGTTGTATTAACATCAACACCAGGACCACCGAAATTTTCAAGTTTAGTAAAAGACAAGTTAGCTAAATTGTAAGAAAGCTCTACAGAGAAGTTTTTAGTAACAAAGAAATCCAAACCACCAGAAGCAGCAACACCAAACTGAGAAACTTTAACATCTGTGTCTTTTACTTTTCCACTAACAATTGGAGTAGCTAATTGACCAAAGAAGAAGAAATTACCAGCAACATTCCAATATTTTCTTGCTAATGGTTCAACAACAAATAAGTTGGTTTCAATTCCATTACTTTCAGAATCAACTTTTATTGTCCCAACTGCAGCTCCAACAGTAACAGAAGGAGAAACAAAATAACCAGCTAAAGGTAAAATCATAGTTGTTGTGTTGGCTGAATTTCCAACTTCGGTTTTTTGATAACCTACTTGGCATGAAGCCCACCATGCACCTTGTAAACCTTTGCTTTCTGATTCTTGAGCGTTAGCGTTTAATGATAATAAAGCTATTCCTGCTAATAAAAATAATTTTTTCATTTTGTTTTAGTTTTAAATTATGAGACAAATTTATTGTCAAGTTTTAGCATAAAAACTGATATAAGTCATTGTTTGAATTTTATTTTCATAGTAAATAAATTCCTTTTTCGTTTTCATGTTTTTGTTACTACCTTTGCACAGCATGATAAAAACAGCCAACATAGTAAATAAAAGAGCCAAGTTTGATTACGAAATAATTGAAACGTATTCGGCTGGAATTGTTTTAACTGGAACAGAAATTAAATCCATCCGAATTGGAAAAGCACAAATAGCTGAAAGTTTTTGTGAATTCAGTAATGGCGAACTTTTTGCCATCAATACCTATATAGAAGAATATGCTTTTGGAAATCAGTTCAATCACAAATCGAGAAGTGAGCGAAAACTACTTTTAAACAAACGTGAGTTGAAATCATTAGCGAGAAGTGTCGAAACCAAAGGATTAACCATTATTCCTTTGCGATTATTCACCAACGAAAAAGGATTAGCTAAACTCGAAATTGGTCTTTGTAGAGGAAAGAAAACCTATGATAAGCGTGAATCGTTGAAAGAGCAAGACACCAAACGCGACATAGATCGAATTAAGAAATCCTTCTAAATCATGAAAGATTTATTAAAAAATGCTCGTGAAACTAAAAACATCAGAACACGAGAATTGGCTGAACTTACCCAAATTGATCAGGCATTGATTAGTAAATTTGAAAATGGGCTTCGACTTCCTACAGAAAAGCAAATTAAACTATTATCAGAAGTATTGGGAATTAATCACAACGAACTCCAAATTGCTTGGTACAAACAACGTTTGCTTCACAATTTAGATTTTAATCCCAATGCTATTCAAGCCATAACTGAAATTCTGGAAGAAAAAGGTATTCAAGTAGGTCAAGGCGAAAACAAAGAAAACAAAATCGCAGATATTTTGGCTGAAATTGATAATTTGAAGAACAAATTGTCTAATTTGTAAATCTACTCTTTGATTATCTTTTTTGTTACAGATGAACCATTTGAATCGATTTTTATAAAATACAAACCCGATTCAAGTTCAGATGTATCAATACGATTTCCAGAAAAATTTTCACTAAAGAAAACTCGTTTTCCAATACCATCATAAATGGCTACTGAACCATTGATTTCGGTTTCAAACGACAGGTAGTTTTGAAAAGGATTCGGAGCAATTTCAAAAGAATCGGATTCAAAATTTGAATTATTTAAAGCACATATTGGTGCAACTCCATTAGTAACATTCAAACTTCCATTTACAACGGCCCAATTTTCCCAAGTTCCACCCGAACCAATGGCACTTTCCCATACATTCACATCAAAATAATGGGTTCCTTGCATCGTACCTGGAACTTTATATACTTTTAATGCTTGTCCGCCGTAATTCCACGTTAATGGTGTATTGGCCGAACACGTTTCAATTGGTCCAGTATTCAAACAATTCGATTGAATAAAAAAGGCAAATTCTTGATAATTAGGGTAATCTCCAAAAACTTTAGCTTTCCCTTCGGGTCCAATACAAACTGCCACGTATTCATTGCATGCAATGCCTCTTAAATTGTATCCAAAATCATTTTTCATACGAGCCAAAAATACAGCATGTCGTCCTCTACGGTCGGGATTATCATAATGTGTATCAGTAATAACATCATCTAAAAAAGGAACTTGCAAGAAATCATTACTACCAATGGTCATGTTCGATGCATACGGATTACTCATTGCTTGTGAAGAAGAAATCGTTCCATTTTGTGCCGAAAAATAACTTCCTCCTAAAATGGCCATTCCTGCGCTAGTTCCGCCAATTGGAGCTTGTTTTACATTGATGTGATTATTGATTACATCTTCTAAAGCATTATTTTTAAAAAACGAAACATAATTCCACTGATCGCCTCCTGCAAACCAAATCATTTCCGCTTTGGAAACTTTATCCAAAACATAAGGATTTGTAGCTCCAGCCACCGAAGTAATTACTAAGGTTTCCACCGAATTTACGGTTATTCCTAATTCCGAATACAAATAATCATTATAACCATTACTTCCACTCGATCGCAATACTACAACATCACCACCATTCGCTCTTTGTAACAACCATTTCATCGCATTGTCATGTTCAGTCGCACCACCCATGATACAAACACCAAATTCAGGCGTTGTAACTACGTCAGTAGCATTTCCTGTAAAATAACTGGTATAACCTTGTGAAAATCCGAGAAAAGGCAAAAAGCAAAAGAGTAAAAGTTGTTTCATTTTAGTTTTTATTTTCTAATAAAGGTACGAATTTAAAATCGCCAAACTCGTGCTTTTCAAATTGGGTTTCATTTTTGCGGATGAGCATCGTCATTACTTGTTCATTTTCTCCTAACGGAATGACCAATCGTCCGCCAATTTTTAATTGTGCCATTAAAGGTTGCGGAATAATTGGTGCGCCAGCCGTAACAATGATACTATCAAACGGAGCGTAATTAGGCAATCCTTTGTAACCATCTCCAAATGATAAATGCTTCGGACGAATACCTAATTTTGGCAATAATAAAGAAGTCGTCTTAAATAACTCATTTTGTCTTTCAACTGAATATACTTTCGCACCAAGCAAACATAAAACGGCCGTTTGATAACCGCTTCCTGTACCAATTTCCAGTATTTTTTGGTCTTTTTTTACTTCCAATAACTGACTTTGAAAGGCAACTGTATACGGTTGCGAAATGGTTTGTCCAGCCGCAATAGGAAACGCTTTGTCTTGATAGGCAAAGTCTTCAAAACTTGAATTCAAAAATAAGTGTCGCGGAATTTTTTTAATGGCTTCCAATACGTTTTTATCGGTAATTCCTTTTTCCTCTAATACTTTAGCGAGTTGATTTCGAAGTCCTTGATGTTTATTAGTATCTTTCAATTTGGGTAATAATTTATTTTCGTAAAAATAGAAGTAAAAATTCCAAAAAGCAAATAACAAATTTCAAATAAAACCTAAAAAATAATCTTCAGAAAATTCAAAATTTACATTTTGAAGATTATTTATTTTAAGAATCAAAATTATGTGAAATTTATAAATGGGATTTGCTATTTACGGACTGAATTTGTTATTTTTGATAAAAATTATCTTTATGCTTAAAGTTGGCGTTTTGGGTGCTGGTCACCTCGGAAAAATACACTTGCGTTTATTACAACAATCAGAAAAATACGAATTGGTAGGTTTTTACGATGAAAATGCGGAATATGCTGAAAAAATTGCAGCCGAATTTGGCTACCAACGCTTTGATACCATAGCCAAATTAATTCACGCTGTAGATGTAATTGACATTGTTACTCCTACTCTTTCTCATTACAAATGTGCCAAAGTTTCGATTAAATCGGGCAAGCATGTTTTTATTGAAAAACCCATTGCTACAACTGTTGAAGAAGCCGAAGAAATCATTGCTTTAGCCAAAGAATACAATGTAAAAGGTCAAGTCGGTCACGTAGAACGTTTCAATCCAGCTTTTACCGCTGTAAAAGATCAAATTGAAAATCCGATGTTTATTGAAACGCACCGATTGGCCGAGTTCAATCCGCGTGGCACAGATGTTCCTGTGGTTTTAGATTTGATGATTCACGATATCGATGCGATTTTAAGTGTCGTAAAATCCAAAGTAAAAGCAGTTCACGCCAGCGGAGTTTCGGTGTTGAGTCAATCGCCAGATATTGCCAATGCTCGCTTAGAATTTGAAAATGGTTGTGTAGCCAATATCACTTCGAGTCGAATTTCGATGAAAAATATGCGTAAGTCGCGTTTCTTTCAAAAAGATGCCTACATATCAGTAGATTATTTGGATAAAATATGTGAAGTAGTAAAAATGAAAGATGCGCCAGAAGTTCCAGGTGATTTTGATATGATTCTTCAAAATGCCGAAGGTGAAAAAAAACAAATCTATTTCAACAATCCTGAAGTAGCACCAAACAACGCTATTTTAGACGAATTAGAAACGTTTGCCGATGCCATCAACAATAATACAACTCCGGTTGTAACTTTAGAAGATGGAACAGAAGCGTTGCGTGTGGCATACATGATTATTGATTCAATGGAAAAATAAAATGACTCGAAAAGAATTCATACTCCGTTTATTTCAAGTTGTTAAACTATTAGTTCTAATTACTTTATTCTTCTATTTATTTTTTTTCATTCGAAATGCGATTTTTATCGAGAATAGTACCGAAAAAAACATCTTAGTTCTTGTTTCATTTGCAATTGGAATACTGATTATTTTAGGATGTATCCGATTGATTTTTGAAAAAACGTGGAATTCATTTTCTGAAAAAACCAAGAACTTTTTGATTACTTTCAATAAAATAATGGAATATGTTAGCGTATTCTTTTTCATTTGGCTGGCTTATATCAACTGGGAAAGTAACAAAATGACAATTCTTGTTTTTGGAATAATCCTATTGATTCCTTACACAAACAAATTTATAAAACAAACTAAACATATAGAATGAAAACAATAGCTGTAATAGGCGCAGGAACTATGGGCAACGGAATTGCTCATACTTTTGCACAAAGCGGTTTTACCGTTAAATTAATTGATATTTCTGAAAAATCGTTAGAAAAAGGAATGGCTACCATTGCCTCCAACTTGGATCGAATGGTGACTAAAGGAACCATTACTGAAGACGACAAACACAAAACCATCAGTAATATTATCACGTATACTGACATCAAAGACGGTGTAGTTGGAACTGATTTAGTAGTGGAAGCGGCAACTGAAAATGTAACGTTAAAACTGAATATTTTCAAGCAATTAAGTGAAGTTTGCGATCACAATGTGATTTTGGCAACCAACACTTCTTCCATTTCCATTACTCAAATTGCAGCTCAAGTAGTGCATCCAGAAAGAGTAATTGGAATGCATTTTATGAATCCAGTGCCGATTATGAAATTGGTGGAAATCATTCGCGGTTATAACACTTCGGATGAAGTAACTAAAATCATCATGGATTTATCCGTAAAACTAGGAAAAACACCAACTGAAGTAAATGATTATCCTGGGTTTGTTGCCAATCGTATTTTAATGCCAATGATTAATGAAAGTATTGAAACTTTATATAATGGTGTAGCTGGTGTTGAAGAAATTGATACGGTTATGAAACTCGGAATGGCGCATCCAATGGGACCATTACAATTAGCTGATTTTATTGGCTTGGATGTATGTCTTTCAATTTTAAACGTAATGTACGATGGATTCAAAAACCCAAAATACGCTCCTTGCCCACTTTTAGTCAATATGGTAATGGCAGGAAAACTAGGCGTAAAATCGGGTGAAGGTTTTTACGATTACAGTGAAAGCAAAAAAGCAGAGAAAGTTTCGAAACAATTTAAATAAAAGTCTCAGTTTACAGTCTCAGTTTACAGTAAATCACTGTGACTGTGACTGCGACTGAAAACTAAAACATGAGCAAAATAATCCCATTCAAAGCGGTTCGACCAACTCCCGATAAAGTGGCTTTGGTAACATGTAGAAATTATGATGATTACAGTCCGGCTGAATTGGCAGCATGGTTGAATTTCAATCCGTATTCCTTTTTGCATGTGATTAACCCAGCCTACATTCATGCACAAAAAATCACTTTGGATAAACGTTTTAAAGGTGTCGCTCATAAATACCAAGACTTCAAAAACGACGGAATATTTATAGAAGATGAAAAACCCGTTTTTTTTGTGTATCAAATTCAGAATAAAACGCAGTCGTTCACTGGAATTATCGCTGGAACTTCTGTTGAAGATTATAAAAATAATGTGATTAAAAAACACGAAGACACCTTACAGTATCGAGTAGAGTTGTTTAAAGATTATTTGCATCAAACGGGTTTTAATACTGAACCCGTTTTGATCACTTATCCTGATCATTCAGATGTTAATAATTGGATAGCTGAAAAGAAAAAATCACAACCGATTTACAATTATTCGACCACTAATAAAGAGCAACATACGGTTTGGAAAATCGATTCAGACGAAGAAATCAAATGGCTTCAAAGTCAGTTTGCTACTATTCCTGAACTGTACATTGCCGATGGTCACCATCGTTCGGCTTCGGCAGAATTGTTATACGATCAAGACCAACATTTAGGCAACGAAAATCTGAATTATTTCATGAGTTTTTTAATTGCTGAAAGTAATGTCAAAATCTACGAATACAATAGAATCATTCGCGATTTGAATGGACATTCTAAAGAGGATTTTATATTGAAATTGTCTGAGTATTTCATCATCAAAAGTAAAGAACAAGAATTGTGGAAACCGCAGAGTAAATTCGAATTCGGAATGTATTTAGACGGAAGTTTTTACGCGCTTTTCTACAAAGTCAATGACAATAGCGAAAGTCAAAATTCAATATTGTCCAATTTAGATGCTCAAATTTTATACGACAAAGTACTGCAACCACTACTCGGAATAGAAGACTTACGCAACGACGAACGCATTGAATACATTCCGGGAAAACAATCCATTCTAACTATTAAAGAATTGGTTGATGAAGGCGAGTTTGAAGTTGGATTTATGCTCTATCCGAGTGATATTTCAGAAATCAAAGCTTTGGCAGATAACAACTTGATTATGCCACCAAAAAGTACGTACATCGAGCCTAAGTTTAGAAGTGGTTTGGTAGTGTATGAATTATAATTTGAAAATTTGAAAATGTCAATAAAAGAAAATCTGCTCCACATACAATCCCAACTTCCAAGTCACGTTACACTAGTTGCCGTTTCTAAAACTAAGCCTGTGGCTGATTTGATGGAAGCGTATAATGCTGGTCAACGCATTTTTGGTGAAAACAAAATCCAAGAAATGACTGAAAAGTGGCAGCAAATGCCCAAAGACATTGAATGGCATATGATTGGTCACGTTCAATCGAATAAGGTCAAGTACATGATTCCGTATGTGAAATTGATTCACGGAGTGGATAGTTTGAAATTACTCAAAGAAATCAATCGCCTAGCCGCAAAATGGCGCAAAAAAGTGGATTGTTTGTTGCAAATACACATCGCCGAAGAAGACACCAAATTTGGATTAGACGAAATGGAATTAGAAGAGATTCTAAATTCAGATGAACTCAAAACCTTTCAAAACATCCGAATAGTTGGATTGATGGGAATGGCTACTTTTACTGATGATAACGAACAAATCAAAAGGGAATTTTTGCATTTGAAATCGATTTTTGATAAGAACAAACAACTTGAAACTTTAAACTTGAAACTTGAAACACTTTCCATGGGAATGTCTGGCGACTATCAATTGGCAATTGAATGCGGAAGCACAATGGTTCGAATTGGAAGTAGTATCTTTGGAGGAAGATAAGATTCAATGTCAATGTCAATGTCAATGTCAAATTCAATAACAAGAGTAGATTTTACAAGCCAGAATTTAATATTAATTTATAAGCCAAAAAAATGGAAAATGTGAGTGTTTTAAGTGAAAAGATTTTCAACTTTGAAGATAGACTAGTTAGATTCGCGGGTGAATGTATTTTCTTCACAAGAAAATTAGACAAATCATATGAAAATGAATATTACAAAAATCAATTAATAAGATCTTCTGGAAGTTCTTCTTTAAATTTCGGTGAAGCACAGGGAACAATTAGTGATAAAGATTTTATTTTTAAAGTTGGTTTAGTTGTAAAAGAGTTAAAAGAGTCCAGAAACTCATTGAAAATATTAGACTATATAAAAGAGGGTGACGAAAATATAAGGGTTTTACTTTTAAAAGAAGTTGAAGAACTCATAGCAATTGCTTCAAAAATGATAATTAACAAAAAATAATTTTTCAATATCAATTGCAATCACAATTTCAAAAATCAATCTTAAAGCCTATTAAAATTGAAATTGATTTTTGAAATTGTGATTGAAATTGAATTTGATTTTTGATATTGAAATGTACGCAATACTCGACATAGAAACCACTGGAGGACAATTCAACGAAGAAGGAATTACCGAAATCGCCATCTACAAATTTGACGGTCGCGAAGTCGTGGATCAATTCATCAGTTTGGTCAATCCTGAAAAGGAAATTCAGCCGTTTGTGGTGAAATTAACTGGAATTAATAACGCTATGTTGCGTTCCGCTCCGAAATTTTATGAAGTAGCCAAACGCATTATCGAAATCACTCAAGATTGTATTTTGGTGGCTCACAATACGAGTTTTGATTACCGCATTTTGCGCACCGAATTCACGCGTTTGGGTTACGATTTTATTCGGCCAACACTTTGCACCGTGGAACTTTCCAAAAAATTGATTCCCGGAATGGATTCGTATAGTTTAGGGAAATTAGTTCGCGCTCTAGGTATTCCGGTTACTGATCGTCATCGTGCGAGTGGTGATGCCATTGCAACTGTAAAACTATTCAAATTATTACTTTCCAAAGACGTAGAAAAAGAAATCGTAATCAGTTCAATAAAAGCTGAAATCAAAAGTGGTTTAACTCCGAAATTGTTGGATATAGTAGAAAGTTTACCCAATAAAACCGGAATCTATTACATCCACAACGAAAAAGGAAATCTGATTTATATTGGTAAAAGTAAAAACATCAAAAAACGGGTCAATCAGCATTTTACGGGCAAAACCAATAAGTGCAAAAAGATACAATTGGAAGTTTTTGCTGTAACTTATGAAGAAACAGGAAGCGAATTGATTGCCTTGTTGAAAGAAAGCGAAGAAATCAAAATCAACAAACCCATTTACAATCGTGCGCAGCGGAAAAGTATTTTTCAATGGGCGTTGTATGAAGTCATGAACGACGAAGGTTACCTAAGTTTACAATTGCAAAAAGCCGACGGTAGAAAGAAAGAAATCACGGCTTTTACTTCGATTCAAGAAGGAAAAAACGCCTTGTTCAAAATCACTGAAAAATACCATTTATGCCAGAAAATAAACGGTTTGTACGAAAGTAAAAACTCGTGTTTTCAATACAAAATAAAAGAATGCAACGGCGCGTGTATACAGAAAGAATCGCCTGAAGAATACAACCAACGCGTAGAAGAATTCATAAACGAAATGTCGTTTGAGAACAACAACATGGTCATAATTGATCGCGGTCGAAAAGTAGACGAACGCAGTGCAGTTTTGATTGAAAATGGAATTTATAAAGGCTATTGTTTTTACGATTTGAACTATCAGATTAACAACATCGAAATATTGAAAAACATATTGATTCCGATGCAGAATAACCGTGATACACGTTCGATTATTCAAAGTTATTTACGGAAGAATAAAGTAATGAAAGTGATACAGTTTTAATTTTCAGTCGAAGTCGCAGTTAAACCATTTTAAACAACATTAAACAAAATTAAACAAAATTAAACTTGTCCAATTACCTAATCACCATCATCGGTCCAACAGCCATAGGAAAAACTTCCTTGAGCATTGCTTTGGCTCAGCATTTTGGTTGTGAGATTATTTCGTGTGATAGTCGACAGTTTTACAAAGAAATGAAGATTGGTACTGCGGTTCCGAGTGACGATGAATTGGCAACTGCAACGCATCATTTTATTCAAAATAAATCCATTTTTGAGAACTATTCTGTGGGTGATTTTGAGCAAGAAGCCATTGCTAAACTTGACGAATTGTTTACAAAAAACAACATCCAAATTATGGTCGGTGGTTCGGGTTTGTATGTAGATGCAGTGTTGAAAGGTTTTGATGATTTTCCGGATATTGATGCTTCAGTGAGAGAACAAATTAACTCCGATTTTGACGCATTCGGAATTGACTATTTACAGAAAAAATTACAAGAATTGGATGTTGATTATTTCAATACGATTTCGAATGAAAATCCGCAAACTCTGCAAAACCCACAACGCATGAAACGCTTTGTTGAGGTTTGTATTGGAACAGGAAAACCGTATTCGTCATTTTTGAATCAGAAGAAAAATAAACGTAACTTCACTCCTATTATCATTGGTTTGGAAGCCGAACGCGAAGTGATGTACGACCGAATCAATCAACGCGTTGACATTATGATGAACGAAGGTTTACTGGAAGAAGCCAAAAATTTATATCCAAACAAACACTTAAACGCTTTACAAACTGTTGGTTACCGAGAATTGTTTGATTACTTTGATGGAACTACGAGTTTGGATTTTGCCATAGAAGAAATCAAGAAAAACACACGCCGATTTGCCAAGCGACAACTGACTTGGTTCAAACGAACGGAGAATGTGGTGTGGTTTGATTATTTGACAGACAGAAATGAAATAATTGATAGTATAGAACGAAATAACAAATAGCAAAAAACTACAAATGCCCATATCTAAAGACTTTACCTCTATACTCACCAAAGATTGGGAAATTAATTTTCTGCAATGTTATCCTAATTTGCTGCTGAAATACACCGAATTGTGTAATATTTTGCAATTGACTGCAGCGCGCCACTCGGAAGTAGGCGGAATTAGTTTTAGTGATATGCAAGAGTTTCATCAGGCTTGGGTGTTGAGTAGAATGCGGGTTGAGATTACTAGAATGCCCAAATGGAAAGAAAAAGTAACAGTAAAAACATGGATACAATCGTTGGAGAATTCGCGCTCGATACGCTGTTTGGAATTGTATGTTGGAGATGAAAAAGTAGTAGGTTGCGAAACGTTTTGGGCAGTTTTGAACACGCAAACACGTCGACCCGAAGCGTTGGCCTTACCTCACGAACATTTTGAAAAATACCCCAATAACAGAGCGACATCAAAAAGCTTTACAAAAATTGAAATTGGAGAAGAGCGAATTACTGTAGCGGAACGAAAAGTACTTTTATCCGATTTGGATATTGTAAATCATGCGAATAATGTAAAATATTTAGAATGGTGTTTGGATGATGTAGATTCGAAATTGATAATGAGCGGAAAACTAAAAGCGTTTGAAATGAACTTTTTGAAAGAAGTAGGTTTGAACGATACCATTTCTATTGAAAAAAACACTTCAGAACAAGAGTTGATTTACACTGTCAATAAAGATTTGAAGACTTGTTTTGTACTTTCGCTAGAGTTCTAACCCTGATTGAAGTGGAAAGCATTTGAAGCTTGAATTGGATTTTTTTCTTGGACTAAAAAAGCGACCTAAGAAGCTCTTTTTAGGCCTTAGAAAAAACCAATTCAAGCAAAAATCTTGGAACGAAAAGCAGGATTAGTTTCTGAAAAAAGACACGAATTTTTAAGTTTTAATGAGACACGAATTTCACTAATTAGCACAAATTTAATTCTATGTGGAATTTCACTAATTTTTTAGTAAAAAAAAAGCCCCAATTTCTTGGAGCTTTGTTATTATTTGTGAACCACTAATCGGAAACCTTCACCGTGAATGTTGAGGACTTCTACTTTTGGATCTTCTTTAAGGTATTTTCTTAATTTGGCGATGTACACATCCATACTTCTGGAAGTGAAATAGTTATCGTCTCTCCAAATTTTGGTTAACGCTAATTCGCGTGGCATCAAATCGTCTTCGTATAAAGCTAACATTTTAAGTAGTTCGTTTTCTTTTGGTGACAATTTGATTGGCTCTTGACCTGGAAAAGTTAAGAAACGCAACTTTGAGTTGAGGTGAAATTGCCCGATTTGGAATTCGAATTTAACGTTTTCAGGCTTAGTTTCAGAGGATTTACGTTGGATGATGGCTTTGATTTTCATTAACAATACTTCTGAATCAAAAGGTTTGTTAAGGTAATCATCAGCACCCACTTTGTATCCTTTTAATACATCTTCCTTCATGGTTTTGGCCGTTAGGAAAATGATTGGAATTTCCTTGTTTTTTTCGCGGATTTCTTTGGCTAGAGTATAACCATCTTTGTACGGCATCATGACATCAAGGATGCACAAGTCATAATTGTCTTTTTTAAATTTCTCGAAGCCTTCCATTCCGTTTTTAGCTAACACAACATCAAAGTCGTTCAACATCAAATAGTCTTTTAAAATGGCTCCAAAATTTTGATCGTCTTCTACGAGTAGAATTTTTTTGTTTTCTTTTTCCATGTTTCTTTAATTAATCAATGGCAATTTTATAGTGAATGTACTTCCTTTTCCTTTTTCGCTTTCTACGAAAACCTGACCATTGTGATCTTCAACGATTCGTTTTACGTAGGCTAAACCTAAACCATGACCTTTTACGTTGTGAATATCGCCTGTGTGCTCGCGGTAGAATTTTTCGAAAATTCGTTTTTGAGCGGCTTTACTCATTCCGATTCCTTGGTCGGTAATTTTGATAATGACAAAATCCTTAATGTTCTCGGTCGTTATATGAATAACGGGCGGATTAACAGAATATTTCATGGCATTATCTAAAATATTAACAATTACATTAGTAAAATGAACGTCATTTAACAGTACTGTATTTCTAGTTGCCTGAAAATTAGTATCAATAGATCCGTTTTTGTCCTCAATAATTAAATTGACATGATCTACGGCGTCAAGGATAATATTTTCAATATTTTGTGATTCTTTATTAATATCAAGCTCTTTTTTCTCGAGTTTTGAAATGCGCAGTACGTTTTCTACTTGCGCATGCATTCGTTTGTTTTCGTCACGTATCATTTGCAGATAGCGGTGAATCTTCTCTTTATCATCAATCACTTTAGGGTTTTTAATGGCGTCTAAAGCTAGGTTTATAGTGGCTATTGGTGTTTTAAACTCGTGCGTCATATTGTTGATGAAATCGGTTTTGATTTCAGAAATCTGACGTTGTTTAATCAACTGATTTAATGCACTTGTATAAGCAATAATAATGATTAAGGTAAAAATAATTGACAGTAAAGTGATTCCGATAATTTCTTTGAACAGGAACTTTTTCTTTTGCGGAAACGTAATCAACAACTGATATTTGGTGTTGTCTTCGTTGTCTAAGAAAATCGGAATAGTGTACGTTGCGTATTTATCAAATTTGAAATTCTCCGATTTGATTTTGGTCGCCAAACCATTGCTGTACACACTGTATTCATAAGGAGTAGTTACCCCATATTCTTTTAGTTCTTTAAGCAACAAATCATTAATCATTTCTTTGTTAACTCTACTATAAATAGGCATTGCTGCTGCAATATCTTTGTAGGCAATTTCAAATTGAGCATCATTTAATATGGGCAATGATCCTGTTTTTTCAATAGTTAAACTCGGTGATTTGTCTTTTTGAATTCCCATATCATCAAATGGGCTTTCGTTGTACACTTGAGTTTTTCTTTTGGCAGTAAATGATTTTACTGTTGTACTGTCAGATTTTTTTTCAAAGAACGAAGACAAAACTCCGTAATCAAGAGCTGTAATACTGTTAGAATAGATGATGGTTTCGTTTGTTTTGGAATTGCGCTGGTAGTAACCGTACTCAATCAAGTCGTTTCTAAGAGGTTCCTTTCCAATGCTATCCTTTAGTTTTTGGTACTTTTCATAAAAGGTATATTCTTCCTTTTTTTGGAGTTTTTCAGCTACGTTACCTAAAACTTGCTTGACGTGAAATCGGAATTGCTCTTCGTTGTTTTCTAATGAGGTGTTGAACCAATAAACCTGTACTAAAATAATACCGATTAGGGACAAACTCATTAAAAAAACCAATAGCCTAAAAACAAACTTATTCATCACTACAAATTTAGGATTTTAACATTTAGCATGACAATGCATTAACCAAACATTAACATTGAGTGAATTAATTAATTATTTTCTAATAAATTAAGAATTTGGTCGGTTTGTTTTTTGGCTTCGTCAAGCGATTCATTTTTAATGATGTAGTTACTTTTAGCAATGCGTTCTTCATCAGTGATTTGGTTGTTGATACGTTGCAGTACTTTATCTCGTGTAGTAGTATCACGTTGAATTACGCGTTCAATTCGGGTTTCTAAAGGCGTAATAACAGAGATTATAGCATCACAATCCTTATAGCTTCCACTTTCAAAAAGTATGGCTGCTTCTTTTACAATTATAGGCCGATTTTGATTTTGCTTCAGCCAATTATCAAAATGGATTTTAACGGCTGGATGCACAATAGCATTGAGTTGTTTTAATTTTTCTGGATTACCAAAAACTATAGAAGCTAATTTTTGTCGATCTAAAACATTGTTGGTCGTTATATCATCATTGAAAGTAGCATTGATTTTAGCAATAATTTCAGGTTGTTCCATTACTTTTTTGGCTTCAGTATCTGAAATATACACTGGAATTCCTTTCGATTGAATGTAAGTTGCGATAGTTGTTTTACCACTTCCGATTCCGCCTGTTAACCCAATGATTTTAGTTTTTACAACACTCTTTTTGGTTTCAATTGGAACTGGTTTAGACTGAACCTCAACAACTGGAGTTGATAGTGGATTTGAAACAGGAACATTTATTGATTCTGCTTTTGCAATTGGTTTTGATGTAGTAGTAAAGCTTTCTACTTCTTTGGTTTCAGTTGGTATTTTGAAGAACAGTTCTGGGAAAGCAACTTCGGGTTTTCTTTTAAAAATTTTTATTTTCAAATAGGATTCCAGAAACCCCATTCCGTAACCCGTGAATTGTTTCCACACTGCAATCATAGAATAGAAACCAATTAGTGGATTTTTATTTTGAATGGAAGAAACAACGAAGATGACAACAAAATAGAGAAAATAGATTTTCAGTGGCCAATCAAAAAGCAGCAACAGCGATAAAAATGAAGCAAATAAACCAATAACAAATAGTGACGGCAACCAAAATGTAGGTTTGCTGTATTCGGGATACCAATGGTTTAATATAGGACGTGCTTTTCCGAATTTATTGACTTGAAGGCTGAATTTTTGCCAATCGATTCGGCGTTTGTGGTATACATAAGCATTCGAAAACAAACGTGTTTTGAATCCGAGTTTCCATAAACGAATCGACAAATCGGGATCTTCACCCGGATGAATATTTCCAAAACCGTTGGAAGTTTCAAAAGCTTTTTTCGAAATCCCCATATTGAAACTTCGAGGTTGAAATTTATTTAGTTTTTCTGAACCACCACGAATTCCACCTGTAGTTAAAAAGGAAGTCATTGCAAAATTGATGGCTTTTTGAATTTTAGAGAACGATGGCAATGCTCTATCCGGACCGCCAAAACAATCTACGTATTCGCGTGTCAACTCCTTCTCTACTTCGTTCAAATATTCTTTTGGAATAATACAATCCGAATCAAAAATGATAAAATAATCACCTTTGGCTTTTTTCATTCCGAAGTTTCGAGAATCGCCTGGCCCGGAATTATCTTTAAAATAATAGGAAATGTTCAATTGATTTGAAAACTGTCGTATGACTTCTTTAGAATCAATTGTCGATCCGTCTTCTACAATTACTACTTCGTATTCCGCTTTGTAATCTGAAACTACTAAACTATCGAGTAATTCTTTAATTTCTTCTGGGCGATTAAAAACAGGTATAATTATTGAAAATTTCATTCCGCTAAAATTTCAACAAATATACACTTAAAAAAAAAATGCCACTCTAAATTGAGTGGCATTTTAAGCTATTTTTAAAATTGATTATTCTTTAATCACTTTAATAGTTTTTACCTCATCATCAGCAGTAACTCTTACTAAATAAGTTCCATTAGGAAGATGTGACATATCAATTTGGCTTTGTGTAGCGTTCATTGGTTTTGCAATCACTTGTTGACCTAAAAGATTAATTACTTCCACTTTAGTAATGTTTTGAGTGTATGATAAGTTAAGAACATCTTGAACTGGATTTGGATATGCTCTTAATGAAGAACTTTCAAAATCTGTATTAGATAATGAAGCATCATAAGCAGAAATCACAAATGATCCGTTAGTTCCACCACCGTTAAAACTATATCTCCATACAGCAATGTAAACAGTGTCACCTGCAGTTAATCCAGTTAATGACAAGATTGACATAAAATTATTAGGACCAGCAGGACCTCCATCATCATCACAACCCACTTCAGTCAATGTACCTGTACAACTTCCTGTGAAAGCAGAAACAACCGTATCAGTCATTCCACCATTAGCTTGAGTTTCAATTGTAATACTTCCAGAAGCTGGAACTACAACAGAATACCACGCATCAGAAGCGAAATTTGCTTGACAAGAAGGAGTTAAACTTCCTGTTGACGCACCTGCATTAGTTGTATTTAATGGATAAGTTCCAAATACAGCACCCGGAGTTAGAGCAATTGCACCTGAACACTCATCATTAGCAATAGGATTTACAGTTAATACACCACTTAAGTAAGTAGTTCCATCCCATTCGTTTCCTTGATTAGATGAATTAATACCACCATAAACATAAGGACCATTATTTAGACTAAAACGAGTTGCATAATAGTAAGTTCCAGGAGCTAAAGTAGCACCAATTTCAGCTTGATATTCATCATTGTTAGAGATGTGTCCTGAATTCCATGTAGCTGGTACCCAAGTTGTCCATGTATTAGGATTTGAGTTATCACCAACTGGACTGATTCCAACCCAAGCAGCAATACCTGGAGCTTGACCATCAATATTTGGAGCAACATCTGTTAAACCAGCTTCATAAACCTGACCATAAACCGTTCCACTTCCACCTGCAGTTACAGTAATTGTTGGTGGCCATTGTAATGCAACGTAATCTGGTTCATCTGTTGAAACGACACCACAAAGAACAAATTTAGCTCTATTTGCTTGTTGATCACCACAACCAGCTAAGTGAGTATAGAATCTTACATCGCCAGAAATTGTAGCAACCCATGTAACAGAACCTGTACCTACAGCCGCAGCAGTTGCGCCATCATCAGCGCTTATTGTAATAACATCCGTTGCAACTGAACTTGAGAATGTGTAAGTCTCACCTGAAGTTACTGTTACCAAAGCGTATTCACCAGCCCAACCGTTTGCAACGATTTGTTGTTGAGTTACACCATCACAAGCAGACGGAACATAAGCCGCAGCAGGGAATTGGCCGAAAGTAGCTGTTAAACAAGGTGCTACTGGAGTACATA
The DNA here is from genome assembly GCA_017303755.1 of Flavobacteriales bacterium. Taxonomy (GTDB): domain Bacteria; phylum Bacteroidota; class Bacteroidia; order Flavobacteriales; family Flavobacteriaceae; genus Flavobacterium. Next base: position 25,143 of record JAFLBS010000006.1, on the reverse strand, counting down.
CAACATATTTGAATCTACCTACAGCTTCATCGCCACAAGCATCATCAGTATGCAAGTATACTCTAACTACACCTGAATAAGTTGCAACCCAAGATAACGGACCAACACCTTCAGCAATAGCAATTACACCATCTGAACTCAATGTAAAGTAATCCGTAGCAACTGAGCTACTAAAAGCATAGGTGTTACCTGCTTCTACTTGAACATTTGAGTATTCACCAGCGTATGCATCATCTGTAATTTCATTTAAAGTTGTACCATCACATGTTGAAGGAACAAAAGTTGCCAATGGGAATAATCCACCATTTAAACAAGCTACACCACAAATAACAGAAGTAGCTCTGTTCACATCTTCTGTACCACAAGCTGAATCCGTATTAATATTTACACGAACAACACCTGTAACAGTTGCAACCCAAACCAATGGAACTTGTCCAGCAGTAGCAGCTGTAACATTTCCATCTGTACTAATGGTTAAATAATCTGTAGCAACTGAACTATTTAAAGTATAAGTTTCACCAGTAACAACATTTAAGTTATAATAATCACCTGCCCAAGAGTCGTTTGCAACTACAGTAGAAGTAATACCATCACAAGCTGTAGGTGTAATATCTGTTGTAGGATATTGGAATGTGTTTGATAAACAAACTGGTAAATCTTCAGTAGTAAAACTCCAAACTGCACATCCGACAGCAGGACCAGCAGCATTTCTTGGAACGATTTGCCAATAAATAGTTGTACTGTATGCCCCAACTGGACCACCATTAATAGGATCGTTTGTTGGAACATTTACTGCAAAATTCAGTGTAGTAGGTGAATCCCCTATATAAATATCGTAAGAAGTTGCAGGATCACCAGTTGTTGGTGCGTCCCATGATAAAATAACATCATCAAATGCAGGAACAATGGCTGCATCAGCTGGAAGTGGATTAGAAGCACAACTAGGTACCATTAAAGCAGTATCACATACTACTCTTTTCTCTCTGTTGGTTGCTTGAGTTCCACATGATGAATCGGTGTGGAAGTATACTCTGACAACACCATCAGAAACTGGAGTATAGTCAACGCTTCCAGTACCAACAGCAAAAGCTGTAGTACCATCTGCAGATGCGACAGTAATATAATCTGTTGCTATTGAACTTGAGAAAGTGTATTGGTTGGTAGTAACAACATTAATGTTAGAATATTCACCTGCGTACGAATCAGCAGCTACAACATTTACAGTTGTACCATCACAAGTACCTGGTGTGAAAGCAGCTGTAGGATATAATGTTCCTGTTAAACAAGGCACACCACAAATAACTGAAGTAGTTCTATCTAAATCTTCAGTTCCACAACTTGAATCTGTGTTGATATAAACTCTAATAGTTCCCGTAACTGTTGAAACCCATGACAAAGGTTGTGTTCCTGCAATTGCAGCAGTCACACCATTATCTGTACTGATGGTAAAGAAATCTGTAGCCGTTGAACTAGCAAACTTATAGGTCTGACCTGTAGTAACAGCAACATTAAAATAATCACCTGCATAAGAATCAGTTGCAATTTGAGTAGGTGTAAGTCCGTCACAATTGGTCAATGTCAACGTTCCTGTTGGATAATTAAATCCTGTCAAACAAGCTGGAATGGCAGTAACAGAAAGCGTGTAATCTTCAGCTTCACCCCAGCCACCACCACCAGTATTACAAGAATCTGGAAAAACAGTAGTACTGTTATTGAATTTTTTCACTACACGCATACGAGTGTTTCCACCTAATGCCGATGCCGAAGCTGTAATAGAACCATTCAACACAACAGTATCTAAACCGTCAGAATTTTGGATGCTTCCAATGTTGTAAGTCTCTCCAGAGTCAGTAAAATCACCATCTTGATTCCAGTCAATAAAAACGGAAAGATTAGTGTTGAAATCACCGTCTGTATTACCTTTTAAAGTAATAGGATACGTTTGGCCTGCAGTAACATTACCGACAATTGCGGTAAAGTCTTGATGTGCAGCGCCTGCCAATGTGTTGGGCGAGGAATTGTTAATTCCTGCAAAGTCAACCAAAGTGATTGGCTCTTCATTGTTTGCAAATGCAATTGGTCCACAATACGGCGCGGGAAACTGTGCAAACGCCATAATGCTAACAAAAAACATTACAATTAGAAATGTAATTTTTCTCATAATTAATTTGATTTGTGTTTATTCCCAATAAAATTATAAAAAAAAATAAAAGCTCGCATAAATTTGCGAGCTTTTTATTACAATTGTTGATAACTAATTTTCAGAATTATTCAGATATACTTGCTACTTTGATTAATTCATTTGCGTCAGCAAGATAGTCAACTCCTTCAAAACCAAATCCAAATAAATTCAAGAAATCTTGTTTATATCCTGCCAAATCACCAATTTCTGATAGTGATTCTGTAGTCGCTTTTAACCATAAATCGGCAACTTGTTTCTGAACGTCATCACGCATTTCCCAATCGTCAATTCGGATTCTGCCTTTATCGTCAACAGGAATTTCATTACCAGAGTAAAGACGTTCTGAATACAATCGCTGCATTTGTTCAATACATCCTTCATGTATTCCTTCTGCTTTCATAATTTTATAAAGCAATGAAATATACAATGGAATCACCGGAATTGCAGAACTCGCCTGAGTTACTAAGGCTTTATTCACCGAAACATACGCTTTCCCATTAATCGATTTTAATGATTCTGAAATATCAAAAGCGGTTGCTTCTAAATGATCTTTCGCTCTACCAATGGTTCCTTTTCTGTATACTGCCTCAGTCACTTCTGGCCCAATGTACGAATAGGCAATTGTCATTGCTCCATCGGCTAAAACTCCAGCATTTTTCATCGCTTCCATCCACATAGACCAATCTTCACCGCCCATTACAACAACTGTATTATCAATGTCTTCTTGATTAGCAGGTTCTATGGTTACTTGTGATACATTTCCGGTATGAAAATCAACTGTTTTATTAGAAAAAGTGGCTCCAATTGGTTTTAAAACTGAACGATGTAAAACTCCAGTTACAGGGTGCATACGAACGGGTGATGCCAAGCTATAAATCACCAAATCCACCTGACCTAAATCAGCTTTAATTAAATCGATTGTTTGTTGTTTTACTTCATTTGAGAATGCGTCACCATTAATGCTTTTGGCATACAAACCAGCTTTTGTTGCTTCTTGTTCGAAAGCAGCCGAATTGTACCAACCTGGAGAAGCGGTTTTGCCTTCTGATGCTGGCTTTTCAAAGAAAACACCTATTGTTGATGCACCACAACCAAAAGCACTTGTAATTCGAGAAGCCAAACCAAACCCAGTTGAAGCTCCAATTACTAATACTTTTTTGGCTCCATCAATAGAACCTTTTGATTTCACATGCGCAATTTGATTTTTTACATTCTGCTCACAGCCTTTAGGATGTGCTGTCAAACAGATAAAACCTCTCATTCTTGGTTCGATAATCATAATAATATAGTCGTTTAGAAGTTATGTTTATTTTTTACAAAGATAATTTATTTTACTTTAATAGCTCTTTTGCATTGTTTAAAGCTGATTCAGTAATGGTTGAACCCGACAACATTTGGGCGATTTCATTGATTCGTTCTTGATCATTCAATTTAACTATTTGAGTGATGGTATGATGCGACTCTTCTTTCTTAAACACTTTAAAATGTTCTGCTCCTTTGGATGCTATTTGTGGCAAATGAGTTATACTTAACACTTGCATTGTTTGACTCATTTGCTTCATAATTTCACCCATTTTATGAGCAATTTCTCCTGAAACACCAGTATCAATTTCATCAAATAAAATGGTTGGCAATTTAGAATGTTGAGCAAGAATCGATTTTATTGCTAACATAATTCGCGATAATTCTCCGCCAGATGCTACTTTTTTCAATAATCCAAAATCAGAACCTTTATTGGCTGAAAAGAGCAACTGAATTTCATCGGAACCATTAGACAAAAATTTATCCGTTGGTTTAATATCAAATTTAATTTGTGCGTTCGGCATTCCCAATTGAGCCAAAATACTTTGTGTTTTTTCAACCAAAACAGGAACAAATTGTATTCGTTTTTGGCTAATCTCTTTTGCTATTTTTCTCAAATGAGCTTCTACTTCTCCACTCTTCTTTTCTAAAGCAGTAATTTCATCTTCCAAAGTAGTAACCGAAATTACTTTTTGATCCAATTCGTTTTGAATGTGTAACAACTCTTCAACTGAAGTTACATTGTGCTTTCTTTGAAGCGAATAAATATCTTGAAGTTGCTGATTGACTAATTCCAATTGTTCGGGATCAGAAAGTAATGCATCAGCTTGATTAGAAGTCTCTTTTTCTATATCATCAAACTCAATAATAATACTGTTTAATCGCTCCAACAGCGATTCATATTCCTTAGAAAAACCAGCTACCTTTTGGAAGGCCAATTTGATTTCTTTCAGGTTTTGAATCACTCCAAACTGTTCTTCATTGGATATAGAACTAATTTTTTGAAGTTGCTCTTTAATCAATTCAACGTTGTTCAGTTTTTCATAAGTTGACTCTAATTCTGCTTGATCCAATCCTTGCAACTTGGCATTGAGTAATTCTTCTAATAAAAAAGTATTGTAGTCTTGTTCTTTAATAACCGAACTCAACTCTGATTTTTTTTCTTCTATTGAGGAAACAATCGCTTTATATTCTTTTAAAGTAATTTTATATTGATTAAGTAAATCAAAATTATTGGCAACCGAATCAATGATTTGAAATTGATAGGAATCATCTGAAAGATCTTGAGTTTGATGTTGCGAATGAATATCAACCAAAAAGGTACTCAATTCTTGTAATTCTTGAAGATTTACAGGTGTATCGTTAATGAATGCTCGCGATTTTCCTGAAGGTAAAATTTCTCTTCTGATGATGGTTTCATCTTCGTAATCCAAATCATTATCCAGAAAAAAAGATTGAAGATTGTAATTCTTAAGAAAAAAAGACGCTTCAACAATGCATTTTTCTTCTTTATTTTTTAATGAAGTTAAATCAGCTCTTTTTCCTAAAACTAAACCTAAAGCTCCGAGTAGTATCGATTTTCCCGCACCTGTTTCACCAGTAATAGTTGAAAATCCATTTGAAAATTGGATTGATAGTTTTTCAATCAACGCAAAATTCTCAATAGAAAGTGAGGTAATCATTGAACAATAGTTTATTAGTTAAGAGCGAGAATTATCTGATTCGTGACCACTTACTGCTATTTGTAGGCGACATTTTCATCAATCCTTCAACTAAATCGGTTGTTGGAACTGATGGACCGCCCGAAAAAATAGACACTAACTCATCTGATTTAGCATCAAAGAAAGTCCGAGTTAGATAGGCATTGGGTCGAGTTGCGTTAACTTGCTTTAAAGTTGTAATTGCTTCTTTAATAATCTCTTTTGATTTTTTGGCATCTTTTTCCATTGTATCCAAACCTTCAAAATGATAACTATAAATGGCATCTCTGTATTCTTTGAATGTAGGAGAAAGCAGATCGTTGATTAAATAATAACGATTCTGTCTATTTTCGGTTTGTCCCCAACCTTTAATTTGAGTTGGTGCAGCCAAACTAATGATGTCTTGAGCAATTTGAAAATAAGGTTCGCCACCGTTAGGTTCGAATGTTTCTGCGTCTGTTCCGATAATGTAATAACAATAAAATGCTAAAACAGACATTAAATTAGAATCAAATGAATTGGGATTGTAGCTTAAGTTCTCGAATTCAACATAACTGAATGCAAATTCTTTATCGTTAATATTTACAAGTGGAGAAGCATAAGTAGAATTGAAAATCGTACGAGATGATTGTACTTGAATTGTAGTGTCAAAATTGTTTCCTTCATACGAATTAATCGTAATGAACATAGAACAATTGATTTTTTCATTGGCTTTATACTCTTGTTCTGTCCATGCGTTATTGTTGACGAACTCATTTAACGAACGTTCTAAACTTTTAAATATCTGAGTATTAGCATTGGTTACCTTATCGTAATTTACGGTTACCACACAATTTAACTCCTGACTGTTTACTGCGTTTACTAACAACAGTACTGAAAATAGAAACAATTTACGCATGAATTTTTTGAATTACTTTATTAATAATATCAACGGCAACATCTTCTTTCGACTTTAAATCCATAGGTTCAATAATGAACTCTTTATCAATGAAAGTCACTTTATTGGTTGGTTTACCAAAGCCTGCACCTTCATCATTCAATGAATTTAAAACAATCAAATCTAAGTTTTTTTTCTGAATTTTCAACTTTGCATTTTCAATTTCATTTTCAGTTTCCAAGGCAAAACCAATTAACAACTGATTTTTCTTTACACTTCCCAATGAAGCCAAGATGTCTTTCGTTTTTTCTAACTCTATGGTAAACGCTGATTCCGTCTTTTTTATTTTCTGAGCAGCAACATTTTTTGGTTTATAATCGGCAACTGCTGCTGCACAAATAGCTACATCAACATCATTATAATAACGATGACATTCGGTATACATTTCTTCGGCTGAAGTTACTCGAATCAAATTGACATTAGAACTTTTTGATGCATAATGAGTTGGGCCAGAAACTAAAATTACCTTCGCTCCCAAATCGGCAGCACAATGAGCAATATCAAAGCCCATTTTTCCAGTAGAATGATTTCCGATGAAACGCACAGGATCAATGGCTTCATAGGTTGGTCCGGCTGTAATTAAAATGGATTTTCCTTTTAAAGGTAATTTACTTTCTAAATCTTTTTCCAAAAATGCAACGATATTTTCAGGTTCTGCCATTCGACCTTCACCTGAAAGTCCACTTGCTAATTCGCCAGTTTCCGCTGGAATAATAGTATTTCCGAACTGTTTTAATGTATTGAAACTCGAAATGGTTGAAGGATGTTTGTACATGTCCAAATCCATTGCTGGAGCAAAATACACCGGACATTTAGCAGATAAATAGGTTGCAATAAGTAAATTATCGCAATTGCCATTGACCATTTTAGACAACGTATTGGCCGTAGCTGGAGCAATCACCATAATATCGGCCCAAAGTGCGATTTCTACATGATTATTCCATTGAGCATCAGCATCTTCTTCGTTAAAAAAAGTAGAATGAACAGGGTTTTTAGAAAGTGTAGATAATGTAAGAGGAGTTACAAAATCTTTAGAAGCAGGCGTCATTACTACTTGTACTTGAGCGCCTGCTTTTATAAAAAGTCTAACTAATGATGCAGTCTTATAAGCGGCAATTCCACCAGAAACTCCCAGCACTATTTTTTTTCCGCTTAAAACCGACATACTTCAGTGATTATTGTTCAGTATTTCTGTGGTAAATTTTACCGTCTAACCATTCTTGTACTGCAAGAGCGTGAGATTTTGGTAGTTTTTCGTAAAATTTAGATACTTCAATTTGTTCTTTGTTTTCAAAGACTTCTTCTAAGCTATCATTGTAAGTAGCAAACTCATCCAATTTATCAATTAATTCCTTTTTGATTTCGGCATTAATTTGGTTCGCTCTTTTAGCGATAATTGTGATTGCTTCGTACACATTTCCAGTTGGTTCTTCAATTACACTTTTGTTGTAGGTAATTGTGTTTACTGGTGCATTCGTCTTTTTTAAATCCATGACATTTTATTTAGTAAATTGTTGTAAATCTTTTTCAATTCGAGCCAACATTTCGTCAGCTTTTGCTTTATGTTTTGAATCAGCCTTAAATTTTATTAAACCAGAATAAGCCACTTTAGCATTTTCAAGACGTTCTTTCATTTTTTGAGGAACACTATTAATAGCTAAATTGTAAGCCGAATCAAATTTATAATAAAGCGCATCTTCTTTTAATGGAGTTCCAGGAAAATCGGATAAAAAGTTCTCAAAAGCTGAGATTGCCGATTTATAGTCTGAAATTGTATTGTATTGTTTAGCAATATCAAATGCTTTTTTCTCAAGTTTATTTTTTAACTCAGTTACCACAGCATTGGCCTCGGGTAAATACTGAGAATTAGGATACATATCAATAAAGTTCTGCAGTTTATCCAAAGCTTTATTTGTGTCAATCTGATCCAAACTCGAAACGGGTGATAGTTTAGAAAAACATTTTGCAGCTAAAAAAGCAGCTTCTTCTCTTTTTTCACTTTTGGGATAACTGGATGCAAAACTTTCATATTGATAGGCCGCAAGATAGTATTGTTTGGTATTGTAATACGAGTTTGAAAACATGTAGAACAACTTCTCTGCTTGAGGTTTCCCTTTATAAGCGGGAGCAATTTGTTCAAAAAGGCGAATGGCTTTTGAATACTTTTTCTCGTCGTATTTTTTAGTAGCCTGATCAAATTTAAAAGCAACATCTTCCGAATTCAATGCCTTTTGGTATTGACTACAAGACGAAACTAAAACAACAAGTGCGATTAGGTATAAGTAGTTCTTCATTTATGTATTTCTATTGGCGCGTTTTTAAAGGATTTTGGTCCGTAAAAAAGCAACTGCAAAATTAGTTAATTAATCGTTATTATGAAAATATTTTTTTTAGCTTATTTTTTTGGTGAAATTTTCCAAACGTGTAGCCAAATCTTGATTGACATTTACCAATGGCAAACGAACTGTATTCTCTGACAAACCTAGTGTTTTAAAGACTTCTTTGATTCCAGCTGGATTGCCTTGCTCAAAAATCATATCAATACTATCAGCAAGTAAATAATGCAATTGATAAGCTTCATCTACTTTTCGTTGCAAACCTAAACGAACCATTTCAGAAAATTGCTTCGGAAAACCTTCTCCGATAACCGAAATCACTCCACTTCCACCCGCTAAAACCATTGGAAGAGTAATCATATCATCTCCTGAAATTACCAAAAATCCTTCTGGAGCATTTTGAATGAGCTTCATTGCTTGAACAATATCTCCAGCAGCTTCTTTAATTCCGATGATATTTTTAAAATCGTTGGCTAAACGAATTACTGTTGATGGCAACATATTACTTGCTGTTCTTCCTGGTACATTATATAAAATAACCGGAACTGGAGAAGCTTCAGCAATCGCTCTAAAATGTTGGTAAATTCCCTCTTGAGTGGGTTTGTTGTAATAAGGCGAAACCGATAAAATAGCTGAGAATTTAGAAAAATCCCTCGATTTTAATTCTTCCACCACTTTGTAAGTATTATTCCCTCCGACACCCAAAACCAAAGGCAATCTTCCGTTGTTGGCTTCTATAATGGTTGAAATTACTAACTCTTGTTCATCAGAAGTAAGCGTTGCTGTTTCTGCTGTAGTTCCCAACACAACTAGGTATTCCACTCCACCGTCAATAACAAAATTGACAATTTTTTTGAGTGCTTCTGTATCAACAGAAAAATCTTTTTTAAATGGAGTAACCAATGCTACGCCGGTTCCAACTAATGATTGCATGTTATATTTTTTTAAGTATTTTTAAATATTTGAATAATTCTTCAGCAAAAGTAGCACTTTTATCGATTTCGGTTTGAATTAAAAAGTGATTTAATCGATGATCAACACTTGAAAAACCCACTTTAAAATTGGCTTTAGAAATTTGTGTTAAAAGCAATAAAGCGGCTTTTTCTTCATCGTAATAACTAATTAATAAATCAAATTTCTTTGCACTAAATTGGTTTACTTCCGCATTAGTAAAAGAGGCATTCCAAGTGATGTCTTTATTCGAGAAAACCGAGTAATCAAATACTTCGGTCTTCTTGACTCTATCTTTAAAGACGATAAACTCAATTGAAAGCGGAGATAACTGCCATTTTTTTATTTCATTCATCAATTTTTCTCGATGCGTATTTTGGCTTTCGTCAAAAATAATTCCGATTGTTTGTACCGAATTCGTTGAGGCAATATGTTTTACGTTGGATAACCTTTTTTTAACACTATTTTTAATGATAAAATCCTTGAATTTGTGAGAAAACATATTACTTTTACTTGGTTTACAAATTTAATTAATTTAGTTGCATAAACGATGGTAAAACTAAAAAACTCTACTCTTGTTTTAAAATGTTTTGGTTTATTATTAACATTTTTTATTCTGATTTCGTGTGGTCAACAAAAAAACTTTGTTACCAAGATTGAAGGAAAAAAAATTGGCATCACCGAAGCTCAAACTGAAAACTCTGATATAGAAAACTTTATCAAACCTTACAGAGAAAATATTGATAAGGATTTGAGTCAGGTTTTAGCCTATAATCCAGAAAATTTAGAAAAATCGAAAGGCGAATGGCAAACCAATATTGGAAATTTTTTGGCGGATATTACGTTGACCAAAAGCAACAAGGTTTTCCAAAGTAGAGAAAATAAATCGATTGACATTTGCATTTTGAATCACGGCGGAATTCGAACTATGATTCCGAAAGGAAATGTTACTGCTCGCAATGCTTTTGAAGTAATGCCTTTTGAAAATGCTGCTGTTGTAGTCGCTTTAAAAGGGGAACAAATTGTAGAAATGGCGAATTATATTATTGCTGAGAAAAAACCACATCCATTGCAAGGATTATCGTTTACTATTAGCAAAGACAATGTGGCTAAAGACATTAAAATTCAAAACAAAACCATTGACACAAATGCTACTTACTACGTAGTCACGTCTGATTATTTGGCCAATGGCGGTGATAACATGACTTTTTTCAAACTCGGAACCCAACGCTTCGATATTGATTATAAGTTGCGTAACATTATGATTGATTATTTTAAAGAAGTAGATACTTTGAACTACGATAATTCCGTTCGAATCACCAAAGAATAAGCAACAACTGAACAAAATTCGACACCAATGAAAAGAAGAACTTTCATCAAAAATACAGCAGCATCATCGGCTTTTTTAACTCTTGGCGGTTTATCGTTAAGTAGTTTTACTTCTACTGATGTAAAAAAAATAACCATTTTACATACCAATGATGTTCACAGCTACATTGATCCATTCCCAAAAGATCATCCGCGAAACCCAAATATGGGCGGCGTGGCACGAAGAGCGGCATTAATTGAAAACATTCGTCAGGAAAATCCAAATGTGCTTTTATTAGATGCTGGCGATATTTTTCAAGGAACACCTTATTTTAATTATTATGGTGGCGAATTGGAATTCAAGTTGATGAGCATGATGAAATACGATGTGGCAACTATAGGAAACCACGACTATGACAACGGTTTGGAAGGTTTATTAGCACAATTACCACATGCTAAATTTGATTTTGTGTCGTCGAATTATGATTTTAAAAACACCATTTTAGATGGTTATATCAAACCGTATAAAATTCTAACCATTGATGGAGTTAAAATCGGAATTTTTGGTCTCGGAGTTGCACTGGATGGTTTAGTTGATAAAAAGAATTGCAAAGAAACGGTTTACAACGATCCGATTGAAATCGCAACTGATATGTCTCAGAAGTTGAAACACGAGCACAAATGTGATTTAGTCATCTGTTTGTCGCACATTGGTTTCAAATACAAAGAAGACCCGAATAAAGTGTGTGATCTTATTTTGGCGAATAAAACCAAAGACATCGACTTAATTATTGGCGGACACACTCATACTTTTTTAGACAAACCCGTCATCGAAAAAAACAGTGAAGGAAAAGAAGTCTTAATCAACCAAGTGGGTTGTTATGGTTTAAATTTGGGTCGAATTGATTTCTATGTTACATCCGATAAGAAAGTAGCATCTCAAGGAAAATCAATTGTGGTTTAGTGTTTTTTTGCGTGAATCGTGACGTTCTTTAAGAAGGAAATAACGTGCTATAAAGAAATAACTCAGTAATTGTAATACATAATTAATTACTATCATTACTGGAAATTTATAGTAATATTCACTTATTAAATAGGAAACATCGGTGAAGACAAAAGTCGCCACACAAAAGAAGAACAACAAATCGTGTAAACGGTTTCTGTAACTCAAATTGTAAGCCGCAACAATCGCATTTAGAGCCAAAATGATTCCGTAAATGCTAATGGAAACCTTGAAGGCATTCAACTCAATCAATGCTATATCTAAAACACTAAAGTAGAGAAAAACTACAAAGCCTACTATTATTAAAAACGAAATTAAGTTGGTAAAAGTTAATCTAAATTTTACGATATCTTTCAATCCGAAAGACAAAAACAAAATATAGTTTACAATTCCCAATACCAATAATTCAAATAATGCGTCTTTGATTATAAAATTGTAAATATCGGTCAATAAAAAAAGAATCATCACTAATGTTGGCGCCCAATGGATCTTTTGTGCTTTCAAACAGTAGTAAACATAGATAAGAGGAAGAAATACTAATCGGCTTATTTTAACAACTTCAACATAGTGAAACGAGTTGGCCAATGTGGAGATAACTCCAACAATTAAAGCAATAAGCAGTATTAGTTGGTCTTTTTTCATTGTAGCATTGCTATAAAATCATTTTCCGAAATAATCGGAATTTTGAGTTGGTTGGCTTTTTCTAATTTCGCCGGCCCCATATTATCGCCCGCTACTACATAATCGGTTTTGGCCGAAATGGAACTTCCAACTTTTCCGCCGTTGTCTTCGATGGCTTTTTTCAAATCATCGCGAGAAAATTGTTCAAAAACTCCGGATACAACAAAGGTTTTACCTACTAATTTGTCCGTCGCATTTGGATTGTGAACTTCAACTATTTCAAACTGAACACCAAAACTTTTTAATCGTTCAATGATGATGGTGTTGTTTTCGTTTTCAAAAAATTCGATGACACTTTGGGCAATTCGTTCGCCGATTTCATCTACCAAAATCAAATCCATTAGTGATGCCTGACGCAACGCATCAATAGTTTTATAATGTTTGGCTAGTTTTTTGGCTACGGTTTCACCAACATAGCGAATTCCGAGTGCAAACAACACACGCTCAAACGAGACTTCTTTCGACTTTGCAATCCCGTTTACCAAATTTTCAGCCGATTTCTGCGCCATTCTTTCGAGCGGAATCACTTGCTCCACTGTCAATTCATACAAATCGGAATAGTCTTTTACCAAACCATTATTGAACAACAACGCTACTGTTTCGCCGCCTAAACCTTCAATATCCATAGCTTTTCGGGAAATGTAATGCTGAATACGACCGATAATTTGCGGTGGACAACCGTAAAAATTCGGACAATAATGTTGCGCTTCGCCATCTTTACGAATTAACTCGGTTTGACATTCGGGACAATGTGTGATGTATTTTGTGGATTCAGGTTCGTTTCCTCTTTGAGCAACACCAATGATTTTCGGAATAATTTCTCCGCCTTTTTCAACAAAGACCTCATCACCTACTCTGATGTCGAGTTTTTCAATTTGATCAGCATTGTGCAATGAAGCACGTTTCACAATCGTTCCGGCGAGTTGTACTGGTTCTAAATTGGCTACTGGAGTAATTGCGCCCGTTCGTCCTACTTGATAGGAAATCGAGTTTAATTTGGTCGTTACTTGTTCCGATTTGAATTTGTAGGCAATGGCCCAACGTGGTGATTTGGCTGTAAATCCTAATTCTTGTTGATGGTCGAAATTATTTACTTTGATGACAACGCCATCGGTTTCATAAGGCAAATCGTGACGATGTACATCCCAATAATTAATGAATTCAAAAACTTCTTCTAAATTATTAGCTAATTTGGATTGGCTTGGTACTTTGAAACCCCAATTGCGAGCGGTTTCTAATCCATCATATTGCGAGTTAAATGGTAAATTTTGTCCCGTGATGAAATACAGCAAACAATCTAATGGTCGTTTGGCAACTTCGGCACTGTCTTGCAATTTCAAACTTCCAGAAGCGGTGTTTCTTGGATTGGAATAAGGAGTTTCACCAATTTCAATCAACTCTTGATTCATTTTTTCAAAACCGTCAAGCGGAAGAATAATCTCACCACGAATATCAAACTTGGGTGGAAAATTTCCTGATAATTCCAACGGAATCGAACGAATCGTTTTGATGTTGTTCGTTACGTCGTCGCCTTGAATTCCGTCACCACGCGTCACAGCGCGCAACAACTTTCCGTTTTCATAGGTGATTGAAATTGACGCACCATCGTATTTTAATTCGCACGTATATTGCAAATCAACATCACCCAACATCTTTTGAATTTTGGTTTCCCAATCGAGCAAATCTTCTTTGGAATACGAATTATCAAGCGAATACATTCGATTTTCGTGAACAACTGTCTGGAAATTTTTAGTAATGGTTCCGCCTACGCGTTGTGAAGGAGAATTTTCATCAAAAAATTCAGGATGTTTTGCCTCTAAGTCTTGAAGCTGTTTTAGTTTTTGATCAAACTCAAAATCACTGATGGTGGGTTGATCCAACACATAATAATTATGATTGTGCTGATTGAGTTCGTTGCGTAATTCGTTGATGATTTTTTCGACTTCCATAAAAGTAATAAGGTATGCTTTATTCGTTTACTAAATTAACGAAAAAAAGTTGTCAAAAAAATTACTTTTGAATAATCCCATTAATTTGCATGTACAATTGGCCATCACTCAAAATGGCACCTTGAGTGATTAGACTGAAAATCGCAGAGTTACGTTCGCCTTCATAGTCTTTTTTCCCAATATGAATTTCAACAGTTTCGGTAAACATATTGTCGCTTAACCATTGCAAACCTTCTTTGGTAAGAAAATCGACAGAAGCATCAAGTGATTTTAGAACGATGGATTGAATGAAATCTTCTTGGCAATGAAAAAGAAAAACATAGTTTTTAGAAAAATGCTCTAAAAATTTGGCATTGGTTAAAACACCTTCCCAAATTAAATCAGAGAACACATCAAGTTCTTGTTCGGCTACTTCGGGTTTTGACGCTTTAATTTCGTCCCATTCTTTTTTATCTATGGATTGTGAAGCTAAAAAATTGGCAAATTCTTGGTGTAAGGCTTCAAATTGTTCTTTGGTTAATCTTTTGTATTTCATTTTTTTAAGTTGCTGAGTTGCTGAGTTGCTGAGTTGCTGAGTTTTATTTGTACTACTGATTAGCCCCGATAGTAACGGAAATCCTTTTTATTGCTCAAGATAAGCCTCTTAACTGCGTAAAGATGACAAGCAATAAAAAGATTGGAGAGAATAGCGGGAAATAGCTTCAAAAAAAAATCCCGATTTACATCGGGACTTTATATATAATAATCAAATTGATTATTGCTCAGCGATAATTTCGTAAGGTAATTCAACCACTACATCTCTGTGTAAACGTACTGAAGCAGTATATTTACCAGTACGTTTAACTGTACCGCTAGTAATGAATTTTCTATCGATTGGTTGACCCGCATTTTCTAATGCTTGAGCAATGTCGATATTAGTTACCGAACCAAATAATTTTTCTCCACCTGCTTTTGAAGTGATTTTAATTTCTAAAGCTTTTAATGCTTCAGCCAATTTCTTAGCATCATCAACAATTTTCGCCTCTTTGTGCGCTTTTTGTTTTAAATTTTCAGCTAATACTTTTTTCGCAGAAGATGTTGCTAAAGTAGCAAAACCTTGTGGTATTAAGAAATTACGACCGTATCCAGGTTTAACTGAAACTACATCGTCTTTGAATCCTAAATTTTGAACGTCTTGTTTTAATATAATTTCCATAATCTTGCTTCTTTATTATTTTAGTAAATCAGCCACATATGGCATTAATGCTAAGTGACGTGCTCTTTTCACAGCAACTGACACTTTTCTTTGGTACTTTAAAGATGTTCCTGTTAAACGACGAGGAAGAATTTTCCCTTGCTCGTTAACGAACTTTAATAAGAAATCTGCATCTTTATAATCAATGTATTTGATTCCAGATTTTTTGAAACGACAATACTTTTTAGTTTTGTTAGTTTCGATGTTCAAAGGCGTTAAATATCTGATATCTCCGTCTTTTTTTCCTGAAGCTGATTGTTGTAGTGTTGCCATAATTACGCTTTTGATGCTTTAAGTTTTTCTCTTCTTCTTTCTGCCCAAGAGATTGCGTGTTTGTCTAAACTTACAGTTAAGAAACGCATAACTCTTTCGTCACGTCTAAATTCAGTCTCAAAAGCAATTAATACTTCTGGAGCTACTTGGAATTCAAATAAATGGTAAAAACCACTTTTTTTGTTTTGGATTTCGTAAGCTAATTTTTTCAAGCCCCAATCCTCTTTGGATACCATCTTTGCACCGCGTGAAGTAAGAAAATCTTCGAATTTGCTTACTGTTTCCTTTACCTGAACATCAGATAAAACGGGATTTAAGATGAAAACAGTTTCATAATGATTCATAATATTAGTATTTAATTATATAAAATTGGGTGCAAAAGTAACCATAAATAATTAATACACAACTACGAAAGTACAAAAATCGCCAAAATGCACAAAAATACTGCTTAAAAGCAAAAAAAATCGATAAAAATTAGTTTTATAAAAAAAATGTAGTATATTTACACCTCCAAATCTTAAAATAAAAACAGTATGAAATTAAATTGTGTAGTTGTTGATGATAGTACGTTACAACGTATGGTTATCACAAAGTTAGTGAATAATCATCCAAATTTACATTTGGTTGGTGATTTTTCTAACGCAATTGAAGCTAAAAATTGCATGACTGTACATACAGTAGATTTAATCTTCCTGGATGTAGAGATGCCAATTATTAGTGGTTTTGATTTTATTGATGGCTTACAAGTTAAACCTCAAGTCATATTCATTACTTCTAAAGCCGATTATGCGTTGAAAGCATTTGATTATGATGCCACCGATTATTTACAAAAACCGATTGTACTTGAGCGCTTTAACGCTTCAGTGAAAAGAGCATTAGACCTACATATGCTTCGTCAAGACAATCATGACATGGAAGGCGATCACATCTTTATTAAGAGTAACTTGAAAAAATTAAAAGTATACACTAATAAAATCAAATGGATCGAAGCTTATGGTGATTACGTAAAAGTAGTTACCGAAGAAGACACTAACTTGGTGCTTTCTACTATGAAATCATTTGAAAAAGATCTTTCTAAAGACAAATTCATCAGAGTTCATAAGTCGTATATTATCAATATCGACAAAGTAGAACGTTTCAATAGTAAATTCGCTGAAATTGGTGTGACTAAAATCCCACTCAGCCGAAACAAAAAAGAAGATTTAGTAAAAGCTTTAGCAATCGCTTAATAAAAATCTACGTTTACAGTAACTTTAATCGTTCTGTATTGCGGAATCACATCAAAACTATTCAGTATTTTCTGGATAGTTTTTTTTGTTGTACCCAATGGCTTACTTTGCGGAATTTTAATCATAATGGTACGAATGTACTCGTTACGAATTCTACTAATCGCAGGTTCTTCCGGACCTAAAACAGGAATGTCCAAATTTTGCGACGCCACTTGATACAACCACATCGCTCCTTCTTTCAGTTTTTCAAAGTCGCGGTGTTTTAAGGTCAATCGGATTAATTTGTAAAACGGAGGATAATTGTAAATTTTACGCTCGTACAATTGCTCTTTGTACATTTCATCGTATCGATTCAACGTTACTTGCTGAATAATCGAATGCAACGGATTATACGTCTGAATGATTACTTTTCCTTTTTTATCCGAACGTCCTGCTCTTCCTGCTACTTGAGTCATCATTTGAAAACTGCGCTCAAACGCTCTAAAATCGGGATAATACAACATCGTATCCGCATTCATGATTCCGACCAATGACACATTATCAAAATCCAAACCTTTGGCCAGCATTTGCGTTCCCACTAAAATATCAATTTCTCTATTTTTAAATGAATCAATAATGCGCTCAAAACTGTATTTGCCACGCGTAGTGTCTTGGTCCATTCGTTTGATGTTTTTGGTCGGAAACAACTCGGCCAATTCTAGTTCGATTTGTTCGGTTCCGAAGCCTTTGGTAGTCAAATCAACACTTGAACACACATGACAATTGGTAGGTTTTGCAATCGAATGACCACAATAATGACAACGCAATTGGTTTTTGAACTTATGATAAGTCAAACTCACATCGCAATTCGGGCATTGAGGTACATTGCCACACGTCATGCATTCTAACACTGGTGAAAATCCACGTCGATTTTGAAACAAAATAATTTGTTCGCCCAACGAAAGCGCTTCGGTCATGGCGTCAATCATCTTTAAACTGAAATGGCCTTTCATTTTTTTACGGAAATACGCGTCTTTTAAATCGACCAATTCTATTTCGGGTAATGGCGCTTTTCCGAACCGTTCGTTAATTTCGATTAAACCGTATTTTCCTGAATGTGCATTGTAATACGTTTCGATGCTTGGCGTAGCTGAACCCAACAATACTTTCGCTTGATGGCTGTTTGCCAAAACTATCGCTGCATCACGAGCATGATAACGCGGCGCTGGATCTTGCTGTTTGAAAGTGGGTTCGTGTTCTTCATCTACAATAACAAAACCTAAGTTAGAGAACGGTAAAAACAAAGCCGAACGCGCTCCGATTACGATTTGTGCTTTCTCTGAATTCGACAGCACTTGATTCCACACTTCTACTCGTTCGTTATTTGAGTATTTAGAATGAAAAACGGCCACTTTATTTCCGAAATACGCTGTCAATCGAGAAACTAATTGGGTTGTAAGCGCAATTTCAGGAAGCAAATACAGAATCTGTTTGTTGTGCTTCAGAAATTCCTCAATAAGTTTGATGTAGATTTCGGTTTTTCCTGAAGAAGTTACTCCGTGTAGCAAACTCACCTCTTTGGTTTCAAACGACGTTTTGATTTCGTCGAAGGCTTGTTGTTGTGCTCCACTTAGAATTAAATTTTGTTCTTTTTTATTCGCATCAAAATTGACGCGATCTTCTTGAATGTAGTATTCTTCAAAAACAGATTTATCAACTAAACTTTTGATTGAATTGGATGTAGACGACGAAACCGAAAGCAATTGTTTTACTGAAATAGGCTTTTTTTCTTGAGCTGTAAGTTGGAAATACTGCAACACTAAATCTTTTTGCTTTGCTCCTTTTAGCTCATCTAACAATTGAATTAATTTTTCTTCTGAAGAATAATTTTCGTGTAATCGAATGTACTTTACTAATTTGGGTTTGTATTCTTCAACCACTTCTTCTTCTAAATGAAGTATGTTTTTACTGATGAGTTGTTGAATAACTGGAAATACTTTCTTCTTATTGAGAATTCCCATTACGTCATTCACCTTAAGTGAACTTTGGTGTTGTAAGGCTTCGTAGATAAGAAATTCATCATCTGAGAGTTGCGATTCATCTACAAATGCGCCGCTTTTTTGACTCAACAACGTTTCACTTTCCAATATCAAAGCACTGGGTAAAGCGCCACGGTAGACATCGCCAATGTTACACATATAATACGACGAAATCCATTTCCAATGTGCCATTTGGAACTCGTTTACAACGGGTTTTTCATCTAGAATTTGGTGTATTTCTTTGGCTTCGTATAAAGTTGGCGGAATTTGGTGCAAATCGACTACCAAAGCTGTGTACATCTTATTTTTCCCAAACGGAACCATTACTCGCATTCCTTTTTTTATGAATTGGAATTCCGATTCTGAAACGCTGTACGTAAAGGTTTTGGGCAGAGATAGTGGTAAGATGGCTTCGATGAAAAACATGTGCTGTGGTTTGATTATTCTATTTGTTCTTTTTACACTTCGACTGCGCTCAGTGTGACAATGTTGCGATTTTAGAGTTTTTTTTTGCTATTTGGAATTTTTTACGCGATACCAATATTGCGTTCGACCGAGTAGTGGAACTCCGATGTAACCTCGTATTTTAATTTTATCGTTGCTTTCAAATTTGATGTAGCATTTGTAGTGTTTACCGTTTTTTGGATCAAGAACTGTTCCGCCGTTGAATTCGCCTTCGTGTTTTTTCAAACCTCTAATAATGACTAAACCAAGAAACGGTTTGTCTTTATCATCACCTGAACACAGCACGCATTTTTTGTTTTTGTGTTCGGTTTCGAAAATCTCAACTATTTTGGCATAATACACTCCGTTTCGTTCGTAAATTTCAACTACACCTTTTTCTTTTCCAGTTTCGTCGTCAACGGTTTTCCATCTTCCAATGAGTGATTGCGAACAACACCATTGCGTTGTCAAAAGCAAAGCAACGATTAGGTACAAAGTGTTTTTTTGAACAAATCTCATCGGAATCATTTAGTTTATAACTGACACAAATATACTTTTTTTGGTTTGGAGTTGACACGAATTTCACAAATTTTCACGAATCAGAAAACGTCAATTCAGAGCAATACTTCTAAGATAAGGATTTCAAGAAAGTTACTAACGAACTACAAAAAGTACTAAACTAACCCTGATTGAAGTGGAAATCCTTTCATCTCGTTTTCAAAACGGGATGAAAGATTGAAACGGAAAGCAGGACAAAAAGTGAACGAAACGTTATACTTCTGTTTCTAATTCTTTTGCTTTTTCCTTTTTGAGTTTTTGAATTAAGGCGTTGAGTTCGAAGCCAAGCAACAAAATCATGCAGTTGATCCAGATGTAAAACATGACGATGAGTAGCGTTCCAATCGAACCGTAAAGTTCGTTATACTTCGAGAATTTGACTACCCAGATTCCGAAAAAGTACGAAGAAATAATAATTAAAATAGTAGTAAAAACCGAACCGATGGAAATGAAAGCCCGTTTTCCGTCGCGTTTGATTCCGTATTTAAACAAAAATGAAGTGGTAATTAAAATCATCAAAATCAGAAAGATATATCGACTCATTTCAATCAAAGGAATATCTTCTGAAAGTACGTCTTGAATTTTACTCATTTGAATTAACACTTCCGAAATTACGATAGCCGCAACGGTAATGATCAATATCAAAGACAATAAAATGGACATTCCGAGCGCCACAAAATACTGACGGAAAAATTTGCGTTTGAGTGTGATGTGTGCCGAAGTTTCGAATCCGCCCATAATAGCATTTACACCGTTGGTCATTAAAAAAATCGCCATGAAAAACCCTGTAGATATTAAACCTGAGTTACTATTATGCAAAATATCATCGATGATTTTGGCAATGGCATCGTAAGTGGTTGGCGGAACTCCTTCTTGCACAAAACTCAGAAAATCTTCTTGAAAACCTTGAATGGGAATGTACGGAATGAGATTCAGAATGAACAGCGCAAACGGAAACAACGCCATAAAGAAACTGAACGCAATGGCTGCCGCGCGATACGAAAGCGCACCTTCTATGATTCCGGTTACATACAAATCGAGCAACTCATACAACGACAAACCGTGCAACCATGGCAGTTTAATGCTGTCGCACAATTGAATTAGGTGACGGATTACGGGAAGGTTTTTTATTTTTTGCTCGATGGTCATTGTTTGGACTGCTTAGATTTTAGACTGCTTAGATTGTTAGACTGTAAGATTACAAGATTGTAAGATTAATAAAATACTTTTAACTTTTGACTTTTGACTTAACTAAATCGCTTTGAGACTCAAATCCATATTATATACCGAATGCGTTAATGCTCCAGATGAAATGTAATTGACGCCGCATTCTGCATATTGTCGGATGGTATTTTCGTTAATGTTTCCTGATGATTCGGTTAGGCATTTATTTCCGATTCGTTCGACGGCTTTTTTGGTATCTTCAAAATTAAAATTGTCGATGAGTATTCGGTAAATTCCTTCCGATTGCAAAATTTCGTCGATTTCATCCAAATTTCTAGCTTCAACGATGATTTTTAGGTCTTTATTGTTGTCTTTTAAATACTGTTTGGCTTTGTTAATGGCATTGGTGATTCCGCCAGCAAAATCGTTGTGGTTGTCTTTGAGCATGATCATATCGTACAAGGCAAATCGGTGGTTTTCGCCTCCACCAATTTTTACCGCCCATTTTTCACAGGCACGAAAACCTGGAGTAGTTTTACGTGTATCAAGTACTTTGGTATTGGTTCCTACAAGTAAATCGACGTAGTTTTTTGTCTTGGTAGCAATGGCGCTCATTCGTTGCATCGAATTCAACACCAAACGCTCGGCTTTCAAAATGGATTGCGAACTTCCTGAAACGTGAAACACTACATCGCCGTACTTCACTTCGCTCCCATCTTCGATAAACGTTTCTACTTTCAGATTAGAATCGACTTTTTGAAACACCATTTTAGCAAATTCGACTCCAGCGATGATTCCGTTGTCTTTGACTAACAACTTGGCTTTCCCTTGTGCCGAAGCTGGAATACAAGCTAAAGACGAATGATCGCCATCGCCTATATCTTCGCGTAATGCATTGGTGATGATTAATTGGAGTTCGTTTTGAAATTGTTCTTCAGAAATCATAATAGTAATTTGTTTGGCTAAAGTAATGAAAATGATTTTCTTTTTAAATGATAACAATCAATTTTAAAAATTGTTAATAATTCCCCTAAATCTCCCTCAATTTTTCTTTCACATGTTCTTCTTTTTCACTACTTTAGCTCCATCAACTATACGCCTATGTCCATTATTATACGCAAAATCTGGCACAGAGATGCCTTTCGAATTGGAATTTATTTCGATTATTCTATCGAAACCAAAGACATTTTAAAGTCGATTGGCGCTTTTTACAGCAAAACGCATACGTGTTGGTACGTCAACTACGACACTTCTTCTTACTCTTTACTCAAACAACATTTTGATTCGATACAAATTGATACTTCCACTGATTCGTCAGTAACTGAAACGCAATTGGTGACCGGCAATGGCCGTGACCTTTCACCCATAACTTCAAGTGCACTACAGTTAGGCTCTACTCCAACGAGCAATCCTGTACATAAAACAGCTCAACTGTTTCAACCTAAATTGCGGTTACGATTACTCGAAAACATTGGGAAATATTGGGTTTTCAAGATGCATTACCACAGCGAAATTGCCAAACAATTGCTCTGTGTAAAAGGTGTTTATTGGAATTCCGCCTACAAGTCGTATATGGCGTTACGCAATCCGAAAGTGAAATCAGAAGTCGAAGAAATTTTAGGTGTGAGTCCGTTTTTTGGTGATGATTTCAATTTCAAAGAAACCCAACACAAAGGCCAGAAAATCATTATCAAACCTCATTTTGAAGATGTGGCTTGGATGGAGATTTACGTTCCGAAATTAGTAGTAGTCCACGAACAATTGAAGCGGTTTTCGATGTCCAAATACAATAAGAACAAGAACTGTTATTTATTACCAGCAGCACCATTAATGTACGAAAGCATCCAATTACAGATGGAAACCTATTCGATTTTGATTGAAAATGAACTTCCGAAGGATTATTTGCAAAAGAAAAACATGCCCAATCGAAAACAGATTGATTTGAGCAAAACTAAGCAGTCCATTTTTGATCAAGTTCCGGATGAAGGTCGACCTTATGTTGAAGATTTAGTGGATACTTTATTAGCGTTGAATTACAGCAGTTCCACTTTGCGGACGTATTGCGGTTCGTTCATCCAATTTTTGCGTCATATTGAATTCAGAAACCCTGAAGACGTCAAACAAAAAGAAATTATTCGATTTTTAGGTTCGTTGATGGAACGCGGACTTTCGGCTACTTCGGGTCACAGTATGGTGAATGGTTTACAGTTTTATTTTCACCAAGTTTTGGGTAAACATGAAATGGAATTTCGTTTACCACGTCCGAAAAAAGAGAAGAAATTGCCAACGGTTTTGACCATGGAAGAATGTTTGAGAATCTTTCAAGTGGTTGATAATCCGAAGCACAAATTACTTCTATTAATAGGATATGGCGCAGGATTGCGAGTAAGTGAAATTGTAAACTTGAAGTGGAAAGACATTTTATTTAGTGAGTATAAAATTCACATTTCCAATGCCAAAGGAAAAAAGGATCGAATGGTAATGTTGCCGTTCTCGATAGTTCAATCCTTAGAAATTTACCGACAATTGTACAATGGCAAGCATTATGTATTTGAAGGGCAATTTGCTGGTGAGCCTTACAGCACAACGAGTGTTCAACAAGTGATGCGTGACGCATTGAAGAAATCTGGATTAGAAAAGAAAGCTACTGTTCACACCCTTCGTCACAGTTTCGCCACACACCTCTTAGAAAGCGGCACCGACATACGTTACATTCAACAATTCTTAGGACATTCAAGTATCAAAACCACCACGATTTACACCCATCTAACCAAAAGCGCCGTAGACAAAATCCAAAGCCCTTTAGATCGCTTAGTAGACGAAAACCACAAAAAAACCATCAATGAAAAAAATTAGCAAAATGTTGCATATATTTGGTGATATTTACTAGTTATGCAACATAATATGAAACCACATAAATGAGAACCATAGTAGTTATAATTTTATTCATTTTCTCTTCATGTGCAAAAAAAGAGGATCAGAAATTTACAGTTAATGAAACGAAAGTTCAAAAGACTGAAAGGACTTCTAATTTTCAAAAAATAAATTATAGTTTAAGATATAATTATCGTGATAGTTTGGGAAAGCATATTAATCCAAATAAAAATTATCAGTATTGGCAATACGCAACTTATCATGCTGGAATTGATGGTAAAACAAAATACACTGTTTTAAAACAAGGTGGAGATTTATCATTGAGAAAAAAAATTAATGAAAAATTTAACCCCGATTATAGTGTTGGAATATCTCAAGGCGGACATCCATCTTTTCGTTGCAATTATATTTCAATTATTGATAATCAAAAAATAATCTATTTAAAAACATTCGAAGAATTTAGAGATTTTTTAGGAACAATAGACAACCTTGAAGAAGCAATACTTTTAGCCGAAACATATGGTTATAAATTGGACAATGATATTGAAGGAAGTGAATATAAGAAACTCCAAAATGGATATGAATTACATCTTGCAAAATATAATGAGTTTCCTCGTTACAAAGAAATTGTTGACATTGTAATAAATAAAGATGGCTTTATAAAAACAAAAAGCCTAGGAATAAGTTGCGAGGGTCAAGATTGTTATGATTAAAATTACGTTGCATAACCGTGGTTTGCACCAATTGCTGGGCTTGCGCTTGCTATTTTTGTCTTCGTGGAAAATAATCTGGTGACTTCTACTCTATCTTTCTAAGAAATTTTGTAGGTTTGTTTTGGTCAGTGATTGCAGCAGCAACTGGTGCAAGCCACATACGTTAACTGTAAGCTTAAAAATCTAGCTAATAATGAAATCCATCTTTTATATAATGTTTTTTATTCTTTTTGTTAGTTGTGAAAAGAAAAATGAATTGAAAAAAACTGCTAACATTGATTCAACAG
>JAFLBS010000005.1 GCA_017303755.1 Flavobacteriales bacterium | reverse complement strand
TATTTCCGTTACCGTCATTGTACGTCCAAGTTACAGTATACGTTCCTTGTTGATTGTATGATATTGTATCATTTGTTGTACCCGTAATTGTTCCTGCACAGTTGTCAGTAGCCGTTGGAGCCGTTACAGAAGCAGAGCATTGTCCAGTTACAGTAGGTAGAGTAGTTACGTTAGCTACAGGAGCAATGGTGTCATCAACGATAACGGTTTGATTTTGATTAAAAATATTTCCGTTACCATCATTGTACGTCCAAGTTACAGTATACGTTCCTTGTTGAGAGTATGATAAAGGATTATTTGTTGTACCCGTAATTGTTCCTGCACAGTTGTCAGTAGCCGTTGGAGCCGTTACAGAAGCAGAACATTGTCCATTTACTGTTGGTAACGAGGTTACATTTGGAACTGGTGCAGTTAAGTCATTAATAACAACTAATTGATTTTGTACATATGTATTTCCATTTCCATCATTGTAAGTCCAAGTTACGGTATGAGTTCCTTGAGTTGAATACGTTAATGGATTGTTCGTTGTTGCAGTAATTGAGCCAGCACAGTTGTCAGTAGCAGTTGGAGCTGACGAAATAGTAGCAGAACATTGTCCAGTTACATTTGGTAAATTAGTTACATTAGGAACAGGAGCAGTTGTGTCATCAACAATAACTGTTTGGTTTTGTGTTACCACATTACCATTATTGTCATTGTAAGTCCAAGTAATAGAATAAGTTCCTTGAGTGTTATAAGTTAACGGACTCGGAGTTGTACCTGTTATGGTTCCAACACAGTTGCTTGTAGCAGTTGGTGGAGTTACAGTTACCGAACATTGTCCAGTTGCATTTGGTAATGAACTTACATTTGGAACTGGAGGTAAACAGTTAGTAGTAATTGTAAATGTACGAGCCGATGTTGTAGTTGAATTACAAGTGTTGAACACCGTAACGTTTGCAGTTCCAGCAGAAGCAACATCGCCAGCAGTAATAGCAGCGGTTAATTGAGTTGGACTCACAAAAGTGGTTGTTCTGTTGGCACCATTCCATCGTACAATAGATTCTCCGTTTACAAAGTTAGTTCCGTTTACGGTTAAAGTGAAAGCACCTGAACCCGCTAATGCAGAAGTTGGATTTACAGAGTCGTTAGTTGGATTCGGTTTAACCGTAACCACAACTTCATCTCTGTTACTTTTTTGTGGACCAAATTTCCAGTTAAAGAATTGGAAGAATGTTCCAGCACCACTGTTTCCAGTTATAGTTACTGTTCCGTTAGTGTACGGATAGGTAATTCCTGTAGTAGCGCAAGTTAAATTTATTGTACCTGTTACTCCAAGGTTGCTTATTTGTCTTGAAACTAATCGTAAACCATTTTGTGCAGGTAAAAAGAAATCCAATTCGATGTCTTGAGCTCCACTAGCTGATAAACGAATTACTTTAGATTCTAACATTATTCCTGAACTATTTTGTAATTCAACAAATAATTGACCTACAATATTTGTTGAAATCATTACTGATTTTAATTTGGTTGGAGTCGTACAGTTGAAAACTAAGTAGCGATTAGCAAGACTTGCATTAGCAGTTCCAGTTCCAGATACGGTAGCTGGGCCTACATTTGCAGGAGTTACTTCTCTTTCTACCCAATAAGAGGTGTTTGAAGTTAATGCTGGAGTAGTGTATGAAGCAGCTGTAGCTAAAGGAGTTGTAGCTGAAACACTATTATACCATCTGATTGTACCAGTTCCAGTGGCCGATAATGCAGCTGTTTGGCCAGTACAAATTGTTGCATCACTCGCTGTTGGAACCGAAGTAGTCGGAACCATCGTTACGTTTAAAGTAGAGGTAGCATTATTAGTTAATGTAACTGAAATAGTTTGTGAAACATAACCTGGAGCTTCAAATATTACATCATAAGTTCCAGCAATTTGCACTTTATGATAATCACCTTTTGTTGGTGAAGTTTCTACCCATGAACCGAAATTGTCAAAGGTTCCACCAATATATACTTTGGCATGAATAGGATTGCCCGATTGATCAGTTACCACACCATGTAATCCATAACTCGCTTGTTTAACATAGTTTAATAATGCTTGTCTGTTTCTATCCCAAAAGAAAGGAAGTGAACTAGCAGTTGGTGTTTTCGCATTAGAAATTTCTACTGTGATTTCTTTATTATGTTCAAAATAGTTACTTGCATCTTGTCTTCCTCCATAAACAGAATACCAGGCTGCGCCGTTTGTAGTTCCAGGAAATTGGCCTGTATTGTATACAGCATCCATATAATTCAAGTTTCCGTCAGCTGTTTGGCACAATTGTGCGTATTCGATAGAAACAAATTTGAAATAGTTATCGTGTGGATGGTAACTGAAGTTTCCAGTTCCAGGAGTAAATGAAGTGTCTAAAGGAAAGTTTACTACTTCAGTACCACCATGATAGTTAGCTGATAAAACAAAATTTCTAGTGGCTTGAAAATTTAAAAACGCATTTGTTTCTGTTTGATAAGCAAGGCCATCATCGTGTAAACCTCCGATAGCATCAGGATAATTTCGGTTTAAATCAACACCAGCTGCATTTCCTCTAGTTGGAGTATTTGCAGCTCCACCCGGATTGTAAATATCATTACCAGCAGTTTTATATGAACCATCAGGATTTGCTAATGGATTGATGTATAATTCAGTTCCATTAACTAAATTAGTTACTTCAGATAATGAACCATAGTTGGTTAAAAGATAATCAATGAAACGCAACATAGTTGGGTAACCTGTAATTTCATCACCATGCATTGATGAAGTATAAAAGAATTCAGGTTCTGTTTCATCTGAAGATGCATTGTCAGAAATTTTTAAAACATACAAAGCTCTTCCATTTGGAGTAGCACCAATATTTTGTAAGGTACACAAACTAGGGTAAGTGGCTGCCCAATATTGCATTTTAGCAACATATTCAGAATATCTTGGATAAGCATCCCAGGTGGTATCCCAGGCATTTACAGCTTGAGTACTATAATTTGATGTAAGTTCTACCGGAATTTCATTGTCTTCTTGAGTTACTTTATAGGATAATCCGTAAGACAAAAATCGTTGAAACTGATCTTTGTTAGCATACGCTTCCACTTCTAAGAGGTTTTCGTCTACATGTTTATGACTGACGGAAACCACTCTGCTCAATTCGATGAATTGTTCTTTACTATTGGCTTTGAAGGTTAGAATGACTTCACCTTTTTCGCGCAAATAGTACATGGCTTTTTCGTAAGAACTATCTTTTTGAGCATAAGAAATGCTAGAAAACAGGATAGTTAACAACAGAATTAGGGTAATTTTTTTCATTTTTCTAGGGTTTTTGAAAGGCAAACCTAAATAATACTTAATTTCTGACAAAATATTTTATCGATTAAATACGTATAAAATCGATAAAATGCGCTTTTGATAATTTAATGAAAATAATTACTTACAAAATTTGTTTTTTAAAGAAAATTAAATCTGTTCATTGAAGTAAGTTCTTAACCAATGAAATCTTGAGGAAAATGAATTTAATAATAATAAAAAAATCCCAACCATTTTAATGATTGGGATTTACTTGTCCATTTGGCTATTGCCTCTTGTTGTAGCGAGTCCGCCTAGGCGGATGAACTCCCGTCCGCCTAGGCGGATATGAATCCTGTGCTTTTTAAATCAGAAGTAAATTTTCTACCATGTCCAGATTTAAACCATTTTTCTCTAACTATTGCTTGAGTTTTGGATTGAAAAACTTCTAAGTAAACAACTTCCCAAGGTCTAAATCGTACGGTATATCCGGATTTTGCTAATTCATTGTGACTTTTAAAACGCTCAATTAATGAGGATGTATATCCA
The DNA here is from genome assembly GCA_017303755.1 of Flavobacteriales bacterium. GTDB lineage: Bacteria > Bacteroidota > Bacteroidia > Flavobacteriales > Flavobacteriaceae > Flavobacterium. The sequence continues at coordinate 301,915 of JAFLBS010000005.1, read as the reverse complement.
ACATATGTTTTGTCAAATTTTTTAGAATATAAAATATAAACAATAAATTCCATAAAACTAAGGTAAAAAAAATCCCAAACACGAATGTGAATGGGATTTGTAGCGAGAGGGAGATTTGAACTCCCGACCTCAGGGTTATGAATCCTGCGCTCTAACCGACTGAGCTACCTCGCCTAATGTTTTTTTGAACTCCCGTCCGCCTAGGCGGATATGAATCCTGCTTCGCCGCGGCGAATACCTCGCCATAGTCGGCGCATCCTTGAATGCGGGTGCAAATATAAGACTAATATCACACGTTCCAAATATTAAAAGGAAAAAAAATATTTTTTTTATACTTGTTATTTTATAAATAAATATTATATATTTCGACCAAATTAATGATTATGTCTGAAAAAATACGTTACGAAATAGAATTCCCTATCAACTCTTCACCTCAATTGCTGTATCAATACATTTCAACTCCTTCAGGTTTGCAAGAATGGTTTGCTGATACTGTGAATTCAAGAGGTGAGTTTTTCACTTTTGAATGGGATGATACAGAAGAAAATGCCCGTTTAGCATCCAAGAAAACAGGAGAGAAAGTAAAGTTTAAATGGGTTGATGATAATAAAAAAGACACTGAATATTTCTTTGAGTTGCGTATCTTAGAAGATGAGATTACTAAAGATGTTTCTTTAATGATTACCGATTTTGCCGAAAAGGATGAGATTGAAGAATCAAAAATGTTATGGGAAAATCAAGTGTCCGAACTAAAACATGTAATAGGATCTATTTAAAATCCTTTTTTTCAAACTATATTTGTCCCGATTTTAATCGGGATTTTTTTATGATAAATTACAACGGACAAATTGTGAATGACGAAACAGTTTTGACTACTTCAAACAGAGGTTTTTTATATGGTGATGCGGTTTTTGAAACCTGTAAGGTAATCAACAAAAAGGTACTTTTCTTTGAAGATCATTACTTTAGATTGATGTCGTCCATGCGAATTGTTAGAATGAAAATTCCCATGAATTTCACCTTGGAGTTTTTAGAGAGCGAAATTCTTTCGTTAGTAGAATCCAACGGAACTCCAAATGCTAGAATACGAATCACCGTCTATAGAAATGATGGTGGATTCTATCTTCCAACCGGCAATTCGGTTTCTTATGTCATTACTGTAAATTCAACAGAAATTTCTACTTATGTATTAGGAAATCAGCCCTATGAAGTGGATTTGTACAAAGATTTTTATGTAAGTAAGCAGTTATTGTCGTCTATAAAAACGACCAACCGAATGATTAATATTACGGGTAGTATTTTTGCTCAAGAAAATGATTTGAACAATTGTCTTCTTTTAAATGATGACAAAAATGTGGTGGAAGCTTTGAATGGAAATCTTTTTATGTTGAACAATTCAACACTGATTACTCCGCCAGTTTCCGATGGATGTTTGAACGGTGTAATGCGCAAACAAATACTGTCGATTGTCAAAAAAATAGAAGGAATTGTAGTAATTGAACAATCCATTTCGGCATTCGAATTGCAAAAGGCAGATGAGTTATTCATCACCAACGTAATTACTGGAATTCAACCTATTACAAAATATAGAAAGAAAGAATACACAACCGCTTTTTCACAGCTATTGATAGAAAAGTTAAATGAAAGTCTAGTTTAGAATTGGGTTTTCAGGAGCATTCGACCAAATGATGTATTCACCACCTAATTCCATTATTTTTTCTTTCCAAAATTCAATACTAGGAGTTTTTAATATCTGATTTTTGAAATTATTTTTGGTTAGTATCCACGAATTGGCTTCTACTTCTTCATCCAACTGATGCGTTGTCCAGCCCGAGTAACCCAAGAAAAAGCGAATAGTATCTTTGTGAACTGAACCATTGTTGATCAATTGTTTGGTAACTTCAAAATCGCCACCCCAATAAATTCCATCAGAAATTTCAATACTATCCGTAATTAATTCTGGAATAGTATGAATAAAATACAAATTATCTTGCTCTACTGGTCCGCCATTGTATACTACAAACGAAGCTTCTACATCGGGAATCAAATCATTAACGGTAAAATCCAGCGGCTTGTTCAGTATGAATCCTACTGAACCACTTTCGTTATGATCTGCTAACAAAATTACCGATCGGCTGAATGATACATCTCCTATAACTGAGGGTTCAGCTAAAAGAAGTAGTCCTTTTTTAATTGAATCTTTTGTCATAACCAGCTTTAATTTTTAATAAAATTAGTAATTTTTTATTAACTATGCTACATTATAAAAAAAAATCATCCCGATTGGTCGGGATGATTTAATTATAATAGATATAAACTAAATTAGTTTACTGAACCATCTAAATCAGCACCTGCTTTAAATTTAACTACATTTTTAGCAGCGATTTTGATTGTTTTTCCAGTTTGAGGGTTTCTTCCATCTCTAGCAGCTCTTTTAGAAACTGACCAAGATCCAAAACCTACTAATGAAACTCTACCACCTTTTTTCAAAGTTGATCCTACGTTTCCTAAAAATGATTCTAAAGCTAATTTTGCAGCAGCTTTTGTAATTCCTGCGTCAGCAGCAATAGCATCGATTAATTCTGATTTGTTCATAATAAATAGTTATTAATTGTTGGTTAAACATTTTTTTTGTTAATCATAACAAATTTAGTAGAAAAAACAGACTGTACAAGCGCTAAGCGGGTTTTTTGGCTTTTTTGTTGATAACTCAATGTATTTGTTGATAAACAAGTCAATTTGAACTCAAAAAAGGCAACAATCGTACTGTTTATATAGGTTTATAGCGCTTTTACTTCTTCAGAAAAAGTAATTCCGTTGAGTAATTCAGCCACATTCATTCGTTTTTTTCCTGGAAATTGTAAACTAACCAACTGGATGAAACCATTTTTAACTGCAATTTTCATCTCTTTTTTAGTAAATAATATGCTTCCTATACTATAATCATGGTTTTCGATGAACAAAGATGCTTCGTAAATTTTTACATTCCATTCCTGTTCACCGTCTTTTATATAACACCACGCACTCGGATAAGGTGATAATCCTCTGATAAGATTGTAGATCTCTTCACCCGATTTTTCAAAATCAATTTTGCAATTCTCTTTATTGAGTTTGTATGCTGTTTTAATATCAGGATTGTCAGTTTGAATACTTGTGGTTACATTTCCTTTTTCAATGAGTTGTAGCGTTTCTATGACAGTTCCACAACCCAATTCCATTAATCTATCGTGTAAACTACCTGCATCTTCATTCGAACCAATTTCGATTTCCTTACTCAAAATCATCGCGCCAGTATCAATTTTGTCATCTATAAAAAAGGTGGTTACTCCCGTTTTAGTTTCTCCATTAATAATTGCCCAATTGATTGGAGCAGCACCACGATAATTGGGTAACAAAGAAGCGTGCAAATTAAACGTTCCGTATTTTGGCATTCTCCAAACTACTTCAGGCAACATTCTAAAGGCAACCACAACTTGTACATTCGCATTCAATGCTTTTAATTCGCTCAGGAAATTTTCATCTTTCAAATTGGTTGGTTGCAATAAAGTTAAGTTGTGTTCCAAAGCATATTCCTTTACGGCCGAATATTTAATTTTCTGGCCACGACCAGCGGGTTTATCAGCAGCAGTAATTACTCCAACTACTTCAAAATTATTTTTGACGATGGTATCCAAAATTCCAACAGCAAATTCGGGAGTTCCCATAAAAACAATGCGTAATTTTTCCATATGCTTAAATTTCTTGCTTCTGAATTGAATTCAGCTTCAGTATTATTTTTTTAAAGAATATAAATTATTCAGATTTACTACAACCTTATTATTTTCAAGTAAATTTTGAAGTGCAAATATAATATCGTCTTGAGGATATTTTAGTAGTTTTTGAATATCTCTCGAATTTAAATCTTGTTTTTCTAAAACGGTAAGAATTTTTTCTTCAACCGATTTGTTTTCTCTGTTCTTATTCAATGTGATGCAATACGAACAAATACCACAATGATCTGTTTTGGTTTCCCCGAAATACTCTAATAATAGTTTGCTTTTACACTGATTTTGCTCCTTTATATAATAGAGTACACTTTGAAACTGATTTTTTTTAAGCTGATTTTGATTTTCTAAGTACTTTGAAACTCGGTTAATCGTTTTTTCGTCTTCACGGACTTCATTAAAAGTTACAGTTGAATCGTTGTTTTTGGCCACATAATCAATAATCTCTTTTTCTTTCAGATTATGAAACAATTGCTCTATCTTCTTCTCGTCGGAATTTGATTTTTTAGAGATTAATGAAAGGTTAATGGTTGTCGGCATTTCATAAACACCAGGATACGTTCGCAAAATAGTCATTAGAATTTCCTCATCGTTGGGATTCAAACTCATGTACCGAATCACTTCTTTAGATGGTATGATGAATTGAATGGAAATCTTTTCTGAGAATTCCTGCGATAAAGTAATCACGCCTTGTCGGTCTAAAAATAACAATGCATTGTAGGTTTTTAATGCGGGAAAATTATATTTAATGCAAAACTGATTGATGTTGAAATTGAATTGCTCGTCGATTCCTTCTCCATAGGCAATTTGAAAAAACGAACACAACTTTTTGAAGACTTGAATTAGGAATTCTTTATCAGGCAACACCGAGATGAATTGCAATTCCGATTGTTTGGCGTCCGATGGATTGACCAAAAGAACTGCAAATGCTTTTTCTCCATTTCGTCCAGCGCGACCTGCTTCTTGATAATAATTCTCTATGTTTTGTGGCAAATGCAGATGAATCACTGTTTTTACATTGGCTTTGTCAATTCCCATTCCGAAAGCATTGGTAGCAACCATTGTTTGTACCTTTTCGTCCATCCACAATTTCATGTGGTTTTCTTTGTCTTTTGAAGATAATCCGCCGTGATAAAAGGTAGCCGAAAAGCCTAAGCTTTCCAATTGTTTTACCGTTTCGCTGCATGCTTTTCTATTGTTGACGTAGATGATGGAAGGTTGCGGATTTTTCTTCAGAATTTGTTCAATCAAAAACAATTTGTCTTCAACCTCAAAAACCATATACGCCAGATTATCTCGCGCAAATGATTTGGTGAAAAATTGAGGTTCTTTTAATTGAAGTTGAACCACAATATCGTCTTGAACTCTTTGAGTTGCCGAAGCGGTTAAGGCAATAAACGGAACCTTCGGGAAGTATTCTTTTAACTTGACAATTTTCAAATACGCTGGCCGAAAATCGTGTCCCCATTGCGATACACAATGTGCTTCATCAATGGCAATTAAATTAACGGGTAAGTTTTTAATTCGCTCAACAATCCAGTCATTTTGAAGTCGTTCTGGCGAAAGATATAAGAATTTATAGTTGCCAAACTGACAATTGTCTAAAATATCAATAATGTCGTTTTCGTAAATTCCACCTGTTAGAGCGACCGCTTTGATGCCTTTGTTTTGTAAGTTTTGCACTTGATCTCTCATAAGTGCAACCAATGGCGAAATGACAATGCAAATGCCTTCCATCATCATTGCTGGAACCTGAAAACAAATTGATTTTCCGCCGCCTGTGGGTAGTAATCCAAAGGTGTCATTTCCTGCTACAACCGATGCGATGATTTCGTCTTGTGGCGTTCTAAACGCATCGTGATTCCAGTATTTTTTTAAGATTTCTACTGCGGATGACATGATAAAATTGGACTAGGCGTTGATTTTGAAAGTATAAATATAATGTGTTGGGTGTTAATAGCCAAAACTAAATACAATTATAACTAAATTGTCAGTCTGAGCGCAGTCGAAGACTTTCATTAGCACTTCGACTGCGCTCAGTGTGACAAAATCAGAAATAATAAAATTAAATTGATTAAAACTTAATGGATTAAATATATAAAAAAATATACAATTGCCTTTTTTATGCCTTTTCCAGTTCAGAGAAGATGAATTGAATGCGTTCGTTTACGGTTCCTTTTGGAACTTCAATTAATTGATAACCATATTTTTGATAGGTTTCTTTCAAATGTTCAAAGATGAGTTTGGCTTGGTCGTAGTTTTCGTAACGCGCTTCATCGCTTTCGTAAATTTCTTCCCAAGGCGGTAAAACAAATACTTTAGAATAGGTATGTTCTTTGCATGCCAAATCAAAAAAAGAAGGATAACTATCACCAATATAATGCATGTAGGCCAAAATATCAGGAATACCACGGTCTAGGAAAATAGTAGATGAAGTTTCTTCTGTAGCAGAATAGTATTGCTTTTTTCTACCTTCTAAAAGGAGTTCGCTGAATAAAAGAGGTTTTTCAAGAAACAATTGTTCGATACCTTGTTTTTTGGCTTCCATGGTTACTTGGCGTGAGATTTCAGGATAACACGTGTGACCTTGTTCAATCAATTGATCGATAATAGTAGTTTTCCCTGTTCCTGGACCTCCAGTAATAACAATAATTTCTTTTTTCAACGTTATAGAAATAAAGGCGCAAATTTATCGAATTGTTTTAGATAATGGAAAGGCTTTTAGAAATTTTATTTTAGTGTACGGCGATGACTTTTTAGCCCCGATTACCTCACTTAAAAAAAAATAATTTTAATTTGTGTTCGGTGAATGCTTCGCATTTGCAGCGGCACGAAGTAAAGCGGATAGCGGGAATTACGATTGCAAAAACGCCCAAACTATTCGCTCCAAAAAATCTAACTTGTAAATTCCGACTTCTAACATCTAAATCGTATATTTGCCTTTATTTTATTTTAGGAATGGACAAGAAAACCGAGGATTTTTACAACAGACTTCGCGAAGAACTACAAAATACTTCCGAATGGCCCAACGAATACTTATTTAAATTTATCGTGCCTACAGAACCAAAAAAAATTGAAGAAGTGGAGAATGCTTTTGACAATTTGGGTGCGGTAATACATACGAATCAATCTAAAACAGGAAAATACACCAGTGTTTCGGTTAATGTCATGATGGAATCTCCAGATGACGTGGTGCAAAAATATCTTGATGTATCTACTATTGAAGGGATAATATCACTCTAATGAATCAACAAAAATATTATAAAGAAAACGCCAACGACGTAGTACACTTTTTAGAGTACAACGCCGAGCGTCCGCATTTGATTATTCCAGAATACGGAAGACATTTGCAAAAATTAATCGATCAAGCCACTTTTATTAAAGACAGAGAAGAGCGCAACAAAGCGGCGAAATACATCATTCAAGTAATGGGAAGTTTGAATCCGCATTTACGTGATGTGCCCGATTTTCAGCATAAATTGTGGGATCAGATTTTTATCATGTCCGATTTTAGATTGGATGTTGATTCGCCTTATCCAATTCCGACACGCGAGGTGATTAATTTAAAACCAGAGCGTTTGGATTATCCACAGAAAAACCCAAAATACCGATTTTATGGCAACAACATCAAATACATGATTAATGTGGCCAATAGTTGGGAAGAAGGCGAAATGAAAAGCGCATTGGTTAAAGTAATTGCCAATCACATGAAAAAATCATATTTGAGTTGGAACAAAGACACCGTAGAAGATGTCGTTATTTTTGAGCATTTATACGAGCTTTCAGATGGAAAAATCAATTTGTTGCAAAGTTCGGAAGAGTTGCTCAATACGACTGATTTGATGCGAACCAACAAAAAAGTATCCAACAAAAGTCAGATTGGTAACGGACAAAAAATCCAAAAAAGTAATAATTTCAAAAAGCCACAAAATAGCAAAAAGCCGTTTGTGAAAAATAATACTAACAATAATCCAAAAACTTAATTTGTATATTGTATACTGTATACTGTAAAAATGGAAACTTTTTAGCATTATACACTATACAATTTTACATTATACATAAACTATGGGAACTTTTAAAATTGAAGGAGGCATTCGTCTAAAAGGAGATGTTACACCACAAGGAGCCAAAAATGAAGCATTGCAGGTTTTATGTCCAGCTTTGTTAACATCTGAAAAAGTAAGAGTTACAAATATTCCTGATATCATTGATGTAAATAAACTAATTACTTTATTAGGAAATTTAGGCGTTAAAATTCAGAAAAATGGTCCGGGCGATTATACTTTTCAAGCCGATGAAGTGAATGTTGACTATCTAAAAACAGAAGCTTTCAAAAAAGAAGGTGGAAGTTTGCGTGGTTCAATTATGATTGTAGGTCCGCTTTTGGCTCGTTTTGGATGCGGTTATATCCCGAAACCAGGTGGCGATAAAATTGGTCGTCGCAGATTGGATACACACTTTGAAGGTTTCATCAATTTAGGAGCAAAATTCCGTTACGAAAGAGAGGATCATTTCTATGGTGTTGAAAACGAAGGCCGATTAAAAGGTGCGTACATGTTATTAGATGAAGCTTCTGTAACCGGAACAGCCAATATTGTTATGGCTGCGGTTTTAGCAGAAGGAACAACAACCATTTATAATGCTGCTTGCGAACCTTATTTGCAACAATTGTGTAAAATGTTGAACTCGATGGGCGCCAAAATTTCAGGTGTTGGTTCGAATTTATTGACTATTGAAGGTGTAGAAAGTTTAGGCGGTTGCGAACACCGAATTCTTCCAGATATGATTGAAATTGGTTCGTGGATAGGCTTAGCGGCGATGACTCGAAGTGAAATTACCATCAAAAATGTGTCTTGGGATAATTTAGGTGTGATTCCGAATGTGTTTAGAAAACTCGGAATTACTTTAGAGCGAAGAGGCGATGATATTTACATTCCAACTCACGAAAATGGTTACGAAGTAAAAACGGATATTGATGGTTCGATTTTAACCATAGCAGATGCACCGTGGCCAGGTTTTACACCCGATTTATTGAGCATCGTTTTGGTGGTAGCAACGCAAGCCAATGGCGACGTATTGATTCACCAAAAAATGTTTGAAAGTCGTTTGTTCTTTGTGGATAAACTAATTGATATGGGAGCCAAAATCATGTTATGTGATCCACACAGAGCAGTGGTTATGGGTCACAATTTCCAATCACAATTGAAGGCAACCGTTATGAGTTCGCCTGATATTAGAGCGGGAATTTCGTTGTTAATCGCTGCGCTTTCTGCCAAAGGAACTTCTACCATTCAAAACATCGAACAAATTGATCGCGGTTACGAACGAATTGACGAGCGTTTAAGAGCGTTAGGAGCTAATATTGTTAGAGTATAATTATGAGAATACATAAACTCATTTTAGCACTCCTTTTTGCAACCTGTACAACTCTTTTTGCTCAAGAAGAAAAAACAGATGTTAAAACAAAGTCGTATTTCGGACTAAAAGCTGGTTTTAACATTATTAAGTTGACTGAGCATGACGATAAAACTTTTTCTTTCGGATTTCAAGTAGGAAGTACTTTGACTATTCCAATGTCAAAACGATTTTCTTTTCAACCTGAAATTTTGTTGCAAACAGCTAGTGGTGAATCTAAATACGTAAATACTTTCTCAAACGGAACTATTGAGCAAGAGTCAAAAACGAAAATAGCATTGTTGCTTTTTCCTCTGAATTTTAAATATATTATTTCCAAAAAAGTTGATATTGATTTAGGACCAACAATAGGTTTAGTTTTAGATAGAAATGAAAAGATAATTGAAACACAAAATATAGATGGAGTTATCACAGTTTATGAATTTACACCACAAGCAAATCCTTATATTAAAAATAGAGAAACTACAGTAGCTTTGGCAGCAAATCTAGGAACAAATTACAATTTTACCGAAAAAGTATATTTAGGATTCAGATATTCACTGTTCATAAGTGAGTTCCAGAATATAGACAATACTTTAGATAATAGCCTTTTTGCCTTTTCGTTAGGTTATAACTTTAAATAATTTTTCAAACATAATAGATTCCAAATTCCAACATTGCTAATTTTGGAATTTGGAATTTTTGTTATTTGGGATTTGTCATTTGTTTTTTTAATCATGGAAAACTACATCATCATTTTACTTTGTATCGCTTCTTTTTTTGCAGGTTTTGTTGATGCAATTGTTGGCGGTGGCGGATTGATTCAAACTCCAGTAGCTTTAATTCTGTTGCCTAATGTTGCCGTTTCATCCATTATCGGTTCACTCAAAATTCCTGCTTTTAGCGGAACTTCTTTTGCTGCACGGCAGTATTTGAAAAAAGTAGATATGAATTGGAAGTTGTTATTCATTATGGCTGTCGTTTCTTTTTGCTCTGCTTTTTTGGGCTCACAAGTTTTAACAACAGTGAGTAATGATTTTATGAAACCATTGTTGCTAATCGTTTTAATTCTAATAGCCATTTACACCTTTACTAAAAAAGGCTTTGGTGAACATCAAGAGCGCAATTTTTCTTCAAAAAAGCAGCTTGTTTTAGCGCTACTGATTAGTGTAGTTATTGGTTTTTACGACGGATTTATTGGTCCAGGAACTGGAAGTTTCCTTGTTTTGGCTTTCGTTTCGGTGTTGGGTTTCGATTTTCTTCACGCTTCCGCGAATGCCAAAATGGTCAACTTAGCGACTAATTTTGGTTCGATTTGCTTATTCGTTTTAAAAGGAAAAATCATTTGGGCAATTGCAATTCCAATGGCGATTTGTAATGCTTTAGGAGGATTTCTCGGCGCCAAATTAGCCATTAAAAAAGGAAATGGTTTTATTCGGATTTTCTTTTTAATTGTAGTGGTCGGAACTTTAATTCGTTTTGGCTATGATGTGTTTAATGATTAGTTTCAGGTTTCAAGTTTCAAATTAAATCTGTAAAAGTCAGCCTAATCTGTGTCATCTGTGTTTCAAAAATAAGTGAGCAAAGCGAACTTTTCAGTTTTAGATTTCAAACTTGAAAGTTCACTTATTTCCACTCCGTATACTTCACTTTTCCGTTAATCGTTAAATACGTAATGTGCTTACTCGAAGTTCCAAGCGGAGCTAATGGCGTCCAACATTTAGCATAATTCAAGACCACTTTTTTTCCAATAAAATCATTTTTGGCTTGCTGTAGTGAAAATCCGTTTTCCAAACCACGATTAATGTAATACGTTATTTTATCATCCTTTAATTTGAATACCAAATCTTTTACGCCACCTTCATGTACCGAAGTCACCGTTCCGATTACTACAACACTGTTTTCTTTTGAAGTGTCAATCGGTCGTAAAGCCAGAATTATAAAAACAATTACAATAATTGTAAATAAGTAGCGAAGTTTCTTCATAAAGTTGGATTTTGAAATATGAAGGTTTATTATTTTGCCACGAATGCACAAATTTTATTCAATATAGCTCTAAAATTAATCTCGTTAAAACGATTTATTCGAATGTGCTCGCATTGTTTAAAAGTAGTATTCGTGAATTCGTGTCAACTTAAATTCTCTGATAATGAAACGTGGCTATAATTGATTTATTATTCAAACATACCCAAAAATTTCAATCCAAAAATGATTGCATCACCTTGATAACCATTTTGATACGAACGAACATAGTCGATTCTAAGTAATCGGAATTTGCCATAACCTAAATTATCCAATCCAATTGAAAACTCTTGATACGGTTTTTGATTTGGAATTGCCAAATTGTGGAAACCCAAAACCAATTGAGATTGCAATTTGTTGAGCAACGGAATCTTATTCATCAAATATCCTTTGTCATTGTGCTCAATATGAGTTTCAAAAAAACTATCATTAGTACTCAATTGATAATACGGTAAATTGTTGAATACATTGGTATAACTATCACCATTGGAAACATGAGTCTGGTTTCCGTTAAAATGTTTGTAATCAGTAAACGAGATATTCTCAGCGTTAAAAAATTTGCCCGTTCTGAAGCTCATATTCATTTCACCTTTGTTGCCAACAGACACATCGTGTGTGACTCTTGCCGATACAAAATCGTATTCATAATTGGTATTTGTAGCAGCGAATGTCTTTTCGTAACCTAAGGTAAGAGCTGGATATTTGTTGTTTCTCAAACTGAATTTTCCGTCGGGACGCGTCCAGTATTGCTGACCAAAAAGAATGCGAGTAACAACACTAGCTTTTATTAAATTGTGTTTTTCAAAAGCGGGCGTCACAAAATCAAATGGCAATAGCGGATTGTTGGAAGTATACTCGTCTTCCGATTTTACCGAACGTTGATCAGTTGTATTCCACAACGGTTTTCGCTCTGAATATTCCATACCTAAATTCAAATTCAAACCGTTGATGATTTCTCTACCAAAATTGACAGATACAAAGTTCTTTTCATACAATTTCATGAAGTTGTTTATGAAAAACAAGCTACTGATACCGTTTACATTTTTTGAAATAGGATTGCTAGAGTTGAATTGATTGACTGAACTTCCTCCAAGAACACTTAAAGTACTATCGTCAATATTGTTGAATTTTCTAGTGTAACTGGCAGTTGCGCGCAATTTGTCTTCTGAAAAACCATAATTGATGCGAGTGCCAATGCTAGTGTAAGTCCGTTTTTCTTCATTATTGGTGAAATACGAAAAACCTATTGATGAATTCCAGCCTTGAACCGTATTAAACGAAGTGCTGAACAGCGGACCGCTGTAAGTAAAGTATTGTTTTTTATACGAATTACTATGGCTATACCCACTGATAATGTCAAAAAAGCGGAATTTATTTCGTTTAGCATCAATAGAGTCGAGGTAGACTTTCGATTTCTTTTTGGTTTGAAGAGCATCTTTTTTCTGATAATCAGTAGTTTCTTCATTGGTTAAAGGAACAGGTCGAATGGTTTCCCAAAACGAATCTTCTTTTTTATTAGCATTTTCTTCAAATTTCAAAACTTCTGCGGTGAATGTTTTCTTTTCAAATTGGGGTTCAAACTCGAAATTAGAATACACGTAGGTAAATTTCCCCGACATGTTAATTCCGAAAATTCCCGCTTCAAAATCGATGGTTTGTGTATTTTTGGCCCAAATTCGGGTTAAATTATTGTAGCTAAAATTTTGTTTCAAAGTGAGTTTGTTCAAAGCCGGATTTTGCATCTGACTTCCATTGATGGATAAATCTACAGCGTAAATTGCATAGGTGTCGTCAACTATATAAATATATCCATTCATTGCGGGTTCAGAGTCGCGTCTCGGAATCACTTTTATTTTGTTAATGAGTTTGTTGTTTTCATCAGTAAACGAACCTTCGAATTTGTATTTATAATAGTTGAAGGCGTTATCTGCAATAGGAGAGATGACTTTTATATTAAAATCAAGGTAGTTGTCATAAAAATCAAAATTGGCTTGAGCTGCATTGTTGAAACTAAAACCATTGTCGTTACCACTGACTTTTGACGCTACAATTACTTCTTTTAGTTTGTCGGGTTTTTGAAAAGTGATTTTTGAAACGGTTTCGGATAAGTACAAAATGCCGCTTCGAGTGGAATCGATTACATCATCAAAAAAATCCAACTTCTGACCTAAAATAGTTTTGGGAAGGTTTTTTACTCTAAAAATTCCACGTGAATAAAAATCGGCATTGTATTTTGCTGTTTTTTCTGAGTTTTCTTTTCTGTTTTTGATGGCGTTGCGAATCATTTCATCTGCTGGATTCACTTTTGGATCAATGATGACCTCTTTAAGATTAATTTCTTCTTCTACTAAAGTCACATCAACACTTTGAGGAAAATTTTGAGCTTCAATAACCTTTTTTTCGGTTTTGTATCCTAAATATTGAAAAAGAACTACATAGGTTCCGGGCGTTTTAACATTCAATTCAAATCGCCCTTGATCATTGGAAGTAGTGCTGATGTAGGTGTTTTGAACATAAATATTTACAAAAGCCATTGGGTTTCCTTTGTCGTCAGAAACAATTCCTTTGATTTGTGAATACGAACAGAATGACACCAATAAAACAAGTAGTGTTGTGGTTTTTTTCATGGAATGGAAGAATAAAAAGTACTGTTAAGTTTAAAGAAATGATTGCAAGGCTAGTTCGTAACTTTTGAGTCCAAAACCAATGATTACGCCTTTAGCATTGGTCGAAATATAGGATTGGTGTCGAAACGTTTCTCTAGAAAATGTATTCGAAATATGAACCTCAATAACGGGTGTTGTGATTGCTTTTACGGCATCGCCAATTCCCACAGAAGTATGAGTATAGGCTGCAGCATTGAGAATGATTCCATCGTAATGAAAACCAATTTCTTGAATTTTATCAATTAACTCACCTTCAATATTACTTTGAAAGTAGTCTAAATTCACCGATGGATACTTGGATTTTAAATCTCTGAAGTAGTTTTCAAAAGTTTGGTTTCCGTATACTTCTGGTTCTCTTTTACCTAATAAGTTCAGGTTGGGACCATTAATAATGATGATGTTCATAGTTGTGGATAGTTTTGAGTAAAAATAAAAAAACCGCTCAACAAATGAAGCGGTTTTAGAAAACATTATGCTTTTTTTAGAACATAAATCCAATTGAGCCTTGAAGAACTGAATTTTTAACAGCGGCATCACGTTTGGGTTCGGTCAATCCAAGACCATATCTTCCTTGAACAAAGAAATGTTTGCCCAATTTATAGGTCAATCCGCCAGCAACTGCAAAATCGAAAGTATTGGAATCGCCTGCTTCAACCTCATTCCGTTCGCTTAAAAGAAAAGAAGCTTGTGGTCCAATTTCCAAACTCAAATCGTCGTTTAGGTAGAATTTTGCTAAAACAGGAATACTAATGTAGCCCAATTCATTTTTAATTTGTTGTCCAAAATCATTCAATTCGGCACCTTGTGTAGAATACAATAGTTCAGGTTGTAAAGAAAAATTTTTCAGCAGAGAAAACTCGGTTACTAAGCCTCCGTGAAAGCTCGTAATGGCATCCGTTTGAATTTCAGAATTGTTGAAATTGGCATAATTAACCCCGGCTTTTAGTCCCACTTTTATTCCTTGAGCATATCCTTCAATTGATGCGAGGATAATTGCTGATAAAAATAACTTCTTCATAATCAGTGTTTTGAAATTAATTTAATGCTGTTTACAGTGTATGTTATGTTTTTAGAAACGACATTTTTTATAATTTAGTATTTGCAATTATAAATCTTTAAAATGTTAATAATTGTGTTGATAACTGTGTAAAACCTTGTGTTTAAAGGAAAAAAGAATAGTTTTACCTTTAGCCTATTAATTTTAAACAAAATAAACATGAAAAAAATTCTATTGACAGCGGTTGCTGTTTTCGGTTTTGCATTTGCTAATGCACAAGAAGCTAAGTTTGGTGCTAAAGCAGGTTTGAACTTATCTAATTTTACAGGTGATGCAGAAGGTACTTCTACAAAAGTAGGTTTCCAAGTAGGTGCTTTTGCTGAATTTAAAGTTTCTGATAAATTTGCTGTTCAACCTGAGTTAGTTTATTCTGCTTTAGGTGCTAAGTATGACTTTTTTGGATTTGATGTTACAGAAACATTAAGTTATTTAACTATCCCTGTAATGGCTAAATACTATGTTGCTGACGCATTTAGTTTAGAGGCTGGTCCTCAAATTGGTTTCTTAATGTCGGCTAAAGCTAAGGCTGATGGTGAATCAGAGGATACTAAAGATGCTTACAATTCTACTGATTTTGGTATTAATGTTGGTGCTGGTTACGATGTAACAGAAAACATCAACTTAGGTTTAAGATACACAATTGGAGTTTCGAACATTGTTAAAGATGCTCCTGATGGAATTTCTGTAGGAAACAGTAATATTGCTTTCGCAGTAGGTTACAAGTTCTAATTTTAGAACCAAAAATTTCATACAAAGCCATTCTTCGTGAATGGCTTTTTTTATGCTTTTATGTTTCTTTTTTTTAGCGTTTTTCTAGTGCTTTGATTTTAAGGTAATTAAAAATGATTGTTAATAAAATTGTTAATAACCTTGTTAATAACTCCGTTATTTTTTCTCTTTGTAAGAAAAAAGAATAGTTTTACATTTGCGCCATTAATTTTAAAACACAAAATAAACATGAAAAAATTAGTTTTAACTGTTGCTGCAGTATTCGCTTTCGGATTTGCTAATGCACAAGAAAAAAATGAAAGTTCTGAAGGATTCTCTAAAGGTGATGTATTTGTAACAGGTGCTTTGACTTTTGGATCGCAAAAAACAGGAGATTTTAAAGTAAATACTTTTGAATTAGCTCCAAGTGTTGGATATTTCGTTAGCGAAAATATTGCTATTGGCGCAACTGTAGGTTTCCAAAGTTTAAAAGCAGACAATGGCGCTGTTGATGCAACTAATTCTGGTACAAGTTTTGGTGCTTTTGGACGTTATTACTTTACTCCAGCTAGCAAATTTTCTGTGTTTGCAGAGCTTGGATTTGATTACACTACAACTGATACTGAGTTTGATGCTAACGATGGAGATGTTTTCGCTTCTTCTTTCGAAACTAAAGAATTAGGTTTAGGCTTAGGTGCTGGTATCAACTATTTTGTATCTTCAAATTTTGCAATTGAAGCAGGTCTTGGTGTATTAGGTTATTCTTCTAATGATAACGGTGGAGATGGTGCTGAGAAAACAAATTCATTTGGTTTCGGTGGTGACTGGAGAGCTGTAACTTTTGGAGTTAACTACAAATTCTAATCAAATCAATTGATTATAGTAAAACCATTCGCATTGCGGATGGTTTTTTTTATCTTTGAATTTTAATTAAACATAAAACGTATGAAAAAGAATTTATTATTAGCCATTTTCCTTATTGGCTTAACGTCATTTGCTCAGAAGCCACAATTTGGATTGAAAGCAGGTTTGAATATCGCCAACGCTGCTCTTTCTGGTGATGGATCGCCTGATGGGAAATCTTTAGCAGGATTTCATATTGGATTATTTACTGATTTTAAACTGTCAAGTAAATTTTCTTTCCAACCTGAATTATTGTATTCAGCTCAAGGAACACAGTTTGATTATGTTGTGAATTTCGAAGGAGTTAATTATGATACAAGTAGCAAACTAAAGTTAAATTACATTAACATTCCGTTGATGATGAAATATTATGCTGATCCAAAGTTTTATTTAGAATTTGGTCCGCAAATCGGTTTTTTAACCTTAGCTGATTTAGAAGTTACGGTGTTAGGAACGACAAGTACTCAAGACTTTAAAGATTCTATGAAATCTACAGATTTTGGTTTGAATTTTGGATTAGGATATGATGTTTCTAAAAAAGTTGTTCTTAGTGCTAGATACAATCAAGGATTGTCGAATGGTTTTGATACTGAATCAGGCGACAACTCTAAACTAAAAAATAATGTAATTTCATTTTCATTAGGGTATAAGTTCCAATAAAATGAACTTCAAAATAAAAAAAAGCCATTTCTATATTGAGTGGCTTTTTTTTATTGTCTTTTTTCATTCTACCTTTGTCGTATGAATTGGTCTTCTTACATAAAAAGTTTTCAGTCGTACCTTAAAATCGAAAGAGGATTATCGCAAAATACAATTGATAATTATTCTTTTGACATTGAACGATTGTGTCTGTTTTTAGAAGTAAACTCTATCGAAGTTTCTCCCATAAAAATATCCGAAGAAACCATTCAACAGTTTATATATTCAGTTTCTAAAGAAGTAAATGCCCGAAGCCAAGCCCGAATAATTTCAGGGTTAAAGAGTTTTTTTTCGTATTTGATTTTTGAAGATTATCGTACAGATAGCCCAATGGAATTGATAGAAGCACCCAGAATAGGAAGAAAACTACCCGATACACTCTCCGTTGAAGAAATAGATGCTATAATCAATGCGATTGATTTGTCTAAAGAAGAAGGAGAACGCAACAGAGCTATGCTGGAAACACTCTATGGTTGTGGTTTGCGTGTATCGGAATTGATTACTCTTAAAATTTCAGACTTGTTTTTTGATGAAGGTTTTGTCAAAATTACAGGTAAAGGAAATAAACAACGATTTGTGCCTATCAGTACCATTACCCAAAAATACATAACCATTTATAAAAGCCAAGTTCGTTCTCATCTCAACATTCAAAAAGGTTTTGAAGATACTTTGTTTCTAAATCGAAGAGGAAAACAACTTACTCGAGCCATGATTTTTACTATTATCAAGCAATTGGCAGTGCAAATTAATCTTAATAAAGACATTGGTCCACACACCTTTCGACATTCATTTGCAACCCATTTACTCGAAAATGGAGCCGATTTAAGAGCTATTCAATTAATGTTAGGTCACGAGTCCATTACTACAACAGAAGTTTACGTTCATCTAGATCGTAAGCACTTAACTCAAATTATGAATTCTTACCATCCTAGGAAATAATTTTAACATAGTTCAAGCCACTGTGTAGTAATAGTTTGACAGTTTCTGTTGTGGTTTATGAAAATAAATAGTGTTATTTGCAAACTAAATTTTCTACATGTTGTTTAATCTGATTGATGTGAGAAAAATAAATCCTCATTTGAATACAATAATTAATTCCCAATCCAACGCTTTTTTTGAGTTTACCATTTCAAGAGAAGCTTTCCTGTCGTTCGACTTTTACACTGACAATTTATTGGAATTATTGGATGTAAGCCCAGATAAAATTGATGAAATAGATGCCTTTTTTTTGGAGGAAATAGTACATCCATTAGATGCTAATTATTTTATGCATTCAGTTAGGTACGCTCAAGTAAATGCACTCAATTTCGATGTTGAATTCAGAATAATTACTTCAAAAAATGAAGTAAAATGGATTAGAGCTTCTGCTAAAACTGAAGAAAAAGAATTGGGGACATCATTTTACGGTGTTGCTTACGATATTACAAAATACAAAGTCGAAATAGAAAATTTGCGCTTTTCTGATGCGCGAGTTCAATTTGCTAATGAAGCTTCTGGAGCTGGTGTTTGGGACTGGGATTTACAAACCAATAGAGTGTTTTATTCTAAAGAATCGTTGCGTATTTTAGAATTGGATAACGCTACCCAATACCTTATTGATAGTCCGGAGAAATGGGACGAACGAGTGCATCCCAATGATAGAGAAGAATATTATTTCAATATCAAACAACATTTTGAAGGTAAAACGCCCTATTACGAAACCTATCATAGGATTTTGTGTAATAATAGATACAAGTGGATTTTAGATAAAGGGAAAGTAATTTCCAGAGACAAAGATGGTAAGCCGTTGCGGATTGTAGGTACACACACTGACGTAACACTTTTAAAGGAAAATGAACGTAAAGCATATGAAACATTACAAATCGTAAGCAATCAGAATAATAAGTTGAGTAATTTTGCTCATATCGTTTCGCATAATCTTCGAAATCACACAGGTAATTTATCGTTGCTGATTAAGATGAAAGAAGAAGGTGAATTTGATGTTGAAGAAGCGTTTGGTTATATAAAATCGGTTTCTGTAGAACTCAATGAAACCATTCATAATTTGATGGAATTAGTTAAAATTCAAAACATTGAAGAAGTTGTTTCCGAAGATCTTAATTTGCATCACGCTTTATTAAAAGTTCTTACTGTAATATCGGAGGAAATAACCAAGAACGAGGTTACTGTTGTGAATCTGATTCCGAATGATTTGAAGGTGAACTGTAATCCTGCTTTTTTGGAAAGTATCATGTTGAATCTGACTACCAACGCTATAAAATATTCTGATGAGAATAGAAAAGTCAGCATTGAATATTTCATTACTGATGAACCTGATTTTACCATTTTGAATGTAAAGGATAATGGTTTAGGTATTGATTTAGAGCGTTACAAAGACGATGTTTTTGGTTTGTATAAGACCTTTCATAGAAAAGAAAATTCAAATGGAATTGGTCTGTACATTACCAAAAATCAAATTGAAAGCATGAACGGGAAAATAGAGGTAGAAAGCAAAGTCAACGAAGGCTCTACCTTTAAAGTTTATTTTAAAAAGAAATAAGGTTGGTTCAACCTATATTAATTGTTTTGTTAAAGAAAAAAAGCTGCTCGTAATGAGCAGCTTTTTGAATTTATAAAAGTTTGAACGTATTATTTAGCAATATTTACTGCTCTGGTTTCTCTGATTACAGTAATTTTTACTTGTCCAGGATACGTCATTTCAGTTTGTATTTTTTGTGAAATTTCAAACGATAAACTAGATGCCATATCGTCACTTACTTTTTCACTTTCAACAATTACTCTTAATTCTCTACCAGCTTGAATTGCATAAGCATTCTTCACTCCATTGAATCCGAAAGCAATGTCTTCTAAGTCTTTCAAACGTTGTATGTATGAATCCAGTACTTGTCTTCTTGCTCCAGGACGTGCGCCTGAAATAGCATCACACACCTGAATAATAGGTGAGATCAAATACTTCATTTCAATCTCATCGTGGTGAGCTCCAATCGCGTTGCATACTTCTTCTTTTTCACCGTATTTTTCGGCCCATTGCATACCTAACAATGCGTGTGGTAAATCACTTTCAGTATCAGGCACTTTTCCAATATCGTGAAGTAAACCAGCTCGTTTGGCTAATTTAACATTCAATCCAAGTTCTGCAGCCATAATTCCACATAACTTAGCTACTTCTCTTGAGTGTTGTAGTAAGTTTTGTCCATACGACGAACGGTATTTCATTCGACCAATAATCTTAATTAACTCAGGATGTAATCCGTGAATTCCTAAATCGATAACCGTACGTTTACCCACTTCAATAATTTCGTCGTCAATTTGTTTGGTTGTTTTTGCTACAACTTCTTCAATACGTGCTGGGTGAATACGTCCGTCAGTTACTAACTTATGTAATGACAAACGCGCGATTTCTCTTCGAACAGGATCGAAACATGAAAGAATAATGGCTTCTGGTGTATCGTCAACGATGATTTCAACTCCAGTTGCGGCTTCTAAAGCACGGATGTTTCGTCCTTCACGACCAATAATTCTACCTTTAACATCATCTGATTCAATATTGAAAACCGATACACAGTTTTCTACTGCTTCTTCTGTTCCAACACGTTGAATCGTGTTGATGATTACTTTTTTGGCTTCTTGTTGCGCAGTTAACTTGGCTTCTTCCATTGTTTCCTGAACATAAGCCATTGCTTTAGTTTTTGCTTCCGATTTCAAGCTTTCAACCAATTGTTCTTTTGCTTCTTCAGCAGATAAACCAGAAATTACTTCCAATTGGTCTACCTGACTTTTGTGAAGTTTTTCTAATTCTTGTTGTTTTTTGTCTAAGAAATCAATTTTTGATTCGTATTCTTTGGTTTTAGCTTCAAAATCGTCGTTGATTTTCTTCGCTTTTGCCAATTCACTTGAAACTTGTGACTCTTTGTCTCGTGTCCGTTTTTCGGCTTCGGCAATCTTTTTATCTTTGTTTAAAATCTCTTTTTCGTGTTCTGATTTTAGTTCTAGGAACTTCTCTTTTGCTTGTAGAAGTTTGTCTTTCTTGATGTTTTCTCCTTCTAAATTTGCATCTTTTAGTATGGAAGCAGCTTCTTTTTTAGCGTTTTTAATCATATTAGAAACATTGTTCTTTTCTAAATATTTTGCTATTCCAAATCCGGCGGCGACACCTACTACAATTCCAATAATTATACTTAATATATCCATAGTGTGTAAAAAAAAATTATAAAAAAAAGCCTACATTAATTGCTTGAATAAACTCGTAAAGACAAGTTTTGAGTTAACTCACTGTTCAAGTTTTCCGCCTAGGCGGACGTACTATAGTAGCGACGATTCACTCATTTTAATTTGTTAGTGTTGAGTTTACCAAAAATGAACTAATGTAGGCAGTATTTTTAGTTATGTAAAGAACGTGTTTTTTTGTTGTTTATTTTGAGAGATAACGCTCCAATAAATCATTCAATTTAGTCAGCCTTTCAATGGCTTCAGTTCCATCAATTGAATTATTGATTTGCTTTTGTTCTGCTTGAGCGGCAAATTGTAATGCACACATGGCTAGTACATCTTGTTTGTCGCGTACCGCATAATTTTCTTCATATTGCTTAATCACAGTATCAATTTTTTTGGAAGCACTACGTAAACCTTCTTCCTGCGACACATCTACCGTTAACGGATAAACTCTGTCGGCAATTGATATTTTTATTTTAAGCTTTTCATCCATAGTTTTAATCTGACAACTGTGCAATGCAGTAATCAATTTCTCGAATTAATGAATTTATTTTAAGCTTCGTATCTCGTTTATAATCTTCACTGCCAAGCAATGAATTCGTTAATTTGAGTGATTCGTATTCTTTTTTTAGCGCTTCCAATTTTTGAGATTGGCTTTGATTGGCTAATGTACTTTTATTTAATTCGCTCTCTAATGCTTTATTCTTTTCCTCTAAACTGCTAATTTTGCTTAGAAGTGAACCAATTTTAGTTTCAAGAGAATCAATTATTTGTACGATTTCACTCATTTATTATCTACTTCACTACTTTATCTTACAAATTTATAATTCCTAATCTATTAAAGCAATTTTTTATCAAAAAAAATGAATTTTAAATCAGTTTATTTTTAATGGTTTGGTATACAGTTTGTTATCGTTATCATATTATTTTTTTTACCCATAAACTTTTTATATTTTAGCAAAAACAGTTTTATATTATGAGATTACTTGCCTTATTACTTTTTTCCGCCTCTGTTTTTGGTCAGAAAAATTACCCTAAAGATTTTAGACTTCCACTCGATATTCCGATGCAATTAGCAGGGAACTTTGGTGAGCTACGTCCCAATCACTTTCATGCTGGCCTCGACTTTAAAACTAATCAACGCGAAGGATTAAACGTTTATGCCGTTGCAGATGGTTATGTTTCTCGTATCAAAATATCAACTTACGGATACGGAAAGGCCATTTATATTACGCACCCAAATGGTTACACTACGGTTTATGGGCACTTGCAAAAAGCAGTTGGAGCAATAGAAACAAAAATAAAAGAAACCCAATACAAAGAAAGTTCTTATGAAGTCGAATTGTTTTTAAAACCCAATGAACTTTCCGTTAAAAAAGGAGATGTCATCGGTCTATCAGGAAATACTGGCGGTTCTCAAGGTCCACATTTGCATTTTGAGTTTCGTGATTCGGCAACTGAAAAAACGATAAACCCTTATTTTTTCGGATATGATCAATCCATCAAGGATACCAAAAAACCAACGGTAAGTACTTTGGTTGCTTATCCTTTGGATGCTGAATCGATAGTTAATAAATCCAAACGACCTATCAATTTGAATTTGTCGTTGCAAAAAGACGGAACTTATATTGCTGATAAAGTTTTGGCGTCAGGAAAAATTGGTTTCGGAATTAATGCTTATGATTTGGATGATGTTTCTTACAATAGTAACGGAACTTACAAAGGCGAATTGCTTTCTAACGGAAAACCCATTTTTGAATACCGTTTTGATGAAATGGTTTTCGACGAAGGAAGATACATCAATGCATTTATTGATTATACTCGATATAAAAAAACCAAAAGTCGCATTCAAAAATTATTCATGAAACAACCGTATGCATTGTCGAATATTTATGAAAAAGTCAACAATGGAGTAATTGATGTTGCACCCAATTATGCTCAAACGAATCAAATTGAAGTTTCCGATTTCAACGGAAATAAAATAATCATCCGTATTCCAATTGAATATTCGAACCAAAAAAGCACTATAGAACCCGATGTGGTAATTACTCCGTATTTGGTAAAAAGTGGTCGCGATTTTATTTTTGAAAAGGACAACTACACCGTAACGTTTCCAGAAGGTACATTTTATGATGATTTCTATCTGAATTTTGATGTGAAAAACGATGTACTGTTTTTACATCAGGATGATATCGGAATTCACAAAGCATTTACTATTAGTTACGATGCAAAGGATGTTCCTGAAAACCAAAGAGAAAAGTCGTTTATCGCATCTACAAATGGAACAAAATGGAGTTACATTACAACAAAACGCAATGGAACTACGTTTACTGCTAGTACAAAAACATTAGGACAGTTTAAATTACTAAAAGATTTTGTAGCGCCAAAAATAAGTAGTGCCAAGAGTGTAGAAGGAAAATGGATTTCAGCACAAAAATCACTTATTTTTACCATATCCGATGATTTGTCGGGAATAAAAACCTACAATGGTTACCTCAATGGTAAATGGGTTTTGTTTGAATATGAATCAAAATTAAATCGATTAACGCACCAATTTGATGACGGAATTGTTGCTGAAGGAGAAAATAAATTAAAATTAATCGTGACCGATAATGTAGGAAATTCTACTACCTTTGAAACTACATTTTTCAGAAGTCAAAAATAATAAATAGATACAATTGAAGACATTTAAAATAGTTTGGGTTGCTTTATTTTTAATGGTAACCTCAGTAATTACGGCTCAAACAGCCAAAGTAGTTGGAGTTATTTCAGACGAATTTAAAGAACCTGTTGCTGGTGCCAACATTACCTGCGAAGGGAAAACAGTTTCTTCCAATAAAGACGGTTCGTATATCATTCAAATTCCATCAGATAAAGAAGTGGTTATTGTTTTTACTCACATTACTCAAAAGAAAATTATTGCTAAATTTCAATTAAAATCCGGCGAAATACTTGAGTATAATCCAGTGATGAACACAAATGCCGAACAATTGGATGATGTTGTTATTACAAGTAATAGAAAAAGTGTTCAAGGAATTACATCTTTAGAACCCGAAACCATCCAAAAAATTCCGGGTTTAAATGCGGGTGTTGAAAATGTAATCAAACTTTTAGGTGGAACTGGAGGAAACGACGATTTAAGTTCGCAATACACCGTTCGTGGTGGAAATTACGACGAGAATTTAGTCTATGTGAATGAAGTCGAAATTTACCGTCCGTTTCTCATTCGATCAGGTCAACAAGAAGGTTTGAGTTTTACCAATTCAGACATGATTCAGAGTGTAGATTTTTCTGCTGGTGGTTTTCAAGCCAAATACGGCGATAAATTATCATCTGTTTTGGATATTACCTATAGAAAACCAAAGAAATTCGGTGCCGCTTTTGAAGCCAGTTTATTAGGCGGAAGCGCTACCGTTGACTTGGCTTCGAAAAACCAAAAATGGTCGGCAATCACCGGAGTTCGTTACCGTGATAATTCGCTTTTAGTGAATAGTAAAGAAACGGAAACCAATTTCAGACCAACGTTCATCGATGTTCAAACCAATGTAAATTATGCGTTGAATGAAAAATGGAATTTTAGTTTTTTAGGAAATATTTCTCAAAACAAATACAATTACCAACCGTTGACGCGTCAAACTAATTTCGGAACGTTAAACGAACCAATTGCGCTTCAGATTTTTTACGAAGGTCAAGAAAACGACAAATACCGTACACTTTTTGGTGCTTTTAAAACGACATTCACTGCAACAGAAAACAGTAGTTATAAATTAATAACTTCGGCTTATCATACACAAGAACAAGAATATTACGACATTGATGCGGCTTACTTTTTGGGTGAAGTCGATTCGAATATTGGTTCTGAAACATTTGGTGATGTAACTTTTAATCGCGGAATCGGTTCGCAATTGAATCACGCTCGAAACGATTTGGATGCGGTGATTGTAAATGCTGAAATCAAAGGAAGTCACAATGCCAAAAAGAAATTCCAAATTGATTGGGGAATCAAATACACTCGTGAAAACATTCGCGATCGTATAGTAGAGTGGGAAGTGATTGACTCGGCTGGATTTTCTATTAATCCGCCAATCATTGACCTGCCTGTAAACGACCAACCTTATAATCCTTATGTTGGTCCGTTGGTTCCTTTTAAAAATGTTCGAGCTACTAATTTTGTTGATATCAACCGTTTCTCTGGATTCATTCAATCAAACACTAAAACTTACATTAGAGAAAGTGAGTTTTGGATTAATTTCGGAGTTCGTGCACACAATTGGCAAGTAACTGGCGATAAAATTGCGGATGGTAAAAACCAAATCGTCTTTTCACCGCGTTTGCAATTGGCATTGAAGCCAAAATTTGAAGGCGATCATAGTGTAGTGTACCGATTGGCAACTGGATTGTACTATCAACCACCATTTTACCGTGAATTAAGAGATGAAGATGGAGTGGTCAATCCGGATGTAAAAGCGCAACAATCGATTCATTTTGTGGCTGGAGCCGATTATAATTTTAAAATGTGGAAACGACCGTTTAAGTTTGTTACCGAAGCGTACTACAAAACGATGAGCGATGTAAATACGTATACAGTAGAGAATGTCAGAATTCGCTATCGTGCCAATAACGATGCTGAAGCGTATGCCTATGGATTTGATATGCGATTGAATGGAGAATTTGTTCCTGGAACTGAATCGTGGTTTAGTTTTGGGTATCTGAAAACCGAAGAAAATCAGGATAATAGAGGTTTTATTGCACGTCCAACCGATCAACGATTAAAATTCGGAATCCTTTTTCAAGATTATATGCCAACATTGCCTAATTTCAAATTATATTTGAATTTAGTGTACAGCACTGGCTTGCCTGGCGGTTCTCCATCGTATGCCGATGCCTATCAATACCAAGCTCGTTTGCGTGATTATAGAAGAGCAGATGTTGGGTTTTCATATGTGTTTACAGAGAAAAATAAAGAACGCACGGATTCACATTGGTTGAAAAAATTCAAAGACTTATCACTTGGTTTTGAAATTTTCAACTTGTTCAATAATCAAAATGCAATAACCAACACTTGGGTTCGCGATGCCTACACCAAAAATCAATACGGAATTCCGAATTACATGACTACGCGTGTGTTTAACTTAAAACTAACTGCTCGATTGTAAATGAAAATGGCGAAGAAACATAGAAAGCTTTTTTATGTTCCTGGAATGATTTCTTTGGTCGTTTTGCCTTTGTTGTGTCTGTATTACTTTAGTAGCAATAAGAGTTTTAGAAAGTATTGTAGTGTTAGTGTTACAATTTCGAGTTACATAACTAATGTTGAGCCCGATCGTAATTGTAGGTATCAAGGTCTCGGATATGTTCCCAAACGCAATTATATTACCTATAATTTTAATGGTAAAAATGATGAGCAAAAATTAACTGAAGCCAACCAAAAAATGCTTCAGTTTATGAAAGGTAAGGATACAATCAATGGAGTAAAATTTAACTTTACTCAAGAATCTACTTACAACACGTTTATTCGTCTTATTGATCAACTCGCCGTATCAAATGTTCCTAACTATGAAATTTTCCAGAATTCATTTTATATGTATGTAATTCCAGAGGAAAAAAATAATCTTGCTATTAAGGTGCCAATAAGAATGATTACATGTGGAAATTATGACGGTAATAGAGCCTATTTTGACCAATTGGAAGCCGATGAGAAGTTTCGGGTTTTTATAAACAATCTGAAGCGGTATAAGTTGATTTTAGTCGCTTTTGTGGGATTATTATTGGTCAACATTTATGCGTTCATAAAACGAAATAGAAAAGAAAATTACATTTAAAATCATATCTTTGATAATTATTAAAATTCTTCGAAATGAAAACCATATCAAAATACATAGTTCTTGCTGTAATTACACTTTTTGTTAGTTGTAAAGAAGAAGAGCCTAAAAAACCAAAAGTAAATTACGATACTAAAGTTACTGCTGAAGAACCAAAAACTAATGAGGTGAATACGATTTTAGTTTCTGATTTACCTGTACAAATGGAAGGAACTTCGGTTTTGATTCATCCGATAGGTGAGTACAGTGTTGGAAACAACTCGAAAGGTGGAGGAAAAGACAGTTTTAGAGTTTCCAATTATGGCGAATATGAGATTACTGGTTTTTTATCGAATTTGAAGTTTCAACAAATTGGTTCTGATTCACTAAAAGTGCTTACTGATAAGCCGATGATGATTGAGCGTGTTACTTATCTTAAATCATTCGCAGACAAAAGTAAAAAACAGTTTTTGGTCTACGTTTTAGAAGATATGGATTCGAATAAAGACGGAAAATTAGACAGCAGCGATATTAAAAATTTATACTTAAGCGATGTAACTGGAAATAATTTTACAAAGCTTTCTGCTGATTTTCAAGAGCTTATTGATTGGAGTATGATTGAGCCGCAAAATCGTTTGTACTTCAGAACCATCGAAGATAGTAACAAAAATGGTGCTTTTGATAAAGACGATAAAGTACATTATCATTTTGTTGATTTAGTTGCCAAAGAGTTAAAAGTTGAGGAATACAATCCCAATTAACCAAGTAAAATGGATTTGTCAACATAACCCAATTTGATCAAGAAAACAAATGCCACAATACTAATTAGTAGCAGTAAGATAAAGAATAGGCTTAGATTAAAAACAAACAAAAGCATTCTTAGAAATACAGTTGTTGTGTTTTGGTTTTTGTACAGTTGAACGATCATCCAAATGGTATATCCAAATGTAGGTATTACGGTTAAAAAACTAACCGCCAAAAAGTAAGGTGTGTTTCTCAAAAAGTACTGAAGCGGGAATAAAAGCACACCAATCATTAATCTCTGACTAGTAGCGAAACAATTGATGATTATATTTTCGATATAATTATAACCGAATTTTTTAAAGGCTAACCAAGAACATAAAGCATAAAAAGGAAGCACTAGTAACTCATAAAGAGCATAATTTTTTGTTAGCCAATCGTAAAAATTTTTCCCAATTTTCAATTGACGAGCAGCTTCTTCATTATTTCCTTGTTTGTAAATAAACTCTTCAACTGGAAGAAAATGCATCAACAATCCATTCAAACCTGCTAGAACAAATAAGAGTAAAATGGGTTTGTAATGTTGCACTCTTTTTCCTTCCAAAAACTCTCTTACAGTATCACCTGGACGAATAAAAAGTTGCTTTGCGGTATACAAAAAACCTTTGTTGATGTGTAGAAACGTGTATTTTAATTCATCTTGCAGATAATGCCAATTCAATCGAACAGTATTGGTTTTTTGTCCACAATTGGAACAAAAGTTTCCCTGAAAAACGTGTTCGCAATTTTTACAAAGTTGTGGTTGCATAAAGTGGAATTAATGATGCATAAATTTAGTTATTTCAGTAATAACTCCCAATAGAAATACGGTAAAAACAATGGCGATTATTGTGGCTACTGCATAGCAAATGAGTTCTCTAATTAGTAACCTGATTTTTATAGTGCGTGAATCGTTAAATAATTGATAATACGTAAAAATTTGGAATACTGCTGTTATTAATAAAAAATAACCTTTGAATAGATTTCTTGTTTCTGGAAAAAAGAAAAACAGCAATTGCGGTATCAACATAATTAGAAATATATGCGCAATGATAAAGGTTTGTGCTACTAATAATTGCCAATAATTGTATTTGAATTTTAGATGGAACAATTTGTAAACTAGCGCATATACCGGAATCATTATTAACAAAACAAGTATGAAGTTTTTATCGATGAACTGATTGAGTTCGCTTGTGTTCTCTTTCTTTATTTCTCTAAAATTAAATGCAATTTGAAGACTTTTAACAAATACAAATAACGAAGTGATAATTAGCAAGTACGTCAATGGTGGAAAATGATTGATGCGCTTGCCTTCGAAATACTCTCTAATTGTTTTTCCTGGTCGAGTAAACAATTCTTTAATGGTATAGAAAATTCCTTTGCTTAAGTGAAATGCCGAGTGTGGAACTTCGTGCATCACAAAGTTAAAATCAATTTCATGAGTAGCAGCTTTTTGCCCACAGTTTGGACAAAATTTTCCTTGATAAATGTGCGTACAGTTTTTACAAAGTTCTTGGTGCATGTATAAATCAATTTCTTACGAAAGTACTATTTTCTTTGATTAGGGCAAATTTGATATGTAATAAAATAGCTAACGCAAAAGAAATTAACGTCAACTATTCTTTACAAATAAAAATAGTAATTTGATTGATGATTGAAAACAGGATACTAATTGTTTCACTAAAACAAGCAAACTATAATAAAAGATAGTGTTGCAACAACGATTTTTACGATTAGATTGACCATAGCTTTGTGTGTGTTATTTTTTAGTAAAATAAGTCAATATAAAAATCAAAAAATTGTAAAAATGTAACCTTAAACAAACAACCAATTAATTTGTCCGTCTTCTTGAGGTGAAATGTTGTTGAAGAATTTTTTAGGTGTTAAACCAGTCAATGATTTAAAGTCTTTAATAAGGTGTGATTGATCATAAAATAGCATGTCATAACTCAATGAAGTTAAATTGTCTTTGGAGTTTTTTTTCATATGAGATTTCAATGCTTCTCTGAAACGATGGATTTTTTTAAAATCGGAAGGCGATTTGCATAAGTTGGACTCAAAATGCTTGTTTAAATTCTGGCGAGAAGTACCATATTTCTCAGCCAACTCAGAAATTGAGAACTCTTTTTGGATGTCAATGATTAGATTTTTTAAAAAAGGATGATCAAAGCCAATTAGTTTGGATAGCCAATAGTTTTCAATGAGTATTCCTCTTTTTTCATAATCAGTTTCGTTTAGCGCGGCAGTCATAGTTGACTTATAATCATCATAAGGAATAAAACTAGAGAAAAAGTCATTGGTATAATGACACAACGGTTGGTTTAAAAAAGCATTTAAACCTAAAGGCTTGAAGTAAAAGGTGATTTCGTTTAAACTCCCTTCGCATATTACTTTAATAGGTTTTTTATAGTGACAAATTAAATCCGATTCAAACGGATTACCTTCTTTTCCTCTTAAAATTGCTTGATTTTCTGAGAAAATTATTTCTGTATTTTGGTATACAGAAATGATGCTGTAGTTGTTTGGAAAAGTCAAATATTCTACACTTGCGTCTGTTTCTTTTTGAGTCAAGAAATAGTAACCCTCAATGAAGTTGCTTAGAATTTCGTTTTTAGGTTTATAAAATTTTAGTTCCACTTACTCAGAATAAATAACTCAGTAAATATAAGAAATTACTTAACATTGTTGTTTTTTTATAATGTAGAATTATATCGAACAATTAAATTAAAATATCACTTTCCAAATCCGATTTTTCAATTTCAAAATCAAACCCTAATTTCGATACCAATTCGATGACTAATTTTTTATACCAGTTTTCCGATTTGGGATGAATGTAGATTTTTTCAATGAGTTGTTTGATGTCGATGTCAATCTTGATTCCGTCGTTGATCTTGATTTGTTGATCGGATAAATCGGATAAAACACGTACTTCTCGTTCGTACTGAAAACTTTTTCGCTTAAATAGGAAAGGGAAGAACGTGTCTTCAAACGGAATGTATTCTTTTTTGTAATCGATGTAATTGACTTCTCCAATGTATTGTTGTGTGTCTTTTTCAACTTCCAACGCTTTTTGAAGCCTACCAATAGTGGATTGAATAGCTAAGCCTTCACTGTTTTGAGTGAAAATTTGCCACATAGCAAACGACTCATATTCATTAATGTGCCAACTACTCACAACTACTTTTTCACGATGCGATTTGTAATACGATAAAAACTCAGGATTATTCTCAGAAAGTCGTTTGATCTCTTCAAAAGTAGGTTCGCTAAAAGTGCCTTCGTATTGATCTTCAAATTTGTCTGAACGCGATAAGAATAACTTTCGCGAAAGCAATAAATCTAAAAACTTAGACAAATCAAGGTATTTCCAAATAATGGTATTTGGATCTTCGGGAAGCGTACTGTTTTGATTTTTAACGTACATAATAGTGGTAAATGAAACACTAAAGGTCTAAAGATAATTGATTAATTCGTTTTAAGTAATTGTTTTTTTATGATTATTTTTTGACCGTTTAATTTTTCAATTTCAATTTCTTTTTTGTGGCGGTTTTCAAATTTCCAAAGCAAAAATTCGCATTCATCTTTAAAGTCAGTAACCGATTTTCCATCAACCGATTTGATTTCTTCATCAAATTCTAAATCAGAAGCTGAACTTTCTGCATTAAATGTTTTCCCTACAATCAGTAACTTTCCATTTTTCAAATGATAATCTGCATCAAAACTCATTAATAGCGATACGGGTTTGTTGGAGAGTAAAAGATGATATTTAGAGTTGTGGTTGTTCATAATTAGAACTTTGGTAAGCGTTGAAAAGAATTTAATGCCTATTTTGTTTTGGGTGTTTTGTTTCATATCAATTCTTACATCGTCAAAAGTGGTATTGGCAATCTGTAAGCCATCAAAACTAAAAGAGAAATTGTCAGCACTTGACATACTCGTTAATCCCATTGAGAAATCTTTGCCAGAAATGACCAACTCTTCGTGTTTGTTTTTTAATTGAGTGAAATTGGAATCTTCAACAGATGCCTCAAAAAAATCATTATATCCAGTATCTATCAAACAATTAGTAATGTTTAAATCTTGAATTTTAAAATCGGTAAAGTGTCTGAATTTTATGTGTTTTACCTTCATTTCAACCATCTCAGATGAAGGTTCAAAAGCATTTTTAGAAACGTATAGAACATTGTTTTCAAAATCAATTTTCCAGTTGAGTTGATTGATGACATTCGCACCCAATAAAAAGTAATCATTACAGGATAAAAGCGGCATATCAAATACTACACATTTAGAATTTTTTATAGTTTGTGAGCCAATTTGTAACTCATCTATTTTGGCTTTACTGATTTTACTTTTGTTATCATTACTGTCATTTACTGTAACTTTCTTTGATGGTTTTACTCCACTTCGTTCGGATTGATTGGTTGTGATGACATTTGTTCCTGCTCCAGTATCCAAGGCAAAATTGGTTTCAATACCATTGATTTTTCCTTTGAAAACTAATAATGAGGATTGTAGTGAGAATGGAATCGCATCTACAGCGACTTCTTGGGCTTGAATAACTATTCCAGTAAAAATAATAATCAGTGTAAGTAGTTGTTTTTTCATGCTTTAATTTAGTTTTTTAATGGTTCTTGAGATGAATATTCCACCTATAATTCCAGGTAAACTCCACGCCAAAATAGGAGGAAGAAAGGTGTTGTTGACTACCAAAAATGCCGTAAAAGCTGCGATATAAGTTCCAGTCATTCGGCCAATATGGTTTTTTAACCAGTATTTTTTATCCGTTATTTTTCCTATGTATACTTTATATTCGGTATAACACAACCGTAAGCTTACCAATCCGAATAGAGCAAAAACCAATCCAAAAAGTTCTTTTGCTACAAGGTATTTACACGCAATATAAAAGAAAATGATACTGCAAATCACCATTGCAAAGGTCAAAATGGTGTCAAATAGTTGAGGTTTCTGACCTTCATGTGCTTTTTTTAATTGAATCATTCGGTAACCCGAAATGGATAAGTAAATAGTAAAAACACCTACAATGAACAGAAATAAATTGGGGTGAACCACCGACAAATAAAAGGCGCACAACCCGGTTGACACCATCGCTATGGTAAATATCTTTCCAATATTTCGATGCAGTTGATCTCCTTTTTTTCGTAGTAAAATAAACGTTCCTAAAAGAAGTCCAGTTGAACCCGAAATAATGTGCAGAATTAAAATGATTTTGAATATCATGATTTTCAGTTTAAATGAATAGTGAGTCAAATGTATTTGTTCGATTTTTGATCACACTATTTTTCTTACTGAACTGTTTTATTTACATGATGAACTGTAGTTAGACTATTCAAACGATTGTAAAGTCACTAAATTAGAGTACGTTCCATTCAAAGCTAATAATTCAGCATGCGTTCCTTGTTCAACAATTTCGCCTTTTTTCATTACAACAATAGTATCTGCTTTTTGAATAGTAGACAAACGGTGCGCAATTACAATTGAAGTTCTATTTTGCATCATGTTTTCCAAGGCAACCTGAACGAGTTTTTCACTTTCAGTATCCAAAGCAGAAGTGGCTTCGTCCAAAATCATGATTGGTGGATTTTTCAATACGGCTCGAGCAATGGATAAACGTTGTTTTTGTCCGCCCGATAATTTTCCGCCTGCATCACCAATATTAGTGTCAACACCATTCGGTAAATCTTTCACAAATTCGTAAGCGTTGGCTACTTTTAAAGCTTCAATGATTTCTTCATCGGTAGCTTCTGGTTTACCAATTAATAAATTATTTTTTATCGTATCGTTGAATAAAATGGAGTCTTGAGTCACCAAACCAATCATATGGCGTAATGATTTCATGGTCATGTCTTTGATGTTGATGCCGTCAATTTTTACATTTCCTTCGTTCACATCATAAAATCGAGTCAATAAATTAGCAATCGTACTTTTTCCGCTTCCCGATTGGCCCACAAGCGCAACCGTTTTTCCTTTTGGAACTTCTAAAGAGA
The DNA here is from genome assembly GCA_017303755.1 of Flavobacteriales bacterium. Lineage (GTDB taxonomy): Bacteria > Bacteroidota > Bacteroidia > Flavobacteriales > Flavobacteriaceae > Flavobacterium. The sequence continues at coordinate 267,907 of JAFLBS010000005.1, read as the reverse complement.
AGTTTTTTAACACGTTTTCATCTTCGTATTTGAAATTGATTTTCTCAATAGAAAGAGCCGAATCGAATGATTTTTTTTCAATAGCATCAGGCTTGTCAGTAATTGAATTTTCAACTTCTAATACTTCGAACACACGTTGAGCTGCCGACATTCCGCTTTTTACAGCATAAGTGGCTTTTGAAATGGCTTTGGCTGGAGTCAAAATATTGTAAGCCAATCCCATATACGCGATGAATTGTCCGCCTTCTAAAACTGCTTTTCCGTTAGGCAATTGTTCAACCAAAACCATGTTTCCTCCGTACCAAAGTAAAACCGCGATTACTACAATTCCCAAAAATTCACTAAAAGGCGAGGCGAGGTTGTTTTTTCTTCCAATGCTATTGGCTAATCGTTGTAATCGTGTGGCCGAATCGTCGAATTTCTTTTTGAAAAGTGTTTCGGTATTGTAGCTTTTTACGACTTTCAATCCCGATAAAGATTCTTCCACTATCGAAATTAAAAATCCACCTTCAGCTTGACTGCGTTCGGATTTTGCTTTTAATGATTTGCCAATTTTAGAAATAATATAACCTGATATTGGTATGAAAATGAATACAAAAAGGGTCAATTTAACACTGATGTAAAACATAGCGCCAATGGTAAAAAGAATCGTCATAGGTTCTTTTACGATGAGTTCTAAAATTGAGAAAAATGAATTTTGAACTTCACCAATATCACCCAACATTCTAGCCATAATATCACCTTTTCGTTTTTCAGAATAATACGAAACAGGTAAATCAATTATTTTAGAATACATGGTATTTCTCAAATCTCGTAAAATACCATTTTTAAGAATCATCAAATGGTTGGAAGCTAAGTAGTTGAAAATGTTTTTGAATAGGAAAGTGGAAATCACCAGTCCAACAACAAGTAATAAGGCATATTGTTTTCCATTTTCCTGACTCAATGTTGTGATGTAATAGTACAAATAGTCTTTTCCGTACTTGGTTATTTCTGTAATTCCTGTGTAAGTTGGTTTTACTAATACCTTTTGTGCGCTACTAAAAAGTACATCTAACATTGGAATCAGCGCTACAAATGACAAGGTGCTGAAAAGAGCATATAAAATATTATAAATCACATTCCAAACCACATGGAATTTATAAGGTTTTATAAAAGGAATGATTTTCTTTAAATTTTCGTCCATTAGTTTAATTGCATTGCTGCTATGATGTTTTTAATTTTTTCGTCCAATTCTTTTTCTACTGTTGTGATGTCTTCAATTTGGTCTACAGTTCCATTTACACTAAAATAGAATTTAATTTTGGGTTCAGTACCACTTGGTCGAGCGCAGATTTTTGAACCGTCTTCTAGGTAATAGATTAAGACATTAGATTTAGGAATTGAAATGGATTCTACTTCGCCCGAAATTAAGTTTCTTGAAGTTGAATTGTCGTAGTCTTCAATGCAAACCACACGTTGACCATTGATTTCTGCAACTGGATTTTCACGTAAGTCAATCATCATTTGATTGATTTCTTGCAAACCTGAAATTCCTTTTTTAGTCAAAGAAATGAGATGTTCTTTGTAAAATCCAAAATCAACATATAAATTCAATAATTCTTTGTAGAGTGAACTTCCTGCTGCTTTTGCTTGAGCTGCAATTTCGCATACTAATAATGTAGCTCCAACAGCATCTTTATCGCGTACTGCATCACCCACCATGAATCCGAAACTTTCTTCTCCACCACCAATGAATTGTAATTGAGGGAAATCTTTGATGAATTTAGCGATCCATTTAAAACCAGTTAATCCTACTTTACATTCTACATCATAAGCCGAAGCCAATTCGAGCATCATCGGAGTAGAAACAATGGTTGAGCCTATGAATTGGTTACCCGTAATTTTTCCTGCACGTTTCCATTGTTCGAGTAAAAAAGCGGTCATGATGACCATGGTTTGATTTCCGTTTAATAAAATCATTTTACCATTCGTATCGCGAACAGCAACTCCTAAACGGTCAGAATCAGGATCGGTTCCGATAACAATATCACCATTTACTTTTTCAGCCAAAGCCAATGCCATCGTCAATGCTTCTGGTTCTTCAGGGTTTGGAGATTTTACAGTTGGGAAATCGCCATTAGGTTCGGCTTGTTCAGGAACAATGTTTACGTCTGAATATCCAGCTTGTGCTAACACATTGGGAATCGCTTTTATTGATGTTCCGTGAAGCGAAGTGTATACAATTTTTAAATTTTCTTTTGCAGATGATGGAGTGTTGAAACTCGCATTGGCAATAGTCGATTTACAGAAAGCATCGTCAATTTGAGTATCGATGTATTCGATTAAATTTTCATTGGCTTCAAATTTAATTTCATTGTAATTTAAAGCTTCAATTTTCTGAATAATTTCATCGTCTTGAGGAGGAACTAATTGTCCGCCATCTTGCCAATATACTTTGTATCCGTTATATTCTGGCGGATTGTGCGATGCGGTTAATACAATTCCAGCATGACAATTCAGGTGTTTCAAAGCGAATGACAATTCGGGTGTTGGTCGCATATCCGAAAACAAATAAACGTGAATTCCATTCGCCGAAAAAACATCAGCCACTACTTTAGCAAGAGTGTTGCTATTATGACGACAATCATATGCAATGGCTACTTTTAGTTGCTCATTCGGAAAGGATTGTATCATGTAATCAGACAAACCTTGAGTGTTTTTTCCTAAAGTGTATTTGTTGATTCGATTGGTTCCAACTCCCATTACACCACGCATTCCGCCTGTTCCAAACTCTAGGTTTTTATAGAAACTTTCTTCCAATTCCTTCGGATTTGAAGTCATCATTTCTTTAATGGCGTTTTGGGTTTGCTCATCAAAAGTGGGCGTTAACCATTCGTTTACTTTATCTAAAATGTGTTGTTCAATGTGCATAATCGTATTATTTATAACCAATTTTTGGTCGGTCTTTTGTAGTAGTGTTTTGTTGGCTTTTATCCATCAAAAAGTTCAGTATTTTGTATATATCAGGCAATTGATTTTCAATGTCTTCTACTTTTTTGCTTACTTCTTCTAAACTTAAAATCGAATTTCGTAAAAGAACAAAAGTGCGCATAATTGCGATATTAATTTTTATTGCTTTTTCTGAATTTAAAATGCTTGAAAGCATTGCGATCCCTTGTTCTGTAAAAGCAAAAGGTAGATATTTTGAATGTTTTCCTCTTCCTTTTTCTAGGGTCACAATTTGTGACCTTAAAGATTTGTATTCATCTTCAGTAAGTTCAAACATAAAATCATCAGGAAATCGAATGATATTTCTTCTGACAGCTTGCTTTAAAACTCTTGTCTCAATTTCGTAAAGTAGTGCTAAATCATAATCAAGCATTACTTTTTGGTTTCTAATAAAATGAATTTTATTAGAAATTAGTTCAATGTTTTTCATTTGGCAGATACTAAATTAAATGGCGATTAAAAAAGGTGTTTTTTATTTCATATTAACTTCAGTTGCAATTTTATAGCGTTCTTCATTATTTTTGGTTCGTAAAATAATTTCTCCTAAGAAACCTGCTAGAAATAATTGTGTTCCAATGATCATGGCAGTTAAAGCGATATAAAATAAAGGGTTGCTAGTGACTAATATGGTTTCAAATCCAGAATAAAGTTTTATTAATTTTACTACAATTATAAATGTAGTGGATATAAATCCAATGACAAACATCAACACTCCAACAGCTCCAAATAAATGCATTGGGCGTTTTCCGTAGCGCGATAAAAACCAAATGGTGATTAAATCTAAAAATCCGTTGATGAAACGATTGATTCCAAATTTGGATTCTCCGTATTTTCTAGCTTGATGTTTTACGGGTTTCTCGCCAATTTTACCAAAACCAGCATTTTTGGCTAAAACCGGAATGTAACGATGCATTTCACCCGAAACTTCAATGTTTTTAATGACTACATTTTTGTACGCTTTTAAACCACAATTAAAGTCGTTTAACTGAACTCCAGAAGTTTTTCGAGCTGCCCAATTGAATAATTTGGAAGGCCAATTTTTAGTGACAACTGAATCGTATCTTTTTTTCTTCCAACCAGAAACTAAATCAAAATTTTGATTAAGAATCATGTTGTAAAGTTCAGGGATTTCATCAGGACTGTCTTGTAGATCAGCATCCATCGTAATAATAACATCACCTTTTGCTTTGGCAAATCCGGCATGTAAGGCTTGAGACTTACCGTAATTTCGTAAAAATTGTATGCCTTTTACATTTGAATCTTCAGTAGAAATACGTTCGATGGTTTTCCATGAATCATCAGTACTACCATCATCAATAAAAATGACTTCGTAAGAGAAATTATTTTCATTCATGACTTTGACAATCCAAGAATGCAACTCAGGTAACGACTCTTGTTCGTTTAATAATGGGATAACTATAGATAAATTCACTATTCTTTGTATGCTGGTTTAGATTTAAAAATGGCAGCAAGTATAATTCCGAAGACAGCGCTGAATACCATACTAAATACAGATCCTTTTAATTGCTCAAATGTTGAAAATTGATCAGATTCTTGTAGCTTTTTTACGGTTTCGTTTATAACATTAGAAGGAGTGTCAAATTTTTCTAACATTTCAACTGTAGACTTAATGGATAAGTCTTTGATAGCATCTTTTGCAGAAGGATCAATAAAATTAAAAAGAAGTATGTTAAAAACAACTGAAATTAAAATGCCTACAACAGCTGAGATAAAATAGGTTGTAAAAGCATCTTTAAATGAAAAAACACCACCTAATTCCTTTTTGGTTTTTGATAGCAATACAACACCTATGATAATGTAAAAAGCGATTAAAGATAGGCCTACCCATACTGAAGTGAATAAGCTCAAATCAATTGTATACATTAATGTTGTGATTAGGATTGATACAACTCCAGTTATAATCCCAAAATTTATTCCGTTTTTCTTAACTATTTCATTCATGGTTTTGAGTTTTTAATTAATCTACAAATATAGTAATTCCGTTATTATTAGAGTTAGTTCCGTACAATTAAAAAAAGTTACACTTTAGTTTGATTTTTAAAAAATTGTTGTATTTTTGCACACTCAAATAAAAATAGAATAATTAAAAGTTGTAGCTAGTTTATACCTTTTGAAATAAAAGCTTCAAAACGAACTACTTCATAACAAATAAAAGATTTACAAAATGAAAAAAGGAATTCACCCAGAAAATTACAGATTAGTTGCTTTCAAAGACATGTCAAACGAGGATGTTTTTATCACTAAATCTACAGTAGAAACAAAAGAAACTATCACAGTTGATGGTGTTGAATATCCTGTATTCAAAATGGAGATTTCTAGAACTTCTCACCCTTTTTACACAGGTAAATCTAAACTTATTGATACTGCAGGACGTATTGATAAATTCAAAAATAAATACGCAAAACACGGAAAATAATAGTTTTAAGTGTTCAAATTTTATTAAGACCTTCCAATTTATTGGGAGGTTTTTTTATTCAATAATCTTTGTAACTTTGGCAATAATATGTAATGGCAAGACTCGACTTGTCATTACGATTTAAAATATAAGACAATAATGAATTACATTTTATTCGACGGAACCGTTCGCAATGCGCTTTTGCCTTTTACCTTCACACGTCCAGTTGCTGAAATCAGAATCGGTATTTTAACCATTCGCGAGAAATGGGAGAGATATCTTGGCTATACAACCACAACATTAACTGAAGAATACCTTTCGGAAAAATATCCTATGGTTGAAATGGAAGATAATGTAATGATTAATGCTTCTTTTTTACCCAATGATATACTTTCTGAAATGGTACGAAATCTGGAAAAAAACCAGGCCATTTTTAAAGGCGAAGAAGTAATTGCATTTTATACCAATGATACCCAAGATGAAGTTGATTTTGATAATTATGAAATTGTAGAGTTCAATGAAGATTGTCTTACCGTAGAGCACACTTGGGATATTTTTGCCAAAAATGATGCAGCTTTACGCGAAGATTTTGAATTGATTACCGAAGGAAGAAACTCGCAATCTATTCCAAAATCGGTCAATGTGCTTTCGCCAGAAAATATTTTTATAGAGGAAGGCGCTAAGTTGGAATTTGTGACTTTAAACGCATCAACTGGACCGATTTATATTGGTAAAAATGCCGAAATTATGGAAGGTTCGGTTATTCGTGGGCCATTTGCGTTATGTGAAGAGGCGCAAGTAAAACTAGCAACCAAAGTGTACGGTGCTACTACTGTTGGACCACATTGCAGAATAGGAGGTGAAGTTAATAATTCAGTGCTTTTTGGATATTCTAATAAAGGGCACGATGGATTTTTAGGAAATTCTGTCTTGGGGGAATGGTGTAATATTGGTGCTGACAGCAATAATTCAAACCTCAAAAATAATTACGAGGAAGTAAAATTGTGGAGCTACGAAACCGAAAACTTTGCTAAAACAGGTTTGCAATTTTGTGGGTTGATGATGGGTGATCACAGTAAATGCGGAATCAATACGATGTTCAATACTGGAACTGTAATTGGTGTGAGTACCAATATTTTTGGTTCAGGTTTTCCGCGCAATTTTGTGCCGAGTTTTTCCTGGGGCGGAGCGGCAGGTTTTACAACTTATTTAACTTCAAAAGCGTTTCAGACAGCAAAAATTGTAATGTCACGTCGCCATGTTGATTTTACTGAAGAAGATGCTAAAATATTGGAGCACGTTTTTGAAGAAACCAAAAAATATAGAAAAGAGTAGTCAATTACTGACTACTCTTCATTTCTCTTACTTCAGGTGATGGATTGGCTACTGGCTCAACAATAGTCATGTTTTTTCCAGCTTGGCTCTCAAAATTCATTTCTTTTTCAACTGTTTTTAAATCGCGATTCAAAGGTTTGAAGCGCATATCAGAGTATTTAGATACAACTCCAGCTCTTTCTTCATCTGCTCTAAAAGCTACAATTTGATACGAAAAGGAAACATTAGAATTGCCGTTTTGTAATTCTTTTACTTCAAAACTAGTTGCTGTTTTATTGAATACATACACTCCTTTGCAATCACCCTCTAATTGAATGAACACTTTCATTGGATGTGTTTCGTCTACTCGAATGTTTTTCGTGAATACTGGATCAATATCAATTTTTGCATAACCATTAGTTAAGCTTCCAATACCATAATCTTGAAATAAAGCTTCAGGTGCTTCTGGAGCTGTCATAATTCGCTCTTTTCCTTCGTTGTCTTTAACTAAGGTATTTACTGTTCCAAAACCCAAAATTTTGTAAACCACATTATCTACTACAGAACCAACTGTTGCAAGTGAAGGAAAACCTCCACCATTACTTGTGTAAAATAATCCAGGCATTCGATCAATAGTTGCAGATCCGATGAAGTTTGTTCTTGCTTCAATACCCACATATTCACCTCCAACTGTAATTCCTTTACCAGCTTCAGGAACTCCGCCAATGGCTCCAACAGAAAACCATCCTAAGTTAGTTCCAACTCCATTGCTGACAATATTTAAGGCAGTTGCTGTTGGGTTAGTGTAATATAATGTTGCGCCTGTATCTCTGTGAATAGTGAATCGACTAACAAATGTTCCCCCAACTAAATTACCTGCTACTGTATTGGGTGTGTTGTTGAGTGAAAATTCAAATTGACCGCCAGGATTATAATTGAACATTGCGGGATAATTACCACTTGACATTTGTCGAGTTCCTCCATTGTAATAGCTGTTAAAATAAATTCCGGGCCAATCAGAAACCATAGCCATTCCCAATGAGTTGGCTGCTAAATTAAAAGTGGCGACGGTATTTCCAACAGCGCCTTGCGTTTGTAATCTAGCTCGGTCTGGAGCTGTTGTTCCTATTCCAGTGTTTCCATTAGCCACAACTAATCCATAATTACTTGTTCCTGATAAGGCTTCAAAGTAGCCGCCGTAATTAACCGTTGTTCCTGTGCCATTTGCGCCACCATAAACGCCATAACGTGCGCCTGCAGTTCCACCAGAAATATTATAACTTCCAAAACTACCACCAGCATAAGTGCCACCATTGTTGATTGCTCTTGATCCCATGTAGTTGCCTTCAAAATAGCCACCGTATCCATAACCTGGGTTGTTTAAAGCCCTTCCGTACAGACCTGTACCGTCTGAGTTTCCTGTAAAGGTATTTTCAGAATAGGTTGCGATTGCTCCTGAAGTTGGAGTAATAATGTGTGTTCTGTAAAGCGGATTTGCAGTTCCAATACCAACAAAACCACTAGTTTGTTTCACACGAAAACGCTCAATGTTATTCGTTCCAAATACAATGTCATTAGCATCGGTCGTTCCTAGAAAATTTTCTGTAGCAGCAATTGTTGATGTTCCATAAGTAACAGGAGCAGCTGGATCATTAGTAGAAGTGTTTCCGTTTAAACTCCAATCTCTTGAGTTGCCTCCTGTGAATGAAATCCAACGCGAACCATCCCAATAGTGATAACCTACAGTAAGTCCATTAACTCCCGCAACAGGGTTGGTATTGTACACTAAGGTTGATATAGTCAATGCACCACCTTGTGGATTGACAACTGGAGCTGCCACATTATTGGCTGTCAAGGCTACTCTAGGAATTAAAAGTCCATTGGTAGTTGAGCTTACATCAAGCATTCCGTTGGGAGTAAGTGTATTTACCCCTATTTGCGCGTACGATAGAATAGAGATAAAAAATGCTAATAAAGTAGTACTTTTCTTCATAATTAATTCATTTTCATTTTGATACTAATAAATGTAACTTCTTTAGTTGGTTTGTAATTATAATATCGATTAGTTGCCTATTTAATCGATTAAAAGCATAATATTTTTAATTAAAAAGTTAATATGATGAAAATAAAATTAATTAGTAGTTTTTTTCTTAAGGAAAATGCATTTATTGAGTTAATTATTAGTATTATGCGCAAAGTAAGTCAGTTTGATGAATTTTTTTAATCAGATTTGAATTTGGAAATGAATATTGTGAGTAAATTTATATTTTCTATTTTTTGGTAACATCTAGATTGCTTGTTTGCTTCTCAAGTATAATGCGGAAAGACTGCATTGAATGATTAAAAAAAAATACTTACTATGAAAATCTATAAAAAAATAAAAAATTCTAAGCAGTTTTTTATAATTATAATTGTGATAATGCTATGTTTCTCTTGCAAAACTAAGGTGTCAAATCATGCGAATGAATTTAAAGGTGAAAATTATATACCCTATTTTTTGACAGTAGAAAAAGCAAAGGAGTTTTATAAAGTAAATGAGCATAAAAAAAGTTTTCTACTCTTAGATAGTATATTCACTATTTACAAACCGTTAAATACTTTAACACTGAACGAAATTGAATTGTATTGTGAATTGGCTATTAAATATAAAAAAACCAATAAAATCAATAATTGTATATCTATTTTGGTTTCTGATTATGGATTTGATTTAGCAAATAACAAAGATTCATTATGGGTTTTAATTAAAAAAGAATCAAAATTTAAGGATCATGATTTGAAAATCAAATACGATAACTTTTTAAAAGGAATTAATCTGAATGTGAGGGATTCAATTATTGCTATTTTTAAGTCAGACATAGATATTAGAAAGACTAAAAATAGTACAAAAATAGATTCAGTTGATAGAATAAACGAATTAAAAACAGTTTCTATTATAAAAAAATATGGGTTTCCTACTGTTAAGTTAATTGGAGGACATAGTAATGACAATGAATTATCGGGTGTAGCATTATCTGTACTATTAAAGCATATTAGTTATAAATATGTAAAAGAAATTCAACCTATTTTATTTGACGAAATTAAAAAGGGAAAATGTCCCCCTTTTATGTATGCTGGGATGTTAGATGTTAGGAAGGTTGTAAGAAAAGAAGAAACTGACTTTACTTACTTTGGAACCATAAAAAATGTTCCACCAATCGATACTGCGGCAACAAACCTAGCTAGGGAAAATATTGGTTTGCCTAAATTTAAATAACAACTGCCAACTATTTATATCTGTATAATTAATATATTTGCACTCTCAATTTTTTGACAACGATTTCATTAATTGAGCTTATTTATGGATACAAAAAAAAGAGTAGCCTTTTATACTTTAGGCTGTAAATTGAATTTCTCCGAAACCTCTACTATCGCGAGAAGTTTTCAAGACGAAGGTTTTGATCGTGTTGACTTTGAAGAAGTCGCCGACATCTACGTTATCAATACCTGTTCGGTTACCGAAAATGCAGATAAACAATTCAAACAAGTTGTAAAAAAAGCACTTAAACTAAACGATAAAGCTTTTGTTGCCGCAGTGGGCTGTTATGCTCAATTAAAACCTGAAGAACTAGCTGCTGTTGATGGAGTTGACCTCGTGTTAGGTGCCACTGAAAAATTCAAAATCACCGATTACATCAACGATTTGTCGAAAAACGACATGGGTGAAGTACATTCCTGCGAAATTGAAGAAGCCGATTTTTATGTAGGAAGTTATTCTATTGGAGATCGAACGCGAGCGTTTTTGAAAGTGCAAGATGGTTGTGATTATAAATGTACGTATTGTACAATTCCTTTGGCACGCGGAATTTCGAGAAGTGATGCTTTGGATAATGTATTGAAAAATGCTTACGAAATTTCACAGCAGAACATCAAGGAAATAGTACTTACCGGCGTAAACATTGGGGATTATGGAAAAGGTGAGTTCGGGAATAAAAAACACGAACATACTTTTCTTGACTTAGTAAAAGCCTTGGATGAAGTGGAAGGAATTGAGCGTTTGCGAATTTCATCAATCGAGCCCAATTTGTTGAAAAACGAAACCATTGAGTTTGTTTCGAAAAGTCGCACTTTTGTTCCGCATTTTCACATTCCGTTGCAAAGTGGAAGCAATGAAATTTTAGGAAAAATGAAACGCCGTTATCAACGTGAATTGTATTCGGACCGAATTGCTAAAATCCGTGAAGTAATGCCTCATGCATGTATTGGTGTGGATGTAATTGTTGGCTTTCCAGGTGAAACCGATGAACATTTTTTAGAAACCTATCATTTCTTGAACGATTTGGATATTTCGTACTTACACGTTTTTACCTATTCTGAAAGAGACAATACCGAAGCCGCTGAAATGGTTGATGTTGTGCCGATGAATGTGCGATCAAAACGAAGTAAAATGCTACGCGGACTTTCAGTAAAAAAGCGCCGTGCCTTTTATGAAAGTCAAATAGGAACCAATCGTACCGTACTTTTTGAAGGTGAAAATAAAGAAGGATACATTCATGGATTTACCGAAAATTATGTCAAAGTAAAAACACCGTGGAATCCAGAATTGGTCAATACATTACATGATATTCGATTGACGCATATTGATGAAGACGGAAGTGTTCGAATGGAGTTCATCTCCGTTGAAGTATAATAAAAACCCTGAAATAATTATTGTTTCAGGGTTTTTTGTTGGGATTAATTTACAGATTCTACCAGTCGGATGAATTCGGAACGATAACCGTCTTCATCATTGGATAGTCCAGAGCGAGCCAGTTTTTTTATGGCATCAGGTGAAGTGTTTGAAATCAATTTCGATTCTCTTAATGTAAGTCCGAACCAAGCTACTGCTGAACTGAATTTAAAATCTGGCGTACAACTACTTAAAGCAACCGATTGGTCTTCAATTGTTTTAATCATTTCAATACTTTTCTCGCCATTTGGTTTTTTGTATCTGAATTTGATGGTGGCTAGCTCTTCATCATAATTGCCTTCCTCCAATTGTACTTTGGTGTATTTTAAATCAGATGGAACAAAACTGCTTTCAACTCCGGTTGGAATAATTTCATACAAAGCAGTTACCGAGTGACCACTTCCTAATTCGCCTGCATCAATAGCATCGTTTTTAAAATCTTCAGCATTGAGTTTTCGGTTTTCATACCCAATTAAACGATACGCTTGAACATGTTTAGGATTGAATTCAATTTGGATTTTTACATCTTTTGCAATGGCAAACATCGAACCTTTGAATTCTTTTCCTAAAAATCGATTGGCTTCTTGAATGTTATCGATGTACGCGTAATTTCCGTTTCCTTTATCAGCCAAAATTTCCATTTTGCTGTCTTTGTAATTGCCCATTCCAAAGCCTAAAACGGTTAAAAATACACCCGATTTTCTTTTTTCTTCAATCAAATCTTCCATTTCATTGTCCGACGACATGCCTACGTTAAAATCACCGTCAGTTGCTATGATTACACGATTATTTCCGTCTTTGATGAAATTTTCTTGAGCAATTTTATAGGCCAATTCGATTCCTTCTCCGCCAGCGGTGCTTCCTCCAGCTTCAAGTTCATCAAAAGCATTGATGATGGCTCTTTTTTCACTTCCAGAAGTTGGCTCCAAAACTACTCCAGCCGAACCCGCGTACACCACGATGCTTACTTTGTCTTTAGCTCTGAGTTCTTTCACCAAAACTTCCATTGATCTTTTTAATAAAGGTAATTTGTTTTCATCGCTCATCGAACCTGAAACATCAACTAAAAAAACAAGGTTGGAAGCGGGCAAATTGGATGTCGTAATGGTTTTTCCTTGCAAGCCAATTTTAAGCAGTTTGTGTTTGGAATTCCACGGACTTTCACTGTACTCAGTAGTAATTGAAAACGGATGTTCGTCGGTAGGTTGTGGGTAATTGTATTTAAAGAAATTCACCATTTCTTCGACACGAACTGCGTCTTTAGGAACTTTTTGTCCATTGTTGATGAATCGTCTGATGTTGGTGTACGAAGCATTATCAATATCAATGGAAAAAGTAGAAAGCGGCGCTTTTACAGGCGATTCAAAAGGGTTTTCGGTCCATTCAGCATAACTTTCAGTGTTCTCATTAGTGGTAGTAACATCCTGAAAATCTTCAGGTAGAGCAAGTTCTTGTGTAGCATCAGTAATTATGCTTGTTTCGGATTCTAAGTTTTCTGCGTTTTTGCAATGGGTCAAAAAAAGCAATAGGAATGCCGTTAAATAAAAAGGATACTTTTTCATTTAATAAAAGGTTTTAGAAATTTGTGATTGATTTTTGTACTCGAAATAATTTCTGGCATTCCGGATTTACCTTAAAAATTATCTCTTTTTTGGCTAATTCAAATTTGATGCCAAGATTTTTGTCTATTGATAAAAATTTACAAACACTATGTAATTACTGAGGATGAGCAAGATGAATAATTGTAAAAATTGAACTTTATTCAAAATTCTGCTTTATTCATTGTGAAATAATCAATGTTGATTTTGTTCGAACATATCCGCAATAATCCGATTGGCAATTTTGTTATTTGTAATTTGCTTTTTGGAATTTTTCCTTTAGTATTTCGAATGAAACCGAATCTTTGTAATTCGAAAAACGGTCTCACTGTATTGTTCAATAAATTCATACTTATGTCTGCCGGGTTGTTTGAAGTTGATGATTTTATCGGCTGAAACTTCATAGTAACGGTTTTTGCCTTCCATCATAAATTTCAATCCATTTTTTCGATAAGCTGAGCGAACCAAATCAAATTCAGATAAATTCCACGTAGTAAGTTCCGCATCAATATCATCCATCTCCGAAAACAATCCTTCAGAAACTTCGGTTTTGCAGCCATAGTACTTCTCGATGGTTTCGAAAAAAGCAATAATTTTTGAATTTAAATCGTCGGAGTTCATTTGATAAATATACTAATTTTCTTAAAAGACAAATTCCAAACCCTTTTTTCATAATGAAAACGGAATTTGGAATTTGTTTTATGATTCGAAATTGTAACTTATATCTTAATTCCCGGAGGTAATAAATCGCGATAAGTCGTATTCTTTCTCATAAAAGTTGCGATTTTCGGTAAAATAGGAACTACTTTTAATTTGCGCTCATAAGCAATCTCCATAATATTTTTTAACAAATCAGAGATAAATTCTTCATTTTCAAAACCTTCAAAAGTATTGATTCTAGTGAGGAATATTTTTTTCTCTTGAAATGAATATTCCACTGAAATCATCTTCCCATCAATCAAAGTCTCAAATTGCCTAGCAAATGTGTTGTCTTTAATTTCCATCTTTTCTAAAATTAACGGTGTTTCCATAATCAATTCAATCAAATATTTTAATTTTAGGCAAATTTCGGAATAATATATTGATTAATCGAATTTAGTACGTTAAAAATGAATAAAATCCCAGTTTATTTTGTGCCTGGCATGGCAGCCAACACAACTATTTTTGAAAACATCAGTTTGCCAGCCGAACAATTCGAGGTAGTTTTTATTCCTTGGAAGTTGCCAAAAAGTAAAGAAACAATTCAACAGTACGCTAAAAGAATGGCTTCAGAGGTAAAACATGACAACGCTGTGTTGATTGGAGTTTCGTTTGGTGGAGTTATGGTTCAGGAAATGGCAGTCTTTTTAAAACTTCGAAAATTGATTATTATATCGAGTGTGAAATCGACTTCCGAATTGCCACGTCGTATGAAAATCGCCAAAACAACCAAAGCCTACAAATTATTGCCGACGAGTTGGCTGAAAGACGTTGAAAAGTTTGTCAAATACGCCTTTGGAGATAATTTAAAACGCAAATTAAAGTTATATGAAAAGTACCTGCATGTTCGCGATAAAAACTATCTTGATTGGGCATTAGAAAACATGATGTGTTGGGAACGAGCAAAATGTGATCCCAATGTAATTCATATTCACGGAGATGCGGATGAAGTTTTTCCAGTAAAACACATCAAAGACTATATTAAGGTAAAAGGCGGAACTCACGCCATGATTCTCAGCAAATACAAATGGTTTAATGCTAATTTGCCAAAAATTATTACAGAAGAGTAGGCTTTTCGGTCTGGTTTTTGTATATTGCAATAGCAAAGAAAATGATTATGAAACGATTAAAGTATTTTGGGTTGGCCGCATTGATAGTGGTCTTGAGTAGTGTGTTGGTTTACAGTGTAGATAGAGAAGAAGTTCACTTGGGTTCGTCGATGTATGTTCCAGCAGACGTGAGTTTTGCCAATGAAAAAGCGCCTTTGGAAGTCTACGATGTGAAAGAACGTTTTGAACGCGAATTGTTAGTCAATGCCAATTTGCATTCGTCTACTATTCTAATTATTAAAAGAGCGAATCGCGCGTTTCCTGTAATCGAACCGATACTGAAAGAATACAATGTTCCAGACGATTTCAAATATTTAGCTGTAATCGAAAGTTCGTTAACCAATGCTGTTTCATCAGCTGGAGCACGAGGTTTTTGGCAATTTATGGAAGGAACAGCTAAAGAAAGCGGAATGGAAGTAACGTCAACCGTTGATGAACGCTATCATTTAGTAAAATCAACTCATGCAGCTTGTAAATATTTGCTGAAAGCCAAAGAAAAATTCGGAAGTTGGACATTGGCTGCGGCATCGTACAATGCTGGAATGGCCGGAATTTCCAATCAAATGGAGTCACAAAAAGTAGATAATTACTACGATTTATTACTCAATGAAGAAACCTCACGTTATGTATTCCGAATTCATGCGCTAAAACAAATCATGGAGCGTCCGCAAAATTTCGGATTCGCAGTAAACAAAGACGATTTGTACGAACTGCTTCCCACCAAAAAAGTAGAAGTTGATTCTACTATAAATGATCTAGCAAGTTTCGCTAAAACACAAGGAATCAATTATAAAATATTAAAACTACACAACCCGTGGTTGCGCGACAAGAAATTGCCTAATCCAACTAAGAAGTTGTATGTGATTGAGATTCCTACGGAAGGATATTAAGAGTTGTTTCAGGTTTCAAGTTTCAAGTTGAAAAACTAAACAAAAAAGAAAAGTCTTAACATCAAGAGGTTGTTTGCCAATT
Source organism: Flavobacteriales bacterium (assembly GCA_017303755.1). GTDB lineage: Bacteria > Bacteroidota > Bacteroidia > Flavobacteriales > Flavobacteriaceae > Flavobacterium. The sequence continues at coordinate 252,103 of JAFLBS010000005.1, read as the reverse complement.
GATTTTAAGACTTTTTTACGTAAATTAACTTGAAACTTGAAACTTGAAACAAAATTAAATCTTCTTCAACTGCTCCTTCATCATCACAATCTGATCTTTCAACATGCCTTGTTTGTCTAATCTCTTAACTTCTGCAATCAAATTAGTAGCTTCTAATTTTCTTCTTCGTGACATTGCAACACCAGCTAAATTTAATTTTGCTACGGCCAAATCCATGTCCATATTCAATCCCAATTCAATTGCTTTTTTGAAGAATTTTTCAGCTTGAAGTAAATTCGTTTGCGACAACATCAATCCTTGCAAATAGTTGTAATAACCTTGTTGTTTTTGAACCAAAGCCGTTTCCGGATTCGAAATTTTGGACAACCATTTCTTAGCGCCATCAAAATTTTGCTTTCTCAATTGTAAAAAAGCCAATAAAATAAATTCATTTTTAAAGTAAAGAAACAACGGAACCAACGATAAAAAAATCAGGAAAATCCCGTTTCCAATGTTACTTTCGGTAAATTGCCAAACGGCTGCCACTATAATAAGAGCGACTAAAATTAATTTGATATTTCTGTGAAACATAATAGTGTAATTATAAGGTCGCAAAGATAATAAATAGAATTTAAAATATTTTTAAAAAACTACTTGCAAGTAATAAAAATCGTTGTATATTTGCACTCGGTTTTAAAAAGACCTCTAAAACGAATAGTACACGATTTAAAGATAAAAAGCAATGAGCAAAAGAACGTTTCAACCATCGAAAAGAAAAAGAAGAAATAAACACGGATTTATGGACAGAATGGCTTCTGCAAATGGAAGAAAGGTCCTTGCGCGTCGTAGAGCTAAAGGAAGACATAAATTGACAGTTTCTTGCGAACCAAGACACAAAAAATAATGATTCGCATTCAATCAATATCAAGCCGTTACTTTTATTAGTAGCGGCTTTTTTTTAAGTCATTGCGAGCCTGAGAAGCAATCTGTTTATAAATTTTGATAAGTTTTAGAAGCTATTTCCCGCTTTCCACTGCAATCTTTTTATTTTTGATTGCTCGTGCCTCGCACCAAAAATAAAAAGGATTTTCGTTGCAATCGGGGCTAGGGCAGAGTGCACAACACAATCATAACACACAACGTACGGACAACTCGCGAGTTGTTCCTACAATATAAAAAAAAAACAACACAACACAACGTACGGACAAGTCGCGACTTGTCCCTAACAAAACACAAAATGCCAAAAGACAACTCCATTAAATCGGTTTTAATTATAGGCTCAGGTCCAATTGTAATCGGACAAGCCTGCGAATTTGACTACGCTGGTTCGCAATCGGCACGTTCCATCCGCGAAGAAGGAATTGAAGTCATCCTTATCAATTCCAATCCAGCCACCATCATGACCGATCCTTCCATGGCCGATCATGTGTATTTAAAACCACTTACCACCAAATCCATCATCGAAATCCTAAAAGCACATCCTCAAATTGACGCTGTTCTCCCAACTATGGGTGGACAAACTGCTTTGAATTTGTGTCTTGAAGCCGATGAAAAAGGCATTTGGCAAGATTTCGGTGTCCGATTAATTGGTGTTGATATCAATGCCATCAATATTACCGAAGACCGCGAGCAATTCAAACAATTGCTTCAAAAAATCAACGTTCCAACTGCACCAGCCAAAACCGCAACTTCCTTCTTAAAAGGAAAAGAAATTGCCCAAGAATTTGGTTTTCCATTGGTAATTCGACCTTCGTTTACTTTGGGTGGAACTGGTGCCGCTTTTGTTCACAGAAAAGAAGATTTCGACGATTTACTAACGCGTGGTTTAGAAGCTTCACCCATTCACGAAGTCTTAATTGACAAGGCTTTATTGGGTTGGAAAGAATATGAATTAGAACTTTTGAGAGATCAAAACGACAACGTGGTCATCATTTGTTCCATCGAAAATATGGATCCAATGGGAATTCACACAGGTGATTCCATCACAGTGGCGCCAGCGATGACGTTATCAGATACTACCTTTCAAAAAATGCGCGACATGGCGATTTTGATGATGCGTTCCATCGGAAATTTTGCTGGAGGTTGTAACGTACAGTTTGCCGTTTCACCCGACGAAAAAGAAGACATTGTTGCCATAGAAATCAACCCGCGTGTATCGCGTTCATCAGCCTTAGCATCCAAAGCAACGGGTTACCCAATTGCCAAAATAGCTTCTAAATTAGCATTAGGTTATAACTTAGACGAACTTCAAAACCAAATTACCAAATCTACTTCGGCTTTATTCGAACCAACTTTAGATTACGTTATCGTAAAAATTCCACGTTGGAACTTCGATAAATTTGAAGGTGCAGACCGAACGTTAGGACTTCAAATGAAATCAGTAGGTGAAGTAATGGGAATTGGTCGTTCGTTCCAAGAAGCATTGCACAAAGCAACGCAATCATTAGAAATTAAACGAAATGGTTTGGGCGCCGACGGAAAAGGCTATAAAAACTACGAACAAATCATTGAAAAACTCACCTTCGCAAGTTGGGATAGAGTTTTTGTGATTTACGATGCCATTCAAATGGGAATTCCACTGAGTCGCATCCACGAAATCACCAAAATTGATATGTGGTTCCTCAAACAATACGAAGAACTGTATTTCATTGAAAAAGAAATTTCACAATATAAAATCGATTCGTTACCTAAAGAATTACTACTTGAAGCCAAACAAAAAGGCTACGGTGACCGTCAAATAGCACACATGTTGGGCTGTTTGGAAAGTCAGGTGTACAAATTGCGTGACGAGATGAACATCAAACGCGTATACAAATTGGTAGATACGTGTGCGGCCGAATTCAAAGCGCAAACTCCTTATTACTATTCTACCTTTGAAGCTGAAATCCAAACCGCTACAGGCGAGCGATATGTTCATAATGAAAGTATTGTAACCGACAAGAAAAAAGTAGTCGTTTTAGGCTCGGGTCCGAACCGAATCGGACAAGGAATTGAATTTGATTACTCGTGTGTTCACGGTGTTTTGGCTGCGAAAGAGTGTGGTTACGAAACCATCATGATTAACTGTAATCCCGAAACGGTTTCGACCGATTTTGATACGGCCGATAAATTGTATTTCGAACCTGTTTTTTGGGAACACATTTACGACATCATTCGCCATGAAAATCCAGAAGGAGTAATTGTGCAATTGGGCGGACAAACCGCTTTGAAATTAGCTGAAAAATTATCGAAATACGGAATCAAAATCCTCGGAACTTCGTTTGATGCCTTAGATTTAGCCGAAGATCGCGGAAGATTCTCGGAATTATTGACCGAACTGAAAATTCCATTTCCACAGTTTGGTGTAGCCGAAAATGCTGACCAGGCGTCGGCTTTAGCTGATGTTTTGGATTTCCCATTACTTGTTCGACCTTCTTATGTGTTGGGTGGACAAGGGATGAAAATTGTCATCAACAAGCAGGAGTTAGAAGAACACGTTATCGATTTATTAAAAAATATTCCCGGAAATAAATTACTACTCGATCATTATTTAGATGGTGCCATCGAAGCCGAAGCCGACGCGATTTGCGATGGTGAAAATGTGTACATCATCGGAATTATGGAGCACATTGAACCATGTGGTGTTCACTCAGGAGATTCAAATGCAACATTACCACCGTTTAATTTAGGTGAATTCGTAATGCAACAAATCAAGGATCACACTAAGAAAATTGCTTTGGCACTGCGAACAGTTGGTTTAATTAATATTCAATTTGCTATTAAAGACGATATCGTATACATCATCGAAGCCAATCCGCGTGCATCAAGAACGGTTCCGTTTATTGCCAAAGCGTATGGCGAACCGTATGTAAATTATGCTACTAAAGTAATGTTGGGTGTGAATAAAGTAACCGATTTCACGTTCAATCCGCAATTAAAAGGATACGCTATTAAACAACCCGTTTTCTCTTTTAGTAAATTCCCAAATGTGAACAAAGCACTCGGACCCGAAATGAAATCGACAGGTGAAAGCATTTTATTCATAGACGATTTAAAAGACGATGCATTCTATGAATTGTACAGTAGAAGAAAAATGTATTTGAGTAAATAATAAAAAAATCCCGACTCATCATCGGGATTTTTGTTTTTGAATAATTGTATTAAGTTAATTAATCATTACTTTTTTACTAAAAGTAGCACCTTGTTTTTCTATTTTAATTAGGTATATTCCTGAATCAATAGTGTGAGAAGAACTTGTCGAAACTAACTTGAATTCTTTTATTTGTCTTCCTAACAAATCGTAAAAAGCAATTTTTGAATCGAGTAATTCTTCGTTAATCTCAATTTGTAGGATGTTGTTATTTGAATAAAATGACACATTTGAATTCCAGTCAAATTCATCTTTAGATAGCGGTTCGCAAAAAACAATTGTGCTGGCAAATCCCCAACCTGCGCCACTCAATCCAGTAACTTTGAACGAAGTTACGCCAGTGGTTGTAAGTTCAATATCGCTGTAGGAATAATTACCTTGAACTGGTGTATTGGCACCCACAATGTTTCCGTTGGTAAATACAATTCCGTCGGGTCCAGGAGATATTCCACAGACCACTTTTGGCAGATAAGTTGCAGTCGTAGCATTCATAGGATAGCTCGCATTATTTACCATTACCGAAGCAACATCGTCAGTATTCATTCCCCAAACTCTAAATCGAGGATAATCTTGTGGAGTTGTAAAAGTAACTGTTACAGAATTTCCATTTCCTGCCATCCAATAGGTTGGATCAATTGGAGCGCAACCATAACTTTGAAATGATCCTCCAACAAAAGTATACGTTAAGTTACTTGAAGTTGAATTGGATGGAACATTTGTACATTGAGAATAGTTTTTTAAACTAAAAAGCAAAATAATTAAAAGTAGAGGTGTTTTCATAAGATGATTTATTTAACACCAAAGTTAGTTGTCTAATTTTCAGTGGAAATACGTAAAATAACGTATTTAATAGCTCGAATTGAAAGTCAAAATTAGAATTGATTTTTTTATTATTTTAATCGGGTAAACGATCGCGATCGCTCTTTTTTCTATTGAAACGATAGGTGAAAGTTGCCGTTACTCTCGGAACACTATAACGAATGTAATAATCCAAGTTATAATCGGTTCCAGTGACTATTCCTCTCGAAATTAAACTGTCAAAAATATTGTCGGCTTTCAAAGTGATGGTTGCTTTTTCACCCCAAATGTCTTTTCCTATTGCCACATCAAACGAGTATTCTGATTTAGAATCAACCTGTCCGCTTTTTGTAGCACCTTGATAGTTGAGGTTGGTTTGGAAATTCCAAGTTAAATGCTTAATTCGACTACTGTGTCGGGCAGTAAAACCTTTCCCAGTAACATCAAAAACACCTTTTTGTTCAAAGGAGTAATAATTCATTTCTCCTGAAAGCGTTAGCCATTTTAAAGGTGAATAATTAATACTGATTTCACCTCCAATTCTATTTTCTGTTCCCGAATTAATCGATTGTTCAACCAAATTTCCATCAGAATTTGTAAATCGAATGTCTTCAAAAGTATTTTTTGAAAATTGATGATATACACTCGGATTGAAGGTGAATTTCTTCCATTTTAGTAACGTTCCAAACTCATAGGAATCGGTATAGACAGGGTTTAAATCAGGGTTTCCAATTCGGATGTTTCTTCGGTTTGCGATTCCGCCAAAAGGATTCAATTGCCAAAATCCAGGCCGACTAATTCGTCGACTGTAACTCAACTGAAACGTAAAAATACTATTGTATTCATAAGTGAAATGTGCCGTCGGAAAGAAATCAGTATATCTTTTTTTGATGTTAAAAAGATTGATTTTGTCATCACTACCAGTGTTGGAATTTTCCATTCGGATGCCTAACAAATAGTTGAGTTTTTTTAGAGCACTTCCGTATTGAACATAGGCGCCCAGAATGCGTTCGTTATAACGTAATAAGTTGGTTAAACTATCAATTGGTGTATTGTTTTCAAACGATTCATAATCACTGTTAATTCGTCTTATTTCTCCTTTAATACCCAATTCAATCTTTGATTTTTCGCTAAAAGGAATACTGTAATCCGATTGGAAAAGAACATCTTTACTGCTTTCTATATCTCTACTTTTTAAAGCCGTAATTGCTGAAATTGCTGGAAAAACTTCTTGTTCAACAATCGATTCATTTTCATCATCGTTCCAAAAATCGTATTGTAAATTGATTGTGAATTTCTGACCTTCTTTAGCAAATGTTTTGATGTAATTGAGCTCTATTTGATTGGCAATTTGTGGTTCTCTGTAGTCTTCTGTAGCTTTAAAAATTCGCTCAAGCGTTCTGTTTTCATCCCAATAATTAAAATCATAATCAACTGAATTTTTTGCATTGTTGTTTCTGTAGAAGTAACTTAAAGTCAGCATATTTTTATCATTAAAATAATAATCACCACCAAAATACAATGTGAATGTTTTGTTGATTCTATTGCGATCTACTATTCCTTCTAAATAGGAATCTACAGATGAATCAGAAGCAAAGTTGGTTCTTGTTGATGATTCATTTCGAATAAAATTCACATAGCGGTAGCGCAAATCAGAAAAGAGGTTGATTTTTTTATTTTTATAATTGACGTTGTAGCCTAATGCATGGTTGTCTGGAATTCCAGTAGTAATTTGTACCGAACTTCCAAATCCTTTGGTTTTGTTTTTCTTTAAAACGATGTTGATGATACCAGCTGTTCCTTCAGAATCATATTTAGAAGAAGGATTGGTAATTACTTCTACTTTTTCGATGTTTTCTGACGGAATTTGCTCCAATCCATTATTGGCGGTTAAAACAGAAGGTTTTCCATTAATCAAGATGCGAACACCCGAATTTCCGCGTAAAGTTACCGCGCCATCAGCAGTTACTCTTACTGAAGGAACATTGTTTAAAATGTCGTTGGCCGTTCCACCTTTAGAAATTAAATCATTTCCAACATTGAATATTTTTTTATCGAGTTTGTGCTCAATTGTTGATTTCTCTAGTTTTATTTCTACGTTTTCTAATTGTGTGGATTCTTCTTCCAAAAAAAACGTTGATAATGTTTGATTGCTTTGTAAATCAATATTCTCTAATTGTATACTTTTCAAACCGATGAATTCTACTTTGATGGTGTATTTTCCAGTAGCAATTTTTACGGAAAAATTCCCTTTAGCATCGGTTATCGTTCCGGCCACTATTTTGTTATCGGATGAATTCAGAAAGGTGATAGTGGCAAATTCTAATGGAGTTGAAGACTTTTTTTCAACTACTTTTCCGTTAATTGTTACCATTTTTGGAGCTTCTTGTGCAATCAAATGAATGCTAAAACAAAGGAATACTAATGTAATTAATTTTTTCATTGCTGGCCGATTTTAAATTTCAATACAAATGTGTACGATTTTACAACCACTTTTTTTACTAATAGACAGATAGACACTTTTACTTGATGAAAAAGCAAATAGTTACAATGAATTTAATTTAATAGGTTAAAATCGGTTATTCAGGAGTTAAAATAGTTATTCTGGCGACTGATGTAAACCATAAAACACTATTTCCTATATTTGAGTTCTTAACTACGGCTATGAATAATAGTATCCAACTATCACATGCTTTACAGAATAATAGGTTGTTGCAACATATTTTATTCTGGATTTCGATATTCATCATTAATGTACCCAGAAATTCAGAAGTATTTACTGCAAATGCAGATCCGTTGTATGCCATTTTAATATTGGATTTCTGCATTTTTATTCCGCAAATAATGGCCTCTTATTTTTTGGCTTATTATCTTATTCCGATTTTCTTGTTTAAGAAAAAATACATAGATTCGGTACTACTCTTAATTGTTGCTACTTACTTTTTTTCTGTTTTAGGAAGAATACTAATAGTTCATGTTGGTGAAGAATTGGTGCGACCAAAACCATTTCCGCAAGAATCACTATTTGAAATACTGTCGGATTTAGAAAAACTAGCATTTAATTATGTTCCTTGGATTTATTCTACTTCCTTTATGTTTTTATTTGTAAAGTATTTTGTTGATTTCAAGCGATCAAAAGAGAAAGAAATTCTGTTAAGCAAAGAACGATCGGATGTTGAATTAAAGACACTAAAAGCACAATTGCATCCTCATTTTTTATTCAATACCTTAAATAATATTTATTCACTTTCTCTCGATAATTCACCCAAAACTCCAGTTGCTATCGGGAAATTATCAGACATTTTGGATCATGTTTTGTACAAGTGCAATGGTCAATTTGTTTCCTTATCAAGTGAAATTGAGCTGTTGAAGAATTATATCGAATTGGAAAAATTGCGTTATGATGAGCGTTTGGAAATCTCTTTAGAAACTCAAATTGAAAACGATATTCAAATTCCGCCTTTATTACTTCTTTCATTGGTGGAAAATGCCTTTAAACATGGAGCTGGAGAAGATAGTGGTTCTCCAAAAATTGCAATTTCAGTGCTTCAAAATGCAAGTCATTTTTGTTTTGAAATTTCGAACACGGTTTCAAAAGACTATGTGTCAAAAGACAAGGAAACAATAGGTTTATCCAATATTAGAAAACAATTGAATCTGATTTACACTACTAATTATGTGTTGGATATTCAATCAACTACTGGGTTTTTTAAAGTAATTTTACAATTAAATCAGACGAGTTTATGAAAATTAAATGCCTAATTGTTGACGACGAGCCATTGGCCATTCGATTGATTGAAAAGCACATTGCCAAAATTGATGCTTTAGAAGTTGTAGCAACTTGTAATACGGCGTTGAAAGCTTTTGAACTATTGAATTCGCAATCAATTGATTTACTGTTTTTGGACATTAAAATGCCAAACATTACTGGAATTGAATTTTTGAAGAATCTCAAAAATCCACCCAAAACCATTTTGACAACAGCGTATCGAGATTATGCACTTGAAGGTTATGATTTAGGAGTGGTTGATTATTTACTCAAACCCATCACATTTGAGCGGTTCTTCAAGGCAGTCAATAGAATTGTTGAAACTACGAAAAATGATGTGAAAACGAATGAATCTGTTTCCAACGAGTTTATTTTAGTCAAATCAGGAATCAAAAATCATAAAATTAATATCAATGATATACTTTATATTGAAAGTTTGAAAGATTACATTAAAATTAATACCATCGATGGTAAGAGTGTAACTTCAAAATATAAAATTAGCGATATTGAAGCAGAACTAGAGGGCAACTGTTTTTTGAGAATTCATCGCTCTTTCATCATTAACAGTTCTAAAATTAATGCTTTTACTACTAATGAAATTGAAATCAATGGCTTTGAAATTCCAATTGGAGCCAGTTACAAAGAGATTGCAATTTCTTTTTTAGATAAGTTGAAAAATTCAAAATAAACCAAGACAATTATCGTCTTAAAATAGTTTGCAAACACAGTAGTACTTTTGGAAAACTTTTCAATCTTTGCGAAAATTTAATTTGTTATGAAAATCAATCCCAAAAACGGAATCGATCAACTAGTATTCGGAATGAAGCAGAGCGATGTGGTTGCTTTGTACGGTAATCCAGATAAGCAATTTGAAGACGACGATAGTAATGTCATCTTTCTATACAATGACAAGAAAATGCGACTGACTTTTTATGAAGATGAGAATTTCCGTTTGGGCTATTTGATTACTTCTAATCCGGATAGTGTTTTGTTAGATCAAAAAATTATGGGAAGAAACGTAGAAGAAGTAAAAAGTCAATTGCCTTTTAAAAGTTGGGAAACTGAATCGTTTGATTCGACTGAAAACCATTTTAACGAAAGTAATTGGTTGATTTTGCAATCGGAATACGGAATTATCATTCGCATTGAAATTGGCGCCATTATTAATGACAATGACGAATTTGACTGGAAGTTCAAAGGAAAATAAAAATAAAAAAACCCTCAGATGAATGAGGGTTTTTTTATTTTTATTAGTTATTGATTTTGATTAACTCGACTTCAAAAATCAAATCGCTTTTCGCAGGAATAACTCCGCCCATTGCTCTTTCTCCGTACGCTAAGTTATACGGGATGAAGAATTTGTATTTTGAACCTTCTGTCATTAATTGTAGACCTTCTGTCCAACCTGGAATTACCTGATTCAACCCAAAATCAATAGGTTGACCTCTTTTAACACTACTGTCAAAAACAGTTCCGTTGGTTAATGTTCCAGTATAGTGAACTTTTACATTGCTAGTTGCAACTGGTTTTGCACCCGTTCCTTCTTGAAGCACAATGTATTTCAATCCGCTTGCAGTAGTTTGACCATTTTCAAATTCTTTTAAAGCGGCAGCATTGGCAATCGCTCTTTCTTTTGCTTCTTTTTCAGCTTGCGCTTTTTCTTCAACATCTTTATTAGCAAAATAATCAGCAAATACTTTTGGAGCATCAAATTTCTTTGCAGCAGCACCTTTTCTAACAATGGTTACTTTGTTGATTACATCGTCTTGAGCGATAGCGTTTACGACTTCCATTCCTGTTACAACTATTCCGAAAACGGTGTGTTTTCCATCCAAATGTGGAGTTGCTCTGTGAGTGATGAAAAATTGTGAACCATTCGTTTTTGGTCCAGCATTGGCCATTGATAATATTCCAGAGTTGTGGTGTTTTAAATCGGTGATTTCATCTTTAAAAGCATAACCTGGTCCGCCTGAACCATTTCCAGCAGGATCACCACCTTGAATCATAAAATCTTTGATAACACGGTGGAATTTCAATCCGTCGTAGAATTTTTTACCTTTCAAATTCTCACTTACTTTTGGATTGGTTCCTTCTGCTAATGAGATGAAATTGGCAACAGTCACTGGTGTTTTTTTGTATTCTAATTGAACTACAATTTTGCCTTTTGAAGTTTCAATTTCGGCAAAAATTCCTTCTTTGTCATTTACAACAGGTAAAGAAACTGGGGTTTTTGGAGCAACAGTGGTAGTAGTTGCTTTTTTAGTTGTAGTAGTTTTCTTTGCGCCTTGAGCAAAAGTAATTGTGGTGCTCAAAAAAAGAAGTGCTAATAATTTAATTTTCATAATGATTAATTTTATACTAGTTTAATGATTGTTCTAATCTATTTTGGAAGCATTTCCAACTCAAAAATTATGGTAGCATTGGGTGGAATTACATTTCCAGCGCCTTGAGCACCATAACCAATATCAGGTGGAATAACAAATACTGCTTTTTCGCCAATTTTCATTTGTTCTATTGCTTCAATGAAACCCGGAATCAATCCTTCTTTCGTTCCTATTTGAAACGGAATTGGACTGTAGCCGTTTTGGTGATCTTTCATCGCATTGTATTTTCCAAATTTTTCTTCTACTGATTTGATGCTACTATCAAATAGTGTTCCATCTTCTAAAAATCCGGCATATTCAATGTTGACTTCTGTTCCAGTAGATGGTTTATTGCCTGTTCCAGGTTGGATGACTTTGTAAATCAATCCACTTGCTAATTTGGTTCCAGTTGCTTTAGCATTGTTGATCATTTCAACGTAAGGTGCTTTTAATTTGGCTGCAGATTCTGATTTCAATTTGAATTGCTCTTCAAAAACTTTGGCTGCATCAAAGGCTTCAGCTTCTTTTCCGTTGCGGATTATTTTTACTGATTTGATAAAATCATCTTGAACAATCTTGTTGACTACTTCCATTCCGTTTTCAACTACTTTTCCAAAAACAGTGTGCATTCCATCAAGCCAAGGAGTTTCCTTGTGAGTAATAAAAAACTGACTGCTGTTTGTTCCTGGTCCAGAGTTTGCCATAGAAAGTATTCCAGAACCATCGTGTTTTAAATCGGTAATTTCATCAGCAAATTTATAGCCAGCATCGCCCGAACCTGTTCCTAATGGGTCGCCAGTTTGAATCATGAAATCAGCAATAACTCGATGGAATTTTAATCCATCATAAAATGGTTTTCCTTTGAATTCTTCGGTTACTCGTGTGTTTTTTCCTTCCGCTAATGAAACGAAATTGGCCACTGTCATTGGAGTTTTTTTGTAATTCAATTCGGCAATTATGGTTCCTTTATTAGTTTCAATTTCGGCGTACAATCCATCCGGTAAATTATTGTTTTTCTCTTCCTTTTTGCAAAAAGCAAATAATGTAGTAATAAGAGCAACTACAAGAACGACTTTAGATTTCATTTAATTATTGTTTTTTTTCTGGTTCAAAATTAGTTAATGTTACGGTGCAAATAAGTGGCTCATTAGTGCCAATTTTATCATTATCGCCGTGGTAACCATAAGCCATGTGAGACGGAAAAAGGAAGGTAACTTTTTCTGTTTTCTTCATCAGCTTGATTCCGTGGCGTAAACCCATCATGATGTTTTGTTTGTCAACTAAATACGTTTGCGGTTTTACATCGGCTTCAGTATAAATTACATTGCCATTCAAGTCTTTTACATCGTAAACAAAATAAGCAACATCTCCTTTTTTGGGACGAATTGTATCCGTATCATTTTTGATTTCGTAATGATACCAATAGCCTTTTTGAGAAGCTAAGTACTTAATTTTTGGATTGCTTTTAATGATGGAATCAATTTTTCCTTCTTCGCCTTTGATGAGTTTTTTGTTGCGCTCAGCCGATTCCTTCAAAAAAGTTCCCGACGAATGTGAAATCGGTTTTCGAGCTTGAGGTTCTTTACAACTTACTAAATTCAGTAGTAAAGAAAAGAGTAAAAGGATGTAGGTTATTTTTTTCATTTAGTGGGATAGATTTTTAACAATTTGTTCAAATTTTTTGATGGTATTTTTCAACGAGTCATTCGATTTTCCTCCAGCAGCATTAATGTGTCCTCCACCATTGAAATGTTCTCTTGCAAATTGATTTACATCAAAACCTCCTTGTGAACGGAACGAAATTTTAATGATATTTTCGTCTCTGTGCTCAATGAAGATTGCGGCAAAAATAATGCCCTTTATGGTTAAACCATAATTGACAATGCCTTCAGTGTCGCCTTTTACATAGTTGAATTCGTCCAATTCTTTTTGAGACAATACTGTGTAAGCGGTTTTCTTCTCAGGAAAAACAACCATATTTTGTAATGCTCTTCCTAATAATTGCAAACGTTCATACGAATTATTGTCGAAAATTAAAGTGGGTATTTCGGTGTTTTCTATTCCCAAATCGATGAATTCAGCTACAATTCGATGTGTAGTTCCAGTTGTTTTTGGATAACGAAATTGCCCAGAGTCGGTCATGATTCCGGTATACAAACAAGTGGCTATGGTTTTGTCAATCAATTCTTTTTGATTTAAAAAATCAATGAAATTGTAAATCATCTCGCAAGTTGAACCAAAAGTAGTGTCAGAATACGTATAAGTTGCATAATTACCAGGCAGTTCGTGATGGTCAATCATAATCATCGGAACGGTGAGTTTGTTCAACACATTTTCCATTTCGCCTGTTCGGTGCAATGCATTAAAATCTAAGGTAAAAACCAATTCGGCTTCTTGAAGAACTGCTGTGCTTTTTTCGCGGTCGTTTTCATAAATCAAAACGGTTTCAGAAGCAGGAAGCCAAGCTAAAAATTCAGGAAAATCATTAGGCGCAATTACCGTAGGTTGGTGGTTGAGTTGTAGCAAAAAATGATACAAACCCAAAGTAGAACCCATGGCATCTCCATCGGGACTTCGGTGCGGAATAATAGCAATTTTTTTGGGCGAAGCTAATAGCTTTTGAATCGCTTGGATGTCATTTTCATTCATAGGGTGCGAAAATACTAAAAATCGAACACAGATTACACAGATTAACACAGATTTTTATGTTTCCGATTTCAAACGATTTCCACAAATTGACTTTGATAAATGGGTGAAATTGAGTTGAAAAACTATTTTGAAAGGAACATTCCTAATCCAATAGCTGCAAGTCCAACGATAACACTCAATCCGATGTAAGCAAAAGCCAACAATGAGTTTTGATTTTGAAAAAGCGAATAATTCTCAAGTCCGAAAGTAGAAAACGTAGTGTAACCGCCACAAAATCCGGTAATCAAAAGCCATTTTAAATTGGAGTTGGCCAAATTGTTTTTCTCTAAAATTCCGATGAAAAGACCAATTAAAAAGCAACCTAAAACATTGGCAATAAAAGTGGCTAACGGAAAATGACTCGACCAGTATTTTGAAACCAAAACCGTAGTAAGGTAACGTAAAACACTTCCGATGGCGCCGCCGATGGCAATGTAAATGATGGTTTTGAGCATTAGAATTGAAAATTTATATCGTTCATTTGGTGAGCAGCAACTAATTCATAGAAACTATAGATCATATAGAGTACAGATCCAATTAGAAAGAGGATTTTTAATTTACGATTTGGAATCATTAATGATAAAAACAAAGGGAAAAACATCCACAATGAATTGATGATTTCGTTTAGAAGTGTGAAAGTTTGACTTTTGTAGTATTCATCCCAAAATTTAGTGATAATTGCCCAAAAAATCCGATTCATAAATAGCCAAAGCAAACTAATGCACAAAATAATTGTATTGGTTTTGGCATCGGTAATAAACTCTGCTATGTTACTGTTTACAGGTTTTTCTCCATAATCATTTTCTTCATCGTCTCCTTTCATTAAGAATAAAACAAGCAACCAAATTGCACCAAGAATTGGAAGTAAAGCAATAAAAATAAAAGATCCTTTTCTTCCTGTATCATGTAATCTACGTACTGATAGAGCTAAACCGGGAATTAAAGCAACTAACGAATACACAATGTAAAACGGACCAAAACCTAATGACTCAATAGTAAGATTGAAAATTAAATCTAAAATGTAGGATGCTATTGCAAATGTGGTGTTGAATATAACGAACATCCAATATTCGGTTCGACTAGAACGCCCGTAGAAATCAGAGATTTTTTTAAATGCGTGTAAATACCATTTCATTTCTTTTGATTTTGTGTTTGAATTTCAAATGTAATAAAATAGTTATAGTAGGTAGTTATTTAAGGTATATTATTATTTATATAGTAAAGACTGCAGTCTTTCTCTACGATAATTACGTTTACAACTACTACTCGTTTTTAGCCCAGATAATAGTGGAAATCCTTTTGTAAAGGAAGTTCGTTTTTTTCTTGGCATGGCAATGCGACCAACGGAAGCGCTTGCAATGACTTAGAAAAAAGAACTGACGCGCAAAAGATTGAAACGGATAGCTGGATTGGCTGTAAAAAAGAAAATAATTTCCAAATTCTAGTTTTTATTTTCAATCGAGAATAGTACTTTTGCGCATGCAACACAACGTACTTATTTTAGATTTCGGCTCGCAATACACACAACTAATTGCTCGCCGCGTTCGCGAATTGAATATATTCTGCGAAATTTTTCCTTACAACCATGTTCCCGAAGATTTATCCTCGTACAAAGCAGTTATTTTAGGCGGAAGTCCGTATTCGGTTCGCTCTGAAGATGCTTTGCAAATTGACTTATCGGCCATCAGAGGTAAATTGCCTTTGCTTGCTGTGTGTTACGGTGCGCAATATTTAGCGCATTTTTCGGGTGGTGAAGTCGCTGCTTCCAACATCAGAGAATACGGAAGAGCCAACTTGTCGTACATCAAAGAAAATGAAGTGTTTTTTGAGAATGTCAACGTCAATTCGCAAGTGTGGATGAGCCACAGCGACACGATTAAACATCTTCCTACGAATGGTGTGAAATTGGCTTCCACTCACGATGTTGAAAATGCAGCTTACAAAATTGAAGGCGAAACTACCTATGCGATTCAGTTTCATCCCGAAGTATATCATTCGACTGATGGAAAACAAATGCTAGAAAATTTCTTAGTCAAAATTGCTGAAGTTCCACAAAATTTTACTCCCAATGCTTTTGTGGAAGATTGCGTGAAAGAATTAAAAGAAAAAGTAAAAGACGATAAAGTAGTTTTAGGACTTTCGGGCGGTGTAGATTCGACCGTTGCTGCCGTTTTATTACACAAAGCGATTGGTAAGAACTTATACTGTATTTTTGTCAACAACGGATTATTACGTAAAAACGAGTTTGAAAACGTGCTACATCAATACAAAGACATGGGATTGAATGTGAAAGGTGTGGATGCTTCGGAACGGTTTTTGAGTGAATTGGCTGGAGTTGATGATCCGGAAACGAAACGAAAAATCATCGGTCGCGTGTTCATTGAAGTTTTTGACGACGAAGCACATCAGCTTACCGATGTGAAATGGTTGGCTCAAGGAACGATTTATCCTGATGTAATTGAATCAATTTCGGTGAAAGGTCCGAGTGCTACCATCAAATCACATCACAATGTTGGTGGTTTGCCCGATTTTATGAAATTGCAAATTGTAGAACCGCTTCGAATGTTGTTTAAAGATGAGGTGCGAAGAGTAGGAGCAACTTTAGGAATTGATGCGGAATTATTAGGTCGTCATCCGTTTCCTGGACCAGGTTTATCGATTCGTATTTTGGGTGATATTACTCCAGAAAAAGTGCGTATTTTACAAGAAGTAGATGCAATTTTTATCAACGGATTAAAAACACATGGTTTGTACGATAAAGTATGGCAAGCAGGAGCGATTTTACTTCCTGTGAATAGTGTAGGAGTAATGGGTGATGAGCGTACGTACGAAAAAGTAGTCGCTTTGAGAGCTGTTGAATCTACCGATGGAATGACCGCTGATTGGGTGCATTTACCGTATGAATTTTTAATGAAAATCTCGAACGAAATTATCAATAAAGTAAAAGGTGTCAATAGAGTAGTGTACGATATCAGCTCAAAACCACCTGCAACGATTGAGTGGGAATAAATTGTAATAATAAATCTACGTAAAAGAACGTTTTTTAATTACTAATTTTATACTTTTAATTCTCTTTTCGATTCGAGCAGATGCAGTGTTTTAATGTAATAAATGGTAATTATGAAACGTTTTTTTAGTATTTTCTTGTTTGTTTTTCTGCAAAGTGTTCTGGCACAACAAACCAATCACACGGTGCAAGAAGGCGAAACCATTTCTAAAATTGCCCAAAAATACAAGGTAACTCCATTTGATATTTATAAGTTGAATCCGGATGCACAAACGGGCGTGAAACCCGGAATGGTCTTGGCAATTCCAAAATCAGTGGCACAAGATGGAACAATAGAAACCAAACCCGTAGAAGTAAAACCAGTTGTAACTAAGCCAGTTGTAACCAAACCAACTGAAACTAAACCTGTAGTAACAACATCTTCGCAAAAAACACATACAGTAAAAGCAAAAGAAAGTCTGTACGGAATTTCAAAGCAATACGGAATCACCATTGACGAATTAGAGAAAAACAATCCTATTTTAAAAGAAACTGGGTTGCAACCCGGACAAGTTTTGGTGATTAAAAAAGGTGCTAATTCTGTAAAATCGACTCCAGTTGTAAAACCAACTTCTGCTGTAAAACCTGTAGCTTCAAATTCATCTGGAATTATTACACACCAAGTACAACCCAAAGAAACCAAATACGGAATTGCTACGAAATACGGAATTACAGTTGAAGAATTAGAGCGTCAAAATCCTGATGTAGTTGACAATTTGCCTATTGGATTTGTATTAAAAATCAATAAAAACGGAAAAACAATTACTACGACTTCTGAACCTGAAAAGCCAAAAGAAATCAAACAAGTTGCCGCTAAACCACTTTTTAATTATACGGTTAAAGAAGGCGATACTTTTTATAGTTTAACCAAATCACTCGGATTGACTCAAGAAGAACTGACTAAGCTCAATCCAGAATTGTCGGATGGTTTGAAAGAAGGAATGACGTTAAAAATTCCAGTTGATTTATCAGCAGTAAGTTCGCCTTCAAAAGCTTCGACTAATTTGGTGAATTCGATTTCTAAAAGTGATAAAAAACATTTGGTTTTGTTAATTCCATTCAATGTTTCCAAAATTGAAATGGATACCGTAAAAACCTTAAATTCAAAATTTAAAGACGATAAATTTCTTAACATGACACTCGATTTTTATTCGGGAGTAATGATGGCAATCGATTCGGCAAAAGTGTTAGGATTGAACGTTGATGTGAGTATTTTTGATTCGGAAGAAACTAAAACAACGACTTCTGCTGTGTCAACATTGCAAAATAAAGCGTCGAATGCCGATGCCGTAATTGGTCCGTTTTTTCAAGCCAATGTCGAAAAAGTAGCCCAATCACTCGAAAGTAAAAAAGTGCCTGTAATTTCGCCATTGTCTAAAGAAGTTTCCACTTCATACGCTAATTTATACAATTCAATGCCATCAGAATACGCTCAGAAAAAAGCGATTTTTGATTATATGAATGGCAAAAACGGAAATGTAATTGCTTTAGTTGATGCCGATAAAACCAATAGTAAAACCTTTATCTCTGAATACGGTAAAAATGTAAAATGGGTCGGACTATCAAGTAAAGGAACTTTTGTTAGTGATAGTATCAAAAAACATTTTGTAAAAGACAGAATGAATTTTGTGGTAATGGAATCTGAAAAATATGAAACCATTCAAACTACATTAACCGCTGTTAATTCATCTCTCAAAGATTATTCGGTTCAAATAGTAGTTTTGGAAGCCAATGAAATGCTCGATTTTGAAGAAATTTCATTGAATAGTTTAGTAAAATCAAAATTAACTTATCCATCGTTGTACCGAGAAAATGAATCGGCAGAAGCCATTCAGTTTGAAAAATCATTCCGTAAGAAAAATAAAGTACTTCCGAATCAATTCGCCACTCGCGGATTTGATTTAACGTTTGATACGATGCTACGACTTTCCCAAGGAAAACCATTCGAAGAAACCATTCAAGATGCAGCTTCCGAACAAGTGGAAAGTAAATTTGATTACGCTAAAAATTCAAACGGCGGTTACCTAAATAAAGGCGTTTACATCTTAACCTATCAACCCGATTTAACAATTAAAGAAGCTCAATAATGGCTACAGCAAGTATAGAATATGTAGGTGATTTACGCACGATTTGCATTCACTTACAATCCGGAACCCAAATTCTAACCGACGCACCAACCGATAATCACGGCAAAGGAGAGGCGTTTTCTCCAACCGATTTAGTGGCAACCGCATTGGGAAGTTGTATGGTTTCAATCATGGCAATTAAGTCAAAAGATTTAGAAGTTGATTTGAAAGACTCTACCGTTTCAATTACCAAAATCATGCAGGCTGAACCACGTAAAATTGCCAAAATTATAGTCGAATTGAATATGTCAATTGAAACTTCAGATAAAAATAAAACCATTTTAGAACGAAGCGCGATGACGTGTCCGGTGTTGCTGAGTTTGCATCCCGATATTGAAAAAGAAGTGACTTTCAATTGGAAATAATCTTTGCGAGCCTTGCGAATACTTTGCGTCTTTGCGTTTAAATAAAAAATGAACGACCAACAACAACTCCTCATCAAATTAGCTCATACCAAAATGCCTTTCGGAAAATACGAAGGGCGTTTTCTTATTGATTTACCCGAATATTATTTGGTGTGGCTCAAAAACAACCACCTTCCTAAAGGTCAATTAGGCGAACAACTTCAATTGGTGTACGAACTCAAACTAAACGGTTTGGAAGAATTGGTTCGGAATATTAAAAAGCAATATCCGAAACCGATTTGAAGATGTAATAATTTGAAAATTTGAAGATGCTATAACGGTATTTTCTTAATCGTAAAAAATAATAATTTTCAAATCTTCAAATCTTCAAATCTTCAAATTAAATTGTACTTTTGCATCGTTTTTTACAAACAACAACAACACAACAACAAGTACGGACAACTCGTGAGTTGTCCAAAAATAACACAACATGAATCAAACGAAATACATTTTTGTTACAGGCGGTGTGACTTCTTCTCTTGGAAAAGGAATCATAGCAGCTTCGTTAGCAAAATTGCTTCAAGCACGAGGTTACCGAACTACTATCCAAAAATTTGATCCGTACATTAATGTCGATCCTGGAACCTTAAATCCTTACGAACACGGAGAATGTTTTGTAACCGATGATGGCGCTGAAACCGACTTAGATTTAGGCCATTACGAGCGTTTTTTAAACGTTCCCACTTCACAAGCTAATAACGTTACAACCGGAAGAGTCTATCTTTCAGTAATCGAAAAAGAACGTCGTGGCGAGTTTTTAGGAAAAACCGTGCAAGTGGTTCCACACATCACCAACGAAATCAAAGAACGTATGCAATTGCTAGGTAAAACGGGCAATTTTGATATCGTTATTACTGAAATAGGTGGAACTGTCGGTGATATTGAATCGCTTCCTTACATCGAATCAGTGCGTCAGTTGGTATGGGAATTGGGTGAAAACAACGGAATCGTAATTCACTTAACATTAGTTCCTTATCTTTCTGCTGCGGGCGAATTAAAAACAAAACCAACACAACACTCGGTGAAAACCTTGATGGAAAGCGGAATCAAAGCTGACATTTTGGTATGTCGTACCGAACACGAATTGTCAGATGATTTGCGTCAGAAATTGGCTTTATTTTGTAACGTAAAACGCGAGGCGGTAATCCAATCCATTGATGCTAAAACCATTTATGAAGTGCCGAATTTAATGCTCGAAGAAGGGTTGGACGTAGTAGCATTGAAAAAATTAAACTTGCCCGAAAAATCGGCTCCCGATTTAACACAGTGGAACGATTTCTTACACCGATTAAAAAATCCAAAACACACCATAAACGTTGGTTTGGTTGGAAAATACGTAGAATTACAAGATTCCTATAAATCGATTTTAGAAGCTTTTATTCACGCTGGCGCAGCTAATGAAACAAAAGTGAATGTAATTAGCATTCACTCCGAACACATAGATGCCAATTCGGCAGGAAAAATGCTTGAAGGAATTGATGGTATACTTGTTGCACCGGGATTTGGCGAACGCGGAATTGAAGGTAAAATCGAAACCGTGCGTTACGCTCGCGAAAATAACATTCCGTTTTTCGGAATTTGTCTCGGAATGCAAATGGCGGTAATTGAGTATTCTAGAACCATTTTAGGTTTGAAAGATGCCAATTCAACCGAAATGAATCCGGATACGACAAATCCAGTTATCGACTTGATGGAAAGTCAAAAAACCATTACCGATAAAGGCGGAACTATGCGTTTAGGTTCATGGAAATGTGATATTAAAGAAGGAACTTTGGCACATCAAATTTATGGTAAAACACAAATTGAAGAACGTCATCGCCACCGTTATGAATACAATAATAAGTACGCAGCACAGTTGGAAAATGCAGGTTTAATCAGCTCTGGAGTCAATCCAGAAACCGGTTTGGTTGAGATTGTAGAAATCAAAAATCACCCGTTTTTCATCGGAGTGCAGTACCATCCAGAATACAAAAGTACAGTTGCAAATCCACAGCCAATTTTTGTTAGCTTTGTAGCCGCAATTGTGAAATGTAAGGACAACTCGCGAGTTGTCCCTTCAGGAGCGAATCAGTAGGCTTCTTTGTTGTCCATTTTCCTGCTCTCGTCAGTCGCTTTGCCTTGTTTGTAACAAGTCAAGAGCTCCAACAATGACGAGATCAGGGCTAGACGGCCAGCTTTTGGGCTTTTAAAATAATAGTTCTAACCAACTATTTCTGAAATTGAAACAAAACCGTCGCAACAGCGACATACATACAAATTGATAAAATCCCTTTTTCGGGAAGTATACTATGGAACAAAAAAAATTTGACCTAAATTCAATCATCGGGTTTGCCTTAATTTTTGGTATTGTAATGTGGATGATGTACAGCAACCAAAAAACAGCCGAAAAAGAGCAACTCGAAAAAGCAAAACAAGAAAAACTTCAAAAGCAACAAAAAGCTAAAACAGTTGCTACCAAAGAAATCACAGCTATTGCTACTGACACTTCGGTATCTGATACAGCAAAAATCCAAAAGCTACAAGCTACTTTAGGAACCTTTGCTTACTCAGCGACTTTACCATCAGCAAAAGAAGGCGTAACCGTACTTGAAAATGATTTAGTAAAAATTTCGGTTTCTAATAAAGGTGGAGCTATTTCAGAAGTTACACTTAAAAAATACGATAAATTCAAAAAGAATTCGGGCGAATTGGTTTCGTTAATCAAAAACAACAACGCCAATTTCAATCTCGAATTGCAAACGTCTGACAATAGAGTTTTAAATACTAAAGACCTGTTTTTTGAACCCACTTTAACCAAAGTAGGCGAAGATCAAATTCTTTCAATGAAATTAAAATCGGGTGCCAACGAGTTTCTAGAATACAAATACGTTCTAAAACCCGATAATTACATGCTCGATTTTGATGTGCGTTCACAAGGTTTAAGTAAAGCTGTGAATACTTCAAAACCAGCTAATTTGAACTGGGATTTAAAAACCTACCGAAACGAAAAAAGTATTTCCTATGAAAATCGTTATACCGAATCGGTTTTTGAATACGAAGATGGTAAAGACGATTACACAGGTCAAGGAACTCAAAAAGAGGAAAATCCTGAAAAAGTAACTTATGTAGCCTACAAACAACACTTGTTTACTACGGTTTTATTGACCAAAACTCCTTTGGAAAAAGCGTCCATTAAATCATTTGACTTAGTAAAAGACGATAAAAAAGACACTATTTATACCAAACAATTTAAAACGGTTGCGCCTTTAGCGTTTACTAATGGAGAATTAAATTACCAAATGAATTGGTATTTTGGACCAGCCGATTATAAATTATTAAGCAAATACGATCGCAATCTTGACGAAATCGTTTCGTTAGGTTGGGGAATCTTTGGTTGGATTAATAAATTGATTTTCGTTCCCTTATTCGGATTCTTGAGTTCGTTCATGGGATTAGGAATTGCGATCATCATCTTTACCATTTTGATCAAATTAGCAATGTCGCCTATCACATTTAAATCGTTCTTGTCTCAAGCGAAAATGAAAGTATTGCGACCAGAAATCGCTGAATTAGGAGAGAAATTCGCTAAAGACCCAATGAAGAAACAACAAGAAACAATGAAGTTGTACAGCAAAGCAGGAGTAAATCCAATGGCAGGTTGTATACCAGCGTTGATTCAAATTCCGTTCATGTATGCCTCGTTCTTATTCTTCCCAACATCAGTTGATTTAAGACAAAAAGGGTTTCTTTGGGCAGACGATTTATCATCGTTTGATTCGGTGTTGAAATTACCATTTAACATTCCGCTTTATGGTGACCACATCAGTTTATTTGCTTTGTTAGCATCTATTGCCATTTTCTTCTACATGAAAATGACTTCTGGCGATCAAGCTATGGCACAACCACCACAAGAAGGTATGCCCGATATGGCTAAAATCATGAAAATTATGATTTATTTATCGCCAATCATGATGTTAATCTTCTTCAATAATTACGGTTCAGGATTGAGTTTATACAACTTAATTTCCAACTTAATCACTATTGGAATCATGATTGTAATTAAGAAGTACTTCATAGACAGTGATAAAATCCATGCTCAAATTCAAGAGAACAAAGCCAAGCCAAAAACAGAAAGCAAGTTCCAAAAGAAAATGAGAGAAATGATGGAACAAGCTGAAGCACAAAAAGCACAACAAAAGAAAAAGTAATTAGTAGTATAAATAAAAAGTCCCGAATAACTTCGGGACTTTTTTTATGGAATAAAATATTGATTTCTTAATCTAAATTTGGAAGAAGAACTCTATCCACCATGTGAATCATTCCGTTGTAACACTGAATGTCTCTAGTTGTTATATTGGATAAGCGATCGTTTATGTCAACAATTCTGAAATTTGCAGGTGTTGATTGAATAGAGAACGAATCACCAGCGTAAGTGCTTATTGATGTTCCATCAGTTAATGACGAAGAGAAAGCATTGGTTGTAATCACAAAATGGTATTTTAAAACTTGAGCTAATGTACTGTTTCCAATAGCGGCTAAGTTGGGTTGGTCTAATTCAACTAATAAAGATGAAAAAGCCGTATTCATTGGGGCAATCATAGTGTAAGGACCATTATTAACACTTGACAATTCAGCAATAAAATCAAATTGATCATTCGATTCTAATGCAGTTGAAAGCGTTGATAAATTTGGATTGGCAATGATGTGATCAATAATTGTAGGCAATTTAAGAACAGCATTCACTTTATGAATTACTCCGTTAGAAGCATAAATATTACCATTGGTAACTGTAGCTATACCATTAATTTCAGTTTCACCACTAACATTTCTGAAATACATACTCAAATTAGCAGAATTAGAGGCAAATCCAGTTGCTTGTGAGTTGATGTAGGCATTAATTGGTAAATCTTCTTGCTTGATTTTTCCAGCAACAAGATGATTTAAAAGGATTTGTCTCAGAACACTTGTTGGAACTTCTTCGATTGTAGCAAAATTATTTTCTGCTAAAAAATTTTCAAAAGCTGTATCGGTTGGGGCGAATAAAGTAAACGTTTCTGTTCCGCTTAAAGTTGAACTTAAATCGGTAACTTCTAATGCTTTTTGTAGTGAATCAAAATCATCGTTATCAGAAACTAATCCGTTCAAAGTATCTTTTTTTGCATTAGCATCATCTTCCATATCACAAGAAGTAAATACACTAATACTTACAAAAAGAATAAGTAAAATTTTATTTTTTAGTAGGTTCATAATGAATAGTTTTATTGTTAAATAATCAATTATGAGGCAAATATATAAAATATTGTGAAATACATTTCAAAGGCTTGTCAAATTAACAGTATTAATCTGTCTAAAAATATTTAAAATTAATGTGCTGTTTTTTACTTTTTTCAGAAAAAAAAGACTCTCAAGTTAATGAGAGTCTCCCTAAACAAACCAAATAATCAATAAACTAGGATGTGGAAATCATCCCAACTTAACTTTTTACAATGATGGTTGTAATACTTTATCTACAGCATGAATAACACCATTACTGCATTGAACATCAGTAATTATAATGTTACTTGGTGTCGTAGTTGTATCATTAATTTTTGCACCACCCGTTAAATTGATGGTAAGATTCTGAACAGGAGAAGTGATTGTTGGAATAACTTGCCCATTAGTTAGTGCTGAGGCTAATACATTTCCTGCAGTAGTAACGTGATATTGTAGCACTTTTGTCACTTGTGCTGGAGTAGCTCCTACCGCAAAGCCTGAACCTGTTGTAGCGGCTGTAAATGCAGCATTCGTTGGAGCGAAAACGGTTTTAGTAGTTGCATCTGACAAAGCAGCAGCAACTGCAGTCTGATCGCCAAAACCATTTCCGTTTGTCGCAGTACTCGTTACAACAGTAGCTAAAGTTGAAAAATTAGGATTAGCAGCAGCATGTGTTACTATTGTTGGTAAACCTATTACTGCATCAACAACATGGATAACTCCATTAGTTGCTATAATGTTGAAAGTTCCTCCAGGAGTAGTAGTTATTACAGATGAAACACCATTCAATCTTACACCACTTGTTGTGTTTACATACATACTTAAGGTATTAGTAGCAGATGCTGACCCTTTTCCTAAAGTTTTTATATATGTATTGTTTGTTAAACCTGTTGACTGAACAGCTCCACTTACAACATGGTTCAAAAGAATTTCTTTGAGAGTGGCAACGGGTACAGCTTCTAAATTTGCAAAACCATTTTGTTGTAAAAAGGTTGTGAAGGCAGCATTTGTTGGGGCAAAAACGGTGTAAGGTCCTGTACCTTGTAATGTACTTACAAGTCCTGCTCTATCTAGTGCAGCAACTAAACTTGTCAAATTTGAATCTCTTGAGGCAATTCCTGTTATAGTATTGTCTACAGGTGCAGTTGTTGTGTCATCATCATCGCATGATGTAAATCCAAATGTCAAAATCGCAATCAGTGCGAACATTTTTAAATTGATTGTTTTCATAGTTTTTTTGTTTTATTTGTTATTATTTTGTTTAAAGATAACGACAAAAAATTAAACAAAAATTCTAACAAATTGTATTTTAACACATTTGTTTAACCATTTTGTATTGAAAAACCTCTGTTTTGTTTTGATTTTTTAAATAAATGTTAAACAAAAAAACTGCTTTTAATATATATTTAACAACGTTATTTAGTAGTTTTTTTCTTAAAATAGTGAAAATTAATGTGAAATTGGAATTACATTTGCTACAATAAATCAATCAAGTTGTAGTTATAGTAATTCAAAACAGTTTTATGAGAATCGCAGTACTATTATTTTTAGTAGTTTTTAATTTAAACGCTCAAGACATCAATCAATTAGATGATAAAGGTCAGAAACACGGTTTGTGGAAAGGCTATCATGAAGGATCAAAACGACTGCGTTATGAAGGTAATTTTGAGCACGGTAAAGAAGTCGGAACGTTTAAATTCTTCGACGATACCAAAGCCAATACTGTAATTGCGACACGTGAATTCAACGCTAAAGACAATTCGTGTTACACTATTTTTTACAATCAGAAAGGATTTAAAGTAAGTGAAGGAAAATTAATCAATAAAGTGTATGAAGGAGAATGGAAGTACTATCATTTTGATTCACCATCGATAATGACAACCGAAACCTATGTCAAAGGGAAGTTAGAAGGAATCAGAAAAGTATTTTACAAAGAAGGCGCAATTGCAGAAGAAACTACTTATAAGAATGGAAAAAAAGAAGGTGTATATAAAAAATACGCCGAAAATGGAATCATCCTTGAAGAAGCAGCGTATAAAAATAATCTCTACCACGGACAAGCTATTTTTAGAAATCCAGATAATGTAGTTACAGCAAAAGGAGTTTTTACTAATGGAAAGAAAACCGGAATTTGGGAGTTTTTAGAAAATGGTAAAATGGTGAAAAAGAACATGAATCTGCAAGGGAAAAAGTTTGTGAAGAAAAAAGTCACCAAAGAACCAACAGAATAATTTCGATAAATAGAATTTACCAAGGTATATGTTTTTATAATCAAAAGCGTATACCTTTTTTTATTATTTAATGTAATTTTGCAAAAAAATTAAAATGAAACGGGTTATAGTCGGACTTTCTGGTGGTGTTGATTCAAGTGTTGCAGCTTATCTTTTAAAAGAGCAAGGTTATGAAGTAATCGGACTTTTTATGAAGAATTGGCACGATGATTCGGTGACTATTTCCAACGAATGTCCATGGCTAGAAGACAGTAATGACGCACTTTTAGTGGCTGAAAAACTCGGAATTCCGTTTCAAACCGTCGATTTAAGTGAACAATATAAAGAGCGAATCGTCAATTATATGTTCAACGAATACGAACAAGGAAGAACTCCTAATCCTGATGTACTTTGCAATCGCGAGATCAAATTTGATGTGTTCATGAAAATCGCCTTGAGTTTAGGAGCCGATTATGTGGCAACGGGTCATTATTGCCGAAAAGGTGAAATCGAAGTTGACGGTGAAAAAATATTTCAATTGCTTGCAGGAAAAGACGATAACAAAGATCAATCGTATTTTTTATGTCAATTATCACAAGAACAATTGAGTAAAGCTCTTTTCCCGATTGGTGAATTGACCAAACCACAAGTGCGCGAAATTGCCATGAAACTCGATTTAGTTACGGCTGAAAAGAAAGATTCTCAAGGATTGTGCTTTATCGGAAAAGTACGCTTACCCGAATTTTTGCAACAACAACTACAACCTAAAGAAGGAAACATTTTCGAAATTGATGCCAATCATCCAATTTATTCACAAGAAAAACCAATTTTCAATTCAAAAGAGGAAGAGTTGGAGTTTTTATCAAAACCAATTCACTACACTCCAGAAATGGGTAAAAAAGTAGGACAACATCAAGGTGCACATTATTTTACTATTGGTCAACGAAAAGGGTTGAATGTGGGTGGAACTAAAGAAGCTTTATTCATTATCGCTACGGATGTTAAGAATAACGAAATTTACACGGGTCAAGGTCATCATCATCCGGGTTTGTTCCGAAAAGCATTGCGTATTCAACCTTCTGAAATTCATTGGATTCGCCAAGATTTAGCTTTGAAAAATGGTGAAACGATGAACGTTATAGCTCGTATTCGCTACCGTCAAGAACTCCAAAAAGCAACTTTATACCAATTTGAAAGTGGTTTGTACGTTGAGTTTGAAGAACCTCAATCGGCCATAACCGAAGGTCAGTTTGTAGCGTGGAATATCAATGATGAACTAATTGGCTCAGGAGTAATCTCTTAATGTACTGTTTTTGAATATCTTTTTTTCGTATTTTTGATGAATCCAAATTGAAAATGCTATGAAAAAAATGTACTATTTATTGTTTCTGATTGTTCCGTTGGCTTCTTTTTCCCAAGATGAAGAGGCTTGGGTTTATTTTACTGATAAACCAAACGCTCAATTCTACTTAGACAACCCGCTGGAAATGCTTACTCAAAGGGCATTGGATCGCAGAACTGCTCAGGGTATTGCGCTGAATATCAACGATGCTCCAATTGAACAAGCCTACATTGATCAAGTTGCCGCTTACGAAGGAATAACCGTAAAAGCCAAATCAAAATGGTTGAATTGTGTCCATGTCAGAGGAAATGTAAACAGTATCACTACTCTGTCTGAATTATCTTTCGTTGATACTATTGTGTTTGCCGACGATGCTTTGAATACTTCTGGTAAAATAAGAACACCAAAACCTATAAATCCAGTAAATAAAACCTTAGATGTATCTGAAAATTTCAATTATGGAAATTCACAAAACCAGATTGAAATGCTCAACGGTCATTTGTTGCATCAAGCCAATTATACCGGAGCAGGAAAAATTATTGCTGTTCTTGATTCAGGTTTTACCAATGTGAATTCAACTACACCTTTTCAACGTTTATTCGATAATAATTTGATTCTTGGTGGATACAATTATGTCAGCCAAAATGAAGATGTGTATTCATTACACAATCATGGAACCATGACACTGTCTTGTATGGGTGGTTTTGTAGATGGTCAATTAGTAGGAACAGCACCTGATGCTCAGTATTATCTTTTTGTGACTGAAGATGTAGCCGATGAAAATCCAGTGGAAGAAAGTTATTGGGTAGAAGCGGCAGAAGAGGCTGATCGATTAGGCGCTGACATCATTTCTACTTCTTTAGGATATTACGTTTATGATAATCCGAATTACAGTCATGTGTATACCAATATGACCGGAAATGAGGCTTTCGCATCAAAAGGAGCCAATATAGCTTTTAGTAAAGGAATGATTGTAGTGGCAAGTGCTGGAAATTCTGGAGGAAACCCTGAACCATTCAATCACATTGGTGTTCCAGCCGAGGCAACCAATGTTTTAGCAGTAGGTGCTGTTAAATTTGATGAAACTTTTGCGACATTTAGCTCAGTTGGTCCAGGTTATGAAAACAGAATCAAACCCGAAGTGATGGCAAAAGGTCAAGCAGCGACGGTAGCCAATACTTCTGGAGCTATCCAAACCGCAAGTGGAACTTCTTTTTCGTGTCCGATTATGGCCGGAATGGTAGCTAGTTTTTGGAGTGCTGTTCCAAGTTTAACCAATCAGCAAGTGGTTGATTTTATTAAACAATCAGCAGATAGATTCAATAATCCTAACGACCAATTTGGTTATGGAATTCCCGATTTTCAATCCGCTCTTCAAAGTGCATTGCTTTCTGTTGATGAGGTTGAAATCGAAAATTATCAGGTTTTTCCCAATCCTACAACTTCAACTATAACAATGGTAAGCCCAGCTAATTTTGTTGGTAATTCAATTAAGATGTACAACAGTTTAGGTCAATTGGTACTTACAAATTCAATAGAAAATCCAGTCCAAACAATTTCCTTAGACGGACTCAATTCAGGTGTTTATTTGTACACCATTTCAACTTCTAATAAAGTTTACCAAGGAAAAATCATAAAAAATTAATGCCAAAATTGATTCAACATCAATGAATAGAATTACACAACTCTTCAACATACAATATCCAATTATTCAAGGCGGAATGATCTGGAATTCAGGTTACAAATTGGCAAGCGCAGTTAGTAATGCGGGCGGATTAGGCTTAATCGGCGCAGGTTCGATGTATCCCGATGTGCTTCGCGAACACATTCAAAAATGTAAAAAAGCAACTGATAAACCTTTTGGTGTCAACGTTCCGATGTTGTACCCGAATATTGAAGAAATCATCCAAATCATCATTGAAGAAGGTGTGAAAATTGTGTTCACTTCTGCTGGAAATCCCAAAACATGGACGACTTATTTAAAGGAAAATGGAATTACGGTAGTTCATGTGGTAAGCAGTTCTAAATTTGCTCTCAAAGCACAAGAAGCCGGAGTTGATGCGGTCGTTGCCGAAGGTTTTGAAGCTGGAGGACATAACGGTCGCGAAGAAACAACAACACTTACTTTAATTCCAATGGTGCGTGAAAATATCACAATCCCATTAATTGCTGCTGGTGGAATCGCTACAGGACGCGGAATGTTAGCCGCAATGGTTCTTGGCGCCGATGGTGTTCAAATGGGAAGCCGTTTTGCTGCCTCTACCGAAAGTTCTGCTCACGATAATTTCAAAAAAACAATAGTAGAAACGGTTGAAGGTGATACACAATTAACCTTAAAAGAATTGGCTCCAGTTCGATTGATAAAAAATAAATTCTTCAACGATCTTCAAGAGTTATACGCCAAATGTCCAACCAAAGAAGATTTAGAAAGTTTATTAGGTAAACGCCGTGCCAAACGCGGCATGTTTGAAGGTGATTTAGTAGAAGGTGAACTCGAAATTGGCCAGATTGCAGGATTAATTCACGACATCAAACCAGTTGAAATCATTATAAAAGAAGTGATGGACGAATTCGAACTAGCCAAAAATGAAACGCAAGGTTTTAGTTTTTAAGGAATTGGATTTTAACTCAAAGCTATGTTTTAAGTCAGTTATTTTCTATGGAAAATGGAATGCCTTTTAAGTTTTTTATTAATCTATGTTTCTATATGTTTAAAAAGCAAAACAAATAATTGCGTTTTAAATTATCATGAATCTTACCAATTTCTTCACATCTATTCCCATTCAAAATACTACTTTTGTACAAATAATTTATCCTAATGAAAAAGTTTATCTGGATTGCTACCATCGTTTTTTCCATCCTTACACAAGCACAAGAACGCCCAAAATTAGTAGTCGGAATCGTTGTCGACCAAATGAAAATGGAGTATTTGTACCGTTTTCAAAATGATTTTTCTGCTAATGGTTTCAAACGATTGATGAAACAAGGATATACTTTTGAAAATGCACATTATAATTATATGCCAACTTATACTGCGCCAGGTCATGCTTCGGTTTACACTGGAACAACGCCAGCGCTTCACGGAATTGTAAGCAACGAATGGTTTCACAGAACATTAAAAAAAGATGTGTATTGTACCGATGATGCTTCAGCGACTACTTTGGTTCCGGGTACAGAATCCGAAGGGAAAATGTCACCGAGAAATCTGCAAAGTTCTACAATGACGGATGAGCTAAAATTGTCAACTAATTTTCAAGGAAAAGTAATTGGAATTAGCATCAAAGATCGTGGTGCGATTCTGCCCGCTGGACATTTTGCAGACTGGGCTTTTTGGTATTGCAAAACAGGTGAATTCATCTCAAGTTCGTTTTACGGAACCACTTTACCTTCTTGGGTAGATGATTTCAATAAAGAAAAAAATTACATTCCGTATGCTCAAAAAGGTTGGGAATTATTCAAACCTAAAGAAACCTACAACGAAAGTCTTCCAGATGATAATCCATACGAAGGTCAATTATACAAAAAACAACCCTTCTTTCCTTATAATATGAAGGAAATGTTGGATAAGAATGATGCTGGAGTTTTGAGAGTAAGTCCGTATGGTAATAATTTGATTGTGGATTTTGCCAAACGTGCCATCGAAAAGGAAAATTTAGGTAAAGATGCAGTGACCGATTTTCTAGCGTTGAGTTTTTCTTCTACTGATTACATCGGACATACTTTTGGTCCGCGTTCCATCGAAATTCAGGATACGTATTTGCGTTTGGATCAAACTATTGCTGAGTTTCTGAATTATTTAGACACAACGGTCGGAAAAGGAAATTACCTTGTTTTTCTAACGGCAGATCACGCTGGTGCGGAAAATGCAACGTATTTAAAAGATCACAAGTACGAAGTGAATAGCATCAATTATAAGAATGTCGAAAGCGATTTAAAAGAGTTTTCTAGAACTACTTTTGGCGATGATTTGATTTTGAATTATTCCAGTTTTAATGTTCATTTTGATAAAGACAAAATCAAAGCGAAAGGATTGAATTTAACAAATGTAAAACAATCATTCAAAGACTATTTATACACCAAAGAATACGTTAAACGAGTATATACTGAAGAAGAAATCCTTTCTGCTACAAGCAACGATGTTATATTGGATTACGTTTCAAAAGGCTATGATCCGACGCAAAATGGCGAATTGTATTTTGTCTACAAACCTGGTTATCTAGAATATTCAACTACTGGAACAACTCATGGTTCGCCTTATACTTATGATACCCACGTGCCGATTATTTTCTTCGGATGGCACATCAAAAGAGGTAAAACCAACGATAGAAAAGAAATCACACAA
The DNA here is from genome assembly GCA_017303755.1 of Flavobacteriales bacterium. Lineage (GTDB taxonomy): Bacteria > Bacteroidota > Bacteroidia > Flavobacteriales > Flavobacteriaceae > Flavobacterium. Next base: position 219,675 of record JAFLBS010000005.1, on the reverse strand, counting down.
ATTGCTCCTACAGTAACCCAATTATTAAAAATCACCATGCCAAATAGTACAAACGCTAAGGTGTTGACGGAGATTGTAGACGCAAAATAACACCTTTTTTTGTTAATTAACGTGAGTTCGACGTAAGCATATTTAAATTTAGACACGAATTGCACGAATTTACACGAATCATAATTTTCCATTTTCAATTCGTGTAAATTAGTGTAATTCGTGTAAAATGGTAAATGCTTCTTTGGTATTTATATCGAACTCACATAAATTAATCAAAATTGATTTTTCGCTTTAGCCAAATTTTACTATCTTGGGCTAAACTGAAGAAACATGAAATTATTTTTTGAACGACTTTACACAAACAGCAGCCGAATCACTCAAATAGTCTATACTCGACACATCAAAGACTTTATTTTGATTTGTATTGGTGTGACGATGGCGAGCATCGGTTTGAAGGAATTTCTTCTTCCCAATGATTTTCTCGATGGTGGAGCAATGGGTTTGTCACTACTTACCGAAATTATGACTGGAATTGAGTTGTCAGTTTTGATTGTACTCATCAATTTGCCTTTTATTATTATTGGTGCCAAACAAATTTCACTCGAATTTGCGATTAAAAGTACCTTGGCCATTTTGGCGTTGTCGTTTCTAGTGCATTTCATAAGTTTGCCAGCCATTACTTCCGATAAATTATTGATTTCAGTATTTGGTGGTTTTTTTCTTGGAGCCGGAATCGGATTTACCATTCGTGGTGGCGCAGTAATTGACGGAACTGAGGTATTGGCGATTTACGTCAGTAAAAAAACAAGTCTAACGGTAGGCGATTTCATCTCAGTTTTTAATGTGATACTGTTTTCTTTTTCGGCTTTATTAGTAAGTGTAGAAACCGCAATGTATTCGATGTTGACGTATTTTGCCGCTTCCAAAACAGTTGATTTTATCATCAATGGTATCGAAGAATACATTGGTGTAACGATTGTTTCCCGAAATGCTATTGAAGTCAAACAAGCCATAATTGAAAAATTAGGTCGTGGCGTTACCGTTTATAATTCGGAAAGTGGCTACGGAAAAACGGGTGTGAATTACAACGAAAATAAAATTCTCTTCTGCGTTGTCACTCGTTTGGAAGTCACACGATTATTATTGGAAATAGATAAAATCGACGAAGAAGCTTTTGTGGTGCAACATTCCATCAAAGACACCAAAGGCGGAATGATCAAAAAACGTCCGTTGCATTAATTTATTTTACACGAATTTCACGAATTTGCACGAAACTATTTTATCTCGATTTTACAAAAAAAAAGTAACTACAAATTCAGAGACAATTACCGATTTCTAAATATAATTAGCTAAATAAATGGAATTTTTCACCATTCATTTTTAATTGGACATTATTCTAATTTGTGAAAATTCGTGAAATTCGTGTTGAATCAAATTACACCTCAATCATAATCTGATTTTTAATCAAATCTTCAAAGGTTTCTCGTTTGCTAATTAAGTGGCCTTTTCCGTCTTTCCATAACACCTCGGCAGGTTTGAAGCGCGAGTTGTAGTTGGATGACATCGAATAGCAATACGCACCTGCATTTTTAAAACATAAAATATCACCTTCTTTAATTTCGGCAATTCTGCGGTTATTGGCAAATGTATCGGTCTCGCAGATGTAACCTACAACAGTGTAAAAACGCTCTTTTCCTTTTGGATTGGAAATGTTTTCGATGGTGTGTTGCGAACCGTAAAACATCGGTCGAATTAAATGGTTGAAACCACTGTCAATTCCTGCAAAAACCGTTGAAGTAGTTTGTTTTACTACATTCACTTTTGCTAAGAAAAATCCGGCTTCACTTACTAAAAATTTCCCAGGTTCGAAAGCTAACGTCAATGTTCGACCGTATTCTTTTTCGAAAGCCAAAAAGCGTTTGGTTAGTTTCTTCCCGAGTTCTTCAATATTGGTTTCGATGTCGCCTTTTTTGTACGGCACTTTGAATCCGGAACCAAAATCAAGAAAGTCCAGTTCTTTGAATTGTTTTGCGGCGTCGAATAAGATTTCGGCTGCGTACAAAAACACTTCAATATCTAAAATATCCGAACCCGTATGCATGTGAATTCCGTTGATGTGCATTCCGGTATTTTCTACAATACGCAACACGTGTGGAATTTGGTAAATCGAAATTCCGAATTTACTATCAATATGTCCAACCGAAATGTTTTCGTTTCCTCCCGCCATCACATGAGGATTGATACGAATACACACAGGAACTTTCGGATGTTTGGTGCCAAAATGCTCCAAAACCGAAAGATTGTCAATGTTGATTTGTACGCCCAATTCGGCTACCGCTTCAATTTCTTCGAATGAAACACCGTTTGGGGTAAATATAATTTTATCAGGTGAAAATCCGGCGTGTAAGCCCAATTGTACTTCTTGAAAAGAGACTGTATCCAAACCTGAGCCGCACTTCTTAAGCAACTTCAATACGGATAAGTTGGACAATGCTTTCATGGCGTAGTTGATGCGAAGACGCTCTACCTTTGAAAATGCAGTTGTCAAACGGTTGTACTGATGCTCGATGGTTGTAGCGTCGTAAACGTACAACGGACTGCCAAATTCTTCGGCCAGTGCTAGTAACTCTTTGGGTTGCATATTGTTTAGTTTAAAAGTTTAAGTGTTTAAAGGTTTAAAAGTTTCAAGTTTCAAGTTTTCACATCTGCCTTCTGCCACTGCGTTCTGCGTTCTGCGTTCTGCTTTCTTTATATATTTCTGCAAAGATACTTTTTGAGATAACGAATTCAAAGCGTGTTAACATTTCTGCGGATTTGCTATTTTTTGCACTGATTTTTTTTCAATACGATAATAAACTAGCCCTGATGCAAGGGAAAAACCTTTTTGTCTGTTGGATGAGCGTTGGGAGACAAAAAGTTTTGGAAAGGCAGCAGGAAAATGGATGGCAAGAAGGCCCAAGCCATTCGCTCTAAAAAATCCAAAAGAAAGTTACTAAATTGATATACATTTCTTTTAGGATTCATTCTAATTAATTACTTTTGTGGAACTTTTTCTGGGACGAGTTTCAGAATTTAACAACAAACTTATACTTATGAATATACACGAATATCAAGGGAAAGAAATTTTAGCGAAATATGGTGTACGCGTTCAACGTGGAATTGTAGCTAATAATCCGGTTGAGGCAGTAGCTGCAGCAAAACAATTGACTACAGAAACAGGTACACAATGGTACGTAATCAAAGCTCAAATTCACGCAGGTGGAAGAGGAAAAGGTGGTGGCGTAAAATTAGCTAAAAACCTAGAGCAAGTAACTACAATTTCGGAACAAATTATTGGTATGCAATTGATCACACCGCAAACTCCGCCAGAAGGAAAAACGGTGCACAAAGTGTTGATTGCAGAAGATGTATATTACCCAGGTGAAAGTGAAACTTCTGAATTCTACATGTCGGTTTTATTGAACAGAGCGACAGGAAGAAACATGATTATGTATTCTACTGAAGGTGGAATGGATATTGAAGAAGTTGCTGAACACACTCCGCATTTAATTTTCACAGAAGAAATTGATCCACAAGTAGGATTACAAGGTTTCCAAGCACGACGTGTTGCTTTTAACTTAGGTCTTTCTGGAAATGCGTTCAAGGAAATGACAAAATTCGTTGAATCGTTGTACAACGCCTATATTGGTTCTGATGCTTCGATGTTTGAAATTAACCCAGTTTTAAAAACGTCGGATAACAAAATCATGGCGGTTGATGCCAAAGTAAATATTGATGATAACGCCTTGTACCGTCAGCCGAAATACGCTGAAATGCGTGACGTTAGAGAAGAAAACCCAATTGAAGTTGAAGCGAAAGAAGCTGGATTGAACTATGTTGACCTTGACGGAACAGTAGGTTGTATGGTAAATGGTGCTGGTTTGGCAATGGCAACAATGGATTTAATTAAATACGCAGGTTTTGAACCAGCTAACTTCTTAGATGTTGGTGGAACAGCCGATGCTAAACGTGTAGAATTAGCGTTTAGAATCATCTTAAAAGATCCAAATGTAAAAGCCATTTTGATTAACATTTTTGGAGGAATCGTTCGTTGCGACCGTGTAGCTCAAGGTGTTGTTGATGCGTATAAAAACATGGGTGACGCGATTCAAGTGCCAATCATTGTACGTTTACAAGGAACCAATGCAGAAATTGCTAAAGAATTGATTGATAATTCAGGTATGCCAATTTTATCTGCAGTTCAATTTCAAGAAGCAGCTGATCAGGTGCAGAAAGCATTGTCTTAATGAATTGAAATGGACTTATTAATATAAATCCCGAGTTTGTGCTCGGGATTTTTTATTTCATTTTCTCTGCAAAAGCAATCACATGACCATCTAAATCTGCAAAATAAAAAGCAGTATCGCCCCAATTGCGCGGTTCAATTTCGCTGATGATGGTGGTGTTTAGTTTTTTTACGTTTTCATATTCTTCTTGAAGATTTTCAACAATAAAGTACAATTCGCAACGCGGAATACCATTTCCTAATTTAGGATGCGGTAGTGCAGGAGTGATGATTTTTGCAATTCCGTCGTTGGGCATCAATCCAAGTTTGCAATGATTATTTATGATGAATTCAGTCATTCCAGGCACATTCAAATCAGCTGATTTTCTGAAAAGTTTTTCGTAGAATAAAGTGCTTTTTTGTTGGTCATTGACATAAAGAATGATTTCGGTATGTTGGATTTTTAGAGTCATTTTTTTATTACAAATGTATCAAAGCGAAACGGATTTTTACATTTTTTAGCTTGTTGATAATCATTTTTTTGTCTGGCTTTAGGAGTTGACGCAACCTTTTTAATGAAAAGGTATCTAAAAATAACAAACCAAAAAATAATTGCTATGAAAAGAAATCTTATTATTTTGTCTCTTGTAATCACTCTGTTTTCGTGTTCCAATAGCGACGAAAATAGTCCAACTCCCGATAATACTAACAAAGTATTATTATTAAAGGTAGATTATCTTACTAATGAATTTGAAGGTGGAAAAGAATTATCCTTTGATACCGAAGTTTCTTCTATGACTGTAAGTAATCAGTATGTACAACCTTCCGATTTTGGGAGTATTACACTTACTTATGCCGAACTAGGAGAAACCCTATTCGATGGAACGATCTTTTGGAATGGTACGGGACAAATGAATTTTCCGCAAAATTTATTGCAAGCCAATCAGTTTGAGCGCGTATTGACTGCCGATTATATTGTACCAGCATCGGGTTTTGAAAATGTATTTAATCCTGATACTACAAATTACGATTATGATCCTGTTTGGTTGCCTGTGCAAGGATTGGTCAAAGTACGAGAGTATTTGCAGTCCAATCCATTGGCCACTGTCAAACTGTTTTTGTACACACCAAGTGTAGGCATTGGAAATCCTGAAGAATGGGATTGGATTATAATAATGAAAAATTAAAACTTATGAATAAAAAAATCCCAACTTTTAATTGGGATTTTTTTTGGTGTATGAACATGTGTTATGGTCTTTTAACCGAACAGGTGTTAATTCCCAATAAAGGATACAACGGACAAAAACTCACCAAACTAGTTAAAGCAAAAACTCCAGCAGCAACAACTGCTACTAAGCCTAATGTTCCAGAAATAGTTCCGTTATAGAATAAGAAACCTAACACTGCAGCGATTATCAAACGGATAATACGATCTGCTGAACCCATATTTTTTTTCATAATGTAAAAGATGTATTGATTATTATGAGACAAATTTAGGTTGCTATAAAAAAGCATGCAGTGACTTTAGTCACTACTCTACAATTTCAATAGTGGTAGTGCTTTGTTTGACTTTTCCTTCCATCTCTAATTTTTTGACAATTCGGCTGATGACTTCACGAGCAGTGCCAAGTTCACTAGCAATTTGACGATGCGAAATTTTTAAAGGATTGTGTTGTGTAACGGTTACTTTTTCTTTTAAATAGTCGTATACACGTTTGTCCAATTTATCAAAAAGAAGTGAGTTGATTGTGTCTAATAAATCAGAATAACGCAAATTGTATTGTAGAAAGAAAAGCGAATTAAAGTCGGGGAAGTGTTTGGTCCAATAGCCTAACTTTTCAGTAGGAATAAGAAGTAAGTGAGAATCTTCTTCGGTTACTGCGTATATCTTACTGGGTTGATTGTTGATTCCAGCCGAAAACGACATGATGCAACTTTCGTTGGGTTTGATGTAATAGAGTAGGAGTTCTTTGTCTTCATGACGAGTAAACACTTTGATGACTCCGCTAAAAACCAATGGAATTACTTTTATGAATTGACCTTCACGCAACAGTTCGGTGTCTTTTGGCACTTCTTTTTCGATGGCAAATTGTAGCATTTCCGTAATCAAATCGGAATTAAAATGCGGGAATTGCTTTTTGATTTGAGTGGCTAAATCCATAAGAAATTACTTCTTATTCTTTCCGTTTTTAAACTGCACTTTCTCTACAATTGGCTCTTTTTTAACTTGTTTTTTGGGAACAAATTTCTTTTTAGGAGTAGTTGTTGTAGCAGTCTTTTCTCTATTTTCTATTTTCTTTTCTCTAAATTCTTTGGGTTGCGCTTCTTTTTTGTGAATGGCAATTACATCCATCGGATTTTTAGGATTTTCTTTAGTACCACGCAGATAAATTACCAATCCGTTTAAAAAATTACGAAGTACTTGATCACCACATTCAACAAATTTTGGATGATCAGCATTGCGGAAAAAGTTACCAATTTCACCTTTTGACATACGGAAGTCGACCAATTTTAAAATCTCTTCTATTTGGTCATCGCGAAGCATTAATGCAACACGTAGTTTTTTGAAAATATCGTTGTTGTTCATTGTTTACTGTATAATGTATTAATGTATACTGTATAATGCTTTTGAATTGTTGTAAATTGAGGTTTTCGGTATACAATATACAATGTTACATTATACAATTTCTAAAAAAGCCAAAGATACGCCTTTTTAAATCCTTCGCGCCATAATTTTTCGTTGTGTTGCCCACCTTTTACGATGATTTTTTTATTCTTGTTTTGACATTCACAGCGTTTCGAATTGACTTCGAATTCCATGGCGTTTAAATCGCGCACCATATCGTCATCGCCTTCAGCATCGCCACATAAAAAATACACTTTGGTTTTGAAGGATTTAGTGTTTTTCATCAAGTCGAAAATTTCTTTTCGGTTGAACCAAAACGAAGGGGAAAAACAGCCCACTTTTCCGAATACTTTAGAGTATTTCAATGCTCCATAAAACGAAACCAAACCTCCAAGCGAACTTCCCCAAAGACAGGTGTTGCTGGCATTGGATTTGGTTCTATAGTTTTTATCAACATAGGGTTTTAAGGTTGAAACGATGAAATCCAAATAGTTATCAGCATTTCCGCCCTTGTACTTTTCGTGTTTATACGGCGTTAGTTCGTCAATTCGTTTATCGCCACCGTGCTCAATTCCGATTACAATTACTTGTGCCGCAATACTGTCTAAAGTTTCATCTACATTCCATTCACCTACATACGAAGTTTTGTCATCAAATAAATTCTGACCATCGTGCATATAAATCACAGGATATTTTTTGTTTGATTCGGAGTAATTTTTAGGCAAATACACCCAGATTTTTTTCGATGAACTCAATTGTGGTGCTTCAATGGTAAACGATGAAACTTGTTGACTTGCAGTGTTGTTCTGAGCATTTGTGAAGCAGAATCCAAAAGTAAGTAAAAAGAATAAAGTGAATTTAGATCGCATTAATTTCCGGATTTTAACAAAAAATTATATTTTAGCTAAAAATAATCATTTCATGAATACGAAAGCAGAAAAAGTAAGTTTGTTGTGCGATATGATTGCCTTTGCGATTGTAGATGGCGAATTGCACGAAAGAGAGTATCTATTTCTTTCGATAATTGCTGTTGAATTAGGAATTAGCAAAGAAGAACTGAATCAGCTTTTTCATGAAGAACACCGTAGTGAAATCATCAAAAGTGAGTTTGAACGCATACAGCAGTTTTATCGTTTGGCATTGTTGATGCACTGCGATGGTGTTTTACACGAACGCGAGCAAATCAAAATTCGCGAAATCGGAATCAACATGGGATTGAATCCTTTTGCCATGAAACGAGTCTTAAAAGCAATGGAAGAATCGCCAACTTCAATGGTTCATCCCGATTTTTTATTGGAAGTTTTTCAAGAGCAGCATAATTAAAAAAAGGCCTAACAATAACGTTAGACCTTGAATTATGCAAAAAAAAACTAATCATCAATTGAGTCGATAAGCAATAATATTGTTTTCTGCCCAATACGTACTGCCAAATCCTGTTATGTTTTGGGTTGTATTAGCACTAACACAATTGCCAGCAACATAATAATAATTTTTGGCAAAAGGACCAGGATTGTTAATAATTACTGTTCCTGTTAGCATCGAGTAATAGCTAGTTCCGGGATGGTTTCCGCTGATTAAATTTGAGCCAACTATATCCAGTGATGGACTTGGACTTGCTCCTGAACTATCTGAAAAAGTTGAGCGAACCCAAAAGGATGAATCATTTGGCGAAATAACTAATGAAGCTCTGGCCATTAGCATATTGACATTCACAGCGTATCTTCCTGGAGGCAACGAAATGTAAGAACCCGTTTGTAAATAAGGTCCAGTATTATAATTAATAGTCACTCCAACATTACTTATATATCCTACAACATTATTAATACCAATTTCTTGCCAAGTTGCTACTCCAGTGGCATTAGAAGTTAAAACTCTACCTGCAGCTTGAGTTCCGTCGACAATTCGAACCGCTCCCGACGAAGCACTATTTACATGTAATAAATTACTCGGAGCTGGCGCGCCAATTCCTACATTTCCTGCGCCCGAAATGGTCATTCGAACAGGAACTGAGGCTATAGCTGAACCTGAAGCTGGATTGGCCACGTTTGTAGTTTGAAAAACCAATCCGCCCGAAGATTGATCAGTATTGATTATGGATGTAAATCCTGAACCCGCCATGGAACGAATGGCACCGTTGTAATAGGAGTTAAAATAAATCCCAGGCCAATCGGCTACCATTGATATACCTTGACTTGTGGTAGAGTTTCCTCTGAAAAGTGCAGTTGTGTTTCCTACCATTCCATCGACTTGAAATCGAGCTAAATTTGGAGTTTGTGTACTAATACCAACATTTCCTCCCATAAAAATACCAGCATTTCCTAAACCATTTCCATTGGCATATAACGCCTGATCAGAACTTGGTAATGTTGGAGCTGTTGTTCCTAAATGGGCATAAACTCCAGTTGCGAAGTAACTATTAGCAACATCGCCAATTCCCATTACACCATTTCCAAAACCCCAAGTTGGTAAAGCTCTTCCATATCCTTTTATGGCAATATTGTCATAATCTGTTCCTGATGTAATTTGTCGAGCTTCACTGAAAATAGAACTTTTATTGGCATCCGAACTATCAAACACATGAATTTTTTCAGATGGATTTATTGTTCCAACTCCTACTTTTCCGTTGGTTATACTCATCGCTCTCAAAGAGCCAAATTTGTTTACAATTCCAGTTCCATTGGTAAAAAAGTCCATTCTTCCTGTAAAACTTCCATTGTCTGCACTTTCGATAAATGTTGGACGCCATTCATCAGGAAGTTCTTTGTCGCTAATCATTGAAAAACGAGTGGGACCAAAAAAGGCACGCGAACTTAATTTTAATTCGGTCATTCCGCCACTCACAATTTCTAGTGTTGAAGATGGATTTGCAATTCCAATTCCCACATTTCCAGTTGTGTTTTTAACACGCATTCGTTCTATATTATTGGTTCCAATAGTAACATCATTATTATCTGTTGTGCCAATGAAATTTTCGGTAGCTCCAATGGTTGACGTTCCGTAAGTGGCTGGAACTGCTGTCGAGGTGATGGCTGTGTTTCCGTCCAATTCCCAACCTGATGTAGCAGCTATAGGAATCCATCGCGATGCTGTATTGTTCCAGTAATAAAAGCCTGGAATTACATTATTCGGACTCACACCGGCTGCGGCCATGTTGTACACTAATGTGGATGTAACTAAAGCTCCACCAGCGGGATTGGTAATTGTTGTATTATCAGTTATTGATGTTAATTGTACTCTCGGAATCAGCACTCCGTTTGTAGTAGACTGTACATCAAGCATACCATTTGGAACCGTTGTATTTACACCTACTTGTGAGAAAGCGAGTATTGGGAAGAGAAATAAAATACATAGAAAATTTTTATTTATCATTTTTATTATTTTTTGGAATTCGTGACCCGAGCCATTTTGGCGAACGGATGAAATAATTTTCGATTTCATGACTATTTTTTTTTAAATGTGGTTTTCTTGATTAATTTATTTTGGTTGATGATATTGAGTTCGTAATCACCTTTCTCCATTTTATTTACATTGATGTAAATTTTGTTGGAAGGTAATTGCTCAATTTTAGACTCATATGTGGTTTTCTTTTGAGGCATTTTAGTTTAATTAGCAAATCGTACTTTAATAGGAAAAAATCGAATGTTTTCAATTCGGGTGTCATCATTGCAATCATTGTCGTTACTAATGTCATCACCTCCTGTATCACCTACAATATTCATGCTTCTAATAAAATTCATGGGTTCGGTTATTGTAACAGTGTTTGAACTGTCTCCAACCGCGCCAATAATTTGCATTCCGCCACTTAGAGAAACAAAATTAATATTAGTTGTTGTGGGTGTCATAATTTGAGCAATTCTTCTGTTGTTTGGAGAGATGAAAACTCTTCGTTCAAAAATGGCATTGGTAGTACTAAAATCAGAAACTGTCTCGGTTGCGGTAAAGTTAATTATTGCCCAAATTTCCCTGTTGTTTCTAATTTGCAATGTAACATTGGTTTGAATTCGTGGTCCATTACCATTAAATTCTCGATCACCTCTGGTTACAGTATTCGGGCACAATATTTCATTAATATCATCTAGGTAAACATGAACCTCATTATCTCTATTTACATATCCTGAACTATTAAATGACGAGAACATGTATTTTGCATTTACAGGCATTACTGCTCTGTTTTGATTGAAAATGTTCCATTTGTTTCCTGTATACCAAACTCCCGTTGGATTTATATTTGTTGCATCACCTTGATAAATTGGAGTTGTAAAAACTAAGTTGTTTCTTCCGTTGTTGGTTGTAGGATGATTGATTGCAAACCAACTTCCTGAAGTCGTTGTTGCTGTTGCTGTAAAAATCCCATCCATTATTACAACATTATAGCTGTCTATACCAAAAAGAGAAAAATCTAAATTGAAAATAGTCCATTTGTTGATTAAAGGCGAATAAGCAATTCCTACTTTTTCAGTATTTCGAAAAGAAGCTTTTGTAATCAGAAGTTTTGCTTCAGGATTATTATTTAATATAGGATGATCAATAATTGTATAATTATTAGCAGTGGCTCTTGAGGTGTGTACAAAGGCTCTATCGCTTCTAGGCATAGCAAGTATATTGAACTTAGTGTTTTCTGGAATTTCTCCGTCTGGAGAATTAATTCGCCATCGGTTCTCAAAAAAATACACACTGTATTCTCCAGTGAAATAAGGTCCAGATATTCCGTAATCAGGCGTAACAATTAGTATTAAATCTGGATTATTGTTGATTAAAGGATTATTGATGATGCATTCTACTGGAAATCTACCACGACGAATTTCTCTAAATTCTACGTCAGTATAAGTGGCAACATGTTTGAATGTAATTTGACTTTGCGCTTGTGTGCAAACAAATAAAATTAAAAAGATTATTTTTTTCATAATGTAAGATGTTTTAGTTGAACAAGACAAAGTTGCTCAGAACCAAAAACAAACATTATGACTAATGTAACAACAATCATGACTCATGTAACACAGTGTTACAAGTCAATGAAATCAACGGTTTTTAGAGAAGTAGAGTTTTATTTTTCCATGTATTCTGTTGGAGTGCAATGATACATTTCTTTGAAACATTTAGAAAAATACGACACATCACTAAAGCCAACAGAGTACGCAATTTCGGATACATTTCCGTTACCTTGTTTGAGTAATTCGGCACCGACTTTCAAGCGTTCGTTACGCAGAAATTCGGTGGCAGAAACACCTAAAAGTGATTTTAGCTTTCGGTGCAATTGCATTCTACTCATTCCAATTTCGGAAGCAAAATCTTCTGCAGTGTATTCGGAGTTGGAAAGGTTTTTGTCTAAGATGGTTTGCAAGCGTTCGATGAATTTTTCCTCGGCTGAATTAATTACAATATCAACGGGTTTTAAAACCAACTCCTGACTGTAACGCGCGTGAAGTTTTTTGCGCTCGGTAATCAATTGTTGTACTGTTGCTTTAACAATTTCGTTGTTGAAGGGTTTGGTCAAAAAGGCATCTGCGGTACTTTTTAAACCTTCTAAATGTGCTTCGTCAGAAGTCTTGGCGGTTAATAAAATAACTGGAATAAACGATGTTAACTCGTTGCTTTTGATGGCTTTGGTGAACTCAAATCCGTCCATTTTAGGCATCATCACGTCCGAAATAATACAATCTGGAATTTGATTTTGTGCCCATTCTAACCCTTCTTCACCGTCTTGCGCTTCCAGAATTTGATAGTCGTTTTTGAAAATGTCTTTTACAATTGAACGAATTTCAGCATTGTCATCTACGATTAATAAAATTGGAAGTTCGGTTTCACTTGTTGGATTTTCAATTGTGGAAGTGTTTTCTTTTGTTGGAATAACTACCGCATTTTCATTCGCAATCGCTAAAGGTAAATTCACTGCAAATGATAATTCGCCATTGTCAACAGAAGTTGTAATACTTCCTTTATACAAATCAACCAATTCTTTAACCAAAGCCAAACCAATTCCAACGCCTTGTTGGGTTTCATTTTTTTGATAAAAACGTTCGAATAATTTCGGCAAATCCTCTTTTTTAATATCACTGCCTGTGTTGGAAACGACCAATTTTAAATTCGAATTTTCAACCGATGAACTAAAAGTAATTTGTTCGTTTTGTGGTGAATATTTAAAAGCATTCGAAACCAAATTGGTCACAATTTTTTCAATTACGTCTTTGTCAAACGAATTGTTTTCGATTGTTTTTTGAATGTTGGAAGTAAAAAGAATTCCCTTTTCTTTCGATTGAAATTGGAACGGTTCAATAATTGAAGTTAAAAACGAACTGATGTTTCCGTCTTTCAAAATGAGTTTTAAGTTGCCACTGTCAATTTTGGAAAGTTCGAGTAATTGATCTACTAATTGTAGCATTCGAGTAGAATTGGTGTCAATAAGTTGTAGTTCTTTTAATTGATCATCATTAGACAATTTAGATTGTAAACTCTGCACTGGACTTTTAATCAGCGTCAACGGTGTTCTAAATTCGTGCGAAATATTAGCAAAGAATCGCGATTTGAGTTCGTTGAGTTCGTTGAGTTTTTGAGCCGTTTTGATTTTGTTGCGGTAACCGTAAAACAAACTTCCTCCGATTAAAGCAAGTAATCCTAATAAACCAATGTAAATGTATTTTTGTTTTTGTGCTAGTTCGTTTTGAGTGGATAATAGTTTGATTTGAGCTTCTTTTTTTTCGGTTTGATAAATTACTTCTTGTTCATTGAGGTTAACTAAATTAGTTTTTTCGTTATATTTTTTTACATATAAATCTTTAACACTAACTGTTTTTAACGCCTCTTCAAAGTTTTTGGTTTTTTTATAAAATTCAATTTCGGTAGCATACACATCTACATAATCTAACCTTATTTCTTGTTTGATTATTAGTGCTTTGGCTAAATCAAGGTCTTTTTTAGCTGCCGAAAAAATATTTTTTTTGATGTTAATTTTTGCATTATTGATTAATGAATTAACTAAATAAAGAGTGTCGTTTTTCTTGGTAAATCTTTTTATTGCCATTTCAGTAAACAAACTAGCATTTTTCAAATCGTTAATTTCTTGATAGTTTTGACCAAGTAAAAGAGCAATATCATATTTAAATGGTACAAATTTGGAAGTGTCTTGCGGTGTTAATAATTTCTCAAAATAGCTAAGAGATTTTTTATAGTTTTTATTTTTATATTCTAATTCACCCAACCTAAAATTTGTATTAACAATTGCTATAGCATCATCTGTTTTTTTAAGAAGTTGTAATGATAATTTTACATAATAGTCTGATTTGTCTTTTTGGTTTAAATCAGAATAAAACATTGCAATTTCTAAAAGATCACCTATTCGAGCAGGTACATCATCAATTTTATTTTTCACATAATATTTATCAGAGAGGATGAAACTTTTTAGAGCAAGATTATTAAACCCTCTTTTTTTATACAATTTACCATATAAATAATAGATACCATCATAGTGATTTTCATATTTTAATTTCTTAGTTATATCAAGATACTTTGTTAGTTCAATTTCTGCTTTATGAATGTCATTATTACTAATAAAACGATTTATTAAATGTATTGAAGCGATAGAATAAAAATTGTAATCCTTTATACGAAATGACTTGTCAATACTCTTTTGATAAAAACTAATTATTGTATTCTCATGGTCTCCTTGTATGCCTGAATGATATTTTGCATTTAAATAATCGGCCATTGCTTCACATTTTTCACATGAACTGTTTTTGTTCAATTTATAGAGTGAGTTAATCGTGCTTTGCGCTTTTGGTAAATCGGAGACTAAATAGATTTGAACCAATTCTCTATAAGTATCTACTTTAACTTGAGTGTCTTTTGTTTTTCTGATAATAATATTCAACGAATCAATTTCCTTTTCGTATTGACTAAAACAAACAAAAGGAATGACAATCAGGAAAAGGAAGATTTTTCTCATTTTAAAAAAGGTTTAGTAAGTAAATTTATACAATTTTACTTAATAAAAACTTTTTACTTCGTGAGACATGTAACATTTTTAAGTTACAATAGTTATAAGACTTCTTGTATTAAGGATTGACTAAGAGTGAAATGAATAAATCTAAGGTTGATTAACGTCCAATTACAATCCAATCCGTTCCGTCGCTTTGTACCATATAGCGTTGGTTGGCTGCTAGGCTAGTGATGTTGGCATTGGTCACATCATCATAAATTACTCCACCCAATGTTGAAAAGGTTTTTGAAGAAATACCATTACTTCCAATGATGATAAAAACTTTACCGAGATTGGCTGTTGCATCAGGTAACCTCACATTCGAAACACCATTGTACACTCTAACCGTATATTCAGTTAATGCAACATTGTATACTCCAGATCCACTTGTAGTGATGTAGGGTTTTACCGTCGGATTGACCCAACTTGGAGCAGCGCCACCGCCATTACTTACTAAAACTTCTCCAAAATTGCCTGGTAAATTGTTGGGCATAAAAGCACCGGCGACTTTCAGATTACCTAAAACATCCAATTTTTCAGTCGGATTTGGCTCGCCAATTCCAATTTTTCCTAAAAAAGCATCATTCATGTCTTTGCCATAAATTTGATTGCCTATGGATAATTGATTGCTTCCATTGATATTTGGAACTTGCGCTTGGCTTCCAATTCCAATGTTGTTATTTCCAGTTTGTAAATTACTTAAAGCAAAATAACCTAAACCTGTATTGAAACTTCCATTTACAAAATAAAGCGAACCAACTCCGTATGCAGAGTTCTGACTTCCGTTAGCATTAGTAATCAAAGCATTGGTTCCAAAAGCAGAATTCTGATGGCCATCAACATTACTTCTCAATGCATAATCGCCAAATGCGGCATTACTAATTCCGCTCAAATTTTCGCTCAAAGCAAGATTTCCAACCGATGTATTAAAATTACCAGTAGTATTTTTTACCATTGAACCAAATCCTATACTAATATTGTAGCCGCCGCTTGTATTTGCGAAAAGTGAGGAAACTCCAAAAGCGATATTATGCACACCAGTTGATAATGGATTTAATGCATTTACCCCAAGTGAGGTAGTAGTAAGACCGATAAGTCCGGCTCTGACATTGTTTCTTTTGAAAATTAAATTCGCATTGTCGGTTGTGCCCAGAAAATTAGTAGCCGGATTGGTTCCAGCATTTCCAGTTAAACTCCAACCACTTACTGTTCCTCCAATGGGTTTCCAAGTAGAAGTTAGCGATTCCCAGTAGTAAAATCCGGGAACCACATCATTTGGAGAAACACCAGCAGTAGCGCTATTGTAAACCAAAGTGCTGTTCTCTAGATTTCCACCTTGCGGATTCACAACTGGTGCAGCCACGTTTTTTGCAGTTAAAGCTACACGCGGAATTAGAATTCCATTGGTCGAAGAAGAAACATCCAAAGCTCCAGTTGGACTTGTAGTTCCGATTCCGACCTGCGAAAAAACAAATGAACCGAAAAGGAGTAAAGCCAGTGAAAGTATTTTTTTAATCATGAGTTGCATTTTACTATTGCATAGTAAACAGTTTGTAATTCTAAAAACCCTACTTAAAAGCAAAAATAGTTTTATTGTGTTGAGTTAAGTGTTCTGAAAATTAGTCAGTTAACAAAATGTTAAAACAGACTTTTTTTCAGTTTTTTAGATTGATTTTTTATTTTTTAATGTCAAAATGACCTGATTTTTCCGTTGGTATGTAATTTGTTTTTCACTCATCGTAATTAAAAAATCGTTTAACATTAAAACATAAAAATTATGAACTTAATTAAAAGAAACACAGTGCCATTTCCATCGATTATCGATGAATTATTGAAACCAGATTGGTTGGGCGGAATGCAAAGTTTTAACAACAACATTCCTGCAGTAAACATTAAAGAAACCGATACAAATTTCGGAATCGAACTAGCTGCTCCAGGAAAAGCCAAAGAAGATTTCAACATCGAAATTGATCACAATGTACTGACCATTTCTTCTGAAGAAAAATCAGAAAAAGAAGAAACTCAAGGAAAATACACTCGCAAAGAGTTCAACTATTCATCGTTCCGTAGAGCATTCACTTTGCCAGAAACTGTGAATACTGATAGCATCAATGCGATTTATGAAAATGGTGTTTTGCACGTGTCGCTTCCTAAAAAAGAAGAAGCACTACCTAAACCAAAACGCTTAATCGAAATAGGGTAATTTTCATCATAGTTAGGGTTGAAGAAAACGCATCTAGTTTAGGTGCGTTTTTTTATTTATTTGAACCATATAAGGCATATAAGAAAATTAAGTTTTTTCTATCTAAATTTATCAGATGCTTTATGTGTAAAAAATGAAAAAGACTTTTATGAACTTATATGCCTTATATGGTTAAAAAAATATACCAATTTCCTATTTTTGCACTACAACACAACAAACTATGTACAAACTACTCATTCGTCCAATTCTTTTTTGGTTTGATCCCGAAAAAGTGCATTATTTTACCTTTTCTTTAATTCGAACTCTTTCTAAAATTCCGGGTTTTCCCTCGCTTTTTAAATCGTTGTATTCGGTCAATGATCAACGTTTGGAACGTGAAGTATTCGGACTCAAATTTAAAAATCCAGTGGGTTTAGCCGCCGGATTTGATAAAGATGCTAAATTGTATAACGAACTTTCTAACTTCGGTTTTGGTTTTATCGAAATAGGTACACTAACTCCAGTCGGACAAGAAGGAAATCCTAAAAAAAGATTGTTTCGTTTGAAAGAAGATTCGGCCATCATCAACCGAATGGGTTTCAATAATGGTGGTGTAAAAGAAGCAGTCGAACGTCTCAAAAGCAACAAAGGTGTTCTCATTGGCGGCAACATTGGAAAAAATAAAATCACTCCCAACGAAAATGCGGTAGACGACTACAAAATTTGTTTCGAGGCTTTATTCGATTATGTGGATTATTTTGTAGTGAATGTGAGTTCGCCCAACACACCTAATTTACGTGAATTGCAAGAAAAAGAACCGTTAAAAAAACTATTGAGTTCACTCGAAAACCATCAACTACAAACCATAAATCATAAACCAATTCTACTCAAAATTGCTCCCGATTTAACCGATTCACAATTGTTAGACATCATCGAAATTGTCAATGAAACCAAAATCGCTGGTGTTATTGCTACGAATACGACTTTATCACGCGAAGGTTTGCAATCCGAAAATAAGTCGGAAACTGGTGGATTATCAGGAAAACCATTAACAAAACGTTCCACTGAAGTGATTCGTTTTCTATCTGAAAAAAGCAATAAATCCTTTCCAATTATTGGTGTAGGCGGAATTCACACTGCTCAAGATGCCATTGAAAAACTCGAAGCTGGTGCAAGCTTAATACAATTGTACACCGGATTTATCTATGAAGGTCCGAAATTGATACGCGATATCAACAAAGCAATTTTGAAAAAATCTTAGTACATTAGCAAAAAATCTCAGTTACTCAGCCACTCAGGAACTCAGTCACTCCATGGAAAACATCAAAATCATCGAATGTCCGCGCGATGCCATGCAAGGCATTAAACCGTTTATTCCCACCGAGCGCAAAGTCGACTATATTCAGGCGTTGTTGCGTGTCGGTTTTGACACGATTGATTTTGGAAGTTTCGTTTCGCCCAAAGCGATTCCGCAAATGCAAGATACCGCCGAGGTGTTGGCGCAACTCGATTTGTCGCAAACACAAAGCAAATTACTCGCGATTATTGCCAACACGCAAGGCGCCGAAATGGCTTCGGTTCACCCAGAAATCAACTATTTGGGTTTTCCGTTTTCGATTTCGGAGAATTTCCAAATGCGTAACACACACAAAACCATTGCAGAGAGTTTGGTAACGTTGCAAGAAATTTTAAACATCGCTGACAAATCCAATAAAGAAGTTGTGACTTACATTTCAATGGGATTCGGAAATCCGTACGGCGATCCGTGGAATGTGGAAATAGTAGGCGAGTGGACGGAAAAATTGGCCACTATGGGTGTAAAAATCCTTTCGCTCTCTGATACAATTGGAAGTTCCACACCCGAAGTGATTGATTATTTGTTCTCCAATTTGATTCCGAAATATCCGAATATTGAATTTGGTGCGCATTTACACACCACACCCGAAAAATGGTTTGAAAAAATAGATGCTGCCTACAAAGCCGGTTGCCGACGCTATGATGGCGCAATCCAAGGTTTTGGCGGTTGCCCAATGGCCAAAGACGATTTGACAGGCAATATGCCAACCGAAAAATTATTGTCTTATTTTACCACGGTTAAAGAAAACACCAACACCAGTCCGATGAGTTTCGAAAGCGCTTATAATGTAGCTTCGCGGTTGTTTGGTGAGTTTCATTAATTTTTTACCATAAAAAGTTTCAATTTTTTTTACCATATAAGAAATATAAGTTCATGTAAGTTTTCTCTTCAATGACCTTATATGCCTTATATGGTTCAAATTTTTAGTAGCCAATCCAGCTTTTCATTCCAAGTTTTTTCACTTCAAACTATTTTTGTAGGCTGTGAAAAGAGCTTCCGTTGGTCGCTTTTTCACAGCAACAAAAATTAGTTTTCACTTTCAAAAAGCTTTCCATTGCAATCTGGGCTAGAGCAATTGAGTTTTCAGTCGCAGTCGCAGTATTCAGAATGTACATTAGGTATAATTCAAGCAGATATTGTTACACTACCGTCTTTCCCGCGGATGTGGGAACCCATTTTTATAGTAGTGGATTCCCGCATTCGCGGGAAAGACGCAGTAGTATAAGAAGTTCTATTGAAATACAAAATGGCTACCCTAGCCCCGATTGCAGCGGCACGCAGTAAAGCGGAAAGCGGGACGAGGCGTTGTTAGAATTATTATACATCTGCTTCAAATAAAAAAATCCGTTGCAATCAGCGTTTTGCTCCAGCAAATCAGTTTAATCCGCGTTCCAAAATAAGCAAGGCGAATGAGATGCTTCGTTCTTCAGCATGACAAGTTTGACTATGATAAATCCGGTTAGTATCCGCGTTTTGCTCCAGCAAATCAGTTTAATCCGCGTTCCAAAATGATCAAAGTGAATGAGATGCTTCGTTCCTCAGCATGACAAGATTGGCTATAATAAATCCGTTGCAATCAGCGTTTTGCTCCAGCAAATCAGTTTAATCCGCGTTCCAAAATAAGCAAGGTGAAAGAGATGCTTCGTTCTTCAGCATGACAAGTTTGACTATAATAAATCCGGTTAGTATCCGCGTTTTGCTCCAGCAAATCAGTTTAATCCGCGTTCCAAAATGAGCCAAGTGAATGAGATGCTTCGTTCCTCAGCATGACAAGTTTGACCGTAATAGATACTTTTAAATCAGCTTTCTCCTTCTGAATGCTTTATAAATCTCAACCCACATTACCGACACAAATCCAACCAAAACACTCAATCCGACTTGCATCCACGTAACCGAATCAAACAAAAAGAAAGCGCTGAAAACGGGAACAAATAGCAACAAAGAAGTCATCAAAATGGTAATTCCGATGATGAGTGGAACCAGGTTGTTTTTGTACTGAATAGTGGTAAAAATAGAGTAATAAAACGAGCGATTGGCCAGTGTCAAAAAGATGTTGGATGCAATGAGTGCGATGAAAATTACGGTACGAGTGACGTTTTCCGAACAACCATCAGCTATACAATATTGATACACAAACAGTAATCCTGCTGTAATCACCAAACCTTGAACTATGCTAATGGCAATTTCTTTTAAATTGAAAAAAGTGGTGGTCAGTGGTCGTGGTTGTTGCAGCATTAAATTGCGTTCCATGGGTTCGTTTTCGTATATAATGGAGCACGTTGGACCCATGATAATCTCTAAAAAGATGATGTGAACGGGTGTAAAAATGTTCGGATAGATCCAACCCAATGCCAACGGAATGAACACAATTAGAATAATTGGAATATGAATGGAAATGATGTACTGAATGGCTTTTTTTAAGTTGATGTAAATTTTTCTTCCCATGGCAATAGCGTCGGTCATTTTGGAAAAATCATCATCAATTAAGATTAAATTGGCGGCTTGTTTGGCGATTTCGGTTCCTTTTTTGCCCATCGCAATTCCGATGTGAGCTGATTTTAACGCAGGACCATCATTTACACCATCGCCTGTCATGGCTACAATTTGGTTGTTATCTTTTAACGCCTGAATGATTTTTAGTTTGGCTTCGGGAAACATTCGAGTAAAAATGGCCGTTTCCATTACTTTTACTTTTAGCGTTGCTTCGTCCATCGCCATTAATTCATCTCCATTTAAGACTTTGTCGGCATCTTTAAATCCGACTTGCTTGGCAATAGTTGAAGTGGTTGCTGCATTGTCGCCTGTTACAATTTTTACTTGGATTCCGGCTTTGTAAAACGTTTCAAAAACGTCTTGAATATTGGCTTTCGGTGGATCGTAAAATGCGACCAAACCTTTAAAATGGAACTTCAATTCTTGTTGAGCTTTAGGGTAATCACTGCCTGAAAATTCGGCGACACCTACACCTAAAACTCGATAACCTTCGTTGGCTATGGTTTTCATTGCAACCAAAATTTTATTTTTGTCAACTTCTGATACATTGCTTACTTCAATTAACGCTTCGGGTGCGCCTTTGGCAGCGATGATTCGCTTCCCATTTTTATCTTCAAAAACGTGTGTCATCATGGGTGGTTTTCCGCTCAAAGGATATTCGTGAATCAATTTGAAATTGGGTCGCT
This sequence comes from Flavobacteriales bacterium, assembly GCA_017303755.1. GTDB lineage: Bacteria > Bacteroidota > Bacteroidia > Flavobacteriales > Flavobacteriaceae > Flavobacterium. The sequence goes on along the minus strand of JAFLBS010000005.1, from coordinate 198,104 downwards.
CGTCAGTTGATTCTAAATTGGTATAGGCTTCATGAATGGCAATTTCCATGGCATCAAAAGGTATGGGTTCGCTTGACCACATGGCCAAACTTAGTAGTTCTTCGGCTTCGGGATTGAGTTGTTCGTTGGTGTTGACAATCGCATCCGAAGTGAAAAGATACAATTGCGCTAAACTCATTTTATTTTCGGTAATGGTTCCGGTTTTGTCGGTGCAGATAACCGTTGCACTTCCCAAAGTTTCCACCGTTTTGGTTTGTTTGGTGATGATTCCCATTTTCATCAAGCGCCACGCACCCAAGGCCATGAAAGAAGCAAATGCCACCGGAATTTCTTCGGGAATAACACTCATGGCTATGGTTAGTGCTTTGAGTAAACTGTCTAAAACACTTTTTGAGTGATAGTAATTTACTGCCCAAACGATGCCAAAAATGAGGATTCCAATGATGGACATTTTCTTGACAAAATGGGTAATCTGGATTTGCAAAGGCGTTTTTTCTTCGGTAATTTCATTTAAACTTTTGCCTATTTTGCCTAAACTGGTTTGGTTTCCGATAGCAGTTACTGTACAAATCGCCATACCTGTTGCCACAGTTGTTCCTTGAAAAACGGTTTTATTTTCGGAATCTTCATTTTTAAAAACTGAGAGTGATTCGCCCGTTAAAATCGCTTCGTTGACTGAAAAATCGTGCGATTGTAAGATTGTAGCATCGGCGGGTACAAAACTGCCTTCTTCGATTTGAATGCAATCGCCCAACACAATTTCTTCACTTTGAATTTCAATTAGTTCACCGTTTCGGATGACTTTACTTTTGGGTTGCGACATTTTTTTGAGCGCATCAATGGCATTTCGACTTCGCGATTCTTGAAAAAGTGAGATTGCTGCTACCAAAAAAATTGCAAAAGTCATAAAGATGCCATCACCCAAATCGCCTGAAATATAATAAATACTCGCTGCTGCAACTAATAATAAAAACATGGGATCTTTGACCATTTCGAGTAACGAATTCAAAAAATGATTCTTTTCTTGATGTTCCAACGAATTAGAACCTCCCGTTTTTCGAGATGAAAGTACCTCTTGATTGGAAAGTCCGGTAATGGATGGTTTAAATTCGCTCATAATGAAATAGTTGTGGTACTCTAAGGTAGTGATTTTAATTGGATTTATGGGGAAATAGTTGGGTTATTTTTGATAGTATTCAGTGTTCAGAACGCAGAACGCAGAACGCAGAAGGCAGAACGCAGAAGGCTGAAGGTGCTACTGAAATACAAAACGTCTAAACTAGCCCCGATTGCAGCGGCACGCAGTAGAGCGGAAAGCGGGACGAGGCGTTATTAGAATAACTAAATTCCTGCTTCAAATAAAAAAATCCGTTTAAATCCGCGTTTTGCACAAGCAAATCCGTTTAATCCGCGTTCCATTATGAACCAAGTGAATGAGATGCTTCTCCCGATAGTTATCGGGATCAGCACGACAAGTTAGACGTTTAAAAATTGATGTCTAAAAAACTAATCACTAACACTATTCACTAATCACTTTTTTCACTATATTTGCATGCAATTTAACTACAACAACCAAATTGCACCATGAAGGCACACATTTCTAAAATCGTTGGAGAAGGTCTTACTTACGACGATGTTCTGCTCATCCCAAATTACTCCGAAGTTTTACCACGCGAAGTCAGTATTCAATCGAAATTTTCGAGGAATATTACGTTGAATGTTCCTGTTGTATCCGCAGCAATGGATACGGTAACTGAAAGTTCAATGGCGATTGCTATGGCGCAAGAAGGCGGAATTGGTGTACTGCACAAAAACATGACCATCGAACAGCAAGCAGCCAAAGTACGTAAAGTGAAACGTGCTGAAAGCGGTATGATTATCGATCCAGTGACGCTTCCGTTAACTGCTACAGTTGGCGATGCCAAACAAGCGATGAAAGAGTTCAGTATAGGTGGAATTCCAGTAGTAGACGAAAATGGAACCTTAAAAGGAATTGTGACGAATCGTGATTTGCGTTTTGAAAAAATCAATTCGCGTTCGATATTGGAAGTGATGACCTCTCAAAATTTAGTTACCGCTGCCGAAGGAACGACACTACAAGAAGCCGAAGGTATTTTACAAGAAAACAAAATTGAGAAATTGCCTGTTGTAGATAAAAATTACAAATTAGTAGGTTTAATTACCTTTAGAGATATTACCAAGTTAGCACAGAAACCAATTGCCAACAAAGACCGTTACGGTCGTTTAAGAGTAGCTGCTGCATTAGGTGTAACTGCCGATGCTTTGGAAAGAGCAACTGCCTTGGTGAATGCTGGTGTAGATGCTGTGATTATCGACACTGCTCACGGACATACACAAGGAGTTGTAAAAGTGTTGAAAGAAGTAAAAGCAAAATTTCCTAATTTGGATGTAGTGGTTGGAAACATTGCGACACCAGAAGCCGCTTTGTATTTGGCTGAAAATGGTGCTGACGCGGTGAAAGTCGGAATCGGACCTGGTTCGATTTGTACTACGCGTGTAGTGGCTGGAGTTGGTTTTCCGCAGTTTTCGGCGGTGTTGGAAGTCGCTGCGGCATTGCGTGGCACTGGCGTTCCAGTAATTGCTGATGGTGGAATTCGATATACAGGTGACATTCCGAAAGCGATTGCTGCTGGTGCGGATAGTGTGATGTTAGGATCATTGTTAGCGGGAACCAAAGAATCGCCTGGTGAAACCATTATTTTTGAAGGAAGAAAATTCAAATCGTACCGCGGAATGGGTTCGGTAGAAGCGATGCAAGAAGGTTCGAAAGACCGTTATTTTCAAGACGTAGAAGACGATATTAAAAAATTAGTTCCAGAAGGAATTGTAGGTCGCGTACCGTATAAAGGCGAATTGAACGAAAGCATGCAACAATTCATTGGCGGTTTACGTGCCGGAATGGGTTATTGTGGTGCGAAAGACATTCCGGCACTACAAGAAACGGGCAAATTTGTTCGGATTACAACCAGCGGAATTGGTGAAAGTCATCCGCATAATGTGACGATTACGAAAGAAGCACCTAATTATTCGAGGTAAGTTTAGTCTCAGTCTCAGTCTCAGTCTTCAGTATTAGCCAAAATAAAATTTTTAATTATATGGACTTTAGAGAATTATTAGCCTATCAAAAAGGATTTAAATTGTCAATGGAAATTTTTATCCTTTCGAAATCATTTCCAATTGAAGAAAAATATTCATTAACCGATCAAATTAGACGTTCATCAAGAAGTGTATGTGCCAATATTGCTGAATCATACAGAAAAAGAAGATATGTTGCACACTTTATAAGTAAACTTACAGACAGTGATGGAGAAAATTCTGAAACTAATGTGTGGTTGGAATTCGCTTATGAATGTCATTATATTACAAGAGACGTTTATTTAGATTTATCTAACCAAACTCTTGAAATAGGTAAATTAATCAATTACATGATTACCAATCCAGAAAAATTTGGATGTAAGACCTAGTTTTGTATTCATCACTTGCTGAAAACTGTGACTGCGACTGAAAACTAATTAAATTCCTAAATAATTACTCGGTGAAATCGCTAACAATTCCGCTTTAATAACATCCGAAACGTCTAAAGTTCCGATGAATTCGTGAATGGATGTTTTAGTGATAGCTGCGTTAGTTCGGGTCAATCCTTTTAGTGCTTCGTACGGATTTGGGTATCCTTCTCTGCGGAGAATCGTTTGAATGGCTTCGGCTACGACTGCCCAATTTTTTTCCAAATCTTCGGCAAATTTGTCTTCGTTTAAAAGAAGTTTATTTAATCCTTTTAGAGTGGCTTCAAAAGCAATTAAGGTATGTCCGATGGGAACACCAATGTTGCGTAAAACCGTACTGTCCGTCAAATCACGTTGCAAGCGAGAAACGGGAAGTTTAGCTGAAAGATGTTCGAAAATCGCATTGGCAATTCCTAAGTTTCCTTCACTGTTTTCAAAATCAATTGGATTTACTTTATGTGGCATAGCTGACGAACCAATTTCACCTGCTTTGATTTTTTGTTTGAAATAATCCATTGAAACGTAGGTCCAAATGTCGCGATCCAAATCGATGATAATGGTATTAATGCGTTTTAAAGCATCAAAAAAAGCAGCAAAATGATCGTAATGTTCGATTTGTGTGGTAGGAAACGAATGGTGTAAACCCAAAACATCTTCTACGAAATGCGTTCCAAATTGTTTCCAGTCAATAGTTGGATAGGCTACATGATGTGCGTTGTAATTTCCTGTTGCGCCACCAAATTTAGCGGCAAACGGAATGTTGAATAATTGACGCATTTGCTCTTCCAAGCGTTCGACAAACACCAAAATTTCTTTTCCTAGTCGAGTAGGAGAAGCCGGTTGACCATGCGTTCTGGCTAGCATAGGAACGTCTTTCCATTCCATTGCCAATTCTTTTAATTTGGCAATTACAGCAATCAAACTCGGTAAATATACTTTTTCAAAAGCTTCTTTAGTAGATAATGGAATGGCGGTATTGTTGATGTCTTGTGAGGTCAATCCGAAGTGGATGAATTCTTTAAACTGTGATAAATTCAATGCTTCAAATTGATCTTTGATGAAATATTCCACGGCTTTGACATCGTGGTTGGTCACTTTTTCAGTGTCTTTTATTTTTTGAGCATCTTCCGAAGAAAAATTAGTATAAATGCCACGCAATTCATCAAAAATAGTTTTATCTACTCCAGAAAGCTGTGGAACATTGGCTTCGCAAAGTGCGATGAAATATTCAATTTCGACTAAAACTCGGTATTTAATGAGCGCTTCCTCAGAAAAGTAAGGCGATAAAGAAATCGTTTTGCTTCTGTATCTTCCGTCAATTGGAGAAACTGCGTTTAATTCGGATAGTTGCATGTGTTGTTGTTTTGAAGGTGCAAATTTAGTTATTAGTTGTAAGTTGTGAGTTATAATTTGTGATTTTTTTGTCATTTCGACGAAGGAGAAATCACATAATCTGAGTTACTTGATGAGATTTGCTTCTCCAGTTCGAGCAAAGCTCTCGAGTCTCCTTCGTCGAAATGACAATAAGCTTGAAAGAAAATTATTTTGTTACTAATTTCTCTCTCAAAATTGGAACGCCTTCAGTCGCATTCATCGCAATCACTTCTAATGGATTGGACAAATCATAAATAGTAGCCGGATTGGGATCAATGTAAAAAAGAGGAGTATTGTAATTAGTGTAATGAAGTAATCCAGCGGCAGGATATACTTGTAACGATGTTCCAACTACTACAAAATAATCGGCTTGTTGGGTAATTGCAACAGCTTCTTCTAATGCAGGAACAGCTTCACCAAACCACACAATATGTGGTCGCAGTTGGTTTCTTTCACTGTCTACATCGCCAATTTTCAAATCTGTTTTCCAATCTAAAATTTCCAATGGAGGATTACGATCACTTCGTACTTTTAATAATTCACCGTGCAAATGCAATACCTTTGAACTTCCTGCTTTTTCGTGTAAATTATCAACATTTTGAGTGATGATGTGTACGTCGAAATCAGCTTCTAATTCAGCCAAAGTGAAATGACCTAAATTAGGTTGTACTTCGTGTAATTGTCTGCGACGTTGATTGTAAAAATCGAGAACTAATTCTTTGTTTTTGAGCCATCCATCGTAAGAGGCAACTTCCATTACATCATGTCCTTCCCATAAACCTCCAGAATCACGAAAGGTTTTGATGCCACTTTCCGCTGAAATTCCAGCGCCAGTTAATACTACCAATTTCTTTTTTTCCATCCTCAAAAATAAATAAAAAAACCTCAAATGAAAATCAGATGAGGTTTTGAAATGGTGATTTTATCGTTATACTTTCCCTAACGTATACAATTGTTCCATAGTTGGCGAAGCACTTCCACCAGCAGGTTCAAGTGTAATTCCGAATGCTTCTGCGCCATCGGCATTTGCTACTTTAAATACTCGCGTTTCTTCGGCGGTGAAATTTTCTAATAAACCAATACTTGTTGGAGTCAACACAGGTTGCAGTTTCAACGCCCAAATTTGGTACACTTTTCCTTCTGGAGGTTCGGGTAAACCAGCAGCATCAATGTACACTTCTTTGGTTTGTTTGTTATAATACGCTTTAGCATACGAAGTTGGCGAAACGGCTTGTCCAGCAAGAGTTACAACGGTATTGTTTTGGTCTCTGATGACATCTAAAATCGATTCGGTTGCTTTCTTTTTAGCGTCTAAAATGGTAACTGAATTTTCTAATTCTTTATTTTTATCTAACAATTCAGTTTTAGATGAATTCATTTGAACGTACATAAAAGCAGCGCCTAAAAGCATTACTATAGAAGCAGCCCAACCTAAATAAGCTCTTGACTGCGTTGGTTTCATTTGGATAACGTTGTGTTTTTCCAATAATTTTTGTCTGATTTGCTCGTAATTTTTTGCTGATAAATGCGGAGCAACACTTTGCGATAAATTAATTACCGCTTTTTCTATGGCTACTATTTCATCATGAATGTCTTGATGTTTCGATGCCATTTCCTGAACTTCTTTGTTTTCTTGCTCGTTAAGAGAGCCAAAAACGAAGAGTTCTAAGATTCCTGATTCGATATATTCTTTATTATCCATTTACAAAAGTTCTTAAATCGTTCATGCAATTTCTATTATTTGTTTTTACGGTTCCCAGCGGAATGTTCAATTCCTCAGAAGCTTCTTGTTGGGTGTAACCTTGAAAAAACAACAATTCAAAAAGTTCAATACATTTGGGTTTCAATCGTCTCAAAAGCACTTTTATTCCGATTGCATCAATCTTGCTGGTTTCTTTCGAATTGTCGTCTAATAGATTTACGAAATTATCGGTTGATAGGTTTTGTGCGCTCTTTTTATAATTTTTAGAGCGAAGTTTGTCAATGGTCGTATTGCGAGCAATATTGAGCATCCACGTGTACAATCTTCCTTTCGATTCGTTGTAGGAATCGATGTTATTCCAGATTTTTACAAACACTTCTTGAAGCACATCTTCTGCTTCTTCTTTGTTTTTAATTAAATTGAAAATTACGCCGTACAAACTTTTGGAGTAATGATCATACAAATACGTAAAGGAAGACGCGTCCTTCCTTAGTATTCGACTAACGATTTCTTCTTGAGTCATAAAATTGTTTTTTGCTAAGTTACTGTTTTGTTTTTTTATTGTGAAGTATATACGAAATTATCGAAGTTTTGGTTTTATATTTTTTAAAGAAATTTTACTTTTGAAAAATGGATTTAAATTTATTGGACTATCTCGAAGGATTTTTAACCGATAGTAGAAAAGAAAAATTTTTGAAGATATTGGAAAGCCGCACCAATCATTTTACGATTGCGATGGAAGACGTGTATCAACTGCACAATACAAGCGCTGTGATGCGCAGTTGCGAGGTTTTTGGAATACAGGAATTGAATGTAGTGGAACAAAAATTTGGTAAGCGAATTGACACCGAGATTGCCATGGGCGCACAGAAATGGGTCGACATTAATCGGTTCAATTCGATGCAAAATTGCATGGATTCTTTAAGAGAAAAAGGCTATCAAATTATTGCCACGACGCCGCATAACGATTCGTGTATGTTGCATGAATTTGATATTTCCAAACGCAGTGCAATTTTCTTTGGTACTGAAAAAGAAGGACTTTCACAAGAAGTAATCGATCAAGCCGATGGTTATTTGAAAATTCCGATGGTAGGTTTTACAGAAAGTTTGAATATTTCAGTATCGGCAGCGATTATCATTCAAGATATTACCAATCGATTGCGTCAATCGGGAATAGATTGGAAATTAACTCCAGATGAAATTCTGCAAAAAAGATTGACGTGGACACGCAATTCAATTAAAGATATTAAGCGAATTGAGGAGCGCTATTTTTCGGAAAAGGCTTAAGTTGCTATGAAAATTATCAACTTGATGACTCCAACTACAGTGTAAAGAATCCAGCAAGGGATAGTAAATATACTCATTTTGGTGTCTTTTTTAAAATGTAGGAAGATGTTCCATAATCCTGCAATCAAAACATCAACATTCTTTACGTATACATCATCAATTAAGTCAAAAATCCTATTTGCCATCATAAGTAAAACCAGCGGAAGTGCTGAATATAATAAGATAACAATTTCTCCAATGAATGGTACTTCATTGATTTCTTTGAGTAAATCATTCTTGGTTTCGATATGGATTGGTAGCATGCGAATTAAATTTAATTATCTTCCAAAAGTATCGTAATTGTCTTCTGCATATTTCTCAAATCGATTCAATAATTTGATGTTTTCTTTTTCTAATGAAGTAAGTTCGGCGGTAACATCATTAGAAATCGGAATGTACCATGCAACTGGATTAAAAAATTGACGGAAACTTCTTTTTTTAAACGTATAACCGTGTCGCGCATAAATGGTATTTCGAATGATTTCGAGTTCAAGTTTTTTTAGGTTTTTCAAATCACTTTCTTTGAATGCTGTAGTTGATCCGTTCATTTTTGTGATTACATCCGATGCAAAGCGGTAGGATTCATTGACATAAGTTTCAGTTTCACCCTCATATTCTTCGGTAACAGAATCTTTTTTTACATTGTAATAATCCACATAATCGCCTTCTTCGGGCAACATTACATTCGGATTGTACTTGAATTCTTGTTTCGTCAATTCATATTTGCGGCTGATGACTTTAGCATTTTTGTCATTAGCATACCACATTCCCATTAGTTTATCACCCACTATGCTGAATTCGAACACGCCGTCGTATTTGTCATCTCCAGGTTCTTTCAAAACAAACTCTAATCCATTATTAATTTTTTTTACTTCTCCTATCATGGGTCTGTTGTTACCAGAAACGATGCTTTGGCCGTACGCTTTTCCATTTTCAATTTTTTTGATAACCAAATTGATTTTATTCGAGTCACTGTAGTCAATAATGCTGTCCGAAATTTCATCGGCCACAAAATCACCAACCCAATTTCCGTAATACTCTTTGTAAGGATCATTTTGAACAATTGTATTCGCTTTTGAATTTACTTCTGAATTTTTTTTGCAAGAAAGTACAGATGTAATTAGTAGAAACAACACGAGAATTTTTTTCATCTTTTCTTTTTTTTAATAATCAGATATTCAACAAAAAGTAAATTCGGAATCCAGCCTAACCAAGCAATGATTTGATATAAATCCATTGGAGAAGGCTCAAATAAATAAACCAAAATAACTTTCCAAAGGCGTAAAGTTACTGCAGAAAATGCCAATGCAAAACTTCTGTACATGAATTTTTTATGGGTAATTACATCTCCTTTTTTGATGGCAATAAAACTTCTTAAAGTAAATACAAACCAAAGAACGGCTAATACTAAAAAAGCAATGATTGAAGTTGTTCCACCATTAGCATAACATCCGATAAAAAATCCAGATGGAGCAGCAAAAAACAGCACTACGATAACATACATTTTTCCAATCCAACGATGAATGCTTTTATGTTTTGATAGGATGTTAGTGTTGAATTGTGTAAATCCAGCTAAAAGCACAAATAGCGAAGTGTAAACGTGTAAGTAAAAGAAAAATAAATAATTGGGGATTTCTCGAACTTCACTTTGTTTGATTTGCAAAAATGCAACATCAGTATGATACGGAATGTATTTTAGGGTGATGTTCAACATCAATAGAAAAAACCAACTCAACAAAATAAGCCAAAAGTAATTGCCGTAATTTTTGATGAATGAATTCAAGTATGACTTATTTCTTTCTCAATACTTTGTATTCTTCATAGCAACCACTAATCGCATCCATAATTTGAAGATCATTAGCTGTTTCAATAAAGGTTTGAGAATAGTTGCAATGTTGAAGAATTTCTGGAATTTCGTCTTTGTCAATTCCTAAAAGTGCTGCCAATGTTTCGCGATCGAATTTGGTTTCTAAAGCATTTCGAACCGTATCGTCTTTGCGCATTTCTTTCAACTTTCGGAGCTCTTTGGGTTTGTTTCCAAAGAAATTATACAACATGTCAGCTGGGTTGAAAATGGAGTTCATTACTCTTGAAAAGGCTTTTGGTGATTGCTCTCCTACTTCATACGATTTTGATAAACCCGAAATGCTATACGAATAATTTTCTTTATAAGGAATCAATTTACTATCTACTTCTAAATAACCAGTAAGCATGTATTTTCGAACCAAAACTTCTTCTAAAGCAATGGCTTTCTCGGTTAAGAGAATTTTAGTGGTTTCGTTTTTAACCCAGTCATTGGTGACTCTCACACGCAATGATTGATATCCGATGCAAGTAATATGAATGGTGTCGTTTACACTCGCTTCAATTTCAAATATACCTTTACTATTAGAAGTTGAACCTTTAACTTTATTAATGTTAATTACATTCACGTTGGATAGTGGAAGTAAATTAACACTGTTTAAAATGGTTCCTGAAACTTTGGTTTTGAGCGAAGTATCTTGCGCAAAAGAGTTATTTAAGGTAAGTAAAAGTAGGAAAGCTAGTAGATATCTCATTGTCAATTTTGAATGGTTAAAAGTACTAAAGTCAACGGATATTTTATCGCAATTATAAGAAAATTAACAAAATGGTATAAAAAAACTCCAATCAAAATAAGTTCAGATTGGAGTTTTTATTAGTTACCCTTCGACTGCGCTCAGGGTGACAATTATAGAATTAACTTCTTCTAGGTCTTCTATTTTTTGCTGCTTCGAATGAACGACCTGCAGGACGATCTGAATTTCCTTCCGAACGACGTGGCGCTCTTTCTTCTCTTTGAAACGAACCTGGTTCTCTTTTTGGAGCCGAACTTTTGAATCCGCCTTCACGTCCGCTTTCACGACTAGAACCCGAACGATCGCTTCTTGGTCCGAAACTTCCGCTTCTTGAACCCGAACTTCTTTCGCCATCACGTCTTCCGCCAAAACCGCCCGAACTTCTGCGTTCACCACCTGAATTTCTTCCGTTATGATCACGTCGTTCACGACTTCCGCCATCATTTTTAGAAATTTCTACGTTGATGCGTCTTCCGTTAAGGTCAAAACCGTTTAAGATTTCCATTACTTTTTCAGTGTGTTCTCCATCAGTATTAAAGAAAGAGAAACCTTCTTTAACATCCACTTTGAATACATCGTCTCTTCCTAAATCAAGTGTTTCTTTTAAGAAATCTTTCAATTGCATCCAATCAAAATCGTCTCTTGCACCAATGTTGATGAAATATCGAACCGGATCGCCCGCTCTAATTTCTCTTGGTTCAGACGAACTTCTCTCTGATTTTTCACCCGATAAATCGCGTTTCTTTTTGTAGTACGAAATGAATCGATTGAACTCAACCGAAACCATTTTCTTGATCAATTCTTCTTTGGTTAAACCATCCAACACTTCGTTGATTGCCGGAAGATAGTTGTCAATTTCGTGATCTACTTCAGTATCTTTAATTTTATTGGCTAAGTGTAATAATTGAATTTCGCAGATTTCGATGCCACTTGGGATAGTTTTCTCTTCAAATTTTTGTTTGATGATTTTTTCAATCGAATGGATTTTACGAATTTCACTTTTAGTGATAATTACGATAGATGTTCCTAATTTACCAGCACGACCTGTACGACCCGAACGGTGATTATAGGTTTCAATTTCGTCAGGTAATTGATAATTAACTACGTGAGTAATGTTATCAACGTCAATTCCACGTGCAGCCACATCAGTCGCTACAAGCATTTGGATTTGTCTACCTCTGAACGATTTCATAACGCCATCACGTTGCGCTTGCGACAAATCGCCGTGTAACGCAGCAGCACTGTAACCATCTTCAATTAATTTTTCGGCAACCGCTTGAGTGTCTCTTTTGGTTCTACAAAAAACTACCGAGAAAATATCGGGATTTGCATCGGCCAAACGTTTTAACGCTTCATAACGATCACGAGCGTTTACACAATAAAATTCGTGTGAAACAGTCGCCGAACCTGAATTCTTAGTTCCAACAGTAATCTCCGCTGGATCAGCCATAAATTTCTTTGCAATACGTGCTACTTCAGCAGGCATTGTTGCCGAGAATAACCATGTTCTTTTCTCGTCTGGAGTGTCAGATAGAATCGAAACGATATCTTCATAAAACCCCATGTTCAACATCTCATCGGCTTCGTCAAGAATACAATAGTTGATGTTTTTAATGTTCACAAGACCACGATTGATCATGTCTTGCATTCTTCCTGGTGTAGCCACAATAATTTGTGCTCCACGTTTTACCTCTCGGGCTTGTTCGGTTATGCTTGCACCACCATAAACTGCAACTGTATGTAAACCTTTTACATATTTTGAGTAAAGTTTAATCTCATTTGTGATTTGTAAGCAAAGTTCGCGCGTTGGGGATAAAATTAACGCTTGCGTGCTTCGGTCTTCAGCATCAATTTTTTGAATCAGCGGAAAACCAAAAGCTGCTGTTTTCCCTGTACCTGTTTGTGCTAAAGCCACTAAGTCTGTTTCTTGTTCTAATAAAACTGGAATCGCTTTTTCTTGCACTTCTGACGGATTCTCAAATCCTAGATCTTTGATCGCCAGCAGTAACGACTCATTCAGACCTAATTGTTCAAATTTATTCATAAAGTATTTTAAATTGGGTGCAAAGGTAGTTTTTAAATACCATATAAACTAATTTGTTATTAATTGATAATCAATTTGTTGTGATTTAGAAAGAAATCGAAATTAAAACTTAAACATCAGTTCAGAAGTTTTGAAGATGATTTTTGTTAATTATTACACTCAGAAATGAGCTTGATTTTAGCTTCCATAGAACCTAGTGCTTGCGCTCTTTTAAAGTTAAAACAAGCTCTTTCATTCTCGTTGATGAGTAAGTAATTCAAACCAAGTTGGTAGAAAGCAGAAGTATATTTAGGGTCTTTTTGGGTAGCGATTTCAAGGTATTTTATTGCTAAATCATATTCTTTATTATTCGAATAAATGAGAGCCAAGTTATGATACGATATAGCATAATTTTCATCCACTTTTATTGCTTCTAAAAACGTCTCGATTGCTTTGTCAAATTTATAGGTGAATGTGTAACAATTGGCTAATGATGCTAGAGTTTCGACATTTTTTTTGTCGAATTGTAATGATTTTTTATAATCAACTATGGCTTCTTCAAATCGATTTAACTCTCTTTTCATTTTGCCTCGGTCGTAATATAATGATGCTGAATCGGGCACTATAGCAATCATTTCATCGTATTTTTTGATGACTAAATCAATTTTTCGTTCTTCATATAAATTCAATGCTTCTTGAGATAAATCGAATACTTTTAACGTTTTTGGACTAAAGTTTTCTCTACAGTTTTCCATTAAATAATTGTGAACCACAAAAAATTCTGTTGAAAGCCTTTTTTCAACCCTAATGTAAGCTTTCTTCATGGTTTTGCAGGCTTCTACTTTTTCATTTAGTAAATCGAGTTGTAAGGCTTTGTTATAATAAAGGCTGAAATTTTTTGGGCTCAATTGAATTAATTTATCATAATCTTCAATTGCTCCTTTGTAGTCTAGAAGTTTTGACTTGCAACCAGCACGGTATTCTAATGAGGCTTGAGCATCAGGTTTCAGTTGTAGAATCCGATTGAATACTTCTAATGACTTTGAAAACTCATTTCTTAAAAAATACACTTTCCCCAATTCATTATAAATTTCGGCATCAGTCGGACGAAGCGAAATTGCTTTTTCATAATCGGCTACTGATTTTTCGTGTGCGCCCATACTGTCGTACGCATCACCTCTTCTTAAATAAGCCATACAATGGCTATCATTTAAAAGGATCGCTTTACTACAATCGTCAACTACTTTTTCGTATTCTTTTAAATCATAATAGCAACTACTTCTTTCAAAGTAGTAATCAGCATTATTTGGATTGAGTTGTATTAGGTTATTGTAATCTGCAATTGCTCCTTTCTCATCATCGATGTCATCTTTTAGCTTGGCTCGTTCGTGCAAAGCCATTTCATCTTTTTTGTCGACTAACACAGCTTTATTGAGTTCAACTAATGAACTGCTGAAGTCATTATTAATCCAATAATAAATGTGGCTCACAACATATCCGATGGATTTATTTGGATGTTCTTTTTGCACATTTTCAATCATTTTTTTTATGTCTTCAGGCTTTTTCATGTCAGTCAAAAGCCTAATTTTATTTCCATAAGCAGAAAGGTAATAGGGATCAATTTCGAGTGCGCGATTGTAATCGAGTAATGCTTCATTCAATCGATTTTGTTTGTAATAAGTTAAGCCTCTGTTGTGGTATGCAAATGCAGAGTTTGGATCCAATTTTAAGGCCTTTTCAATATCAATTAACGACTTTGAATAGTCTTTTTTTTCAAAATAGGAATTACTTCTATTAATATAGATTGCAATAATCGAAGCATCAAGTTTTTCGGCTTGATTGCACAGTTCTATGGCTTTGTCATAATTTAGATTTTCGTGTTCACGAAGGCCAGAATTAACTAACAATTCAACATCAGATTGGGCAACGCAACTTAATGTAGCGATAAATAAAAACAGAGACAGTAATTTTGGCATAAAAAGGGTGTAAGTAGGTTGATTTATTTGTTGGATAAGAATTTTACTAATTGTTTGACTGCAATTCCACGATGACTGATACTTGATTTTTCTTCCATCGAAAGCTCAGCAAAGGTTTTTTCATAACCATCGGCCACAAAAATAGGATCGTAGCCAAATCCGTTAGTCCCGATTTTTTCATCAATAATTCTCCCGTTGATGATTCCTGTGAAAAGATGTTGTTCGCCATCAAGATTCAAACAAATCACCGTTTTGAAGTTGGCTTTTCGGTTGGTCGTTCCTGTTAAGTTTTCTAACACTTTTTCAATGTTTTTGTTATCGTCTTTGGGTTCGCCAGCGTAACGAGCAGAGTACACTCCGGGCGCTCCATTCAATGCATCAACTTCCAAACCCGAATCATCAGCAAAACAATTAAAACCGAATTTATCAGTTACATAATTAGCTTTTAAAATAGCATTTCCTTCAATGGTATCGGCGGTTTCAGGAATATCATCCAAACAACCAATGTCTTCCAAACTTAGAATTTGAATGGAATTTGGAACTAGTAATTGAATCTCTTTGATTTTGTTTTTATTATTAGAAGCGAAAACGAGTTGCATGTTTTTTTTACAAAGCTAACGACTTGAAATAAATAATTTAAAAAAAATTAATTTTTTAAAACTCAACGCACTTTTTTTTCGTAAATACTTATCCCAAACAACAAAAAACAACCTACATGAAAACAAAAACTACCTTATTATTTTGGTTAACTATTGTTTTATTTTTAATCAGTGTTAACGGTAATTCGCAATTCTTAATCAAAGAAAACTCCAGTTTTAAAAGTCAATCTCTTCACAAATACACTTCTATTATCAATCTGAAGGATAAAAAGATCAGTATAAAGGAAGCACTAAAAATTCCGAAAGATCAATTTGAACCACTTGTTTTTGAAAATACTGATTTAGGATTTACAACCGATCAGTATTGGTTGCATTTTTCCATTAAAAATGCTACTACAAAAGTGGTAAGCTATTATTTAGAAACCTCTCGACCCATTGTAGATGTGGCCAATTTTTATAAGGTACAACCCGACGGAAAAATCATACTTCAGAGAAGCGGAGATAGTATTCCGTTTAAAGAACGAAGTTTTCAGCATCGTAAAACTATTTTTAAAATCAATCTTCAACCCAATGAAACGGGTGATTACTATTTGAATTTAAGTAGTGATGGCGAAGTTATTAATGTTCCTTTGTTGCTCAGAACTACCGATGATTTGATAGAAAATTCATCATTCGAGCAAATTGTATTTGGTTTTTTCTACGGAATCTTAATCATTGCATTCATTTTGTATTTTTTCTTTTTCTATGCAATGAAGCAACGAGTGTTCTTGTACTATGCTTTGTATGTGATTTTTATCGGACTATTACAATTTTCATTGGATGGCTATTTTTATCAATTCATTACACCCAATTCGGGTTGGCTTTCTAATAAATCAGTGTTGCTGTTTGCGGTAATTTCGGGTTTCTTTTTAGGGAATTATGCTCAGTATTATTTGAATGTAAAGCAAGTTAGTAATCGTTTGTACGTTGCTTTTAATGTGCTCTATGCCTGTTTTGGAGCATTGTTTTTTGTGATTTTATTTGTTCCAAAATGGTTTCATTATGGTTATCCTGCGATGAATGCGTTAGGACTGTTTTTGTTGGTATTGATCATTGCTTCATTGGTCGAAATTTATTCTAAAACCAAACAGGTGTATCAATTTTTTACCTTGGGAATTTTGTCACTTGTAACGGGTTTTGTAATCTTTATTTTGAAGAATTTCAGTTTGTTACCCAATAATTTCATTACTGAAAATAGTTCGAAATTAGGAACGGGTTTGGAAATTATATTCCTTTCACTTTCAATGGCAAGTTTAATTAAAAAGCTAAAAGAAGACCGAGAAAATCTTCAAAATTTAGCACTTCAAAAAGCCGAAGAAATGAACGAATTGAAGACGTATTTTCTTTCTAATATAAGTCACGAACTGCGAACACCTCTGAATACAATTATGAATTTTATTGAATCAATCAAAGGGGAAACAGATAGTAATTCTATACAAGAAAAATGTGAAGTAATCAGGAGTTCATCAACTAGCTTATTGAGTTCGGTAAATGATATTTTGGATTTTTCAAAAATCGAAAAGGGCGAAATCAAGTTGGAGTTAGTCGAATTTGATGCTCATAAATTATTTGACGAAATTCGCAATAACAGCACAGTTCAAGCACAGGGGAAAGGGTTGGATTTTCAATACATTCCTTCACCCAATTTACCAAAAATGGTAAAAGGAGATGGCGAAAGAATTCGTCAGATTGTAACTAACTTAGTATCAAATGCCATAAAATTTACAGCAGAAGGTTTTGTGAAATTCAAAGTAGAATCGAAAAACATAAACGGAAAAGTTACTCTAACATTCATTGTTTCAGATACTGGAGAAGGAATTGCCAAAGAAAAAATGAACAGTATTTTTGATTCCTTTTCTCAACAAACTATTGATAACAAACGGAAATACGGCGGATTAGGTTTGGGATTGTACATCGTAAAAGCCTTGGTTAATCTGCATAAAGGCGAAATTGATATGCAAAGTATTGTCAATCAAGGAACGGTTTGTAAAGTAAAACTCTGTGTTGAGGAAGTTGTAATTAAAGAAGAAGTAAAACCAGTTGCAGTTTTAGAATACGATTTGAAAGGTAAACGAATTTTGGTAGTTGAAGACAATGCTATGAACCAAATGGTATTGAAAATGATTACCAAGAAATGGTTGAATACTCAAGTAGATTATGCTAATAACGGAGAAGAAGGATTGGAATTTTTACACAACCAAAAATACGATGTCATATTAATGGATTTACAAATGCCAGTTATGGACGGTTACGAAGCAACTATTGCCATTCGTAAAGGAAATTCAGGAATCAATGATAAAAACATACCCATTATAGCCGTAACTGCTGATGTCATGGAAGCAACCAAAGATCGAGTAAAAGAAATAGGTATGAACCATTACTTATCCAAACCTGTTAATAAAGATATTTTGTTTGAAACCATTCAGAGTTGTGCCTAATTTTTTTGAAAAACCCGTAAAACTACTCTATTTCTTGTGGTAGAAGGTAGATAAATTTGTCTCACTAATGCTGATTCAAAATACTTACCATTAACCTAACACAAGATAGTATGAAAAATTCTAACATTAAAATTGGTTTCGCTGTACTAATTATAGTAACGCTTTTTGGAGGTTGTAAACCCAACGCTTCAACAGAAGAAGAATTACTTGCCGTAAGTTCACTACCGCAAGATGCTTTTCAATCGTGTCCATTAACAACTTCACAATTCAATTCGTGGTTTTTAAGTGGGACAGCTACTGAAAATGGTCCGGTAAATCCACCTACAAGTGTCGGATTGGTTCATAATGATAATTGCGATTTCTATCAATGGTCAGCCCAAATGTTTTTATGGCTTACATCGTCTAGTCCGAATGCTGGAACGGTTATGGAATCGCCTACATTTTATACCGTTTCGCCCAAAGATGCATCAGGAAAACGGACTTTGATTCCGCATGTAAAAGGTCAACTTATGAGAGCCGTTTCTAATGTTACAAAAGACGGATTAATTGAAAGTGAAGAAGGTCAAGCCACCGACGATGTTTTAATGGCAAAAGATGGATCTCTTATTTATTATATATCAATGGTAAATGATGTTTACGCTCAGTTTTTAACGGGTGTTGCTGCTGGAAAATTATCTGGAGCAACTTTTCCAACTACTCCAGCAGAGTTGGCTCAAATTGTTGCGTATGCTCAAGCTAATGGAGTAACATTAAATGATGCCAATACACTTACAATGGAGTTGAAAACCTCTTGGGTAGATGCAAGTACACTTGCCGATGCTTCTGATTATATTACCATCAATGCAATTATTCCAACGTATACTAAAACAGCTACTGCATGGAAGCCTTTGAATGAAAAGCAAGCCACATTAGCATTAATTGGAGTGCATATTGTTGGGAGTACTGCTGGACATCCAGAAATGGTTTGGGCTACTTTTGAACACAAGAAAAATGCTCCAAATGCGAGTTATACTTATTTGGATGTTAATAAAAATGTAAAAACAGTTCCAGCCGATACAGGAAATGATTGGGTGCTGAATTCAAATGCAGCCGATACAATATATAATAAATCGTACATGACCTATGATACTTTGACTAATTCAATAGTGAGTAGAAAAGGAGATTCTATAAAACCAAGCAATACAGTGAGAACTAAACCTTGGGGTGTTGCTTCAGATATAATTCCAAATGCAGAAGATGCTTCTGTCGCTGCTGCTAATAGTGAAATCATTTCATTGAATGCTAGTTTGCAAAAAATGTTAGTGGGTAATGATATTCGTAAAAATTATATTTTCATTGGTGCCACTTGGACAGCAAATGGAGTAGCGCCTAATGGTAAAAGTTATTCACCAACCAATACAACTCCTGGTGTAGCCATCGGAACCAGTCAATTAGCAAATAGCACAATGGAAACCTATGCACAAAATGGAACAGCTTACAGTGAATATGGAAGTTGTTTTGCTTGTCACAATAAAAATAATTCACTCACTCCAGGAAGTTTAAGCCATGTTTTTTCTGATATTTTGCCATTGGCAGTGAGTTTGCAAAAAAGCAGTTCAGTCAAAAAAGAATAGTAGTTGCTATGTTTAGGTTTTGTTTGGGGAAAATTGCCAAGTTAAATGACTTGGCAATTTTATGCGTTATAAATCGTTAAAAAAAGAGGAAAAAAACAAAAAAAGGGTGTTTTTCCTGTATTCTAATAAATCGCAATGATTTAGTTTTGCGGAAGAACCAAATTTTAATTCAAAACAGAATCTATTAACAACAAAAGAAAATCAACTATGAGCTATGATTTAATGGTGTTTAATCCTAAAATTGCACCTCAATCAGAAACTAAATTTTTAGAATGGTACGATGAACAAGTTGAGTGGAATGAACCACATAATTATGTTGATCCGATAGTAACAACTACCGAATTGCACAATTGGTTCAAAGAGATGACACATGAATTTCCTGCGCTCAATGGACCTTATTCACCACTCGATGTTGATGATTTAGAAAGTGACTTCGTAACAGATTACTCAATTGGAAGAGATGTGATTTATGCTTCTTTTAGATGGACAGTAGCTGAAAAAGCCTATCCAGCGGTATTAGAATTGGCTCAAAAATACCAGGTCGGATTTTACGACGTAAGCGGAAGTGGAGATATATTATTTCCTAATTCAAATGGAGAATTGGATTCAATACTCAAACGTTTACAGCCATCAAAAGCATGGTGGAAAATATGGAAAAAAGCATTGTAACTCGTTTTAGATCGGGTTGCATTTCAAGATAAAATTTAAAATAGTTATTAAATTTTAGTTTTTTTAGTTAAGTTGGGGGAAATGTCAAGTTGAAAGACTTGGCATTTTTATTTTATGAAGTTTCACCGTTCAAATGTATATATTTGTAATGAGCAACAAATAAAATCGTTGAAAATGCCAAAAAACATAGTCATCTGTTGTGATGGAACCGATAATAAACTAACCATCAACGAAAATACAAATGTCGTTCATTTGTACAGCTGTTTGGATTTTAATAGTAATCAAATTGCCTATTACAATCCTGGAGTAGGAACAATTGCTCCTGATGGTATTCGTAATTGGATAGCACGACAATGGTATGTTTTTAAAGATTCATTATCGGCTTCTAGCTTGGAAACCAATGTGATGGATGCTTATATTTATTTGATGGATCATTATGAAGATGGTGATAAAATCTATCTTTTCGGCTTCAGTCGTGGAGCTTATACGGTGCGAATGCTCTCAGGTTTAATTGAAATGTTTGGTTTATTACACAAAGGAAATTCGAATCATTTGCGCTATGTTTTAGAAATTTATTCCAAAGGAGAAGGAACTGATTTGTTTAAAATTGCCAATTCGTTCAGAGTACGTTTTTCCAAAACCATTCGAATTCATTTTATAGGTGTTTGGGATACGGTGGTTGCTGCGGGCGGAATCATGAGTTTGTATAAAAGTTTCCCGTTTTCGAAAAGTTTGGGTATTGCCAATGTGGTTCGTCATGCCATCGCTATTGATGAGCGAAGAAAACATTATGATTTCTATCCCATTTCTAATGAGCATACTAACTGTAAAGAAGTGTTTTTTGCAGGAGTACACTCTGATGTAGGTGGTTCCTACAGAGAAGAAGGATTATCAAAAATTGCATTGGAATGGATGTTGGGCGAAGCTTCTGTCGCAGGTTTAATTCTGAATAAAACACGTGTAAATAAATACGTTTACGGCAATGATTCCAATTACCAAATACCCAATTATCTTCAGGAAATCCACGATTCATGTACTTTAAAATTCAAGATAGCCGATTTGATTCCGCGACCGCGTTTTAAACCCAATGGCTGGTTTTTTCAAATGAAATTCGATTGGCGGTTATGGCCTAAAAGAGTGATTAATGACGATTCTGCCATTCACGAAAGTGTATTTAAAAAAATCAACGAAACCAATTATAATCCGAGTAATATCAATAAAGCAGTAAATTATTTTATAGAAAAATCTTCTGCAATAAAGTATTGATTTTAATTATTTTGGAATAATGATTGATAAAAATAACACACAAATACTTTAATTGTCAGTCAATTTAAAACCGAAAAAATATTTCGCAAAATCAAGAAATTTATCACTACTTTTGCATCGTTTTTTAACAACATATTTATCATGGTAAAAGATTTATTTGAAAGAATACAAAACAATAAAGGACCACTAGGAAAATGGGCTTCACAAGCAGAAGGATACTATGTGTTTCCTAAATTAGAAGGTGAATTAGGTCCGAGAATGCAATTCCACGGAAAAAATATTTTAAACTGGAGTTTGAATGATTACTTAGGTTTAGCCAATCATCCAGAAGTGCGCCAAGCCGACACTGATGCGGCGATTGCATATGGTGCAGCGTATCCGATGGGAGCGAGAATGATGAGTGGTCATACCAAATTCCACGAACAATTAGAAAATGAGTTGGCCGAATTCGTAATGAAAGAATCGGCTTATTTATTGAATTTTGGTTACCAAGGAATGGTATCAATTATTGATGCTTTAGTAACTAAAAACGACGTTATAGTTTATGATGTTGACGCACACGCTTGTATTATTGATGGTGTTCGTTTGCACATGGGAAAACGTTTTACGTACCGTCATAACGACGTTGAAAGTATGGAAAAGAACTTGCAACGGGCAACTAAATTAGCTGAAGAAACAGGTGGTGGAATTTTATTCATCACTGAAGGTGTTTTCGGAATGCGCGGACAACAAGGAAAATTAAGAGAAATTGTAGAAATGAAGAAAAAATACAATTTCCGTTTATTGGTAGACGATGCGCACGGTTTTGGAACTTTGGGTAAAACTGGAGCTGGAGCAGGTGAGGAGCAAGGTTGTCAAGACGGAATTGATGTGTATTTCTCTACTTTCGCAAAATCGATGGCTAATATTGGTGCTTTTGTTGCTGCTGATAAAGATATTATCGATTATTTGAAATATAATTTACGCTCTCAAATGTTTGCTAAAGCATTACCAATGATTCAGACTATTGGTTCGTTAAAGCGTCTTGAATTATTGCGTAATTCATCTGAAATTAAAGATAAACTTTGGGTAAATGTAAATGCATTACAAAGCGGTTTAAAAGAAAGAGGATTTAATATTGGAGATACTAATACTTGTATCACACCTGTTTACCTTGAAGGTTCTATTCCGGAAGCAATGGTAATGGTGAATGATTTAAGAGAAAACTACGGTATTTTCTTGTCGATTGTAGTGTATCCAGTAATTCCAAAAGGAATTATATTGTTGAGAATGATTCCTACCTCTTCTCACACCATTGCAGATATTGATGAAACTTTAGCTGCTTTTGAAGCCATTCGCGAGAAATTACTCAACGGAACCTACAAAAAGATTGCAGAAGCAACTACAGTAGACGTTTCGTAATAACAAAATAGTTTTAAATAAAAAAACCATCCTTATTCGGGATGGTTTTTTGTTATATAAATGTTGAAGTTAGACTATTTCGGCAAATCCAATCGATACGTTCGTCTTCGTTTTGTAATAACAGGATCAAAATGCTTCCATAAATTATGAATGGCGATGTTGTCTTCTAATTCGGGTGTTCGGATGCATTTTTCTATTCCTTTCAATTTAAATGCTTCATAATATTCGTTAAAAATAATAGCAGTAACTCCTTTGTTTTGATATTCAGGATCAACACCAATCAGATAGAAAAGCACTTCTTTACTAGTGTTTCTTGCCTTCAATAAATGATAAAAACCAAAAGGAAATAATTTGCCATTTGCCTTTTTTAATGCGCCAGAAAAACTGGGCATTACAATACTAAAAGCGACCATTTTATTGTCTTTATCCATCACAAATTTGATGAATTCGGGGTTGATGAAACTGATGTATTTCTTTTTGAAAAACTCTTTTTGAACATCGGTTATAGCCACAAAAGACGATAAACTGGCATACGAAGAGTTGAATAAATCAAACATTTCATCTACATACGGCATTATGTCTTTGGTTTTGGTAAAGTTCATGGGTTTCAGTTGATACCTTTTTTTAATCAACTCTTGCGCTTTATAAAAAAATTCGGGTTTTATGTTTTTAAAAAGCATTTCATTTTCGAGGTATTCTTTTTCTTTCACATAACCCAATTGTTCCAAATGGTCTTTGTAGTAAGGCAAATTGTACCACGTAATCATCGAACCCATTTGGTCAAATCCGTACGTAAGAACACCTACTTTATCTAGATTTGAAAATCCCATCGGACCTTCAACGTATTCTAATTTGTTTTTTCTTCCCAACTCGTACACTTTTTCGAGTAAGGCTTTAGTGACTTCAATGTCGTCAATCACATCCCACCAACCAAAACGTACTTTTCTTTTTTGTTGGTCGTTTACCTCGTCCCAATTGATGATTGCAGCGATTCGTCCTACTACCTTATTATCGCGATAAGCAATATAAAAATAAGCTTCAGCACTAGCAAATGCTGGGTTTTTGGTTTTGTCGAATGTAGTTAATTCGTCATTAATCAAAGGCGGAATCCAGTTTGGATTGTCTTTGTATAAGGTAAATGGAAATTGTATGTATTCTTTTAATTCAGCTTTGGTAGTTGCTTCTTTAATTGTAATCATTAGTAATTATGGGGTTTCAATTTTAACTTCATCCACTCGTTTCTTTTTGCTCTTTTTGTCTTTTTTCTCCACCTTTTTGTCCATTTTACTTTTGTCTTTCTCTATTTTAATTCGAACTTCTTTGTAATTGATGTCCGAACGCCACGAAACTCCAAATCCGCCATAAAATAAGGAAGGCGTGTCTTTAAAATTTTTACTCATTGTAAAATCAACTTGTAAATTTTTACCCAATAAATACGCCGCTCCAGTCGAGAAAATTCCATCCGAATAGTAGTCACTTTTGATTCCTTTATTTTCAAAAAACACCGACCAATTGTCATTAATTCCTTTGGTTAATGTAATTAAATACCCAAACTGACTGTATTCAGTTGTGATTTTATCCATGAAAACATTGGTAATCAAAACAAATCCGTTTCCGAAAATATTTTGTGTCATTAGCATGGCTTTTGGACTAAAATTGGATGGTTTTTCATCCCTTAATAAAAACGGATTGGAAAAGTTTAAATTGAGTCCGCCATATACTGAAACGGCCGGAATGAACTGATTCCACTTGAACTTATGATTGGCTTTCCAACTGTATAGATTAATTTCCTCTTTTCGGTTTTTGTACGGATCGAACACTAAATATTTTAATCCCATATTCATTGATCGCATCCCGCTTCTTTTAAAAGCTTCGTTGTCTTCCAATTGGTATTTGTCCATTTGGTAGCTGATTTCGGCAATGGCCTCAAGTTGCTCAAAAAGCAAACCATAACGAGCTGTAAAATCCATGAACATTCCGCTTGATTGGTATTCTAACAGTTTGTGCTTGTCGTTGATGTAATTCACTCCCGATTCAATTTGAATCACATTTTTACCGACAGCAAAAGCCGACATCGATTCGCTTGGTCTGTTAGAATTGATTACATCAGTATGTTGACTTAAACAAGTAATGGATAAGAAAAACAGTGCTGTTGAGGCTATTTTTTTGAAATTCATAAACTCGAATTTGACTTTTTTAGATTGGTTTTCCAAATGTACTATTTTTTATTATTTATTTAAGAAGCGAAACTAATTTTAAATATCAGAATTTAGTATTTTTGACGAAAATAGTTTTATAATGCAAGAAGCATCTTTTCCCAGTTTTGTTAGAACAATTTTATGGATTGTTGCCATCTACTATATTTTGAAGTTTTTGGCTCGATTATTTTTTCCGATTATGATGCGAAAAATGGTCGAAAAAGCCCAAGAACAATTCAATCAACAACATCAAAATCAGTTCGATAACAGCAATCCTAATTCGTCTACATCTGAAAAATCCAAAGAGAAAAAAATCGTCGGCGAGTACATCGACTACGAAGAAGTAGATTAGTTAATACATCTGATTCAGTATAAATTCAAACAAAAAAAATGAAGCAACTCAATAAGTTCTATCCTCATCTTTTAGCCATAATTGGTTTCGTAATTTGTTCCATTATTTACTTTTATCCTGTTCTTCAAGGAAAAAAAATACTCCAATCCGATATCGTTCAGTACACGGCAATGGCAAAAGAACAAAATGATTTTAGAGCAAGTGAAAATGCTGAACCATTTTGGACAAATTCTGCTTTTGGTGGAATGCCAACGTACCAACTCGGTGCCAAATATCCTAATGATTTTATAGGCCATTTAGACGATGTGTTACGCTTTTTACCGCGTCCTGCAGATTATTTGTTTTTATACTTTTTAGGATTTTATCTGTTGCTGCTAGTATTGAAGGTGGATTCGCTCAAAGCCTTTTTTGGTGCTTTGGCTTTCGGATTATCCACTTATTTGATAGTTATACTTGGAGTGGGTCATAATGCCAAAGCTCATGCCATTGCTTATATGCCAATGGTAGTTGCGGGTGTACTATTAGTTTTCAAAAAGAGATACATTGTTGGAGGATTATTAACCATGGTTGCTACTGCGTTAGAAATCAATGCCAATCACTTTCAAATGACGTATTATCTGTTGTTTTTATTGTTGTTCATCGGAATCTATTATGCCTACAAATTAATCAAAGAAAACGATGTTAAATCCATTCCAAAAATTGCATTGGTTTTTGTTGGTGCAGTAATTTTAGCAGTTGGAGCCAATGCTACAAGTTTATTGGCCACTAAAGAGTTTACCGATTTTAGTATTCGAAGTAAAAGCGACTTAACTTTTAATGCTGATGGAAGCAAAAAAACAGGCGATTCTGCTTTGGATAGAGAATACATCACCGAGTACAGCTACGGAATTGGAGAGAGTTTTAACTTGATTGCGCCACGACTTTTTGGTGGTGGAAATAGCGAGGCTTTAAATGAAGATTCAAGCGTTTACGACTATATGTTGCAATACGGAGCATCACCCGATGAAGCATTGCAGTTTACTCAAAGTTACGGAATTACTTATTGGGGACAACAACCAATTGTGGCAGCACCAGCATACATCGGAATCGTAGTGTTCTTTTTGTTTGTATTGGGAATGTACCACGACAAACGTAAAATAAAATATGCTTTTTTAGCTGGAGCCATTCTTTCGCTTCTGCTGTCTTGGGGGAAAAATTTCAACACCTTAACCGATTTCTTTATTGATTATGTGCCGTTGTACGATAAATTCAGAGCCGTTTCTTCTATACAAGTGATTTTGGAATTGTGTATTCCTGTTCTGGCTATCATGGGATTACACTCTTTTTTTACTACTGATAAAGAAAAACAATGGTCAAGTTTGTGGAAAGCTTCAGCTACTGTTTTCGGAATCTTAATCGGGCTGTTTTTAATCAGAAGTTCGTTTGATTTTGAAGGACAAATGGACGGTCAATTACTGCAAATGTTCAGCCAGAGTGATGATAAATCATTTGGAGTGAATTTTATTGAAGCCCTAAAACAAGATCGTAAAAGTTTATATGCTGCCGATTTATTGCGTTCAGGTTTTTTTGTTGTACTTGTGTTTGGTTTGATGTTTATGTATGTGAAAAACAAATTAAAAGCCACTATCGCAGTTATCTTAATCGGACTTTTAATGGTGTCTGATTTGTTTTTTGTTGATAAAAAATACGTAAACAAAGATGATTTTGTTAGTGCCAGACAAGTAGACATTCCGTTTGAAGCTTCTCAAGCAGATCAACAGATTTTGGAAGACAAATCAGTTTATCGTGTATTGGATATTGAAGGATATTTAAACGGGAAAGCATCTTATTTTCATAAATCAATTGGCGGTTATTCGGCAGTACGTCCTAAACGAATGCAAGAATTGTTCGATTACCAAATCGTAAAGAATAATGTAGGTGTTTTAAATATGCTTAATGTAAAATATCTGATTCAAATCGACGAACAAGGACAAGAGTTCCCAGTTAAAAACACTGATGCTAATGGAAATGCATGGTTTGTAAGCGACTTAAAACCAGTAGCAAATGCCGATGCTGAAATGAAGGCTTTGAATAAATTAGATACCAAAAATGTGGCTATTTATTCACCAAATATAGATGGAATTTACAAGGCAATGCCAAAATCTGACAAGAAATTTACCGTTGACAGTACAGCTACCGTTCAACTTACCAGTTATAAACCTAATCATTTACAATACGTTTCCAATAATACAAACAAAGGTTTTGCTGTGTTTTCTGAGATGTATTACAAAAATGGTTGGAAAGCAACAATTGATGGTAAAGAAGCTACAATTCTTCGTGTGAATTATGCTTTACGCGGTTTGGAAGTTCCAGCTGGAAAACATAAAATTGAGTTTAAATTTGAACCACAAGTGGTTAAAACAGGAAGTACAATTGCCTTAATTAGCTCGTTGTTGATGTTGGTTTTAATTGGTGCTGGAGTTTATTTTTTGAGAAAAAATCAAGAACAGTTATCGCCAAAAGTTAAGGATAGCAAATAGCCTAAAGATAATGTCTGAAGACGAAAAAAAACTTCTTATTATCACATATTATTGGCCTCCAGCTGGCGGACCAGGAGTACAACGTTGGCTCAAATTTGTTAAGTATTTACCCGATTTTGATATTCAGCCAATAGTATATATTCCAGAAAACCCAACGTATCCGATTATGGATGAAGGTTTGCAAAAAGACGTTTCAGACAAAGCAATTATTCTGAACAACCGCATTTTTGAACCGTATCAATTGGCGTCTTTTTTTTCTAAAAACTCCACTCAAAAAATCAGTTCCGGAATCATTCCTGCTGCCAAAAAACAAACTCTTTTACAACGTTTTTTACTTTGGATTAGAGGAAATGTTTTCATTCCCGATGCGCGTTTTTTGTGGGTGAAACCATCTGTTAGGTACTTAAAAAAATACATTCAAGAAAATCAAATAGATGCTATAGTCACTTCGGGTCCACCACACAGTTTGCATTTGATTGGTTTGCATTTGAAAAAAGAACTCAATGTAACATGGTTGGCCGATTTTCGTGATCCGTGGACAACCATCGGCTATCACAAAGCATTGAAATTGTCTTCTTATGCTGAAAAAAAGCATAAAAAATTAGAGCGAGAAGTACTCAATACGGCTGATACAATTATTGTAACCAGTAAAACTACCAAAGAAGAATTCAAAGCCATAACTTCAAAACCTATTGAAGTCATTACCAATGGTTATGATGTTGAAAATATCACCAAACAAGTTTTGGACGAAAAGTTTACTTTAGCTCATATTGGTTCATTTTTGTCGGATCGAAATCCGAAGTTGTTGTGGGAAGCTTTAAACGAATTGACCCATGAAAACCAAAACTTTGCAGCTCATTTTCAATTGAAATTGATAGGCAAAGTGAGTCAGGAGATTTTGGATTCGATTGCCCAATTCAATTTGATAGATTATGTTGCTAATTTAGGTTATGTTTCACACCAACAAGCGCTAGAACATCAGCGAAAATCGCAAGTATTGTTGTTGATCGAAATTGATTCACCCGAAACTAAAAGCATCATTCCAGGAAAAGTATTTGAATATTTAGTTTCAGAACGACCTATTATTGCCATCGGACCCAAAGATTCTGATTTTGCTGAAATTATTACATCAACTAATACAGGTGTTTTCTTTACGTACGAAGAAAAAGACAAATTGAAAAAAACAATTGAATCTTATTTTGAGTTGTATTTGGAGAAAAAATTAAGTGTTTTTCCAGTGGGATTGCAACAGTATTCAAGAAAAAAACTTACGGAACAATTAGTAAAACTGATTCAAAAGTGATTCAAAAACGCCTCTTATTAGTGTTCTTTTTTCTGTTTCAATTGATGTTCGGTCAAGAGCGTGAAGCTGTTTTGGTTTTTAAAGACAGTACTGAAGTTAAAGGTTTAGGGCAAATAAAAAACGATAAAATCCATTTTAGAGTTTCAGAAGATGATAAAACTGAAATCTGGGACGATCAAATTGTAATTGGATTAACTTTTACGGGTTATGGTTTTTCCGAACGGTATGAATATGTTCAATCCGATAAATACAGTAAACCTGTTATAATGGAGTTACTCGACCAAGGTTTGGTTTATCTTTACCGAGAAATGGACGGTCAACTTGGTGTACAACCAACTGGTCACATTGGTACAAGTGGTGTTGGCGTTGGAGCAGCAGTCGGTTTTAATTTAAAGAATTTGTATTTCATCCGAAAAAAAGGTGAAACTAAAGCAATGGAACTCTCATTCAGTTTTAAAACAAGAGCTTTACGCTATTTTTCTGATTGTGAAATTGTGGTTGAAAAAATTAATAGTCGCGAGTTCACCAAAAATAATATTCCAGAGTTGGTCAACTATTATAATAATTATTGTGGAGAATAAAAAAGTCTAAAAATGGGTATCGTAATCAACCAATCCATCAAAAATACAGTTATCACTTACATTGGTTTTGTGATTGGTGCTGCGAATACGTTGTTTATGTATCCGCATTTTTTGGGTGAAACCTATTACGGATTGACGGGTTATATTTTGTCTTCGGCCAACGTGATTATGCCGTTGATGGCATTTGGAGTTCACAATACATTGGTAAAATTCTTTTCACATTATTCTACCGAGAAAGAAAAAGGACAATTTTTATCATTTGTACTGTTGTTGCCTTTTTTGTTTCTGATTCCGATGGTGCTTTTGGGAACATTAACCTACGAATACATCGCTAGTTTTTTATCAAGAGAAAACCCAATTATACACGATTTTGTATGGCAAATTCCCGTCATCGGTTTGTGTATGGGTTATTTTGAAATTTTCTACGCTTGGGTGAAAGTCCACATGCAATCGGTATTTGGAAGCTTTGTCAAAGAAGTCGTTTTGCGTGTTTTCATAACCATTTTTCTGTTTGCCGTTTATTTTGGTTGGATGTCGCCTTTAGCTTTTATCAATACGTTGATGGGAATTTATTTGGCCACTACTTTGGTCATGTTTTTTTATGCGATGAAAGTCAAAAAGGTGTCATTTTCCTTCCAATTTCCGAGCAATACAAAGCAAGTTTTTATCTATTCGATATTCATTATTCTTTCGGGAAGTATTGCAAATATGCTGTTGGATATTGACAAGAACATGATCGGACAATACATCAAAATTGAGAACATAGCGTATTATTCGGTGGCGATTTTTATAGCAACGGTCATTTCGGTTCCGAGTCGAGCGATGCACCAAATTACCTATCCCATTACGGCCAAATTAATGACCGAAGGTAAGCATGATGAATTGAACGAATTGTACAAAAAAACATCCATCACCTTGCAAATTGTGGGTGGTTTAGTGTTTTTGGGGATTTTACTCAACATTAATCAGTTGTATTTGTTATTGCCTGAAAATTATAGAGGTGGCGTCTTTGTGGTGTTTACGATTGGTTTTTCAAAGTATTTTGATTTGATTTTAGGGAATAACAATGCTATTATTTTCAACTCGAAGTACTACAAAATGGTATTGTTTTTAGGTTTGCTTTTGGCTTTTATGGCCATTTCGTTGAACATGTTGCTGATTCCTGAATATGGGATTAATGGTGCGGCAATTGCGACATTAATTTCGATTACCTTATACAGTTTAGCCAAGTTGTTGTTTGTGGTAATCAAAATGAAATTGTATCCGTTTACCTTGAAAACCATCACTTCTTTAGTAGTTTTTGCGGTATTCTTTTTTGCCTTTTATTACTGGGATTTTCCGTTTCATCCGATTGTAAATATTATTTTAAAATCTACGCTAATTACTGCTCTGTACGTTTGGGTGAATTATAAGTTGAACATTTCTGAGGATTTTAATTCCGTTGTTACAACTATAGTTGAAAAGATTCGCAGACGCTAGACTTAATGTTTTTACACGAATTTTCACCAATTGGCACGAATTATTCATTTGTAAATTTAATTTCACGAATTTTAATTTTTAATGCAATTTCATTAATGATAATTCGTGCAATTCGTGTCTTTTTCTGAGTTACTCTTTTTAGCCCAGATCGCAGTGGAAAGCTTTGCTGGCAGTGCGACTATTTTTTCTTGACAGTACACCGCGACCAACGGAAGCGCGTGGAATGGCATAGAAAAAAAGGAGAAATGCCTGCAAACTTGCAACGCAGAGCTGGATTGGCTACAAAATAATTGTCCGCCGCAGATTCACAGATTGATTGTTTGATAAAAAAATCTGTGGATCTGTGGCAAATTAAAATCAAAAAAAAATCCTGCTTCCTCTTCCCAGATTCTGCAGGATTCATCAAACAAACAAATCTAACCAACCAATTATTTATCTTCTTTATCTTCTATTTTAGCGCGAGCTCCATCGGCTCTGTAATAGTAGTAATCATCTGAGTTGTACGTGTACGTGTTGTTCACGTTGTTGTGGTACACTGTTGGACCGTAATACGTAGTTGTAAAACCATTATTTCTATGTCCTTTTACGCTTCCTACCATGTCTACAATGGCGCCTCTTCGGTCGTATACAATTCGCAATCCACCAACTTGAGCCAGAGCAAAACGGTTGTATTTCATATATACTGTACCAATTCTAGTTACTCTATCGTTGAAGTCGTAGTTAATGAAGGTGTTTCCCACTCTACGAACTCTACCAAAACTATCGTGCTCAATTAAAACACCGTAGTTGATTGGACCTCTTGCGCTTGCGCTTCTATTTTGAATATCGGCTCCTTTTTTTCCAGCTCCTCTAAAATAAAACTCGCCGTGACTGTCGCTTGGACGTGTGTTGAAATCAAAGTCGCCATTTGGAAAAACAAAGAATTCAATTCCTCTTTCTGTGAACGAGATTGGCTCATCAAAGCTAAATCGGTCATTTCTTTGTGCATTCGCAACGTTTACTACCAGTAAAACACTTGCTACTAAAAGGGTAATTTTTTTCATAATCTTTTCGTTTTATCCGACGATTCGGAGTTGTGCTTACTCTTTCGATTTTCAGCTTATTCGATCAGAAAATTGTTCTGATGTTTAGTCTATTTCAAGTTGTGTGCCAAAGCACCTTAAATGAGTTGTCAACGATTTGTTAATGATTTTTAACTATTTGATTTTTAAATCTTTAAAATTAATTGTTGTATTGTTTACTATTGAAAAAATTAAGTTTGTAGTCTGCAAAATTTTGTTACTTTTGTTGCCAATATCCAAATCGTTGAATTATTTCAGTATGAAATTCGCAAAAAACACTTTTTTAATCGGACTGTTTTCATTGTTCAGTACAGTCAATTACAGCCAAACTTTTATTCAAGCCTACCAAGATGTAGTAGATCAATGTTCGCAAGAGAATATTACGGCCAATTTAACTCAATTTGAATCACTAGGAGTAAAGCGTCGCGGTACAGCTGCTTTACAAAATACCTTGAACTGGCTGAAAGCGGAATATCTAAGTTATGGTTATACTGCTTCTCAAATGGTAGAAGATTCCTATAGCTATTCAGGATTTACCTGTAAAAATTTAGTGGTTACCAAAGTGGGAACAGTGTACCCAAATACGTATGTAATCGTTTGTGGTCACTATGATTCGATTGTTGGTGTTGGAACCAATGATAACGGAAGTGGAGTAGCGGCAATTCTAGAAATCGCTCGTCTATTGAAAGACATTCCAACCGAATATTCCATTAAGTTCATCAATTTTAGTGGTGAAGAAGATGGTTTACGTGGAAGTCAGCATTTTGTGAACAATGTGGTGAACGCTACCAGTCCGAAAATGAATATCCGATTAGTGTTCAATTTAGATGAAGTCGGAGGAGTTGCTGGTTTGACTAACGACACAATTACATGTGAGAGAGATTTGGGAAGTCCGACTTCTAATAATGCGGCATCCAATCAAAAAACACAAGAGTTGATTACGTGTACCGAATTATATTCTCCTTTAAATACCTTTTTATCGTATGCGTATGCTTCGGATTACATGACGTTTGAAGACAACAACGAAATCATTACTGGTTTTTTTGAAACCAACGAAACGGAACACCGTCATACTGCCAGCGATTTGTTGGAAAACATGGATCCCGAATACAATTATAATGTAGCCAAGGCTGCGATTGGTGCGACTATGCATTTTGCAGTAGCCAGCACAACATTGAATAATACAGATTATAATGCTGATTTACAAGTGAGTTTCTTCCCAAACCCAGCACACGATACATTATACATTAATAAAGGTGTAATTACCGATGCCAATTATACTTTTACCTTAGTTGATATTCAAGGAAAAACAGTGATCTCAGAAAACTTTGAAAATACTAATTTGCTTGAACCTGTAAACGTAAGTCAATTGTCAAAAGGAATTTATATGGCCATTTTAGAAACCAATGGTAAAAAAGTTTCTAAAAAAGTGGTGATTGAATAGGAGCAAATGGCTTGGGCTTTCTTGCCATCCTTATTCCCGCTATTCACTACAATCCCGTCCCAAAAGACGGGATTTTCGTTGCTACCTGCCTACAGGCAGGCAGGTCGGGGCTAGAAAATGATCGTCGTGAATTTTTGTAACCTTATAATTTCTCCTTCAAATACTTCGCTGTAACTGAGTTTTTGTTTTTTACAATTTCTTCGGGTGTTCCTACTGCGAGTAATTTTCCGCCGTTTTCTCCGCCTTCTGGACCCAAATCAATGATGTAATCGGCACATTTGATTAAATCCAAATTGTGCTCAATTACGATAATGGAATGTCCTTTTTCAATTAAGGCTTCAAATGAGGCCAATAATTTTTTAATATCGTGAAAATGCAAACCCGTTGTGGGTTCGTCAAATACAAACAACGCTTTGTCTTTGGTGGTTCCTTTGACTAAAAATGAAGCCAATTTGATGCGTTGCGCTTCTCCACCCGAAAGGGTTGATGACGATTGTCCCAATTGAACATAACCCAAACCAACATCTTGTAACGGTTGTAATTTCTGAGTGATTTTGGTTTGTTTGTGTTTCGAAAAGAACGCTACCGCATCGTCAATGGTCATGGTTAAAATATCATCGATGTTTTTTTCTTCAAAACGCACTTCGAGGATTTCTTTTTTGAATCGTTTACCGCCACAGGTTTCACACGGCAATTCAACATCGGCCATAAATACCATTTCTACATTAATCGAACCATCGCCTTTACAGGTTTCGCAGCGTCCGCCATCTACATTAAACGAAAAATGTTTGGGTTGATACCCGCGAATTTTGGATAATTTTTCTTTAGAAAACAAATCTCTAATATCGTCGTAGGCTTTGATGTACGTAACTGGATTCGAACGCGAACTTCTTCCAATCGGATTCTGATCAACGTATTCAATGTGTTTGATGTGTGAATAACTTCCAGCTAATTCAGAAAACTGACCTGCTTTTTCGCCAATTCCTTCAATTTTCTTTTGCAAAGCAGGAAATAATATCTTTTTGACTAATGTACTTTTTCCACTACCCGAAACACCCGTAATTACGGTCAAACTTTCCAACGGAAAAGCCACGTCAATGTTTTTTAAGTTGTTTTCACGCGCGCCTTTCACTTCGATGTAATTTTTAGAAACACGACGTTTTTTCGGAACCACAATTTCCATTTCACCATTCAAATACTTAGCGGTTAATGAATCGCTTTTTAAAATCTCATCAAATGTGCCTTGAGCCACTAATTTTCCTCCAAAAGTTCCGGCTTCTGGACCAATATCAATGATCATATCGGCGGCTTTCATGATGTCTTCGTCGTGTTCGACCACAATTACGGTATTCCCCAAATCGCGTAGTTCTTTTAGTACTTTAATCAAGCGTTCGGTATCTTTCGGATGCAAACCAATACTCGGTTCATCTAAAATGTACATCGAACCAACCAAACTACTTCCTAATGAGGTTGCCAAATTAATACGTTGTGATTCACCACCCGAAAGTGAGGCCGAATTTCGGTTCAACGTCAGATAATCCAAACCAACATCGCTTAAAAAGGCCAATCGGTTGTTGATTTCAATTAAAAGGCGTTTGGCCACTTTCAAATCGTATTCCGTTAATTTCAAATCCTTGAAAAAAGTGATGAGGTTTTTAATTGGTAAATCAACAATTTCAGAAATGGTTTTTCCGCCTACTTTAATATTATTCGTTTCTTGTCGAAGAC
Organism: Flavobacteriales bacterium; assembly: GCA_017303755.1. GTDB lineage: Bacteria > Bacteroidota > Bacteroidia > Flavobacteriales > Flavobacteriaceae > Flavobacterium. The sequence goes on along the minus strand of JAFLBS010000005.1, from coordinate 162,892 downwards.
GTTTGCCTTTACACGTGGTACATTTGGTTTTTCCGCGATAGCGCGACAGCATCACACGATTTTGAATTTTATAGTTTTTTTCTTCTAATTCTTTAAAGAAATCATTCAAACCCGTAAAATACTGATTGCCTTTCCACACCAAATCTTTTTGAGCATCAGTGAGTTCGTAAAACGGTTTATGAATAGGGAAATCAAATTTATAAGCACTATTTACCAATTGATCATTGTACCAACTCATACTTTCACCACGCCACGGGTAAACTGCATTTTCATAGATGGAAAGTGCGGTGTTGGGAATCACTAATTCTTCGTCAATTCCGATGATGTTTCCGTAACCTTCACACGTTGGACAAGTACCATACGGATTATTAAAACTGAATAGATGAATATTAGGTTCGAGGAAATTGATTCCGTCTAAAGTAAAATTAGTATTGTAATTGAATCGTTTTTTAGAGTCTAATTCTTGCAGGTAACATTCGCCTTTACCTTCAAAGAAAGCCGTTTGCACTGCATCCGCCAAACGATTATAGAATTCTTCCTCTTCCTTAACCACGATACGATCGATGATTAAAAGAATGTCTTTGTTATCCAATGAGTGCTGATCAATAGTATCCAAACGCACCATTTCATCGTTCACCAAAATACGAGCAAAACCTTGTTGTAGAAGCACTTTTAGTTTGTCTTCTAACTTTCTGCCTTCTTCCAGATGAATCGGAGCGAGAAGCAACCATTTGCTGTCCAATTCAAATTTTTTTACATCAGCCATCACATCGGTAACGGTATCTTTTTTGACTTCTTTTCCCGAAACGGGCGAATACGTTTTACCAATTCGGGCAAAAAGCAATTTCAGGTAATCGTATATTTCTGTTGAAGTTCCTACGGTAGAGCGTGCATTGGTAGTGTTTACTTTTTGTTCGATGGCAATCGCAGGAGCAATTCCTTTGATGTAATCGACTTTGGGTTTGTCCAAACGACCTAAAAACTGACGTGCATAACTCGACAAACTTTCTACATAACGACGTTGACCTTCGGCATACAAGGTATCAAAAGCCAACGATGATTTTCCAGAACCTGAAAGTCCGGTAATGACCACCAATTTGTTTCTTGGTATAGCAACGTCGAGGTTTTTCAGGTTGTGAATCTGAGCGCCTTTAATGAGAATGTTCTTTTTGGGTTCGAGTGCGGAAATGTCTTTTGGAATCATAGCAAAAAGCAAATTTTCGCAAAGATAATGATTTCTCAAATGAGAAGTAGTATACAGTAAGTAATATAAAGCATTCTCAATTTATACTATTCATTTTTTTTGAATAGTATTTTTTGTTTACTTAATTTAGCACACTATTCAACTTTCCAACACAACCTAAATCATACTTTTTAAGTAATGTCACAATCCATCATTTTTCGATTCGGTTTACTGTTTTTCTTTCTTTCTTTTGCAACTGATGCACAAGAGTTACCGCCAATTGTAAAATACAGTTCAGATGTTTATAACGCTGGAAATCAGAGTTGGATGATTGCGCACGACACCAATCAGTTTGCTTATTTTGCTAATAATGAAGGATTGTTAGAGTTTAATGGATCGAGTTGGTCGTTGTATCCTTCCAATAATGAAAGTATAATTCGGTCTGTAAAGGTCTTAGGAGATAAAGTATTTACAGGATGTTACATGGAGTTTGGTTATTGGCAGCGACAACGAAATGGAGCGCTGAAATACTTTTCGTTGAGTCAGAAAATCAAAAACAAATTAATTGAAGACGAGCATTTCTGGAACATCATTGCGTTTGATCATTGGGTTTTGTTTCAATCCTTTAACAGAATTTATATTTACAATCTTAAAGACAATACCTTTCAATTTTCCGACGTAAAAAAATACATATTTAAATGCTATAGAGTCAATAATTCGATTTATTATCAATCTATTGGAGAAGGTTTATTTGAAATTGTCAATGGCAAAAGTGTTTTAGTTTGTTCCGATGAACGCATCAAAGGAAATAGAATTGTTGAAATTTTCAAACACAGCGATGGATTACTATTGCAAACAGAAACGGCAGGAGTTTTTAAGTTGTCTTCCAAGCAATTGTCGTCTTTTTCCTTTGAATCGAATGCGGATTTACTATCCAATTCAGTTTTTTGCGCTTTACAATTATCGGATGGTGGATTTGCGATAGGAACCATTTCGAACGGATTGTTTTTATTGGATAAGAACGGAAAAACCCGATATCATATCACTCATAACAATGGTGGATTGAGCAATAATACCGTTTTATCAATGAGTGAAGATGCCAATCACAATTTGTGGCTGGGATTGGATAACGGAATTGACTGCATCAATTTGCAATCACCCATTAAAAGTTACAAAGACGATGAGGGCTATTTGGGAACTGTTTATGCTTCGGTTAAGTTTGAAGGAAAAATTTATTTAGGAACCAACCAAGGATTGTTTTACAAGGATGCAAAAACCAATAATCGATATAATTTCATTAATGGAACAAAAGGTCAGGTTTGGCAGTTGTTTAAACACGATGGTAAACTTTTTTGTGGCCATAATTTGGGAACATTTTTAGTAGAAGGAACCACCGCTCGATTACTTTACAAACAATCGGGAACATGGATGTTCAATGTAGTGCCCAAAAATAATTCTATGATAATTCAAGGAAATTATAATGGATTGTCAATTCTAGAAAAAGTAGGAGGAGAATGGATTTACAAAGGCAAGATAAAAGGGTTTGATATTTCATCAAGGTATTTTGAAATTTCGGATTACAACGAAATATATGTAGGTCATGAATACAAAGGAATACTAAAAGTTGATGTAAATAATGATTTTAGTGCGGCTAATAAATTCAGCATTCTCAAAACGCCTAAAAAAGGGAAGCATTTTAGTTTAGTGAAGTACAATAATAGTATCTACTTTGCCGGAAAACAAGGGATTTATAAATTGAACTCAAAAACCAAAGTATTTGAGAGAGACGTTAACTTGAGTAAACTTTTTGATAATAATGAATACATCTCAGGAAAATTAAATGTAGATGAATCCAATAAGATGTGGCTTTTTACACGTAATTACATTTATTATTTCACCATTGGAAATTTTGATTCAGAGTTGAAAATTCATAAAATTCCGATTCCATTTTCTATAACCAATGCTATGTTGAGTTTTGAAAATATTACCAAAATTTCAGATAACGAATATTTAATTGGAAAAACGGATGGTTACTTTATTATCAATCTAGCCTTTTTTAAGGTGAAAAGCCAGCCAGTCATTATCACAGATATAAGTGTGAATAAATTCAGCGAACCTACATTTAGCATTCCAATAGATTCGGAAGGTGAATTAAAGTCGGATGAGAATAATATAGTATTCAATTACACCATTCCACAATACAATCGATTTATTGATGTAAAATACCAATACATACTGGATGGTGTTCACGATAATTGGAGCGAATGGAATTCAAAATCAAGTGTTAGTTTTAAAAAGTTGGAACCTGGTGATTATACATTTAAAGTAAGAGCTAAGATTGCCAATTCAATTTCGGAAAATGTTGCCGTTTATACTTTTACAATTAACAAACCTTGGTACTCTACCAATTTTGCTCTGATTATTTATTTTTTATTATTTATCGTATTAGCCTATTACATCAACAAAGCTTATCTGAACTATTACAACAAACAAAAGGAAAAACTGATTGAAGAAAATAATTTGTTATTAGAAATAGCTGCTTTAGAGAATGAACAACAATTGATGAAACTGAGAAACGAACAACTTTCGCAAGACGTGGATGCAAAAAGTAGAGAATTGGCGGTTTCTACGATGAGTTTGATCAAGAAAAACGAGTTGTTAAGCATTATAAAAGACGATTTAAAGAAGTCATCTGATGAAAACGGAACAAAGAGCATCAAATCAGTAATTTCTACTATTAATAAAAATATTACTGAAGATGATTCATGGAATGTCTTCAAAGAAGCGTTTGATAGTGTTGATAAAGACTTTTTGAAAAGGATAAAAACGAAACATCCTAATTTGAGTCCGAGTGATTTGAAATTGTGTGCTTATTTACGTCTTAATTTGACCTCAAAAGAGATTGCGCCTATGCTCAATATTTCGATTCGAAGTATGGAGATTAAACGACATCGTTTGCGTAAAAAACTTAATTTGATGCATAATGATGGTTTAGTAGACTACATTTTGAGTGTTTAACTTTACAAAATGGACCAAAATACCTTAGCATTACCTTAACAAAAACCTTTTCGTTAATTCAATTTTGCACAATCAATTTTATTTTACAGTATACAGACTTCCTTATTTATAGTGCTTTTATGATATTCTTATTTTAAGTACCCTAAAATTTAGATATGTAAATATTTTGTTAAGGTTGATTGTGAATTTGATTTTTATTTATTTGATAATTTAACAACTTATTAAGAGAGTCATTTTTACTCCCTTTTAAAAATTAACCAAACTAAATATTAATCGCTTATGAATTTAAAGCTATTTTCGAAAAGATTTAGGGACAATCTGTTCTTAATTTCAATGTTTTTCATCTTTATTGTATCTGCACAAGCTCAGAAAAAAGTTTCAGGTACAGTAACATCGAATGGTCTTCCTCTGCCAGGAGCAAATGTGGTAGAAAAAGGATCATCTGCGGGTACTTCAACCGATATTGATGGAAAATTCACATTTAATGTTTCTTCAAATGCGACTACCTTAGTTGTTTCCTTTTTAGGTTACACAACAAAAGAGGTTGCAATCACTGAAGGACCAATTAATGTATCTCTTAGTGAAGAGAGCAACACTCTTGAAGAGGTTGTAATCAACGTAGGTTACGGTACTCAAAAGAAAAGTGTTACAACAGGAGCTATTTCTAAAGTATCCGCAAAGGATTTAGAAAAAGTTCCAAACGGAAGAGTTGAACAATCACTACAAGGTAGAGTTTCTGGAGTTACCATAGCATCCAATTCGGGTGCGCCAGGTTCAGCTTCAACTATTAGAGTACGTGGAATCACTACTTTTGGTGGAGCAAATAATCCATTGTGGGTTATTGATGGAGTTGTTGTAGACTCAGGCGCTTTAGGTTATCTGAATCAATCGGATATTGAGTCTATTGAAGTGCTAAAAGATGCAGCTTCAGCAGCAATTTATGGAACTAGAGCAGCTTCTGGGGTTGTTTTGATAACAACTAAAAAAGGTAAAAAAGGAAAAATCAGTGTAAATTATAATGGATTTACTGGAATTTCTTCACCTGAAAAAACCCTTAACGTTTTAAATGCTACTGAGTACGGAGCGATTATGAATGAAAAATCAGTAGCAGCTGGTGGTAATTTGATTTTCCCTGATTTATCAGTACTAGGTGTTGGAACAGATTGGCAAAAAGAAGTGTTTAAATCTGGTGCTCAACGTTACAACCATGAGTTGAGTTTTAGTGGTGGAAGCGAAAATTCTAATTTTTATGTTTCTTTTGGAATGCAGGATCAAGAAGGTATAGTGGCTACTGAAGTTTCAAACTATAACAAAAAGAATTTCCGACTCAATTCTAATCACAAAATTTCCGATATTTTCTCTATTGGTCAATCATTTGGTTATACACACCAAAAACAAGTTGGTATTGGTAGTCTGAATACAGAGTTTGGTGGAGTTTTATCTTCAGCTATTATGCTAGATCCAACTACACCATTAATAGTGACTGATCCAATTGTTGCCAATTCAGCGCCATATAATAACTTTAACAATCCAACTAGTTCAACCTATTATGTTGTTAGAGATGAAAACGGAAATCCTTATGGAATTTCATCTTTGGTTGGACAAGAAATCGCTAATCCAGTTGCATTCTCTAAAATTCAAAGAGGAAATTTTGGTTGGTCAGACGATTTTGTTGGAAACTTTTTTATTGAAGCCAACATCATGAAAGGTTTGAAATTCAAATCTTCAGCTGGTGGAAAAAAATCATATTGGGGTAATGAATATTTCTCTCCTAAATTCTACTTAAATGCTTCGTTCAATAACGGAAATAAAAGTAGTTTAACTAGAAATACTAATACGGCTTTAGATTGGATTATTGATAATGTGTTGACTTATACAAGAGAAATTGGAGACCATAATTTCACAGTATTATTAGGTCAAGAGGTTAACGTTCTTGGAGCTAATGGATATTATTCTGGCGTAACACATGCTAATTTGCCTACCAATGATTACCAAGACGCATCATTCAATTATGAAGTGCCAGCAGCCGATAAAACAGGTTTCTCTTCCGACATGATTGAACACAGATTGACTTCTATTTTCGCACGTCTTAACTATGACTACAAAGAAAAATACTTGTTTACTGGAATCATAAGAAGAGATGGTTCTTCTCGTTTTGGACCGGATAATAAATACGGTACATTCCCATCTATGTCATTAGGTTGGGTTGTTTCTAAAGAAGGTTTCTGGAAAGACAATTCAGTTGTAAATACATTAAAAATTAGAGGAGGTTATGGTGTAAACGGTAACGTTGGTCCATTGTCAGATTTTATGTATCTTTCACTTGTTGATGGTGGTTCAAACTATACTTTTGGTACAGCTAATCAAATTGGAACAGGTTATGCGCCAGTTACAATTGATAACCCAGAATTGCATTGGGAAGAAACAGCTCAAACCAATTTTGGTTTTGATGCTAAATTATTCAATGATGTTACTCTTACCATGGAGTATTATAAAAAAGAAACTACCGATATTATTCAGCGTTTGAGAATTCCTGGATATGTTGGGGTAAATCAAAATCCATTTGCTAACGTAGCAAGTATGGAAAACTCTGGTTTAGAAGTTGAATTAGGATACCGCAAAAAATTAGGAGGAGTGAATTTTTCTGCTACTGGAGTTTTCTCAACCCTTAAAAACGAAGTAACCGATATTGGTGCAGGAGTAGATTTTATAACCGATGACGCTGCTGGTTTCCAATCGATGGGAGGAATTACAAGAACTCAAGTAGGAGAAGCTTATAACTCATTCTATGGTTTCCAAACTGCAGGTATTTTCCAAAATCAAGCAGAAGTTAATGCCTATACAAATGCTTCTGGTGGTTTAATTCAGCCTAATGCCGTTCCTGGAGATTTCCGTTGGGTAGATGTTAATGGTGATGGTACAATCAATAACAGTGATAAAACATTTTTGGGAAGTCCGCTACCAAAATACACTTTTGGTTTAACTCTTAATGCTGACTACAAAGGTTTTGATGTTATGGTATTTGCGCAAGGTGCAGCAGGTAACAAAATCTTCCAAGGTTTACGTCGTTTAGATGTAGGAAACGCAAATTACCAAACCGAGGCATTGAGCCGTTGGCATGGTGAAGGTACATCAAATGATTATCCTAGACTTACCAATAATGATACAAATGGTAACTTCGGAAACATGTCTGATTTCTATCTTGAAAAAGGAGATTACCTTCGTTTGAAAGTAGTTCAATTAGGATATTCTTTACCAACTACTATGGTAAATAAAATTGGTGCCAATAAAGTTAGACTTTATGTTACAGGTGAAAATTTATTAACATTAACAAAATATACAGGTTATGATCCTGAAATTGGTGGTACTGTATTGGGAATTGATAAAGGATTTTATCCTCAAGCACGTACATTAATGTTTGGAGCTAACTTACAATTTTAAAAATAATGATTATGAAAAATGTAAAAATTAAATTTTTAGTGCTTGCAGGCATTGTAGCATCTACAATTGTATCGTGCAACAAAGACTATTTGGAGTTAACTCCAGAAGGTCAGGTGCTTTCTGCGAATTATTATTCGAATCAAGAGGAAGCTTATGCTGGTTTAATTGCCGTATATGATATTTTGAGAAAAAATTCAGGTGGTTTTGAAAATATGATAACCATGATGAATGCTGGTTCAGATGATCACGTAGCTGGTGGTGGTGGTGCAACGGATGGAATTGGAATTCAAAGTTTCTCTAATTACACTCAAAGTGGTACAACTGTACCAGCAAGTTTTTGGAGTGACCATTATCAAGGAATTACAAGAGCAAATATTTTAATCAGCAGATTGCCAGACGTTCCTATGGACGGTAATTTGAAATTGAGATATATGGCTGAAGCTAAAACGTTGAGAGCATTATACTATTTCAACTTGGTGCGTATGTTTAAAAATGTTCCTTTGATACTGGAACAATTAACGCCAGGAAATATGTACTCACAACCACAAGCAAATCCAAGTGACGTGTATGCTCAGATTGAAGCTGATTTATTAGCATCGATAAATGACTTACCAGCAACATTGCCAAATTCTGAGTTAGCTCGCTTAACAAAAGGTGCAGCAAAAGCATTACTAGGGAAAGTGTATTTATACGATGGAAAAAATGCATTAGCAGCTGCTCAATTGGCTGATGTTAATGGTACTCCAGGTGGAACTAGCCAATATGGTTATCAATTGCTTTCAAATTACAGTGACCTTTGGGTTCCTGCTAACAAATTCAATTCAGAATCTATTCTTGAAGTTGCTCATACTAGTGCTGGAAATTCGTATTGGGGAATTTGGGGTAGTGGTAGAGACGAAGGAAATACTGTAAATGTAATGGTTGGACCAAGAGGTTACTCAAGACCAACAGGTTCAGCAGCACCAGATCTTCCATCGGGATGGAGTTTCAATGTAATTACTCAGGATTTATATAATGTAATGAATGGTGATCCACGTTTCTCAGCAACAATATTCGATTTAAGAGCATTGAAATTAGCAGGTCAAGCGGACTACATTGCAGGTTATGAAGATACAGGTTATTTCTTGGCTAAATTCTTGCCAAAACAATCGGATGTTACTACAGGTCAAGGAGATGCGGTTTTAAACTACAGACAAGATACTTATGTTATCCGATTGGCTGATACTTACCTTTTGGAAGCGGAAGCTTTAGGAGGAACAGGTGCAAGAGCTCAAGCATTACTAGATGCAGTTAGAGCAAGAGTTGGATTAGCTCCGGTTCCAGTTTCAATGGATGCGATTAAATTGGAAAGAAGAAAAGAATTGGCTGGCGAAGGACATCGTTTCTTTGACTTAGTTCGTTGGGGTGATGCTGCATCAAAATTAGCTAGTAGAGGATTTGTAGCAGGTAAACACGAGATTTTCCCAATACCTTATACTGAGCTTCAAAACACTATATTAGTTCAAAATCCTAATTATAATTAATAATTAAATTATGAAAAAAATAAAATCAATTTTTAGTTGCCTATTAGTTCTAGTTGTTGCTAGCTGCAGTACTCCTGATAGTTTAAACGATGATTTAAACTCTTTGAATACCGCATCGTCAAGCAATAATAATAGAATCTTTGACATCAGTGATGATAATTCAGGACTGGTGGAAATCACACCAATAGGTGAAGGAGTTACTAGTTTTACGGTTTCATATGGTCACGGTACTACTGGTCCAGTGACGTTAGCACCTGGTCAATCAACTTCACATAATTACCCTGAAGGTTCGTATACCGTAACGATTGTTTCTACAGATATCGCTGGAAATCAAACATCCAATGAGTATCCGTTACAATTAACATACAGAGCACCAGAAAATTTAGCAGTAAATAAATCAGTTAATGGTTATGATCTTACTGTTTCTGCAACTGCTGATTATGCTAATTCTTTCTTGGTTTATTTTGGCGACGTAACTGGCGAGGTAGGTACTCCAATGTCGGTTGGTCAAACACTGCCAGCTCACACTTATGCATCAGCTGGAACATACAACCTAAAAGTGGTTGCTTTAAGCGGTGGTGCTGCAACTGCTCAAGTTATTGAGCAAGTTGTTATTTTCAATCCATACGCACTTCCAATTACTTACGAAGATCCAAATCAAAATTATACAATTGGTGGAACTTTTGGTGGTGTTGATGTAGCTAGAGTAGCAAATCCATTTCCAGGAGGAATCAATACAAGCTCTAATGTTTGGAGGTATACTAAAAACAACGGAGCTGAAGTATGGAGTGGAACTTGGACTCCATTGTCAACTCCAAATGGGACTCCGATAAATATTGATAATGGAAGCAAAATTAAAGTAATGGTGTATTCTACAGAAGTAGGTAAAAAACTCAATGTAGAAATCGAACAAGGAACTAACGGAGTTTCCAATAAAGTTCTTCAAGTGGCTTCAACAGTTGCTAACCAATGGGAAGAATTGGTGTTTGACTTCGGAACTTTTGGTATTCCGGCTGGAACTGAATTCAGACAATTAGTATTCCGTTATAATGATATTGCTTCTGGAACTGGAGAAGTAATTTATATTGATAATGTAACTCAATCAAATTAAAAAATAAATTATGAAAAAAAATATAAAATATATTTTTGGTATTCTTGCTGCATCAGCCTTTTTCTTATTTGGTTGTGAAGAAGAAAAGTATGAATTGGGCGATTTAAATGCTCCAACTAATTTAGTAATTAATACTGATATTGTTGGTCAAAATGCTGCCAATCCAAATGGAAATGGTACAGGTGATGTTGTGATTAAATTAACAGCAGACAACGCTATCGCCTATAAAATAGGATATAACAAGGTTGAAGAAAATACTTCTCCAACTTTAACTTCATTGCCTTCAGGAAGTGTAACAAAACGTTTTGAAGATCCGGGTGTGATTGCTTATCGAATTACTGCTGTTGCTTATGGTGCAGGAGGAACTTCTACTGTTGTTACTAAGGATATTACTGTAAGAAGTGATTTCAATATGGATCCAACTATTGTTCAAAACCTTACCAATGGTTCATCTAAAAGTTGGGTAGTAGATAAAAGCGTTCCTGCCCACCTACGAATCGGACCATGGAGTAATCCATCTGAAATTTGGTGGAGCGCATCTATTGACGAAAAAGTAGCATGTTGTAACTGTTTTTATACAGCTACTTATACATTTACATTAACTCCTTCTAACACTTATACTCTTGCAGTTAGTTCTCCTGATGGAATTTTCATGAATAGAAATGCAGCTGAAAATAATTTAGGTGTTTCGGGTGCTGGTGAAGCATGTCACCCATGGACGCAACCAACAAAAGATATTGCGTTTGGTAATTCTGCATCTTCTTTCCCTGCCGGTCTTCCATCTGAAATTGCATCAACAACAGGATACAAAATTACTGTTGACGGAAACGATGGTTTCATCGGATATGGTTCTTGCTCTAATACATATGAAATAATTGAGAGTACCCCAACTTATCTTTACTTACGTAGTAGAGGAGTAAATCAAGGAAATTTCTGGTATTTAAAATTAAAACCAGCTCCTTAAAAAAAAATTAAAAGCACAGAGTAAATTCTGCTCTGTGCTTTTTTTAAAGTTAAAAACTAAACAAAAATTACTTTGAAAAAGATAATCAAATATAATTTAGCTATTGTACTTCTTGTGCATTTATTATTAGGTTGCGGTGGTGGAGACGACGCAGAATCTCAAGGGATAACTCCTTCTAATCTAGTAATTAATCATGTAATTGTTGGGGCAGATGCAGTAAATGTGAACGGAAATGGTTCAGGAGAAGTAAATTTTGTGGTTACCGCAAACGATGCAACTTCGTACAAAATTTTGATCGAAGGTCAAACAATTAACTCAACTACCGGAGTTTTTAGTTATACCTTCAATCAAATAGGAACAAATTCGTATACAATTTATGTTTCGGCATACAACGGAACCCGATTCATTTCGGGTAATAAGTCTATTACTGTTTACAAAGCACCAACTCTAGTTTGGTCCGATGAATTCAACACAGATGGAGCACCAAGTAGTTCAAAATGGGTGTTCGAGACTGGTACTGGTAATGGCGGATGGGGAAATAATGAATTACAATATTATACGTCTCGACCTGAAAATGTTATCGTTCAAGGTGGAGTTTTAAAAATAAATCTAATTAAAGAAGTATACAACGGAAGTAATTATACTTCTGCACGTATCATAACTAAAGATAAATATTCTTTTAAATATGGAAGAGTAGATATCAGAGCAAAATTGCCTGCTGGAGGCGGAACTTGGCCTGCATTATGGATGCTTGGAGATAACATTTCCTCTGTTGGATGGCCCGCTTGTGGTGAAATTGACATCATGGAACACATTGGAAACGATTTGAATAAAATTCATGGTACTTTACATCATCCAGGACATTCGGGTGGTAATGCCGATTCGGGAACTGTGATAATTCCGAATGTAACAACTCAATTTCATGTGTATTCTATTGACTGGACTGCTGAAACAATCAGATTCTACGTTGATAATCAATTGTATTACACTTTTGGAAATAACAGTGGTGTTCCGTTTAATAGTAATTTCTTCTTCATATTCAATTGTGCTATGGGAGGAAATTTTGGTGGAGCCGTTGACCCTAATTTTACAGCTGCTTCTATGGAAGTAGATTATGTAAGAGTATATCAATAATATTTTTGTTTAAGTTAGTTTGTCCATTGATTGCTTCTATTAAGAAGTTAGTAGAAGCTTTGATGGATAATAGTTAAAAAAAGATGCAACAAAAAAAGTTTTTTTTACTTCTGTTTCTCTCTGTTTCGTGTTGGCTAATGAATGCTCAGTCGTTAAAAATAATGACTTACAACATTCGTCTAGACATCGAATCTGACGGTGAAAACGATTGGACGCACCGTAAGGATTTTTTCCTATCCCAAATCCAATTTTACAACCCGGATATTTTTGGTGTGCAAGAAGCAAAACCCAATCAAGTAACTGATATTTCAAATTCACTAACAGCCTATAATTCTGTTGGAATCGGTAGAGAAGGAGTGGGAAAAGGAGAAGCATCAACTATTTATTTCAAAAAAGAACAATTTGATGTACTACAGGAAAGTACTTTTTGGCTTTCCCAAACACCTGATATTATTTCAATGGGTTGGGATGCAGCTTGTCATCGTGTATGCACGTATGCTCTGTTTAAAGACAAAAAATCAAAAAAACTATTTTGGGTATTCAATACTCATTTAGATCACATGGGTGAAGAAGCCCGAACTAAAGGAATTGAGTTGATTCTATCTAAAATAAAAGTTCTAAATACTAAAAATTTCCCTGTAATTTTTATGGGAGATTTTAATACCGAGCCCACAGAACAACGCATTCTGAATCTTAAAAAAGAAATGCTCGATAGTCGAGAAGTTTCCCAACAAAAACCATTTGGACCCATAGGAACTTTTAATGGTTTTAAACATAACGAACCAGTAACAAAACGGATTGATTATATTTTTATTTCAAAAGAGGGTAGTCTTAAAGTGCTGAAATACGCCACATTAAGCGATTCAATTGATTTAAAGTATCCTTCTGATCATTTTCCCGTTCTTGTTGAAATCTCAATCAAAAAATGACACACAAACTAAGTTTTAAGCTATACATACTCGCTTCTTTATTTGGAGGATTGCTGAGTTGCTCAAATTCGTCGGATTCATCATCAAGTCCACAACCATCTCCACAACCTGTAACCAATGAGGTTGATTTCTGGCTGACCAAAGCAGATGGTTCTGTAAAATTAGAGAAGCAAAATACCATTTTAGCGTTCAATACAGCCTATAATGTGTATTCTAATATTGAAGTAAATGCTGCACAAACGTACCAATCCATAGATGGGTTTGGTTATACTTTAACTGGCGGAAGTGCCGAAGTTATCAACCAATTAATTCCATCCAAAAAACAACAATTACTACAGGAACTTTTCGGTTCTTCAGCATCTTCAATTTCAGTAAATTACCTTAGAATCAGTATTGGTGCATCCGATTTGAATGGAACCGTTTTTTCGTACAATGATCTTCCTGCCGGACAAACTGATGTGACTCTTGCCAATTTCAGTTTGACACCCGATAACCAGTTGATTCTTCTTTTAAAAGAAATTCTACTAATCAATCCCAATATTAAAATAATGGCAACTCCATGGTCTCCACCCACTTGGATGAAAACCAACGGAAGTTCAATAGGCGGAAGTTTATTACCACAATATTACAGCGTTTATGCGCAGTATTTTGTAAAATACATTCAGCAAATGGGCGCACAAGGAATCACTATTGATGCCATTACACCTCAAAACGAACCATTACATCCTGGAAATAATCCAAGTATGTACATGACCGCTTTAGAACAAGCTGATTTTATTAAAAACCATTTAGGTCCAGCGTTTCAAAGCAACGGAATTACTACCAAAATTGTTGCTTACGACCACAATTGCGATCAACCACAATATCCAATTACCGTATTATCAGATGCTGGAGCCAACCCTTTTGTTGATGGTTCCGCTTTCCATCTATATGCAGGCGATATTTCAGCTTTGTCTTCCGTTCACAGCGCTTATCCAACTAAGAATGTTTATTTCACGGAGCAATGGACTTCCTCAACCGGAGACTTTGGTGGTGATTTAAAATGGCATCTTAAAAATGTAATTATTGGTTCGATGCGCAATTGGAGTAAAAACGCTTTAGAGTGGAATTTGGCCAACAATGCCTCATTCGGGCCACATACTCCCGGTGGTTGTACTATGTGTAAAGGTGCGTTAACCGTTGTTAGTAGCGAAAATTTTGAACGAAATGTTGCCTATTACATCATTGCTCATGCTTCAAAATTTGTTCCTGCGGGTTCTGTGCGAATCGCTTCCAATCAGGTTGGAAATTTGAATAATGTTGCCTTTAAAACACCTGCGGGTAAAATTGTTGTGATTGTCGAAAACGATGGCGCATCATCCGAAATATTCAATGTAAAATACAATGGTAAATGGTTTACCACAAATCTTGACGGAGGTTCTGTAGCAACTTTTGTTTTTTAATGTTTAAAAATTAATTTATGAGAAGAATAGTTTTAAGCCTATTTCTATGTTCAACTATAGTTGCTTTCTCTCAAAAGAAAACTACAACACCAGTTGCTTATTCTGCCAAAAATAAATCAGTAACTATTTATGCTACTGCCGATAGTACTAATTTAAAATTATCAAAATCCGAGAGCCTTTTATCGTTTTCAGAAATGAAACAACCCTTAGAAACTCAAGTGTGTGTTTTTGTTAATCCCGATAAAAAATTTCAAACATTTCTTGGTATTGGCGGCGCTATAACGGATGCGAGTGCCGAAATCTACGCGAAATTATCAGCTGATAAACAAAAAGAGTTCATTGACGCTTATTTCAGTAAAGACAAAGGCATCGGATACAATGTAGTTCGAACCAACATGAACAGTTGTGATTTTAGTTCAGGAAGTTACACCTATGTTGAAGAAGGTGACAAAGTATTAAAAACATTTTCCATTGAAGTAGATAAAAAATATAAAATTCCATTAATCAAAAAAGCAATGGAAACCATAGGCAAAAATGCTAATTTTTACATCAGTCCTTGGTCGCCACCCGCTTTTATGAAAGACAATAATAACATGCTTCTTGGCGGAAAATTATTGCCTGAATTTTATCAATCTTGGGCCAATTACTATGTAAAATACATCAACGCGGTTCAGAAAGAAGGTTTGCCTGTTTGGGGTTTAACCATTCAAAACGAGCCAATGGCGAGACAGCGTTGGGAATCGTGTATCTATACAGCAGAAGAAGAAAGGGATTTTCTTAAAAATTACCTCGGACCAACTCTAGCAAAAGCGGGATTAGGAGATAAAAAAATTACGGTTTGGGATCACAATCGCGATTTGATTGCGCAACGCGTCAACACTATTTTATCCGATCCTGCGGCGAGCAAATACGTTTGGGGAATTGGTTTTCACTGGTATGAAACGTGGAATGGAAGTAATCAAATGTTTGAAAACATCGGAATGGTAAACGAGATGTATCCTTCAAAAAACCTGATTTTTACTGAAGGTTGTATCGAAAAATTCGACTCCAAAAAATACCAATTATGGGCAAATGGTGAACGTTACGGCAAATCAATGATCAACGATTTTAATAACGGAACCGTAGCTTGGACCGATTGGAATATTCTTTTAGACCAAAACGGTGGACCAAATCATCAGCAAAATTTCTGTTTTTCGCCTATTCACGGTGATACCAACACAGGCGAATTGATTTATACACCTTCGTACTATGTAATTGGACATTTCTCTAAATTCATCAATAAAGGAGCCAAAAGAATCAGTAGTGTAGCCAGCCGTAGCCAATTATTGACAACCTCATTTTTAAATCCAGATGGAAAAGTAGTAACCGTAGTTTTGAATCAAAGCAATCAGAAAATTATGTACAACTTATGCATCGGAACCAATGCGACTGAGGTTACTATTTTACCACATTCCATTCAAACGCTGATTTATTAATTCAGACCAAATAATTTATGAAAGTATTCTCTAAAAGGGCATTCTTCGGAATTGCTGTACTATCACTTTTCTTATGCTGGTCAAGTATTTTGTCGGCACAAGAATTTCTTCATAGAGACGGACAAAACATTGTTGATGCTAATGGAAATCCCGTTTTATTGCGTGGACTTGGCCTCGGCGGATGGATGGTTCAAGAAGGATACATGCTCAAAACAGGTGATTTTGCTGGACCACAACACGTCATCCGCAAAAAAATAACAGAATTAATTGGTGAAGAAAATACGGCTAAATTCTACAAAGCCTATAAAACTAATGGTATAACCAAACGAGATATTGATTCGCTTGCAGCTTGGGGATTCAATTCAATTCGTCTTCCTATGCATTATAATTTGTATACTTTACCAATCGAACAAGAAAAGGTTACAGGTGAAAATACATGGCTAGAAGAAGGTTTTGCCATGACGGATTCGCTTTTGAATTGGTGTGCGGCGAATAAAATGTATCTTATTCTTGATTTGCATGCAGCGCCAGGTGGACAAGGAAAAGATGCCAATATTTCAGATTACGACGAAACAAAACCGTCACTTTGGGAAAGCAAAGCCAATCAAGATAAAATGGTCGCTTTTTGGAAAAAAATAGCTTCACGTTACAAAAATGAGCCTTGGATGGGTGGTTATGATATCATCAACGAACCCAATTGGAACTTTTCTGGAACGAATAAAAATGGTTGTGATGAAACTCTAAACGCTCCACTTCGTGCTTTGCAAATGGAGATTACCAAAGCCATTCGAGAAGTCGATCAAAAGCACTTAATCATCATCGAAGGAAATTGCTGGGGAAATAATTACAAAGGTATTTTTCCGCTTTGGGATGAAAATATGGCACTGAGTTTTCATAAGTATTGGAACTACAATGACCAAGGAAGTATCCAACAAATGCTTGATTATAGAAAAGAACATAATGTTCCGATTTGGTTGGGCGAAAGTGGCGAAAATTCTAATGTTTGGTTCAGAGATGTCATTAGTTTAATTGAAAAGAATAACATCGGTTGGGCTTTCTGGCCAATGAAAAAAATAGATAATATAGCTGGTGTAACATCAGTTGTAAAAACTTCGGGTTATGATAAATTGTTGAATTATTGGGAAAAAGGAACTGATAAACCATCTTCTGATGAAGCCTTTAGAACCTTGATGGAAATGGCCGAGAATTACAAAATGGAAAATGTTATTGTCAAAAAAGATGTGATTGATGCCATGTTCAGACAGATCCAAACTACCGAAACAAAACCATTCAAAAAAAATAGTTTGCCAGGAAAAGTATTTGCAACTCACTTTGATTTGGGGACAAACGGATTTGCCTATTCGGATAATGATACTGCTAATTATTGGGTGTCATCTGGGAAATCAACTGAGTGGAATCAAGGCCATCAAATGCGAAACGACGCGGTTGATATTATAAAATGTACGGATAAAAAATCCAATGGATATGCGGTTAGTTTTATTGAAAAAGACGAATGGCTACAATATACAGTTGAAGTTGCAAAATCAAATAAATTTGAAGTCGAAATTCGGTATTCCAATCAAAAAGCAGAAGGTAAATTCTATATAATAGATGATAAAGGTAATCGCCTTTCTGAAACTATATCACTTCCATTTTCGGGCGGAGATGATGTTTGGAAATCCATCACGCTAAAAAATATTCAACTCAATAAAGGAATTCAAAAAATCAAAATTTTCTTTGTCGAAGGGAACTTTAATCTCAACTATTTAGAATTTAAAAGTCAAACCAAATAATGCATTTATGTTGAAAAAAACTACTTTATTCGTATTCTTTCTATCATTCTTCATTGGATTTTCTCAACAGAAAACCATCGACCAAAGAGTGGAAGAATTGCTAAAAAAAATGACTTTAGAAGAAAAAATTGGTCAACTCAATCAATACACCAATGATGCTAATCCTACTGGACCATTAGTGGTAAATCCAAATAAACAAAATGAAATCAAAAGCGGATTGTTGGGTTCGATGCTTAATGTAAACGGTGCCGAAAGAACCCGAAAATACCAAGAATTGGCCATGCAATCCCGATTGAAGATTCCACTACTTTTTGGTTTGGACGTGATTCACGGTTACAAAACTACTTTTCCAATTCCGCTCGCAGAAGCCGCAAGTTGGGATTTACAAGCAATTGAATTAGGTGCCCGAATTGCCGCTGTCGAAGCTGCTGCAAGTGGTATTCATTGGACATTCGCACCAATGGTTGATATTGGACGTGATCCGCGTTGGGGAAGAGTAATGGAAGGCGCAGGTGAAGACACTTATTTAGGTTCTAAAATTGCCTATGCACGAGTAAAAGGATTTCAAGGTCAAAAGTTAGGCGATCTGAATTCGGTAATGGCCTGTGCTAAACATTTTGCGGCTTACGGTGCTGCTATTGGTGGAAGAGATTACAATTCAGTCGATATGAGCGAACGAATGTTGTGGGAAACCTATTTGCCTCCATTCAAAGCGGCTGTCGATGCTGGTGTAGCTACTTTTATGAATTCGTTTAATGACATCAACGGAATTCCTGCAACGGGTAATAAATACATTCAACGCGATATTCTCAAAGGAAAATGGGGTTTTAAAGGCTTTGTGGTTTCTGATTGGGGTTCGATTAGCGAAATGGTTACACATGGCTATTCTAAAGACGGAAAAGAAGCTGCCTATTCTGCCATTACAGCCGGAAGTGATATGGATATGGAAAGCAATGCTTATCGTAACAATTTGGCACAATTAGTAAAAGAAAATAGAGTTCCAATTGCGACTATTGATGATGCCGTACGAAGAATTTTACGTAAAAAATTCGAACTAGGATTGTTCGATGATCCTTATAAATATTCCAATCAAGAGCGTCAAGATAAAGCGCTTTCTAATCCAGAGCACAGCAAAATTGCTCGAGATATGGCAGTAAAAAGCATCGTTCTTCTAAAGAATGAAAAAAATGTTTTACCGCTTTCAAAAGAAACAAAAACAATTGCTTTTATCGGTCCGATGGTGAAATCCAAAAGAGACAATCACGGTTTTTGGTCCATCGATTTGAAAGAAATAGATTCTACTTATATCGTTTCACAATGGGAAGGTTTGCAAAATAAAGTAGGTAAAAACACTAAACTTCTTTATGCTAAAGGTTGTGGTGTTCTTGACCAAAGTAAAGCGGGTTTTCAAGAAGCTATTGACGTAGCCAACCAATCGGATGTGGTGATTTTAAGCATTGGTGAACGTCACAACATGAGCGGTGAAGCCAAAAGCAGAAGTAACATTCACTTGCCCGGAGTTCAGGAAGACTTAATTAAAGAACTTCAAAAAACAGGAAAACCCATCGTGATTTTAATCAATGCCGGACGACCTTTAGTATTCAATTGGACAGCCGATAACATGCCAACCATTGTATATACTTGGTGGCTTGGAACCGAAGCTGGAAATGCCATCGCTGACGTACTTTTTGGCGATTACAATCCGTCGGGTAAATTACCAATGACTTTCCCAAGAGATGAAGGTCAGATTCCAATTTACTACAACAATTTTAACACTGGAAGACCTTCGATAAATGAAGATAAAATGTACAAGTCATCGTATATTGATTTGCCAAACACGCCTCAATTTTCATTCGGACACGGCTTAAGTTATACCACTTTTGGATATTCTAATTTGAGGTTGTCTAAATCAAAAATGAAATCCAATGAAATCATAGAAGTTTCTCTGACGCTAACTAATACAGGAAAACTTGCTGGAGAAGAAGTGGTGCAATTGTACCTTCGTGACCGATTTGGTTCGGTGGTTCGTCCAATAAAAGAGCTTAAAGATTTCCAAAAAATTAAACTGGAAGCAGGTGAGTCAAAAACCATTACATTTGTTATTGATAAAGAGAAATTATCTTTTTACAATAAAGATTTAGAATGGATTGCTGAACCAGGTGATTTCGACTTAATGATTGGTTCATCGTCTTCCGATATTCGTTTGAATAGTGAATTTGAATTGATAAAATAAATGAAAAATAAGAACTTTTTACTTTTGTTAGTCGTGTTGGGATGCTTTTCAATGCAAGCAAAAGTAACTGTTGCATCTATTTTTTCTGATAATATGGTAGTGCAACGAAATGTCCAAATTCCAGTTTGGGGTTCGGCCGATGCCAATGAAAAAATCACAGTGCAATTCCACAATCAAACTCAAACTACAACTGCCGACAAAAACGGAAAATGGATGGTTCGATTACAAAATGAAAGTGCTGGCGGACCATACATCTTAAAAATTACAGGAAAAAATACCATTCAAATCAATAATGTTTTAGTAGGTGAAGTGTGGATTTGCAGCGGACAATCCAACATGGAATGGACAGTTGGTCAATCGGATAATCCCGAAATTGAAATTCCGAAAGCCAATTTTCCAACTATTAGACACATCAAAATTGAACA
This sequence comes from Flavobacteriales bacterium, assembly GCA_017303755.1. Lineage (GTDB taxonomy): Bacteria > Bacteroidota > Bacteroidia > Flavobacteriales > Flavobacteriaceae > Flavobacterium. The sequence goes on along the minus strand of JAFLBS010000005.1, from coordinate 142,221 downwards.
TCAAATCAATTCATCCCCAAACTCCGATTTCAAATCAATAGGCTGGAAAGTCTGCTCGCCTAAAACAGTTGCTGATTTTACTGGTATCGGCTATTTCTTTGCGCAGAAATTACAAAGTGAACTTAATGTTCCAATTGGAATAATTAATGCTTCATGGGGTGGAACCAACATCGAAACTTGGATCAGTCGTGAAGGTTTTGAAAGCAGTGACGAGTTTAAAGAAATGATCAGCCAAATGTCAAGAGTAGATTTGGATGCACTTTTAAAGATAAAAATGGAAACGGCTCAAAGTCGAATTGAAAACATCCAAAAAGCAAAATTTTCTCCTGAAAAAGCACCTTTTTATAAAGAAGTAAGTTTTGATGATTCAAAATGGCCAGAACTCTACCAACCCAAAGCTTGGGAAGAACAGAGTTTAGGTAATTTTGACGGAATTGTATGGATTCGCAAGCATTTTTCAATCACAAAAGAGCAACTCAACTCAAAAATTTCTATTGAAATTCCAGCTATTGACGATAATGACATCACTTACGTGAATGGAACTCAGGTTGGTTCAACTGAAGGTTGGGATATAAAAAGAAATTATTCCATTCCAAATACAATTGTAAAAGAAGGTGATAATGTGATTGCAATTCGAATTGTTGATACTGGTGGCGGTGGCGGAATTTATGGCAAACCAGAAGCTCTAAAATTGCAAATAGGTGCAACCCAGATACCATTAAACGGAACATGGAAATTTCAAGTGGAAGGCATCAGAAATACGATCAACGAGAATGAGTTTCCTTCGCTCTGTTACAACGCCATGATTCATCCGTTAATTCCGTTTGCATTCAAAGGTGTTCTTTGGTATCAAGGAGAAAGTAATGCATCGAGAGCTTACCAATATCAAAAGGCATTTCCACTATTAATCAATGATTGGAGAAACAAATGGGCAACTGAATTTCCGTTTTATTTTGTTCAACTAGCAACTTTCAAAACCAATGGTAATAGTAACGAAGGTTGTGATTGGGCCGAACTTCGCGAAGCACAAGCCAAAACCTTATCAGTGAAAAATACTGCAATGGTAATCACTACTGATGTTGGAAATCCAAATGATATTCATCCACGGAATAAAAAAGAAGTCGGAAATCGATTGGCTGCTAACGCTTTAAATAACTTATACGATAAAAAACAGTTTTGTACTGGACCAACATTTTCATCATTTAATGTAGAGAATGAAAAAGCAGCAATCACTTTTGAAAATATAGGCTCTGGACTAATTACTAATGACAATTCTAATTCAGTTTACGGATTTGAAATTGCTGGGAATGATCAAGTTTTCTATGCTGCCAAGGCCGAAATTAGTAATGGTAAAGTAATCGTTTCTGCTGATGAGGTTGCAAATCCAGTAGCTGTTCGTTTCGGTTGGATAGGAGATGCTTCTGCATGCAATCTATTTAATAAAGAAGGATTTCCTGCAGTACCATTTAGAACCGATTATTGGGCATTGAGTACTGAAAAATCAAAATATTCGATTACTATACCAAAATAAAGTAGCCAATTCTATAAAAGTAGAGGCTTAAAAGTAGACTACTTTAAGATTACTGTAATAAAATTGCAATTAACTTAAGCTATTAATTATAGTATGCACTTATTGTTATTGAAAACATAAATTTTATATTCTTAAATTAAGAATCTTTTTTTGAGAATATAAAAAATAAAGCCCATTTCCATTATTTTTTTCATTCTTTTTGAAGTATAGATCTTTGTGGTATTGTAATTTTACCTATACATTACTACAACGTTATAGTGATTTTGTGTACTTTTATTTTACTTCTATTAGACTCCAAAACCCCATAAAGTATCGTGTTTAGAGTCTTTTTACTCAAAATTCTGTTGTATAGTTTTTATATAGTCGCATAAAAATTGTATTAGATTACATTAAAGTTAACTTTACTAAAAATTAATAATCTACAAATTATGAAAAAAATTACTTTCTTTTTATCTATCCTGTTTTGTTCAGTATCCTTTTCACAGAATATTGTTTCAAACGGAGACTTTAGTAGTGGTTTAAGCTCTTGGACTACATATCTGGCCGATTTCGCTGGAGTAAGTGCTACAATTAATGCAACAAATAATGAAGCAAATGTTGTAAGTATTGTAGGTGCTGGTGGTGCAACTTGGCATGTGCAGCTTAATCAAGTATTAACATCTACTCAAATTGCAGCACTCACTGCAGGGCAGACCTATAAAATTACTTTTGATGCTAGAGGAGCAAGTGCTCGTCAGTTGAAATTGTATTTTGGTGAAGATGGTGGAGGATTTGTTGCAATTCATCAACAAGATTACACCTTAACTCCAACTATGACTAACTATGAAGCAACTTTTGTAGTAGGTCAAACTTTTGGTGCAATGAAACTCGGGTTTGAAGCTGGTTTAAGTAATGTTGATCTTTTTATCGATAATGTAACTTTGGAACTAGTTCCAACTACACCACCATTATTAGATTTGCTTTTAGGTTTTGAGACATCAGAAACTGGAGGTGTAAATGGTGGACCTTTCGGAAACGGACCTGCACCAGTATTAGAAGCTGGAACAGGTTCAAATACTTCACAAGTATTAAAAATAGTAGGAAATCCTGCAGGCGAGCCTTGGCAAGGTATTAATCTGAATTTGACTGATTTAGTAGATTTGACTGATACTAAAACAATGACAATGGATGTTTTTTCTGCAGATCCAATAACATTTTTGGTTAAAGTTACTGGCGGTGTTGGTGGTCCAAATGTAGTTGCTGCATCGGCTTCACATCCAGGTGGAAGTACTTGGGAGACAGTTTCATTTACATTTAATACTGCATTAGATGGACAAGCAGCTCCAGCCAATGGTACTTACAGCGGATTTGTAATTCATACCTACTGGGCTCCAGGTGCTGTAGGCTTTTTTAATCCGACTATACCTACACCAGAACGTACTTTTTATGTAGATAATATTAGAGGTCCATTAGGTACGCCGCCTGTTATTCCAGAGCCAACTACAGCTGCTCCAACTCCGCCTGCAAGACCTGTTGATGATGTTAAATCTATTTTCAGTAATGCATACACTCCAGTTACAGCTATGGGTTATACAGGAGAAGATAATACTTTTAATAATTCATGGTGCCCAGGAAACACAACATTGGTTTCTATCGCTGGAAATGACACTAATTTAGTTACAGGCTTAGGATGTGAAGGAGTTACATTTTTAAATGGAAGATTTGATGCAACATCTTTTACTCATTTCCATTTGGATATATGGACTGCAACTGCTACACAAGATAAAAGTTTTAATTTCAAATTTTCAAACTGGAATGGTACAGGAGGCGAAGTTAATGCTATAGAATATTCAGCTAATAATTCAAATATTCTACCAAGTACAAATCCAGGAACTTGGATATCAATTGATTTACCTTTATCTAGTTTTCTTCCAATAAACGGTGCAGGTAGAAATGACTTGGTGCAATTTGTAATTACTTCAGATTTAGGAACAGTTTATTATGATAATTTGTATTTGCATAAAAATACAGTTTTAAGTACTTCTAGTTTTGAAGCTTCAAGCATTAAAATGTATCCTAATCCAGCGTCAACTTTGTTAACAATTGATGCACAAGAAGCAATTGAAAAAGTATCTGTATTCAATTTGTTAGGACAAGAAGTAATTTCTGTAACTCCAAATAATGAAGTTGTAACTTTAGATGTTGCAAGTCTTCAAACGGGTATCTATGTTGTTAAAACTAATATCAACGGAGTAGTTTCTTCTACAAAATTCATTAAAGAGTAATTTAATTTGTGATACTAAAGGCTGTCTTTTTGGGCAGCCTTTTTTATTTCATTTTTTCTCGATAAATAATTCTTACTTGATAGAAATTAAAAAACACAACCTGAAACGCTTTAATTAACTGGTAATCAATTATTAGTATTGTGGTTTGTTGAATCTTACAGAAAATAATTAATGTAAAAAAAAGCTTGATAACTCAATTAATTGAAGTGTATCGGACTATTGAATTTGTAAAGATAAAAAATAGTGGTTAAACAAATAATAATTATAAGTTAAGTGTCTTATTGTTAATGTGTTAAAAATGTACATTTAGATATTATTAACAATAAAACCTTTATAAAAATGAAAAAATTTACAATTATTTTCGCGCTGCTTTTGGCTTCCTTTAGCTTTGCACAGAACCAATCTTCCGCTGCGGTTCAGCCTTCTATTACATCTCCGGTACCACAACTTTCAGGAGAAATTTTTCGCTTCAGTCCGGGTTTAGTTTCCCAATTCGATTCGGGTACTGGGTTTAATCCTACCAGTACTTGGTTTTCATTAGGGAAATTATTTACAGGAACTCAAACTGTTTATGGTATGCGTTTTCAATTACCAAACAAAGCATTGACTTTAGGGTATCAGGATTTAGCCGATTTGAACCCAAGACTTCAATGGATAGGTTCTGGGGCAGGTTTAGGTAATTTTGAGTTTAGAGCAGCTAATAGCTTTACATCAACTCTATCTACTTTGGTAGCAACCATGACTAATGATGGTAATACGTACTTTGGAGATGCTTTGTTTACTACAGGAACCAAAGTTGGAATTGATTACAAGGGAAATATAGGTTTATCCGTACGAACTACATTAGGATCCAGTAGTACTGTTACAGGAATTGATATACTAAATAATACCAGCACCTATGTTAAAAGAGGAATAAATATAGAATACTTAGGAAGTTCATATGCTAATTCTGGAATTACAATGAATTTACTTGGGGCAGTAACTAGTTCAGGTTTTTCTACAACTGTATCTGCATCCTCTACTGCAACGGGAATTAATTCAACAGCAAAAGACGCCTCAAGCAACGTTGCTGTCCGAGGTACAATTAGTAATGCAGGAACATTCGGAGCTGCTATTTACGGTATTTCACCTACTACAAATACCAATTGGCATGCAGGTTTGTTTGATGGGAAAGTAGTGGTAAACGGATCATTTTCAGTTCCGTCTGATGAAAAGCTTAAAAAAGACATTAAAAAAGAAGAACAAATTTTAGAAAAATTAATGCAACTGAATCCAGTAAGCTACAATTTTGCACCTAATGATAAAATAAACCTTCCTCAAGGATTGCAACACGGATTTTTAGCTCAAAATATTGAAAAAGTATTTCCAGAATTAATCATTCCTGTAAAAACACCAAACTTAAATAAAGACGGTGAAGTTGTTGATTATTATGATTATAAAACGGTAAACTACATTGGAATAATATCATTGTTAACTACTGGAATCAACGAATTAAGCCAAAAAGTAGCTTCTCTTGAGCAAACGGTTGAAGAATTAAAAAATACCAAGCCTTCTGATAAAGGAACTATTTCGAACGATGATGAAACCAAATTCTCATTAGAGCAAAACGTTCCTAATCCATTTGACAACCAAACAGCAATCAATTATACTTTACCAAAAAATACTCAAGCGAGCTTAGCCATTTTTGATATGACAGGAAAATTAATCAAAGAAGTGAATTTAGTTGACCCAAAAGGACAAATAATAATTCAAGCTAATGAAATAGGAAAAGGAATGTTTTTATTTAGTTTAGTGTCAGGCAATCAAGAGATAATAACTAAAAAAATGATAGTTAGATAAAACAATTGCAGTTCATCAAAAAGCAAAAACGTTTCTTTAAGTTTGAAGCGTTTTTGTTTTAAAATAGATAGTAGAGATTAAAAATCAGTTTGTTATAGATGCATTTTTTTACCCACATAACAATTAAAATTAAAGGACAACTTTTTAAGTTAAATCGCTTTTTTTGTATATTTTTACAGTATTCAGTCAACTTTAATCAATATATTACTTTGAAGAATAAACTACTATTTTTTGTATCGGTTCTATATTTTTTTAATTCCTATTCTCAAGAGTTACCACCTATTGTAAAGTACAACTCTTCCGTCTATAATGCTGGGAATCAAAATTGGATGATTTCTCAAGACAAAAATCACTACATCTATTTTGCCAACAATGAAGGATTATTAGAATTTAATGGTTCTTCGTGGAATCTCTATAAATCACCCAACGAAACAATTGTGCGTTCTGTAAAAGTTATTGGGAATAGGATATATACAGGTTGTTACATGGAATTTGGATACTGGTCTAGACAAAATGATGGTAATCTCAAATACACTTCTTTAAGTCAGAAAATAAAATCAAAAATACTGGTTGATGAACAATTTTGGAACATCATCAATTATGATCAATGGGTTATTTTTCAATCACTCAACAGAATTTATATTTACGATACCAAGTCCAATAAATTCAAAATTATTGTTCCTGAAAGCAATATTTTTAAATCGTTCAAAACATCCAATTCTATTTATTATCAAACAGTTAATTACGGATTATTCGAAATTGAAAATGGTAAAAACAAACTCCTTGTTAGTAATTCATTATTAAAGGATAAGAAAATTGTAAATGTTTTTGCCAATGATGAGGGTTTGATTATACACACTCAATTCAATGGTTTTTATAAATTATCGAACGGAAATTTGGTTAAGTTAAGTACCGAAGCCGATGGCGATATTGCAGCAAGTAGTGTGTACAGCAGTCAAATGATGAGTGATGGTAGCTTTGCTATTGGAGCCATTTCAAATGGTGTTTTTATTTTAACCAAAGAAGGAAAAGTGAAATACCACATTACTCAAAGCAAAGGATTGAGTAATAATACAGCATTATCTCTTGAAGAAGATTTTGATAAAAATTTATGGATTGGATTAGACAATGGTATCAATTGTATCAATTTGCAATCTCCAATAAAAAGTTATTCGGATGATACAGGAATGTTGGGAACTGTCTATGCCTCAATTTTACATAAAGGTAAATTGTACATCGGAACCAATCAAGGATTGTTTTATAAAGAGTATCCTAATGGTGGAGAATTTAAGTTCATTAGTGGAACAAAAGGACAGGTTTGGTCGCTTTTTTCACATGATGGAACTCTATTTTGTGGTCATGATTCAGGTACTTATGTGGTTGAAAATGATGTGTCAAAGCTGATTTATTCTAAGTCGGGAACTTGGAAGTTTGAGCAAGTTCCAAATAGAAAGAACACTATACTTCAAGGGAATTACTACGGAATTTCAGTCTTGGAAAAGGTGAATAATCAATGGGTTTTTAAAAATAAAATTTCGGGTTTCGATTATTCCTCCAAATACTTTGAAATCACTTCAGATTATCAGGTTTTTGTAAGTCATGAATACAAAGGGATTTTTCGTTTCCAATTGGATTCTAAGCTAACAAGAGGAACAAAATTATTCGCATATACAAATCCATTAAAAGGAAAAAATGCGAGTCTTACCAAGTTTAATAATTCCATTTACTATGCTTCAAAAGACGGTATTTTTAAGCTCAATGCAAAGACCAATCAATTTCAAAAAGACGCATCATTAAGCACTATTTTTGAAAATGAAGAGTATACTTCAGGAAGATTAATATTAGATAATTCTAATAAATTATGGCTTTTTTCAAAAAGTTACATCAATTATTTTACACTGAATAAATTGAGCTCTGATTTGAAGAAAAATGCAATTTCTATACCTTCATCGCTAACCAATTCTATGCTAGGTTATGAAAACATTACTCAGCTCTCCAATTCAGTTTATCTTATCGGAACTACTGATGGTTATTATACTATAAACATCAATGATTTAGGTTTTAGAAATCATAGTGTTTCCATTACTAATATCAGTATCAATAAACACAATGAGAAATTGACCAGTTTTTCAATTGCTGAACAAGGAGAATTTATGTACGATGAAAACAATGTTACCTTCAGCTATACTGTTCCTGAATTCAACAAATACATCAATGCAGAATACCAATACCTTTTAGAAGGATTTCAAGAGGAATGGAGTGAATGGAGTTCGAAATCGACCATTAATTTTAAAAATCTATCTCCAGGAAACTATACGTTTAAAGTACGGTCTAAAGTGGCTAATTCACAACCAGAAAATGCTGCAGTTTATTCTTTTACAATAAAGAAACCATGGTATTTGACCAACATAGCTCTCGTATTTTATTTTTTACTAATTTGTCTTTTAGCTTATTATATTAATAAAGCCTACGAAAAATACTATTTTAAACAAAAGCAAAAACTAATTGAAGAGAATAATTTATTGCTTGAAATTAAAGAGTTAGAAAACGAACAACAACTCATGAAATTGAGAAACGAACAACTTTCTCAAGATGTAGACGCCAAAAGTCGAGAATTGGCCGTTTCTACAATGAGTTTGATCAAGAAAGACGAACTATTGTCCTTAATCAAAGAAGATTTGAAGAAAACTTCAGAAGAGCCAAGTTCAAGAAGCATCTTATCAGTTATAACAAACATAAACAAAAGCATTTCAGATGATAACTCATGGAATGTTTTTAAAGAGGCTTTCGATACAGCCGATAAAGACTTTTTAAAGAAGGTAAAACTAGCTCATCCATCTTTAACACCTAATGATCTCCGACTTTGTGCTTATCTGCGTTTGAATTTGTCTTCTAAAGAAATCGCGCCATTATTGAACATTTCAGTTAGAAGTGTTGAAATAAAACGATACCGTTTGCGTAAAAAAATGGATTTGCCTCACGAAACTGGCCTTGTTGAGTACATACTTTCACTGTAATTGATGGATTTTGTGTAGTGTTTCACCTATACATCACTACATCAAATGTTGTGAAAATTTAAAATAAATCCTCGCTGAATGATTGTTTTTACAACTATTTTTTTTGTTTTCACTATCATGTTGTTGTAAAAAAAGCAAAAAAGATGAGATGTATGTTTTTTGTTGAGGTTCTTTTTGATAATAATATAATTTTTAGTGTCTATTTTTATGAAATCATAAATGAGGTAATTGTGTTATCTCAATTTTAACTAATCTTTAAATCTTGAATATGTCAATTAAAAAAATTTTTCTTTTGCTAATTTTTTGGTGTCATTCCCATCTTGTTTTTTCGCAAGCTGATAAAGTGGTCGTTGAAAACAATAATTCTCAAATGAAACTCAAAGTCAACGGAAAAGACTTTATGGTCAATGGAATGAATTGGGATTATTACCCAGTCGGAACTAATTATTCCTACAGCCTGTGGACTCAATCCGATGCATTCATCAAACAAGCTCTTGACGAAGAAATGGGATTGTTAAAAAATATGGGTGTTAATACCATCAGAGTATATGCTGGTATGCCAAAACAATGGATTGAGTACGTATATACTAACTATGGAATTTACACGATGTTGAACCACTCTTTTGGACGCTACGGTTTGACCTTAGATGGTGTTTGGACTCCAAATACAGAGTATTCAAATGCCAAAACTCAAGAGCTTCTACTTACTGAAGTAAAACAAATGGCCACCGATTATAAAGATACCAAAGGATTGCTATTATTCCTTTTGGGTAATGAAAATAATTACGGACTTTTTTGGGATGGTGCTGAAACAGAAAACATTCCAATGGAAGATAGAAAATCGACTGCAAGAGCTCGTTCAATGTACAAACTATTTAACGATGCTGTAGTTGCTATGAAAGGCATCGATACTTCTCATCCAATAGCAATTTGTAATGGTGATTTACTTTTCTTAGATATCATTGCCAAAGAGTGTAAAGATGTCGATATTTTTGCCACAAATGTTTACCGTGGTGTTTCTTTTGGTGATTTGTATGATCGTGTGAAAAAAGAATACGGTAAACCAGTATTGTTGTCTGAGTTTGGTTCGGATGCTTTTAGTGTTCTTACCAACCAAGAAGATCAAAATTCACAAGCCTTTTACTTAAAAGGAAATTGGAAAGAAATTTACGAAAATGCAGCTGGTTTAGGCAAAGCTGGAAACTCTCTAGGTGGTTTTACATTTCAATTCAGCGATGGATGGTGGAAATACGGTCAAACTAAAAATTTAGAAGTTCACGATAGTAATGCTTCATGGTCTAACGGTGGTTATCAAAAAGATTTTACTGAAGGCGAGAATAATATGAACGAAGAATGGTTTGGTATCTGTGCTAAAGGACCAACCAACCCAAAAGGATTTTATCAATTGTATCCGCGTGCAGCTTATTATGTATTGAAAGATTTACATCAGTTCAATCCATATGCTGAAGGAACAACTTTGGCTTCAGTAGCCAATCATTTTGACAAGACACAAATAATGGATGCTTCTTTACGTGCCAGAGCTGATAAAGCGGCTCTTGAAAGTAATGATGGCGGAATCTTAAAAATAAGCAATTTAAGAGCTGAGTTTACTACATTCAATACAGGCGGAACCTTAATCACAACTCCTTCAGTTGATGATCCTAGCACAAATGCTTACCCTAATGAATTAGGTTTTGATCATATGGAATCATACTACATCGGAGTAGAAGGTAATCCAACCTCTAATATGAAAGCCAATGTTAATGTAAATGTACTCGGTCGTGTTGCCGAAAATCCAATCAACGAAATTTTTTACGAAAATAGAGGTAGAGCACAAACAGTGGTAACCAATGATGGAACGGTTGTAATGAACGATATCAACCGCGTTCAAGTATACAATGCTTCATATTCATGGACTGCCAAAGATTTTGAAGTTAGAGGATTCTACAGAACAGGTCATTATCATTGGGGTTACGAAGGCGATTTCTTTGCCTTATATCCAGAAGCCAACTATGGTCCCAATTTAGATATTTACAACGGAGAAACTTTAGGTTTTGAAGTAGATGGAAAAAGAAGTTTAAACGGATTAAAAGCAGCTTTCGGACCACAATTATGGTGGGGAGCAAATCCGGCTTACTTACTTAAATATTCGAGAAAAATTGGTGCTTTTGACGCGACAGCAGTCTATCATGAAGATATAGCAAACGCTTCAGCAGCTCTAACTTCTATCGCAATTCCACTTCCAAAAACGCGTAGAGCTACCATTCACCTTAAAACTAAAGTAGGAAATTTAGGTGTTGAATTTGGTGGTATTTGGGGAGGACAACCATTAAATGGTAGAGAGTTTCAAGTAATTGGAGATATTGTTCCAGACGATTTCGAAGTTAATGGTGTACCTGTGAATGCACCAGAAGGAACTCGATTTTATTATGAAGATAAAGTAAATTCAGGTGATAATTGGGGTGGAAAAGCTAAATTAACTTTCACTAAAGGAAAATTTAACGTGTATGCTCAAGGAGCAATTATGGGATTAGTAGCCAGCGGTGGTGCTGATAATGTGCAAACCTTTACTGGTTGGAGATTAAAAGACAGTGGAAGTGGAAATCAAACCAATTTCTTAGCTGGATTTACTTTTAATGTGAATTCTAATTTGCAGATTGCACCCAATTTCCTTTGGCAAAAGCCTCTTGTAGAAGCAATAGAAACTGGTGTTCCTGTATTATTCAATAATGGGTTGATTGGAACACCTTCTTTACGAAATATTCAAGACGATCCATTTGTGGTAAGAGGAAATAGAGAAACAGTTGGTGGTGAATTACTTCTAACCTACGATCCAACTCCAGGAACATGGATGTACGAATGGAATAACGATATGGTGGAAGATGCCAAATTCGCATTCAGTACAGGTTTCGTTTATCGTAAATTACCAACCACTCAAGATGCTGCTATCGGATTTTTAAGTAATCGTACTGCTTTTGCTTTTGCCACATCAGCACCAGCTCAAGACTTATGGGAATCCAATACTAGAATTGTTTCAAAATTGAATCCTAATTTTGGTATGATCGCAAACATTTATTTTGGTAACGGACAAGCTAATGGAGATTCTGAAAGAACCATCAATAGAATGGGTGGTGATTTAAGAATGATTTACAGAAAAGTAAAAGTAGTATCTTCGTTAAAATTAAACGATTGGGGACCATTTGACTATCATAGAGATTTCAACTTAACCTATCCACTACAAACTTCTCTTGATATTTCAACTTCGGTTGGAAAACCAAGCTGGTTTATCTTACCAGATACACGAATCGGAATCATGGGAATCTGGCGTTCGTTAGACCAATATTCCCCAAGATATTCCCCAAATCAAACAGCAACAGAATTTGCAACTGAACCAATTCTGACTCCGGTAGGATTTGGTAATGGCTCTGAATGGGAAATTAGAACGTACATTCATATAAATATTGGAAAATAATTTAAAAAAAATTAAAGATGAAAAATAGAAAATTTAATTATTTAAGAAACACTCTTCTCATAGGGTTGGTTTTGATTGCCAATATAAGCTGTGAGAGAGAATTGTCGGATGACGCTACATTGTCAACTTTTCCTAAAACGGCTGAAGTCTTTTTAGATGCTCCAATTGCTATGGGAAGTAATTTTTACCTTCCTTATGGTGATTCAAAATTTACCGCATTTTCGGTAGATGAAACACAAGGATATAATAGTAATGCTTCCATCAGAATTGATGTGCCCAATGCAGTTGATCCAGAAGGAGCGTATGCAGGAGCAATATTCAGAATTGATGGTGCTGGACGCGATTTAACAGGTTATGATGCACTTACTTTTTGGGCTAAAGCGTCTCAGGGTGTAAACATTGGAGAGTTTGGGTTTGGTGAAGATTTTATCGAAAACAAATACATGGCAACTATTACCAATGTGAGCTTAGGTACCAATTGGACCAAAATTATTATTCCAATTCCAGATGCTTCTAAATTGATTCAAGAACGTGGAATGCTTCGTTATGCGGCGGGTACTCAAGGAACCAACGGATTTGGATATACATTTTGGATTGATGAAATTAAATTTGAAAAATTAGGAACCATTGCCCACAGTCAAGCTTCGATTATGAACGGAAGTAATGTACAGGAAACTACTTTTGTTGGCGTTAATTCGAGTATTGAAAATGCTAAAGTTACTTTCAATATGCCTAATGGTACCAATCAATCTGTGGCTGTTAGTCCAGCTTACATGACATTTACTTCTTCCAATCCAAGTGTGGCAACTGTAAGTCCAACCGGACTTGTAACTTCATTAAGTGCTGGGACAGCTGTAATTACGGCTACATTTAATGGAACAACTGCTGCCGGTAGCTTAACCATTAATTGTGCAGGTTCATTTGTTCATGCTCCAACTCCAACACGAAGCCAAGCCAATGTGATTTCTATTTTTTCGGATGCTTACACTAATGTTCCAGTGAATTATTACAACGGATATTGGCAACCTTATCAAACAACCGTTTCTAACGATTTTACAGTTCAAGGGGATAATATTTTAAGTTACTCGATTTTTAATTTTGTGGGTATGGAATTTAGTAGTCCAACTATCGATGCTACTGCTATGACTCATTTCCATATGGATGCTTTCATTCCAGGTCCAATTGCACCCGGAAGACAACTTAGAGTTATTGTAGTCGATTTTGGTGCTAATGGAGTATTCAGTGGCGGTGATGATACAAGACATTCAACTACATTTACCGCTCCTTTTTTAGTATCACAAAACTGGATTTCTATCGATATTCCTTTTTCGGCAATGCCAGGTTTATTGAGCAGAGGTCATCTAGCACAAATTATTTTAGAAGGTGGAGATAATTCAGTAATTCATGTAGACAATGTCTATTTCTACAACTAATTAAGATGCTTTTTATAACACTTACAAAGAAATCAAAAATGAAAAAAAATAGAATAAGAAATGTAGTTCTAATTGGTGCGTTGTCTCTAGTTTTAGGATGTTCTACCGATGAAAAGCAAACTGTTGTAACAAAAACACAATTGGTGTGGAGTGATGAATTTGATACAACTGGTGCTCCTGATTCAAACAAATGGAATTTTAATATAGGTACAGGTAGTAACGGTTGGGGAAATAACGAACTTCAATACTATACCGATCGGTCTCAAAACATTAAGGTCGAGGATGGTATGCTAAAAATAACAGCTCTAAACGAACTGTACTTAGGTTCATCGTATACTTCTGCACGAATTACTACCAAAGGAAAGTTAGATCAAAAATACGGCAGAATAGAAGCACGCATCAAATTGCCTTGGGGTAAAGGTTTATGGCCTGCATTTTGGATGTTAGGATCCAATTCAGATACTGTAACTTGGCCTCAATGTGGTGAAATTGACATTATGGAATACCTAGGAAATCGTCCTACCAAAATCTTCGGAACGGTTCACGGCCCAGGTTACTCAGGCGGTGCTTCAATTTCTAAAGAATACGAATTAGCCAATAACCGATTTGATAATGATTTTCACGTTTTCGGAATCGAATGGGATGAAAATTACATCAACTATTATGTTGATGATGTTCTATACAATCAAATAACACCCGAAGATGTTCCGGGCGAATGGGTTTTCAATCAATCCTTTTACATCATCTTGAATATGGCAGTTGGAGGAAACTTACCAGGATCTCCCAATGGCGAAACTACTTTCCCTCAAACGATGCTAGTAGATTACGTTAGAATTTACCAATAAAAATCCTAACATAATGCATTCAAAATAACTTAATAGACTTTTGCAAAAGAGTCTATTAGGTTTTTTATATCACAAATAAGAATTACTAATTTATGAGCCAAAACCCAACAATATTAGATGCAGCATCAAACAAATCCGTAGCTATGGATAGTGTTTTTATGAATGGAGAACTGTTTTATAAAATCGTTAATCACGATCAAATGAGACCTTTTTTCATGAGTATTGTTAGCGATTCTAATCATTGGCTGTTCATCTCCAGTAACGGAGGATTGTCAGCTGGGAGAAAGAATGCCGAATATGCACTTTTTCCCTATTATACAGATGATAAAATAACCGAATTTGCTGATATAACTGGAAGCAAATCCATCTTTCAAATTCATTCTAACAATGAGACTTTTCTTTGGGAACCTTTCTCAGAACGGTTCAATGATAAATACTCTATTTCAAGAAACTTATATAAAAACACCTACGGAAACACCATCATTTTTGAAGAAATTCATCACGATTTTCAGTTGACGTTCCGTTACCAATGGAGCAGTTCCAATTTGTTTGGTTTTGTGAAAACATCCGAACTTATAAATAATTCAGATTCTGATTACTCCATTACTTTTTTAGACGGAATTCAGAATATTTTACCTTTTGGAGTGAGTAGTGATCTGCAAGCGACCACAAGTAATTTAGTCGATGCCTACAAAAGAAGTGAATTACACCAAGAAAGTGGTTTAGGGATTTTTGCACTCAGCGCTATTATTGTAGATAAAGCCGAACCTAGCGAAGCGTTAAAAGCGAATATTGCTTGGTCTTTAGGATTGGAAAAACCAACTTATTTAGTGTCTTCTTTACAAGTTCCAACGTTCAGAAAAGGACTTGAAATTAAGAAAGAAACCGATGTTAAAGGCGAAAAGGGTGCTTACTTCGTTTCATCAAAATTGAATTTATTAAAAAGTACATCAAAAAGTTGGAAACTAATTGCAAATGTGAATCAAAATCAATCACAAATTATCCAATTAGCAGACTCTATTACTAACGATGCAACTCTAGAAAATCAATTGATTTCGGATGTAGAGTTAGGTAAACAAAATCTAATTGCTCTCAATGCTACAGCCGATGGTTTGCAATTTACCGCCGACAAACGAAAAGATACACGCCATTTTTCTAATGTGCTTTTCAACATCATGCGTGGCGGAATTTTTGATCACAATTACCAAATAGAAAAAAATGATTTTCTCAACTACATTTCAAAAGCAAACAAAAGTGTTTTTGAGAAAAATAATTCCTTTTTTAATGATTTACCTTCTTTGTTTGATTATTCGTTTCTACAGCAAATAATAGCAGACAATGAAGATGCCGATTTGATTCGATTAAGTACCGAATATTTACCGCTTAAATTCAGCCGAAGACACGGTGATCCTAGTCGACCATGGAACAAGTTCTCCATCAATACCAGAAGCGAAATCGACGGTTCAAAAATCCTCGATTACCAAGGAAATTGGCGCGATATTTTCCAGAATTGGGAATCGCTCGCCAATGCATATCCCGAATTTATTGACGGAATGATTCATAAATTCCTCAATGCCTCCACCTTTGATGGATATAATCCGTATCGTGTCACCAAAGACGGTTTTGATTGGGAAACCATCGAACCCGACAATCCGTGGTCGTACATTGGTTATTGGGGCGATCATCAAATCATTTACTTATTAAAATTTTTAGAGTTCATAGAAAATTACCAACCAGGTAAATTGAATTCGTACTTTGATAAAGAGTATTTTGTATACGCAGCGGTTCCTTATACCATAAAATCGTATCAAGATATTCTTCAAAATCCAAAAGATACCATCTTGTTCGATCACGAATGGGATGCGAAAATCAATAAAAGAAGACTCCAAAACGGAGCAGATGGCGCATTGCTTCGCGACAATAACGACGAAATCTACCATGTAAACTTCATCGAAAAAATTCTAGCAACGGTGTTAGCCAAAATGTCCAATTTTATTCCAGAAGCCGGAATTTGGATGAATACGCAGCGACCAGAATGGAACGATGCCAACAATGCTCTTGTAGGAAATGGAGTTTCAATGGTTACGTTGTGTTACTTGAGAAGATTCCTTAAATTCTTTCAACAATTACTAGATAATTCCGACCAGGAAACAATTAAGATTTCTAATGAAATGGTCGAATTTTATCATGCAATTAGAGAAAATCTTCTTGCTTTTCAACCGTTGCTTTCGCAATCCATCAACAATCAAGATCGAAAGGAAATTCTTGATGCTTTGGGTCAAGCGGCTTCTGAATACCGTTATCAGGTTTACAACAGTGGTTTTTGGGGTAAAAAACGTACACATTCAATGGCAGGTTTGAAGAAGTTTGTGGAAGTGAGTATCGACTTTATCGACCATTCCATCAAAGCCAACCAACGCGAAGACAAATTGTATCATGCTTATAATTTAATGTCGGTTGAGAATGATGGTGTTTCGGTTTCGTATTTATCAGAAATGCTCGAAGGTCAAGTAGCCATTTTAAGTTCAGGTTTTCTAAACGGAAAAGAATCACTCGAAGTTTTAGATGCTTTACGAAAGAGTAGTTTATACAGAGTTGATCAAAACAGCTACATTTTATATCCCAACAAGGAACTTCCAAAGTTTTTAGAAAAAAATACCATTTCAAAAAGCCAAGTTGAAAAATCGAACTTGTTGAAAAAATTACTAGAGCACAATAATCAACACATAATCAATCAAGATATAAAAGGGAATTATCATTTTAATGGTAATTTTAATAATGCGGATTCTTTAAAAAATGCTTTAAAAGAAATAAGCAATAATCAAGATTACAAACAATTAGTTGATGAAGAAACCGAATTGGTATTGAGCATTTTTGAAGAAGTATTCAATCACAAAGCATTTACAGGTCGTTCGGGAACTTTTTACGGTTACGAAGGCCTAGGTTCTATTTATTGGCACATGGTTTCAAAATTGCATGTCGCGGTTTTAGAAGTCATCAATCGTGCGATAAAATCTAATGAAAGTCAAGTGGTTATTGATTCGTTGGTTAATCATTTTGATGCTATTGGTGCCGGAATTGGGGTTCACAAATCGCCCGAAGTATACGGAGCATTTCCAACCGATCCGTATTCGCACACACCATCCAACAAAGGTGCACAACAACCGGGAATGACCGGACAAGTAAAAGAAGATATTCTAACTCGTGTAGGTGAATTAGGTATAAAAATGAAGAATGGAAAATTACAATTCCAACCTGCTTTTCTTCTTAAAAAGGAATTTTTGTCTGAAACTACCTCTGCCGTTTTTGTTTTAGTTGATGGATCAAAAAAAACAATTGCACTAGAGAAAGACAGTCTTGCTTTTACGGTATGTCAAGTGCCAATTATCTATAAAATAGCACAAAGTAATTCAATAGAATTGTACTATACCAATGGCGCAAACGAGACAATTAATGCTCTTGAGTTGAATGAAAATCAAAGTAAAAAGATATTCTTAAGAACAGGTGAAATTGCAAAAGTAGAAGTGTTTTTATCAGAAGACAATCTAAGATAATGAAAGGGATAGTTTACATCATAGTAGCAATTTTTATATCATGTAACCCAAAAAGTACAAGAACTTTAGTTTCAAATCAGATGACCGCCGAAAAAATATTAGGAAATATAAATTATCAAGCCATTTGTTATGGTGGATACCGAACCAATACAAGGGAAAAACAACCTACAATTGCAGAAGTAAAAGACGATTTAAAGCTACTCTTTGCAATGAATATTAAAGTCATCCGAACCTATAATGTTCATTATGCTGAGGTAGCCACAATTTTAAAAGCTATAACCGAATTAAAAAAAGAGGATGATAATTTTGAAATGTACCTCATGTTGGGCGCTTGGATAGATTGTAAAAATGCGTGGACCGAGTTGCCGCCCATTCACAATGAAGAAAGTGAGCGCAATGCCATTGAAATTGAAGAAGCCGTGCGATTGACCAATCAATATCCAGATATCATCAAAATCATAGCGGTTGGAAACGAAGCTATGGTAAAATGGGCAACCAGTTATTATGTTACGCCCAATATCATTTTGAAATGGGTGAATCATCTTCAAAGTTTAAAAAAAACGGGCAAATTACCTAGTGATGTTTGGATTACAAGTTCTGACAACTTTGCTTCTTGGGGTGGAGGCGGAAACGAATATCATGTAGACGATTTGAATCAATTGATTAAAACCGTAGATTATATTTCGATGCACACATACCCAATGCACGATACGCATTATAATCCAGTTTTTTGGGGAATTAAAGAAAGCGAATCGCAACTAACAGAAAAAGAAAAAGTGGATGCCGCCATGCTCAGAGCACGTGATTATTCCATTTCTCAATACAATAGCGTAGTCAACTATATGAAATCAATCGGAGTCAATAAACCCGTTCATATTGGTGAAACAGGTTGGGCAACAGTGTCTAATGAACACTATGGGAATGAGGGTTCAAAAGCAACCGACGAATACAAATCGGCACAGTTTTACCATTTAATTAGAGAATGGTCCAACAAAAATAAAATTGCGTGTTTCTATTTTGAAGCTTTTGATGAAAATTGGAAAGACAGCGCTAATCCGATGGGTTCTGAGAATCATTTCGGACTTTTTAATTTACAAGCACAAGCTAAGTTTCCGCTTTGGAAAGAGGTTGATGGTGGAGTTTTTAATGGTTTGACTCGTGATGGAAAACCCATTACCAAAACCTATAATGGCGATGAAAAGGCACTGTGGAAGGATGTGAAAACTCCAACTGCAATTTTAAAGAATTGATTACAATGATTCAATTGAAGTACATACGAATTCATTTTACATTTTTGATACTAATTTTTATCATGACATTTTCATTGCACAGTTGTAAAGTCACAGAAAAACTGAATGTAGAAGTATATGAAACTTCAGCACAAGGTAATTCGTTGCAAAAAATTACTCAATTTTCTGAAAATGGAAACCCTGTCGTTATTACTTTAAATCCAAAGGAAAAATTTCAAACCATAACTGGTTTTGGTGGTTCTTTTACTGAAGCATCAGCACATTTATTGAATAAACTAAGTAAACCCAATCGTAAGAAAATTTTAGACGCTTATTTTGGTGAAAATGGAGCTAATTATTCGCTAACTCGGACTCACATTGCTTCTTGCGATTTTTCGTTGAGCAATTACACGTATGCCAAAGTTGAAAACGACTTACAAATGGAGCATTTCTCAATAGAGGATGATCGATCCGATTTGATTCCGATGATTCTTGAAGCCAAAGCCATTTCAAAAGAAGGTTTTAAAATCATCGCATCACCTTGGTCGTGTCCGCCTTGGATGAAAGATAATAAACAATTTGTAGGCGGAAAATTATTACCCGAATTCAACGATGCTTTTGCCTTGTATTTTTCAAAATATTTAGATGCCTACAAAAAAGAAGGAATCGATATTTGGGGAGTTACAGTAATAAACGAGCCACATGGCAACGGGAACAACTGGGAAAGTACTCATTTTTCTCCCGAAGAAATGACTCTATTTGTTCAAAATCACCTTGGACCAAAATTAGAAAAAGACGGTTGGAAAGACACTAAAATATTCGGCTACGATCAAAACAGAGCGGGTTTGCCAGAATGGGTGGATGCAATGTTCAAAAACGAGGCTACCTCCAAATATTTTGCTGGAACTGCTATTCATTGGTATGAAAGTACGTACGATTATTTCCCGGATGCTTTGCAATACGCTCATAAAAAAGCACCCAATAAATACCTAATTGAAACCGAAGGCTGTATTGATGCCGAAGTACCACATTGGAATGATGATGCTTGGTATTGGAAAAAAGAAGCCACCGATTGGGGTTGGGATTGGGCCAGCGAAAAAGACAAACATTTGCATCCAAAATACGCTCCAGTTCACCGCTACGCAACCGACTTAATTGGTTGTCTAAATAATTGGGTTGACGGTTGGATTGATTGGAATATGGTGTTAGACCGACAAGGCGGACCTAATTGGTTCAAAAATTGGTGTACTGCGCCGGTAATTGTTGATGCTGATAATGATGAGGTGTATTTTACGCCTTTGTACTATACAATGGCTCATTTTAGTAAATTCATGCGTCCGGGTGCAATAAAAATAGGATGTACAATCAATCACAAAGAAATAATGGCTACTGCGGTTAAAAACCCAGATGGCTCAATAGCTGTCGCTGTTTTTAATCCAACTGAATCAGAACAAACACTCGAAATCCAACTCAATAACCAAATGAGAAGGATTTCAATAGATGCGCAAGCATTGCAAACCATACTAATCAAAACAAACTAAATTAATTTAAAAACGTCAACTATGTCAAACAAAATCCCAAACGCCAGAGAGATGGTGCCAATGAGTCAAAAAATAGCTTTTGGTCTAGGTATGTTAGCCAACCAAATGTTTCCTGCAGCCTTAGGAATTTTTATGGTTGTATTGGTAGAAAATTTAGGAATGCCATCATGGATGTGGGGTGTTTTGTTTTTTGTACCCAGAATAGTAGATGCTTTTTTTGATCCAATCATGGGATTTATTTCGGATAATACTAAATCGGTTTGGGGAAGACGAAGACAATATGTTTTTATTGGCTCTATCATAATGGGTATTTCATTTGTAATCATGTGGCAATTGTACAGGGAAGATAGTGTAATGTACAACTTTACTTTCTTTCTAATCTGGTCACTTCTGTTTCATATTGGTCTATCCATTTTCAGTGTTCCTTTTGTAGCGATGGGTTACGAAATGAGTGATGATTTTCATGAACGCACTAGTATTATGGCCATCTCTCAATGGATTGGGCAGTGGGCATGGGTAATTGCTCCTTGGTTTTGGGTAGTTATGTACGATCCTTCATGGTTTCCCAATGCAGATACAGCGACCAGAACATTGGCAGTTTGGGTCGGAATTTCATGCATGGTTTTAGCCATGATTCCAGCCATTTTTATTAAAAGTAAATCGACCAAAAATGACGATACTCTAGCACCATTGACATTCAAAACAATTGGAGGAAGCATGAAAGAAATTTTACTTAGTTTCAAAGAAGCTTTTGTAAATAAACCTTTCAGAAAGCTTTGTATTGCTACGTTTCTAATTTTTAATGCATTCAATACTGTTGCAGGTTTTACTTTTTTTATTGTAGTCTATTATCTCTTCAATGGAAATACTTCTGACGCAGGAATTTGGCCGACACTTTTTGGATGTGGCGGTGCTCTTGCAACCACTTTTGTTGTTATTCCTATTGTAGCATGGATGTCCAAAAGAATGGAAAAAAAGAAAGTGTTTTTAATTTCTCAAGGAATATCTGTTTTTGGATATATTTTGCTTTGGTTCCTTTTTGTACCTGGTAAACCTTATATGTTTTTGTTTGCCTTACCTTTCTTTTCATTCGGTATCGGAAGTTTATTCACCTTAATGATGTCGATGACCGCCGATGTTTGCGACATGGATGAATTGTCATCAGGTAAACGAAGAGAAGGTGTTTTTGGAGCCATTTATTGGTGGATGGTCAAGTTTGGTTTTGCAATAGCCGGTTTGTTAACAGGTGTTATCATGTCGGTTGTAGCCTTTAAAGCAGGAGCTCCAACTCAACCCGAAGGTGCTGTAACAGGTTTGCGACTTTTCTTCTCGGGTGTTCCGATTCTTGGGACATTAATTGCCATGTGGGTAATGAGAAATTACGACTTGACTGAGGAAAAAGCTAGGGAAATAAAAAGAGAATTAGATGCTAGAAAAGCTCAATTATAATTCATAAAAAAGATAATTATGTCGTTTAGAGAAGGCCACTATTTTTCATTAGAAAATAATTCATCCCCAAAAAATGAATATCAAACTATTGATTTTTCTCAAGTTTCAACAAAAAAGTTAGCTGAAATTTGGAAAGAAACGTTAGAAAAAGGCATGCACGGAATTTGTTTCAGTTTGTACGAAGACGGTCAAAAACCTGGCGACATCATCACAGCTGAACAAGTCAACCGACGCATACAAATTCTAAAGCCATATGCTGGTTGGGTTCGATCATTTTCATGTATTGAAGGGAACGAACACATTCCCAGAATAGCTCATCAAAACGGAATGAAAACGCTGGTTGGTGCTTGGTTAGGTAGCGATTTAGAATTGAATGAAAGAGAAATTGATGGTCTGATTGCACTAGCCAAAGAAGGATGTGTAGATATTGCAGCTGTTGGCAATGAAGTTATGTACCGCAATGATTTATCGGAAGAACAATTAATAGAATACATCAATCGTGTAAAAGAAGCATTGCCTAATATTCCTGTTGGTTACGTTGATGCATATTACGAATTTTCGCATCGCCCCAATATCACTGAAGTTTGTGATGTCATCTTAACCAATTGTTATCCGTATTGGGAAGGTTGTCCAATCGAACACTCTTTTCATCACATGGTAAGCATGTTTGAATCGGCCAAAAATGCGGGTCAAGGCAAACGTGTTATCATCACCGAAACAGGTTGGCCAAGCGAAGGAGGTTCGCTCAAAGGAGCAATAGCATCCAACGAAAATGCTATGAAATATTTTATCGAAACCCAAAATTGGTCCACACAAAACGATATCGAAATTTTCTACTTTTCCTCTTTTGATGAATCATGGAAAGTAGGAGCAGAAGGCGATGTGGGTGCTTTTTGGGGATTGTGGGATAAAAACGAAAGATTAAAATTTTAAACAAAAAAGTTCAATTACCAAGACCATTATTACCCTACTTATTATGAAAAGAAATAGATTATTTCAGATTTTTTTAATGTTCATTCTCACAGTACAACTCGGATTCTCTCAAGTTGATGTAGTGTATACCAATCTAGTTTGGTCGGATGAATTTGATACTAATGGCGCGGTCAATTCTAGTAAGTGGCACCATCAAACGCAATTGCCTGCTGGAGGAAGTTGGTTCAACGGCGAAGTGCAACATTACACTGATCAGCTAACAAATTCCTTTGTAAATGCGGGTTTTTTAAATATTGTAGCCAAAAAAGAACCCTACACTTCGCAAGGAATTACTAAGCAATATACATCTGCACGATTGAATTCTAAATTTGCCTTTTTGTACGGGCGCGTTGATATTCGTGCCAAAGTTCCTACCAATCAAGGAACATGGCCAGCCTTATGGATGTTAGGTAAGAACGTTAATGAAGATGGTGGGTATTTTGATTCGACCTTCGGAACCACCGACTGGCCAGCTTGTGGAGAAATTGACATCATGGAACACGGTATTACTCCATCACAACCTATAAATTATGTTCAAAGTGCATTGCATACGCCTTCATCATTCGGAAATACAACCAATATTGGCGGAACCATAGCCAATAATCTAGGTAGTGATTATCATGTGTATTCTATGAATTGGTCGCCCTTTCAAATTACGTTTCTATTGGATGGAGTAGCTTTCTACACTTACAACCCAGCGGTAAAAACTCCAAGTAATTGGCCTTTTAATTCTGAGCAATATTTGCTGTTGAACATTGCAATGGGTGGAGTTGCCGGAACAATTCCTTCTAATTTTAATCAAACTTCAATGGAAATTGACTATGTAAGAGTGTATCAGAATACTACAGTAGATACGCAAGCTCCAACTAATTTTGTAGCTACTGTTGGAGCAGTAACTAGTTCTTCCATTGAATTGCTATTAAACGCCAATGATAACTCGGGAAACATTTCTTATGCTATTACTTACAGTGGAGGAACAATTAACGTAGCCAGTCCTTCGGGAGTTCAAAAATCAGTTGTAGTTCCGAATTTATCTCCAAATACCAACTATAATTTTTCAGTTTCGGCAAGCGATTTGGCGGGGAATAGTTATGTTTCTAATCCAATAACACTTAACGCTACTACTACAGGAGTATTAGGCTGCTCGGGTACTGATACAGTTTCACAACAAGGTTCACCTTTTTCTATAGGATATAATTATGCTTTCGAAACGATTGGGAATAATGTGAAAATTACTTTTGAAATGTTGGATACGGATAAAGTAGGTGTAGTGGCATTTTTATGGAGACAAAATCCGTTTACCGAATACCAAATGACTAATGTATCTGGGAATGTTTTTACTTATACAATCACGGGTCAAACCCTTGGTCAAACTATTTATTATGCAACAAAGTTTGCCTATGCTGGAGGATTCTCTGTTACCAATTATTTTTCTTATGTAGTAGGATCTAATTGTGCTTTAGAACTAACAAACCCAACTGAGCCAAATCAAATCTCTTTCTTGAATCCAGTAGATGATTATCTGACTATTTCTTCAACTGCCACTATAGATAAAGTTGAATTGTACGATTTAGTTGGAAATCTAGTCTTGACTGCAAAAGAAGAAACCAATTCAGTTGATGTGGGAAGTTTATCTAGCGGAATATATCTTTTAGCAATTTATTCAGGTGACAAAAAGAGAATTGAAAAATTGATTGTGAGATAAACTCCATCATTTATAATTTTAATCACATCTAAAATCGATTGTCTTTGGACACTTTTTGATTGCAATTTTCAAATTTATTGCATCAGAAATGTTAAAGTTTTTGCATTTATTTGTTTTTTAAGAAAATATTATGTTACATTTGGGTATAATTTAATCAAAATTTAAGAGTCGCCTATAGAATAAAAATTACTTTTTAGAGAAAATCTCAATTTTTTAACCCGAAACTAAAAGGTAATATTATGGCTACTTTACAAATCCCAGATGCTTTATTGGTAAAGAATTATATGGCTGGTGACGAAAGCGCCTTGGCTGTATTAATCAACAGACATCAGTCTAAAATCTACGGCTTTATTTATTCAAAAATCGCAGATAGAGATTTAGCAGATGATGTATTTCAAGACACATTCATTAAAGTAATCAATACTTTAAAATCACAATCCTATAACGAAGAAGGCAAATTTTTACCTTGGGTAATGCGAATTGCACACAACTTAATTGTCGATCAATTCAGAAAAAACAAAAAGATGCCAATGCTTCGCGAAACCGAAGAGTTTTCTATCTTTTCTATTTTGTCGGATAATGAGCCTAATATTGAATCAAAAATTATTACTGGTTTAATTGAAAATGATCTTCAAAAAATCATTCAAGAATTACCAGACGATCAAAAAGAGGTTTTGGTAATGCGTATTTATCAAGATATGAGCTTCAAAGAAATCTCTGATGTTACTGGCGTAAGTATCAATACTGCCTTAGGTAGAATGCGTTACGCACTGATGAATTTGAGAAAAGTAATCGAAAAAAACAATATTATTTTAACCAATTAACAATATTTTGAAAGTTGCTGCGTTATAGAATAAACAATTAAACGATTCTATGGCAAAACTTTACTCTAAAAAAGCATTAGCAACTACCAAAATGTTACCCAAAAAAGAAACCAT
This sequence comes from Flavobacteriales bacterium, assembly GCA_017303755.1. Lineage (GTDB taxonomy): Bacteria > Bacteroidota > Bacteroidia > Flavobacteriales > Flavobacteriaceae > Flavobacterium. The sequence continues at coordinate 116,432 of JAFLBS010000005.1, read as the reverse complement.
ACAGTTTTTACTTAATTATTCAAAAGCTTTGAATATTATTAAAGTGGGTAACAAGAACTTCGAAATCATTGCTAATTAAGAAATATCCCGATGTATAGTCGGGATATTTTTTTATTTTAACTTCACTTTTATGAAGAAGATTATTTTTTTTTTGGTCATTCTAATTATTATTGGTTGCAATCCAAAGAAGACAACTGCTCAAAATCAACAAAATGATTCTCTTCCCAAAATAGAGTCAATAATAACTGATTTTGAGGGAATTTTAAGTCCAAATGAAGAAGCAAAATTAACACATATGATTGTTGATTTTGAAAAAGAAACCTCAGTTGAGATAGTAATTGTAACCATAAAAAGCATCAAACCTTACGATGATATTTTTGATTATTCACTCGATTTAGCTAATAAAACGGGAGTTGGTAAAAAAGACAAAAGCAACGGTATTATGATAGTAGTTAGTAATTCACTGCGTAAAATTCAAATCCAAAACGGAGACGGAATTGTTCCCATAATCTCAAACGAGAAAACAAAGGAAATTGTTGGTCAAATAATGATTCCTGAATTCAAAGAAGGTCATCATTTTAAAGGTTTGGAGAAAGGAATCAACAAAATAATGGAATTACTACGATAATTTATTTTTTATCAAATTCTTTCAAAATATCTTTTCTACCAATAGTTCGCGTAATAATATCTTTTTCTAAACTCCAACCACGAGCGGGCGAATATTCTCTTCCGTACCAAATAATCTGCAAATGCAAATCGTTCCACAGTTCTCTCGGGAAAATCGCTTTGGCATCTTTCTCAGTCTGAACTACGTTTTTCCCATCCGATAAATTCCAACGATACATCAACCGATGAATGTGCGTATCCACTGGAAATGCAGGAACTCCAAACGCCTGACTCATCACCACACTGGCTGTTTTATGACCAACTGCTGGCAAGGCTTCCAATGCTTCAAAACTCTGTGGAACTTCGCCGTTGTGTTTGTCAATTAAAATATGCGACAACCCATGAATTCCTTTTGATTTCATAGGCGAAAGCCCGCACGGCCGAATAATTTCCTTAATTTCTTCCACACTCATCTTCACCATATCATACGGATTGTCAGCCTTGGCAAACAGCAAAGGTGTAATCTGATTCACGCGCACATCAGTACATTGCGCCGATAACAAAACCGCAATCAGCAACGTATACGCATCTTTATGATCCAACGGCACAGGAATACTCGGATACAGTTCTTTTAACGTATTTATAACAAACGTTGCACGCTCTTTCTTGGTCATTTTTAACTAAATTTGAGATGTAAATATAACAACTTTAAACAAACTTAAACGCTAAACTATTTTAAACAATCTAATATGACCACACTACAAAAAGGCGACAAAGCGCCAGCATTCTCAGGAAAAGACCAAGATGGTAATTCGCATACATTATCCGATTACAAAGGGAAAAAATTAGTAGTTTTTTTCTATCCAAAAGCCGACACGCCTGGTTGTACAGCTGAAGCTTGTGATTTACGCGACAATTACCAACGTTTTCAAGCCAACAACTACGCTCTTTTAGGCGTAAGCGCTGATGCAGCCAAAAAGCAAGCCAAATTCAAGGAAAAATACGACTTTCCATTTCCACTTATTGCTGATGAAGATCATGCGGTAATCAAAGCATTCGGAGTTTGGGGTCCAAAAAAATTCATGGGACGCGAATTCGACGGCATTCACAGAACCACTTTTGTAATCGACGAAAATGGAATCATTGAAGAAGTAATTGCTAAAGTAGAAACCAAAGCACACGCAGCTCAGATTTTAAAGTAACGTGAGTTCGATATAAAAACCAAAGAAACATTCACCATTTTACACGAATTACACTAATTAACACGAAATGAAATTTAATTGTTAAAATTATGATTCGTGTAAATTCGTGAAATTCGTGTCTAAATTTAAATATACTTACGTCGAACTCACGTTAAAGTAAAGTTTTACAGCTGATTCACAGATTATTATTTGAATGTATAAAATCTGTGAATCTGTGGCGGAATTTCTATTCTTCTATTATTCCATCAAAAAACGGTTTCATCTCGTCACTGATTTTTTCACGTAAATCGACTAGTTTTTTGGCGTATTCGGCCAATTGTTTTTCAGTTTCAGTTTGCGGATTCCATTTCTTCACCGGAATCGGATTTCCTTCCTCATCTACCGAAACAAACACAATCACACAGTGTGTCTTTTTCTCAAACTGTTGTTCTTTAAAGTCGCGTGAAAACACATCAACAGCAATGTGAATACTCGTGTTTCCTGTATAAATAACATAGGCATTTATCTTAATGACTTCACCAATACTGATGGGTTTGTAAAAACGAATTCCGCCTACATATACCGTAACGCAATAGTTTTCAGCCCAACTTCTGGCGCAAGTGTACGCCGTTTGGTCAATCCATTTCATTACAATTCCACCGTGGACTTTTCCACCAAAATTCACATCCGTTGGTTCGCTTATGAATTGAAAAGTAATTTTATTGCTTACAGTCATTTTCTGATGATTTAGTTGTTATCAAATATAAAAAATCCCCAACCGTTTTCACAATTGAGGACTGTTTTTATTCAATTTCTACTTCTTCGGGAACAGAAAAAAGTAATACACAACCTGTTTCAGTTCTAACAGAGTGTTTTTCGTTGGGCGGTGTGTATAAATAATCACCTTCAAATAACGTTGCATTTTCAATAATCACTTCACCGCTCAGCACAAAAATTTCTTCTCCAGCCGGATGATTGTGATACGGATAACTTGCTCCAGGATCAAATTTTATTAAGATTGTTTTTGATCGTTCAGTTGCTTTGTCGTAACGCAGTGATTTGACATAAATGCCTTTATTAACGAAATTATTTTCAACTAAAGGTTTCCATTCTAATTGATTACTTTTTATAATGTAATCGTGAATACTTGTGCTCATGTTTTAGTGGTTAAAATTAATGAAGCAAAAGTAAAATGGGAGTGATGTTCAAAAAATAGACAATCAGAGAAAAAGAATGTAAGTTTAAACAGCAACTTCTTTTTTGTAATTTTTAGGTGATAAGTTGGTGTGTTTTTTGAAGAAATTTGAGAAATAAAAAGGATCATTAAATCCCAATTCAAAGGCAATTTCTTTGATGGATGTATCTTCGTACAGAAGTCTTCTTTTTGCTTCAGAAACGATCAAACTGTAAATCACATTTTGAGCAGTTTTGCCCGTATGTAATTTGGAAACTTCATTGAGTTTTGCTTCCGTTGTATGCAATAAATCGGCGTGTTTAGAAACTGTAAAGTTGTTTTTAAAGTGCTTTCTGACGGATTCAAGAAAATGTAGAAAAAGTGCATCGGGTTTCCATATTTCATCTCCGTTAGCCATTTTTGAGCGATTAATTTCTACCAACAGTAATTCGATGTTGGAGTGAACGGAAATTAAATATTGATAGGGTTTTTGATTCAATTCTAACCCAATTTTCAGTAATAACTCCTTGAACAATTCTACTTTAGAAATCGTAATTACTTCATTCATTCCGAAATGACAAAAAAGACCATTGTGAAAAATAAGTTCAATGTCATGATCATTTTTGCAGAAGAAATCAAAAGAAAATTCTAGAATGAATAATTCGGCATTAGTAAAATCCTTAAAAAAATGAATTTGACCTGACGTAATCGTAATTACTTGATTGGGTTTAAGTACGAATTCATTTTCATCAATGACAATTGAAACTGATCCGAAGTTGCAATACATCAATTTATACTTTAAAACACGAGACGGTTTTTTGAGATCAATTGCAGCATCGTTTGTGGTATAAAATTGAATCATTACTGTTGGATTTTACAATCAAATATAAAAAAATCCTCAACCGTTTTCACAATTGAGGATGTATATTTTATTGGATAAAATGTTATACTTCTTCCAACACTCTATTCGGGTCGTAACCAAATAACTGATGTTGTTTGATTAATTCTGCTGTTCCTTCTGGGAGCATTTTTTCCCAACCCGGAATCCCTTTGTTAATCATTTTTAGCACTTCACGAGAGAAGATTTTCAGGTTTTCTTTATCGTTAATCTGAACGTCAACTACTTTTCCGTTGTACGCAAAGAACTTATACAATTCTTTCATACGCGGATGTACTTTTAAGTTTTGAGAAGTAATGATTTCTCCATCTTCTTCCATCGGATACAGATATACTTTTAAATCGCGGTAGAACAGTTTTCCAAACGCTTCCAAAATTCCACCACTCAAGTGACGGTAGTATTTTTCGTCAAAAATATCCACCAAATTATTTACTCCCATAACCAATCCCATTCTGGCTTTGGTATAACTTGAGAAGTATTCCACCACTTTGTAGTATTCTTGGAAATTGGAAATCATCACCGTTTGACCCAATGAACACAGTAATTCGGCTCTGTCCATAAAATCGCGCTCGTCAATTTCACCTTCTGAACGCAAATTCGATAAGGTGATTTCAAAAATCACAAAAGTATTGTCTTTGTCTACTTTGTTTTCTTCAACAAACATTTCAAGTGATTTCTGGTACATGTCCATATTCACTTTGGTCACTGGACGGAAACTTCCGCGTAAGGCCAAAATGTTTTTCTTGTACAAAACCGCCGCAGGTAAAATATTGTGTCCGTCTGGACTGAACATCACCGCATCAGTCATTCCATTTTTTACCAATTGCAAACTCATCAAACGGTTATCTACATTGGCAAATCGTGGTCCAGAGAAATTGATAGTATCAATTTCAAGTTGGTCTTTATCTAAGTGATCGTACAAATAACGAAGTAATTTTTTGGGATCATTGTATTTGTAGTACGCGCCATAAATCAAATTCACACCCAAAATACCTAAGGTTTCTTGTTGCAAACGTGCATCCGTTTCTTTAAAACGAATGTGAAGAATGATTTCGTTATAATCTTCGTCTGGTTCGACTTGGTATTTGATTCCAACCCAACCATGACCTTTAAATTGCTTAGCAAAATCAATAGTTGCTACCGTATTGGCATAACTAAAAAATATTTTATTCGGATGTTTATCGCGGTTCAAACGTTGCTCAATCAAATTCGTTTCATGAGTCAACATTTTTTTCAATCTACTTTCGGTAACATAACGACCATCATCTTCAATTCCGTAGATGGCGTCACTAAAATCTTTATCGTATGCCGACATCGCTTTTGCAATGGTTCCAGATGATCCACCAGAGCGGAAAAAGTGTCGTACAGTTTCTTGTCCAGCACCAATTTCGGCAAAAGTTCCATAAATATTTTCATTCAAGTTAATGCGCAACGCCTTGTCCTTTATGGAAGGAATTTGCTCAATAACTTTGTCTCCTTTTAATTTGATGTCTAATCCGTAATTTCCCATAGTCATTTATATACTCTGCAAAGTTAGTAAAATACCTGTAGTTTTAAAAGCGAATTAATTCTATTTTTGTGGTATTATTTTCCGTAATGATAAGTGATTATCAAAAATCGTGCTAAATGAAAATTTATTTTTTAGGAACAGGTACTTCACAAGGAATTCCAGTAATTGGTAGCAATCATTCGGTTTGTTTGAGCGATAACCCAAAAGACAAACGTTTGAGGGTTTCGGTGTGGATTAAAAGCGACACTTTCTCGGTAGTTATTGATTGTGGTCCCGATTTTAGACAACAAATGCTCACTTCCAATTGCCATCAAATTGATGCTATTTTATTTACTCATGAACATTCCGATCATACAGCAGGTTTGGATGACATTCGTCCGTTTAATTTTAAACAAGGACCAATGCCAATTTATGCTCATGAACGCGTTTTGAACAATTTAAAAAGACGATTTGAGTATATTTTTGAAACCGAAAATAAATATCCTGGATCACCATCAGTTATTCCGATAGAAGTTATAAATAATGTTCCATTTTCGATTAATGAACAAGTTGTAATTCCAATAAATGCAATGCACGGAACACTTCAAGTTTTTGGTTATCGAATAGGAGATTTTGCTTATTTAACGGATGTAAAAACTATTGAGGATGATGAGCTTGAAAAATTGAGCGGACTAAAAGTGCTGGTTATTAATGCATTGCGAGAAGAGTCGCATCATTCGCATTTTAATTTGCAAGAAGCATTAGATTTTGTAAATTTGATTCGACCAGAGAAAGCTTATTTTACTCATATTAGTCACATATTAGGATTTCACGATGAAGTACAAAAAAAGCTTCCTAATAATGTTTATCTTGCGTACGACAATTTACAATTAACCATTTAATATACTCCAAATGAAAAGGCAATTCCTATTATACCTCTTTATTTTATCTTTGTTGATGAATGTTTTCACTTATATGTATTTTAGTAGAAAAGAGGCATCTACACAAAATAAATACACAACTTTAAGCAAGAAGTTTAATGATTCCATTCAAACTATCAATAACAGAGTAGGTGAAGCGGATTATTTTTCTCTGGAATACAATAACAGAGCCCAAAATTATTTAGCAGCCAGTGATTTGGATTACAGTGCTTTGGCTCCAAAAATTAAAGAGGATTTATTAGAGTTTAATTCTGATCCTGAAGGAAATAAGTACGTTGATCAGTCTAAAATTGGAGATCAGAAATTTATTATTAACAAAATAAAAATCCTGAATCACCGTTGGATAATAGCCGATTATAGTAATGGAAGTTTATGGGGAGAAGTACTTTTGATGTATCTTGTTCAACCTGATGCTACTATTAAATTTGAAACTATTTCGACTTATCTTTACTCACAAGATCTTAATTAATATGAAAAAAATAACTGTATTAGTTGTATTACTCTCTATCTTTTCTTCCTGTGATTTTTTTAAAAAAACGGAAGAAGAAGCTCCAAAAGTTCCCAAAAAAGACTTGGTTCTTGGCGGCGATAAAGATGAAAACGGATGTTTGGCTTCAGCAGGTTACACTTGGTCCAAACTGAATAAAGAATGTGTGCGTGCGTTCAGTGGTATTCAATTAATGCCAACTGAACCAACTGATGATGCTACTTTATGTGCTTATCTTTTGTTTGATGAGTCGGGAAACAAATCCGAATTGTTTTTGCCTAATGTTGAAGGATCAATTATTTTAGAGCGCGATGGAAAAAACAAACCTTGGGTTTATGGCGATTGGCAATTAATTGCACTCAACGGTTACCAACTCAAAAAAGCAGGTAAATTAGTGTATTCGGGTGATGGTGAAATCGGGAATAACGTAACCGGAACTAACGATACTGAAGAACTTCCTATAGAAGAATAAAAATCAACACAAATTTCACAAATTTATTTTTTGAAAGTTGATGTTAATTAATCATTTATGAGTGATTTTATTACAGAACCTAAAACTTTGAGTTCAGATAAAAGCTAACTTACTGTTGTTGTAACCAATTTCTAAAATCGAAGAAATTTTGCGGTGCTACTCCATGTCCAACAGGATATTCTTTATAAACAATTTCGATTCCTAATGTTTTTAAAATAGGTTCGGTTTTTCGTGCCCAATCCACAGGAATTACTTGGTCAACCGTTCCGTGAGAGGCAAATATTCGTAAGCTACTAAAGTCGTTTTTCTCAAAATTATCAATAGCCATTTCGGTATTCAAATAACCGCTCATAGCTACTAATCGCTGTATTTTTTCAGGATATGATAACGCTACAGCATAACTTAAAATACTTCCTTGACTGAATCCAATTAGAGTTATTTTATGAGCATCAATTGGGTATTTTTCAATCAACTGATCGATGAATTGCACAATCAAATCACGTGATTCTTTTCCTTGTTCAATGTCGGAAAACTTATTCTCATCAGCATCAAAATTGATGGCATACCAAGCATAACTATTGTACATTAAATCGTGTGGTGCGCGAACAGAAATCACATAATATTCATCGGGCAATTCAGTAGCAAACGAAAATAAATCTTCTTCATTACTTCCGTAACCGTGAAGCAATAGCAACAGCGGATTTTTATCTAAAACGATTTTCGGTTCTCTAACTAAGTATTGCAGTGATGTATTCATGTGAATTGTATTAAAAATAGTTTTGATCCATTGCTCGCTATGAGAAGTGAAACGACTTAAAAAGATTTATAAAATCTATGATTCTAGATGGTTAAAGAGAAACTGATTTGCTATTACAAAAACTTCAACCATTTCTGAAAAAAACGTCCCAAAAGTGGAAGCGGATTGGTTTCTCCTCTGGCCGCGGTGAAAATTCCGTACACAGACAAAACTGATATGAAAACCCACATTGGAGCAGCAATCATAACGCTGTCAAAATGACTAATTGTTAATCCTAATGTGATAAAAGTCAACGTAATTCCCAATCCTTGTCGAATGTGAAACGAAGCAAAAGTATTTTTGTTTTCACTGTTCATTGAAATGGCGATTAACGGGCCGAAAATTAAAATATAACTGATAATCGCAGCTGTTTTTCCCTCTTTGATGTTTGATTCCATTATGATACAACTAAAGTAGTGTTATTGTAAATTCCGATGGCTTTTCCTTTCATTTTTACACCTATAAAAGCCGAGTTTTTCGATTTTGAAAGTATATTTTCTTTGGAAAATTCCCAATCATTATCAACTGAAAATAAACTGATTTCTACTGTGTTTCCCTCTTTGATTTCACTTGAAGTTACATTGAAAACGTTCTTTCCAGCAGTTAGTTTTTCAATTACTTTTTCCAAAGGTAAAACCGCTAGTAAAGCTCCAAATGCCGACTCTAAACCAATAGTTCCATTCTTGGCCATATCAAACTCCATTTTTTTGTGCTCAATATCAATCGGATTGTGATCTGAAGTGATGCAATCAATAGTATTGTCTAAAATACCATTCAGTAAGGCTTTTCGATCGATTTCGGTACGCAAAGGCGGAGTTACCTTATATCTCGAATCAAAACCGTCTAATTTTTCGTCTGTTAGTACCAAATGATGAACGGCAACGCTGCACGTTACTTGTAAACCTTTGGCTTTGGCTTCTCTAATCAAATCAACCGATTTTGCTGTCGAAATGGTTGGAATGTGTAATTTTCCTCCTGTATATTCTAGTAAAAATAAATTGCGTGCTACGATGAGTTCTTCAGCCAAATTTGGTATGCCTTTTAAACCCATTCGAGTGGAAACAATTCCTTCATTGACTACGCCATTTCCTTTGATTTTTTCATCCTGACAAAAGGAAATCACCAAACCATCAAAATCCTGTACGTATTGTAATCCTATTTTGAGCAAATTGGCATTGGATAAACTTTTGTTATAATCACCAAAAGCAATCGCACCTGCGTTTTTCATATCGTATAATTCGGCCAAATCCAATCCTTCGCTGTTCTTTGTCAAAGCACCAATTGGATATAAATTTGTAGCAGAACCATTGGCTTTTTGTTGTACAAAATGCACTTGCGATTGATTGTCAATTACAGGAAACGAATTAGGTTGTAAAGCGATAGCTGTAAATCCGCTTTTGGCTGCCACTTGCAAACCGTTGGCAATAGTTTCTCGATCTTCAAATCCGGGTTCACCCAGCGAAACGCTACTATCAAACCAACCTTGTGAAAGATGAAGATTCGGAATTTCAATTTCTTGATAACCGTTTTCTTTCGGTAACGTTGTGCTTATTTTTTCAAAAACACCATTATTAATTTTCACATCTACAGTTTGATTGTGAAACGGACTTTTTGGGTCAACAATTGTAGCTTGTCGGATGATTATGTTCATTTGACCAATTTTTGAATGAGAATTTCAATCACTAAAAAGAGTAAGGTTAACACTACGAACCATTTCCAGATTTGACTGTCGGTTCGGTCGGTTTGTATGGTGTCGAAAATGGTTTCTAAATCGCTTATTTCTTCGAATTCGTCGGCTGCATTAGTGTTCGGATTCGATAAATTACTTTCGGTTCTATCGTAGTTAAAACTCAAATTATCAATGAGTGTATTGGTATTGAAAACACCATAATTTCCAGCAGTATTCGGATTGTCATTGAACGTCAATTTGACTTTATTATTCAGAATTTGTTGTACTGGAATGAAGTTGCTTTTCGAATTATTTTGACTGTTTTTCACACTCACAATTTCGTCTTTAGACAATAAAGTTTCCACCACAGTCGATTGATTTTTACCAATTACAAACGATTTGATTCCGCTTTTCTGAGCGTTTTGCGCCATATTGTAAAACGTTGGTACAATCAAAGGTGAATTCTGAAAATTACTATTGGTTTTGTTGATGGGTGCCGAAAACACATACACTGAAGCCACACCATTTTGAAATGCCGATAAAAAGGCTGATTGATCGTTGTTTCCTAAAATAATGGAAGCATTCGATGAAACGTCAAACGAAGTTTTGGTATTTGGATATTGGAAATTATCGACTTTTTTCTCAAAAACACTACTGTACAACGGATGACTAAAATTTATCTTAGTGACCATTTTTTCAGCATTAACCAACGATCTAAATTGAATCGAACCAAAAGCCGCTAAAAAACTATTTACATTAGATGTGTTACTTTCTTGCGATGGAATGAAAACCACATTTCCGCCTTTTTCAACAAACGATTTTAAGGTAGTTTGTAATGCTTGCGGAATATCATTCAATTCATTCAACACAATGGCATCTTGTTTGTCAATGCTATTGTAATCAAGTGTATTTATAGTGTAGTTAATGTAATTGAATTCGTCACTCGTATAAATGCGCGATAAAAATTTGCTTTTCTCTTCATCGCCAATACTGATGACATTGCTTTTTTCAGGTTTTGACAAGCTGAAATAGTAGGTGTTATCATAGTCTAAACCATTATCCGAAACGGCAACATAACCATGAAAATTCTCTTTCGGAATCATGAATTTCAGCGTAGTTGTATTCGTTTCAAAATTAGCTAAGGTTTTGGCAACCAGTTTGTTTTTGTTGTATAATGCTACAGAAACGTCTTTGTTTTTTGTGCCAAAAGCATCCACTTTTACTCCAATTTCGTAAAAATTATCCAACGTCTGATTGATGAAAACACTATCAACAGAAACGTTATTTTCTTGCTCTGCTTCGGGTAAATAGAAAAACACATTGTCTTCTTTTTTGAAACTTTTTACCTGATTTTCCTTCAATCCTAAAGCATCAGTAATCACAATAATGTCTTTATTGAAAGCCGATTTTCGCGCATTGATTTTGGCTAAAAGATTGTCAATTTGAAACGGAGTTGCACTGTATTGCATGTTTTGCAAATCCTGTTGAATTGATTTAATGTTGGTGTTGTAGTAATTATCGGAGTTGGTCAACAACGAAAAATTGATGTTTTCAGGTGTGTGTTCCAACAAATCTTGAACCGCGCGTTTGAGTAATTCGCCTTTTTTGCCTTTGGCTTGCATGCTGAACGAATTGTCTAAAATGATGTACATTTCGTTGGTAGCGTTTTTAGTGTCTTTGGCTTTGAAAAAAGGTTGTGCAAAAGCTAGAATTAACGCGGTTAGCAACAACAATCGCGTGGCAAGCAGTAAATATTTTTTGATTTTCGAACTCTTTCGGGTTTGAATAGCGAGTTCTTTCAGGAATTTTACGTTAGTGAAAAGCTCTTTTTTGAACTTTCGCAATTGAAAAAGATGCACCAGAATTGGAATTACCAATAAGAAAAGGAAATATAAAAACTCTGGATGTTTGAATTGCATTTTTTATAAGATTGGTCAAAAATACAAATAAGTTTGAAAAGTTGAACCGTTTTTGTCGTTAATTATTCATCTGTTGCCGCCGTATCTTTTAATGTAAATGGATAATCTCCAAACAAAACTGACAAGCGCTTTACTTCATAGGTTTTGCGAGTGAATTTATTGGATAGTGCAATGATTACCGCATTTTCTTTTCGTAAATTAATAAATGACGAAGTGTTTCCGTGCCACCAACCGTTGTGATAGAAAAACTTAATTCCGTTGTCCCATTCGCGCATACGAATTCCCAAACCGTAATTTTTCACGCCTTTGGATTCGTAACTGTAGCCTTTAAAAACTTGCTCAACCAAATCTTTACTCAAGAAATTGATGTCGTTTCGAGACGCATCAAATTTCAATAAATCACGTGGAGTAGAGAAGATGTTTTTATCTCCATAAACGGCATCCAAATAGTCAAAAGGATATTTTTCATAATTCCATTTGTAGGATGGAGTTGCTTTGCTTAAAGGTGTTGTTTCGTCAAAAACAAACGTGTTTTTCATTCCCAACGGATCAAAAACAATCAATTTCATCGCTTTGCTGTAGCGCATTCCAGTGATTTTTTCAATAACCAAAGCTAGTAGAACATAGTTTGTATTGTTGTATACAAAATGACTATCGGTTGGATGATCTAACGGGAATTTCTGTGTAATCAGTAGGTTTAAAATGTCTTTATTAGTCAGCGTTTTCGATTTGTCCCACACTTTGTTATCTTCAGTAAAATAGCCATATTTTTTGATGCCGCTACGGTGATTTAGAAGCGTTCGTATGGTAACTTCAGGATAAGGAAAGCCTTTAAAGATGGTGGTTAACTTTTGATCCAATTCAATTTTCCCCGCTTCGACCAATTTCAAAACCGCTGCTGCAGTAAGTACTTTACTAACTGAAGCGATGTGCAATGGTGTTTCGGGCGAATTTAAGATGTTGTTTTCTTTGTCAGCATAACCATTGTATTTTTCGTAAATGATTTGTCCGTTTTGCGCCACTAAAAAGCTCACGTTTTCAAAATCATTCCCGTAATTTTCCGTAAAGAAATTAGCGATTTCAGCATTTTTTTGTTTGACGTATTTCTCCGATAATTTAGGTAATTCATTTATCGGCGGAAGCATCGAATACGGCAATTTAGCCACATTTTCATCGTCAGAAGAACCGCGTTTGTCTTTATCGCAACTTAAAAAAAGAGAAGTGAGTAGTAGTAAGCAAAAAGTATATTTTAGTCGGAGCATTTTTTCAATCTTAAAAAGCAAATATAACCAACGAGATGCTAAATTATTCCCAAAAAAAGAGCCGAGTTATTAAGACTTTTTAAACATTTTTCTAAGTGCTTATTTATCAAACAGTAGTGAAATTGTTTTTTCGATTAAAAAGTTTTGAAAACGATTTCGTTACTACTACTTTTGACGCACCAAAAAATTAGTTACAAATGAAGTTCGGAATCATCAAAGAAAGAAAAAATCCACCCGATAGAAGAGTTGTTTTTACCCCAGAAGAGTTAGTTCGTTTGCAAACCGAACATCCAGAAGCCAAAGTCAAAGTCGAAAGTTCTGATATCAGGGTTTTTCCAGATGAAGATTACAGTAAATTAGGAATTGAAATAGCCACCGACATGACCGATTGCGATGTGCTTTTTGGCGTAAAAGAAATTCCAGTTGATGCTTTAATTCCGAATAAAAAATACTTTTTCTTTTCGCATACCATTAAAAAGCAAGTCCACAACCGCAAATTACTTCAAGCGATTTTAGAAAAAAATATCGAATTGTACGATCACGAAACGATTGTTGATGCAAAAAATCGTCGTTTAATTGGTTTTGGAAGATACGCCGGAATTGTAGGCGCATATAATGGTTTTAGAGGATTCGGAATCAAATACGACTTGTTTAATTTGGCCAAAGCCGAAACTTTGAGTGGAAAGGACGAATTGATAGCGCGATTGAAACGTCAAACGTTGCCGAACATTAAAATTGTGCTTTCAGGTCACGGAAAAGTCGGAATGGGAGCAAAAGAAATTCTTGACGGAATCAAAATCAAAGAAGTTTCTGTTGATGATTTTTTGACTAAAGTATACACTCAACCCGTTTACACTCAAATCGATGTTTTAGATTACAACAAACGTTTGGATGGAAAAGTGTTAGACAACCAAGATTTTTATAAAAATCCACAAGACTATACTTCCGATTTTGAACGTTTTACTAAAGTGGCCGATATGTACATGGCGGGACATTTTCACGGAAATGGTGCGCCCGACATTTTAACACGTGAAATGCTCATGGCCGCAGATTGCAAAATCAAAGTAGTTGCCGATATTTCTTGCGATGTGGATGGACCCATTGCGTGCACAATCAAGGCATCTACCATTGCGGATCCGTTTTTTGGGTATTTGCCTTTTGAAAATAAAGAAGTTCCACATACGCATCCAGGTTCAATTATGGTGATGTCGGTTGATAATTTACCTTGTGAATTACCCAAAGATGCCAGCGAAGGTTTTGGAGAAATGTTCATGCAACATGTTATTCCAGCCTTTTTTAACGGCGATAAGGACGGAATTCTGCAACGCGCCAAAATCACAGAAAAGGGTAAATTGACACCGCGTTTTGCCTATTTGCAAGAGTACGTTGACGGAAAATAATCCGTATCAAATCAAATAAAGTCCCGATTGTATCGGGATTTTTTGTTTATGATAAAAACTCTATATTTGAATGATATAATTATAAGTCGTGAGAAGAATAGCCCATATCTTTTTATTTTTTGTATTGATTTCTTTCGATCTGCAATCGCAGGAGTTGTTGCCTTTTGTTGAAAATTTCACCAAAACAGATTACAACGGAGATAATCAGGTTTGGAGTGTTTGTCAAGGAAAAGACAACGCGATGTATTTTGCAAATAATCATAATTTACTTAGGTATAACGGAGTAAAATGGGAGCGATACACATTACCCAATAAAACTATTATACGTTCGGTTTTTTCAGATGGAGATCGCATTTATTGCGGTTCTTACAATGAATTTGGTTTTTGGAAGCGCAATGAAGGTAAAATGAGGTATACTTCATTATCTAAAAATAAAAACTTTTTCATTGGTGCTTCCAACAATGAAGAAATTTGGAAGATTGTAAAGTTTGACGGGAATATTTATTTTCAATCGTTCAATGAGCTTTACATTTACAAGGAAAATACGATTCAAAAAATCAGAATTCCTTTTCAAATATCCTATTGCTTTGTTGTAAATAATGAATTATTGGTGGCCTCAGTAACCGATGGAGTTTACAAGTTTAAAGATAAAAAATTCATTAAAATTTTAGGTTGGAATCAACTTCAGAATACCATCATTCATTCAATTGACACGCACAATCAAAGTACTTATATTTTTACTAAAAAAAATGGAGTTTACATTGAAAAAGAAGGGAAATTATCTGAATGGAATCATCCGTTAAATGCCATATTAAAATCGGAGTTGATTATCACTGCACGATTTCTGAATCAAAATCGATTGGCGATTGGAACGGCTTTCAAAGGATTGTATGTTATCAATTTAAAAGACAATTCATTCGTTAGTATCAACCGAAATAATTCGCTTAAAAACAATTCGGTATTGAGTATAGGTTTTGACAAAGAAAATGATTTATGGTTGGGAATGGACAACGGAATTGGTCACGTTGAAATCAATTCTCCCTATTCCGTTTTTTCAGATAATACGGGAGTTTTAGGTTCGGTTTATGCAATTGCAACAACTGAAAAAGGATATTTATTAGGTTCGAATCACGGACTTTTTAAATACGAGAACAATCGGTTGACTTTTGTAGAAAATTCACAAGGTCAGGTTTGGGACATCAATAAAATTGGAGATCAATATATTATTGGTCATAATGATGGAACTTTTACTTACGATTTAACTTCTTTCAAGAAAATTAATACTATTAGTGGCGGATGGCAATTACTGAAAAGTGATTATAATAATGTCTATTATATGGCGCATTATGCCGGAATAATTGCATATCAAAATACTACTTTTTCAGACTTTACTACTATCAAAGGATTGACCAAGCCTATAAAAAATGTCGCTCAAAATAAACCCAATGAATTATGGGCAGCCGACAACTATAAAAGTCTATACAAAATAAAATTCAAACCCAATTTTGAAGTAGAAAGCATTGAGAACAGCACCAAAATCAATGGAATTTCAAACGATTATGAGGTGAGAATGCTTAATTATAAAAATGAAATTTTATTTTACATAAATAATTCGTGGTACCATTTTAATCCGATTTCCAATAAATTAGAACCTAATAAAGTTTTTAATTCATTATTCAAAGACATAACCCAAATTATAGCGATTAGTAATGATCGTTTTGTAATTTTAAAAGACGGTTTACTCAGTATAGTTACCCAAAAAGATTCAAAATTCATCACTGAGTTGATTCCGGAAAAGTACTATAAGGGTAAAATCGTGAACCAAGACACCAAAGTCTATGAGTGGAAAAATAAGCTCATTATTAATCTGGACGATGGCTTTTTTGTGTACGAACCCAATGCAGCCAAGTTTGAAGCTCAACCAATTATGATTGAAGGATTTTATAAGGAAAATCTAATTGGGAATTCTACTGATGTCGAATACAACCAGCCAGTAAATTTAAATGTGATTTCACCCTTTTTCGGTTTTAATAAACTTTCGATGTATTACCAACTGAATGCTAGTGAGCAATTAGTGCCGATAGTCAACGGAACAATTTTATTGAATAATTTAGAAAGCGGTAATCAGGATTTTAAGGTGTTTTATAACGATGGTAATCAATTCAAACAAATAGCCAGTTATAACTTCAGTGTTTCAAGACCATGGTATTTTTCTTTTTGGATGATTTTATTGTATGTTTTATTAACTTCAGGAACCTTCTTTTTGTATTACCGTTGGAACAAAATAAGATACATTGAGAAAATCAAGCTCAAAGAAGAAGAATTAAAACATCAAAAAGAAATTTTACAATTGGAGCTAAATGCTGAAAACAAACTCAAAATACAAGAATATGAAAAGCATATTTTAGAAATTCAAGTGCAAACAAAAGCTTCAGAAGTAGCGGGGAAATCATTGTCAATTGCTAAACAAACCGAAATGATTGAATCCATTCAACAGCTACTAGAAAAGGAAAATGATGTGTCGAGTTTAAAAAATAATATCAGAAAAACCATCAAACTCAATTCCATCAATAAGAAAGAATGGGAAACTTTTGAGAATAATCTCTTTAAAAGTCATGAAGATTTTATTACTAGGCTTTCAACTAAATATCCAGCACTAACTTCAAAGGATAAAAAATTGAGTATTTACCTTAAGATGAACTTAACTTCCAAGGAAATTGCACCACTAATGAATATTTCCTATCGTGGCGTTGAGTTGCACCGCTATCGATTGAGAAAAAAATTACAAATCGATCAAGAAAGCAACCTTTCTAGTTTTATGAATAACGTATAATACTTTACTGTTTTTTGAATATGTTGTTTTTTTAAAGTTATTTTTTTGTCAAGTTTACAGTATAAATTACTACATCATATGTACATCATATACTTTTTTATTTGATTAGTTAAATCATATAAATACCAATTTTAAAATATTGATTTACAGTTTTTTGCAAAAATAAATATTCAGAATGATGTAGTTGTGTAGTGTATAACTGCTGTCAACTACAACGATGTAATTCCTATATTTGTGTAAGTCAACTCACAATTATTTGATTTACTATGAAAAATTGTATTTATCTATTATTCGCCTTATTGTTTTTTGGATCATTACATTCGCAGGAACTGTCCGGGAAAGTTACTGATGAGAAAGGCATTGGTATTCCAAATGCCAATATTCAAAACACCGTCACCAATTTTAATGTCGTTTCTGATTTTGATGGGAATTTTAAAATCAAAGCGAGCAATGGCGATCAACTTAAATTTTCATTCATCGGTTACATTACTAAAATGGTTAATGCTAGCCCCGAAATGACAGTGGTACTTGTTGAAGAAGTGAATATGATGAATGAGGTTATTGTAGTTGGTTATGGAACTAAAAAAGCAGGTTCAATTACAGGTTCGGTTTCTCAAATAAAATCGGCGGATATACTTAAAACACCATCTCAAAACGCCATTCAAGCCATTCAAGGTAAAGCCGCAGGTATTAATATTGTAACCAATGATGAACCTGGAGCCAATCCTTCTATCCGAATCAGAGGTTTGGGAACTTTATTAGGAGGAAGAGATCCTTTATATATTATTGACGGAATTGAGGCATCAAGTCTAAATGGGTTAAGTCCAAATGAAATTGCCACTTTTGATATTCTTAAAGATGCCTCTTCATTGGCTATTTACGGTCAAAAAGGTTCAAATGGTGTTGTAGTGGTAACTACTAAAAAAGGAAAAGGAGAAATTAAAGTAAATTATGATGCTTACTACGGGCAAAAATACATTCAACGCGAAGTAAAAATGTCCGATTCATATCGTTATGCTTATTATAACAATTCAGCACTAGGTTCTTCCTCGTATTTTAATTTTAATCAGCCATACAACACAAATTGGTTAGATGAAATAACTTCCATTGGTGTTGTGATGAATAATTATGTATCTCTCTCAGGTGGAACTGAAAATGCAAGTTATTATTTTGGTGCAACCAACTACAAAGAGCAAGGTATTTTAGATGGAACTAATTTTGAACGCACTAATATCAATTCCAGAAATGAGTTTAAAATTTGGAATGGAAGACTTAAAATTACTCCGGCAATAAATGTTTCTATTGTAAATAATACTCCTAAACCTTTGAGTGCATTTACTAATGCTTATAAACAATCGCCTATAGTTCCAGTACAATTTCCTAATGGAAGATGGGGTGTTCCTTTAAGAAATCCATCAACAGGTTTGATTGATATCAACGGAAGTGATCGTTTTAACAATGTTGGAAATCCAGTAGCACAATTGTTTTATACACACGAGCAAAACAAGAATGTTGTCTTCTTTGGTTCTATTGGTTCGGAATTAAAAATTATAAACGAATTGAAATTTAATTCTAGTTTTGGTGCAACATACGATTCATCTCGTGGCTATACTTTTTCACCAGCTAGAGAGATTTATTTATCTCAGAACCCAACAGATGAAATAGCGGATTATCCAACTGCTAGTCCAATTAATACCTTACAACAAAGACGTGCAAGTTCGTATCGTTGGAATTGGGATAATTTTTTCACTTTCAAAAAAGAATTTGATAAACACGATGTGACTCTTGTAGCAGGTATGTCTAGAACGACTTCTAATATAGCTGAAAATTTATCTGGTACACGTTGGAATGTTCCCGAACAATCCAATTATTGGGCGCTTGATTTATCCTCTTACAATACTGAAACTGCTCCAGGTGCCGTAGTAAGTAATAGTAACGAAACCCCAACTGTTTCTATTGCTTACTTCGGTAGAGCAGAGTACGCATACAATGGGAAATACTTGTTTTCAGCTTCAGTACGAAGAGAAGGAATTAGTGTTTTCCAAGAAGACAAACGTTGGGCGGTTTTTCCAGCAGTTTCTGCAGGTTGGGTAGTTACAAGCGAATCATTTATGGAAAATGTAAAGTTCATAGAGTACTTAAAGCTACGAGCAGGTTATGGTGAAGTAGGTAACGGAAATACCTTAAACGCATTGAATATTCCCGTTTTTTCAGCAGGATATAATTATGCTTTTGGAGCCAATCAAAACATTTATCCTGGAAGCAATCAACCGTATCAAGTAGATCCAAACTTGACATGGGAAACCATGAAGGAAATTGATTTTGGTCTCGATTTTAAAACGTTGAAAGGTAAATTAACCGGAACCATCGATGTATACGACCGACAATCTTCAGACGTAATCTTACCTGTAACATTACCAGCCGTTTTATCACCGGGATTGGTTACAGTAAATACTGGTGATGTAAGTAACAAAGGTGTAGAAGTTTCGCTAAAATGGTCAGACGAAATCAATTCAAATCTAAAATACTGGATTTCAGGTAATTATTCGCATAATAAAAATGTTTTGACTGATGTTGACAATGCCTATTTCTCTGAATTTATTGGAGGAAGTATAGATAATGGTCAGTGGACTAAAAAAGTTATTGTTGGTGAAGCATTAGGAAGTTTCTACGTTTATGAAGTAACCGGAATCAACGGAGATGGAAACTTTACGTACAGTACCGAAAGAGTTGTTGCAGGTTCCTATTTGCCAACCTATACTTACGGATTGAGCGTAGGAGGTAGTTATAAGAATGTTGACTTTTCTGTAGACGCCTATGGTGTTGGTGGGAATAAAGTGTACAATGGTAAAAAAGCTCAACGATTTGGTGGTGAAAATGTTGAATTTGCATTGTTAGAAGATTTCTGGACTCCATCAAATCCTGTTTCTACCAATCCGACACCGTTTAATAACGTGCCACTTTCGTCAACCTATTATATCGAGGATGGTGCTTATCTAAGAATAAATAATATTACTGTAGGATATACATTGCCAAAATTGCACCAAAGAATTAATAAAATTAGGGTGTATGCAACAGCCGTTAATCCTTTTATTTTTACAAAATTCACAGGATATTCACCTGAATTATCTGGTAATAATAATGCCGATCCATTGGGAACTGCTGGAATCGAGTTGAATGCGTATCCAACCAACAAAACGTTTTTATTTGGTCTAAATGTTAGCTTTTAATATTCAAAATCATGCTTCAAAAAATTAATTTTAAAATAGTAAGTCTAATCGTTTTAACTTTAGCATTAAGCTCTTGTGAAGATGATTTAAACGTTGATTCAAGCAAATCAATCACCGAATTTGATTTCTTAAACAATCCAGATAATGCTGTTCAATTAGTAAATGGTGTATACAACAAACAGTTGGATTACAACATGTACTCGTTTTCTTGGATTGGAATAACAAGTATCACTTCTGATGATGCAGATAAAGGCTCAACGGCAACCGATACAGGTACCGACAAGCACAAAATGGACAACTTAACATTTGATGCTACTGATATTTCTTTTAAAGATGTGTGGAACGGAAGATACGATGGAATTTACAGAGCCAATAATGCTTTATTTTATCTAGAACAATTGACAATAGACCCAATTTTAAAAAATCGATTGATCGGGGAAGTAAAATTCTTAAGAGCCTTGTGTTATTTTGATTTGGTACGATGTTTTGGAGGTGTTCCTATTGTAGTATCAAAAATTGATATTAATGATTCAGAAACGATCAATGCTGTCGTTTTTACAAGAAAATCCAAAGCAGAAACGTATGCTCAAATTGAAGTTGACTTATTAGATGCTATAGAGCGATTACCTCTCAAGTCGGCTTATGGTGTTAACGATTTAGGAAGAGCTTCAAAAGGCGCTGCTCAAGCTCTTTTAGCCAAAGCCTATTTGTATCAAGAAAAATGGACACAAGCGTATGATATGGCTGGAAATGTTATCAATTCAGGGCAATATGCTCTATTGCCAAATTACAGTCATGTTTGGCGAGAAATTGGAGAAAATTCTTCTGAATCCATCTACGAAGTACAAGCTACATTAACCAAAGGTCTTCGCGATTATACCAATGTTCAAGGACCAAGAGGAACACCCGATTTAGGTTGGGGTTTCAATACTCCATCAACTACATTAGCCAATTCTTACGAAGCAGGCGATTTGAGAAGAAATGCAACTATAATGTTTGTACCATCAACATTATGGGATGGTTTTGCTGCACCAACTTCTTGGAACAATCCGAGATACAACTATAAAGCATACCAAAGCCCAATTGCCGAATCATGGAACAATGATAAAGGTGAAACCGCAAAAAACCTACGTATTTTAAAGTACAGTGATATTTTATTAATTAGAGCTGAAGCAGCTTTTCAATCAGGTTTATCAGGTGAAGCAGTCAGCCGAATTAACGAAATAAGAACACGTGCAGGTTTACCAGATGTTACCTCAGTTACCTTGCAAACTATTCTTAACGAAAGAAGGTGGGAAATGGCTATGGAACACGACCGTTGGTTCGACATAGTGAGAACTGGTCAGGCACAAAGTGCCATGGCAGCCGATGGTAAAACCTTCATCGTAGGAACACATAATCTATTTCCAATTCCTTCGGATTTAATTATTCAAAGCGGAAATAGATTAACTCAAAACCCAGGATATTAACTATTAAATAACTTAAACATTAAAATTTTTATTATGAAAACAAACAAATTTTTAGTTTCTGCATTTGCTTTATCTATTGCATTTGCTGCATTCACAAGTTGTAGTGATGATGAAGATAATTCATTACCTCCAATTGGCGGTTACAATAGCGCTGATGAAGTTGCTGCATCTTCTCTTAAAGCATATTGGCCTTTAAACGGAGACGGGATTGAATCAAAATCAAATACATCACCATCTTCTACAGTTGCTACGACTTATGTAGCGGGAATAAAAGGACAAGCGGCTAACTTTAATTCGGGTTACATGGCTTATCCATCAATTACAGCCCTAAATACGACTTCTGGAAGCGCAACAATTACCTGTTGGGCTAAGATTTCAAATACTAAATTAGTGGCTGGAGGACCAAGTAATATATCACCTATTTTCTCATTAACTAGAACAGGTGAACCATTTGGTAACTTGAATTTAATTGGTGAAACTCACGGATTGACGTCAAGCGATTCAATACAAGTTAAAGGTATTTTTAGAATTAAAAAACCAGACGGAACCGATTTTGGTGGAGATGCTGTGAACATGCTAAAACAAGAGTCATGGATGGATGCAACTCATACTTGGAATGCTAATAAAATTGGTGGACAATGGGCGCACATCGTTTATTGGTATGACGGACCAACAGCAACAAATAGAATTTATGTGAATGGTGTTAAAATTTCAAATTCTGCTTGGGAAGTGAGAAACAATGGAGATGCATTCTTACTAAATCACTTTACTCCAACTCGTCCAGTTATTGGTGCTTTAGAAACAGTTGTTACTGGCGCTAATACTGATGCTTGGAATGCTGCATTAAAAGGTCAAGTTGATGAGGTAAGAGTTTACGATAAAGCGTTAACACCAGCTGAAATCGGAGCTTTATACGAACTTGAAAAAGCAGGAAGATAATACTCTTTATGCTTAAAATAAAAGCCTAACGAAACACCTTTTTGTTAGGCTTTTTTATAACTAATTTGCATTTTATAACAACTAAGCCATGAAAATTTCACTAAAAATTTTAGTTATTGTTCATTTTTTTCTTATTTCTTGTTCTTGTTCCAATAAATCGGTTGACAGTGCTACTCAAGAACCGATTGTTCCGTTATCAGATCAAGAATTGTTAGATAAAGTGCAAAAAGATGCTTTTAAGTATTTTTGGGATTATGCCGAATTCAATTCGAAATTAGCCAGAGAGCGTTATCATACAGATGAAACTTATGTTGATGTTAATCTAGTAACAACAGGAGGTTCTGGTTTTGGATTGATGACTATTTTAGTTGGAATTGAACGAGGATTTGTACCCAGACAAGAAGCAGTTACCCGACTGAATACAGCCTTAACCTTTCTAGAAAATGCCGATCGTTTTCACGGTGCATGGCCGCATTGGATGAATGGAACTAACGGCGATGTAGTGCCTTTCGGAACCATCGATAATGGCGGTGATATTGTAGAAACTTCTTTTCTTTGTCAAGGCTTAATTTGTGTTCGTGAATATTTTAAAAACGGTTCAGCTCAAGAACAAGCTTTGGCTTTAAAAGCTGATCAATTGTGGAAAGGAGTTGAATGGGATTGGTATACCAAAGGAGAGAACGCAATGTATTGGCATTGGTCACCTAATTACGGCTGGCAAATCAATTTTAAATTAGAGGGTTACAACGAATGTCTAATAACGTACGTCATGGGAGCAGCTTCTCCAACTCATGCTATTCCGTCTGAAGCTTATCATCAGGCGTGGGCAAGAAATGGAGCAATTGTTCATGCGGGAACGCGATATGATATTCCTGTTATCTTCAATTATAATGGTTCAACCGGACATGTTGGGCCTATGTTTTGGGCACATTACTCCTACATGGGATTAGATCCTAGAGGATTGTCAGATCAATACGCTAACTATTGGTCGCTGACACAAAATCATGCCAAAATCATGAACAAATACTGTATCGCAAATCCAATTGGTTGGATAGGTTACAGTGAAGATTGTTGGGGATTAACAGCAAGTTACACTCGAAATAATAACGGAACCGTCGGCTATACCGACCACAAACCCGGAAATGACCGAGGCGTAATTTCTCCAACAGCAGCTTTATCATCATTTCCTTATACACCTGCAGAATCAATGAAGGCACTAAGATTTTTCTACGAGAATCCTAATTGGAAAGATAAATTAATTGGCGTAGCCGGACCTTATGATGCTTTTTCGCCACACCACGATTGGGTTACTAAACGTTACTTAGCCATCGATCAAGGAACAATTACTCCTATGATTGAAAACCACAGAACTGGCTTGTTGTGGAATTTATTCATGCAAGCGCCCGAAATTAAAACAGGATTACAAAACTTAGGTTTCTCATCAACTCAACACGGATTTTAGAAAATAATTACAGTACGAATGAAAAATAGCATACTCATATTTGCCTTATTAATTACCGTTTCTTCTTTTGCACAGAAGAAAAATACCAAAGCGTTACCTCCAAAAGACGTGTTCATCAATGAACTGATGTCGAAAATGACTTTAGAAGAAAAATTAGGGCAATTGAATCTGCCAAGCGCAGGTGATATTACAACTGGTCAAGCTCAAAGCAGTGATATCGGAAAGAAAATAGAAGAAGGAAAAGTTGGAGGATTATTCAATATAAAATCGGTTGCCAAAATCAAAGAAGTTCAAAAGGTGGCAGTTGAAAAAAGTCGTCTTAAAATACCTCTCATATTTGGTATGGATGTCATTCACGGCTATGAAACAACCTTTCCAATTCCTTTAGGATTATCAAGTTCTTGGGATATGTCAATGATTGAAAAAACGGCGCGAGTTGCAGCTACTGAAGCTACCGCAGATGGTATCAACTGGACGTTTTCTCCCATGGTAGATATATCTCGCGATCCAAGATGGGGTAGAGTGGCTGAAGGCGGAGGTGAAGATCCTTTTTTAGGAAGTGAAATTTCAAAAGCTATGGTAAACGGTTACCAAAACAACGATTTAATGCAAACCACTTCAATGATGTCGTGTGTTAAACATTTTGCTTTATACGGCGCACCAGAAGCAGGTAGAGATTACAATACTGTTGATATGAGTAAAATCAAAATGTACAACGAGTATTTTCCTCCTTACAAAGCTGCAGTCGATGCAGGTGTTGGTTCGGTTATGGCTTCGTTCAACGAAATTGACGGTGTTCCAGCTACTGGTAATAAATGGTTGATGACGGATTTGCTAAGAAAACAATGGGGATTTAAAGGTTTTGTAGTTACCGATTACACCGGAATCATGGAAATGTCTGAACACGGAATGGGCGATATGCAAGCCGTTTCTGCTTTAGCATTAAATGCAGGTATAGAGATGGACATGGTGAGCGAAGGTTTTCTCACCACGCTAAAAAAATCAGTTGATGAAGGCAAAGTACCGATGCAGCAAATAGACAATGCGGTTCGACTCATACTAGAAGCTAAATACGATTTAGGTTTATTTCATAATCCGTATAAAAATTGCGATGAAAAAAGAGCCAAAACCGAAATTTATACTGCAGAAAGTAAAGCTTTTGCCCGAAAAGTAGCGTCCGAATCTATGGTATTGTTGAAAAATGAAAATCAACTTTTACCCTTAAAAAAATCAGGTACAATTGCTGTGGTTGGTCCGCTAGCCAACACTAGAGAAAATATGGGCGGAACATGGAGCGTAGCCACCAAGCAAGATCGTTCGGTTTCATTTTTGGATGGAATACAATCAGTAGTAGGCAATCAAGCTAAAATTATATACGCCAAGGGAAGCAACCTTGATTATGATGCCGAATTTCAAACCAAAGCAACTATGTTCGGAAAAGAAATTCCGCGTGATAATAGAACCAAAGAAGATTTAATTAAAGAAGCAATAAATACAAGCGCAAACGCCGATGTAATTCTTGCCGTTTTGGGTGAAAGTGCCGAAATGAGTGGCGAATGTAGTAGCAGAACCAATCTCGAAATTCCGCAGTCTCAAAAAGATTTGCTCAACGAATTACTCAAAACAGGAAAACCTGTGGTGTTGGTTTTGTTCACAGGAAGACCATTGGTTTTAGTGGAAGAAAAGAAATCAGTTCCTGCTATTTTGAATGTTTGGTTCCCAGGAAGTGAAGCAGGTTTAGCGATTTCTGATGTGCTTTTTGGAGACGTAGTTCCATCCGGAAAATTAACATCAACTTGGCCACGTAGTGTCGGTCAAATTCCGATTTACTACAGTCAAAAAAATACGGGCCGACCTCTTGGAAATTCTGAAGGGAAATTTGAAAAATTCAAATCCAATTACATCGATGAGCGCAACGAACCTTTGTATTCATTTGGTTATGGTTTAAGTTATACAAAATTTGATTACAGTAATTTGAAATTATCTTCTAATCAATTAACAAAAAGTGGTTCCATTACGGTTTCTGTCGATGTGAAAAATTCAGGTAATTATGATGGTAAAGAAATCGTTCAGTTGTATACCAGAGATTTAGTTGGATCCATTACTCGACCAATAAAAGAATTAAAAGGATTTCAAAAAGTTGAGATTAAAAAAGGCGAAACAAAAACGGTAACCTTTACTATTACTGAGGAAGATTTGAAATTCTACAATCAAAATTTGGATTTCGTAGCCGAACCAGGAAAATTTGAAGTTTTTGTCGGAACAAATTCTGACACCAAAAATAAAGAAGAGTTTGAGTTAGTTAAATAAATTGTTTACATGCACTTCGAAGGAAACCCTTTAGTGTTTTTACTAAAGGGTTTTTTCTAAAAAACTAATTTTTAAATTTTATCTTTAGCAAAAATTATCATAATGAGAAAAAATATCACACTTTTATTCCTTCTTGTAGTCTCGGTTATCCAAGCACAAAGCGTTCAATCACCTTCTAAAAACATTAGTTTAGATTTTAAACTTAATGATAGTGGTAAACCTTTATATTCGGTAACATACAAAACAAAGAAAGTTGTAAACCCTAGTTTTTTAGGTATTGATTTGAAAGATACGGACGATTTAGATAAAGGATTTACATTACTCAATCAAGAAACTAAAACGGTAAATGAACCATGGAATCCAGTTCTAGGCGAACAATCCACTATTCAAAATAAATACAATCAAATTACCTTCTTTTTATTGCAAAAAGAAACCAAACGTAAGTTGAATATTATTTTCAAAGTATACGACGAAGGCGTTGCTTTTCGCTACGAATTTCCGAAACAAGAAAAATTAAATTATTTCATTATTTCAGATGAAAAAACAGAATTCAACTTAACGGGAGATCATAAAGCATTTTGGATTCCAGGTGATTATGATAGTCAAGAGTACGTATATTCCGAAACTAAACTATCCGAAGTAAATTCGAATAATTTGGATATGAACAACGGGATCGGTCTTAAAACCATCAAAGACAAATACCGTGTACAATCGCCATTAATGATGAAATCGGAAGAAGGAATGTACCTCAATATTTTTGAAGCAGCAGTAGTAAATTATCCTGTGATGCATCTTGATCTAATTCCGACTGATTACAAATTATCATCTCATTTAGTTCCCAATGCCATTGGCGACAAAGCCTATTTACAAGCACCATGTGTTTCGCCTTGGAGAACCATAATGGTTAGTGATGATGCCCGCGATATTGTAGGTTCAAAAATGATTTTAAACTTAAATGATCCTTGTAAAATTGACGATACTTCCTTCATCAAACCAATGAAATACGTTGGGATTTGGTGGGAAATGCACGTTGGAAAATCTACTTGGGATTATGCGGGTTCACAAAATGCACAAAATGCAGCAACTAAAGATTTAATTCCTTCGGGCAAACACGGAGCAACTACAGCCAACACTAAACGTTACATCGACTTTGCCGCAAAGCATGGTTTTGATGGTGTTTTGGTAGAAGGTTGGAACGTAGGTTGGGAAGATTGGTTTGGAAATTGGAAAGAAAATGTATTCGATTTTGTTACTCCTTATCCTGATTATGATTTGAAAGAAATCAACGATTACGCCAAATCAAAAGGGGTGAAAATGATCATGCACCACGAAACTTCGGGTTCGGTAGCCAATTATGAGCGTCATTTGGACAGAGCATTAAACCTAATGAAAGACTATGGTTATCCCGCTGCAAAATCAGGTTATGTGGGTCGAATCATTCCACGTGGCGAATTCCACGACGGCCAAACTATGGTCAACCATTTTAATTTTGTAGCTCAGCGTTTTGCCGATTACAAAATGATGGTCAATTCACACGAAAGTTCGCGTCCAACTGGTTTTGGTCGTACCTATCCAAACTACATCGCAGCCGAAGCCGCACGCGGAAATGAATTCAACGCATGGAGCAACGGAAATCCACCAATGCACGAAACGATTTTGCCTTTTACTCGTTTGCTGGGCGGACCAATGGATTACACTCCAGGTATTTTCGAAATCAAAATGAGTATTTACGATCCTACCAAAAAAGAACAAGTTCATACTACTCTAGCAAAGCAATTGGCTTTATACGTAACGATGTATTCACCCTTGCAAATGGCGGCTGATTTACCCGAGAATTACGAAAAATACCCCGATGCTTTTCAATTCATTAAAGACGTTGCAGTCGATTGGCAAGAGTCAAAATATTTAGAAGCTGAACCCGGAGATTATTTGACAGTTGCTCGAAAAGACAAAAAATCGGAGAATTGGTTTTTGGGAGCAATTACAGATGAGAATGCTCGTAAAAGCAAAATTAGCCTTGATTTCTTAACTCCAGGAAAAAAATACAAAGCCATTATCTATCAAGACAGCAAAACAGCCGATTGGAAAGAAAACCCAATCAGCTACGAAATCAAAACTCAAATAGTTACTTATAAAGATTTCATCCAGCTTAATTTGGCTAAAGGAGGTGGAACAGCAATTAGTTTCCAACCACTTTAAAAAATTAAAATTAAATTCATGTTTGGTTTAAAATCATTTTACAAAACTCACAAATTATTGCTCCCTAATTTGTGAGTAAGTAAAATGTAATTCTTTATTTATGAAGTTAAAAAATCTACTACTTTCAATACTTTTTTTTCTTTTTGCCGAGATTAGTATTGCACAGCAAAAAACATTTTGTAATCCAATCAATGTGGATTATGGTTATTGTCCGATACCTAACTTTGTAACTCAAGGAAAACACCGTGCTACTGCTGATCCAGTGATTGTGAATTTTAAAGGTAAATACTTTCTTTTTTCAACCAATCAATGGGGTTATTGGTGGAGTGATAATATGCTCAATTGGAATTTTGTTTCGAGAAAATTTTTAAAGCCCGATACTAAAGTGTACGACGAGTTGTGTGCTCCAGCTGCTTTTGTAATGAAAGACGAATTGTATTTAATTGGGTCGACTCACGGACCGAATTTTGCTTTATACAAAACAAAAGACGGAACCAAAGACGATTGGGAAATAGCCGTAGATAATTTAAAAGTAGGCGCATGGGATCCAGGATTTTTGTACGATGAAGAAAAAGATAAATTGTTTTTATATTGGGGTTCGAGTAATGAATTTCCCATCTTAGGAACTGAAATAAATACTAAGACATTACAGTCTGATGGATATGTGAAACCCTTAATTTCGCTTCATCCGGAAGATCACGGCTGGGAACGCTTTGGCGAATACAATGACAACACTTTCTTGCAACCTTTTATGGAAGGTGCTTGGGTAACCAAATACAATAACAAATATTATTTACAATACGGCGCACCAGCAACTGAATTTTCAGGCTATGCCGATGGTGTTTTTGTGAGTAAAGATCCATTGGATGGTTTTGCGTATCAGTCACACAATCCGTTTTCATACAAACCAGGCGGATTTGCACGTGGTGCTGGTCATGGTGCTACTTATCAAGATAATTTTGGAAACTGGTGGCACGTTTCAACCGTGATTTTAGGACAAAAGAACAATTTTGAACGCCGCATCGGAATCTGGCCAGCTGGTTTTGATCAAGACGATGTGATGTATTGCAACACCGCTTATGGTGATTATCCTACTTTACTGCCTCAAAAAAATGCCAATCACATACAAGGTTTATTTACAGGATGGATGCTACTGAATTACAATAAACCCGTACAAGTTTCGTCTACTTTAGGTGGTTTTCAACCCAATTTTGCAGTCGATGAAGACATGAAAACCTATTGGAGTGCCAAAACCGGAGGCAACAATGAATGGTTTCAAACGGATTTAGGCGAAGTTGCTACCGTGAATGCTATTCAAATTAATTATGCCGATCAAGATGCTGAGTTCATGGGAAAAACATTGGATAAATTCCATCAGTATAAAATTCTAATGTCAAATGACGGAAAGAAATGGAACATTCTAATTGATAAATCCAATAATAAAACCGATGTTCCTCATGATTATATCGAACTCGATAAGCCAGTTCAAGCTCGATATTTAAAAATTGAGAATAAAACAATGCCTTCTGGAAAATTTGCTTTAAGCGGTTTCAGAGTTTTTGGAAAAGGAGCTGGAAAAGCACCTGAAGCGGTTCAAAATTTTATGGTTTTACGCGCCGATCCTAAGAAGTTTGGTGAACGAAGAAGTTCGTGGATTCGTTGGCAACAAAATAACGAAGCCGATGGTTATGTTATTTACTTCGGAAAATCACCTGATAAATTGTACGGAAGTATTATGGTATATGGTAAAAACGATTATTTCTTTACCGGAATGGACCGCACTGACGCTTATTATTTTCAAATAGAAGCTTTCAATTCCAACGGAATGAGTAAAAGAACTGAAGTAATTAAAGTGGAATAGTTAGCTAATGCTCGATTCACGCAAACGTTGTATGTTGAACAAAATGACCTTTACATTAGCTTTATGAAATCGATTTCGTTAATAACTAATTCTAGATTTCAACTTCAACAAAATGATATAAATGTATATTTATGAAAAAATTCGGAGTTTATTTTTGTCATATTGCTATTTTCAAGGCTAAATAATTCAGAATTAACAATTAACCAAAAACCAATCAACTAATTATGAGTACAAAAGAAATTAAAACCAATTGGGCACAATTCATTCCGTTAGTTACCGTGTTCTTCTTCTGGGGATTTGTAGCGGCAAGTAACGACATTTTAATCCCAGTTTTCAAAAAAGCATTCGATTTAACCCAAGGACAAAGTCAGCTAGTTTCAGTAGCTTTTTATGTGGCTTACACCGTTGGGTCTATAATTTATATGATTATTTCTTATTTAACCAAAGGCGATTTAATCAACCGAATTGGTTATAAAAACTCGTTGGCATTAGGTCTTGTGATTTCTGCTTTAGGAACATTATTATTCTATCCTGCGGCAAATACTGGTTCGTTTCCCTTAATGTTGTCTGGGTTATTTATAGTTGCCTTAGGATTTTCATTGCAACAAACGGTTGCCAATCCGCTAGCGATTGCACTCGGACCAATTACAACAGGTTCGCAACGATTGACTATGGCAGGAGGAATTAATAATTTAGGAACTACCATTGGACCATTAATTGTAAGTTTTGCCATTTTCGGTTCGGCTACATCAGGAAATACTGATATGAGTATCGAAAGTGTAAAAATACCTTATTTGGTTTTAGGAGCAGCCTTTTTGTTGGTTGCTGTTTTGCTTAAATTCTCTTCTTTACCAGACAAACCAGCAGCCGTTGTTGAGTCGGAAGAAGATGTAAACAGTTCAAGAAGTTCAGCGTTAAAATACCCACAATTGATTTTAGGAATGATAGGTATTTTCGTGTACGTTGGTGTTGAAGTTTCTACGGCAAGTAATTTGCCAGCTTATATGGAAAAAGATTTAGGATTTTTAACCAAAGATATTGCGCCCTACATTTCGTTGTATTGGGCAAGTTTGATGATTGGTCGTTGGACTGGAGCCGTTGAAGCGTTTACTGATGATATGAGTATGCAGAAGATTCTTCGTTTTATCGCGCCTTATTTAGCTTTTGGTGTGTTCTTATTTGTGAATAAAGTAATGGATCATGATTTAACTCCGTTTTATGTATATGCTTTAATTATTTTAGTATTGATTGTGGCTGATATGTCGAGTAAAGGAAATCCGGCTCGAATGTTATTAATCTTTTCGGTTTTAGGAATTTTAGCTTTATTAATCGGAATGTCAACAACTGGAATGGTGAGTGTTTACGCCTTTACAAGTGTTGGTTTATTCTGTAGTACATTGTGGCCTTGTATTTTTACATTGGCAATTAGCGGATTAGGTAAACATACCAGTCAAGGAAGTAGTTTCTTAATTATGATGATTATGGGTGGTGGAATCATTAGTTGGTTACAAGGTTATGTAGCCGATGTGACTTCTATTCATGCTAGTTATGTTGTGGGTGTAGTATGTTTTGCTTATTTGGCTTTTTATGCGTGGAAAGTAAGCGGAATTTTGAAAAACCAAGGAATTAACTTTGACAAAAAAGTGAGTGGCGGACATTAATTAGTGTTCAAAAAAATATAAAACTCCGAAGGAATTCTATTTTTCTTTCGGAGTTTTTTTTGGTTACAAGTAGGCGAATAGTTTGTTTTCTAGCCCTGATTGTAGCGGTTGCCGTGCAAAAGCGAAAAGCAGGAATAAGGATTACTGACACAGACCAAGCCTTTTGCTTCAAAAAACAAAACTATTTCCACTCAATTTTTCGGGAGAAATACATCACTGCAGCCAGAATACAAAACAATCCAATGCTTCCTACTAATAAGGCGTAATCTTCAAGTTGGATGATGACATAGATGAACGTGTACAAAACGGTTAAGGCGATTCCGATGAAAATGGGGAATTTCCTATTCTTCAAAATGGAAATCGAATAGAGCGTGATTAAAGCCACAACTGAACTTCCGGCGATGGAATACGCCAAACTGAAGCTACTGTGCTCTGTAATCGAAATTAACAGCGTGTAGAACATCACCAAGGCAATTCCGATCATGGTATATTGAAAGATATGAATGTTGATTTTGCTGATGGATTGAATTAGGAAAAAGATTAAAAACGTCAATCCGATAACCAAAAATCCGTACTTGGAAGCGCGTTCGTTTTGTTGGTATTCATCGACTGGTGTGATGAAATCGGTTTCCAATGCATACGAACTCAGATTTGGGAAATTCTCAAAATATTGTTGCGCAAAAGGTCGATTGAAATGGAGCACTTTCCAGTCGGCTGTAAATCCGGTTGAGGTTACGTTTCGTGAAGTTGGAGCAACAAATCCGTTGAAACTAGGCGAATTCCAATCGGAGTTCATAGCCACACTTGTGGTTTTTCCAATGGGTATAATCTTGATTTCATTGCTTCCGTTGGCATTAATGTTAAGCGTAAATGAAGTTGAGTCAGCGAATACTTTATAATCAAACGTTTGTGATTCCAAACCAGTAATACCATCATTAGAATTAATCGGTTCGAATGTTAGGTTTTGATTGCCTAGTTTCATTTGCACTTCGTCTTTCAAACTTTTTAAATTTTTGGTTTGGATGATGACTTTCGCCAAGTTCCAATAGACATTTTCGGCGGGAATATTTTTCTTAGTGAAGTCGGGATTGGTAAAGCTTCCGCTGAATTTCATCGCTGTAGAAAACACATTCGATTTGTAAATGCTGCGTTCGAGCGCTTTTTGCATTTTGGCGTCAACAGTTCCAGTTAAATTTTCTGGAAAAAAGTAGGCGTAGTGTACTTTGTTGGTCAATGTGTCTTTGTACGGAATTCGGATGATTGGACCATTAATAAAAATCGCTTCGCCCCATTTGGATGTAGTTTCGACGACCATTTCTTTTTGCCGTTGACTGCGTTCCAAGATCAAATCTTGTACAAAAAACAACGGAATGAGTAAAAAAAGTGATAAAAATCCAACCATTATCATTTTTGCGGTTGTTGATTGAAAGAAACCTTTAGTTTCTGCTTCTTCTTGATGTTCCATAATTGTTTTATTTAGAGTTATTGATTACGTTATTTCCAGGTTTCGCCTACTATTTTCAGATACACAAAGACAATAGGAATGTTGGTGAGTAGAATGAGAATTTTGATGGTATAATATTCCCGATGGTTTTTTTGAGTGAGGTATAAAAACCAAAGATTAAGTAATACTAATAGGTTGATAATAGTAGCTAATGCGAGGTAAATGAATCCAGCGGCAAATAATTCGCCCGAAGGATGTACCAAATGCATAATGAGTAAAAGAGTTCCAATAATAAATGAACCTATTGCTAATTGAGTAGAAAAGATTCCAGTTGCTGATTTATATTGTTCTCGTGTCATTTTTTAATGAATTTGAAATAGTGTTTTTATAAAGAAGTAGTATCAAGTAAATAAACATTCCGAAATGAAGTGAAAAGAGAATGGTTTCTTTTGTCAAAAGTTCACTACAAAGAGTCGAAAACAAATCAATTGGATTAGAAATAATATCCCAACTATTAAATCGCAATACTCGTCCGATGTATATTCCAAATCCATTTAATAAGCAAATGAGAAGCAAACTGTAGTGTATTGTTCTAGGCTTGAAATTTAATTTTTCAACAACTTGTTCAATTTGGATTAATGATGATAAACCCAAGAAAAATCCGGTTATTGCAAATGAACTTATGAGTATTAAATCATAATAGAAAAGATTTCCAGAGCTTTTGACAACGTGAACTAAGTCGGTTATGATGTAAAATGAATTCGGAAGAAATGTTATCCACATCAGCACAATGATTCCCATGTGCCAGTTTTTAAATTTGCTAAAATGTAACGTTGCAAAAGAGCTTATCAGATATGGAATTACAGCTAAAACCAAGTTCCAAATTAAAAAAAACAGATATACTGATTGCGTTGCTTTTGCTCTAACAATTAACAATCCGAAGCAATAAACTGAAAGCGCCAGAATGGTATAGTTTATTCTTTTATTGAGGTGAATTAGTTGAAGGATTGTTTTCATCATTATCGAATATTAAAGGTTTCACGAAGAGTAGTAACAGGAATCGAAAGCATTTTTTGATATTCCAGATTGTGAATGATGTGGGCTTGCAAACCACGTTGGTATTGTTGGATGAAATAATCAAATCGAGTAGGATAGAAGAGAGTTCCTATTAGTACAACCAAAAATAGATACAGACTTTTTTTACCATTTCCCAAGAGATAATACTGCATTCCAATTTCTTCTGGAACTGAAATTCCAGTGTTGGTTAATACGTGAATGATGTCGTGGTCTTCTAATTTAGGTTGTATTTCGAAGTTGTATTTGAGCAGAAAACAACCCAAATGAAATCCTAAACTTTCTTGTGGATACTGAATGAGATCGGGAATTTCAACTTCCCATGCTTTGTTTCTTTTGAAGAAACGCTGATACGGTTTTTTAGTGAGTTCGTACATTTTTTCGATGATTAAGTCTTTCATTAGTAATGTGATAGATGATTTTGTGCTTTTTCGAATTTTCCTATTTTTGATAGTTCTTCTTTGTATTTCTCAGGTAGAACTAGTGATTTAATTAGTTGGTCTAATTGGATGATTCGACCGATTTTATAAAGTTGTAGGATAAAGAATGTTGGAAAAAACGAGTGTTTAAAAAGTTGCTTATACACAATTTTTGGAACTAAGATGTGTTGAATTTGAAGTAAAATAAAATAGCGTGTACTTCCTAAATGAATTTTATATTGCTCAAAAAGATGGACAGTAAATTCCCCTTTTTGTAAATCGTTTTCTAAATGGTAGTTTCGATCAATACTCCATTCGTTGAAATTTTTAGGCAAGTTTTTCAAACCCATTCGTAATCCCAATCGATTGAAAACATCAAATATTTCCTCTTTTTCACTGGTTTCTAGTTTTCGTTCCAGCAATTCATAAGAGCGAATGGAATAATCGATGAGCATGTAAAGTACATCTCGATACGCCCAATCGGGTATGGTTTGCCTACGACTTTTTTCAACATTTTGGTGAATTTTAGTAATGGAATCAATAGTCGCTAAAGCGCGATCATTTTCAGCAAAAACAATTTTTTGAGCATATTCAACAGTAGAGAATAAACGCTCTAAGGGTTGAGATGGAATCTTTCCAGTAAAATACAACCAATCAACCGCTTTGTTCAGTGCAAATTCGGCTGCCGATCCTGCAAAAATTAAAAGCACACAATCGGTGTTTTTCCAAATGTGTCTTACAATTGATTTTTCGTCAACAAAGTAGTTCATGATTTCATTTTTTATAATTGTGAATGAGTACTACGGTTAGTGCTCCTAAAGTGTATGCCAACATGTCCATCCATGAAAATGAAGTACCAAAAACGATTTTTAGAACAGTGTTATTTTCTAAACCCAATAATTCTAAAACGTGTATGAATTGCAATCCTTCGATGAGGTAACTAATTAAAAGAGAAAGGAATGCGATTTTATGCAATGAAATTCTCAGAAAGGTTGCCAGTAAGTAGAATAGTAAAATTACAGCAAGGTAATCGCCAAAGACGGCCCGAATAAATTCATTCTTAGAATAGAGTGCAATTGTAATTTCTACTATCAATAGTAGTAAGCTTATGATCAAGTAGGGTAGTTTTATGATTTTCATTTTTAAAAGTACTTTGTTTTTCAAAGTTAATAGATAAAAAAATAGTGTTAACTTTTAGATATTAATTTTTCAAGCGCGTCGATATGATCTTTGAATGCTTTCTTTCCTTCTTTGGTGGCGATGTAACGTGTGTTGGGTTTTTTACCAATGAATTGTTTTTCAATTTGGATGTAATTTTCGGTTTCTAATGCTTTGGCATGAGAAGCCAGATTACCGTCGGTTACGCCTAATAGTTCTTTGAGCATATTGAAATCAGCGCTTTCATTCACCATCAATATCGACATAATCCCAAGACGAATCCTGTGATCAAAGGCTTTATTAATATTTTGAATGATGTTTTTCACGATTAATAATTATCAAAAACAGTGATTAGTTTATTTGAATCTACAATTTGTGACGGAGCGACGACTTCTTCATCAAGCGGAACTGTATTGCCATATCGTTCTTTCAAAATCGTTTTTACTAACGGATGTTCAAGGTTGAATTCTTTTAATTTTTGAAGATTGCACAGTTCAATATTAGCTCCTTCTTTGTAAATTTTCCATACCAATTCAGAACAATAAATTTTGTCGTTTGACCATTCAAAATAAATGTCGTAGTCTTTATTATTCATCGTTTTTCCGTAGGATTTCATTTTCTGAATCACGTCATTATTCAATACTTTATCAGCATTTTGAAGTCGCTTTACTACATATTTATTGCCTTCACCGTGTTGAATCCAATCAGATAGTAGTGTCATTTTTACGGGCTGAACGGCTTCGTATACATAAGTTTTGCCGTTTTCAATGAAAATAATTCCGCAATGAGAAAACTTCGAATTAGTAGCAATTCGAACAGCTTCACATTGTTCGGATTGAGAAGTTTGAAAGATGATGTCGCCGTTTTTAAAACTAGTTTGAGTTTTAGTAATTGTATCAAGAACAGGCGATTTTGTCGCACTCAAAAAGATAAAAAAACTAGCAATTACAATGCAGAAAAGTAAAATTATTTTTTTTAAGTTGCTCATTTTGTTTAGTTTATATCGTATTTATAATGCATAATACTGCCGTACAATATATGACAAATTCCGAAACCAACTGCCCAAAAATGCAATCCGTATCCAGGAAATTCTATTGCAATTAAACCCAAAACGATTTGTGTAATTCCTAAGTAGCGCACGTCTCTCAAAGTATATTTACTGGCATTTACGCATGCTAATCCGTAAAAAATTAACGTAATAGGAGCAATAATAAGGAAGTAGCCGTTTTTCAGCATTAATAGAGTGAAAATTCCTCCGGTAGCTAATGGTATGCTGAAATTGACAATGAGCCTGCGTGAGGTTGGATTCCATACTTGCTCACCCAATTTTTTTGCTTTTTTTACCGTGAGTAAATAGGCTGTTACAACAGAGAGGAATAATACACCAAGAGCAATTAAAATTAATAATTGAAATGTGGGACTGTCATAAGTAATGTAATACGAGCGATCATTTTCTATTAGAAAGTTGGCTATAAATGCTCCAATTAGAGCATAAATTCCAGCTAGAATTCCAGATAAACCGCTCAGTGAAATAAATTGAGACGATTGTGCCATCATTGACCGAATGTCTTGGATGTCTTTCAAATAATCTTTTTCTTCCATGTTAAAGTACTTTGAAGTACAAAGTAAATGAATTAATTTTGTTGCACCAAATGTTTTTTGAATTATTTTTGATGAAAATTCAACCTATGAAGAAGTCTTTATGTTTGGCACTCTTATCATCATTTTCGTTGTTTTCACAAACATCTGATGAAGATATTCTTAAGCAATTGTATAAATCAGTTTTAACTGAAAGTCAGAGTTACTATTGGTTGGATGATTTGTCGAACACAATTGGTTCGCGCTTGTCAGGTTCAGAAGGTGCCGAAAAAGCCGTAAAGTATACTAAGCAAAAAATGGAATCATTGGGCTTGGACAAAGTGTTTTTGCAAGAAGTGATGGTGCCAAAATGGGTTAGAGGTGAGAAAGAAGTGGCGTATTTGCAAGTTGGAAATAAAAAGATAAGTTTTCCGATTTGTGCTTTAGGAATGTCGGTTCCAACTCAAAAAAAGGGTTTGACAGCTAATGTAATTGAGGTAAAATCAATAGATGAATTAAAGCAATTAGGCGAGGAAAATGTTCGCGGTAAGATTGTTTTTTTCAATCGCCCGATGAATCCTGAACATATCGAAACCTTTCATGCTTATGGCGGATGCGTTGATCAACGTTCGTCTGGAGCTAGAGAAGCGGGAAAATTAGGAGCAATTGGTGTTATTGTCCGTTCAATGAATTTGCGTCTGGATGATTTGCCACATACCGGTTCTACAAATTACGGCGATGTTCTAGATAGTCAAAAAATTCCAGCAGCAGCAATCAGTACTAATGGAGCCGAATTATTGAGTAAATTATTAAAAGAAAACCCTAACTCGAAGTTATATTTTAAACAATCGTGTCAAGTTTTTCCTGATGTTTTGTCGTATAATGTTGTAGGAGAAATTACAGGTTCAGAACATCCAGAACGTATTATGATTGTGGGAGGTCATTTGGATTCGTGGGATTTAGGTGATGGTTCTCAAGATGATGGTGCAGGTTGTGTACAAAGTATGGCTGTATTGGAATTATTCAAAAAGATTAATTACAAACCTAAAAATACCATCAGAGTAGTTTTGTTTATGAATGAAGAAAATGGTGTTCGTGGTGGATTGCAATACGAAAAAGAGTCAAATAGAAAAGGAGAAAATCACATTTTTGCTTTAGAAAGTGATGCAGGCGGATTTACACCAAGAGGGTTTTCGATTGATTGTGATGATGCCAATTATGATAAAATCATTTCGTGGAAAACATTATTTGAACCTTATTTAATTCATATTTTTAGAAGAAGTCAAGGTCACACCGGAGTCGATATTGGTCCGCTTCAATCAGACAAAATTGTTAAAGTAGGCTTGCAACCCGATTCACAACGTTATTTTGATTATCATCACGCAGCCAATGATACTTTTGATTCGGTTAATAAAAGAGAATTAGAATTAGGTGCGGCCGCAATGGCTTCACTAATGTATTTGTTTGATAAATATGGTATTAATTAAATCATGAAACCAACCGAAGAATATATCCTTCGACAATCTGCAGAATTTCAACAGATACTTTTTTATGTAATTACAGTTGTTGAACAAGAGTTACCAGATGCAGAATTGTTGTTGAAATGGGGTGTTCCTTACTTTTATTACAAGAAAAAACCATTTTGTTATTTAGCTCCTAATAAAAAAAGAGGTTTTGTTGATGTTGGTTTTGCGAAAGGGTTTCAACTGAAATTGCATCAAGATGTTTTGATAGATGAAAATCGGAATACTGTTAAATCACTTCGGTATTTCAAAATTGATTCAGTAGAAGATGCAGTTTTAAGAGAGGTAATAAAGGAAGCAAAATTATTATATTAAAAAAGGAGGTTGAATTTTCAACCTCCTTTTTTTATTTATAAACTAAACTTAATTTTAGTTTTGTCGGTTAATGTAAATCCAACCTGTTTTAGCAGCTTGATTATCATTAAACTCAATTACATAATAGTAAGTACCATCAGGTAATTCTTCACCTTTGTCTGATTGACCTTTCCATTCATTTGTATAATTACCTTTACTATATACAATAGTACCGTAACGGTTGTAGATGTTAAGGTTTCTTACATTCAATAAGCGTAAATCGAAGAATTCGTTTTTACCATCATTGTTTGGTGAGATACCATTTTGAATGTCACAGAATACTCTTGTAACTGTATAAATTGCAGTATTTGAACAGCCATCTGCAGTCGTAATAGTTAATGTTACAACCATTGGTAGAGTTACAGAAGTATTGTCAGATAAGTACTCAGTGGCATTGAAAGCAAAATCAGTTCCAACAGTAGTACCATTATATACCCAGTTGTATGACGAAGTATTTTCATCAAAACTATTTTCAGTTGCAAATGGTTCTAAAATGAAAGCATTTCCTTGACATGCACCATCAATTGCAAAGCTAAATGCACTTTGTAAAGTAACTGTTAGCGTTGTTGTTGTAGCACATTGATCAGCATCTGGAGTGAAAGTATATACACCACTTACAGAAGTGCTTATCGTACTTGGTGACCATGAACCCGTTACATTATTTGATGATAATGTTGGTAATGATGGAGGAGTAGCTCCAGGACATAATGTAATACTTGTTCCAAAACTGAACGTTGGAGTAGTAAGCGAATTAACTACTATAGTTCCACTTAATGAAGCACTACTACATCCGCCAGTTGTAGTTACAGTATAGTTGAATGTTCCTGTTGCAGTTGGAGTTCCACTGATGGTTAATAAATCACCAGCTAAAGTTCCAGTCACACCAGTTGGTAAACCAGTAACAGTAATTCCAGTTGCACCATTTGCCGATTGATAAACGATGCTCGTAATTGCTGTATTAACACACAATGTTTGAGTATCATCTCCGCTTGAAAGAGCCAAAGTAGCATTTGGATTTACTATAATTGTTCCTGATAAGGTTGCACTTCCACAAGCACTTACTGTAGAAACAGTATAATTGAATGTTCCAGTTTCAGTTGGAGTGCCACTGATTGTAAATGTACCTGAATTATAAGTTCCTGTTACTCCATTTGGAAGTCCGGAAACAGTAACGTCAGTTGCATCAGTTGCTACATAAGTTATTGAAGCAACAGCAGTATTGATACATACAGTT
This sequence comes from Flavobacteriales bacterium, assembly GCA_017303755.1. GTDB lineage: Bacteria > Bacteroidota > Bacteroidia > Flavobacteriales > Flavobacteriaceae > Flavobacterium. The sequence goes on along the minus strand of JAFLBS010000005.1, from coordinate 75,390 downwards.
TGGTTTTCATTTGCAGATGTTAACGTAAGAGTTACATTCGGGTTAACCGTTATAGTACCTGTTAGACTTACACTCGCACAATTACTAGTTGTAGTTACGGTATAAGTAAATACACCTGATTCAGTTGGTATTCCACTAATAGTTAGAGTACCACTTGCATAAGTTGCAGTTACACCACTTGGTAAGTCTACAACAGTAACGTCGGTAGCATCAGTTGCATTATAGGTAATATCTGCTATTGGAGTGTTGATACAAACCGTTTGTACATCGTTACCAGAAGTTAAGTTCAATGTTGAGTCTGGATTCACAATAATAGAACCGACAGCTGTAACCACATTACAACCACCAACAGTTGTTACTGTATAGTTGAATGTTCCAGATTCAGTTGGAGTTCCACTAATAGTAAAGACACCATCAGCATAAGTTCCTGTAACACCATTTGGTAATCCAGACACTGTAACATCAGTTGCATTTACAGATGTATAAACAATATTCTCTATAGGTGTATTGATACATACGTTTTGTTCAGCACTTCCAGAAGTTAATGTTAAGGTAACACTTGGTAATAAACTCACTGTTCCAGTTGTTGGTTCAGAACTACATGCTACAGAAGATACTGAAACCGCGTCAAGGTAATTTCCTACTGATGGACTTCCACCAGCGCTTGATATTGAAACAAAACGAAGAGTATAATTATTACCTGAATTATTTGGAACCAAGTAACTCAAATTGTGTAATGTCCATGCTGTATTTCCATCTGTAAATTGACCTAAATTTGTATAAGGTCCGCCAACTGGTCCAACTTCTACTGCAACTGTGTCATTTCCTTGACGACCTCTATGTGCGAATTCGATATTTAGAGTCGAACCTGGCTCAACTGTGAAATCTTGTGAAATGGTTGAAGTAAAGTTAGCATTCATCTCAATGAATTGAGTTCCAGAGTAAGCAGCTACATTTTCATAATTAGGAGAAGGCCAAAATTCCATTATTCCATCTGATGCACTTGTTTCCCAGCACGAAACAGTAGTTTCATTTATCAATGATGGGAATTGACCTGTTACAGTTGGGCTTTCGAAGTCTAAATTACATGCATTAACTCCATTTGTTCCTGTTATGATTACTGTATAGTCACCAGGAATTGAAGTGGTAAAACTAGCTACGTTTCCTGGATCTGGGAATCCAACAGGTACTGTCCATACATAGGTGTAGTTTCCAGGTACTGCAGGAGTTGCTGTTACTGTAGCAGAACCACCTTCGCAAATTACGGGGTTGTTTACTGTTACTACTGGAGCTCCTGGATCAACTAGTGTTACAGAAGGGCTTAATATAGTATTACAACTATTAACATTAAAATTGAAATCAGCATAAATACCTGCATTCAGCCCATTGATTACAATTTCCCCATTTGCATTTGAAGTTAAAGTTGTTGGACCTACAGGAACAGTATCGTCAGTATACGTTACAGCGTATGCTTGATTTGGAACTAAATTACTAATTGTTATTGTTCCATTGTTACCATTACAGCTCAAAGGATCTGTGCTTGTGATTGCAGCTGGAGCTTGAATGGTAAAGTTAGCAACATAATAATTTCCACCGTTGTCTAATATTAAGTTGTCGGCACAACCAGTGCTTGTGTTAAAGCTACCGTTAATGTCATAATATACTTGAATTGTATAATTTCCTGGAGCTAATGTTGTTAAATCTAAAGGCGGAGTACATCCAGCTTGAGATACACATTGCCATTTTTGTTGTCCAGTCGTACAAGGACCACCGCCAACATCAAATGTTCCAGTTCCAGTATTACAATCACTGTAGAACGGTAATGGCCATTCATTAAATGTACCTGGAGTGTTACCTGTTGGGAAAACGCGGTAATTCATTGTTGCATCACAAACATTACTTGAAGCTGTTTTTTGAGTTTTTAACTCTGCACCTCGCATAATTAAAGTGTTAGAATTTTGAACATGTACGCCATAATTCATTGCGAATGTGCTACCATCTTGATTAATTAAATCTTGACCAGATCCTGATGTGTTAAAGAATTTTCCGTCATTTTCAGTTGTACAATCTTGCATCCAAACTGCAGAAGCGTAGATGCTGATTTCACAAACATTTACAATTACAGTGGTAGTTGCTGAAGCTGTACAACCTGAATTATTAACAGTTACACCATACGTTCCTGCTTGAGATACAGTAATAGAGTTAGTGTTTCCACCATAAGGTCCACCGTTGAAAGTCCATGTGTAAGTAACATCATTAACGTTAAAATTCCCTGGTGTAACAGTTAGTGTTCCACTTGAACCAGAACAAATTGTAGTTTCAGGTGTAAGAGTGAACTGTGGAGTCAAATCTTGAACCACTAAGTCAAATTGAGAAGTTCCGAAACAACCTGCCACATTAGTTACTCTTGCATATATGGTTTGTGTAAATTGTGTAACGTTGGTATACAAGTTTGGTAATGGATTAATTCCTGCTGTTGCATCAGCTTGAGTTAAGTGGTAAGTCACAGTATGTTGAGCAGCAGGGTAAGTTCCTAATACTGAAGCGTTATTGTTGCTTAAAGTAAATTGGGCAAATCCTGTACTGTTACAAGCAGTTAAATTGTTAGGTGTTGATAGAATAATTGGATCGTAATATTCAACAGTAATTGTATCGGTTGCACTACACTGAGTATTATTTAAGGTAGCTGTTAAAGTATAAGTTCCAGATTGATTAATCAATAAGTTAGGACCAGTTTCACCTGGTATAACTCCGTTTTGATTCGACCAAACAAAAGAATACTGATTTGGATCTAAGTCACTTGTTAATTGATTAGTATTACCTGCACAAAGAGCATTTCCAGTTTCGATTAAGAAATCAATTCCTAATTCTAATCCGAAATTGAAACTACCTCCTTCTAAGAAAACGGCAGAATCTAAAATGTTATCTTGTCTATCGGCAACAACGAGTTTAATGTGGTATTGTTGACCAGGTGTAACAGTTGCGCTAGCCGTCATTGGTACAGTTGTACCGTTGAAATTTGCTGGTGAGCCAAGAGGATTTAATCCTTCTGGTAATTGATAAAAATCACCAAAATATTCTTCGTTTACAGAGGCACAACCATTATTGAATGCATCATCTCTTATGGTAACAACTGATATTGGAGTCGTGGTATTTGGAACTATAGCTAAGTTTGTTGTTACCCCAGTAGTGTTATTAGTTAATAAAAATGCAAATGCATCAGAGAATGTACATTGGAATGTTCCGTATTCTTCAGAAGCAAAAAGGAAATCAAAACTAATTGTGTCAATTAGAGGAACAAAATCAAACTCTAAAATAGATGCATTTCTCGAATTCATTGGGTTACCTGTTGCTGCCAAAATGATTGCTTCTAAGTCAGCATCACCAGTCCAAGCTTGATTTCCATCACTTGATTGAGTAGTATTTGGTCCAACAGCACTATCAATACTTCCAGAAGTTAAAATTACACCATCTTCAAAAGGGAAAGTGGAACCGTTTCTGTTGAAGTAACCAATTCCGTTTACACTACCAAAATTTGATCCTGTAGATGTAGTTACATTCGTAACAGTTGCACAAGTAGAGTTAAATAAAACATCTTCAACGAGTTGTACATTTGTGTATTGAGTATCATTGGTTGTTATTGGTGGTGGAATAGTTCCAACACAAACCTCAAAAGTAATATTTTGGTTGTTAGCAAAAGGATCTAAAAATACTCTTATAAAGTAGGTTTGCCCAACAGTTAAACTGTTAAGCACTCCATCAATTCCAAATTGTTCACAAAGAATTTCATTTGGGTTAGCACAAGTTCCTTCATAAACTGCAAAACCTAAATCAAATTGATTACCTACAATATTATTAAGGTTAACCGAATGGTTCGCTGATGTAGCCACAAATTCAAACCAAACATCATCAGTTTGTTGTCCTGTACAACCATTAACTTGACTTGATGGAGTTGAACCAATTAAAGAACCATTTGCGAAATTAGCACATGACTGATCTGGGTTGGTTAATACATCAATAGCACCGTCACAATCATCATTTGGAATTAATGTACAGAAACTTGAAGGTCCAGCCCATAAACTTGAATCAGTTGGGCTACATACTGCTCTAACATAATAATCATAACATGTTGCTTCTGTTAGACCTGTAGCATTAAATGTAGTAGATGTTACATCTACCCATCCTGGTGTAGTAGCATCTGGAGCTGGTGAACCAGCAGGTAATATTAAAACTTGCCAAGCTGTTGCCGTAGAACCATCAGGGTTTTGTAATTGATTCCAGTTAAATGTTGCGGTAGTTAGAGCAATGTCAGAGCTAATCAATGCATTAGGCTTTCTACATGTTGGAGGTGGTCCACATGTAACATTAGCAATCCAACCAGAGAAGTTAACAGAACCATCACTTCTAAATCTAAATGTTAAACAACCATCAGCACTTGATGAAGAAAATGGACCAGGTATGGTGTTACCCCAGAATGATCCCGGAACTCCGCCAGGTACGTTATTAGCAGGATTGTTACTTGCAATTTGTGGTGCTCCAATAGAGTTACCATCAAAAACGTATAATCCATCCCAGTTGGTTTCGGTATCAAATTCAGTAAATGTTACCGTAACTATTTCGCCAGGTACATCTGGGCAAATAGTTACTATATAATCAGTATTACCAGTGTAGTTATTAAATGAACCACCTAAATCAGTAAATAATCCACCACATACTGGTGGAGCTATTTGGGTAGTTATAGTATTAGGACCAATCCATAAACTGAAATCATCTGGAGCACATTCATCTCTAACGTAAATGTCATAACATGTATCTGGATCTAAACCACTAAGTAATGCGTTGATATTGGTCGCAGATGTTTGGTATCCTGTTGTAGTTGCGTCTGGAGCAGGAGATCCACAAGGTAATGCTATCATATTAAATGTTGTAGCAGAACTATTTGATGTCCAATTTAAAGTAACAGTATTTGAGGTTATTGTAGATGATGTTAAACTGTTTGGAGTTGGACATGTAGGTGGTAGACCACAAGTTACATTAGCAATCCATCCAGAAAAGTTAACTGAAAAATCACTTCTGAAACGGAATGTTAAACATCCGTCAGGAGTTGATGATGTGAATGGACCAGGTATTGTATTACCCCAGAAAGCACCTGGAACTCCTCCAGGAACATTATTTGCTGGGTTGCCACTAGAAATCTGGTTTACACCAGATGTATTTCCATTAAATACATACAATCCATCCCAGTTGGTTTCGGTATCGAATTCAGTAAAAGTAACAGTAACGACATCACCAGGTACATCTGGACAAATAGTAACTGTATAGTCAGTACTACCTGCGTAATCTCCATTAGAACCTCCTGGGTCAGTAAATGTACCACCACAAGCAGGTGGAATAGGTTGGGTTAATATGTTGGTTACACTAATCCAGATACTAAAATCATCTGGTGCACATTCATCTCTAACATAAATATCATAACATGTATCAGCATTTAAACCTCCTATTACAGCATTTACATTAGTTGTTGTTACTGTATAACCAGTTGTTGTAGATGTTGGAGCAGGTGATCCGCATGGTAAAGCTAAAACGTTAAATGTTGTAGCTGTACTGTTTGATGTCCATGTTAAGTTTGCTGAGTTAGAAGTTACACCATTAAGTATCAATCCATTTGGATTTGGACAAGATGGAGGTGGACCACAACTTACGTTAGCAATCCAACCTGGATTATTAAAGAAAGCATCACTTAAAAACACGAATGTTAAACATCCATCAGGGCTAGAAGATGTAAATGGACCAGGTATAGTAGTACCCCAGAAAGCTCCAGGAGTAGTCAAAGGACCATTTCCAGCAGGATTTGTACTGGCAATTTGATTCGCCCCAACTACACTTCCATTATAAACATACATTCCATCCCAAAAAGCTTCTGTATTAAAACTAGTAAACGAAACCGTTACTACTTCACCAGGAACATCAGGACAAATGGTTACAGTATCGTTAGCACTATTAGGATAGTTTGCAGTTGTACCTCCACTATCTACATAATTACCTCCACAAACTGGAGGCAATGTAGTTGTTGTATAACAAAATGGTCCAACCCATGCACTTGAAGAAAACTCACATACTGCTCTAACATAGTAACAGTAATTAGTATTTGGAGTTAAGCCAGTCTGGCTGAATGAAGGAGTTGTTGAAGTACCAGTTGCAACTCCTGTTGGAGTACCAGTACCTAAAATATTTTCTATCTCAAAAGTAGTTGCTGAGCCTGTCCAGTTTAATGTAGCGCCTGTAGCCAATGGAGACGCACCTAGAGCTGTTGGATCAAGACAGCGTTCAATTGCTTGAACATTATCTAAAATCCATCTATCACCACTTAAAGCGGTTCCTGGTTGCGTGTAAACCATTACAAACGCAATGTATACATTGGTTCCAGCATAAGCCGACAAGTCAATTACTTTCTCATCACAAACATTAAAAACGGCTGATAATTCATCTTCAGTATACTGTTGAAGAAGAGTATAAGAACCAGGTACATTTTGTGGTGAAGAAGCAGGAGCTATTTTCACCTGATAAAGAGTTCCTTGATTTCCTGCAGTGAAGGTTCTTGAGAAAAATCGAAGTTGTCCATTAATTGGAACTAAAAACGATTTTGTTGCTAGATATTCTTCAGAAGTAACACCTTGAGCAATGTTTTGCCTATTCATGTAGGCTGCAGTAGTGCCTTGACATTGATTGGTAAGGTTGGTTGACCAATTGACAGCACCTCCAACACCTATGTCAAAAACTGCCCAATCAGTGGGTGGAAAAGTTCCTGTTTCAAAGCCTTCTAGTGCTAACTGAGAGTAGCCTAAAAATGAAAGCAATGAAAAAAATGAGAGTAGAAATTTTTTTTTCATAAAAATGGTAATATAGTTTTGTTTGATTCGATTAACTAAAGAATACCAAAAATAGAAAAAAAAATTACATTTTAATTATTAAATTTTGAAAATTCCACCAAATGCAATTATTCTCTGTAAAAAGTAAAAACTTTGTTGCGCAGAATCACTTGATGAGCTAGTAGTTTGAATATCATTCATATTAATGTAACCTCCTTTTAATTCAGCTTGAAAAAAGAAATGTTTATAAAAAGTAACATTCAATCCCACTTTAGCAGAAATACCATATCCAGAAACATGAAATTCATCATGACGCTCTTTTCCTAATACTTTTGCATTTGTTTTAGGGTATAAAATTCCAGCACCAATTCCTTCCGTTATATTAAATTGCACTTTGTCGGTGTTGTTTATTTTGAAAATTTTTGAAACATCATCAAATCTGCAAAACTCAGTGTTGATGTAATTCAAACCATCAGTATGCTCAAAAGTTAAAAAAGGAGGTAATGGTCCTTGATCGTTTTCATCAAAATTAGTCAGAAAGTTTACAGGAGTATTAGTATAAGTTCCATTATAAATAGAACCTGCATCAGAAGAGGGTAAATTTACGTATCCATTTACAGTTGCTGTTTGAGTTTGCGTAAATACATATTTCATATGATCCAGTCCAACAGAAACATTGTATTTATCTGAGATAAAATATCCCATTCTGAAATTGGTTTGCGGAATGGTTATTCGTTTCGGATTTACATAATCAATATGCCAGCCTTTTGGTTTATCTTCTGCTTGGGCATTTTCAATTGTGAAATTGTAATTTTCTCCAGTAAAAGTGATGTCAGAGTCAGAAAAATTTTCTCTATTTCCACCCCAAAAAAAGTAAAACTTTCCTTTATTGTGAGCAGTGTATTTGTCTTGAATAATAGTATTCTCTTGTGAAAAAGCAAAATTTAAAAATAAGAGCGGGAGTAAATAATGAACTTTCATTTGTTATGTATTGTATAAAATCGGATTGGTGTAGAAAACTTGTTAGATAATAATAAGGACTAAAAAGATGATTTAAACCAATAAGTATTGAATTAAAATTGATTAATCGTTTTTCTGATGGCAACTAATTTGGTCATTAAATCTTCAAAATAATCCAAGTGAAGCATATTAGCACCATCGCTTTTGGCATTGGCAGGATCAAAATGAGTTTCAATAAACAATCCGTCTACACCAACGGCAATACCAGCTTTAGCTATTGTTTCAATCATATCGGGTCTTCCACCAGTAACTCCAGCTGTTTGATTGGGTTGTTGAAGCGAATGCGTAACATCTAAAACTGTTGTGGCATAATTTTGCATGGTTGGAATTCCTCTGAAATCAACTATCATATCCTGATAACCAAACATGGTTCCTCTATCGGTAACCATTACATTTTGATTGTTGCAATCGAGTACTTTTTGCACTGCGTGCTTCATGCTTTCTGGACTCATGAATTGTCCTTTTTTCAAATTTACCGTTTTTCCAGTATTAGCCGCAGCAACCACTAAATCGGTTTGACGCACTAAAAAAGCGGGAATTTGAAGTACATCTACATATTCAGCAGCCATACCCGCATCTTCATTAGTATGGATATCAGTAACTGTTGGAACTTTAAATGTCTCAGAAACCTTTCTCAGAATTTTCAACGCTTTTTCATCTCCAATTCCGGAAAAACTATCAATGCGCGAACGATTGGCTTTCTTAAATGAGCCTTTAAAAACAAAAGGAATTTCTAATTTGTTAGTTATTTCTAATAATCGTTCTGCAATTTTCATCGCCATTTCTTCTCCTTCAATGGCGCACGGACCAGCTAAAATAAAGAAGTTACCACTTGAAGTATGCTGAATTTGAGGAATAGATTGTATGTTCATAACGAGCTTTTTATTTGCCGTGCAAAGATAATAAGATTTCCTACTAAAATAAAGCAGAAAACCTTAGTAAAAAGTTAATTAATTGAAATTTAAGCCTAATTGGCAGAAGTGTTGATTTCAAATCCTTTAGGACACAGAATTTTTCCTTTTTCGAATATATTGAAATACAATTGAACCTTTTTTCCAGATGGCTCAAAAGTGACTTCATAAATGTCTAAAGTTCCCGCACCCATAACTGATTTTTTAGTTGGAAACGGACAACAAGTTTCAATTTTGGTAAAAGTGAATTTTTCTTTTTTATCACCCAATAAAGCATTAAAGAAATACTGAATGTTTTTCGGACCTTCACTTTCTTTATTAAAACCAATATTGATAGGATAGTCGGCATCGTAACCGTATTTTTTATCCGAACTGTATTCGGTAATCACAAATCGATTGTTTTTAATTGCAGGTTTGACAGCTGTGTCGTCTATGTTTTTGATGGTCAATTTGGTGCTAACACAAGAAAATAATGTGAAACAAATCAATCCTAATGCTATAATTTTTTTCATTTCGATTTTTATTATGATGAACACAAAAATACTGCCATTTTGACTATCTTTCCAATTAATTATAACAGGATTTTGTGAAATGTTTCGATTTGGATATTTATTTTTGTAATCAAAACCTAATTAAATGGAATTATTAAAAAGTACATGGCATTGGTCGATATCAGGATTCATAATTGGAATGGTTTTATTGCTGTTAACTTATTTTGGTAAGAATTTCGGGATGTCATCCAATCTTCGAAGTTTGTGTTCGATGACCGGAATTGGTAAACGTTTTCCTTTTTTTGATTGGGATTGGAAGGCGCAACGGTGGAATTTAACTGTGGTTGTGGGAGCAATGCTCGGCGGTTATTTTGCCGTTCACTTTTTATCCGATGCTTCTAATGTTGCTATAAATTCTGAAACTATTCAGCAATTAAGTGAAATGGGAATCGAAAGTCCGAATGGAAAATTACTTCCAGAAGCGCTATTTGGTAATTCAGTTTGGTCATCAGCAAAATTGATTTCCATTTTAATTTTTGGCGGATTCTTAATAGGATTCGGGTCGCGTTACGCTGGAGGATGTACTTCAGGTCATGCTATTTCGGGTTTGAGTAATCTTCAAAAACCATCTTTAAAAGCGGTAATTGGATTTTTTATTGGTGGTTTGATCATGTCGCACTTCGTTTTACCTTTATTATTCTAATATTATGAATTTACTTAAATATTTACTAGTCGGATTTGTATTTGGTGTTGTTTTAACCAAAAGTGAAGCGGTTTCATGGTATCGAATTTATGAAATGTTCCAATTTCAGTCGTTTCATATGTATGGAATTATTATGGTAGCCATTGCAACGGGTTTAATCGGAATTCAAATCATCAAAAGAAATAAGTTAAAAGACATTAAAGGTCTTCCAATCGTTATTCAAGATAAAGAAAAAGGAACTTTTCGCTATTGGATTGGCGGAATGATTTTTGGGTTGGGTTGGGCGTTAGTTGGTGCATGTCCTGGACCCATTTTCATCTTAATTGGTGCTGGTTTTTCTACCGTTTTCTTAGTTTTTATTGGAGCGCTTTTGGGAACCTTTATTTACGGTGTTATCAAAGATTATTTACCACATTAATCACTCTTATGTGACATTTGTCACATTCTAGAATTTCAAATCGAGGTAATTTTGTATTGTATTAAATTATTCGATTATGAAAACTATTTCATTACAAATTCAAAATGTAAAATGCAACGGTTGTGCCACTACAATCACCAATAAACTTTCAGAATTAATCAATGTTTCTAATGTGGTGGTTGATGTAGAAAACGGCTCGGTAACTTTTGATTACACCGATGAATTGGCTTTGTTCAGCGCCAAAGAAACATTAAAATTAAATGGTTATCCACAAGTAGGTGAGGCCAATCCGTTTGGAACTAAAGCCAAATCGTTTGTGAGTTGCGCTATTGGAAGAATGAGCTAACTAAATGATTTCAGCACTTAAACCTGCTTCTAAAAGTTGAGTGCATTGAGGTTTTAACTCGTCAAAATGGCCAGTTTTTACCGTACACTTTCCTGTGTAATGAACAAGTATTGCGCATTGCTCAGCTTGTTCTGAAGTGTGCTTGCAAACGCGAATCAAAGTGTCAATGACGTGGTCAAACGTATTCACATCATCGTTGTACAAAACAATTTCGTTATTGATTCCAGTTAACTCTTCAACAAGTACTTCTTCTTTTACTTTCTCTATTGTGCTCATAATGAATTTGAAAAAATAATGGTACTAATTTACATATTTTAGCGAAACCCAATTATTTCGTTCTAATTTTTTAACAAATGTCAAGCCTTTTTCGGTACACGATGCGTCGATAAACGGAATGTCTTCATTATAAAATCCGCTTAGAAGCAAAACACCATTCGGATTCATACAGTCAACGTATTGTTGCATATCGTTCAACAAAATATTTCTATTGATGTTAGCAATAATTAAGTCGTATTTTTTTCCTTTCAATAATTCGGCATCACCTTCGTAAACCGAAATCTGATGGCAATTGTTGCGTTCAGCATTTTCAATCGAATTCAGGTAACACCAATTGTCAATATCGATGGCATCAATAGGATGAGCGCCTTTCATTTCAGCTAAAATGGCCAAAATTGCTGTCCCACAACCCATATCTAGAGTTTTCATATTAGTAACATCCATATCCAATAAATGTTGTATCATCATGTGAGTGGTTTCGTGATGACCTGTTCCGAAACTCATTTTAGGTTCGATTACAATGTCAAATTCGGCTGTAGTTTTTGGGTGAAATGGTGCACGAACATGGCATTTTCCATCAACATCAATCGGCTCGAAGTTTTTTTCCCATTCTTCGTTCCAATTGACTTGCTCGATTTCTTCAAACGTATACGAAATAGTAAATTCAGGTGAACTCAAAAGATACACGTCTTCTAACACATTTTCGGTCCAAAATTCTTTCTGAATGTAAGCCGAAAATCCTTCTTCGGTTTCAATAAAACTTTCGAATGGTTTTTCACCCAATTCGGCGATTAATATTTCGGTTCCTAATTCTTTTGGCTCTACCTTAAAATGGTAGCCTATGTATACATTTGACATTGATGAAATTTTTTGCAAAGGTAATTTATTTTACTAAAAAAGCCCTTCCGAAGAAGAGCTTTTAAAGGTTGGTTGGTTATTATTCTTTATTGAGATTTCTCAACTGTTTCAATTTGTCTTTCCACACTTGCAATTCTTCTTTTTGGCGTTCGATGTTTTTACGCACTTCTTTCACCATCGGATTGTCTGCTTTTGCATTGGCAAAGAATTGGATGTTGTTTTCCAATTGGAAAATCTCTCCTTGAATCTCATCAATCTTACGCATCATGAAGATTTTCTCATTGTCTAGTTTTCTGCTGTCGTCTGAACTTGATAATTGATCCAAACGATTAGCAAAACGCATCATTTCACCTTCTTTCTTGCTTGAGCTTAATTTTTCAAACAAGGCATCCAGAATTTTATTGAATTTTCCTTCAATGTGTCTTCTGTTGAATGGAACTCTTCCTAATGATTTCCATGCTTCAATATGCGCTTTGATGGCATCCAAATCAGTTTTGTGGTCACCTACTAATTCGAATGATTTCAACGTTTCTAAATACTCTTTTTTCTTTTCAAAAGCAGCAACTTCTTCGGCATTTTCTTCTTTTTTACTGTCTTTCAAACGTTCAAAATAATGATTACAAGCCGCTTTGAATTCGCCCCACAATTTATCCGAAAATTTCCTTGGAACATGACCAACGGTTCTCCATTCTTCCTGAATTTGTTTCATGATTGGAGTAGTGGCAGCAAAATCTTCGCTGTCTTTCAATTCGTTGGCTTTAGCAACCAAGGCTTGTTTTTTGCTTAAATTATCGTTTTGATCCTTTTTGATTTCTTTGTAAAACGAATTTTTGAGTACATTAAAATCTTTAACTGCTTTTTTGAATTCAGCCCACGTTTGTTCGTTCACTTCACTCGGAACTTTTCCAGCCGCGAAAAACGTATTGCGTAACGCTTCTACTTTTTCCATCTGAGCTTGCCAAGCAGCGTGTGAATCTACTTTTTCAGTAGCTAGAACTTCAATTTGAGCAATGATTTCTTTTTTGGCAGCTAAATTTTCGTTCTCTTTTTCACGGAAACTTTCGTAATAAGTTTCGCGTTTATCGTGCATTTGTTTGGTTAAGTCGCTAAATTGAACCCAAATTGCTTCACGTTGATCACGAGAAACTGGTCCGATTTCTTCTTTCCAAATGCGGTGCAGATCTTGTAATTCTCTGAACGCTTTATTGATATCACTTTCGTTAACCAATTCTTCTACGCGAGCAATGATTTTTTGTTTTTGCTCCAAATTGTGTTTGAAATCCAAATCACGTGCTTCACGATCTAAGTGTAAAAAGTCGTAGAAGTTTTCAATGTGAAAATGGTAATTGTTCCAAACGTGGTTGTATTTGTCTTTCGGAATCGGTCCGGCATTTTTCCATCGCTCTCTAATATCGTTCAATTGTTTCAACGAATTAGCAATATTTCCAGTTGGATTATTAACTAGGTTTTTCAATTCTTCCACCAAATCCAAACGGTTTTTCAAATTGGCTTCTAAATTGCTTTGAAGTGATTTGAAATGAGCCGCTTTTTTAGTTCGGTATTGATTGTATAAATTATCAAAATTAGTCTTTAATGGAAAATGATAGTGGAAATCTTCGGTTGAGTCCGGATTTTCAGCATGAAATTCGTCTTTTTTCTCATCAATAAAATGATGGTATTTTTCTAAGAATGATTTTCTTACTTCTTCAACATGGTCTTTTACCGACATTACTTTTTCAACAGCAACTAACTTCTCAAGTTCGTCTACTAATTTCTCCATCGACATCGCTTCATAATCTTCCATCGGAATATCATGACGATCTTTCAAGGTCTCGTCTTCGCTTTCTTCAGCATTTACATTCGAAATAGCGTTCATAACCACGTCCGATTCACTTTCGTAAACCACATTGTCATCGGCTACTTCTTCGTCAGTAAGTTCGATTACATTTTCAGCTTCTGCTTCCACTGTTGGAGTTTCTTCAACTTCTACTGTTTCCTCAACTGGAGTTACTTCTGCAACTTCTTCAGCAGATTCTGTTGTAGTTTCAGCTATAATTTCATCAAGTGCTTCGGTTTCAGTAGCAGTTTCAATCTCTTCACCAACCAAATCTTCAATTTCAGGTTGTGCCTGAATTTCTGTTTCTTCAGTTAATGGAGCTTCCACTTCAGTATCGGGAACTAAATTTTCTGTAGCTTCAACTGCATCAGCAACTGCTTCAACTTCTTGATTTTCAGTAGAAATTGTTTCTTGAGTTTCGTTGTTTGCATTTCCGTCTGCCTCATTTTCGTTCACAGGCAGGTTATCATTCTTTTCTTCTAACATTATAAAATGTGTAAGGTTATACAATTTTTGAGGGCGAAAGATAGTAAACACCTATGAAAATTCAAAGGAAATCAGCGGTTTCTCTTTGCTTTAATGTTAAATTATATCGTTTTTAAAATTATCCAATAGTATCTTGTGCAAAAAAAAAGTGTTTTACCACCATTTTTTTTGTTTCAAAAAAATATATCTATTTCTTTGATTTTCTTCAAGTAAGACCAACGGGGAGTACAAATTAATAAGTTTTTCATAGATGATATTTCCATATGGTTGATTTGATTTAATTATCATCATTTTCTCCTTACAAACATTATATCTCTTAAACCAATTTTTATTAGTATTTTGTTTATAATCAGATTTACTTTTTTTTATTAAAATTGCTTCTTCAATTTTTTTTTCTTCGACTAATTTCTCATATTTGACAACCTCTTCAAATTCTGGAAAAGCTTCTCCATATAGCTCTTTACCTAGACTCATTAATTCTTTTTTCAATTCTATGTAAAAGTTATTTAGCCAATTTCTACCTATTAATTTGTCATCAAGTATCGTTTTTTTACTCAAAAATGGTAAAATATTAAATATTAAAAACCAGAACTTGTCTTCTTTATTATATTTTGCTATTAGATAGATTAAGTCCTCTTCTATGAAATTTATCTTATTTGTAGTTGAAAAGTGACTTAGATTTCTAATGTTTTTGAACAACAAGCCTAAGTTGTAAACATTTTCAATTGTTATGGCTTTTAAATTAATTTCTGATATGTAATCATTTAGTTTGCTGACAAATTCCTTATGTTTTTTTAATTCTTTAAGTTGAAAATTAATTAATCTATCTTCGTCTTTAAGCCATCTTAAAATTGAATTTATGTCAGACGTTTCGACATTCGGATTATTTAATAATCTTTTGAAACCAATTAGTAAATTATCACAGTCACTAAAGTCTATTTTTATATTGTTTTCTTTTCCTTTTTTAAACTTGCAATACAATAAGAGGTCTGTATTGATATTGTTGAAAAGTAGGTTTCTGTAGGTTAAGATATCGTTATTAATATAATTTATAAAAAACTCAAACATTGTAGGGTGATAAAAATAATATCTGTCTTCCCTGTATGTTATTAAACTATCTTCTAAAATATTTAATTCTGTTTTTAGATCAATTAATTTTTTTAAATTTAAGTCGTTAGAAATTTCATTGTAAGTGTAAGCTATGCTATTTATTTTTTGATTTGATGATAATAGTATAGATAGTAGAATAAGTTTCTTTTCATCATTCAAAGTAGAAAATATTTTTTTTAAATAATCATCCGGAAAATCTAAGTGGTTTTGAAAATTTACGTTATTGAAATTTGTATTATTTTCGAAATATGATCTTATTACTTCAGGAGAAAAGTTTTTGTGATTAACAATTGAATTTAATGTACTTTCGTTGAAATAAACATCACCATTGTTTATTTTGTAGTATCTTAAGAAAATACTTTCTTTCTCAAAATTGGATAATAAGTTAACTTCAACATTTATTTTATTTATAAATTTTTTCTTCTCAGAATCTGCATATTCTAAAAAAGCTCTATATATGTATTCTCTACTAGTAAAAATACATTTATGATTTTCATCTATAAATTCAAAAATAAATTCAATTTTTCTATTAATGTAGTCAGATCTTTCGTAATCAATATTATACTTGCCAAAAGTATCATCAAATAAGAATATTTGTTTTTTTGTATTATCATAGAATTTGTCGAAATCTTCAATAGTTATTATATTGTATGGGATAAAATCTTCAGTTAGAATTTTTTTAAAAACAATCATTTCAGCATTGAATGTTTTACCTGATTTTGGCGGGCCAGATAGTAATAGTATATTATTATCATCTAGTTTTTTTATAGCTTTTTCGAAGATTTCGGTCAAAACAAATTTTGATCTATTTTTCTTGAATATTGAAAAAAATGAATTTGAAATATTTAGACCTTGACGGTCAAAGGTTATTTCAAGAAGATGCTGGAAATCAGTGTTTTTAATTATTGATGGAAATAAGAATTTCAAAGATGTATTTCTATCAATACAAGATTCAAATTGCTCATATGAATAGATTTTAAAATTTAGATTAAAATCTAAATTATTTTCTTTTGTGAATTTTTCAAATGTTTCGTTGAGTGAATCATATTGATTTCCATTTAAAGATATATTTGTAACTAGGCAGTATGTGTTGTAAGATAAGTTGTTGGTGATGAAGACTTTATTTAATTCTGCTTTTAAGTCACTGTTTAATGAACTAAAATTACTGTTGGATTTATGTTTAGACTGAAAGACATAGCTTAATTCACTACTACTTTTACCAAAGAAATCAGTAACTCCATTGAAAACAATTTCCCTACCTTTATCGTTTCCACCACTTAAAAATTGTATTGATTTTGAAACATCAAATTGTAAGCAATAAAAAGATAATTTTTCAAATTGTTGCCATTCTAAATTTTCTAAATTATACTTATACTTACCCATTTTGATATTTTGAAATTATTTATTCCAAATATTCCATGCTTTTTCAGCTTGTAAAACGAGCATTTCATAGCCATTTTTAATCGTTGCGCCTTTTTTCTTCGCCTTCTTCAAAAATTGAGTTTCGGCTGGATTGTAGATTAAATCGTACGCCAAATGTTGTGGAGTAAAATACTCGTACGGAATAGGAGGTAAGTCTTTGGTGTTGGGCTTTGTTCCCAACGGAGTGCAATTGATAATGATTTGGTAATTATCAAATGAAGTAATATTTACCCGATTGTAATCGATGCTGTTTTCGCCTGCTTCTCGTGATACAAAAGTGTAGAAAATATCCAACTCTTCTAAGGCAAACGCAACGGCTTTTGCTGCACCACCAGTTCCAAGGATCAACGCTTTTTTGTGATGCGGTTGTAATAACGGTTCGATGGATTTTTTAAAACCATAATAATCCGAATTGTAACCTTTTAACTTGCCTTTTTTGGTAAAACGAATGACATTCACAGCGCCAATCAAAGTGGCCTTTTTGGATAATTTGTCCAAGTAGGGAATGATGGTTTCTTTGTACGGAATAGTAACGTTTAATCCTTTTAAATCGGGATTGTTTTTGATGATATTAGGAAAATCTTCAATCGATTCAATGTCGAAATTTTCGTAAGTACAATCGTTAAAAAGTTCGGCAGAAAACTTTTCTTTAAAATATTTTTTAGAGAACGAATAGGAAATGTTTCTGCCTATCAAACCATAGCGTTTTAGGCTTTTTTGTTCCATTAATTCTCGTATTTTTTGATGTAATTCTGCACTTTTTTTCTGCTCCAAACAGTAGGGAATAACTCCTCAAGAACAAATCGATTGTTGAAGTTCAAACGCAAGGCATTGCTCAAATGAAACGTTCCTTTTTTATCATCACTTTGAGTGAAGTACAAACCAGCTAAACGGTATTCTATTTGGTATTCTTCTGGGAAAAATTCGGTTGCTTGTAGTAAAGTTTGAATGGCACCATCAAATTCACCAAGGAACTGTAAAATATCCACCCAAAACAACCAAGTATCTAAATTCCCATCGCCAAATTCAACTGCTTTACGATAGCCATGTTCGGCTTCTTCGTAGAAATTCATCGCTTTATTAATAGTTGCATAGCGTTTCCAATACGCGCGATTTTGGTCGTCAATAGCAATTGCTTTATTCACGTAAAATAAGGCTTTTTGAAAATTCTTTTGGCGAACGTAAAAATCGGTTATGGCAATCCAACCTTTGTCTAAAAGCGGATCTTCATGAACAGTTTTGTTGAAGTATTTTAGTGCTTCAGCTTTGTTGCCTAACTTTTCATAACATTTTCCAACACGCAACAACGCATACGAAGTTGGATCGTCTAATTCGATGGTTCTGTTGTAGCTTTCAATGGCGTCTTCGTAGCGTTTTAGGCGTTCTAAGGCTTTTCCTTTTTCCATAAAAGCACCTAAGAAATACTCGTCAATATAAGTAGCAAATTCAAATGCACGAACCGCATTTTCGTAATCTTTTATTCCGTAGTACAAACGACCCGACTGATGCCAAGCAATTTCACTGTAAGGATTACGGTCGATGTACGTTTTAAGATATTCAATTGCTTCGATGTTTTGATCTAAAAACTCAAAGCAATACACTACATTATATAAGGCTGATTGATCATTAATGTCTTCTTCTAAACATTTGATGAAATTTTCTTTGGCCATTTCAAGGTTGTCCATGAACAAGTATTCCATTCCAATCAAATTGTAGACATCGGCAAAATCATCAGTAAATTTTAATGCTTCTTCAAGCAATTCAACTGCTTTTTCGTGATTGTCTCGTTTGGAATAAATATTGGCTTTTTGAATGAAAATTTCTTCGTTAGTAGGTTCGATAGCATACAACTCATTGAGCAATTTTTCAGCCATATCGAGTTTGTCGTCGTACACTAACATTTCCACCTGAACTAGTTTAAGTCCAGTTGATTTTGGGTGTTGTTCTAATCCTAATTTTAATGCTTTCTTTGCTAAACTGGCTTTACCCATATCGAGGTAATGAAGAATAATTTCCTCAAATTCCTCTGAGTCAAAAAAGAATACTTTGTTGGTTTTCAACATTGATTCGAATTTTGATAAGGATAAATTGTAGTCTTCTTCTTCGTGTTCCAAATGCATAGCTTTAATATTTAAAATTATCCTTAATAAAAGTAGGTAACTTAGTTTGTTTTGTGAGAAAAAAGGGTAATTGTTTTGAACAATTTAATTAACAAGAGATATTTTTGTTTCAGGTTTCAAGTTTCAAGTTTTTTGTGATGAATGTTTTTAACTAAAGTTTTAACCTGAAACCTGAAACTTGAAACTAAATTAGTTCATCCATGACTTCCAAAATGATCTTGCAACCTTCTTTTATTTCTTCTTCAGAAATCGTTAATGGTGGAGTTATTCGGATGGCTTTTCCTTCAAATAGTAGCCAAAACAGTATTAGTCCTTTGTCTTGACAACGCAAAATGACTTGATTTGTTATTTCTTCATCCGAAGTCATCGCCGCCAACATTAATCCTTTTCCTCTAACTTCTTGTATCAAAGGATGTACCAAAAGTGATCGAAAGAGTTTTTCTTTTTCCAAAGACTGATTAGCGTAGTCTTTTTCGAGCACTTCTTGCAAAGTGGCCAAACAGGCTGCCGCTATGACAGGATGTCCGCCAAAAGTAGTTATGTGTCCGAGTTTTGGATCGTGACTTAATAAATCCATGTGCTTTTCATTGGCAATGAATCCACCAACAGGCATTCCACCTGCCATTCCTTTTCCAATAATGACTACATCGGGAACTACATTATAATTTTCAAACCCAAAAAGTTTTCCTGTTCTTCCAAAGCCTGGCTGAATTTCATCTACTATCATCAAAGCACCCACTTCTTCACAACGTTTTTTTACTTTAGCTAAGAAATCGTTTTGAGGCTGAATGAATCCAGCGCCACCTTGAATACTTTCTAAAATGATTCCAGCTGTT
This sequence comes from Flavobacteriales bacterium, assembly GCA_017303755.1. Taxonomy (GTDB): domain Bacteria; phylum Bacteroidota; class Bacteroidia; order Flavobacteriales; family Flavobacteriaceae; genus Flavobacterium. The sequence continues at coordinate 55,687 of JAFLBS010000005.1, read as the reverse complement.
TTGGTTGTAATTTTTTCCAAATCAGCTTCATTATTAAAGGTGATGAAATCCACATCTGGAATTAACGGACGAAAAACTTGCTTGCGCTCTTCAAAACCCATCACACTCATCGAACCCATAGTGTTTCCGTGATAAGCGTTGTGACACGAAATAAGCTGACTTCTGCCTGTCACTCTTCGGACTAATTTTAACGCGCCTTCACAAGCTTCGGTTCCCGAGTTGACTAAATAGACTTTATTTAATTGTGGAGGTAAATGTTCAACCAATAATTTGCAATACTGAACAGCTGGACTTTGAGAATATTCGCCGTATACCATTACATGTGAATATTTGTCCAATTGGTCTTTTATCGCTTGATTGACTCTTGGATGTTGATGACCCAATGAGCAAGCCGAAACACCTGCAACAAAATCGAGGTATTTTTTGTTATTTGTATCGTAAATGTAAGAACCAATAGCGTGTGAAACTTCCATTCCTAATGGATAAGGCGAAGTTTGAGCTTGGTATTTTAAAAAATCGTTATTCATTTTTACAACCGCACGAATCAATCGTTTTTACTGAATTTTCTTGGCTGGCGGATTTTTCTTATCGTATTCTAAAGTTTCTTTTCGTACTTCCATTGGAGCATCTGGTAGCGCATCTTCTGCGGCTTTTTCCTTTTGTGCTTCGTAGTCGTAGGCATTTTCTTCGGGTGGAAAAATATCTTCTTTCGTTCGTATTCGTTCATCGCCACGCCAATTGAATCCGCGGAGTTTCCTCGCATTTTCGGGCAACTCTTTTTCAGGGTAAATATCGCCATCAACATCTTTAAAAAAGGTTATAGTGTTGATTTTTGACTCTTCAAATTGTATGTTGATTTTACTACTTACGTTTTTGTTAATTCCGATGAGTTCGTTTTTGTCATCACGCATGTAATACACCACTTCAGTGTTTTTAATCATGTCAACTTCACTCAGTTTATTGTCTACAAATTTGCCATACAAATTCTGACCTTTCACTTGATTATAGCCAGTTCCGATAGTGTCTTTGGAAGCAATAAACGCATTTTCTAATACTTTAAGAGAATCCAGTTTTTCGGTTTCATTATTACCAATAAGATGCATCAAATCGCCCGTTAATTGGTTTTCGTAATTCCACATAATCGGTTTACCAATGAGTTGTGTCAAGGCTTTTTTCTGACTCGAATGCAACGAATCGCATTTACCACTCATATCAGTTTTGAAAAATCGAACGTTGTTGTAACCACGAACTACACGCTCATTAGGTTTACCAGTTACCACTAGACGTTTGGCGTGAACAAACATCGAATCTTTTTCAATTAAATAACGAACGGAAGCTCTTTTGGTAATGTAAAGTGAATCTTTGTTTCGATACACTTCACCATAATGACCTTTTATAATAGCTTTGTTGATGGAATCGGTGATTTTTACATTGCGTGTTGCCGAGGCAAATTCTTTGTTTCGATCGTAAAACAAACTGTCGCCTTTAATAAGTCGATCGTTGTATTTGATGTACGAGTTCTTAACAAAATGCGCTTTATTTGTTTTAGTATTGTAAAATCCTTTTTCGGTGTAAATATAATTTTCTTTACTTGTTATTGTTGATGGTCCGTAGAGATAGGAATGTCCCGAATTAGTGTAATAATCCAAATGATTGGACTTGATGACGTATTTCGGATTGGTAATGGTAACCGCAGTTAAAAACTGATATTTTTTTTGAGCTACATAGTATTTTCCAGTGTTACTAGTCAAGGTGTTTTCTTTATTTACGATGGTTCCGGGTGTATCGTAGTAGGCAACTTGACTGTTTCGGTCGAAATTGATTTTATCAGTTACCAATGACATTTCTGGAGAACGCAACGACACATTTCCTGTAGTGTAAGCTTGACGTACATTTCCGTTGTACTCCGCATAATCGCCATGTAAATATAAAGTGTCGCCTTGTACAATATTTACATTTCCAAAAGCCTTGAGGTAGTTCTCTTTCATGTAGTAATAGGCTTTATTGCAAGTTAAAATGGCTCCATCGTGATTGGCTCTTACGTTTCCAGTAAGAATCATCGCATCGGGAAACTCAAACTGATTAATGTCTTGAAAATCAGAATTTTCAATAAAAATAGGTGTGCCTTTTTGTTCTTGAGCGGTAGCCAAAAAAGGAAGTGCAAAAAGTATAAAATAAAATAGCTTTTTCAATGAGTTGATTTTTAAGCAAATTTAAGTAAATTCTATAAAGAGCGATTTGTATTAAGAAATATTTATCAATAGTAAAGAAAATAGAAGAGAGAAAATAGAATGGGATAGTTGAACTTCTATTCCTTTTTTTATATTTGTTGACCGATGTAAAATTTCATGTCATGAGAAAGTTATTGTTATTAGTGTTGATTTTGGGAGCGATGAGTTCGCCTGCTCAAAACAAGAAGAAAAAAAGTTCAAAATCGAATAAAAAAGTTACTGTAGTGGAGAAGAAAAAAGTAGTGTATCAAGTTTTTACAAGACTATTTGGAAATACAAATACAACCAATAAACCGTGGGGAACAATTGAAGAAAATGGAGTAGGAAAGTTCAATGATTTTACAGATAAAGCCTTACAAGAAATAAAAAAATTAGGTGTGACTCACATTTGGTACACAGGTGTTCCGCACCATGCTTTGGTTCGCGATTACACTAACATCGGAATTTCGAATGACGATCCGGAAGTAGTAAAAGGTCGCGCTGGTTCACCTTATGCTGTAAAAGATTATTACAATGTGAATCCGGATTTGGCTGTGAATCCAGCAAATCGTTTGCAAGAATTTGAAGAGTTGATTGCACGAACGCACAAAAACGGATTGCAGTTACTGATTGATATTGTTCCAAATCATATAGCGCGGAAATACGAAGGGAAAAATAATCCGAAAGGTGTTCGCGATTTTGGAGCTGATGATAATACAAATGTCGAATACGACCGAAATAATAATTTCTATTACATTCCAGGACAAGCCTTTCAAGTGCCAACTTCGGATACGTATAAACCATTGAATGGTGAATCCAACCCGATGATTGATGGAAAATTTTCTGAAAATCCAGCAAAATGGACCGGAAATGGATCACGTTTGGCTAAACCCGATATCAATGATTGGTACGAAACGGTAAAAGTAAATTATGGAGTTCGTCCAGACGGAACCAAAGATTTCCCTGAATTGCCTGATGGTTTCGATAAAAAATCTTACGAAGAACATTATGAATTTTGGAAAGGAAAAGACGTTCCGAATTCGTGGAAAAAGTTCAAAGACATCGCGTTGTATTGGATTGAAAAAGGAGTTGATGGTTTCAGATATGACATGGCCGAAATGGTTCCGTACGAATTTTGGAGTTATATGAACTCGGCAATTAAGATGAAAAACCCAAATGCCTTTTTGTTGGCCGAAGTGTATAATCCGAACGAATACCGCAATTACATTCATTTAGGTAAAATGGATTATTTGTATGACAAAGTGGAAACGTACGATTATTTGAAAGATGTGGTACGCGGACATAAAAATCCAGATGGTTTATCGGACATCAATAATCGTTTGAAAGATATTGAACGTCATATGTTGCACTTTTTGGATAATCACGATGAACAACGTTTGGCAAGTCCAGAATTTGCTGGAAGTGGAACCAGAGGAAAATCGCTTATGGTAGTTTCGGCTACGATGAGTACGTCGCCAACGATGATTTATTTCGGACAAGAAGTCGGTGAAGCAGGAAATGAAAATGGCGGATTCGGAACGCGTTCACGTACTTCGATTTTTGATTATGTTGGTGTTCCGAGTCATCAACGTTGGATGAATAGAAAACAGTTTGATGGTGGGCAATTGACGCAAAAAGAAAAAGATTTACGCGATTTTTACCAGCGTTTGTTGAATTTTACAATAAACAGTGATGCTTTGATGGGCGAATTTCAGGAGATACAAACAGTAAACCGCAATGAAACCCCAAGTTACGGACAAAATGTGTATTCTTATGTTCGTTGGTCGAAGAATGAAAAATTGATAATTGTAGCTAATTTATCACCCACAGATGAAAGCGCTTTCCGTTTGAAAGTTCCAGCCGATGTGATTTCGAAATGGAATTTAGCTGATGGAAGTTATACTTTAATTGATCAGCTATATGGTTATGAAAGTTCAATGACAGTAACTGATGGAGTAGGAAGCATCAAAATGAATGTAGGTGCGAGTGAAAGTTTTATTTTTAGAGTGAAATAATAAATTAATCTAAAGAAAACCCTTTCGTACGAAAGGGTTTTTTGTTTGAACTTGCTAGGTTTATCTAGTTTGTTTTTAACGGAAGAGTTTGTTCAACTTAAAATCCCGATTTACAGTTATTTGGTAGAAAAGCTCAAACAAATGTTATAGTGTCGGGTGACTTTTGTTAAAGTTTACTTAAATAAACGTTCTTTGGTTTAATTTTACTGAATATCAGTAGATTACAAAAAAAATAAAACCAAAAACGCTATGAAAACAAAATTACTCCTTGCATTACTATTTTTGTTGCAATTTAGTAATGCTCAGAACATTAGTTTTAGTGATGCAAATTTAAAAAGTGTATTACTTAATTCTCCTGTAGATTATGATGTGAATTATGCTGTAAATTACCCTTTAATAGACAGTAATAATGATAATGAAATCAGTCAACAAGAAGCGCTTTCAGTCGTAAAATTGAATTTAGCTTACGCATCAATTTCTAATTTGGAAGGTTTGCAGTACTTTACTAACTTAAAATCATTGCTATCTTATAATGGTTTTTTTACTCAATTTGACTTTCCAAGTCTAACAAATCTTGAGGAATTGTTATTTCAAAATGTATCTATTGGATCTTGTCCGCTGACGCTTGTTGATTTTTCGAATCATCCTAATCTCAAAAGCCTAACTTTTTCTAGTACAATAACATCGTTGGATTTATCAAGCAATGTTAATTTAGATAAGGCGAGTATTTTTTGTCCCAACCTCACATCAGTTAATTTTAGTAATCTTGAAAACTTAAGAGAGTTGAATTATTACGGTAAATCTCCTACAATTGATATTTCTGATTGTACTAATCTTTTAAGTTTATACTGTATTGGTAGTAATTCCGCTTTTACGTCTCCTGAAGACAACAAATTGACATCTCTTGATTTGACTAGTCAAACTCGATTGATCGACCTGTTTTTGTCGGGTAATAAACTTACTTCTTTGGATTTGAGCAGTTGTACCAATTTAGAACGAATAGATGTTTCTTATAATCAACTTTCAGAGCTTAATTTGCAAAATGTAGATTATGCCAAATACTTTGTTTGCTCTAATAATCAGTTAACTTCTCTGAATGTTAATGGAATGTTTAATTTAAACACACTTGATTGTTCCTACAACCAACTAGTATCTCTTTCTACAAAGAATGGCATTATAGAAGATAATCTCTATTTGTTTGGCAATACAGATTTAGCTGAAGTTTGTTGTGATGAGAATGAAATTGTGTATTTAGAAAATCAATTGGCTTTAAATGGCACATATGATGCAGAAGTGAATTCATTTTGTAATGAAGAAACCGCAACTCTAAGGATGTATCCAAATCCAATTTCAGATGTATTGCATCTCGATACAACGGATGCAATTACTAAAATTGAGTTATTTGGTGTTAATAGTTTGCTTGTGATGCAAGACGAATCAGGAAGTAATGAAGTTGATATGTCCAGTTTAGAAGCAGGTATTTACTTTTTGAAAGTTTATATGGGAGATGAAGTTTCGAATATGAAATTAGTTAAAAATTAATAGTACAAAAAAACCTTTCATTTCGAAAGGTTTTTTTATTTGTATTTATCGCATTATCGTTTGTTTTCTGTCGGGTCCAACTGAAACAATTTTAATCGGAACTTCCACTTCTTTTTCGATGAATTCAATATAGTCTTTGAGTTCTTTTGGTAAACTATCGTACGAAGTTAAACCTGTTAAATCGGCTTTCCAGCCTTTGTATTCGGTGTAAATTGGCGTTACGTTTTCTTCTTCAATATTGTACGGTAAATGTTGAATCACTTCACCTTTATAATTGTATGCGGTACATACTTTTAGGGTTTCAAAACCCGAAAGCACATCACCTTTCATCATCATTAGTTGCGTTACACCATTCACTTGGATAGCGTATTTTAAAGCTACTAAATCCAGCCAACCACAACGACGTTTTCTACCAGTAACCGAACCAAATTCGTTACCTACTTTCGCCATAACATCGCCTGCTTCACCAAAATCTTCCGTTGGGAATGGTCCAGAACCTACACGAGTTGTGTACGCTTTAAAAATCCCGAATACTTCTTTGATTTTGTTGGGAGCAATTCCCAAACCAGTACAAGCTCCGGCTGCTGTTGTATTGGATGAGGTTACAAAAGGATACGTTCCGAAGTCAACGTCGAGTAACGAACCTTGCGCACCTTCACATAAAATTGATTTTCCTGCTTTTTGTGCTTGTGCTAAATATTCTTCGCTGTCAATAAAAGTTAGTTTTTTCAAATCTTCGATGGCATCAAAGAATTCGGCTTCCATTTCGGCCAAATTGTATTGAATATTGACATCGTAGAATTTGATCATTGCTTCGTGTTTGTCGGCAAGCGAACGGTAACGTTCTTTGAAATCTTCCAATTCAATATCGCCTACGCGGATTCCGTTACGACCGGTTTTGTCCATATACGTTGGTCCGATTCCTTTTAAAGTAGAGCCGATTTTGGCTTTTCCTTTAGAAGCTTCAGAAGCAGCGTCGAGTAAACGGTGAGTTGGTAAAATTAAGTGTGCTTTACGCGAAATGATTAATTTGGATTTGATGTCGAGGTTGAATTTGGCTAATCCGTCAATTTCGCTTTTGAAAACTACTGGATCAATTACGACTCCGTTTCCGATGATGTTGATGTTGTTGTCGTGGAAAATTCCGGAAGGAATTGTACGGAGAACGTGTTTGATTCCGTCGAACTCCAAAGTATGTCCAGCGTTTGGTCCGCCTTGAAAACGAGCAATAATATCGTATTTTGAAGTAAGAACGTCGACGATTTTTCCTTTTCCTTCATCGCCCCATTGTAATCCTAGTAGTAAATCTACGGTCATTGTGTTGTTGTTTGTGTTGTTGTTTTTTATATTTATTGTAGGGACAAGTCGCGACTTGTCCGTACTTTGTGATTTAATCTACGAATGCCGCGTTAGGGGTAGAGGCAAGCACCGCGTGCAGCCGAAAACCCGGGCCGAAGGCAACGCCCAAATCAATTTAGTCATTATCAATTGATTTTTTATTGGCATAGAAATACAAGGAATGATTGTGAATTTCGATGCCAAAAATTTCTTCAATGGTTTTTTTGATGGTTTGAATGCGTGGATCACAAAATTCGATTACTTCTCCAGTATCAGTCATAATGATGTGATCGTGTTGCTTATCGAAATATGATTTTTCGTAATGCGCCTGATTTTGTCCGAATTGATGCTTGCGAACCAAGCCACAATCCAATAATAATTCGATGGTGTTGTATAAAGTAGCACGCGAAACACGGTAATTTTTGTTCTTCATTTTAAGATACAAATTCTCGATGTCAAAATGCTCTTCGCTATTGTAAATTTCCTGAAGAATAGCGTAGCGTTCAGGCGTTTTGCGATGTCCTTTGTTTTCAAGATAAGCAGTAAAAACATTTTTTACAGTTTCTTGATTTTTAGCATTATCGGTGGCAATTAGTGTCATATTCTGCAAAGATAAATTTTAGTTGAGAAGTATGAAAATTTTAGAGGTTGAAGTTATAAACTTGTTGTTAATAAGAGAGTCAATGTCAATGTCAATATCAATATCAACATTAAATTTATCAGTCTTTTTTATAAATCTTAGTTTTTGTATACACGAGTAATTTTATCGACTCCATCGATTTTCTTGATGTTTTCGATCAATTTTTTTAAGATGTTATTGTTTTGAACGACAACCGTTACTTGACCTTTGAAAATTCCAGCTTCACCACTCAACGAAATACTCTGAATGTTCACGTGCATTTGATTCGAAATTACTTTGGTCAATTCATTGGTTAGACCTAAAGTGTCCATTCCAGTAATGTTGAGAATGGCTTTGAATTCTTGTTGTGTTGAATCAATCCATTTCGCTGGCATGATGCGGTACGCGTAATTGGATTGCATACTGATGGCGTTGGGACAATCGCGTTTGTGTACTTTTATTCCCTCATTGATAGTCACAAAACCAAACACTTCGTCACCTGGAATTGGGTTGCAGCACGACGAAAGTTTATAATCCAAACGATCTTGTTCTTTACCAAAAACGAGCAAATTATAATTGCTACTGAGTTCTTGTTTGTGAATGTCATCTGGGTTTGCGGTTGGCGAACGTTTGATTTTATTTTTAAAGAAATTAATCAGCGTATTGCTTTTTTGAGCGGCAAAATCTTTTAGTTGTTGGTTTTCAATCGAGCCAATTCCAACGCGGTAAAACAAATCCAAACTGGTTTTGAGTTTGAAGAAATTCACCAATTCATTCACCACACCTTCATTCAACGTAATCTTTAAATGTTTGAGTTTACGAGTGAGTAATTCTTTACCTTCTTCGGCTATTTTCTTGGTATTTTCGTTGAGAACGTTTCGGATTTTATTTTTCGCTCTTGAAGTAGTTACATAATCAAACCAGTTGATGGTTGGTTTTTGGTTGGGTGAAGTGATGACTTCGATTTGATCACCACTTTTGAGTTCGTAGTTGAGTGGAACTAATTTTCCGTTGACTCTAGTTCCGCGTGTTTTCACTCCGATTTCTGAGTGAATACTAAAAGCAAAGTCTAGTGAAGTCGCGCCTTTAGGTAACGATTTGATTTCTCCTTTGGGTGTGAATACAAATATTTCTTTGGCGTACAGATTCATTTTAAAATCTTCCACAAAATCAACGGCATTGGTTTCGGAGTTTTCCAACGCTTCTTTGAGTAAGTTCAGCCAAACATCCAAACCGCTTTCTTCGGTTGCACCTTGTTTGTATTTGTAATGTGCAGCGTATCCTTTTTCGGCAATTTCATCCATGCGTTCGCTACGAACTTGAATTTCAACCCAACGACCTTTTGGTCCCATAACGGTAATGTGCAAGGCTTCGTATCCAGTTGATTTAGGTGATGAAATCCAATCGCGCAAACGACTCGGACTAGGGCGATAATGATCGGTTACTATCGAATAAATCTTCCAAGCCACAAATTTTTCATCGTGCAAATTGGATTTATAAATGATGCGCAAGGCAAATTTGTCGAATACTTCGTCGAAAGTGACATTTTGTGCTGCCATTTTTCTGCGAATGGAATACACAGATTTGGGTCGGCCTTTGATAATATAATCTACACCTTCTTCGTCGAGTGATTTTTTTAGTACATCGGAAACCAGTTTGATGTAAGCGTCTTGCTCTTCTTTGGTTTCTTTTATTTTGCTAACGATGTCGTTGTATACTTCGGGTTCGGTGTATTTTAATCCTAAATCTTCTAGTTTGGTTTTGATGTTGTACAATCCCAATCGATGGGCGAGTGGTGCGTAGATGTACAACGTTTCGGATGCAATTTTTACTTGTTTGTAATCGGGCATTGAATCCATCGTCTGCATATTGTGCAAACGGTCGGCAATTTTAATGAGAATCACCCGAACATCATCGTTTAAGGTTAAAAGCATTTTTCTGAAATTTTCCGCTTGCATGGAAATGTTCATGTCTTTTTTAACCTGTGCGATTTTGGTTAATCCTTCAACTAAATGAGCTATTTTAGGGTTGAATTGTTTTTCTAAATCTTCAACGGTAATTGGAGTATCTTCTACTACGTCATGAAGTAAAGCTGCGGCAATTCCAGTAGCTCCCAAACCAATTTCGGAAGCTACAATTTTGGCCACGCCAATAGGATGGAAAATATAGGCTTCTCCTGATTTTCTTCTTTGGTCTTTATGAGCATCAACAGCTACATCAAAAGCTTTACGAATTAATTTCTTATCTTCGGGTGTAAGTGTTTGATAGCTAATTCGGAGTAACTCTTTGTATTCTCTAGCTAATGCTTTTTTTTCTTCTTCTAAATCAATCTCTGTCATAGGATGTTCTTCAATACTCTAAAATTAGAAATAATTATTCAATTTCCAATAGAAACGCAGAAGAAATTCCAAATGACTAAAAACAAATTCCAAATAAGTATGAAATTCAAAAAATTCAAATTCAAAAAAAGAAAAATTCTATTTTAAACTTTACTTTTCTGGACTACTTTTTTAAAGTTTAAGTCGTGAAAATCATAGCTAAAATCGGTAAGCGGAGAAATGGCTTTCATTGTAAAACCAGCAGCTTTTCCTTTAGCATCTATTTTGAAGAAAATATGGGCATCGGCATGGAAACTTCGGATGTCCCATTTTACCACAAAATTTTCATTTTTATACAGAAAAATTTCACCTTTTAAACGCGGAGAGCGATTGGATGCGAAATACAATTTTCCATCTTTTTCAGTTATTGAAACTTTACCAAACCAATTGTCAGTATAGGTTCCGATGTATTTTTTTAGATTGACTTTTGTCGTGTTATTTTTAACCGTTTCCCAAACTTCTTCTGTAATTTTATCCGCTTCATCTTCTTTACCTTGTCGGTCTTTGCTTAGATGTTCTAAATGGTCAAAATAAGGTAATCCCAAATAACTGTCTTTTATCGTATTTGAAATTGCGGTAAAAGCTGCACCCGATTGTTGGTTGGTTAATACGATAATTCCCAATTGAATTTCTGGGAACATTATAGTTTGCGTTACGATTCCGTCTAAACCACCAGTATGTGAAACTTGTAAAAATCCGTTTACATCAGTTAATTGCCAACCTAAGCCATAACTTCTGAAATTCGTTTTATAAGGATACGGATTGCGTTCGGGTAAAATGGTTTGAGATGTCCACATTTCTTTGTGTTGTTTTTCACTGAAAATGGGTTGCCCGTTCTCGTTTTTTCCTTTGTTCATTTGGGTGATCAACCATTTACTTAAGTCGTTGGTACTGGCATACAATCCAGCAGCAGCATCAAAAATTGGATTTTTGTAACGCTGAATTATTTCTAATTTTCCGTCAGTTGGAACATGAGGTACAATTGTATTCGTTGTGTCTTTCAAACGCGACCACGATGCAGCACTGTTGTTCATGCCAATGGGTTTCATAATGCGCTCTTCAACAAAATCACACCATGATTTTCCCGATACTTTTTCAACTACTTCGCCAGCAATTACATATAATAAATTATCATAATCGTATTTGGTTCTGAAGGCCGAAACAGGTTTTAAATATTGGATATTTTTTACAATATCATCGGGAGTGAAATTATGTCCATCAGGCCAAATCATCAAATCGCCAGCGCCTAAACCAAGTCCGCTTTTGTGTGTGAGTAAATCGCGAATCGTAAATTCATCGGTAACGTACTTATTGTACATTTTAAATTGAGGCAAGTATTTTTTTACTTTATCGTCCCAATTGATTTTCCCTTCATCGACTAAAATGGCTAAGGCAGTAGCGGTAAATGCTTTGCTGTTAGAAGCAATTCCGAATAAGGTATTGCCATCAACTTTTTGTTTGGTATTGATATTGGTAACTCCGTAACCCTTTGAGATGACTATTTTTCCGTCTTTGATGATGGCAACGGCAATTCCTGGGACATTAAAAGTGGTTTGAGTTTTTTCAACTAATTGATCCAGTTGAGATTCGGTAATTTGAGCAAAAGAAAGAGAAGAGCAAATCAGGCAAGTAATACTAAAAAAATAATGTCTCATTATGTTTAAATTAGGTTGAAATTTTAAAACCACGTTGTCTCTTCGCTTCAAATAATAAAATGGCTGAAGCTACGGAAACATTCATAGAATCGATTTCACCTTGCATTGGTATGATGATGTTTTGGATAGCATTTCCGCGCCAAGCTTCTGACAAACCTGTTGCTTCTGTGCCCACAACTAATGCAGTTGGAGTAGTATAGTCTTGTTGATGATAGAACTGGGAATTCTGTAACGTTGCACCAAAGATAGTAATATTTTTCTGATTCAAAAATTTAATTACTTCCTCAGTTGAATCAGCAGCAATTTGATTGGTAAACAAGCAACCAACACTGGATCGGACAATGTTTGGATTGTATAAATCGGTTTTTGGATTAGCGATAATGACTGCATCTACTTTGGCTGCATCGCAAGTTCGTAACATCGCGCCAATGTTTCCAGGTTTTTCAATGGCTTCCATCACTAAAATTAGTGGGTTTTCAGGAAGTTGTAAATCGGATAATTGTAACGATTTAGTTTTAGCTACAGCAAGTATTCCTTCTGTTGTATCGCGATAAGCTAATTTTTGATAGACTTCTTTGGAGATTTCTATTAGATTGTACGATTGCAAGATTGTAAGATTATATGATTTAGCTATTAATTCAGAGCAAACCAAAACAGTTTCTAATTCATATTTTCCTTTCAAAGCCAATTCAATTTCACGCATTCCTTCAATTAAGAATGTACCCGATTGTTTGCGGGCTTTGGCTTTTTCCTGAAGTAAAACCAACGACTTTATGAATGGATTTTGTGCTGATGTAATTTGTTTCATACCAATAATTAGAAAGTGTAAAGGTACAAATTTAGAGTGTCTTTCTATTTTTTATAAGAAAAGCAACCATAACCATCAAAGCAAAAATGACCAATTTGATGATCCAATCGGCAATAATCCATCCAAAAATTGAATAATCATCATGCATATCCCATGAACTTGGCAAATAATCACGATGCAATGATGTTATAAAGATGACCAATTTTTCAAAATTTAAAAACAAAAAGAAAGCAGCAATAAAACGCAAAACAGAATGATTGGCAAATTTTTTGATTCTCATTAATTGCGAAAAAAGAATGTAAGATAAAGGTTGTAACCAAAATCCAAAGGCGTAAATTCCGGTCATCCTGTTCAATAATCGATCTCGTTTAGAAGGATTGTCATGAAGAAGAATTGTTCCTAGATCATAAATCCATACTGATGCATACACAACGCCTGCCACTATAACAACAGAAATTGCCGCCTGATCTATTTTGGAGAAAGCAATGTTTTTTTTGTAAAAAGAAAAATATTTGCAGATAATAAAAACCAGACTGTAAATTGCGAAGCCAAAAAATGCGATGTTGGATAAATAGTAGAGATTCATAGGTGTTTTTTTTTACAATATTCCTCTCGCTTTTATTTCTAAATATTTATTAATCGTATCTAATGTCAAACTTTCAGGTTGAGTTAAAACCGAATGGATTCCGTATTTTTTTAGTTCATTCACGATGAGTTTTTTCTCAAAAATGAATTTTTCGGCGATTACTTTATCGTAAATTTCTTGAACATTTTCGGCTTTTTTTTCTGTAATATGATTGAGTTCGGTATTTTGAAAAAAGACTACAACGAGCAAATGGTTTTTTGCAATACCTTTTAAATAAGGTAATTGACGATATAATCCGTCTAAAGTTTCAAAATTAGTATACAAAACGATTAAACTGCGTTGATTGATGTTTTTCTTTACATCGGCATACAAACGCGAATAATCACTTTCGAAGAAATCCGTTTTGACATTGTATAAGCTTTCGAGAATTTTCTGCATTTGCGATGTTCGTTTTTCAGCAACCACGCGATTATCAATCTTTTTTGAAAACGAAAACATTCCCGCTTTGTCGTGTTTTTTCAAAATTACATTTGATAAAACCAATGTAGCATTGATGGCATAATCGAGCAAACTCAATCCGTTGAAAGGCATTTTCATGGTTCGACCTTTGTCGATTACCATGTACACATGTTGCGATTTTTCGTCTTGAAACTGATTTACCATCAAGGCATTTTTCTTCGCAGTAGCTTTCCAATTTAAAGTTCTGATATCGTCGCCTTGTATGTATTCTTTTATTTGTTCAAATTCCATTGTATGTCCGATGCGGCGTATTTTTTTAAGTCCGTATTGACGTAAATTATTTGAAAAAGCAATCAAATCGTATTTGCGTAATTGAATGTACGACGGATATGTTGGAACCATATTGTCTTTATCAAAAGTGAATCGTTTGGATACTAATCGAAACGGAGAACTAACATAGATGTTGAGGTTTCCAAAATGGTATTCGCCTCGTTCGGTTGGGCGTAAATAGTATTGAAGGTCATCGGATGAATTGTTCTTTATTGTTCTCTTGATTTCAAAATTCCGGACTTGAAATTGAAAGGGAATTTCATCAATTACTTTGGCTAAAATGGTAAAAGAATAGTGATTTCGTATCGATACTGCTATTGGATTTTCATCGCCATTGGATAATTTTTCTGGGGTAATTCGTTGACCTTCGATTCCTTTTTTTGAATTGAAGAGAAGCAAAATATCCATTGCAAAAAAAACGAACAAAATCAATAATAAATACTTAGTTGCATTAAAGATAAAAGGAAAAAAGAAAGCACAACAAAACATCACTACAATGCCGCCAAGTAGGTAGAAAAAGAAATTATTGATGTAAAGTTGCTTAAAAAGTTTCATGTTGATTTATCGTGGAATTTCGATGTTTTCAATGATTTGTTTGATGATTTCAACGCTTGTTAATCCTTCCATCTCTCGTTCAGGAGTAACAATAACTCTGTGTTGTAAGACTGGAATTGAGGCGTCTTTGATGTCTTCTGGAGTCACAAAATCACGTCCGCGAATAGCCGCAAAACCTTTCGCTGCATTTAAAATAGCAATCGATGCTCTTGGCGATGCTCCTAAATATAAAAAAGCATTTTCTCGAGTATTTACAACCAATTTGGCGATGTATTCCAATAGATTAGGTTCCACAATAATTTGTTTTACTAAATCTTGATATTGCTTGATGTCATCACCAGAAAGTATCGATTGAATGTTGTCTAATTTTCCGTTATTTTGTAATGAATGTTCTCTTTGAATGATGTTGATTTCTTCTTCCAAAATTGGGTAATCAACGTTAATTTTAAACAAGAAACGATCCAATTGAGCTTCTGGCAAACGATACGTTCCTTCTTGTTCAATTGGGTTTTGAGTTGCCAATACAATAAATGGTTTATCCAAAATGTAAGTGGTTCCGTCAATAGTGATTTGGCGTTCTTCCATTACTTCAAACAAAGCAGCTTGTGTTTTGGCTGGAGCTCGATTGATTTCGTCAATTAAAACTAAATTGGAAAAAACAGGTCCTTTTTTGAATTCAAATTCCGATTTTTTAAGATCGAAAACCGAAGTTCCTAAAATATCCGAAGGCATCAAATCGGGTGTAAATTGAATTCGACTGAAATCAACAGAAATAGTTTTAGCCAAAATTTTAGCAGTAATGGTTTTAGCAACTCCAGGAACACCTTCAATTAAAATGTGTCCATTCGATAGAATCGCTACCAACAACTGATCAATCATTTTGTGTTGACCTACAATTACGGTTTCAATTTCTTTTTTGATTTTTTCAACACCTTCTAAAAGTGGTGCTAAATCCAAACGAGATTTAAAATTTATACCTGAATTTTCAGGAAGGGTTGGTTCAAAATTAGTTTCGTTATTTTCCATGATATGTGCTTTTCTTTTTAATTTAAAATCTTTTCAATAGCATTATTTAGTTCAATCAAATCGTCTTCAATGCTTTGATGATACGTTGTTCTTTGGTAATTAATTAGTCGTACTACATTTTTAATATCATCGATATTTTTACCCGACTTTAAATGGAATTTCTTAATAAAATTTTCATCCAAAGTAGTAGTTTCAATTAAATAATCGTGTCTTATTTTTTCTAAAAAATAAATAATTTTTTTATCAATTATGTTTTGGTGATTGCCTTCTTGATAGTATAAATTTCCTATGGTTTTGGCAAAATCAACTGTAGTGTTTTGCAAAGGTTGAATAATCGGAACTACTCTTTGTTTGCGTTTGGCATTGAAAATCATAAAAATCACCAATCCAAATAAGAGTAGAAACCATGAATATTTTAATGCAGGCTGACTCACCCAATAGTAGATAGGTGAACCCGCATCCAATTCGCCATTTTGTCCTTTTATCAACCAAATTACATTTCCTTTTGGAATGTATGAAATGATTTTCTCGGTGTATTGGCGTTGATTATTTTTTAATAAATTATAGTTTGTAAATGCCACAGGTTGTGTGTGTAAATAAAAGTAACCTGTTTTGTAGGCTATTTTTATAAAATTGACTCTCTCTTTTTTATTTGAATTTTGATAGCCTAACAAAGTAGTGTTGAGAGTGTCTATTTTTCCAAAATAACTTGCTCCGATACCGCGATCAAAAGGATATTTTGTAGTGCCTAAATTTGGATTGGCAAGCGATAAATTCATTTTATTTTGGGTAGGGAAATCGACTTCAATATTGAACTTCAAAGTGTCGTGCAATATTTGGGGGAAACTTCTAGAACTGATAAAAACTGAATTTCCATGTTGTGCATAATACAATAGTTCTTGCGCTGATTCTTCGTCAATTTTACTGTATCCTGATATGTATAAAGCTGTTCCTTTGGTTTTGTACGAGTACACTATAGTGTCGTAATCAAAATCGCTCTCTAGGTATTCGTAGGCCGTAACAGTTGTTTTTTTGAGTTCATTTTTTTTCAGAATTTTAGGATATTCTTTGTCGAAAACATACAAACCAAAAGGTGATTTCTGATTTACATCATAATTAGGTGACCAATCAATAGGTTTTTGTTTTGTGGCATCAATGTAAAGAATTAATGCCAAAAACATCACTAATAAACCAATGTATATTTTAACTCTATTGTTCATTGTTATAGTGATTGTAGTGTTTTTTCCATTGAATGTTTGGCATTTTCAAATGAGGATTGATCTACTTCAAATTCGCCATACCAAATGTAATTGTACAAGTACGAAACATACGAAAAATCAGTTTTTAGAGTAGTGGATTTGATTTCGTATAAATAATCAGAATTGGTTTTTTCAGGATTCCAGTCGATGATGTCTTTTTCAGCCATTTTTTTCAGAATCCATAGATAATAATAGCGAATGGCTAAACGATTATCACCCGATTTTAGAGTGTCTTTTATTAATTTATCAAAATCAATGTCTTTTAAATTTCGCTCAATATCGTCGTAATTGATGATTTTCTTTGATGATGATTTGGCAAAAATCCATTGTCCTTCTTTGTTAACCATCGATTTTACTATGTAGTAAATAACCAATGCAACTATTATAATGGCTACTCCGTAGAAAATCCACACAACAATAATACCAGCTACTGGTCCAGTCACACCAAATAATCTTCCAATTAAATTCGCCAGCCATTCCTTAAAATGATCCCAAGCACTTTTTTCAGGAATTTTTTCATCGTATTGAAAATCATCAGACGAATAATCTTCTTTGATACTACTGTCAAAATGAGTTGGAGTTACTTTTTGTGAGTCAATTACTAAGTCTTTTTCAGTGAAATGCTGAGGTTTCTTTTGCGCTGTTGCCAAAGAATCAATCGCTTTACAATGGAAGCTAAAAAATAAAAGTAATAATAGAAGTAGCTTATTCACGTGATTATTAGTGCTTATAATTGATTATAAAGTGGGTAGGTTTTTATTGTACATTCGATTTACCATAAAAGGATATACCAAATAATAAAATGAAATTAACGATAAAGTAGATAGTATTATAGTTATTCCCAACCATTTTGGCATTTCAAGTGCATAACGAGTGACAAATCCTTCTAAAAAACCAGCAGCAATAGTGAAAGGTAGCGTGCTTAAAAATATTTTAAAGCTATCTTTAAATCCTATTTTCAGCGAATTGATTCGGGAAAATGTTCTTGGAAAAAGAATGGAAGCGCCTAGTATTAATCCGCAACCCGCTTCAATTATCATAGCAAAAATTTCCATTGAACCGTGAATCCAAATTCCTCTCACACTTTCCCAAAAAACATTTTGTTCGTAGAAAAAATATTGAAAACTGCCCAACATGATACAATTGTAAAAAAGATAAAGGAACGTACCAAAACCTAAAAATATACCATAAATATAGCTTTTTACACCCACTTCGATGTTGTGCAATGTAATTCCGACAAAACTTTGGAGACTTCCACTTGATTTATAAATGGCAACAGGATTACCGTCTTTGATATTTTCAAGAGTTTGATTTACATAGTCATCACCCAAAATGGATCGAACAAAGTGAGTATCGTATTTAGCCGAGACCACGCCAATAGTTAAGAAGCAAAAAAACAGCAAAAAGGCATACAAAACGTATCTTCTGTATTGATAAACAATCAAAGGAACTTCGGTTGTAAAAAAGGCCAAAAAACGATTTTTTTCTACTCTTTTGGTTTTGTAAATTTTTTGATACAATTGAGAAGCCAAATAATTTAAGTAGGTAACTATCTTGCTCTTAGGGTAATAGGTTTGTGCGTAGGATAAATCATTAATCAAATGAATGTACAGGCTAGCCATTTCATCAGGATTTTTTTTAGATTTACCAAAAATTGCTTGCTCAAAATCAAGCCATTTTTCTTTATTTTGTTTTATAAATGCAACTTCTCTCATTGAACGCTAAAGTATAAAAATATGTCTGAATTAACCATAAATACCACCCAAAATGTAAATATTAATTTTGAGGCAGCATCAGTTGGTGAGCGAGTATTGGCTTACATTGTTGATTTTTTGGTTAAAGCGGCCTATGTTTTTGTGTTGTTTTTGATTTTCATCATACTATTCAATTTAGGTCAGTTTTTTAGGTCAATTGATTTTTGGACAGGCATGGCTATTTATTCTGTTTTGTCATTACCCATTGTTTTTTATTCTCTTTTGTTTGAAAGTTTAATGGAAGGTCAAACAATTGGTAAACGTGTAATGAAGATCAAAGTTGTTAAAATTGATGGTTATCAGGCTTCGTTTGGCGACTACCTTATTCGATGGGTTGTTCGAATTGTTGATATTGGTATGACAAGTGGAATAATCGGATTAATTGCAATGATTGTTAACGAAAAAACGCAGCGTTTGGGTGATGTTGCGGCTGGTACAGCTGTCATAACTCTTAAGAACAAAGTCACCATCAATAGCTCAATTTTAGAAGATATTGGCGAAATGTATGTGCCAACTTATCCATTGGTAATTAAATTAACTGATAATGATGTTCGAATTATAAAAGAAACATTGCAAACGGCACTTTCTAGAAATGATTTGGACGTAATTGTTAAGTTGAAAGACAAAATTGAATCAGTAACCGGAATAACAAACCAATCGGGCAAGAGCGAAGATTTTATCAGAATAGTGATTAAAGATTATAATTACTATACTCAGAATATGTAGTTTTTTAGACTTATCATTTTGTAAAATAAAGATAACCTTGTAAAGGCTCAGGATAATTCTCGTCGTTGAGATACAAAATGTAGTAAAAAGTACTTTTTGGTGAACTTGCATCATTTAATAAGATTCCTTTGGTAACAAATCCATCCCAATCAGGTGCATTATTATCGCCTGTCCAAACCAATCTTCCCCAACGATTGAAAATCAGTAATTCGAAATCTAGGAAAACATTGCGTAATCCTTCAATAAAAAAGGTTTCGTTGTAACCGTCGTTATTGGCAGAAACATAATTGTAAACTATCGGAGGACAATTTTCAGTAGTCAATAGAAATGAAGTGGTAGTAAAGCAATTTTCATTTTCAACACGAACAAAAATCTCTTTTGGTGTAGTTTCGGCAACAAATGATGAAATGTTTACAATTTCGTTGGTTTCATTTTGTGCATCTTCTAAAGTTGTATAAAAGGAGGCATTATCATCTGGATTTGTTTTTACCTCATTTTCATAATTTGAAAAATCAAATGTTCCTTGAGTATAGCCTTCGTTGCACACCAACAAATTTTCAAGAGGATTGAATTGGGGTAATTCGTAATAATCCAAAAAGAACGAAGTTACACTATTGCAAAATCCATTGTCTATACGAACAAAAATTTCTTTTGGAGTTGAAGTAGGAATATAAGTAGTTGTATTTGTAATGGGATTACTATTGTTTGTAGCATCTTCTGAAGATTCATGAAAAGTTACTACATCAGTTGAATTAACATTCGCCAAATCAGCATAATTGGAAAAATCAAAAGAAGAATTTGCATCAATTCGGCACGTAAACAAATCGTCCAATTCATTGAAATCAGGGAATAAAATCAAATTAATATCAAACGAAGTAATGCTGAAACAATGGTCATTGTCAATTCGGATGAAAATGGTTGTTGTGTTTGCGTTAACAATAAAATTACTCGGATTCAAAATCGGATTTATATTGTCAAATGCGTCATTATAACTGTTAAAGAATTGTACCGTATCGGTAGGATTGACTAATACAGTTGTTGCATAATTGGAGAAATCAAACGGCACATTTACCAACACATCAACACATTCAAATAAGTCTTGCAAAGGGTTGAATAAGGGCGAAACCCAGAGCGAAATCAATTCAGAATCACTGTTGTTGTTTTCATTGGTTTCTTGTACAATTCCGGTTCCATTTCCGGTATCATCTACCACAAATTGCAATGTGAAATTATTTGAAATAGAATTCGGAATCGTTAATGAAATTTGTCCACTTTCCGAACCACCAATGGCAATGGGAGCCAATGTTTCAGTATATTGAATAAAAGTTCCATTGGCATAAATGGCTATCGGAACTCCGCCAGGTAAAACATCTGTAGAATTTACATTGTATACGGTGTAATCAACGACAATGTTTCTCGAATTGCATTCTTGTTCCACTTCGTCAATGGTGATTGTCGCATCGGGTAATTGACTGTTGAGTTTGGTTACAACGCAATTCATCAATACCACATCTTGGCCAGACGTGAGCTCTATTAATGCCGATGTATTTCCCACCGTTATGTTGTTTTGAATGTTGTACACATCCAAATCCATGTTGTATAAATTACCACTGTTAGTAAAACTATTGGTTCCGTTAAAGGCGTTATTGGCTGGATTTAGCGGCGGATTACTCAAAGTGATTCCGTTCAATCGCAGTGTTTCATTAACAGCCAAATTACTGTCGCCTTCCCAAGCAATAAAACCAATTTCCGCTCCCGCCGTATTGATGACATTTAAACTCGTTAATGTTATGGATAATGTATTAGGAATACTCTGTAAACCATCGTAAATATTGATTTGATTCAGCGGTAAACTCGGGTCATTGTATATCACAACTAATGACCAACCCGCAAAATTGGTTCTGTTGTTGCAGTAACCTGGAATCGTATTTAAAGTTGACGAAATGTCAAATTCTGATAAGGTATACGTGCCATTTCCAGTTGTAGATACTAAATTGGTGACATTGGCAAACGCACTAAAATAATTCAATCCAGAAGTTACACTAACGTTGGTGAATGTTCGTTCAGCTGTAATCGAAGTTCCGTTTAGTTTAACATCAAAATCGCCTAAACCAGAACCAGCCCAATATAAATAAACACCACTGATAGTTTGGCCAGCACTCAAATTTAAATTAGCCGATGATGAAGTCAATAATAAATCGCTACATCCAGCAGTACTATTATTTTCACCTAAGTTCATGGTGTTGCCAACAAAAACAAAATCGTACTTTCCGTTAAACTGACTGTACAATGAAACATTTTGCCCATAAACTGAGCAAAATCCGAAGATAACTATACTAAAAAGGAAAATACGGAGTTTTATTTTCACAGCAAAAGGTTGATAATAAGCCTAAAAATACAAATTTATTTTTGATGAGCAATTTTTTTCGAACTAATGATTAGGTTAAAATAATTATGTAATTTTCCGAAGTTAAAACGTGATGGTGAAACAATATCAAATTAGGCTCTATCAAAATGAAGATTTTGCGCTTTGGAATGACTTTATTTCGAAGGCAAAAAACGCTACATTTTTGTTTCACCGTAATTTTATGGAATACCACAAAGATCGTTTTGATGATTATTCGTTGATGGTTTTTGACAATAAAAAATTAGTTGCTGTTTTACCAGCTAATAGAGTAGGAGATACGGTTTATTCGCATCAAGGATTGAGCTACGGAACGTTAGTAACTAATGAAGATGTTCGAATAAAAGAATACATTACTATTTTTAAGGAGTTGATGGTCTTTTTGAATGAACAAACTATTTTGACGCTCGAGTGTAAACTTTTGCCCAAATTGTACAACACAACTATTGCCGATGAGATGGATTATCTGTCTTTTTTGATGCAAGCCAATTGTTTTAGAACCGATGTTTATTTGGCAATTGATATGAATCAAGAGTATCATCCCAATAGAAATAGAAAAAGAGCATTGAAAATTGCCAGTGAATTGAATATTGAAATCAGGCAAGATCAAAATTATAAAGGCTTTTGGAATGAAATCTTGACGCCAAATTTGAAAGAACGTTTTCAAGTCACACCCGTTCATACATTAGATGAGATACAAAAATTAGCCGATTTTTTCCCCAATCAAATTCAACTTTTTAATGCGTATCAAGAAGGCGATTTAAAAGCGGGAGTTGTTATGTTTTTAACCGATAATGTCGCTCATTTTCAATACAGTTCGGGCGGAAATGACAGAAATGAAACGGCTGCTTTAGATGTTTTGTTTGATTTTATTATTCAGAAGTTTTCATCCAAACGCTATGTTAGTTTTGGAAGTTCGTCTGAAAATAACGGTCTGCAATTGAACGAAGGATTGGCGTATTGGAAAGAAAGTTTTGGTGCAAAGACTACGGTTCAAAGTTTTCTTCGATTTACAACTTCCAATTACACTAAATTAGAATCGATTTGATTATGGTAAAATTTCTCGATTTACAAAAAATAAATGCTCAGTATCAACAACAATTTCAAGACAAGTTGAAAGCAGTTTTAGATAGAGGTTGGCTTATTTTGGGAGATGAAGTCAAAACTTTTGAAACTAATTTTGCACGCTATACTAAAAGTAACTATTGCATCGGAGTTGGTAATGGTTTGGATGCTTTGGTTCTAATTTTTAAAGCGTACATTCAATTAGGAAAACTACAAAAAGGCGATGGAATTATTGTTCCTGCCAATACCTATATTGCTTCAATTTTAGCCATTTTGCAAGCTGATTTGGTTCCGGTTTTGGTTGAACCCGATGAGCAAACGTACAACATCAATCCTAAATTAATCGAAGAAAAAATAACGCCCAAAACGAAAGGAATTTTAGTAGTTCATTTGTACGGTCAATTGGCGGATATGGAGGCGATAATGGAAATCGGTTTCAAACATAATTTACTTATTGTTGAAGATGCAGCACAGACTCACGGACTAGAATTTGTTGGAAATCATACTCGTGCTTTTAGTTTTTATCCAGCTAAAAATTTAGGTGCTTTGGGCGATGGTGGTGCCATTACAACCAACGACGACAATCTAGCAAAATTACTTTTTTCATTACGTAATTATGGTTCTGAGAAAAAATATCACAATGATTATATAGGTTATAATTCGCGTTTGGATGAATTACAAGCGGCTTTTTTAAACGTAAAATTGCCCTATCTTGATTCAGAAAACAACGTGAGAAAAAAAATCGCAACTCAATATTTGACCAAGATAAAGAATGATAAAATTGTGTTGCCTTATTGGGATTTTTCTTCCAATCATGTGTTTCACTTGTTTGTCATTCGAACCAAAAATAGGAATGAGTTACACGATTATTTGTTGAAAAACAATATTGAAACACTAATTCATTATCCGGTTGCTCCGCACAAACAAAAAGCATTGAAAAATTGGAATTCACTATCTTTTCCAATCACAGAAATGATTCACGATGAGGTGTTGAGTTTGCCTATGAGCGCTGTTTTAAATCAAGACGAAGTTTCGCATATTATTTCCACATTAAACAACTATTAATTGTCAGAAATTAAAAAAATAGTTCAACAGCCTTTATTCAAAATTACTTCTTTGAATAGCATTCACATACTGTTGAAATTGATTTTTGGTTTCATCACTTCAAAAGCATTAGCCATTTTTGTGGGAGCAAACGGCATGGCGTATGTTGGAAATTTCAGGGCATTTTTAAACATAATTGAGAATTTTTCCTTACTCGGAATTCAAAATGCAGTTGTGAGGTATGTTTCTGAATATCAAAACGATAAATCAAAATTAAAAGCAGTTCTTACTACATTTGGATTAACATTGTTGGTTTCGGCAATTGTCATTAGTTTAGCTTTGATTTTTGGCGCAAATTACCTGTCGAAACAAATTTTTCATCATTCTGAACTCTACAGCTTTGTATTTTATGTTTTGGCCATTTTATTTCCATTATATGTTTTTTCAACATTTTGCATTTCAGTTATTAATGGTTTAAAAGAATACAAAAAAGTAATTTACATTCAGTTAATTTCAAGCAGCATTGCGTTACTGTTTTCAGTTTTTCTGATTTATTTCTACGGTACAATTGGCGCTTTAATTTCTTTAATTTTAGCACCCGTTTTTGTGTTTTTTGTCAGTCTTTTTTATCTCAAAAATAGCATTTCTTTTTCGGATGTTTTTTCTCCTCAATTTTTAGATTTTCAGATCATCAAAAACGCATCGGAATATGTGTTGATGGCTTTAGTTTCGGGTGTAATAGGATCATTTGTAATCTTAAAAATTCGAACCAATATAATTGAAGTTTCAGGTTTAAAAAATGCGGGAATCTATGAAGGTTTGCAACGGATTTCTTCTTATTATTTATTGTTTGTATCCTCTATAGTAACCATTTATTTTTACCCGAAATTAGCAGAAATCAATTCGAATATAAAATCAATTATTTCCAATTATCTAAAAACAATCGTTCCCATTTTTGCTTTGGGTTTGATAGCCATTTATTTTTTGAGAAAATTAATTATTCAAGTTTTGTTTTCTTCCGAGTTTGAATCCATGGAGAGTTTGTTTCTATGGCAATTAATAGGCGATTTATTTAAATCAATTTCCTTAATTTTCGGAACTATTTTAATTGCTAAGAAGTTAACAAAAGCATTTATTGTAACCGAGATAGTTTCATTATTTATTTTGTATTTTTCGTCCAATTGGATGTTGCATGCTATTGGAATTAACGGAATTGTTAAGGCTCATGCTTTTACCTATTTCGCTTATCTTATAGTTTTAATAATTTATTTTAGAAAAACAGTTAGATGAAAGTCGCAATCGTAATTCCGTTTTACAACGAAGGAAAAAGAATAAATAGTGAACACTTTAATCAAATTTTTAGTGCATTTCAATATTATGATTTTTTATTAGTTGACGATGGAAGTTCAGACAATACGGTTGCTATTTTAGAAGAGTTCGAATCCAGATTTTCTAATGTTGCCATTCTGAAATTAAATAAAAATGTGGGTAAAGCAGAAGCCATTCGTTCGGCTGTACTATCAATTACTGATGTTGATTTCATATCCTATTTAGACGCCGATTTGGCAACTCCTTTCTCAGAATTGGATCGATTGATTCAGTTTTCAGCTCAAAACTTGAATTTGAAAATAGTCATGGGAGCTCGAATTAAATTGATTGGAAATGGCGTAAAAAGGTCGTTAAAAAGACATTATTTTGGACGAGTTTTTGCAACAATAGTGAGTCAGTTTGTTTTAAAAGTAGCCGTTTATGATACACAATGCGGAGCAAAAGTAATCGATTATAAAATTGCAAAGAAGCTATTTGAAGAGCCTTTTGTATCGCGATGGCTTTTTGATGTTGAATTACTGAAACGTCTTCAAAAAACACATGATTTAAATGATGTTGTTAAAGAAATTCCATTAGAACAATGGGAAGAAGTGGGGAAATCTAAAATTAAGTTTTCTGAATTTCTTAGTTTTCCTTTTCAACTTTTAAAAATTTACAGAAAGTATGATTAAATTTTTGAAAAGTCATCCCATTCTTTTTATAGCTTTTGTTGGGCTAATTTTGAGAATCAGTTTTTATCTTTTCAATGGCGAAATTATAATTCGAAATGATAGTGCAACTTATTTGGAACTCGCACAACTGATTGCATCAGGTTCGATTGTGGGTTATTTCGGAGGTCGTGCACCAGGTTATCCGTTGATTTTAGCTTTATTGGGTAACTCAATAGTAACACTTGTCATTTTTCAATCACTAATAGGAATCATCTCAAGCATTTTGTGGTATAAAATTTTGAGACATTTTAAGTTTGCAATTCCCATATCCATTTTTGTATCCTTATTTTTTAGCTCATTTCTCCAAGTTTTAGCGTATGAAAATACAATGCTGATAGAAACGGTTAATCTATTCCTAGTTACTTTATTAGTTTTTTATATCGTTAAAAGTAAAGTGCTCTATGCTGCATTTTGTTTGACCTTCTTGGTGCTTTTAAAACCGTTCTACATTTATTTGCCATTTATAATTTTACTATATTTTGGGTATACAAGTTATAATTGGAGATCATTTCTTAAGACCAAAATGATACTACTCATTTTGCCTTTGATTGCTTTTTTTTCTTGGTCTTATGTTAATTTTTTAAATACAGGCTATTTTGTTTCATCCACTTATTTTGGATTGAATAAAATTCAGAATTGTGTCAATTTTATTGAAAAAGCGCCTGTTGAATACAATTGGATTAAGGAACCTTATTTAAAGCAAAGAAAGTTGCATAATGTTAACGGACTTGGGAATCCGATGTGTATTTGGTATGCTGTTGATAATGGCGATTTTGACTATAAAAAAATGAGTTTTCCTCAATTATCCAATGAATTTGGGAAATGTGCTGATGCCACCATAAAAAACAATTTTGGATTGTACATCAAACAAGTTGTTTTTCTCTCTTTTAAAGAATTTTGGAATGTTGAATCTGTGCGTCCAAATTCAATAGAGAAAAACGTTTTTCTAAATTATCTGTGGAAAATAGAAGCTTTGTTTTTGCGAATACTAAAAACCATTTTTTTATTTTTGATTCCAGTTTACGGGTTTAAATTTTTAAAAAATAAACTTTTCACGGTTGAATTAGTATTGATTTTACTTGTACTCGCTCCAGGAATTTTACAAGCTCTAGTCGCTTATGGTTCTAATGCTCGGTATAGTTTTCCATTAGAATTTATCATGATAACCATAGTTTTACTATTCATAAAAAACAATTTTTTTGCATCAAAAAATGAAACAGCACTTATTAAATAATAAATACATTTATGGGTTGATTTTGATCCTAACGATAGCAAAGTTATTGTTCTTTATCGGTTATAATACTTTTTCTGAAGCACCTGATAGTTGGGCTTTTAATCATTTTGTGACAGAGTTAATTAATGATAATTTTGATGATTTTGTTGGTGAAAGAACTCCAGGTTATCCGTATCTAATTTATTTGTTAAATCATGATAAAATGGTAGTAGTTTTAGTTCAAATGCTAATGGGAATTTGTACCGCTGTTTTTTGGTTTAAAACCTTGTTAAATCTTAATTTTACTTCTAAAGCTGCTTTTTTTATATCATTAGTATCATCGCTTTATTTACAGAATTTCTTTTACGAGACTTTCATTTTGGCAGAGACATTTATGTTGATGTTAAACTCAATCGTTTTATACTTTTTAATGGATAATTATTTTGAGAAAAAGCAAATTCTAGTTGAGATTATACTAAGCATTCTTTTGGCAATTCTAATTTTAGTGAAACCGTTTTTTATATTTTATCCTTTTTTAATTTTTGCATTATATCTGATTAAAAATTTCTCTTGGAAAAAGTTTGTTTCTGTAAAATTAATTCTCTTTATTTTGCCTTTATATGCTTATTTTAGTTGGTGTAGCTTTGTTGAAGAGAGAATTGGTTATTTTGAACCAACGGCGTATTTCGGATTAAATTTGGCTCAAAATTGCTTGTATTTTGCTGAAAAAGGCCCAAAAGAATATGAATTCATCATGAAACCTTATGTGCAGTATAGAGAAGAAATGTTGAAAAATGGAGAAGATCCATCTATGGCTATTTGGAGGGTTTGGGGCGGACAACATTTGGCACCGAAATACACAAAATTTGCCGATGTTACCCATCAATTTGGGAACTATGCAAAAGCTACAATTTCCAACAATTTAGGGGATTACTTTTATTATACACTTACCCATTCGTGGTTCGATTTCTGGAGAGTTTTTGATATGAAACCGTACATGAAATTTCAAGATGATACTTTTAATTCTACTATCTCGATTATTAACAGCATTCAAATTGTTATGATGTCGATTATAAAATTTATCTTTCTATTGTTGAGCTTCTACTATTTATACGTTTGGATTAAAAACAAGAAAATCAACGCTGTACTAATACTTTTGGCCTTCATTCATTCATCAGCCATTTTGCAAGGTGCTGTTACGTACGGAACCAACGCTAAGTACGCTTTTCCGTATGAGTTTTTTATGTTAGTTGTAGTACTGTTGTTTTTGAGAGATAAGTTCAATTGGTTTTCCAAACCGCAACATATTCCTCAGCCTGCTTAACGTACTGATGTTCTTTTCGAATGAATTGAATCGCATTCTTACTAATTTGTTCCATTTCTTGAGGATGTTCAATCAAATACGACAATTTTTCTACTAAATAATCAACATCAGGTAAAGCATTAATAGCAACTTCATTTTCCTGTAAACCATAGTAGTCCAAAAACTCTTTTTCAGCACCAGTAAAGACTATTTTTCCTCTTGACATGGCTTCCAAAGCATTGTAACCTTGGTCAAATGAATACGTTTGATCCAACACGATATGTGCTCTTGAATAATGACGTAAGTAATCACTATATGGAATGCTTCGGGTAATGATAATTTCAA
The DNA here is from genome assembly GCA_017303755.1 of Flavobacteriales bacterium. GTDB lineage: Bacteria > Bacteroidota > Bacteroidia > Flavobacteriales > Flavobacteriaceae > Flavobacterium. Next base: position 27,014 of record JAFLBS010000005.1, on the reverse strand, counting down.
CTTTTTCAGGATAAAGTACCTGAATTTTTTCTAAGGCTTTTTCAAAATAATGAACGCCTTTTTTATATGAGTTTCCAGTATTGATGCCTAAGAAAATCACAATTTTATTATCAATTTTCAGTTCTTCGAAAGCAATAGTGTCGGTGTTGATTGGATTCGGAATCAAACCTAAATACTTCGGGTTTTCCTTCAACGGATATACATAATCTAAATCGCTTGCAATCACACCTTGTATATTTTGATACAAATAATCGTGTACTTTTTTATGTGATTTGGTTACAAATTCAAACATCGAGTGATACTGAATTTTGGCTTCGGGAATGCCTTCAAAATACGGATCCATAATCGAATACCGCAACTTTTTATCGAGCATGTACTTCATGATAACATAATCCACACCGCAACACAGTAGAAATGTTTTTTTATTTTGATGAAGTAGTTTTTTGAGTAAATACAATTCTAATGAAGGCAAGGTTTGAATTGGAGCTTCATTAATCAACTGAACAACATCAAAGTCTTTTAATTGATTCAATTTAAAATAAAATCGGATGCCAAATTCCAATTGAGCCAAATCGAACTTAAAAATTCGATACCAAATTTGCCTCGGAATATTACCTAATTTCGATTTGAAGAATTTTGCCTTGTAGCTAATGTCGGCAGGATAATCTTTAAAACCATCGCCATTGTTTACCAAAACCACTTCGTGTCCTAATTGAACCAATCCTTCTTTGAGCGAATTGTGTAATCGACTAAACTCACCTACAAGTAATATGCGCATTTAAAAGTTTTATTTACATTTGCTAAAATACAAAAAATTGAATCAAAATCAGGCGCGCTACAAAATCTGCTTAATTACCGTTACTCTTTCTGATGGTGGCGCCGAACGCTGTGCAGCCACTTTGTCTCACTTTTTCATCAATCAAAATTGCGAAGTTCATAACGTAGTTTTTGCCGGCGAAATTGTATATGATTATTCAGGTGAATTGCTGCATCTGGGTAAATTAAAAGACAAAAGCAACAGTCTTTTCAGTAGATACCAACGTTTTAAAACATTGAAATCGTACCTAAAAAAGCATCAATTTGATTACATTATTGATTTTAGGGTAAAGCGTTTTTACCTTCAAGAATTCATTCTCAACAACTGGATTTACGGTTCGTTTATTCAAACCATTCACAGTAGAAAACTCGATTCGTACCTTCCTAAAAATAAGTTTCTTGCTCGATTGTTGTATCGAAATTGTGATAAAATGATAGTGGTTTCTAAAAGTATTGAAGCTGAAATTCAACGCAACTATTCGTTTAAAGACACCATTCAAATCTACAATCCAATTGATGTTGAAAAGGTGAATGTTTTGGCTGAAGAACAAAATACCATTGATTTTAATTACATACTCGCCGTTGGAAGCATGCACAAAAACGTTAAGCAATTTGATCACTTGATTGAGTGTTATTCAAACTCAATTTTGCCAAACAACAACATCAAATTAATTATTTTAGGCGATGGTCAACTGAAAGAAGATTGGATTCAATTGGCAAAAGACCTAAATCAGGAAGATAATGTACAATTTTTAGGTTCAGTTGCCAATCCGTTTCCGTATTATAAAAAGGCATTGTTTACTGTTTTAACCAGTAAATACGAAGGCATGCCAATGGTATTGCTTGAATCATTGTCGTGTGGAACTCCAGTTGTGTCTTACGATTGCGATTCGGGTCCGAGTGAAATTATTATTGATATGCACAACGGACTTCTCATCGACAATCAAAATAAAAAAGCCATGACTGAAGGCTTGAATGCCATGATTGAAAATAAAGATTTATATTTACAATGTAAAAGTAATGCTCAAAGCAGCATCACTTCATTTGACGTTGAAGCCATAGGAAATCAGTGGTTGCAACTTTTTAAAAAATAAAAGATGAACATCAAATTAATAGAAATTCCGAAAATAGCCAATGTGAAAGGCAGTATTGGTGTAGTTGAAAACGATACGATTCCTTTTGATATTAAAAGAGTATACTATTTGTTTGATATTCCGAGTGCAGCCAAACGCGGTGGTCATGCGCATAAAAAGTTGCAGCAAGTTTTAATTGCGCTTTCGGGTAGTTTTGATGTAGTGTTGAAAGACGGAAAAACTAAAGAAGTTGTAACACTAAAAACACCCGATAAAGGGTTGCTTATCAACTCAAATATTTGGCGTGAAATTGAGAATTTTTCCTCTGGAGCTGTGTGTTTGGTTTTGGCTTCTGAAGCGTATGATGAAGACGATTACATCCGCAGTTACAAAGGCTATTTGAATTATCTTACTTCGAATAAGTAGAAATTTTTATTCCGTAGCGAATCAAAATTGATTTTACTTTGTCCACTAAAAGTAATAGAGATTGCGGACATTTCAATAACATCTTTTGTTTCCAATTCAAATTTTTAGCATCTATTGATTGTACAATTTTCTTCCAATCAGATGTATCACCATCTTTTTTCAGTTTTTTGGCTAAAACGTACCTGAAGAAATCCAAATGCTTTTTTAAATCAGGATTGTCTTTCGCCCAATTTTCGTATGCATCATAATTCGGAATTTGTTTGTGCAAAATCGAATTGCGTGTGATTTGATGTTGTACTTCCATCAAATAACTCATCTGAACCGTATTACTGTAGGCTAATTTAAAATGATAATTGGCGCGAATGTTAAAATCAATATCGTTTGAAAATTTGATTTCTGGGTTGTAATTGCCTACATTCTCATATACTTCTTTATGAAAACAAACACTTCCGTGATTGTAAATTCCTTGTCGCACGTTGATTTTAAAAAAGTTGATGTAACCCGTAAAACCATCTGCTAACACACTCGATCCATTGTGTGGTTGATAGGTTTTTGATTCGTACACTTCTTCGTAATTAGTGCCAAAAATTCGAGCTTCAGGATAGTTGATGATTAATTGATGAATGGTTTCAAGAAATGTAGGTTTCCACACATCATCACCATCCAAAAAAGTAATGTAATTAGTAGTGGCATGTGCTATTCCGGTATTGCGAGCTACCGAAAGTCCGCCGTTTTTTTCATGATGAATTAACTTCACTTTTTCTGATACAAACGGAGTCACTTTTTCGACACTTTTATCTGTAGAACAATCGTTAATAATCAAAACTTCATAGTCCGTAAACGTTTGATTGAGGATGCTTTTGATGGCACTTTCAATGTAGTTTTCTTTGTTGTAAAGCGGAATAATTACGGAGAAAAAGGCCATATTTTGATTATTCGTTAACTATAAAATCAAACAACGGTTTCCATCCTACAAAATCAGGTTGCTTGGATTCATAGGTTGTTGAATACGTTAGTTTTTCTTCTGCAAATAACTGAATTTTTTGGGCTAAATCATTCGGATTATTCAAATCAATAAAACACACTTTGTCATAATTGCCAACCGTTTCATGAGCATACGGTAAATCCGATACAAAAATAGGCTTATGGTATTCTTTGGTTTCGGTCAAAGGCAAACCCCAAGTTTCTAATTTGGAAGGAAAAACCAAAGCGTCCATTTCGTTATAATAACCCGAAACGGTTGCTCTGTCTAAAGCGCCAATAAATTGAAATTGAGAGTGTTTTTGGTAGTTTGAAACTATTTTTTTGGCATACGAATTTTCATTTCCAGAAATGGTAATGTAAATGTTGATTTTTTCTCTAACATCAGTTGGTAAAAGCAAAATGGCTTCACACAAATATTCCATGTTTTTAAACATTCGAGGAAAACTAGGGTAGAAGAGGTTGATTTTTTCTGGATGCAAAGTAACTTTCGTTCGTTCTACAGCTATTTGAGTTTCAGGATGCATTACCTTGATATTCGGAATGTGGTACCAATTCTCAAACTGATTTTTAATCCATTGTTGTTGTACAAAAACTGCGGTATTCGACTGAATATTATAGCGATATGCATATTTATAAAACCATGCAAAAAAGCTGATTCTGAATCCGTACAACCAATCGTGAAGCGTTGGTTTATAAAACGGAGAAGGATTGTGGCAGTACACAAACTTCTTTTTGGAAACTACATAAGGCGATAAATCCTGAATGGAAAACCAGATGTTTGCGTCTAATTCTTTGGATAGTTTTTTGAAGTAAAAGTATTCATAATACATTCGGTTGAACCAACTTTTCTTTGATTTTGGAAATTCGATGTATTCGATATTAGGAATGGTAAACAGTGATTTCGAATGTACTAAGGCTATAATTCGGATGTCTTTATCTTTAGAATAGGCTACCAATTCAGTCAAACAATCCGTCATGATAGAAAGTATTCCACTGTTGGTTACGTTGATTCCCGAAATAACAATAGTATTTTTTTTCAAAAAAGCTTGGGTTGAATTAGTAAGCAAATCTAATAGTTACAAACGCAAATTGTATAATTTTAGTGTACGATAAAGAAATTGAAAATTGCTTAAACGGTTTTCTGAACGACTTCAAAAATAGAACCGTCTTCACATTTTAAAGTTTTAGAAGGGAATTTCATCAATAAAGCATAATCGTGAGTGGCCATAATGACTGTTTTGCCATTGGCGTTGATTTTTCGCAGTACATCCAATACTTCTACACTGGTTTGTGGATCTAGGTTTCCAGTTGGTTCATCAGCCAAAATAAACTCAGGATCGTTTAATAAAGCGCGTGCAATCGCTACACGTTGTTGTTCTCCACCCGAAAGTTGGTGTGGCATTTTGTTGGCAAATCCTTTCATACCCACCTTATCCAAAACTTCATCAATTTTGTTCTGCATTTCAGTCGTATCAGTCCAGCCAGTTGCTTTTAAAACAAACAACATATTAGCAGAAACAGTTCTGTCGGGTAACAATTGAAAATCTTGAAAAACAATACCAATTTTTCGTCTTAAATACGGAATGTCTTTCTCTTTTAAATTGACCAAATCGTATTCTACAATGTGACCTTCGCCAGTAGTTAAAGGCAAATCAGCATACAGTGTTTTGATGAAACTACTTTTTCCAGTTCCAGTTTTACCAATGATGTAAATGAATTCACCGTGTTTGACTTCCAAATTAATATTCGATAAAATGACTTTATTCGATTGATAAATACTAACGTTTTTGAGAGATAAAACTGATTCAGACATAATTGGATTGGTTTAGTGGGTAAAAGTACTAAGTTAACGTAGCTTTTCAAAATAAATTTTAGATTTATTAAAAGTAATTGTTGCTCAATAAAAGCAATAATTTTAAAATGTAGTATGACACGAATTACACTAATTTACACAAAAATATTCTTTGAAAAGGAAATTTCACCAATTTCATCTGACTACGTCAGATTTTAGTCAAATGGGCAAAACAGATTTTCGAGCAAATAGTGTAATTGTTGATTTAAAAATGCTATTATTTCAAGATTCATTAAGACACGAATTGCACGAATTTGCACAAAAATATTCTTTGAAAAGTAAATTTCACCAATTTCATCTGACTAAGACAGATTTTAGTCAAATGGGCAAAACAGATTTTCGAGCAAATAGTGTAATTGTTGATTTAAAAATGCTATTATTTCAAGATTCATTAAGACACGAATTACACGAATTAACACAAAAATATTCTTTGAAAAGGAAATTTCACCAATTTCATCTGACTAAGACAGATTTTAGTAAAATTGGTAAAACAGATTTTCGTGAGAGTTAGTTTAATTCGTGTAAAACTAATCTTTCAGTGTTTAATTACAGTTGATTAAACATTTGTGAAATTGTTAAGAAAAATGTTTATAATAAATACCAATCGCGGTGCGTTATTAGGTGTAGGCTAACCTATTTTTGATATTCATAAAATCCATTACAATGCGAAAACTCCTTATCTTATTTTTTCTTTTATTTTTAGCTGAAAACAATTCGGTTCAAGCCCAACAATCGGCAGTAAATACGCATTCGTTATCCGAGTACGATAAAGCGATTTCACTCTACAACGACAAGCAGTTTTTGGCCGCTCAGATTTTGTTCGAAAAAGTAAAACAGCAAGCAACCAATCAAGAAGTGTTGTCGGATTGTTCCTTTTACATTGCCAATTGTGCCATTCGCCTTGAGCAATCCAACGCCGATCAATTGATGGAAGATTTCGTAACCGAATATCCAACAAGCACCAAACAAAATCAGGCGTACATTGGTGTTGCCCATTTTTATTTCGAAGAAGGACGTTATCCGCAAGCTTTAGAATATTTTGATAAAGTAGACGAAAGTGCGTTGACCTACGACGAATTAGAAAAATACAATTTCCAAAAAGGATATTCGTATTTTAATGCAGGGAAAAAGAAAGAAGCAACGACTTATTTTAATAAAGTTGCTAATTCCAAAGAATACGGCTCGCAAGCCAAATATTACTTGGGTTTTATGTCATATGAGAACGACGATTACAAAGAAGCAACCAAATATTTCGATCAAGTTTCAGGCGAAGAAAAGTACAAAGAAAAGCTATCGTACTTTCAGGCGGATATGAATTTCAAATTAGGAAATTTCCAAAAAGCCATCGATTTGGGTGTTGCAGCCATGCCAAAATCGACTGCTGCTGAAAAATCAGAATTGAATAAAATCATAGGCGAAAGTTATTTTAACCTAAAACAATACGACAAGGCTTTGCCTTATTTGAAAGAATACAAAGGCAAAAAAGGGAAGTGGAACAACACCGATTTTTATCAATTGGGTTATACGTATTACAAGCAAAATGATTTTGAAAACGCCATTTCTCAGTTCAATAAAATCATCGATGGAAACGATTTTGTAGCTCAAAATGCCTATTATCATTTGGGTGAAAGTTATCTGAAAACCGACAAAAAACAACAGGCGTTGAATGCGTTCAAGAGTGCTTCTGAAATGGAATTCGATAAAAAAATCCAAGAAGATGCCAATTTGAATTACGCCAAATTGAGTTACGAATTAGGAAACTCGTATCAAAGTGTACCTGATGTACTTTCGGCTTTTTTAGCCAAATATCCAGCTTCACCAAGTAAAGATGAAATTGAAGGTTTGTTAATCAACTCGTACATTACATCCAAAAATTACAAGCAAGCATTGGCATTGTTGGAGAAAAATAAAAGTCCACAATACAAAGCAGCCTATCAAAAAGTAACTTTTTACCGTGGTTTAGAACTGCATACCGATGGCGATTATCAAGAAGCACTGAAGATGTTTAAAAAATCGTTGGCAGAACAAAAAGATCCAAAATTTACGGCTCGTGCGATGTTTTGGAAAGGTGAAACGGAATATGTTTTGGATAGTTTCAATGAAGCTTTGTTGAGTTTCAAACAGTTTGAAGGTTATGCCGAAGCGAAAAACACACCCGAATTTAAAAACATCAATTACAACATTGCATATGCGTATTTCAAACAAAAAGAATACGATCAAGCCGGAAATTACTTCCAAAGTTTTATCGATGTTGCCAAAGACGATAAAATTCGTTTGAACGATGCGTATTTGCGTTTGGGTGACAGCCGATTCGTGACTTCAAAATACTGGCCAGCAATGGATGCTTACAACAAAGCCATCGAATTAAAAAGTGTTGATGCTGATTACGCCGCTTTTCAAAAAGCCATCAGCTATGGTTTTGTTCAGAAAAATGATAAAAAAATAGAAGATTTCAATAAGTTTCTTCAGAATTTTAAAACGTCACAATATCGTGATGATGCTTTATTCGAATTAGGAAATACGTATGTAACTGAAAATAAAACCGATTTGGCATTATCTACTTATGACCAATTATTGAGAGAATTTGGTTCGGGTTCGTATGCATCCAAAGCGATTCTTCGCCAAGGTTTGGTGTATTACAACGGAAACAAAGATGATTCAGCCATTACTAAATTCAAAAAAGTAGCTGCTGATTTTCCAAAATCGCCTGAAGCATTAGAAGCAGTGGCAACCGCTCGTTTAATCTATATGGATAACGGAAAGGTGGATGAATATGCAGCTTGGGTACGAACACTCGATTTTGTTGAGGTTTCAGACGCCGAATTGGATAACGATACCTACGAAGCAGCCGAGAAACAATATTTACAAAACAATGTAAAACAAGCCATTTCGTCATTGAGTGGTTATGTTTCTAAATTTCCAAACGGAATTCATGCTTTGAAAGCCAATTTCTATTTAGCTCAATTGTATTTCGCCGATAATTTGGCTGCAACTGCTATTCCGAATTATGAATACGTGGTTTCTAAACCGCGCAATGAGTTTACCGAACAATCATTAGCTCGTTTATGTGAAATTCATTTGAAAAAAGACGATTTCGCTAAAGCAATTCCAGTGTTACAACGATTGGAAACCGAAGCTGATTTCCCTCAAAACATCACTTTTGCACAAGCCAATTTAATGCGTGCGTACTACGAACAAAAAGATTATGCTAATGCGGTTGTCTATGCTGATAAAGTATTGGCCAATCCAAAAACAGACAATAAAGTTAAAAGTGATGCGCAAATCATCGTGGCACGCTCTGCTATAAAAGTAAATGATGAAGCCAAAGCACGAACTGCGTATGCTAATTTGCTCAAAATTGCTAAAGGAGAATTAGCTGCCGAAGCTTTGTATTATGATGCCTACTTTAAAAATAAAGACGGTAAATACGAAGATTCAAACAAAGCCGTTCAAAAGCTTTCTAAAGATTATTCAGGCTACAAATATTTTGGTGCCAAAGGTTTAGTTATTATGGCGAAAAACTTCTACGGTTTGAAAGATAGTTTCAATGCTACCTACATTTTGGATAGTGTGATTGAAAATTTCAAAGAGTTTCCCGATGTTGTTCAAGAAGCACAAACCGAATTGGATCTAATCAAAACCGAAGAAGCCAAAACCAATTCATCCATCACTAAATAATCCAAATCATCAATCAGTTTTCAGAAATACATACTATGAAAGTAACAAAATATATAGTCGCAAGTTTTTTAGTGTTCGGTCTACAGTTCAGCTTTGGGCAAAAGAAAGACGAAAACATCGGAAGTGAAGTGGTGAATGTAGTTAAACCCTATACTCCAACCATTTCAGATGCCTTTAAAGTGAAAGAAACGCCATCGTTTGAAGACGAAGAAACCAACAAGAAAGAAGAAATCAACTACAACATTTTTTCTTTTCCTGTAGCTTCTACCTTTACACCATCCAAAGGGAAAGCGGCTGGAGTTGACAAATCAGCCAAAGAAAAATTATTTAGTAATTACTTAACCCTAGCAGCAGGAAATTATGGAAACATCAATGCCGAATTATTCGTAACGCAGACTTTAGAAAACAATGATTACGTTGGAGCAATGTTACGTCACAGTTCGTCGCAAGGTGGAATCGACGAGGTAGTTTTAGACGATAAGTTTTTTGATACGGCTTTGGATTTGACTTATGGAAGCAAAAACCGCGATCTGTCATGGAACGCTGATTTAGGTTACCAAAATCAAGTGTACAATTGGTATGGTGTCAACCCAATTTTTCAAACATCGTTACCACAGCCGTTTTATGATGAATTTATTGAAGCTATTGATGAAAAACAAACCTATCAAACCATTAATGTAGGTGGAAGATTGAGTTTGAAAGAAAGTATTTTTAAAGAAGGACAAGTGAAATTTACTCGTTTTTGGGATGCTTTTTCTTCAAGTGAGAATCGTTTTTATGCTAAGCCAAGTCTTGAATTTGAGGTTATGGATGAAAAAATTAAAGCCAATTTCATTTTTGACTACATCAACGGAAGTTTTGATAAAAGTTATGTGGGTGGTGAAGCGTTCAAATACGGAAACACCAATATTGGTTTTCATCCGAGTTTTCAAATCAATAGAGACGATGTTTCGGTCAATTTAGGCGCGGCATTTTTCTACAGTGTGGCAACAGAAGGTGGCGATAATAAATTCTTCATTTATCCACAAATTACTGCTTCGTATAAAGTTGTGGGTGATTTGATGATTGCTTATGCTGGAGCAGAAGGAACGTTAAAACAGAACTCATACCGCGATTTTGTGCAACAAAATTTCTTTGTTTCTCCAACATTAGCGATTGGTCCAACCGATCAGAAATACGATATTTATGTTGGTTTACGAGGGAAATTAGCTAATACAATCGGATATAACATACGAGGTTCGTTAATGAACGAAGATTACAAAGCGATGTTTAGAAGTAACTTCTATGATTCCTATAATGTCAATGAAGAAGGTTACACACATGCAAATTCGTTTGATGTAGTGTATGACAATGTGAAAACGGTAAGTTTTTATGGCGAATTAAAAGCCGATTTCAGTAAAAATGTATCGTTTGGAATTAATGGTACATTCAGTACTTATACCACTGATGTTGAAGAAGAATCGTGGAACTTACCCGGAATTCAATTGGCTGCTAATTTAGATTTTAATTTAACCGAAAAATGGTACGCTGGAACTAAAGTGTTTTTTGTTGGTGAACGTAAAGACCTGACTTTTGTACCAACAGCTTTAGCTATTTTTCCACCACAATACGCACCAGAAACCATTACTTTAGATAGTTATTTCGACTTAAATGCTCATGTGGGTTACAAACACAATCAACGCATGACGTTTTTCTTAAAAGGAAACAATTTGGCTGGACAAGACTATCAAAAATGGGTGAATTATCCTGTACAAGGCATTCAGGTGTTGTTGGGTGCGAATTATAAATTTGATTTCTAGAATTTTAGATTAATAGACTGACTTAGACTTCTTAGATTCTTTTTAAGAAGTCTTTGTTTTTAATGCAATTTGAATTCTAACTTTCTAAGAAGTCTAACAATCTAAGAAGTCTAACTATGAAAAACAAAATACTCCAACACCATCAACAACTACTTCAAGACAAGATTGACGTGTTTCGCGATATGATTTCGGGTTTGACCGAAGATGCTCAAAACGATGCGAAAGGTTCGGCAGGCGATAAACACGAAACGGCATTGTCTATGATGCATTTGGAGCAAGAAAAACTCAATCACAAACTCAAAGAAATTTTACAACAAAAATCCATTTTAGATAAAATTGATTCCAATGCCACTCACCAAAAAATAGCTCTTGGAAGCGTAGTTCAAGCCAACGGAATGCTGCTCTTTATAAGCGCTGCTTTGCCAAAAATTACTATTGAAAATCAAACCATAATAGCTGTTTCTCCACAATCACCATTAGGAAGTAAATTGATGGGAAAGGAAATTGGTTTTGAGTTTGAAATTGGAACTACTATTTACATTATCGAAAGTATTTCTTAAAATTAATTGCGCACTTATTTATAATTTTTAACTGAGTCGATGAAATTCGGCTATTTTAATTTATAAAAATCACTTTATTTTGATTTTTGGTTACAAATTATAACCAATAATCGTTTTTTAGTTTTAATCAATGAATCAATACATCAATTTTGCTTCATCAAATAAATAATTAAAGAATACGATTATGTGCGGAATATTAGCCATTATAGGAAAAGGAAAAGACGAGCAATTAGTAAAGCAACTTTCTAAAAGAATGTCACATCGCGGACCAGATGAAAGCGATATACATATAACTGAAAACGGTCACATTTTAAGTCACGAGCGTTTGTCCATCATCGATTTGCATTCAGGAAGACAACCTATTCAAGGATGTTCAACCGCTTGGATGGTTCACAATGGTGAAATCTACAACCACCAAGAATTGAGAGATACTATTTTAAAAGACCATACGTTCCGTTCTAAATCAGATTCAGAAGTAATTGTTCATTTGTATGAAAAATACGGTTATGAATTTTTACATTTATTAGATGGCGATTTTGCTTTTGTTGTAATTGATGGTGATGATTACATTGCAGGACGTGATCCGCTTGGCGTAAAACCTTTATATTATGGTATGGACGAAAGAGGAAGAATGTATTTTGCTTCCGAAATGAAACCTATTGCTGATCAATGCAAAACATTTTCTACTTTTCCTCCAGGACATTATTACACACCAGAAACAGGATTTGTAAAATACTACAAACCCGAATACGAAGATTACACTAAAGCTACAGCCGAATTGGATTTGGAAGCCATTAGAGAATCGTTAACCGAAGCTACTCGCAAGCGTTTAATGAGCGATGTGCCAATTGGAGTATTGCTTTCTGGCGGATTGGATTCGTCGTTAACGTCTTCAATCGCAGCTCGTTTATTGAAAGAGAAAGGAAAAGAATTACACTCATTTTCAATTGGTCTAGATGCCGATGCGCCCGATGCCAAAGCCGCACGAAAAGTAGCCGAATTTTTAGGGACGAAACACCACGAAATTCACTTTACTATCGAGCAAGGAATTGAAATTTTAGATAAATTAATCTGGCATTTGGAGACGTATGATGTGACTTCGGTTAGAGCAAGTACTCCTATGTACTTTTTATCGAAAGCGATTACCGATTTGGGTATTAAAGTTGTGTTATCAGGTGAAGGTGCGGATGAGGTATTTGGAGGTTATTTGTATTTCAGAAATGCTCCAACTACTGAAGATTTCACTAAAGAAACCATCGAAAGAGTTCAGAAATTATTCACAGCTGATTTACTTCGTGCTGACAAATCAACCATGGCTCACGGTTTAGAAGCGCGCGTTCCTTTCTTAGACAAAGCATTTTTGGATGTTGCTATGACGATTAAAGGAGAAGAAAAGCAACCTAAAACGTATGATGGAGTTGAAAAATACATACTAAGAAAAGCTTTTGATACTCCAGATCAGCCTTATTTACCACAAGAAGTTTTATGGCGTCAGAAAGAGCAATTCTCTGATGGGGTTGGATACAGTTGGATTGATACATTAATCGAATTTTGTGCATCGCAAGTAACTGATGAACAAATGGAAAAAGCAGCTGAATTATATCCATACAACTCACCAACCACTAAAGAAGCCTATTATTACAGAAGTATATTCCATAAATATTATCCACAATTAAGTGCGGCTCAAACCGTACGAAAATGGATTCCAAAATGGCAAGAAAATCAAGACCCAAGTGGAAGAGCAAACGCGGCACACGTACAAGCCGTTATCGAAATTGCAAAATCCACGGTCACCGTATAATCGAAAGATTATTTATTGAAGTTTAGTTTGTTTGTTAGAAACACTCATCGCCCGATGAGTGTTTTTTTTATTTGGAAATAGTAGTTTTAAATGGCGTAATTTGTTAGTAAATTTCAACCTTAAAAATGATTAATCACAGCCTGTTTTAAATTGACTTTCCGATTTAGGTTAAAAAAACCTCATTTTTAAGGCTTTATTTTAAAAATAAAACATTAAATAATTATTAAACACAAATGTTAATAACTTGCGTTATAAAATGCTTAAAATCGCTTTAAAATCATCTCTGAATTTATATATTTGCGTGTTAGTCAAAATTCATACTTACGATACAATTTAATATGAGCGAAGAAAATAAAAAAAATAGCTATTCGGCCGACAGTATTCAGGCGTTAGAAGGAATGGAGCACGTAAGAATGCGACCTTCCATGTACATTGGAGATACGGGCGTTAGAGGTTTACACCATTTAGTTTATGAAGTAGTAGATAACTCAATTGATGAAGCATTAGCAGGTCACTGTGATACAATTAGTGTATTTATAAATGAGGATAATTCAGTAACAGTTGAAGATAACGGTCGTGGTATTCCAGTCGACATGCACAAAAAAGAAGGCGTTTCTGCTCTTGAAGTAGTAATGACCAAAATTGGTGCAGGTGGAAAATTCGACAAAGATTCGTATAAAGTTTCTGGTGGACTTCACGGTGTTGGGGTTTCGTGTGTGAACGCACTTTCTGATCATTTGAGAGCTACCGTTTTTAGAGAAGGTAAAATCTACGAACAAGAATACGAGCGTGGAAAAGCAATGTATCCGGTGAAGCAAATTGGTGAAACAACCAAACGAGGAACCATGGTTACTTTTCAACCTGATAAATCTATTTTTACTCAAACCATTGAGTATTCTTATGATACATTGGCTGCTCGTATGCGTGAGTTGTCGTTTTTGAATAAAGGGATTACGATTACACTTACTGACAAAAGAGAGAAAGACGATAAAGGCGAATTTGTTTCTGAAATTTTCCATTCGCAAGAAGGATTGAAAGAATTCGTTAAATTCCTTGATGGAAATCGTGAGCCAATCATCGCTCATGTAATCAGCATGGAAAATGATAAAGGTGAAGTTCCTGTTGAGGTGGCTTTAGTATACAATACAAGTTACTCTGAAAATATTTTCTCGTATGTGAATAACATCAATACTCACGAAGGAGGAACGCACTTGCAAGGTTTCCGTATGGGATTAACTCGTACCTTAAAGAAATACGCAGATGCATCAGGGTTATTAGAAAAATTAAAATTCGAAATTTCGGGTGATGACTTCCGTGAAGGATTAACGGCTATTATTTCGGTAAAAGTTCAAGAGCCACAGTTCGAAGGTCAAACCAAAACCAAATTAGGAAATAGAGAAGTAGTTTCTCCGGTTTCGCAAGCAGTTGCAGAAATGTTGGAAAACTATTTGGAAGAAAATCCAAACGACGCAAAAATTATTGTTCAAAAAGTGATTTTGGCTGCTCAAGCGCGTCATGCCGCTAAAAAAGCACGTGAAATGGTACAACGTAAAACTGTTTTAGGCGGTGGAGGTTTACCAGGAAAATTGTCTGATTGTTCGGAACAAGATCCAGCAAAATGCGAAGTGTATTTAGTTGAGGGTGATTCGGCGGGTGGAACTGCCAAACAAGGTCGTGATCGTAATTTCCAAGCGATTTTACCTTTACGTGGTAAGATTTTGAATGTGGAAAAAGCAATGCACCACAAAGTATTTGAAAACGAAGAAATCCGAAATATTTTCACTGCTCTTGGTGTAACTATTGGAACTGAAGAAGATTCCAAAGCTTTGAACTTAGAGAAATTAAGATACCATAAAGTAATTATCATGTGTGATGCCGATGTCGATGGTAGTCACATTGCAACTTTGATTTTGACGTTTTTCTTTAGATTCATGCGTGAATTGATTGAAGGCGGACACGTTTACATCGCTGCGCCACCATTGTATTTGGTGAAAAAAGGAAATAAAAAAGAATACGCTTGGAACGATGACCAACGTGATATAGCTAATGAAAAAATGGGTGGAAGTGCTGCTATTCAACGTTATAAAGGTTTGGGTGAGATGAATGCAGAACAATTGTGGGAAACAACAATGGATCCAAATTTCAGAACATTACGCCAAGTAACTATTGATAGTTTAACCGAAGCCGATCGTATTTTCTCTATGTTGATGGGTGATGAGGTTCCGCCTCGTAGAGAGTTCATCGAGAAAAATGCGGTATATGCTAACATCGATGCGTAAATAGAATTGCAAAAGCCCTAGCCCTGATAGCAGCGAAAATCCTTTTATTTTGTCACCCTGAGCGCAGTCGAAGGGTTTTCAAAATAAAAGATTGTAGCGAATAGCAGGATTAGCTTCAAATAAAAATAAAAAACATTAACAACTAGAAAAAATGAAAGTTACAGTAGTAGGAGCAGGAAACGTTGGTGCAACTTGTGCAGACGCGATTGCTTACAGAAGAATTGCAAGTGAAATTGTATTATTAGACATCAGAGAAGGTTTTGCTGAAGGAAAAGCGTTAGACATTACGCAAACTCAAACTACTTTAGGATTCAATACTAAAGTAAGTGGAAGTACTAATGACTATTCTAAAACAGCAGGAAGTGATGTAGTAGTAATTACATCTGGAATTCCAAGAAAACCTGGAATGACTCGTGAAGAGTTAATCGGAATTAATGCTGGAATTGTAAAAACAGTGGCAGAAAGTTTATTGCAACATTCTCCCAATGCGATTGTAGTTGTGGTTTCCAATCCGATGGATACAATGACCTACTTGACTTTGAAAGCTACTGGTTTACCAAAAAACAGAATCATCGGAATGGGTGGAACGTTGGATAGTTCACGTTTCAAAACCTATTTGTCATTAGCATTAGACAAACCAGCTAACGATATTTCAGGAATGGTAATTGGAGGTCACGGAGATACTACGATGATTCCATTAACTCGTTTGGCATCGTACAATGGTGTTCCGGTTTCTCAATTTTTATCAGAAGAAGAATTAGCAAAAGTAGCTGCCGATACTATGGTAGGTGGTGCCACTTTAACTGCCTTATTAGGAACTTCAGCTTGGTACGCTCCAGGTGCATCAGTTGCCTATTTAGTAGATGCTATTTTGAATGATCAAAAGAAAATGATTCCATGTTCAGTGTATCTTGAAGGAGAATACGGACAAAGCGATATTTGCATTGGTGTTCCATGTATTATCGGTAAAAACGGAGTTGAAAAAATAGTTGATATCAATTTAAATGATGCCGAAAAAGCCTTGTTTGCAAAAAGTGCTGATGCAGTACGTGCAATGAACGGCGATTTGAAATCGGTTTTGTAATTTTAAAATCATAACAAACCCAAAAGACTGCATTTTTTTGCAGTCTTTTTTTTGAGATTAATAGCTAAATAATTTGTTAATCTAAGGCAGAATCATATATTTGCACGTTTCAAAAAAAGTGAAATAGTGTTGATGGTTTGGTACTTCCTGAATATCAATATTTTATCGCTATTTTTTAACAATCAACCTAACAAAAATTAATTAATTTTTAGTAATAATGCAGAATAAAGGACTTATTAAATTTTTCGCAATTTTATTTGCACTGGTAAGTATTTACCAACTTATTTTCACTTTTGTTGCAACTGGCGTACAAAGCGATGCTAAAGCTTTTGCAAAAGGAGATCAAAAGAAAGAAGTACAGTATTTAAACGACCAAAAAAACAAAAAGGTTTACAGCTTTTTAGGTCTTATAGACTATACTTACGAAGATGTTAGTGGAAAACAAATCAAAAAAGGTCTTGACTTAGAAGGTGGTATCAACGTTACCCTTCAAATTTCTGTTAGAGATGTATTGGTTGATTTGTCTAACCAATCTAAAAACCCTGTTTTCAATAAAGCGTTGGATGATGCTAAGAAAAATCAATTAGGTAACCAATCGTATTTGGATGCTTTCTTTGACGCTTTTGAAACCGCTTCTAATGGTTCTACAAAATTAGCTTCACCTGATATTTTTGCTAATAGAAACCTTGCTGATGAAATCAATTTCAACATGACGGATGACCAAGTGAAAAAGGTAATCAGAAGAAAAGTTGACGAGTCAGTTGAAAGTGCTTTCGGAGTATTAAGAACACGTATTGATAAATTTGGTGTAACTCAGCCTAATATTGCTAAGTTAGGACAAACAGGAAGAATTCTTATTGAATTACCTGGAGCAAAAGACGAAGACAGAATTAAAAAATTAGTTTCTGGAAAAGCAGAGTTAGAGTTTTGGGAAACTTATAAAATTGAAGATTTAGGTCAGTTTTTAATGGCTGCTAACGATGCTTTAAAAGCTACTGAAAAATCAGCTACTACTACAAAAGAAGTTAAAACTACTGCAGAAGATTCGCTTTCTAAATTATTAGCTGACGATAAAAAAGACGCAAAAGAACCTAAAAAAGGAGACAATCCTTTATTTGAAAAATTTGTTTCTCAAGGCGGTGGTCCAATTTTAGGAGTTGTTGCTGCTAAAGATAAAGATGCTGTTGATGCTTATTTGAAAAGAGCTGATATAGTTTCGTTACTTCCAGCAGATAAAAAATACGCCAAGTTTGTTTGGGGTAAACCTGTAAAAGTTACTGACGAGAAAACGAAGCTAGTTACTGAAACTTTCGAATTATATGCATTAAAAGGAAATAGAGATGATAAAGCGCCTTTAAGTGGTGGTGTTATTGTTGATGCACGTGATTCATTCGATCAAATGGGTAAACCTTCTGTTTCAATGCAAATGAACGGTCAAGGAGCTAAAGTTTGGGAAGAATTAACTGGAAAAGCTTATTCTGATAAAGGTTATATTGCTATTGCATTAGATGATGTAGTGTATTCTGCACCTGGTGTATCAAGTGGTCCAATCGCTGGAGGAAGATCTGAAATTTCTGGAAACTTTGTAGTTGAAGAAACTAAAGATTTAGCCAACGTATTAAGAGCAGGTAAATTACCAGCTTCTGCCGAAATCATTCAATCAGAAGTAGTTGGTCCATCTTTAGGACAAGCTGCTATTGATGCAGGTATGACTTCTTCTATTGTTGGTTTCTTATTAGTGTGTTTATGGATGGTGTTCTACTACGGTAGAGCAGGTTGGTATGCTAACGTAGCTTTATTATTGAACTTATTGTTCTTGTTTGGAGTTATGGCAAGTTTCGGATTTGTATTAACATTACCAGGTATTGCAGGTATTGTGTTAACATTGGGTACTGCTGTTGATGCCAACATTATTATATACGAAAGAGCAAAAGAAGAACTCCGAGAAGGTAAAACACTCGCAGAAGCTGTAAAATCAGCGTACGGTTGGAAAGGTGCTATGCGTTCTATTATTGATGCAAACGTAACTCACGTTTTAACTGGAGCAATTTTATTCATCTTTGGAACTGGACCAATTCAAGGTTTCGCATTGACATTATTAATCGGTATTTTTACTTCGTTATTTACATCCATCTTTATTGCAAGAATCTTTATCGATTTAGATATTCAACACAATAGATCTCTTGCATTCTGTGCTCCATGGTCGAAAAATTGGTTCACTAACTTCCATATGGATGTTATCGGAATGAAAAAATGGACGTACATTATTTCTAGTACAGTAATCATTGTAAGTTTTGTTTCATTTTTTGTGAATGGTTTAGACGAAGGTGTTGATTTTGTTGGAGGAAGAACGTATCAAGTTAAATTTGAAAAACCAGTAGAATCAACTGTTGTAGCAGACGAACTTTCGGCATTATTTGCGACTACTGTAGAAGCTAAAGTTTTTGGTAGTGATGATCAATTGAAAATCACAACCAAATACAGAATCAAAGACGAAGGTACTGAAGTGGATACTGAAGTAAACCAAAAGTTATTTGACGGATTGAAAAAGTACTTTCCAACTATGACGTACGAGCAATTCATCAATGCAAGTGATGGAAAAACTATGGGAGTTTTACAAGCCTCTAAAGTTGGTGCTGCAATTTCTGCAGACATTAAAACCAACTCGTTCTGGGCTGTACTTGGAGCAATGTTAGTGGTTGGTTTGTATCTTGTGATTTCATTCCGTAAATGGCAGTTCTCATTAGGTGCTATTGCAGCTGTTGTACACGACGTAATTTTCGTTTTAGGTGTATATTCACTTTGCTACAAATTCATGCCTTTCCACATGGAAATGGATCAACACTTTATTGCTGCGATTTTAACGGTAATTGGTTATTCTATGAACGATACTGTAATTGTATTTGATAGAATTAGAGAATTCCTTGCTGGAAACAGAAAAGGTAGCTTTAAAGAAATTGTAAATGCTTCTATCAATACTACATTGTCAAGAACCTTGAATACATCATTAACTATGATCATGGTATTATTAATCATGTTTATTTTTGGTGGTGAATCAATCAGAGGATTTATCTTTGCTATGTTAGTGGGAATTGTGGTAGGAACTTATTCTTCGTTATTCATTGCAACTCCAGTTTTAGTGGATACAATGAAGCAAAAAGACATCAATGAAATTGAGAAGCGTCACGCTGCTGCAAATCCAGTTAAAGAATAAATAACAGTATAGTTTTAGTTCTTATACTATTTAGATACAATGAGCTCGATATTTTTTCGAGCTCATTTTTTTTTAACAAAAGATTGCTTTGATGTAACAAAATGCATTAAAACTCCACTTATCAATATGATTCTATACTTTTCACATCATGGATAAAAAGGCTTTTTTTAAATTAGGTTGTTACGGAGTTTTTGCGATTTTTCTCTATAGTTTGAGTATTCAATTGTGGGATTATTTTCACGAAGGTGTTCCAAGTCACCACTTTTTAGCCAATGAAAACCTTCCAAAAGTATCCAATTGGTGGGGAATAATTTCTCTTCCTTTAGCATTTGCTTTCTTGTTCTACAGAATTCAACAAAGAGAGTTTACCAATTCGAATGGTATTGATAAAAAAAGGATTAAACATTTAATCCTCCATTTCGGATTGGCTTTCTTGTATGCTTTGATTATAGCGGTTGCTTTTTCAACTGGGAATTCGTCTATTTCGAGCTTTTTTTTCTTCGGAATTTTTGCATTGGGATTGTTTTTTCCTGTTTATAAATCCGAATTTTGTTTGGGTTTTATACTGGGATTGAGTTACACCTTTGGCGGTGTTCTACCACTGGTTATTTGCCTTGTTTTAGCGATAATTTGTTTTCTCTTACTAACTGTTTCACGATTGGTTTGGGTTAAACTTGTCAAAAGATAAAAATTGAATCTAACTATTGTTTCAAAAAAAAAGCATCGAAATAACTTCAATGCTTTTTACTATACTATGTTCAAATTTAAAAGAGTTTGTTCGGGTTGTCATCGTTCTTATAAATGTCATCAGGTAGAGGTTTTTGAGCCAGAAAAATGAACACAATTCCAACTACAATAAACGGAATACTCAACCATTGTCCAGTCGAAAATAAACCTAACGATTCTTCAATTCCACCCTGACTTTCTTTCACTTTTTCAACAATGAAACGAACCGTCCAAAGTAATACTAAAAAGAATCCAAATAGAAGACCGTGTTTCTCTTTATAATCAGTTTTAACATACAAGAAAACCAAAATCAAAAACACAAAAATATAGAAAAAGGCTTCGTACAATTGTGCTGGATGTTTTAACGGAACTTGCGCCAGAATATTAGCAAAATTTGGGTCGGTAGCGATGGCATTGTAGGCTTCATTAGCATTTCCTAATTTGGTTAGATTCATGGCTTCTTCTGCCGAAAATTGATCACGTAAAAATCGAACTCCAAATTGCGATGTAGTTTCTTTTCCAATGATTTCTGAATTGAAAAAATTCCCAATTCTTACAAATATTGCTCCACATGAAACCGGAATCACAACACGATCTAAAACCCATAACAATGGACGCTTTATTATTCTTGTACTGTAAAAATACATAGTAATAATAATAGCAATTGCGGCACCATGGCTCGCTAAACCTGCGAATCCAGTAAATTGAAATTCAGGCTCAAATTTGAATGGTAGTAGAATTTCAGCAGGATGATTTCTGAAATATTCCCAATCATAAAAAAACACATGACCTAATCGAGCACCAATTAATGTTGCGATCACAGTCCAAATAAATAGCGTGTCTAATTTTTCAATCGATTCTTTTTCTTTTTCGAATATTTTTTTCATGATGTACCAGCCCAAACCAAAGGCAATCACAAACATCAAACTGTAAAAACGGATGGTAATTGGACCAAGATGAATACCTTCTGAAGGATTCCAAATCATAAGATAAGTAATTAAGTTATTCTCCAAAAATAGTAAAAAAGGATTAGACTTTCCTTAATTATTTGTTAGAGTATTTTTTTTTCGGGAACAGGATCATAACCCGATTTTCCCCACGGATGACATTTCAAAATGCGTCTGATTCCAAGTTGATTTCCTTTGAAAAATCCGTGAATTTTAAGCGCTTCAAAATAATAACTGGAACAAGTAGGTTCAAACCGACACGTATGTGGAGTAAATGGCGAAATACAAATCTGATAGAAACGAATCAGAAATAAAAACGGTGCAATTAATATTTTTTTGAGTAATGCAATCATAATTACAACTCGTTTCTAATGATTAGAATGTAAAGGTAGTTCCGTCTTTTCCGTCTTTCAACTGAATTCCAAGTGCCAACAACTGATCTCTGATTTGATCTGACAAAGCAAAGTTTTTGTTTGCTCTAGCTTCATTTCGCATGGTGATTAAAAGCTCAACAGTACCTTCTAATTTTTCAGTTGTATTGCTGGTTTCATTTTCATTCTCAATACCTAAAACATCAAAAACAAAAGAATGTAAAGTAGTTGTTAACTTCTCTAAGTCGTCCTTAGTAATCGATTCTTTACCATCGTTAATCAAATTGATGTACTTGATGCCTTCAAACAATTGAGCAATCAAAATAGGAGTGTTGAAATCGTCATTCATTGCATCATAACAACTCTGTTTCCATGCTTCAACATCAACAGTTGAAGTATCTTTAGTTGTTAAATTATTCGCTAATTTCATGCCTTCCATCAATCGCACAAATCCTTTTTCACTGGCAATCATCGCATCATTTGAAATATCCAAAACACTACGATAATGGGCTTGTAAAAAGCAAAAACGAACAATACTCGGGTGAAACGCCTTTTCGAAGAAATCATTGTCACCATTGATTAATTCCATTGGCAAAATGTAATTTCCTGATTGTTTACTCATGCGTAATCCATTCATGGTAAGCATATTCGCATGCATCCAATATTTTACTGGAGAAACCCCATTGTGCGCTTTTCCTTGAGCAATTTCACATTCGTGATGCGGAAATTTCAAATCCATTCCGCCACCATGTATGTCAAAAGTTTCTCCCAAATATTTAGTACTCATGGCTGTACATTCTAAATGCCAACCCGGAAAACCTTCACCCCAAGGCGAGTTCCATCGCATGATGTGTGCTGGAGAAGCACTTTTCCATAAGGCAAAATCTTGCGGATTCTTTTTCTCATTCTGACCGTCCAAATCGCGGGTATTGGTCAATAATTCTTCAATGTTTCTGTTGTTCAATTCACCGTAATTCAATCCGCGTTTGTTGTATTCCAAAACATCAAAATAAACCGAACCTTTACTTTCATAAGCAAATCCAGCATCAATCAATTTCTGAGTCAATTCAATTTGCTCCAAAATGTGTCCAGTTGCTGTTGGCTCGATATTCGGAGGAAGAAAATTAAACAAATCCAAAACTTTATGAAAGTAAACCGTATATTTCTGAACCACTTCCATTGGCTCTAATTTCTCCAAACGTGATTGCTTTACAAAACGATCGTTATCTACATTTCCGTCATCAGTCAAATGCCCAGCGTCAGTGATGTTGCGAACGTAGCGAATGTTGTAGCCCAAATGCATAAAATACCTGTAAATTACATCAAACGACATAAAAGTACGCACATTTCCCAAGTGAACATTACTGTACACTGTAGGTCCACAAACATACATTCCAATCGCGCCTTCGTGAATCGGTTCAAAAGTCTCTTTTTCTCCCGAAAGAGAATTGTAAATCTTCAAAGTGTAATCGTTATACAGTTGCATTTTTATCTATTTTTTAGAAGCTATTTCCTGCTTTCCGTTCTTATCTTTTTATTGCTTTGTCACATCGAGCCCAGTCGAGATGTTCTTATACAAAGCAATAAAAAGGATAACCACTTCAATCAGGGCTAGTTCGTTGAGTGCTTATATTAAAATTTAGTGTCTAATTGAATGTAATCCAAAAATTCACGTTTTACTTTTTCGTCTTTAAATTTACCTCCAAATTCAGAAGTAACCGTGCTGCTTTCAATGTCTCTGATTCCTCTTGAATTCACGCACAAATGTTTGGCATCAATGATACAGGCAACGTCTTCAGTGTTTAAAACGCGTTGTAGTTCTTTTACAATTTGCATGGTTAAACGCTCTTGTACCTGAGGTCTTTTGGCAAAATAATCTACTATTCGATTCATTTTTGATAAACCAACCACGGTTCCATTTGAAATGTAAGCCACATGCGCTCTTCCAACAATAGGCAATAAATGATGTTCGCAAGTAGAGTAGAGCGTAATGTTTTTTTCTACCAACATTTCACCATATTTATAGCTGTTTTCAAAAGTTGAAGAACTCGGCTTTTTATTTGGATTCAATCCGCCAAAAATTTCTTTCACAAACATTTTGGCTACTCGGTTGGGAGTTCCTTTTAAACTATCATCAGTCAAATCAATTCCTAAAGTGTGTAAAATACTTTCTACATCCTTTCGGATTAACTCAATTTTTTGATCGTCAGATAAGTCAAAAGCATCCGAACGCAATGGGTTATTGACGTTTGTAGAGATGTGATTGTGACCGATTTCGTCGTTAAACTCTTCGCTGTTTATCATTAGGTAAAAGTGTTATTTTAAAGGTAGCAAAGATAATATTATTATTTTTATGAATTTGAAAGTAAAAAAAATAAAATTTAAGAGAAATTAATATTAAAAATATGTAAATTTCGCTCGCCAATTTTGTGAAAAATTAGGGAGAATTGACTTTCAGTTGTCTTAAACTTAACATCAAGCATTATCTACTATATTTTATAAATTTCAGGCATTGCTATCAAACAAAACTATTTACCTACAATATGGAAAAGAGCTACTTTATTAAACTTGTACTTGTATTAAATTTATTTCTTTGTTTTTCAATTGGTTATTCACAGAGTCCACTTTGTAATGGTGCAGAACCAGTATGTGGTGGTGGTGGATTTTCATACGCCAATTCTACGGGCGAACCGAGTATAGGAAGTCCAGATTGTTTAGGCTCAGCTCCAAACCCAGCGTGGTTTTATTTCCAAGTGTCTCAATCAGGTCCAATTAACATTCAATTGAACCAAGGTAATAATGCACCAAATTTTAATAATCAAGACGTAGATTTTATTTGTTGGGGTCCATTTACTTCTTCAAACGTTGCTGCAAACTGTAATAACCTATATGACTTTCCTGATGGAAACACCGCTATACCTGATAACGTAGTAGCGTGTAGTTATTCTGCTGCTGCAACTGAGAATTTTTCAATTCCCAGCGCTTTGGCAGGTCAGGTATATATTTTATTAATTACAAATTTTTCCAATCAACCTGGTCAAATAGAGTTCACTCAAACCAATATTAATAACGCAAATGCCGGATTGACCGACTGTGAATTGCTTTTAACTTTGGGACCAAACATCACTATCTGCCAAGGTCAACAAGCAATATTAACGACTTTAGTTAATGGCGCAAGTGATGCTAATGCATATGCTGGAGCAACTTTTACATGGACATCTACAGCTCCAGGATTTGTTCCGCCAGCTACAAATACAGGTATACTTACAGTTACAGAAGCAGGAACTTATACGGTAACCGTTACTAAACCAGGATTTCCTGCAAACACTTCTACTAGTGTTGTGGTATCATATCCGACGCCACCACCTTTTGCCGCACCCAATAATATGCAGCAATGTAGTAACCTGCCCAACTTTAATTTAACTCCAAATCTCGCAGCCATTTTTAACGGAACTGGGTTAAATCCTGCCGATTTTGCAATTACTTTTCATACTAGTTTAACGGATGCAGAAGGCCTCAGTAATCCAATTAGTAATCCAACAAATCACCTAATTAGTGGTAATTCACAAACCATTTATATGGGTATTGAAGATAACTCAGCTAATGGAGGTGCTTGTATTTATACAGCATCATTTATTATTGAATTAATAACTTGTCAGGCCAATCCTGTAACTCCACCAGATTTAGTGTTGTGTGACGATCCGTCAAATGATGGTCAAGAGTCTTTTGATTTTACGCCTCAAACACCAATTATTTTAGGAACAAATAACCCGGCTAATTACAATATCACTTATCATTTGACTCAGGCTAATGCTGATAGTGATGTAGGGGCAATTTCTCCAATAAATAATTTTATAAATACTTCCAATCCGCAAACTATTTATGTAAGAATGGAAGAAGTTGCTAATCCATTGACTTTTGGGACTACTTCATTTCAATTGATTGTAAATCAGTTTGTTTCTGCAGGTTCAAACGGTACAACTACAGTTTGTGAGACAAGCACAGTGGTTATTGACTTATTCAGTTTAATCACAGGCGAGCAATCAGGTGGAGTTTGGGTAAGAAGTACAGGAACAGGCGGTACCTTTAGTGCAGCTGCAGGAACATTCATTCCAGCAGTTGGAGCAACCAACAGTACTTTTACCTATTCATTAACAGCAACAGCACCTTGTTTAAATTCATCGAGTGTTGCTACAGTCAATATAAATCCTCAGCCATTAGCTGGAACAGATGGTGCAGTAACAATTTGTGAGACTAGTACAGCAACCATTGATTTATACAATTTAATCACAGGCGAGCAAACAGGAGGAACTTGGGTTAGGAATACAGGAACAGGCGGAACTTTTGATGCAGTTTTAGGAACATTCACGCCAGCCGTTGGAGCTACTAGCAGTATATTTGAATACATTTTAACAGGAGTAGCGCCATGTGTTAATGATTCAAGTACAGCTACTATAACCATAAACCCTCAACCGACAGCAGGAACAGACGGAAGTACCATTATTTGCGAAAACAGTACAGCCGTAATTAATTTATTCAGTTTGATTGCTGGAGAACAAGCAGGCGGTGTTTGGACAAGAACATCGGGAACAGGAGGAACATTTAATTCAGTTGCAGGAACCTTTACCCCATCAGCAGGAGTTACAACAAGTACCTTTGCCTACACACTAACCGCGACAGCACCGTGCTTAGATGATAGTAGTACAGTAACGGTAACGGTTAATCCACTTTCAACTGCAACCATTACAGCGAGTTCGCCATCCGTTTGTTTGAATTATCCAAGTCCAATAGTGACCTTAACAGGTTTTAATGGAATAGCGCCCTATACGTTTGTATATACAGAAAATGGTACTTCCTACACAGTTACCTCTACAGGTAATATATACGAGATTAATGTACCGACTAATATAGTTGGTCCAGTAGTTTATGAACTCGTTAGTGTGAGTGATGCTAATAATTGTGGTCAGAATATCAATCAGACGCTAACAGTAACAGTTTTAACAGCTCCAATAATCAATACACCAATACCTTATGAATTATGTGATGATGAGAGTAATGATGGAGTAGCTTGTTTTGATTTAGAAGGAGTTGTTCATCCACAAGTAACGTCAAATGCTACCTTAGAAGTTACTTTCCACGAAACACTAACTGATGCGCAAACGGGGAATTATGATCAGGTGAGTCCTTATTGTAATATTAACAACCTAAACAATCAGATTATTTATATCCGTGTATTTGATCCAAATGCACCAGAGTGTTATGCTATAACCACAGTTGAACTAATCGTTCATCCAAAACCTACGGCAGTAGAGCCAACGGATTTGCATGAGTGCGACAATGGCGATGCCCTTTTAGGGTTTACGGTGTTTAATTTAACGGATAAAGCATCAGAGATATTAGGTCC
>JAFLBS010000004.1 GCA_017303755.1 Flavobacteriales bacterium | reverse complement strand
AAGCGCGAAACCCACCACAAGATGAGATTTCTTTAAAGGGTCGTGGAAGATGACCACGTTGATAGGCTATAGATGTAAAGGCAGTAATGTCATAGTCGAGTAGTACTAATAACCCGTAAGCTTATGTATAACGAACTTTGCTCTTTCGTTTTAATAACGAGAGAGCAAAGGACACCTTTCTCAAGAAATTTTTATCTCAGTATGTTAAGATATTATTTTAATTAATAGTTGATAATTAACAATTACTAATTAAAAGGATTGTTCAAAGCAATCTAACCTTTTAAGGTGGTTATTGCGTCGGGGCTCACCTCTTCCCATCTCGAACAGAGAAGTTAAGCCCGACTGCGCAGATGGTACTGCAATTTGTGGGAGAGTATGTCGCCGCCTTCTTTTAGAAAGCCTGTCTAACTAGACAGGCTTTCTTGTTTTTAATTAGTTCATTATTCAAAATTGAAAGTTCGTTGTTCAACATTCAAAAAACAATGAATGTTCAATAACGAATATTGAATGTTGAAGTTCTTGCTAGCTACAAGACGCACGCGTGAGGGATAGTAATGGAAATCCTTTTGCGAGGTACGAGTAAAAGATTGAAATGAATAGCCCGACCCAATTGAACTTAACTAAGTTTCTATTTACTACAAATACTCTGTTCAATTGGGGCACGCCCAAATAAAAAACCTGCTAACTAGCGCTAACAGGTCTTTTCTCTATATTCTATGTTCTGTATTCTTATCGAATCAATTCAAAACTTCTTTTCACAAAAGCAGTTAGTTCTTCACCTTTTAATAATCCTTGGGAGATTTTGGCTAGGTCTAAGGCCTGTTTTACCAAACTTTCTTGGGCTGATTTGTCTTCAGTATTGAGAATGGTTGTTGCCAAATCGCTATTGGTGTTGACTACCAAATTGTACATTTCAGGGAAGTTACCCATACCGAACATTCCGCCGCCACCGGTTTGCGACATTTCTTTCATTCTTCGCATGAACTCAGGTTGCGTAATCATGAAGGGAGCAGCAGTGCTATCCATTGGCTCTAATTGTACGCTATAGTTGGCTTTAGGAACAATTTCTTCTAAAACGGTTTTTAGATTGGTTTGTTCTTCTTCTGACAATTTAGAGATTTGTGTATCTTCTTTTTGAATTAATTTATCAATATGATCAGAGTCAACCCGAGTGAACGTAAGATTTTCGTTATCAGCTTCTAATTTTTGAATTAAATGCGATACGATTGGCGAATCTAATAACAGTACTTCGTAGCCTTTTTCTTTAGCAATATCAATATAACTGTGTTGAGCATCTTTATTAGAAGCATATAAAACCACTAATTTTCCATTTTTGTCAGTTTGATTCGCGGTGATGGCTTCTTTTAATTCAGCTAACGTATAGTATTTATCATTTACTGTTGGATACAATACAAAATCGCCTGCTTTTTCGTAGAATTTTGGTTCTGAAAGCATTCCGTATTCCAATACAATTTTGATGTCGTTCCATTTTTTCTCGAAATCTTCGCGGTTTTCATTGAATAATGATTTGAGTTTGTCAGCGACTTTACGCGTAATGTAATTCGAGATTTTCTTAACATTTCCATCCGCTTGTAGGTACGAACGCGATACATTCAAAGGAATATCAGGTGAATCAATCACACCTTTTAACATTCCAAGAAACTCAGGTACTATTCCTTCTACATTATCGGTCACATATACTTGATTTTGATACAATTGGATTTTGTCTTTCTGTAATTGCAAATCCGACGACATCTTTGGGAAATATAGAATTCCAGTTAAATTAAACGGATAATCTACATTTAAATGGATGTTGAACAGAGGTTCCTCAAATTGCATTGGGTATAACTCACGATAGAAAGTTTTATAATCCTCATCAGTCAAATCGACAGGTTGCTTCGTCCAAGCAGGATTCGGATTGTTGATGATGTTGTCAACTTCTGTATATTCTGTTTTGTAATCTTCAGGTGCGTCTTCTGGCTTTGGAAGCGCTTCTTGTTTGGTTCCGAATTTAATCGGAATTGGCATGAACTTGTTGTATTTAGTCAACAATTCACGAATTTTAAATTCTTCTAAAAATTCAAGTGAATCTTCAGCAATATGAAGGATGATTTCAGTTCCGCGATTGGTTTTGTTATGCGCTTCTAATGTGAATTCTGGACTTCCATCACACGTCCAATGTGCAGCTGGAGCATCTTGATAGGATTTAGTAATAATTTCTACTTTTTCAGCTACCATAAATGCTGAGTAGAAACCAAGCCCAAAGTGACCAATAATTCCAGCATCTTTTGCCGAATCTTTGTATTTTTCTAAAAACTCTTCCGCACCCGAAAAAGCAACTTGGTTGATGTATTTTTCTACTTCTTCAGCGGTCATTCCCAATCCTTGGTCGATGATGTGAAGTTTTTTACCTTCTTTGTCAATTTTTACTTCAATAATGGGATTGCCATATTCAACTTTGGCATCACCAATACTCGTTAAATGTTTTAATTTTAAAGTTGCATCCGTGGCATTAGAAACCAACTCACGTAGGAAAATCTCGTGGTCGCTGTAAAGAAATTTCTTGATTAAAGGGAAAATGTTTTCTACTGAAACATTAATTTTTCCTGTTGACATATTTTGAACTTTTTAGTTAAACAATTTATGTTTTGGATTAGTCAAAATCAGTACCAAATTAAGCAATCTGACAAAATGACGTAGTTGTAATTCTATAAATATATTCTATATATGTGTAAATAGGCTATAGAAATAGTAAGTATATTTGCAGTATAATAACTTAAACTCGAATAGGTATGAAAAAAATTATTTTTCTTTTGATGCTAACCATTGCATTTATTGGATGTAAACCCAAACAGCAAGTAACAAGTACGAAGTTAGATTATAAATCGGCTACTTCAATGAAAGGCGCTTGGCGTATCACTTCTGTTACTTTTCCGGGTTCAGATTATATTAAAATTAACTCTTTTGACATTGCTGATTCAAAGTGTTTTATAGGAAGTAATTGGAATTTGATACCCAATAACAACAAAGGTGACATGGCGTTAAACAATGCTTCATGTACTGGTTTTTCTTCGCCAATTACTTGGTATTTGAGTAAAGAAGGCAATTTTGTGATGAAAATCATCAACGAAACCAAGTCTAAGAAAGTAACTGAAGGATATATTTTGACCATTGCCAATCAAACCGAAACCTCTTTTCAATTAGTGGATAAAGCGAATGTAGGTGGTAAAATGGTGGATGTAGTCTATCAATTTGAAAAAGTAAATTAATTTAAAAAAGAAATCATGAAGAAAATTACATTATATATTGTAGCATTATCGTTTGTGCTGAGCTCAACTTTTACAGGATGTAAAGCGGTCAAAAACTCGAACAATACTCAAAAAGGTGTGGCCATTGGAGCAGTAGCTGGAGGAGTTCTTGGAGCTGTTCTAGGAAACAACATTGGTAAAGGTGGAAATGGTGCATTGGGCGCTGTTTTAGGCGGAGTAATTGGCGGTGTTGCTGGTGGAGTTATTGGTAATAAAATGGACAAGCAAGCGCGTGAAATCGAAACAGCTTTACCAGGAGCAACAGTGGAACGCGTTGGAGAAGGAATCAAATTAACATTAGGTGAAAATTCAGTTCGTTTTGATACGAATAAATCGACTTTGACTACTACTGCAAAAGCTAATTTAGACAAATTGGTACCTGTTTTTCAAAGTTATGCTGATACTGATATCGTGATTTATGGTTATACTGATAGTACCGGAAAAGTAGAATACAATCAAACTCTTTCTGAACAACGAGCGGCTTCTGTAAAAGCGTATTTAGCTTCAAAAGGATTGAATACAGCACGTTTTACAACTACAGGTTTAGGTATTGCAGATCCAATTGCAACCAACGATACTCCTGAAGGAAGAAGTCAGAATAGAAGAGTCGAATTTGCCATTACTGCCAATCAAAAAATGATTGAAGATGCCAAAAAAGAAGCTGGAAACTAAATTTTCTATTTCTCTCAATAACAAAGCGTTTGCCCTCGGTGAACGCTTTTTTATTTTCAAAAATTTTGAACGACATTTAACAAAACTTTTTGTTTAGTTTTTTCTGTGAATAATGAAACAGTGGTAATTTTACATAAATTCTAAAACATGGAAACAACTAAGAAAACAACAGCCAAAAAGAAAAAGTTAGATGATACAACCATCATCTCTCTGTATATGAATTACGTTCTTGAAAAAAATGAAGAACCAAAAAATGTCTATTCATTTTGTAAAGAACATAAAATTGACGAAACCGAGTTTTATACTTTTTTTGGTTCATTAGATGCTTTAAGACAGGAAATTTGGGCAAAATTCTTTGAAAATGCCGAAGCTTCCATTCAAAAAGAAGAAGCATTTACAGGTTATTCGGATAAAAATAAGTTACTGACGCTCTATTTTACATTGTTTGAAATCCTGACTCTAAACAGAAGCTATGTGGTTTTTGCTTTGAAAGAGAACAAAGAAGGATTGAAAAATCTCCAAAGCTTAAAACAATTTAGAAGTCATTTTAAAGATTTTGTGAAAAATGAAATTTCTTCAGGTTCAACAGTTATTAATGAAAAAATAAGCAAGTTTACTAAGCCAGTTTATGTAGAAGGCGCATGGATTCAATTCTTGTTTTTATTGAAATTTTGGTTGGACGATACTTCTAAAGGATTTGAAAAAACCGATGTACTAATTGAAAAATCAGTAAATACAGTAGTCGACTTATTAGACACTAAACCTTTGGAAAGCTTGTTCGATTTAGGTAAATTTCTTTGGAAAGAAAAAATGAACTAATTCATGAAAACATTAGATAAAATTCCAACTAGCAAAATCGAACGCGCCAGTCAATTGGTCAAAACCGGAATCAAAGTCGGCGGAAACTACATGGCCTATTACGGTGAAAAAATCGTAAATCCATCGCTGACCAAAGACAAACTCAACGAAAATAATGCAGAAGATATTTACGACGGTTTAAAAAACCTCAAAGGCAGTGCACTCAAAGTGGCTCAAATGCTCAGCATGGACAAAAGCATCATGCCGCAACAATACGTAGATAAATTTTCATTGTCTCAATTCTCTGTTCCGCCTTTGTCTGCACCATTGGTTCGAAAAACATTTAAAAAGTATTTAGGTAAATTTCCAGAAGAGCTTTTTGATACCTTTTCTCCTGATGCGACTAATGCGGCAAGTATCGGACAAGTGCACAAAGCAACAAAAAACGGTAAAACTTTAGCGGTTAAAATTCAATATCCAGGTGTTGCAGATAGTATCAGTTCTGATTTGGCTTTGGTAAAACCTTTTGCAGTTCGAATGTTCAACATCAAAGGAAAAGATTCAGACAAGTATTTCAAAGAAGTAGAAGATAAATTACTCGAAGAAACCGATTATAATCTAGAATTAAAACAAAGCCTAGAAGTTTCCGATTGGTGCAAAAACATCGATAATTTGCGTTTTCCCAACTATTTTCCACAGTTGTCTTCCGAAAAGATTTTAACAATGGAATGGATCGAAGGCGAACATTTATCCGAATTTGCAGCTCACAATACCGATAGAGCCAAAGGCGATGCCATCGGACAAGCGTTGTGGGATTTCTACATGTACCAAATGCACCATTTAAAACAAGTACACGCCGATCCGCATCCTGGGAATTTTTTAATTGATAAAGACGGAAAGTTAGTAGCCATCGATTTCGGTTGCATCAAACAAGTTCCAGAAGAATTTTACGTGCCGTATTTCGAATTGGCCAAACCCGAAGTGATTGATAATCCGAAGCTATTCAACGAAAAATTATACGAATTAGAGATTTTGCGCCTTGATGATTCAAAAGAAGAAATCGTCTATTTTACAAAGCTGTTCCACGATTTATTGAGCTTGTTTACCAAACCCTTTCACGGTGAGTTTTTCGACTTTTCAGACGAAGAATTCTTCGGAAAAATAGCCACTATGGGAGAGGAATTTGCCAAAGACACCCAACTCCGAAAAATGAACGGCAATCGAGGCTCAAAACACTTTTTATACATCAACAGAACCTTTTTTGGGTTGTACAATCTGTTGCACGAATTAAAAGCACGCATACACACCAAAACGTTTGAAAAATACTTAAAATAATTGGTTGTTTTGTTTATTGGTTAGGTTGATAAGAGCAATTCTGAGTTTCAAGAATTGCTCTTATTTTTTTCCTAAAGTTTTTTTAGAAGCCAATCCAGCCCTTTGTTACACGTTTTTTTAAATCAATTGGTTGTACTAAGTTGTGCTAAGAGCTTCCTTCGGTCGCTTTATCCCAACAAGTACAACTCAATCGCTTTGGCAAAAAGCGTTCCTCTTCGGTCTGGGCTAGGGCAATCCAATTACATTGACACTCTTCTTAAATGACATACGGTCAAATTCAAAGAAAAAAGCATAAAAAAACACTGATATTCAGTGTTTTTTTTATTATTTAAAAGTAAAATTTTATACTGGAGTTCAATGTAAACATTTGATTCAATTCGAATGTTCATCGCAGAGGAACTACTATTTATTTTGCTATTTAACGTGAGTTCGACGTAAGCATATTTAAATTTAAACACGAATTGCACGAATTTACACGAATCATAATTTAACAATTAAATTTCACGAATTAAAATCTGATTTATCAGATTTATTGGTGTAATTTTCCATCTTCAATTCGTGTTAATTAGTGTAATTCGTGTAAAATTTTGAATGTTTCTTTGTTTTTTATATCGAACTCACGTTATTTATTAATTTGTGAATTCGTGGCAAAAAAAAGCATTCTCAAAAGTGTTCTTCACTAAAAGTAAATTGAAAGCCAGCCAATGGCTCTTTTTTATCTAAGCTGTTTTACTTCAAAATAACTTTTTCCAGAGAAAGAGTCAATTTGAACTCCCGTTTGATAATTCTCAGCAAAAATTTCTACATAACCACCCACAGGCAAGTTTACAATGCAATTGATTGTTCTTGAAACTGGCCCTAAATTGCTATGATTTCCACTATTTTGTTGGTATAAACTACCATTAACATACACACCAATAGAGTAAAACTGAAGGTTACTTTGATTGTCCGTATGATAGCCTGCATTGATTTCATAAATTCCAGCTCGTGTGGCTGTAAATCGATTACCTGCAAATTCGGTATTCGTATCAATCACAACGGTATCATATGTAATGAGTTGCCATCCAGCAGTTGTCAATGCTTGATTCGCGCTTATATTGGTTCTAACAGCTGATAATAAGTTGGTTCCACTAGGAGAAACCCAATTTAAAACACCACTGGCATCACTAGCTAAATATTGATTAACCGTTCCGCGTGCCACCGGAAAAACATAACCCGTTGTTGCAGGATCACCAATTTGGAAGGTACTATTGGTACGTAAAATTCGCGTTGGACTAAATTCTCCATAAACTAATGAAGTAGTTGGAGTGGTAGCGGAATTTGAAATGTATAACTTATTCGAACCCGTTTCTGAAAACCCCGCTTGATTACCAATGGCCACGTTTCCTGTTCCTGTTACATTTCCAACTAAAGCACTAAATCCTATTGCTGTATTATTTGTGGATGTGTTTGCGGTTAAAGTATTATTTCCCACAGCAACATTATTAGCTGAAGCTCCCGTTGCTATTAAGGAGTTGTGTCCAATTGCTGTATTATTTGCTCCAGTGCTCCCTTGACCAGCTTGATGTCCAACGAAAGTACTTGCCCCAGTAGTGCTGGTTGCAAATCTTCCGGCAAAATATCCAATTAACGTATTTCCACTTCCTACTGCAGCAAATCCTGCTTCATTACCAACAGCAGTATTATTGTCACCGTTGGCATTGTTGTTTAAAACGCTAAATCCAACACCAGTATTTCCGGTGCCTCCAGAAATTTGCCCTTGTAATGCATTGTATCCTACTGCAGTGGTGTTGGAAGCTCTGTTTTGAAAAAGTGCGTTGGCTCCGACAGCAACAACATTAGTAGTAGCAACAAAAGGAGGTAAACCAACTGCAAACATTGCTTGATATCCTATTGCAGTATTGAATCTTGAAGCAGGTTGATTAATTCCTACTAAAGCACTATGTCCAAATGCTGTATTTTCACTTCCTGTATTGTTATTTAAAGCGATATGCCCCATTGCAGTATTTCTAGCTCCAGTGAAATTAAATCTTGAAGATTGAAAACCTACAGCCGTATTTTCGGCGCCAGTAGAATTACTTACCATGCTTTCAAATCCAACAGCCGTATTGTTACTTGCAGTGGTATTGCCCGACAAAGCTCGGAAACCTATAGCTATTCCATTATTTCCAGTTGTATTTGCCCTTAAAGCTTCAAATCCAATAGCTGTTGATGCACTTCCAGTATTTAGTAACAGGGCATTATGTCCTACACCGGTATTTTGAATTCCTGTAAGATTAGCAGCTAATGTACTATTCCCAATAGCTACATTAGTAGCACCTGTTGTATTTAGTACTAATGTACCGCTTCCAATAGCTATATTATTTCCTCCTGTTGAATTTCCTGCCAATGCACTACTTCCCACGCTCGTATTTAGAGTACCTGTCGTATTTGCTGCTAATGAATTATTTCCAACCGCCACATTATTTCCAGCTGTGTTAAGGGTTAACGCATTGGTTCCAAACGCTGTACTATTAGTGGTTGCGCCTACATTCAAAGCACCAACACCAAAAGAAGTACTAGTTAATCCAATTTTTCCTGCAGGTAAATTGTTTCTTCTAAAAGCTACGTCTACATTGGTTGCAGCCGCCGTTCCGAGGAAGTTGGTTCCATCAACAATATCTGTATTTCCTGTGGTAAGCCAACCCGATACACTAGTTCCTAATCGAACCCACGGACCAGTAGCTGTACTTAAATAATAAAATCCTGGTGTAACATCTCCACTTGTAGCAGTGTTATAAACTAATTCTGAGGCAGTTCCTGTCGAAACAGTTACTGTTGTTGTATTTACTAATGCTATACGCGGAATTAACAATCCATCTGTCGAAGAAGTAATGTCTAAAGCGCCTTCGGGAACTAAAGTTCCAATTCCGACTTGAGCCTGAACAGCATCTATTGAAAACCAAATGCAAATTAGAGTGAATACAATTTTTAATTTTTTCATATGCATTTATTTTTTTCAAAAAATATAATCAAAAACGCCCCTCAAAAAAGAGAGGCATTTTTAAATTATAATTAATTATTGTTTTAACGTTTGATTACTCTCATCGTTTTCACTTCTTCACCTTGAGCTACAATTACATTGTATACTCCAGATGGATAAGCAGCTCCGATTTGTAGTTCAGAAATAGTAGTTGAATCAACTTCTCTACTTTCTATTAATTTACCTAACATATCGTATACTTTCACTTGGATAGTTTCTTCTGTTGAAACGGTTACTTCCAATCCGAAGCTTTCTCCAAATGGATTTGGCGATACAATAGCATTGAATGATAATGCTGGTTTTGTTGTTTCGGTTGCTCTTGCTGATCCTGGAGTGGTAAGTGTACATACTTTTCCGAATGGACCAAATACACCACCAATTTCAACACTTACTTGTACTGAATACGTTTCTCCTGGTAACAATCCTGGAACGGTATTCAAAGCAAACGAACGAAGCGGTTTGTCAAATTGATATGTATACTCTAAAGATGTATTTGTAAATCTAAATCGATAAGTAGTTGCTCCAACATAAGAATCAGCATAAATAACTGTATTTGGATTGGTTAATGTAACATCACACTGTGCCAATTGCAACTGTGTAGTTGGGAAACTTGGTGTAGTAATGTTACAAGGTGTTCCGTAAGGCAAATACAATCCGTTAGTGTTTCTAACTGCAACTTCAATTGAATACGTAGAATTGAATTCAGCGATTGACGTTTGAGTCATTTTAATGTCTCTAAGCGGACGCTCAACTTCCTCTTGTGCTGAAGTCAATAAATTCGTGATTCTGAATTTATAGCCTGTTGCAAAAGGAACATTGTTGGCATAAATAGCATCTCCAATAGTAGTCAAAGTTCCACCACATTGAGCCGCTTGAACCTGAGTAGTTGCTGCCGGAGTAGTTACGGTACATGGTGCACCATAGAACGGTTGCCATACATTGTTGTAACGTATCGAAACTTCAACTTGATAGGTTCTATCAAAAGCATAATTAGTTAATTGAGTCAATTGGAATACACGTAAGTTTCTGTCAATAGTTTGCACTTGCATGTTTGACATGTCTGTTACTCTGAATCGATAACCTTGAGCCCCAGCCACCAAATTCGCAAAGATTTGTTGGTTGATTGAAGATAATGTTGAACCACATGAAGCAGTTTGAAGTACAGAAATGATTGGCGTACAACCTTCGTCGATAGTACCGTCGCAATCATTGTCTAGACCATCATAACAAACTTCTGGCGCACCTGGATAAACTGTATTATTGCTATCGTTACAATCGCCACCTACTAATACATAGGTTGCGCCAGGAGAATTACAAGAAGTGACTACTGTTGAATCAACTCCAAATCCATCTCCATCAACATCAATATACCAATTTACTGGTAAACATAAAGTAGATAACGTTGCAATTGCTGGAACTGAGAATTGGGCTTCTGCAGTATTATATTGATATAACCAGTACGTATAATTGGTACTAGGTGCAAGTCCAGAAATAACAAATCCAAAAGGAGCAACGCTATTTCCATCGCCAGCAGTAGATCCAAAAACATATTCAGTAGCGGTTAATGGATTTGCAGGAGCAGAGATTGTTGGAGAATAAAACAATCTGTAAATTACATTGCCATCCACGTTATTAGGACCACATGCTAAGAACGAAGTGGTAGGTGTTGGGTTTTGCGCCACAAATCCTACCGGTTGAGCTGGTGGAGGAGGAAACCCGAAATTCACCGTGTAAGTAAGTATAACAGAATCATCTTCTGCTGTAACAACAACAGTTGCACTACCCGGTAAAGATGTAGCTTGATTTATAACAGCCACTGCCGCCCCATTATTTGTAGTTGCAGATGTAATCTGAGGAATAATTGTTGTACCAAAAGGCACAGTATAGGTATACGTTTGTGTTGAAGGACTAAATCCACTTACAGTTGCAAAATCTACTTGCAAATCACTTAAAGTAGCATCTGTACTTACACCAGGGTTTTTCCAAAAATAGACATTATCTAAATAGATATCTACTGGGGTGTTACTTCCCGGACCATTGGCAGCAAATTTCATTTGAAATACGCTATCCCATGTCATCCCACTAAAAGCACTTTTAGGTATATCCACGCTAAGCCATTGTCCTTGAATTTGATTTAAAGTAACTAAAACTTCCGCCGGGCCAGAGCCGTTGTTAATTGGGCTTACTTGAATTGTAGCATACGATGATGGAGCATTTGTCCAAAGGTCAACATGCAAAAATTCCATGTCAGATAGGTTAGAGGCTGTAAGTTCGGTACCTTGGTAGTTAAAATTTGGATAATGCAAAATAGTATTTCCAGAACCTGATACCGCTTCAAATGAAGGGTTCACTAAAGTATGACCAGATTGACCCCAATTTGGATCATAATTTGTTGCTACATTAGAATAAGTATTGCTATAAATTGAAACAACATTTGCAGGATTACGCGTAGGCACTGGTGCATTAGTTGTTGGTGGTATTAGCGCAGGTGGTGGATTTAATGTTGTATTGGATGCTATAGCAGGAAGAGAGTATATACTAGTTGCAGTATTAAATTGATACAACCAAAAAGTATAAGGTGTTGCCGGATTAAGACCACCTAAATTAAATCCAAAGGCATTAGTACCATTACCATCACCAGGAGTAGTCCCAAAAGCGTATTGCGTTGCGGTTAAAGGGTTTGCTGGAGCTGTGGCTGTTGGTGAATAGAATAATCTATAAACTATAGTTCCACCCAAATTGTTAGGGCCAACAGCTAAAAATATACTTGATACGGAAGGGTTGAGTGCCACAAGGCCAACTGGTTGTGGTACGCTAGTTCCAGATGTAGTTGTTGCTGTTACTGAATTTGGAGGGGAATATAATCCAGTTACAGTATTAAACTGATACAACCAGAACGTATAAGGTGTTCCCGAATTCAATCCAGTTAAAACAAATCCAAATGCACTAAGACCATTTCCATCACCTCCTGTACTACCAAAAGTATATTCAGTGGCAGTTAGAGGATTTGCGGGTGCTGTGGCTGTTGGTGAATAAAATAATCTGTAAACTACATCACCACTACCTGCATTATTTGGCCCACAAGCCAAAAATACACTTGAAGATGTTGGACTATTTGCAACAAATCCAACAGGTTGTGGAGGACTAAGAGAGATTACTTCAAAAGTTGCTGTACTTGATGTTGCAGCAAAGGTTCCATCAGAAACTTGAGATGCCGTAATAGTGCAAGTTCCGCCAACACCTACCTGCACTTCATTTCCGTTAATAATGTTTGCTATAGCATTATTGCTGCTTGAATACGTGAATGGACTCGTATTATTAGAAGTTGGAGGTGTTAAGAAAAAATTAGGGTCTCCAGCATTCTTAGTGGGTACGGTAAAAGTACCTACTGTTGCAGGAGGAAGTAAAGAAGGCTCTCTTATATTATCGACAAAAAATGTTCTTGGTGGCGTAGGACAAGTTGTTGGAGAAAAGAACTGCGTTCTGCCTACTTCCCAATAAGCATGTATTACAAAACCCGAATAGGTACCAGTAGGATTAGCTACTTGACCGTCTAATGAGGTGTTGAATGTAAAAGACAGTGTTTGCCACGTGCCATCACCATTGTGGGTAACAGAAGCTGCAGGAAATCCTGCTCCAGTAGTGGCTTTAACCAAAAATGTGATGGGTGTACTCGAAAGCACATCCATAGTCAATGTTTTATTCGTTGTTAAATCTACAGAAGGTGACAAAAACAAATTTATCCCTTGCCATGGTTGACCTGTTGTATTACCATCAATTCTTAGGACTTGGCTGGTGTTGGATCCAGTTCCAGTTACTATCGTAGGTGCTGGCATTCCGCCAAAAGGACCTCCGTCAATCCCACCGGATTCAAATCCTTGTAGTAGGACTTGAGATTGTCCCATTGAAATAGTCAATAGGAAGATTAATAATAAAAATTTTTTCATAAATTGTTTGATTTTAGTTAATTACCAAATTTAATCGCACTTTTTTGAAAACAATCTTATTATAAGTGTATAAAAACTATACAGTAAAATGTTACTCTCGATATTTCTTGAAATGGTTTGTTATTGCTGTGAATTAAATAGTAGAACCATTGCATTACTTTCTTACTTGTAGCAGTCAAAACATTAGTTTTACATGATATGTTGTGTAAATGTATAGGTGATTTTCTTTATTTGAAGACTTTACTGGAGTGAAATTTACCTATTTAGTAAAAAAATAACACAAAAAATACATTAATTATAATTATAGGTATAAATAATTATGTAATTACTAGATTTGAAAATTAGATAAAATCTTATGATGTAGATGTAATTGTTAACTGATTAGCATCTAAAAGTCGATGAAATCTGTCTTTTTAGAAGCCTATCTGTTGAGTTTTTACTATTTATCTCAAGTAGACAATTCAAGCGACTAATTTATATATTCAAAAAAAAG
This sequence comes from Flavobacteriales bacterium, assembly GCA_017303755.1. Lineage (GTDB taxonomy): Bacteria > Bacteroidota > Bacteroidia > Flavobacteriales > Flavobacteriaceae > Flavobacterium. Next base: position 364,797 of record JAFLBS010000004.1, on the reverse strand, counting down.
AGGCATTCATTTGAATGCCTCTATTATGTGGTTATTATTGTTTTTTAATTTCTTTTGGTCGGGCTAGTTTGTCAGTTTCAGTGTCTACTTTTTCATTAGTTGGCCTATCCCAACGTATCTGATTTCCATCCCACCATAAACTTTGTGCGGTTTCTCTGGTGTTGTTTTCGTTGAACATTACTCCATCCATTTTTTTATCAAAATCATTCGCCAATAAATCGCTTGGAACTTCTGGATTTTCTTCACCTTTTATTTTAGTTATGGCAATCCACGCGATTTTCACATTCGAAGTTCCGTCGTTGTTTTCATAGATCCAAAATCCTTCTTTTGTTATGGAATCGATGTAAATACCATTCGATTTTCCTTGCGGAGAAGCTGTAATGATTACATCATCAACATTAGAAATAATTTGACTGAATGCTTTATCAAAGGCTACAAAAACTTTTCCACTTTCTAAGGATGTTTTACCATTTACAGTTACTTCAGGTTTCATCGAAGTACTCATATAACTGGCTGTTTTTGAAGCTCCGTCTGTTGAAATTAAATAAGCCAATGGCTTGTTAGTATAACCATTTCCGTCTACATACAAACTATAGGTTTCTCCTTTGGTATGGAAACCGTATTTCATTCCGCGAACCCATCCACCCATTACACCTCCATAAATTCCTAATCCAATATTAGTATTTCTCTCCATATTGTTGTTTAATAATCTACCTCCAGCTACTCCATTAGTATGTGCTTGGCCAAACCCATACACTGAGTAATCAAGAAGACCACTCGAATAATATCCCAGTGCACCAAGAGCAAGACCAAAGTCGTTTCCTAAAACTCCACCAGAACGTGGACTTGCACCACCACTTCCATAAGTGCCAAATTTATAAGCACCACCTGTTGTGGCACCACCCGAAACTCCAGTATGTGGGGCGGTAAAAGAAATTCCAGCAGTCGTAGTTAATGCTATGCCTCTCACTCCAGTTCCTTGCGCATTGGTTCCGTTATATTCGCCTTGAACTCCACCAAAAATAGTAGTTCCACCGGTTACTTGTCCATAACTTCCAGCACCATCAAAAGCAGAGTAACCGTTCATTGCCCAAGGAAAAGTAAAGTTCCCAACAGCATTACATAAATCACCAGGTAATACAGTATTTAATGTACCAACAAAAAACTCTCCCAAACTACTAAATCGACCTCTATAAACATTATTGGTTCTAAAATCAATGTTTTGATTGTCAGTAGTTCCTATAAAGTTGGTTCCTGCAGTTACAGTATTTCCGCCATTAGTTCCCGCATTTCCAGAAATGTTCCATGAGTTTGAATTGGTCATTCCTGAAGAAGAAGTTACAACCCATCGTGCTAAAGTAGCATTATACATTAGCGTTACACTTGAATTTCCTGTACTCGAAGAAACCAAATTCCCTCCGGTTCCTGTTAAAATTCCGTTGGCTACATTATTATTTAAGACAGTCATTGTTTGTCCCGTAGTATTCATTAAAGTTAATAACTGACCATCATTTCCATTCAAAATAGTATTAATGGAGTAGGCTCCAGCTGCACCTGCTAATCGGTAATGACTATTTTCACCGTTTAAGATGACCACATTTCCTCCAGCAATTACATTAATAGCTGCTCCTTCTCGTAGAGCTAGATCACCAGCAACATCTAAAACGGAGTTGGGTAAAATCACATTTTTGATTCCAACGCGATTATTCAAACCGTCTATGGTAGTTAAAGTGTTGTTGACCGAATTTCCTAAGAAGATGCGATTCGTTCCTCCTTGAGCAGTCAAGCGAATATCTCCAGCACCAGCGCCACCAGTAGCAACGCCAATTTTAAATCGATACGTTGGGTCACCTATTCGAACATCGCCTTCAGTAGTTGCTGTATTCCAATTGTTAATTCCTCTTACGTCAAATAAAGTGCCCGGACTTGAGGTGTTGATTCCGACATTTCCGCCGGGAATAATCGACATATCAGCCGCATCAATATAAGAGGCGCCAAATAAAAGTTTGCCCGTATTGAAGTTTTTAATAGCCATATCACCGGCTAAGGCATCCGTAAAAAAAGTACCCGGAGTACAAGCTCCAATTTGAGCATACTCGTAGGTTCTTCCCAAAGAGAGCCACGCTAAATCATTATTGTTACCACTCAATAATCGCAAGCCAATTACATTTCCTGGTGCTTCAATGTCTAGTTTGTGCAATGGAGTATTCATTCCGATTCCTACATTTCCGGTATGAAACATATTATCAGTAATGGCATTGGGAGCAGTTGTGGTTCCTTGTTCGTACCAATCGTGATCACCATTGGCTACTGAGTTCAAACCAATCCAGTCTGAGGTCGGGTTGTTCCAATAATAAAATCCAGGTGATCTTGAAGTGGCTAGAAATGTTGTGGTTGTAGTTAAATACACCATCATGCCTTGTTGAGCTACAGTTGGGTTTGTAGCTGGGAAAACATCCACTTTCGGAATCAAAATACCGTCGTTGTTGGCTGGAGCTGCTTGATTGCTGGAGCGAATGTCCAATTGCGAATCAGGTGTTGTTGTTCCGATTCCGACTTGCGCAAAAAATATGTTAAAATGCAAGAAAAAAATTAATAAAATGTATTTTTTGGTTTTCATAATCATAAGGTTTTGTATTTAAATTTATTAAAAATTAAATTTAGGGTAAAAGTTAGTCGACAAAATACCTTAATCATCGACGAATTGTCAAATTGTTGATTGTCAGGAAGTTTAATAATCGGTTTTTTATTTGATTTTCAACTATTTTATATCCAAATTTGCACTACTATTGCTTCGATATGCTAACAGTACACAACCTCTCTTTTTCTTATCTAAAAAAAGTAACCCTTCAAAACATTGATTTTTCTTTAGAAAGAGGAAAAAATCTAGCTCTAATTGGTGAAAGTGGTTGTGGAAAAAGCACACTACTCAAATTGATTTATGGTTTGCATGATTTAGATAAAGGAAAGATCTTTTGGAACGATGTAGAAGTGTTAGGTCCGAAATTCAACCTCATTCCAGGCGTTGATTCTATGAAATATTTGGCACAAGATTTTGATTTGATGCCTTTTATTACGGTTGCAGAAAATGTTGGGAAATATCTTTCCAATATTTATCCTGATAAGAAGAAAGCCAGAGTAATGGAATTATTGGAAATTGTAGAAATGACTGATTTTGCCAACGTAAAAGCAAAAACTTTAAGCGGAGGACAAATGCAACGCGTTGCTATTGCTCGAGTTTTGGCTTTAGAACCCGAACTACTTCTACTTGATGAACCGTTCAGCCATATTGATAATTTCAGAAAGAACAGCCTTCGAAGAAGATTATTTGCTTACCTAAAAGAAAAACAAATTACTTGCATAGTTGCCACTCATGATAGTACTGATGTACTTTCGTTTGCCGATGAAGTAATCGTGATGAAAGAAGGTACAATCATCGAAAAAGGAACACCCAAAAAGGTTTTTGAAAATCCAGTCAATCGTTATGTAGCTTCTCTTTTTGGAGATGTAAATGAAATGGAAATCGACGGAAAAACACAGTTAATCTATCCACATCAATTAAAAGTTGTCGAAAAATCCAATCTAAAAGTGACTGTTGTAAATTCGTATTTCAGAGGAAATCATTACTTGATTGAAGCCGAGTACAACAATCAAACTGTCTTTTTTGAAAGTGAAGTTGACTTCGATGCAAATTCAGTTATTCATCTAAAAAAAATAGACCTCTAAAATTCATCAGAAGTCTATTTTCTATATTCTATTTTCTTTACTCTAATTTTTCAAATACTTTTCTAAAAACTGATCTTGTTCCCAAAGCAAGTGTAAAATGTTTTCTTTGGCCACATAACCATGCGATTCTTTAGGTAAAATCACCATTCTAACGGGCGCACCTAAGTTTTTCAAAGCCTGAAAATAACGCTCGGTTTGCAGTGTAAATGTCCCCGGATTATTATCGGCTTCACCATGCGTTAGCAAGAGTGGAGTTTTCATTTTATCGGCATTCATAAACGGCGACATTCCGTTGTAGATTTCAGGAACATCCCAATAATTACGCTGTTCACTTTGAAAACCAAAAGGAGTTAAGGTTCGGTTATAAGCACCACTTCGGGCAATTCCGCAGGCAAATAAATTCGAATGCGTCAATAAATTGGCCGTCATAAAAGCACCATATGAATGTCCGCCCACAGCAACCTTATTTCTATTGATGTAACCCAATTGGTCTACAGCATCAATCGCAGCTTCTCCGTTGGCTACCAATTGCGGAATAAAAGTATCATTCGGTTCAGTAGTTCCTTCTCCAATAATTGGGAACGAAGCATCGTCTAAAACAGCATATCCTTTGGTTACCCAATACACAAAAGAACCATAATTAGGAAAGGTAAATTCATTTGGGTTTTTATTGCTTTGTCCGGCCGAACTTTTATCTTTAAATTCTTCAGGATACGCCCAAATCAATAAAGGTAATTTCTCAGATTTCTTCACTCGATCGTAATTAGCAGGCAAATACAACGTTCCCGATAATTCCACTCCATCTTTTCGTTTATATTTGATTACTTCTTTGTATACATTTTTGATACTTTCAAACGGGTTTTTAAAACTAGTAATTTGCGTTAATTTTCCTTTAGATTTAATGTTACGCAAATAGTAATTCGGGAACTCATTTTTCGACTGAATCATTACCAAAACATCACCTTTTTTGTAATCTTCTATCGACAATAAATCTTCTTTTTTGTCTTTGTAGGTCGATGTGTATAAACGTTTTGTTTTTAATGTTTTTAAATTGAATTCGTCGATGAACGGAAACTGACCTTCCTTTGTAAATCCATCGCCAATTAAATACGTATTGTCGTTTTCAATTGCTAAAACATAACGATTGTATTGATTGCGTTTGGTTTCAAAATTGCCTGGATCAGAATAAATGTCTTGTGAATTTCGGTCGGAAATCACTTTTGGTGCAGCACTTGGATTGGATGGGTTGAATAAATAAGTTTTTTGGTTTCGAGTATCGTACCAGCTATCATAAGCAATGGCTGTAGTTTCATTTCCCCACATTATTCCAGCAAATCGTTGTTGCGTTTTTAATATGGATGTTGCTGCTCCATTAAACGGTGCATCCCAAGAAAAAACTTCATCTCTATACTCAACTTTTACAGCTTGATCGCCTTCGTCTAAAGCTACAACATACGATAATGAAGCAGGTTTGTCGGCTCTCCAACTCATGCTTCTTTTTCCTTTTCGTACCGATGAAAACCCTTTGGGCATGATTTCGGTTAACGGAACTTCGTTTACTAATTTCACTTCTTTTCCTGAGGCATCGTAAACAATGGTTTTTTGTGGGAAACGATTCAGCGGAACGATATATGAAAATGGTTTTTGAATGGTAGTCAGCATCAAGTAATTTCCATCGGGAGAAAAACTTTCGCCAGCGTAAATATCAGCTGATTTGTACAATTGCATTGAACCCGATAAGGTTACTTTATACAATTCGGATGTAACTAATGTTTCAAAATTAGCTTCGTCAGTTTTGTTTTTTAATAAATCTTGAAAAGTTCTATTTTGCGATTTCGAACCGTCACTGATGGAAACGGTCGGACCTTTTGGTAAATCTTTTTTGATATCAACTAAAGCCGGACGATTTTTAGGCAATACTTTTACCAATAAGGTTTCGTTGTCTTTCATCCAATTGAATGGACTTCCTAAATTGGCATTCAAATTATCCGAAGTTATTTTTTTTGCTGATGCAGTTACGACATCAATCACCCACAATTCAACTCCCGAATTGGTAGTGTGAGTGAAGGCGATTTTGGTTTCGTTAGGCGACCAAGAAACGTTGGCAATTCGAGCATTTTCGGGTAAACCTGTAACTTGTTGCTCTACTTTATCAGCCACTTTTCGCAGTTTCAAATTGTTGATGTATGTTACTGTGCTCGAAATATTAGTAACCGGATTAATACGCAAACCTCCCAAACGCATTTCTTCCTGATTCAAATCATCTAAAGTTTTGTAAGTATTGCGATAACTCAATAACATGTACACTTTTTTCGAGTCCATATTCACCGATGGTGCTCGATCATAATCAGCCAAAGCCATAATTTCAGGCGAAGGTTTTTGGTATGTTACATTTTCCTGAGCCAGAATGGTCCATCCAAAACTCAATAAAAACAAAGAAAGGAATAGTTGTTTTTTCATAATAAATCAGTTTTTCATTGTTTGATTGGTCTAAGATAATTCAAACTCGTTACAAATTAGTTATCTGAATTTAATTTTTAGTTAATAATTGACCATCGTTTTTCAAAAATTATTAAATTTGATATAATTAATGCAAGAATTAACCAACTTTAATACCTTATAACTAATGGGAAAATTTGTAATTACAAACAGAACTAACGGAGAATACCAATTCAATTTAAAAGCAGGAAACGGACAAACTATTTTAGCCAGTGAAGGTTATACAACTAAAGCGGCGTGTTTGAACGGTGTAGAATCAGTAAAGAAAAATTCGCAAGATGATGCTCGTTTTGAGAAAAAAGAATCGTCCAACGGAAAATACTATTTCAGCCTAAAATCAACTAATGGTCAAATCATTGGTTCAAGCGAAATGTACGAAAGTGCTTCAGCAAGAGACAACGGAATTGAATCTGTTAAGAAAAATGCACCTGATGCAGAAACCGATGATCAATCGGCTTAATATATCTATTTTTAAGGAGAAAACCAGTTTAGTAATAGACTGGTTTTTTTATTCTAAAATGATTGCAACTAATTAGCATTTTCCTATATTTATACTTTCAAAAACATCGTTTTTTAGAAAAAGACTAAAAACAAGCTATTAATTTTATCAATACATCAAATTATGTATCATTCAAAAATATCGGGTTTAGGATTTTATGTTCCTGATAATGTTGTCACTAATGATGATTTATCCAAAATAATGGACACTAACGACGCTTGGATTCAGGAACGAACCGGAATCAAAGAACGTCGTCATGTAGTTCGAGGTGAAGATACCACAACTACAATGGGTGTAAAAGCAGCTCAAATTGCTATTGAACGTTCTAAAATTGCCAAAGAAGACATTGATTTTGTAATATTTGCCACTTTGAGTCCGGACTATTATTTTCCTGGTCCAGGAGTTTTAGTACAACGCGATTTAGGTTTAAGAACTGTTGGTGCGCTTGATGTTAGAAACCAATGTTCGGGTTTTGTATATGTCATTTCAATTGCCGATCAATACATCAAGACCGGAATGTACAAAAACATTTTAGTCATTGGTTCCGAATTGCATTCTACAGGTTTGGACATGACGGATAGAGGTAGAGGTGTTTCGGTGATTTTTGGCGATGGAGCAGGTGCAGCAGTACTTTCTCGTGAAGAAGATTTAAGCAAAGGAATTCTTTCGACACACTTACATTCAGAAGGACAACACGCCGAAGAATTGGTCTTAATTGCTCCTGGAATGGGCAAGCGTTGGGTGACTGATATTTTAGCTGAAAATGATCCTAACGATGAAAGTTATTTCCCATATATGAACGGACAGTTTGTATTTAAAAATGCTGTAGTTCGTTTTGCAGAAGTGATTAATGAAGGGTTACAAGCCAATAATTTGAACGTTTCTGATATTTCGATGTTGATTCCGCATCAGGCGAATTTGAGAATTTCTCAGTTCATTCAGCATAAATTTCAATTGACTGATGATCAAGTGTTCAATAACATTCAAAAATACGGAAATACAACTGCAGCATCCATTCCGATTGCTTTGACAGAAGCTTGGGAAAACGGTAAAATCAAAGAAGGTGATTTAGTCGTTTTAGCAGCTTTTGGTAGCGGATTTACTTGGGGAAGCGTTATTATTAGGTGGTAATAAATAGAGGCGGACTTTAGTCCGCCTTTTCTATAAATTGATTTTTTTTTTTTTAAAACATTCCACCACCGCCTTGGGTTTCATTGTTGTCTCGTTGTTTTCTCTGTAACGCTCTGTTTTTGCCCGAACCAAATTTGTAATTAAATCCTAAATACACCGAACGGCTTTCCCAATTGAATTCGCCTTCACGAGGAGTAGGTTTTGATCCTTCAAATTGAAAATTCATCGATTTGAAAATATCACTCAATCGGGCACTCACTGTACCGTTTCCTTTCAATACGGTCAAACTCGCTCCGATATCCGTTTTCCACATCGCTTTTCGGGTATATTGCAAGCTCTTGTCTTGTCCGCGGTACATTCCAAACCATTGTGCACGAAGGTTTTTCGTAATTTTAAAATTGTTGTTGATGCGCGAATTGAACAAAGTGGCATCTACAGTTGAAGATTCAATTACGTTTTGCTCGTTTTCAACAGCACCTTTTACTTTTCGGTAGTAGGCATCAAAACTAATGTTAGCACTCCACCATTTTGTAAAATCTAAATTTCCAGATAATTCAATACCGTAAGCATTGTTATTGTCAAAATTTAAATAGGTTAAGATTTGTCGGTTTTCATCCAATGGATCAGTGTATACCGAACGCGTGATTTCGTCTTCAATCATTCTATAGAAAACACCTGAAGTGATACTTCCAATTTTGGTTTTACGAGTATAATTCAATTCAAACGAATTCGTAAATTGTGGCACTAATGATGGTTCTCCAACCGAAGTCACTGTAGGTGTACTCCATTCTCTAATCGGGTTTACTTGTCCGATGCTTGGTCGATCCACACGTCGTGAAAAATTCAAATTGAACGAATTTTTTTCGCTTGGTGTATAGGTTAAATACGCCGAAGGATAAAATGCAAAAATTTCGTCTTCGTAATTTTCGGTTAAAATTTCAGTAGTATTTCCATTCAAATTGATGTCTTCTGAATCCAATTTTCTGAACTGAGAATCTACATTGTATTGTTCGAAACGTGAACCCAATTGGTAACTCCATTTTTCAAACTGTTTGCCATAAGTAACATACGCCGAATGTATGGTTCTTTTAAAGTCAAAATCAGAGTCGTAATTATTTGTAATGTCAAATGAATTATCGGTCGCTTCAATTCGGCTTTCCAAACCTAATTCCAATTTAGTTTTATCGGTTAACGGATTTACATAATCAAGATTGATGATGGTATTATCACCCAATGTATTCACTTGATTGCTAAAAGCAGAATTCAAATCTGGGTAACTAAAATAAGCCAGTTCTTTACCATCGTTTAAGTTATAATTGATTTCCAATTCAATATTTTCACCTTCTTTTTTGAAATTGTGCTTATAATCTAAATTGTACGTTTGAGTAGTATTCGAATTATCATTGATAAACAATTGTAAAATATCAGGATTAACGCCAGAAATATAGTCAACATCAGTTTTACCAAAACCATCGCCGTCAAAACGACTTTGATTGGTGTAAAATGAAATGGTGTTTCGATCATTAATGTAAAAATCAAGACCAATTTTTCCTAAGTGAGAAGTGTTTTTATTGCCAAAATCAAATAATTGATTGCTGGTATTGCTAACGTCTAGAATATTGATGAAACCATTGTTCGCATATTTTCCGTGATTGAAACCATAATTCCCGTAGAAATTGAATTTTCCTGAGCGGTAATTCATATCAATAGACGAATTTACTTTGGGAGTAATGGAGAAAGTAACACCGTTGTTGATGCTTCCGTTAAAACCCAATTTGGCATTTTTGTGTAAAACGATGTTGATGATTCCGCTCATTCCTTCTGGATTGTATTTGGCAGAAGGATTGGTAATCAATTCAATTTGCTTGATCGATGCTGATGGAATTTGCTGTAGTAATTGCGCAGCGCTAATATTAGTTGGTTTTCCATCCACCAATATTCTCACGTTTTCATTTCCGCGTAAACTAATCGCATTCGTTTGAGGATCAACAGAAACCGAAGGAATATTATTCATTATTTCGCCAGCAGTGGCACCAGCCGAAATCAAATCCTTTCCAACATTAATGACTTTTCGGTCGATTTTTTGCTCGATAATGGATTTGTCTTTTACAATTTCAACTTCATCTAACTGAGTTGCTTCTTCTTCCAAATAAATGGTTTTTAGATTGACCGATTTATCGGAATTTGATAAATTGATAGTCAGCGTTTGTTTTTTGTATCCGATGAAAATGATTTCTGCAGTTACGGTTTTTAGAGGGATATTTTTAACGGTAAAATTTCCATTGTCTTGGCTGATTCCACCAGTGATTATTTTTCCATCGTCGATAATAGAAATGGTAACATAAGGGATGGATTCATTGGTTTTCTTGTCGATTACTTTTCCCGAGATACTTCCAGGTTTTAGAGAAGTTGAGGTTTCATTTTGTGCCCGACTGTAAAATGTTACCAATGACAGGAACAAGCAAATAGCAATTTTTGATTTCATGTAAAGAACTTTGATTATTTGTTTTTGATTGATGATTTTGCAAAAGTAAGGCGTCAGCTTTTTCTTTTTGTTACAATTTTCATAAAAAAAAACTCCTGAAATGAATTCAGAAGTTTTTAAAGTATAGTTGGGGTACATTTGGGGACTTTATCTTTTCATCGCAAAATGGGCTCTGAATTCTTTTTGTTGATTCTCTTTGGTATACGAAACGACAAACCAATAATCATCTGAAATGGCTAGTTGACCATTGTACATTCCATCCCAGCCTTGACCTGATGGATAGATTTGTTTAATCAATTTTCCGAAGCGATCATAAATGAAAATAGTAGAATCATTTTGCTCATTTAAATCAACTATGTTCCAAGTATCGTTTATTCCATCTCCATTTGGAGTAAAATATTTCGGATAATTTACCACAAGTGCTTCCACTACGGTTATTCCACAGCCATTTTTATCACGAACTACAATAGTGTGAATTCCCGATTCTACGTTTTCAAAAATCGGACTGTCCTGAAATACTAAATTGTCCATCTGATATTCGTAATCACCGCCAGTTCCTGTTGCAATTACAGTTACTGTTTGATTATCGGTGAATTCTTCGCTTACGGTGTAGCTCACAATTGCAGGTTCAGATGGAGTGACTGTTACCATTACTTCTTCTGAAGTACATCCAGTTGAGTTGTTGGTTGCCAAAACACTATACGTTCCGGGTAAAATAGCAGTATATGTTGCTCCTGTTCCAACCATTTGACCATTCGCATCAAACCATTCAAAAGTATGTGTTGAAGCTGATAAACCAGATGAAATAATAAACGGATTTAATAATTCGCCTTGACTTGTGATACAAATGATTCCGTCTTGTGGAGTTGGTTCAGGTAAGGTGTGAATGATGAAATTTACCGGATGAATATCATAACAACTAGGAGCTAATGAATTAGTTACTTTAATAAATATTGTTGTTAAACTAGTAGAAGTTACCGCATTAGTTCCAGCTTCTGCATCTGTTGGATTTTCGTAATAAGCAACTGCAAATTCGCTACCAGTCTGACTTCCTAAAGCGCTGGCTGTAAGTGTTGATAAATCTACCGTAGTTACTCCATCGTTTACACCATCTTCGTCACACAATGTACGCAATGATACTGGAATTGGGTTTACAACAGGAGTATCAATAATGGTTACTTCAAATGAAGTCTCATCCGAACAATTCGGATTGAAGCCAGAAAGTGCATATACATAAATCGTTTTGGTTGTGTTTACAATGCTTCCTGGTGCTAGCATTCCACCAGTTCCGTTTGGACCATTATAGTAATTTCCTATAGTTAATGTTGGTAAAGTATAACTTTCGCAAGTCGTTACATCGCTTAGTTCATCTACATTGAAAATAGTAACGTTGAATGATTTTTCATCACTACAATTTGGGTTTGTACCTGATTGTGCATAAACATAAATTGTTTGGTTGGTTGTAAGCACATCACCAGCGTTCAATTGTGTTCCAGTTCCGCCAGCTTGTGAATAATAATTTCCAACAGTTAAAGCAGGTAAAGTATACGAATTACAAGTATTTACGTTAGGAAAATTACCAACAAAAGGAGTTGGGATAATAGTTACTTCAAAACTGCTTTCATCAAAACAGTTGATGCGTTCAGCTGATTCTTTGTAAATAAAAATCGTTTGACTTGTGGTGATAACAGTTCCAGCCAAAATTTCACTTCCTGTTCCGTGCGGACCATTACTTTCAGTATAATAATGATTGTCTGTTGTTAATGCAGGAAGTACATAACTATCACATACGGTTATATCAGTACTAACATCAGCAGTAATGGTAAAAATATCAATAAAGAAACTATTTTCAGCAGTACATCCATTCGCATTTACACCATAAATATAGATTACTTGAGAAGTAGTGATTACGTCACCACCTTGTAATAATGTTCCAGTTGCATTCGGACCAGTATAATAATTTCCATTGGTTAAATTGGTTAATACATACGAATTACACGGAGTTTGATCTGGTCTTGAATCGATGATTGGAGCAGGATGAACCGTAATCGAAATTGGAGCTTCGTTTTGACATCCGTTTCCGTTATCCACAAAAATGAATATTGATTGTGAACTTGTAATGATATGACCAGGTTGTAAAACAGTTCCTGTTCCGCCGCTTCCTGTATAATAATTTCCAATAGGAATGGTCGGTAAAACATAGCTTTCACAACTTGTTAAATTGGATGGAGTTACAATTTCAGGTAATGTTACTGTTACGGTGAAATGATAATTATCGGTACAATTCGGTGAGTTTGAAGTTGGGACATACACGTAAATGTCTTGTGTTGTCGTAATTAACGTTCCCGCTGGAATTTGAGTTCCACCACCAGCAGGCGCTGTAAAATAGTTTCCTACAATTAGATCAGGTAAAGTATAACCTGCACATTCGGTAACGGATGTAGGAAAATCCAAACCAATCACCACTTGAAAATTGCTTTGAGCAGTACAAGTACCGCTTTGTGCATAAATATAAATAGTTTGAGAAGAAGTTATAGTATCTCCAGCTTGAAGTTGATTTCCTGTTCCGCCAGGAGCATCATAATAAGTTCCAAAAGAAATCGCAGGTAAAGTATAAGATACACAGTCGTAGGCGTTTGGCAAACTTGAAACATTAGGTGAATTTGTAATAACAACATCAAAAGATAAGTCGATTACACAAAAAGGAGGAATTAATGATTCATAGTAAAAATAAATCGTTTGATTCGAACTGATTACGGTTCCAGCTAACAATTCAGTACCGCCACCAGCAGGTTGAGTAAAGTATTGTCCAAAGTTTAGTCCAGGTAAAACATAGCTGTCACATACTTCTCGAGTACTCATATCCAATTCTTCTGGAATAATAATGGTAACAGTAAAACTCGTTTCATTATCACAAGCAGGAGTTGTATTAGTTGTACTGTACACATAAATTGTTTGTGTTACGGTAATTATATCACCTGCAAAAAGAGCCGTTCCTGTTCCATTTTGACCGGTAAAATAATTTCCATTAGTTAATGCTGGAAGTGTATAACTGTCACAAGTAATGACATCTTCTAAATCATCAGCTAATGGGATTGAATTTACTATTAAGTTAATAGGAGTTACATCTCGACAAGTTGAATCAGTTCCCAATGAAATTGAAGCATAAATTGTCGTTGTAGAAGTTAGATAATTTAAAGAAGTTAGTTGATTTACTCCCGTTTGCGCATCACTTAACGTAGTGTAATAGTTTACTGTATATACACTTGATGATTGTGCTCCTAAGACATTGTCAGACAGAGTGTTTAGGTTGAAATATTGTTGTGCAGAACCTACCACATTTTCACATCTATAAAAATCATTAACAGAATTGGCAACTGGTGGGTTAACTACTAATAAATCAAATGTTTTGATAGTATAACAACCTGTATCAGGATTGTTTATTCGAATGTAAATAGTTTGACTTCCCGAAGAAACATAAGTATTTCCAACTGCACTAGTATTATTTTGTGCATCCGCTTGGGAAGTAAAATAAGCAACTGTTGTTCCTGTAGGCATTCCTTGTGTAACAACTGCTGTATTTTGAGATAAATCATAGGTGTAATTTACAGCATTTGTATTACACTTATATAAATCATTTGGTTCAGTGGTAGCAAAGTCAGGATGATACTGAATAACAACTGAATCAGTTATGTTTTCACACGATAAAGTGTTGTTTGTATAAATAATTTCATATACTCCTGGCTGAGAAACAGTTAGTGAAGGCCCAGTTTCTCCTACTAACAAAACACCGTCTTTTTTCCATTGAAAAGTATACTCATTTGGATCAAGACCCGAATTTATAACATGAGATTCAGAATTACATAATGCATTACCATTCGCTATAGTAATATCTTGTCCTAAAACTTCTTGTCCAATATTGAAACTGTTGGATGATAAGAAGATAGCCGAATCCGATTGAAAATCTTCTCTATCAGCAATTACTAATTTGATTCGGTAAGGTACATTCGGAGTCAATACTGCAGATGCATTCATCAGTACAGTTTGACCATTATAATTGGTTGCTGATGCAGCCGCGTTTGAACCTCCATTGAATGATCCAAAGAATTGAGGGTTTTGTGAATTACAGGTCGAATTGTATAAGAAATTTCGAATGGTTACTACCGAAATTGGATCAGTTGTTCCTGGAACAACCGCCAAATTAGTTGTAACACCAGTGTTTAAGTTGGTCAATAAAAAAGCAAAAGCATCAGAAAATTGACACTGAAAATTTCCGTACTCTTCGGATGCAAACAAAAAGTCAAAATCAAAGTGTGATGAAATAGGAGTAAAGTCAAACTCTAAAACGGTGGCGTTTACAGAGTTCATTGTTATTCCCGAAGCTGCTAAAATCGCCTCAAGCGATGCGTCTCCAGGCCACGAATTGGTTCCATCGTTCAGCATAGTCGAATTTGGACCATGAGCATTCATCACATTTCCAGTTGTTAAAATAACTCCACTTTGCATTGGGAAACTCGGATTGGTATTTTGAAAATAACCTATTCCGTTAGTAGAACCAAAGTTAGTTCCTGTTCTCCAGTTGATGTTGGTAGCATTTACACAAGCCGAATTAATCAAAACATCATTTACAAGTTGAGGTACAGTATGCGAGTTAACATCCACTGTAATGGCTTGTGAAAAAAGGTTAAGAGATGAAAAAAGAGTAATTAGGGCAACAATTTTTTTCATAAAAGCATTAGATTTGAGACCAAATGTATATAAACATCGATTAAAATACTAAAAAAATCGATGAAATGCGTTAAATTAATTTAATTAAGGGTAAAAAACTTACAATTTGTAATATTTAATAGTCTAATGAAAATGAAACAGTTAGAATTGTAATTACCCTACTCATTTTGAATGACAATTTTTCTGTTATTTTTTAGAATAATCCTATCTTTGCAACCTTAAAAAAAAGTACCATGTCACTAGTAGAAATTCTAAATCCGTGTATTAAAAAAGCAATCTCCGAGTTGTTTGAAGTTGAAATTGATAAAATAGAATTTCAATCGACTAGGAAGGATTTTGAAGGTGACATTACAATGGTAATTTTTCCACTTTTGAAAGTAATCAAAGGCAATCCAGTTGAAATAGGTACGAAAATTGGTACTTATTTAGTTGAAAATGTGGCTGAGGTTGAAAAGTTCAACGTAGTTGCTGGGTTTTTAAATATTGTAATTTCGGATGTGTATTATGTGAATTTCTTCAACCAAATTAAGGATGAAGAACACTACGGTTTTGTACATCAACAAGCCAATGAAAAGGCAGTAATGGTCGAATATTCTTCACCAAACACCAATAAACCATTGCATTTAGGTCACGTTCGTAATAATTTATTAGGTTATTCTGTCGCTGAAATCATTAAAGCTTCAGGTAAAAAAGTATACAAAACGCAAATCATCAACGATCGTGGTATTCACATTTGTAAGTCGATGTTGGCTTGGCAGAAATTTGGGAATGGTCAAACTCCAGAATCAACGGGTTTGAAAGGTGATAAGTTGGTTGGGAATTTTTATGTTCAATTCGATAAACAATACAAAGCAGAAATCAACGAATTAATCGCTCAAGGAAAAACCGAAGACGAAGCAAAAAAAATGGCTCCAATTATTGTTGAAGCCCAACAAATGCTCCTCGATTGGGAAGCTGGTAAACCAGAAGTTATCGAACTTTGGAAAACCATGAATCAATGGGTGTACGACGGTTTTGCTCAAACGTATAAAAGCCTCGGAGTTGATTTTGACAGTTATTACTATGAATCCAATACGTATTTATTAGGTAAAGAAGTAGTACAATTTGGATTAGAAAAAGGCATTTTCGAAAAAGATCCAGATGGTTCGGTTTGGATTGATTTAACTGAAGATGGTTTGGATCGTAAAATTGTTTTGCGTTCGGATGGAACAGCAGTATACATGACGCAAGACATCGGAACGGCAATTCAACGTGTTAAGGATTTTCCAGATGTAGGCGGAATGGTATATACAGTCGGAAATGAGCAAGATTACCATTTCAAAGTGTTGTTTTTAATTCTGAAGAAACTCGGATTTGATTGGGCAGAAAGTTTGTATCATTTATCATATGGAATGGTCGAATTGCCTACCGGAAAAATGAAATCACGTGAAGGAACTGTTGTAGATGCCGATGATTTGATGGAAGAAATGACAACCACTGCACAAACTATTTCAGAAGAATTAGGAAAATTAGAAGGCTACACCAACGAAGAAAAAGCCAAGCTATTTAAAACGATTGGTTTGGGTGCGTTGAAATATTATATGTTAAAGGTAGATCCAAAAAAACAAATGATGTTCAACCCAGAAGAATCAGTTGATTTTAACGGAAACACCGGACCATTTATTCAATATACCTACGCTCGTATTCAGTCGATTTTAAGAAAAGCCGATTTTGATTATAAGAATGTTGCAACTAGCGTAGTCGATGCACTTCATCCAAAAGAAAAAGAACTCATCAAACAAGTTCAATTATTCCCAGAAGTAATTCAAGATGCGGCCAAAAATCACAGTCCAGCGTTAATTGCTAATTATACCTATGATTTGGTTAAAGAATTCAACTCGTTTTATCAAAATGTATCGATTTTAGGCGAAGAGAATCACACTAAAAAAGTATTCAGAGTGCAACTTTCCCATTCGGTTGCTACTACTATAAAAAATGCTTTTGGCTTACTCGGAATTGAAGTTCCAGAACGAATGTAAAAATGATATTTGAAATACGATAAATCTAAAAATAAAAACTCCGCAACTAGGCGGAGTTTTTTATTTTCTATCGAGGAAATGGTCTTGGAAATTTTCCTCCAAACGGACCTTTAGGATCAATGGGTTCGTTTCCGGTGTCTATGGGTTCAAAAACAGTTCCAATACTTTCTAGGGGAGTTTCAAAAAACGGAATGGTCCAGCAAATGTCATCAGGTCCACCATTTGAATGTTTAGAACCTCTTGTAATTTTACCGCTTATAGCTAACTTCTCAGGACTGATGATTTTTAACCAACCTTCTCTATAATTATCCAGATTCTTATAATTAGAAATCAATCCTTCAATGTGATCACCTAAGCGTAAAAACAGCTTGTTGCGCGCTGGAATTAGATATTCAAATATACGGATGTATTCAAATTCATGTCCACCTTGATCATAAAAATAAATACTAATTCTGATTTCATTTGCGTTGTCGTTCAAAATGTCAAGTTCTGTTATAGAATACGAATCGGAATACGCTTCATTATTTACGTCATACTGTCTTTGAAAACTGTCTATCCAAGATGGAGTTACATACTTATACTTACTCATAATTTTTTAGTTTTAAGATTCGAGTCAAACCTACTCAATAAAATAATTTGGATAAATAGTAAAAGGATAAACGACAATTTAAAAGGACGAAAGTAAATGGCAAAAAAAACTCCGATTTCAAATCGGAGTAGTACTTTATATTTTATTCATGATGTAATTGTCAAAAAAGATAGTTTCATCGTTGATTGGCATTTCTATTGCTGGAGTCAAATAAAGTTCTGTTGCAGAAGTGGAATAAAATCGTCTGTACTTGGTTAAAATAGTTACCCCATTCTGATAATTCATCGTGAAAACATCATTATTTACAGTGAAATTTCCTCCAGAAAAACCATTTTCTTCATTAGATGTAAAAGTGCCATTACTTTTGAATTCTACTTCAAAACCATCAGTAATGTAATAACGAATAATGTTTCCATCTTGATCGTATTCCACGTAATCAGTGATGAATTCAACAAATTTCCATTTTCCTAGAATTTCTTGAGGTACAACAACAGGTTCATCCGAATCAGAACAACTAAACAAGGTTGTTATAACAAATAATAAGAGTAACTTTTTCATAGTGTATTGATTTTCTATCAAATGTATAAAATTAAAAATAAAATCGCAAATACGCATTAGGTGTGCGTTCTAAAGCATAGGTATTTACTTTTTCAATCGTTGAAGTGTTTTGATTGATTCTAAAGTACTGATTGATAGTGTTTTTGGCATCCAAAAGATTCTGAACGGAAGCACCCATTTGAAGTTTTGAGTTTTTGCCTAACTCGATGGTATATCCTGCGGAGAAATTCAGTTGAAAGTAATCGTCTAAACGCGATGAATTGGGCTCTGCATAAACGATTTGATTATTTACAATAGTATTATTCAGAGGTAAAGTAGTTGGTTTTCCTGTAAACCATCGTGCACCTAAAGCTACTTTTAAATGCTTATAATCGTAAATGATTCCGGTGTTGACTTGATGTTGGTTTTCAAAATTATTCGGAAATGTCGATGGCGTAAAATCTACAAAAGTATAGTCGTTATCGGTATATGAATAAGTAACCCAAGCAATCAAATTGGAAATCTGTTTTTGTATCAACAACTCCGAACCAAAAACGCGGTATTCGCCATTGATTTTTATAGCTTCTAATTGATTTTGAAAACTCTGACTTCGAGAAGATATTCCGCTTACTTTCTTATAAAAATTATCCAAAGTAATCAGCCAATTTTTTTTCTTAAAAGTAAATCCAACTGACACTTGATTGCTTTTTATAATCGGAACATCATTGTTGTTGGCAAGTGTCCAACGTCGTTTTTCAATTCCGAGGAAATCCTGTTGTAAATCGACAATTTGTGAGCTATTCTGACTTTTTATTTCGCCCAACATTTCCATCTGAAAGTGATTGGAAAACTCATAATTCAACTGTACTCTCGGCTCTGAAATAAACGCTTGCAATTGTGAAATGTAATTCTGACGAAAGCCCAAAGTAGCATTCAATTTTGTGTTGGTCGAAACATAGTTCATTTCGGCAATTAAAGCATGAATGTGCAAAATGTCTTTGATACTTTTAGAAAATAGTGGACTATTCACTTTATCAAAATTGCGAATCCCAATTTCATTGAACTGATAACCGTTTTTAAAGGTGAATTTTTTGTTTAGAATATGGTTGTTTCGCAATGAAATATTAGTGTCTAAAATGGTATTCTCTTGGTTGAAAATCTGATTTCCCTCGATGGCTTGGTTTTCGGAATCGACTTTGTAGAATGAGCCATACGCAATAATTTGAGAACTGTTTCTGTCGTTCCAGATCGTATTAAAATCAATACTTCCAGCCAAAGTTTGTTGATCCAAAGCGCTTTGTCTGCGAATGGTTAGGTTGTTTTCAAATTTGCTTTGATCTAAATCCAAATGATTGGCTATGGTAATCAAATTGAAAATCAAATTGGTTTTTTCTTTAATTTTCTGATGGAATTTCAGTGTTGCATCATAGAAATAAAAGTTTTCATCGGTTGCATATTGAACGTCTTCATTATTGGTTAGACTTGTCACAACCGTATTTTGAAACACTCTGTTGAGGTAGCTTTTGTAAGTTGGAGAAGTCCAAAGATCTGTCAACGATCGACGACCACTTAATTCCAATGAACTTTTTTTAGAAGTTTTAATGGCTGTATTGAAATCAGCATTAATCATGTTCACACCAATGGATGAGGAGTTTTTAGTGACATCCGAATTGGTAGTGATGTTCACTGTACTCGAAACGCCTTCGCCTAAAAAAGCAGAACTTCCGTTTTTATTGATGTTGACTTTCTGAGCCAAATTCGGATTCAAAACTGAAATCAATCCGTAAAAATGTCCCGTTTGAAACAACCGAATCCCATTCCACAAAAACAAATTCTGATCGTGAGTTCCACCGCGCACATTGATGTTAGAAATGGTTTCATCTACACTCATTACTCCAGGTAATTGCAACATCGTTTGAAATACATCAGGTTCAGTCAAACCCGGAAGTAATCCGAATTTTTTAGGTTTAATTTCAAATGAACCGTCTATTTTTTTAGAAATTCCTTTGGCTAAATAAACCGTTGTTACTACTTCATCGAGTTGGTATTCTTTGGGTTGTAAATAAATCGTTGGACAATTTTCTTTATACAAATCAATAGAAGCGATACTTTTTTTCTCATAGTTCAAGTGAGATATTTCTATATCATTGGCCGTTTTCAAGTCAAATTCAAAATAGCCTTTTTCATTTGAAATAACGGAGTAATTGAGTTTTCGTATCGAAACAGTTGCGCTTTCAATAGGAAGTTGTGTTGAAGCATCCAGTAAGTAACCACACAAAGGTTTGTCTAAATTTTTGTCATTGATGACCGAAATATAAGTATCGCTTACAAACTTGAATTCGAGTTTTGTTTTTTTCGAAATATAGTTCAGTTTTTGATCGAGAGAGAGTTTTTCTTCGGGTGGAACAATTTTGAAAATGGCAATTTCTTCTTCAATGTAATTGATGCTCACATTGTGTTTTTTTTCAATATTTTCGAGTACTAACTTCAATAAAATAGCTTTGTCTTCACTCTGAGAGTAGGAGCTCAGAACAAAGACAAAACAGCTTAACAAACATAAAAAAAATTGTTTCAACATTATTTAGTTTCTTCCATAGAGTAACTAGATGTATTGATTTTGTTTATTTTTAGATGGTAGGTTGAGGCGATAATTTGTAAAGCAACTTCTATATTGTCAGCCGGAATTTTTCCTGTAAATAATTGTTCCGATTGTATGTCTTTTGCTTCTATTGTAATACTATACTGACGCTGAATTTCATCCAAAACGTTAGTTAAACTTTCTTTTTCAAAATCCATTTGATTCACAGTCCAAAGTGGTTTTTCAAGTGCAACAGCTTGATGAATAATTTTCACATTGTTTTCAAAAGAAACGGTTTGCCCTTTAGTTAAAATAACTTCTTCAGAGTTGTAATTTACTTTTACTCTTCCTTCAAAACACGTTACATCAAAACGATTGTTGCGCGATTTTACATTGAACTGTGTTCCTAAAACACTTACTTTTCCTAAGTTGGTGTTGACTTGAAATTTCTTTCCTTTGGCCACTTTAAAATAGGCTTCACCTTTCAATTCAAGATTTCGGTTGTCATCCCAATTCCATTTTTTGTATTCAATTTCAGAACCCGAGTTTAAAACAACTTCAGAATTATCAGGTAATAAAAAAGTAGTTTCTTTTCCGTTTTCGGCCAATTGTGTAGTTGGAGTAATGGTTTGATAAGTGAAAAACATCCCAAATCCTAAAACCAAAATGGCAGCAATTCTGAACACCCAGTTTTGATACAGTGGAACTACTTTTGGAGTTTCTTTTTTAGAAGCCAAAATAGTGCTCAACATCGTATCCTCATTGAAACTATCGGTTTGCAATTCAGATGAATACTGTTTTATTTTTTCGTATAAATGATAATCAGGTTGCGATTGGAATTCTTTCAATTCAGCTTCCGTCATCTCATCATTTAACCATTTCGCTAATTGGTAATTTTCTTCCATGATTTCTTTATTCTTGTAGTTAAACAGCTGAGCGTTTTTTTACCCTACCTTGTAATTTAACCGTCTTTTATTTTTTTACTAATTTAATAGTTTTTGTTCCATTATTTGATGCGAATGTACAAAAGTAAATTCCGCTATTCAAACCCGACAAATCCATAGTACTATTTTCAACATTCAAATCAAAATTCAGCAGTGATTTTCCAGTCACATCAAAAACAGTAGCTTTTGTAGCATCATTCAATTGAATGGTAATTGTATTTTCAAACGGATTTGGAGCTACTGAAAACAAATTTTCATTGGTAATTTCAGCAGTTGACAAAGCAGTTGGACTGTAATGATACGCTGTCATATTGTGTGTGCTGATGGCATACAAACTATTGTCGCTGGCATAATCACATACAATTCCGTCGCCACCATAAATATTCGGAAAATCAATCCATTGTTGTACTCCAGTATTACTGTATTTTAAAATCACCATTTGCAAATATGATAAGTTGGTTGCGCTTGGTGATGGTCCGCCACGTCCAGTTACAATGACTTCACCATTGGCATTGGCGGTTAAATTATAAGGATATTCGTCGTTGTAAGGTGTTCCATCATATACGGTATTCCAAAGTAAATTTCCATCTGTATCGACTTGAAAAGTTCTCCAATTGATGTACGAGCTATTAGCAAACCACGAAATTGCTGTAAGTCTGTTGCCAGCTAATTTTAAACGAGTTGGATTTTCAGTAGGAGCAAAGTTGAAATTCTGCACCCACAATTGTGTTCCTGTTGGACTTAATTTGTATAGTAATAAATTAGAACCTGTAAACAATGTTGTGTCTTGGTACGTTGATGATAAAACATAACTGTTTCCAGTATCGTCAATTTCAACATCAACACCAACAAAACTAGGCACATTGGCGGTCCAAGTTACATTTCCTGTAGTTAGATCACGAGCAATAACAACTGTTTGATTTACAGAACGTCCGCCAACCATAATAGCCGTATTTCCTTTGATTTTCATCGAACTGAAATTACCGTCGTTATCACCGTTGTACGTATTGCTGTAAATAGTAGTTCCGTCTGGAGCAATTTTGTGCAAAGTCATTCCCGTTGGAACAGTTGGTCGAGCTCCAATGTATAAATTTCCACTGTCATCTGTTACTGCTCTTAAATTTCCGCCGCCGTAACTAACGTAAATACTGTGCTGAATGTTTTTCTTCCACAATAAAGTGCCATTCGAGCTGTATTTTAGTACTACAATGGCATCAATATATTGAGTAGAACCAGTTCCTGTATAACGGTAACCAATTACAAAAACATTGTCGTTGGTATCACAAGTAGTCCAATACGGACGTTGGTAATTGCTTTGAATTCCAGATGCATCCGAAACTTCCCAAATTACATTCCCGTTGATGTCGTATTTACGAGTGTAGATGTTTTCGGTATTCAAATAGCCAGTCACAATTAAGTTGTCTTGACTGTCAGTCGCCATCATAGTAGCAGTTTTGTTGTATTCGTTTTCATCGTGCATCCAGTCCAATGTATATTGAGCAAACGAACTATTTGAAAGAATCAATGTAAAAACGAGTAAGAGTAATTGTTTTTTCATGATATTTGGTTTTATGGTTTAGTAACGTAACAGTTGCACTGTATTTTACCCTACCTAAAATGTTCAAATTCTTTTCGTAATTCTAATAATGCTAAATGAATACGTTTTTCTACTGCTTTTACACTAATGTCTAATTCTTCAGCAATTTGAGCGTATTTTTTTCCATCAATACGGTGCATCAAAAAGGCTACACGTTGGGTTTCGTTGAGCTTATCAATGGCAGTAAGTAATTTGTCTTTGAATTGGGTTTCTTCTAATATAAATTCTGGATTCTCATTAGAGCGATCGTTCAACGAATTATGTTTTTGGTAATTGAGTTTTACCTTTTCGTGAGCAATAATATTTAAAGAGGAGTTATTGGCAATAGTATAAATGTATGATTTGGCTTTTTCTAACGGAACGTCTTTGCAATTTTGCCACAATTTAATAAAAGCTTCTTGAGTTATGTCTTCCGCCTGATCTTGGTTGCCAAACTTGTACAGCAAGTAATTACGTAAGGCTTTGGCATGTTTTTTAAAAAAATCGGCATAAATCGATTCTTTGCAAACGTCTGATAAAGATGGAATTGATGACATGGGTTAAAATTGGTTGCGTAAAAATAGATATTTTTTTAAAGTAGGGTATAAAAAAGATAAAATGTTTTTAGTTAAAGAAATTTCTACAATAGTACAATTATAATTTATTGCAAGAAGTGACTTAAGTCACACGTTTATCTTTTTAATCAACATAACTTTATTGTTAATAATAACCTTTTTAAATAATTATAAATCATATAACATGAAAAAAATAATTACGTTACTAGTAGTTTTAAGTTGTGCCTTTTCATTTGCACAAGTAAGTGTAGAATGGTCCAATTTTCCGAGTGGAGTTGCTTTAGGTTTGGATTCTTCAGATAATGTCTATACTGCTTATTGGGACAGTAATCCAGCGGGAGACATATCCATTGTAAAACGCAATTCAGCAGGTTCTGTCGTATGGGAAACTGTCTACGACAACACTGATTCGACCCGACACGAAACGGCGACTTGGGTAGAAACTGACAGTCAGGGAAATGTGCTGGTTTCGGGAACAATTCGCTCAGGTTTTTCTAATCCTGTCAACGCAAATAGTATTTTGATGAAATTCAATTCTGATGGAACCTTACTTTGGCGCGTTGTTTATGAAAATGATTTTGATGGTTCATCAACTAAAAAATGCTTAATCGATGCAAATGATAACGTTTATGTTCTTGGAATCGGAATGGGAGCAAACGGTTTGGTTACCAATGTCAGAAAATTTAGTTCTTCGGGTGAATTACTTTTCAACTACTTCGATGCAGGAAATGGAGCACCATTAAACTTCAAATTCACTCCTGATAATGCTATAGTTATTGTTCACAGATCAATCACAGGAAGCATTAATAAGTATTCAAAAATAAGTCTTACGGGAACAAATGTATGGGTTTCAGAAAGTTTTAATAGCCTTTCTTCAGGTGATATAACCGGTGATAGTTTGGGTAATACTTATGTTATCAATGGAAATGGTAACTCGGGAAGTACTTTAACAAAATTGAGTCCTAATGGAACTGTATTATGGTCGCAAAACAACTCAATGATTGGAACTCGGGTTGAAGTAGGAAGTGATAACAACCCAATAATTGGAGGTTCACCAGCTGTTGGATATGGTGTAGCTTTTATGAAATACGACAGCAGTGGTAATTTGCTATGGCAAAATCTAGATGCTGATGGCGCAAGTTTTTCTTTGCTATCGCTAACAAATATGAAAATTGACAATCAAAATGCAGCATACATAGCAGGCGGAACGATGTCGCAAATGGCCGTTTGTAAAGTAAATAATGACGGAACTTCTGCGTGGACAATAGCAACATCAAGTGGTTATCCAATCGATTTTGATTTTGGCTCAGATAATAGTGTGTACGTAACTGGAGGAACAACTGCAAAAATCAATCAAGGTTCTTTATCTCAAGAAAATCCTGAAGAAGTAAATAAAACAATTAAAATCGCACCCAATCCTTGTGAAAATATACTAGAAATTGACGGTGTTGATGGTTTGAAAAACTATACAATTATGGATGTTTCAGGTAGAATTGTTATTGAAAATAGTTTTAATAACAGCCCAATTGAAGTATCTTCGTTATCATCTGGACTTTATCAATTGCTTATTTTTACCGATACTAACATTAAATACCAAGCAAAATTTGTTAAAAAGTAAAATAAATAAATTTTTTAGGTAGGGTTTTTTTTGAAATAAATGTTTTACTTTCAAATGCTAAATAAAAGAGATATGAAAACGATACAATTACTCTTGATTCTTGCTTTAAGTTTTGCATTGACAAATTGTCAAAAAGAAGAAGAAGAAATTATTACTGATACGCCACCAACGGAATCCATTGTAATGGGTTCACCTCTTGCAGGATTGATTAGTCGTAATTCTCAAAGCCCTACCGCTTGCGATAATGTATTGGATAATACAAGTTGTTTTCGCGTGGTTTTGCCAGTAACAGTAACGGTGAATGGTAATCAAGTAACTGTAACATCTGAGGATGATTATCAAACTGTACAAGATTTAATTGACAACACATCAGGAAATGATATTGTATATTTTAGTTATCCAATCACGATTCAATATCAAAATTTTACTACTGAGGTTATCAATGATTGGAATGAATTGGACGATGCTATCGACGATTGTGACGATGATGATGGTTTAGATGAAATTGATTGTGTATTCATCAATTATCCAATAGTGATAAATGTTTACAACACAAGTACACAAACTACCAATACGGTTACGATTCAGAATAATACTCAGTTGTATAATTTCATCAACGGATTAACATCAGGTGTAATCGCTGCCATAGTATATCCTATTTCAGCTACAAATTCAGGCGGACAAAATGTGGTAATCAACAACAATTCTGAATTAGAATCATTTTTAGAAGATTCGATAGACGATTGTGATGATGATGGCGGAACTTGGAATCCTTCGTTTACTACGATACTAACTACAGGGAATTGGTATGTGTCTTATTTTGAGGAAGATGGAGATGTTGAGACAAGTGATTACAACGGATTTAATTTTACTTATTTCGCCAATAGTAATGTTGAAGCAACCAAAAATAGTGTGACTACTCTAGGAACTTGGTCAACGTATATTGATGGTGGATACAACAAAATTGAATTAGTTTTTGACAACCCTGAATTGGACGAATTAGAAGAAGATTGGCTTATCCTTGAATACAATCAAACCATTATCAGACTCAAACACGTAAGTGGTGGAGATGGAAGCATCGATTACTTAAATTTTACCAAATTATAATCAATAACCCTAAATTTTAAATTAAATTATTATGAAAACACTACGATTAATTCCATTACTGGCTGCTTTGTTCATGCTGAACGTAGCTTCAATGTGCAGCTCAGACGACGATAATTCCAATTCAAGTCAAAATCCAACTCCAGTTATTAATACTGTAAACAATGGTACTTGGAGAATCACTTTCTTTGAAGATTCAGGAAATAACGAAACCAACCATTTTACAGGTTATAACTTTACGTTTGGTTCAGGAAATGTACTAACAGCAACCAATGGAACCAACACGTACACTGGAACTTGGTCAGTGACATCAGACGATAGTGGAGATGATAGTCCGAGTAACGATTTGGATTTTAACATCGCATTTTCTGCGCCAGCTGATTTTACTGATTTAACAGAAGATTGGAACATTATCACTTACACATCAACCAAAATACAACTCGTTCACGTAAGTGGCGGAAACGGCGGAACCGATTATGTGACGTTCGAAAAAAATTAATTCTACTACAAATTCCTACTTTTGCTTGAAAAACCCATTTTGTGTATTCAAAATGGGTTTTTTATTTTTTTTTGAATACAATATATCCAAATAGGATTACAATTAAAACACTTAGAACTACCAATGAAGTTTTTAAAACATCAATCTTAACTTCATTTTTTGCGGTTGAAGCATCATTTGTTTTTAATTTTTTTGGTGATGTATAATTTGTTAACTCAAGTCTTTGATCAATTAGTGCATTATTGAAACCGTATTCTTTTGCCTTTAGATAAATTTTTTGAGCGTCATTCAATTTATTTTTGTGCAGTTTGATGTTACCCAATTCGAAAAGTAAAACAGCAACTATTTTATCCTTGGGTTTTATAAAGGAAATTCTCTCATTCAGTTGATAAAACAATGTGCGTTCCAATTGGAACAACTCTTCGTTAGTCATTTTAGTGGAAGGTTTTTTCTCTGAACCAAAGTCGATACCTAATAAAAAATCACTGGTAAAATACGATTCGCCTTTAATTTTGGCCTCTAAAATTTTGGAATGCAACCATTCAGAGCCGTGGTGTGATTTAGGGTTGATTTTAATCGCTTTATTGATCCATAGTAATGCTTTTTCATTTTCTCCTATTAGTTCATACAAAGTGCCCATATTCGAAGCGGTTGAATATCTATTGGGTTCATTTTTCTCAATAAATTGATACAATTCCAAGGCTAATTGGTATTTCTTCTGTAAAATTAAAATTAGACCTTTATCCGATAAGTAATCCAAATCTTTTGTTTTGTTGTACAAACTATCGAGTTTGAATACATTTTCATCAAATTGTCGGGTAAAAAAAGTATGACCAAAAGGAAGCGAAGTCTCATGATCTAAATATAAATACCGCTTGTTTTTTAAAAGATATTCTTCACCATTCAAACAAGCAAAAGAAAAAGAACTGTTGAAAAGAAGTACGATTAGTAAGATTCTCATGGTTATAAGGTTTTTTATACCAACGTGGTTTTTTCAATCAAATTGTAAGAAGCTTTCCAATTTTAACCCTCGAAGGGTTTCAAACCCTTCGAGGGTTAAAATTATCAGAATAGAAGAATTTAAACACTTCGAGGGTTAAGAAATAAAAAAAAACTGCCTAGAATGTAGGCAGTTTCTTGTAGGTTAACGATTTGAGGTATTCTATTCGATTATTGTTTGGGGTAACAATTAATCGTCTAAGTCACATGAATCTTTGATTCGATCTTTAATTAGATTAGCTAAACTTTGGTTACCGTCAGTGTCATTCGGATTGATTTCAATTATTCCGTCTCCATCACCATCGGTCGCAACACTAAAATCAATGCTATTGATTGCTGCATTCAAGTCAAAATCAAAAAATACTGTAGTGGTATTATCGGTTACCACTATGTTTTGATTGGTGTCATCATAGTCAATTTCGAAATCTTCTTCTACATTGTGCCAAAATTCAAAAGGCGTTCCATTAATGGTACCTTTTATTTCAATTGATTTGTTGAACATTGCGCTTCCTGAAGTTGTATTTCGAGCCATTGTAAACTCAACTTCTTTGTACACACCGTTAGGAACATTCAAAGACGTAATTTCAGTGGTTCCGTTCAATAAATTCAATTCAAATGGACCTCTCAATTCGATGTCATCGTCGTCACCGTAAAATCCATCTCCAGATGAAAAATCATCATCCATCTCAAACTCAATTTCTTTTAGGTTAATTTTAAAAGAATTCAAAGTCACCGCGGCATTAGCTCTAAATCCAGCTAATCGATTTGAAGCGTAAGTTGTTCTTGCTTTGATAGTCAAATTGTCACTTGTTTGTTCATCGTCTTTGCTACATGAAATACCAATAAAAGACAGGCAAAATAAACCGATTAATAATCCTTTGTTTTTCATAAAATTTTAAATTTAGAGTTATTTAATTTTGATATGAAACAAACCACTTTCAAAAAACCCTACCTGTATTTTTTTGATTCAATCTTAATTTGAAACTTTCTAACTTTACGTTATATTTGCACTTCAAAAAATAACAACTCATGTTCAATAATTTAAGCGATAAATTAGATAAAGCGTTCCACATCCTAAAAGGACACGGAAAAATCACCGAAGTAAACGTAGCCGAAACTTTAAAAGAAGTACGTCGCGCCTTGCTTGATGCCGACGTTAACTTTAAAATTGCCAAAGATTTTACTACTTCGGTTAAAGAAAAAGCAATCGGGCAAAACGTTTTAACTACTTTAGAACCAGGTCAATTATTAGTTAAAATTGTAAAAGATGAACTGACCGAATTAATGGGCGGTGATGCTTCCGGAATCAATCTTTCGGGTAATCCAACCGTAATTTTAATGTCGGGTTTACAAGGTTCGGGTAAAACTACCTTTTCCGGAAAATTAGCCAATTATCTTAAAACCAAAAAGAATAAAAAACCACTTTTAGTAGCGTGTGATATTTACCGTCCAGCGGCAATTAATCAGTTGCATGTAGTGGGAGATCAAGTTGGAGTAGAAGTATACTCTGAACCAGAGAATAAAAATCCAGTTGACATTTCACTAAAAGCCATTGCCTACGCAAAAGCGAATGGATTTAATGTAGTAATTGTCGATACTGCGGGTCGTTTGGCTGTCGATGAAGAAATGATGACCGAAATCGCCAACGTTCACAAAGCAATTCAACCACAAGAAACCTTATTCGTAGTCGATTCGATGACAGGTCAAGATGCTGTAAATACGGCAAAAGCCTTTAACGATCGCCTGAATTTTGACGGTGTAATTTTAACCAAATTAGATGGTGATACTCGTGGTGGAGCCGCTATTTCGATTAAATCGGTAGTGGATAAACCCATCAAATTCATTGGAACAGGTGAAAAAATGGACGCGATTGACGTGTTCTATCCTTCGCGTATGGCCGATCGAATTCTCGGAATGGGTGACGTAGTTTCCTTAGTAGAAAGAGCACAAGAACAATACGACGAAGAGGAAGCACGTAAACTCCAAAAGAAAATTGCGAAAAACGAATTCGGTTTTGACGATTTCTTGGCGCAAATTCAACAAATCAAGAAAATGGGAAGCATGAAAGACTTAGTCGGAATGATTCCTGGTGCTGGAAAAGCCTTGAAAGATGTTGAAATTGAAGACGATGCATTCAAACACGTGGAAGCCATCATCCATTCAATGACACCCAAAGAAAGAAGCAAACCATCCATCATCGATTTAAAGAGAAAAACCCGCATCGCCAAAGGTGCCGGACGCAAAATCGAAGAGGTAAATCAGTTGATGAAGCAATTCGACCAAATGAGCAAAATGATGAAAATGATGCAAGGTCCAGGCGGCAAAAACATGATGCGTATGATGGGTGGAATGAAAGGAATGAAATAATAATGTAGAGACGCGATTCATCGCGTCTTTTTTATTCGATATATTTTTTATGAGTTCATTATTTTTTATAATTTGTGAATTCGTGGCTAACATAAAAACAACAACACGACAATGACCATTTTAGACGGAAAAAAAGTATCAGAAGACATCAAAAACGAAATCGCAGCCGAGGTTCAAAAGATGAAAGACAACGGCGAAAAAGTACCTCACTTAGCAGCGATTATTGTTGGAAATGATGGAGCAAGTTTAACTTATGTGGGAAGCAAAGTGAAAGCCTGCGAACGCGTGGGTTTTGAATCGACTTTGGTGAAAATGCCCAGCACCACTTCTGAAACTGAATTGCTCAAAAAAATCAAAGAACTGAATCAAAATGATGACATCGATGGTTTTATCGTGCAACTTCCGTTACCCAAACAAATCGATACGCAACACATCATCATGTCCATCGATCCGAGCAAAGACGTTGACGGTTTCCATCCTGAAAACTTCGGAAAAATGGCCTTAGATATGAGTACGTTCATTCCAGCAACGCCATTTGGAATTCTAGAATTGTTAGAACGCTACAATGTTGATACCGAAGGAAAACATACCGTAGTTATTGGTCGCAGTCACATCGTAGGCCGCCCAATGAGTATACTAATGGGACGAAAAGGTTTCCCCGGAAATTCAACCGTAACACTTACGCACAGTCATACCAAAAACATCAATCAAATTACTTCACAAGCTGATATTATCATCACTGCACTCGGTGTTCCGAATTACCTAAAAGCCGAAATGATCAAAGACGACGCGGTCATCATCGATGTTGGAATCACAAGAGTTGCCGACGAAACCGCCGAAAGAGGTTACCGAATTACAGGCGATGTTGATTTTGAAAATGTAGTCAAAAAAGCCTCATTCATTACTCCAGTTCCAGGCGGAGTTGGTCCGATGACTATTGCCATGTTGCTTAAAAATACTTTGTTAGCGAGAGAACAAAAACGATTGAAAAAATAATGACAATTTCAGTGGCAACAAAAGAACAATTGCCCATTGTTCAGGAATTAGCCTATAAAATTTGGCCAGTTACGTACGGCGACATACTGTCGAAAGAGCAATTCGATTACATGATGGAGATGATGTACAGCATCGATTCGTTGGAACAACAATTGCCCACCAAACCCTTTTTATTGGTAGAAGACGAAGGCGAATTCATCGGTTTTGTTTCCTACGAAATCAACTGGGAAAATACAACCAAAACCAAAATCCACAAACTCTACGTTTTGCCTACCATTCAAGGTAAAGGCATCGGAAAATTGCTCATCAATCACGTTCGAGAATTAGCTTTAAATGCCCAAAATTCAGCTTTAGTTTTAACAGTAAATCGCTTCAACAAAGCCAAAGACTTCTACCTCAAACAAGGTTTCCACATCGTCGAAGAAAAGCAATTCCAAATCGGAAACGGCTACATCATGGACGATTACGTGATGGAGTTGCCTATTTAACTTAGCGTCATTGCGAGGCACGAAGCAATCTCCAGCTTTACGTTTCAAGTCCTCAATCTAAACAAGTGTTTTTGTAAGTCTTATGTAAGCTTCCGTTGGTCGCTTTCACAAGCCAACAAAAACTACTTTTTTAGCTTTCCGGGCTTTCCACTTCAATCTGGGCTAGGAGTTTTACGTTCTAATTAAAAAGGAGAATAAATAGTTACTTATTATTTTAGATAATTTAATCCTTTGGCTTATGAATATGAGGTTTTAAGTCAGGATGTTTTGGTCTTGTTTCAGGAGCAACTCTTCTGTATTTCAAATAAAATTTTGTTTTATGAAATTAATTTTAATGGATTTCTTATGACAATTTGTTAGCTCTAAAATTAAAATTAGAATGCAAAATTATTTAATATCAATTATTAATATTCCTTATATTAGCTAATATTTTAAAACATATGATAAACAATATATTTAATGATATAGAACCTAGTCCACAAATGGTAAAGAAATTTTATTTTTTGGACTACATTTATATCTTACTACAAAGTTGTAAAATATATAATGATAAGGTAGATGTTTTTTTTAATTTCAAAATTCTTAAAGAAAAAGAGAGTTTAGGAGAGTCAAAATACAAGAGATTGACAATAGATAAATCGGATTTGACAAATAAGCAAGTTCAAAGATATATCTACACATTTAATCAAGTTATAATTGAAGCTGTTAATTATAATCTAATTAAAGAAAAGAATAGGTTTATCAATATTACTGATTTAGGTATTGAATATTTGACTATTGCTGAAAAAGATAAAAGAAGTTTTTATCATTTATTGTTAAAGTCAATGGAAAGTAAATATTTAGCTTTTTATCATTTAGTAAAACTTTGTTATGCTCAAAATAAAACCAAAAATGGTTTGTTAATATTTCCTATATATTCACCTGGTAAGTTAGGTTTAGAAAAGGACAAAATGAAAACAAATGGCAGCTGGATAGATTACTGTTCTAAACTCAAAAGAAAATTAGAATTTGACTGTTCTAGGTTTTTAGAACAAAAGTACGACCTCGAAGAAGCCAATCAGACATTATTAAATAATTTATTAAATGATAATGTTTTATCAAATGAACGAGATGAAATATTTAACTCTTTAAAGTACAATTCAATAATCAATAGAATTAGAAAGTATTGGCTGAATTATTTTTTGAATAATATTTATGATTACCCATATTCATTTGAAACTTTTAATATTTGGGTAGAAAGAGGAAAACAATTAGGAGTGGTTCATACTACTGAATTTTACCCTGAATTTGATGGAAGATTAGTCTTTCCAACATCTTTAATAATAAAAAAGAACAGTAATAAAGATTTGTATCAATTATACGAATATCCTACTGGTGAAAAGTTATTTATTCATAGACTTATATGGAATAGAGATAATCAAGATAATTTCGTTGAAGCTTTGATAACTTGTTATTTTGAATTGAAAAGATCAAGAGGAACAAACTTTATTAGAATTGCTGATTTGAGAGAACGTGTTTGCTATAAAAAAAGAATACCAAGCTACATATTTAATGAGTTTTTAGAAAAAATTTATCTTAAAAATCTAAAAGGTCAAACAACAGTTCAAATTTCTTTAGAAGCAGATAGATTGCCATATGAAACTAATGCCATGTATTTAAAAAGAGAACCAGTTTCTATAAATGGTCAATATAAGAACATAATAGCAATAGATTATAGAAAAAATATTTAAAAATGAAAAACATTTTAAAAAAACCAACTAGTAAACTTTCTGATGACTCTTCATCAAAATATGAATTTTTAAACCTTTCTGAAAATCCTTTTCCTGTTACTCCGTTCGTGAATAAAGTATCAGATGATAATAGGTATAATGGGAGAATATATGAAAGTAGAATAAGAGAAACAGAGTATAGTAATATTATAGAAAATTTTATAAAAGTATCACAATCGGATCCAAATCACATACGTTTAGCTTATATAAATGATAATTCATATGTAGGAAGAGGTAATGGTAAATCTGCTTTTACGTTGAATTTAATTGACAGAATTAATTTAGATTATTGCATGGATATTTCTGAAGACCTTAATAAGTGTTTCGGATTGCATGTGTCTCCAGAACCTAGCGGAAGGACCAAATCATTCTATGATTTAGTTGACTTAATATTTGAAGAAATAATAAATAAAAACATTATAAAATATTCACTTGCATCACTTAGAGCAGAAATTTTGAGTGAAAGAATGCCAGGTAAAATTAATTTTGAAAAAGAAAATGATTTGATAGAAAAATTGAATGATCCTGAATTTTTTAAAGAAAAACAAATAAAAATTAATGAAATAAGTAATTATATATTTGAGAAAGCGGAATTCAAAAAGATAAATTCTCTTTTTCCATTGTATAAAGATAGAAATGTTTTTTACACATATTCAGTAACAACTCAAAAAGATTTTGTTAAATACTACAGTGAATTAAAAAAAGGAAAAGAGAGAATAAATTTCATATTCAACGAACTAGTACTTTTTTTTAAAGCAAGTGGTTTCAATGGTTCATATATCATAATTGATGATTTTGAAAGAATTCCAGATTTTCAAAGCGAAAAGCTGAAACATGAGTTTGCATTAGAAGTTAGAACAAATTTATTTGACGGAATTTCAGAAAATGCTAAAGTAGGATTTTATAATATGATTTTAGTATTGCATGCAGGTGTCCCAAGATTAATAGAAAAAGCATGGGCTGTGTCTGGAATGAATAGAAGAAGTCCTTTAATTAATGAGACTGGAGCTGTTTCAAAACATATAATCTCATTTAATAAACTTGATGTAAACCATGCTAAATCATTGATAGAAATTTATTTGAATCAATATAGAATTACAGATGAAAGCGAAAATAAGTTAAGTCCATTCAATGATAGTTCTATTGCATTAATTAGTGAAATATCAGAGTTTAATGCTTCGGCAATACTTGAAAAAGCTCATCTGTTAATAGAAGAAGCTGTAAAAGAAAAAGTAAAGTTAATCGATGATAATTTTGTTAGACTAAAGTTAGGTAAAGATGAAGAAATTGGGATAGAGGATCATGGTGATATTTCAAAAGAAGAGTCTGATAGTCTTTTCAATAAGGCAAAAACGAAATGATATGAAGTATGCTTTAAGTATTGATGAGTATAATGAATTTTTGAATATAGTTTATTTCAATAATGATTTTAATAAAGAAGATTACTGCCATATAGAAGAGCATTATGAAAATTCTAAATATTGGGAGATTACTATTTGTGGTATAAATCATTTGTTGTGTATCTTATTGGAAAGATTAGAGAAAAAAGGTAAGTATAAACCTGAATTAATTGATTTTATATATGAATTGGATCAAGAATGTAGTTTTCTTATTCAGGAAAGTGACGAACATTTTATTGAGAATTTATATAAGTATCCTTTTAATGGCTCAACTTTAGAGCAACATTTAATTGAAGTTCAAAATAATTTATAATGAGGGATGATATTTTCGTTTTAGATACTAATGCTATCTTGTCTTATTTTTCAAGCGTTTTCAATTCAGAAATTTCAATATCAAAAGAATCAATAGAAATTATAGACTTAGCTTTTCATTCAACAGAAATTAAATTAATAATACCATCCACAGTTTTCATTGAGATATATATTAAATGGATCAAAACTCAAGAAATTGGAGCTAAAATATTTGCTGAGGTATTTTATAGAATAAAGGAAAGAGAAAATATGCAAATAAGATTACTTGATAAAGAAACACTTGAAAATTATATGAAAATAGTTGATATTGAAGATGACCACAACTTTGATAGTCATGATAAGCAAATTTATGCAGCTGCTATGACAATGGAATGCTCTCTGATTTCATCTGATGAGCACTTAATAAGATACAATAAGAGAAAAAAGTTTTTATTGCAAATACTATCGTAAAATCTTTTATAAACTAATCTTGAGTATTCTAAAAACTCTTCAATCTCAAAATCGGAACTTCTAAATTGTTTAAAAACAAAAAGCTGCTCCATTCAGAACAGCTTTTCACTACAAAAACTAATTCAACTCTAATTCAACCTATATGCAATAATATTATTTTCAGCCCAATACGTACTTCCAAATCCAGTCAAGGTTTCAGTTGTATTTGAAAACACGGTTCGTCCTGCTACGTAATAATAGGTTTTGTTTCCAGCCGAAGTATTGTTGATGATGATCGTTCCAATCAACATCGCGTACACGCTTGTTCCGCCAAAATTACCACTTGCCAAAGTCGAACCTACAATATCAGGTGATGAAACCGGATTCACTCCAGCACTGTCCGAAAACGACGATCGCACCCAAAAAAACGAATTGTTTGGCGATGGCGCAGAAGTCGAATTTCGAGCTAAAAGCATTGTTACATTCACTGCATAGCGTCCAGGTGGAAGCGTAATGTACGAACCTGTTTGTAAAAAATTCGCCGTTTGATTGTACGCAATATTCACTCCCGTTCCGCTTAAAACTCCCACAACATTTTCAATTCCAGTCGACTGCCAAGTAGCAACTCCATTCGCGTCCGAAGTGAGTACTCGACCATTCGCCTGTGTTCCGTCAACAATGCGCAAGGCACCATTCGTAGCACTATTAAGATGCAACAATCGATTAGGCGCGGTTGTCCCAATTCCCACATTTCCGCCTGTAAAAATTCCAGAATAGCCTAAATTATTTCCATTGGCAAACAACGCCTGATTGGTGGTAGTCGAAGCTGGAATTGTGTTTCCTAAATGTGCATACACTCCGGTAGAAAAGTAACTCGTAGAAGTATCACCCATTCCCATCAGTCCAATTCCGTAACCCCAAGATGATATTCCGCGACCAATCCCGCGAACACCAATATTTTGATAATCAGTGCCAGTAGTGAGTTGCTGTGCTTCTCCCAAAATCGTGCTTTTTGTAGTATTGGAAATATCACTTACATGCAATTTCTCCGTCGGATCGGCAATTCCAATTCCGATGTCGCCTGTAGTGCGTTCCACGCGCATTCGTTCGATGGTATTAGTAGCAACGGTCACATCATTATTGTCAGTTGTTCCAATAAAATTGGAAGTAGCTGGAATGGTTGAAGTTCCGTAAACTGCTGGAGCAGCGGGCGAAGTAATTCCCGTATTGCCATTTAACGACCAATCATTGGTTCCACCAATCGGAATCCATCGTGACAGCGTGTTATTCCAATAGTAAAATCCGGGTAGTACATTATTCGGAGCAACGCCAGCTGCAGTTGAATTGTATACCACTGTTGAGGTAATCAAAGCACCACCTTGCGGATTGACAACGGTGGTATTGTCGAGCACCGAAGTTAAATTCACACGCGGAATCAACATACCGTTATTGGTCGAACTTACATCCAACATGGCATTGGGCGTAGCCGTGTTTACACCTACTTGAGCGCAAACAAGCATTGGAAAAAGGAACAAAAATAGGAGTAATTTATTCATAACTATTTTTTTATAAAAGTTGTTTTTAAAATGAGTTTGTTCTTTTGAACGATGTTCAATTCGTAATTGCCTTTCTCTAAATGATTGACATTTATAAAAATGGTTTTAGACGGTAATTCTTCGATTTTACCTACGTATTTGGTCTTTTTTTTCTCTGACATCGAACAAAAATTAACGAACTGATTTTGCTTTGATAGTATTAATCTATTTGAAGAAAATTGAATGATACATCACCTGCGTAATAACTCAGTGCGATATTGGTTGGATACGTTTGAGTTGTTCCACCTATCCATTTGTAGCTATCAATTCGGATATTGCCCGAAGTAACCGGATACGTTGCATTTGTATTTCCAGTTCTTCTGTGGTTGTACCAATCATCAGAGTTCATAGTAATTGCGTATTGCTTATTGGCTGTCAATTCCAAATCAGCGATATCAAAACCTTGCTCAGTATCAGCTGCACTAACATTAACAGTTTCTGATCGGATCACAGTGGCAGTTGGAGTTGATTTGTCCCAAATGGTAACGCGTAAAGCATTATTTATAGCAGGAAGTTTTACCTTCAATGACGTGATTTTACCTTTTACTAATGGAGTAAATTCGGTTCCAAATTCATAACTTCCACCATTAGTAGTTGCATCAGTTACATCTGAAAATCCAGAGTTGGTTAGAAATCCAGCCATAAAGTTCTCTTCATTATAAGAAGGTCCATCGTCTTTTGAACACGACGATAATGTAATTGTAATGACAATTGCTACAATTGTTTTTGTAAAATGATTTTTCATGGTATTGTTTTTTATTATTTACTAATTTTAAATTCGACTCTACGGTTTTGTTTTTTGGCTTCTTCGGTATTGGTAGTCGCAATAGGTTCCGATTCGCCTTTCCCTTGAATAGTCATTCGGCTGACTTCGATTCCGAAATTTTTGTTCAAATAGGTTTTGACACTTTCCGCTCGTTGCTCGGATAGTTTTTGGTTGTCGGATTCTTTTCCATCGCTATCCGTGTGACCAATAATGGTGATTTTTACTTTCGGGTTTTCTTTTAAAACTTGTCCTAATTCCTCTAAAACACTCGCGCTAGCCGCTTTAATAGTCGATTTGTTGACATCAAAAAGAATCTCATTCGTAGTAAAACTTCCGGTTTCAATCAGTTTGTGACGCGTGTCTTTTCCAGCCTCGGCCAAACGCAAATTTGAGATGTAGTATTTGTCTTTTTTCTCATGATATCCTTGAATAAAAAATACAATATTGTTGTAGTTCACTTCTTGAAATGCATTAGGCAAATCCCATATCTTTTCTCCGTTTACATACATTCTCAATCGACCATTTTGGCGCCAAAACTGCACTTTTGCCGTACTTTGATTGTTGTTGTAATTGCTGATTTCAGCATCGTTTTTCATTAATTCGCCTCCATCACTCATGACTTTAAAAAAGGAGTAACCGCGACTTTGATTTCCCGCTACTTGTGGATGCAAACCAACGATTATACCTTCATTTCCATTTTTGAATTCACCCCATTTTAAGTAATCCGTTTTCTTTTTGGATTCGATAAAACCAATGCGCAATGGAGTCGAGTAAAACGAAAACCCTTCGGTGGAATACAAGTCGAATTCAAAGGTGAAATTATCGGGCAATCGTGTAATGTGATTGGGCATGAAATTACCATTATCCGAAAGTTGCAACCATTTTGCATCCGAATCGGAAAAAGAAACGACTTCACCGCTGCTGTTGGTAGACCAATTCACAGGGAAATCACCTACTGCATCTTGAGAAAAATCTTCGGTAGCAATGATTTTAGTTCCCGCTACAAAGTCTTTGGCCGATTGAATGGATTTATTTTTTTTGGTAGATTTGGAATTTTTCGGGCCGCTGTTTTCGGTAGTTTTGTTGTTCAGTACTTTATCGACAGCTTCTTCCGTAGTTTTTTCTGCTTTTTGTTCCACTTTTCGCTCTACGGTTCGTTCGGCTGCTTTTTCAGCTTTTTTGACTAGTTTGTCTAAAAGTTGTGCCTGTGTAGTGTTGCTAAAAAAAGCAAACAATACTAATAATGTAATGGTGAGATTTTTGCGGTTCATGATTCATTTGCTTTGATTGTACAATGCAAATGTGAGCAGAACAAAACAGAATCGATAGAACTATTGTAACCGTAGATCGGACATATGTAACACGAGGTTATACGCCTTTAAAATCAAGGGTTTTAGGATGAAAATTAATTGTTTTCTTGGTATTCAGAAGGAGTACAATTGTAGATTTCTTTGAAGCAACGGATGAAATACGACACATCGTTAAAACCGACAGCATAGGCAATTTCCGCAATGGTAACATTGGCTTTTTTGAGTAAAGTTGCAGCCATTTTAATGCGTTCTTTTCGGAGGAATTCAGTAGTAGAAACACCCAAAAGCGATTTTAATTTTCGGTGCAATTGCATGCGACTCATTCCCATAAAAGTAGCAAAATCATCGGCTGAGAAATCAGAGTTGGAAAGTTCTTTGTCCAACACCACTTGCAATTTTTCTAAGAATTTTTCATCGGCCGAATTGATGACAATATCCGTAGGTTTTAAAATCAATTCCTGACTGTAACGATCGTGGAGTTTTTTGCGTTCATTGAGCAATTGAATTACCGTTTGCTTCACTATTTCGTTATTGAATGGTTTGGTTAGATACGCATCAGCAGTACTTTTTAATCCTTGTAAATGGTCTTCGTCAGTTGTTTTTGCAGTTAATAAAATAATGGGAATGAAAGAAGTCAGTTCGTTACTTTTTACTGCTTTTGTAAATTCAAAGCCATCCATTTTCGGCATCATCACATCCGAAATAATGCAATCGGGAACTTCTTTCAAAGCAATTTCGAGCGCTTGTTCACCATCTTTTGCTTCAAGAATTTGATAATTGTCGTTGAATATATCTTTTAAAACAACTCTAATTTCTTCGTTATCGTCTACAATTAATAGAACGGGAAGTTCATTATCACTTGAAATTTCGTCGTTGGAAACTGGTTTTTGCTCTTCTTTAGTGACAGCAATAGCATTCGGAAGATTTGATTCCATTGGGATTTTAACAACAAAGCTTAGTGTACTATTCTCCAATTGGGTTTCAATAGTTCCTTGATACAATTCTACCAATTCTTTAACCAAAGCCAAACCAATTCCGACGCCTTTTTTGGTTTCATTTTTCTGATAAAAACGTTCAAAAAGTTTGGGTAAATCCTCCTTTTTAATTTCAGAACCCGAATTGGAAACGATAAGTTGCAATTGTTTATTTTCAACTGAAGAAGTAAATGAAATAGTTTGATTTTCTGGAGTATACTTCAATGCATTGGAGAGCAAATTCGTCACTATTTTTTCAATTACATCTTTATCAAAATGATGACTCTCAGTTGTTTTTTCGATCGATGAATGAAATAAAAGTTGGTTTTCTTTAGCTTGGTATTCAAAGGGTTCAACAATCGAATTCAGAAACCTACTGATGTTGCCTTCTTTCAAGAGTAGTTGCAATTTTCCACTGTCAATTTTGGATAATTCTAACAATTGGTCGACCAATTCCAACATTCGATTGGAGTTTTTATCTATTAAATCGAGTTTGTTTTGCTGATTTTCGTTGTTGATTTCGCTTTTTAAACTTTGCACCGGACTTTTAATCAACGTCAACGGTGTTCTGAATTCGTGTGAAATATTAGCAAAAAATCGCGATTTTAATTCGTTGAGTTCTTTCAGTTTTTCAGCGGTTTTGATTTTGTTGCGGTAACCATAAAACAGAAATCCTCCAAGCGCAATCAACAATCCAAGTAAGCTAAGGTAAATGGTGTTTTGCAGTTTGGATTTTTCGGAAAGTAGTTTCAGTTCTTGTTCTTTTTTGTTGGCTTGGTATTTGGTTTCCAAGTTTTGAAAGGTATCATTATTGAGTTGATTGTTGACCAAACTTACGATGGAGTCTCTTTTTTTAAGAGTTGCAAATGCCGAAGAATAATCATTTTTGGATTTTAAAAACGAAGCATACGAATCCAAATACAATACGTTTTGCGAACTTACAGTATCATTTCCAATGAGTTTTTTTGCTTTGGAAAGGTAATTTTGAGCTTCAGAAAGTTGGTTTAAAGCAGAGGAGTTATTGGCTTGGTAACAGTAAATTTCGATTAGTTTTTTGGTGTCATTACTTTCCAAGTAAAAGGTTTCGGCAGTAGTTAAGTATCTAGAAGATTCAGAATAATTTTTGGTTTTATTGTAGGCTTCACCCAATGCTTTGGCGCTCAAGCTTTGCAAGAGCGGATACTGCATTTCGGTAAAAAACTGATACGGTTTTGCCAGTATTTTGATGGCTTCTTTAGGATTACCGTATTGGGTTTCCAGTAGTCCATTATCAATTAAAGTTTGCATCAGTACCATGTCTTTCTTTACCTTTCTTGCGATTTCCATTGCTTTTCTATTAGTTTCAAAAGCTTTGGTTTTGTTCTTCAACTCCATATAAATATGAGTGATTTCTCCAATAATAGCAATTTTGAAAAACACACCATCAGGATCAGTTGCCTTAATATTGGTTTCGGCTTGAATGAGGTAATCCAGCGCTTTGTTTAAATTTCGTTTTTCATAATTTATGGAACCTAATAAATAATAGAAATCTTCCAAACCGATTTGCGTTGGAGTTGCTTTGTACTCATTAAGAACTTCTAAGAGCAATTTTTCGGCTTCGTTGGTTTGGTTTACATCCAACAAACACTGGGCAATATGTGCTTTTGATTTTAAATAAATATAGTCGTCATCAAAGGTTTTTGCTTTTTGATAGGCTTTTTCATACAGTGGAATGGCTTCCTTGATTTTGCCAAGTCGTGCAGTCATATGACCGCTGTACATCCAATAATACGCTTCACATTTTGGGCATTTATTGTTTTTGTTTAATGCTTTTAATTGGTCTAAAATCGGAGCTGCTTTTTCAATATCCGAATCCAAATAAATCAGAGCTAATTCGGCGTAGGCATTTCCTTTTTTGTCAATGTCTTTTGTTTTTGATATTAATTTTTGCAAAGAGTCAATTTGTTTCTCGTATTGGGAGAAACAAAACAAAGGAAGAAGTAACGCAAACAAAAACATCTTTTTCATACCCAAAAAAATTGATAAAGTAAAGTTATACAATTTTAGGTATAAAAAAGATGCTTTGATAAGACTATTGTAACCGATTGGGTGTTACAAAGTTTTTAGATGAATTTCTTATTCAACAATAACTAATTGTGAGTTATAGAGAAATTACCATTAGTAATAGTTACGGTTTGCGATCCATTAGTAGCATTGAAACTGAAGGTTCCAACAACGGTATTTCCATTATGACTGGTTACCGTTAATGTTCCAGATGTAACAGTGTATTCGGTTTGATCATCATTTGCAAAACCTGCAGCAAAACCATTAGACGTAACTAAATTATAAGTTCCAGGAGTAACGGTCTTTGGAAACTGAATATGATAAATTCCAAATTCAGGTGAAAGTGTGGCATTATGACCAAAAACTCCAACCGAATTCTCTACTGAATTTTCGGTGATTAAAACATATTTACCATCGGTATTGTCATTATCCATTGTAAAAACTGGACTTCCGTTTCGTGATAAACTCATAGTTCCATTAGAATAAAATTGAGTTCCAATTATCATTATGGCATTAATTGTTCCATTTGTAATTGTAACCGTTTCTCCAGTAAAATTCTTTAAAGTTGCGCTAAAAGTTCCGCTCAATGTACCATTGGATAAATTTATTTCGGTAATGTTAAGATTGAATTGTGCTCCGGTTTCTAATGAAGTATAAAGTTCATCAGAATTACCTGGAACATAAGTCATCATGGCATTTGAATCACTGTTGTAAGTAGAATTTCCAACAGAAATTGTTGTCATGGGCAATTGAATGGTAATTACAGACATGTCCATTTTGGTACCAATAATCTGTAATGCAGTACTGTTGATATCTCCTGTATTAACATCGGCTATGTTGGCAACTGCTACATCAGAAGCCCATGCAGCACCGTTAATTGATGCAGTTATTCCACCATTTGCTGGTTCGTCACTACTATCACTAGAACACGATGATAATAGTAAAGAGAAAATGCTTAAAAAAAGAAATACGTTTTTCATAAAAATAAGTTTTGTTTGCGCTAATATAATAAATTATTTTACTGGTACTGTATAACTATATTTTTGTATTTCGTAAGTCAATTATCTTCCAATCACAATCCAATCTGTGCCATCACTTTGAATAGAATAGCGTTCGTTAGCGTTGATTATAGAAATGTTAGAATTGGTTACATCATCGTAAATAAATCCACCAGAAGTTGAGAATGTTTTAGAGCTGATG
This sequence comes from Flavobacteriales bacterium, assembly GCA_017303755.1. Classification (GTDB taxonomy): domain Bacteria; phylum Bacteroidota; class Bacteroidia; order Flavobacteriales; family Flavobacteriaceae; genus Flavobacterium. Next base: position 321,043 of record JAFLBS010000004.1, on the reverse strand, counting down.
CCATTACTTCCTATAATAATGAATATTTTGCCTTGATTTCCGACTGCATTCGGCAATCTAATTTCTGAGATTCCGTTATAAACTCGAACTGTGTATTCGGATGAATTTACAGTGTATATTCCTGTTGAAGCGCCAGTTGTTGCATAATTTCGTAGCGATGGATCAACCCAATTTACGGTTCCTGTTCCGTCAATTTGCATCGTTTGACCATTTGTTCCTTTTGAAGCAGGAAGAATATAATTATTAGTTGTTGTAGTTCCGATGGAGACATTTCCCAGAAAATAACCAGCAAAAGCTCCTGTTTTTAATGCTTCACTATAAATGCCGTAGTGTTGTCCACCAGAACTAGTTCTAATTAATGAAAAATAGCCATATTTATTTCCTGCTCCACCATTTGGTATGTCCGTGTAGTTGGCATACCAGTTGCCACTTCCGCTTCCATTAAATAGTGTATGAGTACCATAACTATTTCCTGTTCCGTTAGGTCTTAAGTCATTATTAGTTCCATAAATAGTTGAGCTAGAATTTCGATCAATGACATTATGAACGCCAGAAACTAATCCGCTTGCAGCATTATTAAAATTATTATAGACACCATATTGCGTTCCCGAATTTGCTCCATTTGAAGCATTCATTATTCCGTATTGAGTAGTAGTTCCTGAAGTATTAAAAAAGTTAAATAGTCCATAAAAATCACTAGCTTGTCCACTAAATGTATTTCTAATTCCTGAGGTTGAACCAGTGCTATTTCCGCTAAAGCTATTTTCAAGACCAACTTTAAACCCTGTTCCCGAATACGATATACTGTTCAACATCCCCATAACGGTGCCGGCTCCACTACCTAATATTAAATTATAGTTAGCTGTTCGTAATGAAGAGCTGTTACCAGTTACATTCATATTGAAGTAGTTACCATAAATAGCTTGTGTAGAATTTGTTGTGTTTACATTAGTATAATTTCCATATACAGGGAAAGCAATAGTTCCTGAAAAGTCGTTGTAAGTTCCGTATTTTGCTCCTGTGCCAGTGCTTAAAAAACGATTGTAAGTACCATATTTTATTCCGTTAGTATTGTTTAGAATGTCGTTATAGGTTCCGTATTCGGTTCCGCTTCCAAAACTCAATGCATTGTAAACGCCATAATTTATTCCTGTTGAAGCACCATTGTAGTTGTTGTATATTCCGTATTGAGTGTTTGATGTAGTTGCTTCCATAGCATTGAATAACCCTAAACCAGTGACAGTACCAAGAAATCGATTATAAATTCCAGTACCATTACCTGTAGAAAAGATATTCTGTATTCCGTAGTTTTGACCAATTCCACTAATGCTATTTTGCATTGCGGCTTTTGTTCCTGATGTATTATCGGTTTGAATGGCGGTACTAATTCCAATATGATTTCCGTTTGTAGCGGTACCACTCATGGATATTCGCATGCCATTTCGATTGTTGTGTGTGGTATTTACATTGGTCATGTCCACCCAAATTCCGTTGTGTTCTGCAAAATTATTGGTGCTGGCAATTTTTATGTAATTTCCAATTTGTTGACCTGTTCCAAATCCGTTGAGTCGAGTTTGTTCGCCATAAGCCCAACCAGAACCAGAGCTATTGATGTTATTTCTAATTCCATTTACATCATTATTGTCAATTTGAGTGGATGTATTGTAAATTCCAGTCCCGTTTAATGTTAAGGTTTGAGAATGAACATTAGTTCCAATACCAACATTTCCCATGTGATACATATCGTCAGTAGTATTGGGAGTTGTTCCAGTTGATGATTTTAACCAATCAGTATCTGCGTTGATAGTAGAATTAATTCCAATCCAATTGGTTGTAGTGTTGTCCCAATAGTAAAAACCAGGTTGTTTTCCTGCGGATGTTGATGTTAAAAACACCATCATTCCGTGTTGGGAAACGGTTGGGTTTGTAATGGGAAATGCACTGATTCGCGGAATTAATATACCATCATTATTACTTGGAGTTGCACTGTTGCTGGCGCTAATGTCCAATTGCGACTGTGGATTTGTAGTGTTGATTCCAACTTGAGAAAAGGCATTAAATCCAAAAATGAAAACAAATATAATGAGTAGTTTTTTCATCATTTTTTTATTTCAAAAATGATGAGAATTAACCTAAAATGAAATACGTAAAAAGGCGTATTTTACTGAAATACAGCTAATTTGGGATTATTGTTATTATTTCACAATAAGTCCACCACCACCACAATGTTGGCAACCACTTGTTGTAGTAGTTGTTTTTACCACTTTAACACCCAAAGTATATTCGTAATCGGCTACAGTGCTGGTTCCTCCTTGATGAGTGACGCCTTCGCCACTGCACACATAGCATTTGCCAAATTGTTGTACCCGAACGTATTTCGATTGATCTTCAATGTTTTCAATTCGATCGTATACTTCTTCAATTTTGGTTTTGTTGTGGTGTAATGCATTCATTCGAACCAAATTTCCTTCATAAATGGGCTTATCAGGAACTACTTGATACATTCTTTTATTGGTTGTGTTCATAAAAACTTGGCTGTACAGTTTGGACAAACGAATACGCAAACGGTTTTCGGGTGTGTCTCTTTTTCGTTCCTCTTCTTCTATTTTTTCTCTTTCAGCTCTTAGTTCATCTGATTTTTTCCGTTCAGCTAGTATGCTTTCAGAAGATAAATCATTGAGTGAAATCGATTGTATATAGTTACCTGTGACTGAGTCATAAGAGGAGAGAAACGATTTTTCATAGTAAAAGTCTTTGCCTTCCACTTTCTCATTTTCTAAAAAGTAAATCATGTTTTTTTGTTGATTATAGCCCACGAACTTCACAACATCTTTTTGGGAATTAACATGTTTAAAAGGATAATAGGTACAATTTTGAGCAAACATATCAAATAGTCCAAATTTATTGTTAGGTAGGTCAATCATCAACAACTTGTCTTTAATCAAGGGAAAACTTTCAGGATTGTAATATAAAAATGGCTTAGTTGTTTTGGTATTCAAGTCAAACATTTTATTATTACTAAATAAAGTATTTTCAACCTTCACCAGTAAATGAGGATATTTAGTAACAAAAGGAAATTCTTCCCATTTGCCTGATGCAATATCCAATCTTTTTACTTCTTCACCCGTATTGATGTACAATTGGTTGTCTATAATATTGTAATTAAAAGACAGATGTTTACCTTTATATGCTTGTTTTTCTTGATTGGTTTTGACGTTAGTAAGGTAAATTATTTCATTTTTTCCACTAAATTCTTTTCGAACAATATAGTCGCCTTCTATTTTTTCAAATAGTCTATTATTAGCACTGGTAAAAGTTGAAAAAAGTAACTTTTTAGTATCTACCAACTTAACGCATTCACGGCTGTTGAATATTTTGAAATACTCTAAGTTGGTTGTAGGGTTAAAATACCAAAAATCAGGAATTTCACAGCCAAATTGTTTGGCTTCAAATACCCAAAAAGGTTTCATTGTTGCAACATCCCAATAGGCAATTTCGTTTAAATTGTTGCTCATAAATTGAGTAAAATCAGCATTAAAATAAACGTTTTTTACCCATGAATAATGTTTGTGTCCTGCTTTTTGACCATAAGTTAAGGTGCTCAGAAATACCAATAGGAATGTAATTTTTTTCATGATTTAAAAAGTTGGAGTTAATCCGCAACCACCACAATTGCCACAAGAGTTGGTATTAGTAGTTGTTTCAACTAATTTTTTTCCAGTGGTGTATTCGTAATCGGCTACAGTTCGGGTATAAGAGTTAGAAATAAAACCTTTTCCGTTGCAATGTATACATGATTTTTTACTGATGATTTTTTTATAAATGGAAGGATTTTCGAGGTTTTCAATTTTTTCGTAGACTTCCATTTTTAGTTTTGGGTCGTCGTTCAATGCATCCATTCGCACCAAATCACCTTGATACAAAGGTTTATCAGGAACTACATAGTATATGCCCTTGGTATTGGTATTGTAATACGCATTTCCTTGAAGATTAGACAATCGTCTTTTTAATACGTTTTCAGGAAGATTAAATATGCGTTGATTTTCAGCTTCAATTTGTCTCTGTTTTCCAATTTCTTTTTCGGAAATCAACTTTGCAGATTCAGAGGTGTCGTGTAGTTCAATTCTTTTTACCACATTACCATTTGTAATGTCATAAACATATAAGTAGCTTAACTTTTCATTCGGTTTGTTGCTGTCTTGCTCTAAAAAGTAGGCGTGAGGTTGGGTTTCAGAAACATAAAACAAATGCGTTTTATTATTTTCCATTGAACCAATTACAGGGTTTTTAACTGTGAAATTTGCAATTTGTTTACCATTAGCATCCGTTGTTGTAATTGATTTTGCGCCATAAGAATAAGTAACTTTGTATTCACCAGAAGTAAAGTTGTTGTCAAGATCACGCCAATCAAAATCAGATTTATTAAACGATTTTGTAGCCATGTCATACACTTTGTATTTATCGTATTTGTAGTCATTTACGGATTTGTCGTGGTTAATGATTCTAACAAATTTTCCATTACCGATGACTCTCAAATCACCCATTTTGTCAGCAATAAGTTCTTTTTGACCATTATCTAAGTTCAATAAATAAGTTGTATGGCTATTTTTTTTATTAAAATCGTAGTCCATTACGGCTATTCTTCCATCATTTACAAAATCATAAGTGTAATAAGGCCAAGCAGTTGTTGTGAAGTTAGTGAGATTAACCAACTTTCGATACGACATTTTATTGGTTAGTACCATGTACTTAAGATAAGGATCAACACCAACTATTGGGTCGTGTAATATCTCGTTGCCCAATCCTAAATCGCTTAGTTTTTTCATCCAAATCATTTGATTAGTGATGTTATCCCAAAGCACAATTTCGGTGCCAGATAAGGTCAAGAATTTAGTTTCGTCTTGTGATACAAATAGCCTCGAAACTCTACTAGTTGTAGAGTGAGCACCATTTTGAGCATAACTACTGATAATCGATAACAGTAGAAATAAGATGGTTTTTTTAAGCATGATAAATAGTTTTTACAAATTTATCATGCTGACTATTAGGAAAGTATACGTAAAATGTCGTATTTTATATTTTCTCTTGCAACGCTTTAATCTCGTCGCGTAGTTTGGCTGCTTGCATAAAATCTAAATCTTTGGCTGCTTTTTCCATTGCTTTTCGGGCTTCACGGATTTTCTTTTCAATTTCGGGTTTGGATAAGTACAAACTTTCGGGTTCGGCTGCTTTTAAGATTTTATCCTCGTAGTATTGTGTTGAAACCGAATTTCCACTCAACGCATTACCTAAACTTTTGTTTAAGGCTTTCGGTTGTAGATTGTGTTTGGTATTGTAAGCGATTTGCTTTTCTCTACGATACGTAGTTTCATCCATTGTTTTTTGCATACTGTTGGTGATTTTATCAGCATACAAAATGGCTTTTCCATTTACGTTTCGTGCTGCGCGACCTACTGTTTGTGTCAACGATCGATGACTGCGAAGAAATCCTTCTTTGTCGGCATCCAGAATAGCAACCAATGAAACTTCGGGTAAATCCAAGCCTTCACGTAATAAATTCACCCCAATCAACACATCAAACAATCCTTTTCGTAAATCTTGCATTATTTCAACACGCTCTAGTGTATCAACATCTGAATGAATGTAACGACAACGAATCGAGACTTTCGTCAAATATTTCGTCAATTCTTCTGCCATTCGTTTGGTTAATGTGGTTACCAAAACGCGTTCGTCCAATTCACAACGCACTTGAATTTCTTCAATTAAATCGTCAATTTGATTCAAACTTGGTCGAATCTCAATAATCGGATCCAACAATCCAGTAGGGCGAATGACTTGCTCCACATAGATTCCTTCGCTTTTTTCTAACTCGTAATCCGCTGGAGTAGCCGAAACGTAGATGACTTGGTTTTGCATCGATTCGAATTCCTCAAACTTCAATGGTCGATTGTCCATCGCAGCTGGTAATCGGAAACCAAATTCGACTAAATTTTCCTTCCGACTTCGATCACCGCCGTACATCGCATGAACTTGAGAAATAGTAACGTGACTTTCATCCACTACCATCAAAAAATCATCTGGGAAATAATCCAACAAACAGAACGGTCGAGTTCCAGGTAAACGTCGGTCCAAATAGCGAGAGTAGTTTTCAATTCCAGAACAATAGCCCAATTCTCGTATCATTTCCAAATCGAAATTGGTGCGTTCTTCCAAGCGTTTGGCTTCTAAATGCTTACCAATTTCTTTGAAATAATCGACTTGTTTGACCAAATCTTGTTGTATGTCCCAAATCGCAGCTTGCAACACATCAGGTGAAGTCACAAACATATTCGCTGGGTAAATGTTGAGTTTTTCGTATTTTTCCAACACTTGTGAGGTCTTGGCATCAAAGGCTTCGATTTCTTCAATTTCGTCTCCAAAAAAATGCACGCGAAACGGTTCGTCAGCATAACTTGGGAAAATCTCTACTGTATCGCCTTTGATTCTAAAAGTTCCTGGAGTGAATTCGGCTTCCGTCCGTGAATACAAACTTTGCACCAATCGATGCAATAATTTAGTTCGGGAAATCACTTGGTCTTTTTCAATCGAAATCACATTCTTTTGAAATTCTACTGGATTTCCGATTCCATACAAACACGAAACCGAAGCAACTACCAATACGTCACGTCGACCCGAAAGTAGGGCAGAAGTCGTACTTAAACGCAGTTTTTCCAACTCATCGTTGATGGATAAATCTTTCTCAATGTACGTTCCCGTTACCGGAATGTAGGCTTCGGGTTGGTAATAATCGTAGTACGAAACGAAATATTGTACCGAATTATTAGGGAAAAATTGCTTGAATTCGGAGTATAATTGCGCGGCTAATGTTTTGTTGTGAGCGAGAACCAAGGTTGGTTTTTCTACTTCTTGAATCACATTGGCAACCGTAAACGTTTTTCCCGAACCTGTAACTCCCAAAAGCGTTTGGTATTTTTCACCATTGCGAATGCCATTAGCTAATTTTTCAATGGCTTGTGGTTGATCGCCTGTAGGTTGGTATTCGGATACGACTTGGAATTTCATTTTTTTGAGTTGCTGAGTGACTAAGTGACAGAGTTTGTTAATTTACAAAGTTATATATTTTGGAGATGAAAAAGTAATGTACTAAGTGAAAGAATAAAGTTTTTTCTCAGCAACTCAGTTACTCAGTAACTCAGGAACTATAAGGAAAACTTCCATTCTTTTTGTTGCTTTTCACTCAAGAAAGTCCACGCGACCAATCGACTGATTTTTTGTCCTTGGTTCATTTCAATGGTTTTGATTTCGATGGCGCCGACTTTATTCAGCGTTCTGTAAATCGTACGAAGATTATCTTTTTTAGAAACCAAAGTGGTGAACCAAAAACAATTCAACGGATATTTTACACTTTCGTAAATCATTTGAGTGATGAAACCGATTTCGCCACCATTGCACCATAATTCGGCGTTTTGACCACCAAAATTTAGTGTTTTTTTGGTTCCAAGATTAGTGGTTTTTCTTTCAGAAGCTTTGTTGGCTTCGAGTTGCGATGAATGAAAAGGCGGATTACAAATGGTAAATGCGAATCGATCTTCAGCTAAAATGATGTTTTTGAAAATAAAACGCGATTCGGTTTGTAATTGCAAACTTATGACTTCGATTAATTTCGGATTCCCAGCGATGATTTTCTTACAATTTTGCAGTGCATTTTCATCAATGTCAGTACCTACAAAACTCCACTCGTAAACAGAATTTCCAATGATGGGATAAATACAATTCGAACCAATTCCGATGTCCAAACCACAAATAGTTTCTCCAGTTGGAATGATTCCGTTGTTAGAATTGGCTAACAAATCGGCGATGTAATGAATATAATCGGCTCTTCCAGGAATCGGCGGACACAAATAGTGTTGAGGAATGTCCCAATTCGCAATTCCGTAATCCGAAATTAAAATCGCTTTGTTCAACGCTTTTACGGCATCGGGATTGCTGAAATCGATTGTTTCACTCTTGTGTTCATTGGTGAAAACAAACGATTGAAGCTCTGGAAAAGCAACTGACAATTTTTCAAAATCATACCGTGAACGATGCTGATTTCTAGGATGCAAATTGGTTTTCTCTGAGTTGGTTTTTGGTTTCATTTTTAACTAAAGTCTAAGCAAAGGTAGTTAGAAAAAACCGTACTTTTAGCTTTTTAAAATCAACCGCACATGATTTTAGTACGCCGATTTAAAAAGCGCTATGCCTTGTTTTTACTGTTCGTTTTGTATGTGATTGTCTGTCAATCGTGTATGAAAATGCGCATGAGTAGTGTAAAAACTCAAGCGTATTTTGAGGAGAAAAAAGTGGATTATGTTGATGAATCTATTGAATTTGATGGTCATTCTTTGCATTACATTCAAACAGGTAATGAAAACAATCCGACTTTGTTCTTTGTTCACGGTTCGCCCGGAAGTTGGGATGCATTTAAAACGTACTTGAACGATAGTTTGCTATTGAAAAAATACCGAATGATTGCTGTGGATCGACCGGGTTTTGGTTACAGTGATTTTGGTTCACCCGAAAATTTAGCTACTCAATCGAAATGGATTAATGAGTTGGTTCGGATGTTGGATAATAAACAACCAATTGCTTTGGTTGGACATTCGCTTGGCGGACCATTGATTGTAAAAATGGCGATTGACGATCCGAAATTGTATTCGCATTTGGTCATTTTGGCTGGTTCGGTTGATCCAAAAGCGGAGAAACCCGAGTTGTGGCGACCGATATTGAAAAGCAAACCCTTACGTTATTTGATTCCGGGTGCGTTGCGACCTTCAAATGATGAGTTATGGTATTTGAAAACCGATTTAATCGATATGAAACCGCATTTGGATGAAATTACGGCTGAAGTAACCATTGTTCATGGAACTAAAGACCGATTGGTTCCGTATTCAAATATGGCATTTTTACAAAAAGAATTGGTCAATGCTAAAAAAATAGACACACTTTCGATTAAAGATGCGGATCATTTTATTCCGTGGTCACATTTCGAAATAGTTAGGAATCAATTGCTGAAAGTTAAACACATTAATTGATTATTTATTAGTGTTTAAATAAGTCAATTTCAGGGTATCTAACTTTAGATTCTTTAAGTTTTCGACACAAATTACACGAATTTTCACTAATTAATTTGTGATAATTTGTGAAATTCGTGTCTTTAATCAAAACATTCCATCAAGAGTAAATCGCCTTCGGTGTGTTGTATTTTTACGATTCCGTCTTCGATGACGTGATTGCTACTTCCGGTGCGGTAACCAATGGTTAATTCTTCATTTTGCAGTGGATAGAATAAGTTTTGTGTAGTAATTCCGCTTACTTTTCCCACTGGAATTAATGAAATGGGAGTGTTTGCAGTATACCATTTTTCATACGTACGCGGCAATAAAAACACTTTTGAATGGTCGTCCAGAATCACAATTTTTAGCTGATTGCGGTAACTTACTATGTTAGTGATGTTGGTAATCGTATGATCGGCTCTTTTACCAGTTGCCCAAACCACATTTACGGCTTGATGACCTTTTTCAATCAAGTAATCAAAGGCTTTTTCTAAATCGGTTTTGTCTTGGTTGGGCGTGTGAACAATTTCGAGTGGAAATTGTTTTTCTTTATACAGTTCGGGATTAAAATCACCGTCAAAATCACCCAACAATACATCAATTTTGATGTCGAGTTGTAATACGCGGTCGATGGCATTGTCTAATACAATGACTATTGGCGACCATTCGAGTAATTGTCCGAGCAATTCCATACTGCATTCGGCGCCATTTGCAATGATGAGCGCTGGTTCTTGGTCGTCACGAACGATGTGGTGGGAAGACATTTTTAAGTGCGAGGTTAGAAGTTAGAGGTACGAAGAAGTTTTTGTTTCAAGTTTCAAGTTTCAGGTTTTCTGTAAAGTCGAATTGTCTCAAGTTTCAAAAATAGTGATTTTATCTCTATTACTTCCAACTTCGTAAATCGCACTTCTCTAGCCCAGACCTGCCTGCCGGCAGGCAGGTAGCAATGGAAAACAAAATACAGTGGATAACTTTAGTTTTTTTAGGATAAAACTGCGACCAGCGGAAGCTGTTTTATACTTTTAAAAACTGTTTTCTACTGTATTTTTTTGGAATGAATAGCTGGATGAGCTACAAAAAAAAAAGCCACCACTGATCTGCCTATCGGCAGACAGGTTCACAGTTTTTTTATTGACTACTTTACTGATTTCAACTATTGAATAATTGAAAAAAAATGAATCTGTGCATCTGTGGCGAAATCATTTATTGAATAGTATATTCTCGAGTATCTACTTCTGATAAATGAAAATAACCTAAAGGATAGTCATCGACATTATTTTGATTGACCATGTTGCCGCGTAAAGTAGCTGGTGGAGTGGAAAATGGATTTCCACCACTGTTTCCAGCAATGCTTATCAACTTATTCATGTAATTGTAATAGCGCAATGAAATGCCTTGTAATTTGAAATTAATCGTGTTTCCAGCAACCAAGTTTTCATCGGAATAAAATCCGAACATTTGATTTCCTTGGAAAAACTCATCGTCAAAAGCGCCCAATTCTGGAATTGCGTTCGCTTGATTTTTAATAGTACCCAAATAGTAATTGGTTTCAGAACCGTTGTCTTGAAAGAAGAATTTCACTTGGATAACGTTGGTTCCAAAAACATCTACGGTTTCTTGTTCGACTGAATCGATGGTTGGAGTTGGATATAATTTTTCGGTTGATTTATAGGTGATTCCGCCGTGTTGCACTGTTAATGTATACGTTTCATTGATGACAGGAACAAAGTTGGTGCAAACATATTCGCCTGTATTTGGCACTTCTATGAAATCGAATACGGTATTTTGGCTGTTGGTAACGAATACAATTGCTCCAGAAACTGTTGGAATTGTATTGGTATAATAATCGGTTGTGGTAGTGAGTTTTATTTTTTGCTCGTTGCCCGACGTTCCTTTTTGCCATAGAATATTGGCATCAATTACTAATTTTGGACTGCCTGTTTCTAAGTCGACATTGACTACATCTTCACAGCTGGCGAAGATAATAAGTAGCAAAAGGTAAGCTATATTTTTCATGTTGTTGATTTTAGAATTTGAAATTATATGAAACCGCTGGAACTATACCGAAAATAGACAATCGCACGGCTTCGTTTTGTCCGGTTTCAAGGTTTTGAGAGAAACTAATGGAAGCCGCATTTTTTCGGCCATATAGATTGTAAACACTAAAAACCCATTCGGCTTGCCAGTTTCTACCTTTGTTTCTCTTTGGAGTTAAAGTGGCCGAAACGTCTAAGTGATGATAGGTTGGAAGGTTGTTTTCATTACGTAAACCGTAACTCGGAACGGTGATTCCTTGGTAAACATATTGTCCGTTTGGATACGTTACAGGTTGACCTGTTTGTAGGGAAAAATTTCCACTGAACGACCATTTTGGATTTAGTTTGTATGAAGCTGTTACGGCTAAATTGTGTGTTTTGTCGTAAGCGTTTTTGTACCAATTTCCATTATTGATTCCGATCTCGTTGTCAAATCGTCCTGGAGTTTTTTGTTCCGATTTGGAAATGGTATAGGCAATCCAACCGTTTAATTTTCCTGTGTTTTTTCGGAATAAAATTTCTAAACCATACGAACGCATTTGACCGTTCAAAACGACTTGTTCAATGGCTTCGTTGGCAATTAAGTCGGCGCCATCAATATAATCCAAACGGTTTTTTACGGTTTTGAAGAAACTTTCTAGTTCTAATGAATACTCGTCGTCTTTCAGATTTGTAAAATAACCAACGGCAATTTGATCGGCGATTTGAGGTTTGATGTAGTTGTCGCTTGGCGTCCATACATCTAAAGGAGTAGGAGAAGCCGTATTCGAAATCAGTTGTAAGTATTGAACCATACGGTTGTAACCCAATTTTACTGATTTGTTGTTACTGAATTCGTATGCCAAAGCAAATCGCGGTTCCAAATTATCATAACTGGCAATGGTTTTGTTTTTGCCTAAGGATTCCGTTCGGATTGGTGTTGCTTTTTCGTAGATTTTTAATTCACTGTCATAACTTACAGGTAAATCATTTTCGTAATAGTTCACGGTTGAACTTCCAAGACGATAAAATAAACTGTAACGCAAACCGTATTGAACACTTAATTTGTCGTTTATTTTGTGTTCGGTATCGATGTAAAACGCAGGTTCGAAGGCGTATTTCTGTTCTAATTTTTTGTAGTTAATTCCAGAATCATCGGTTAACGGACTGATTTCTCCGGGATTAAAATGATAGTAAATCGCATTTGCACCGTAATTGATTTTGAACTTATCGTTTACATAGTATTTAAAATCGTATTTAAGATTGTAATTTTTGATTCCGGAATTCCAATTGAACCCTATAAAATCTAAATCCAGACCGTAGTAGTAATCACTGTAAATCATTGACAAGTTGGAAAATAATTTATCAGAAAATAGGTGATTCCAACGCAAGTTTAACGTTGAATTCCCGTACGTATTAGTGAAGGCTTCTGCAATATCAAACACATCTCTACCAAAATAACCTGAAAGATAAAGGTTGTTGTTTTTGTTGAGTTTGTAATTGAGTTTGGTATTTAAGTCGTAGAAATAGGCTGAGTTGTCATTATTGGCTAATTTTAGGAATAAATGAGCATACGAACCGCGACCGCCAATTAGGAACGAACCTTTGTCTTTTACAATCGGACCTTCGGCCAATAATCGGCTGGAGATTAAACCGATTCCGCCGTTCATACTGAATTTTTTACTGTTTCCGTCTTTTTGGTAGATGTCGAGAACTGATGAAGCTCTTCCGCCGAATCGAGCAGGAATTCCGCCTTTGTACAATTTTAAGTCTTTAATCGCATCTGGATTAAAAACTGAAAAGAAACCAAACAAGTGCGACGAATTGTAGATAGTGGCTTCATCGAGTAAAATTAAATTTTGATCGGCGCCACCACCGCGAACGTTGAAACCCGACTGACCTTCACCAGCATTTGTTACTCCGGGCAAAAGTAAAAGCGATTTTATGATGTCGACTTCACCCAAAACAACAGGCATTTGCTTGATTTGAGCGATGGAAAGTTTGTTGACGCTCATTTCGGGTTTTCGAGTATTGGTCTTGGTTTTTTCGGTGATGATGACTTCTTCGAGTTGTTCATCAGTTCCTTTCAGAGCATAATTTTTTTTGATGTTTTGATTAAGAGAAATTTTCTCCACAATAGTTTCAAAACTTACATAACTAATCATCATTTCATATTCTCCTTTTGGAAGAGTAACTGAATAGAATCCGTATTCATTGGTGATGGCAAAATAATTAGTTCCTTTAAAATTGATGTTTACACCAATAAGTGTTTCGTTGTTTTTAGCATCAGAAATGGTTCCTGAGATAGTGAATCGCTCTTGGGAAAAGGAAGTGGAAGAAAGAAAAAGGGCAAGTAAAAAAATGATGATTTGTTGTTTCATAAAAATTGATTGATGATTGATTTTTAAGAGTATAAAATTAGAATTTAATAGTAGTGAAGTTGTTAAATAAAAGTTATAAGTTTAGCTCTTTTTCAAACTTTCAGTTGTTTATTTTTGAAAACAATAAATCGAAATTTTCTAAAAAAAGATTCGATTCTTCAGTCATAATATAATGTCCAGAATTTGTTGTTCCGATGTGTGTAAAATCAGAAATGCTATTTCCTAGTGTTTCGTGTGCATTATACCAATCTTCTCTAGTTAAATTATAAGTAGCATCTGAGTTATTGTTGTTTTCGTCGTGTTTCATACTTGTTAAAACAATCATGGGAACATCGGGTAAATTTGGCAATGAAGATGTGTATTGAAGATCTTCTATTAACTGTTGAATTTCTAATGTTCCTCCAAAATTAGATCCAAAATTCTGACTAAAAAGAGTGTACATGTAGTCTTCTAATTCTTGTGTTGGGTTGTTGTATTGCTCATGAGTAGGGTCAACAAAAAGTAAACCTGCTGTTTTGGTTGGGTTTTTTATTGCATAATCTCGAATTATTAATCCGCCTAGCGAATGTCCAATTAGAATGACTTTTCTACCATTTGAAAAATGATTTATTACATATTCCAATTCAATTCGTAATTGATCGATGTTTCTTGGATTTGGACCTGAATCAGATTCGCCATAATTAGCCCGATCATACATAACCACATCTGATTTTTGAGCTATTTTTTCTGCCAAGTGATGTGAATTCCATATGCTGTGGTCATCACCAAGTCCAGATTCTAAAATGACTAAATAAGTTGAATTACTTGAACTTTTATAAGCTGTTAGTTGATGGGTTGGCAGTTGAACGATTTCTTTATTAAACTGAGGATAAGTTGTTTCTCCATCTTTTGAGCACGATGTTAAAGAGAAAGTGATGATTAGAAGTGCTACAGTTTTGGAACCGATTAAAAACTGATTTTTTTTGAGTACTGATAGAAACATTTTTGACATCTTGTGTTTTTTTATATTGAGATGCAAATATTGAATTGTATTAGGTTGTAAATGTTCCAATTTATCAATCGGAACGTTTTTTAATATAAAAATAGTTAAGAATTCAATTTTTTATAATCAGAAGGAGTTTGATTAGTGATTTTTTTGAAAGTTGTGTTGAAAGCAGTTTTCGAATTAAAGCCAACTTCAAAAGCGATTCCGACTAAATTTAGGTTGTTTTTTGAGCTGTCGATTAGTATCTTTTTAGCTTCTTCAACTCGATATCGATTGACAAATTGATAAAAATTTTCATTAAAACCTTTATTGAGTGAATAAGAAAGTAAGTGTGATGAAAGTTTTAATTCGCTTGCCAGTTTGACTAAGTTTAATTCACAATCTAGAAATGGTTTTTTGGTTTCCATTAAATTCAATAGGTCAATTTTTATTTCGTCTAATCTTTCATCTGAAATTAATTTTTTTTTGTTGGATTCTGGAGTATCAGTTTCAATGATGATTTTATTGATTTCTTTTTTGATATCATTGTTATATGGATAAATCTCCTTTTGTTTCAACCAATTATAAGTAATAAAGAAAACACTTGTAAGATATAATGAACTAGTAAAGTAATCAAAAATTGAACTTTTAGTTGATAAATCAAATATAATATCAATCACCCAAAAAATAGACATTATAAGTATTCCAATGCAGATGAATTCCAACCATTTTAAATCGATGTTTTCTGTCGAAGAGGAAAATAGCCAAACGTTTTTTTGATGTCTAAGGATTTTTCGTAATGATAGAAGGCAATATAAAATAACTTGAATACTAAAAATAAGATTGAAAATTAACTCAGTAAGTGCTACTATTTCAGAACTGATATTTTCTACTTTATTGTTATCATCCTCAAAAAGAGCAATCATAGATAATGCAGTGAACAAAGAGGCAAAAAGAAAGTGAAAGTAATCAGTTGTAGTCCATTTTGTCTCGGGTTCTATAAAATAACGTACACTTAAATATAAAACTGGAGCTACAGAAAATACGGCAATTGAAACGATGATTTCAATAAACGAATTGTCACTTTCTAATGATAGGTCAAGTAGAAGTGTTTGAAAACTGATGAGGAAAACACAAAAAATGAAACCACTAAACCATTTATTAGCTTTGATGTTATAGTTTTTGGGATTTAAAAATATAATAAAAGAAAGCAAAATTAATGAGCCTGAAAAAAGGGTATTCAAAAGTTTAACCATGTCTAATTTAATTTTTCAGAATTAGTCATTTGAAGCTCATTGTTTTTTATAGTACAAATTTGGTATCTTTTTTGATAGCATGAGTTGATATTTTGTACAAATTTCACCAAAATTAAGGCTATTCGTTTGATACAATTGTTAATGTATGGTTAAGATTGTTTTGAGTAACTACGATTTTTAAATACTTTTATAAAAAATTTCCAATGCGCAGTACATTTTTATTTTTATTATTGTTTGTGGTTAATTTAGGTTTTTCGCAGTTTGAAAATCCTAAAAAGTCCATTCGTATTGGTGCAGTTAAGAGTCCAAAAGCCCCGCCAAAGCAAGTAGATGTTGATACAGCTCAAGCAGCAATTAAGTATGAAAGTACAATTGGCAAAAATAATGATGAGAGATTATTGAAAAATTTCTCTATTGCTCCAAAAGTAGGTTTGAAAACACCTTCCAATGTTGAATTGCGTAATCCGTCTGAGATTTTTACTGAAAAAATGAATAAGAAAGGAAGCGATGGTGAAATTTTAGAGCGATATCGTTCGGATAGTTTTTTAGGCGAATTCAGAACAGGTTCAAAAATTGTAAAAATAGCGTGTCGTGACCACGAATATCCTGATGGCGATTTAGTCAGAATTTGGTTGAATGGACAAATTGCTATTAATAGAATACTTTTGGAAGCCGATTTCAGGGAAGTGTATTTGGATTTAGAAAACGGAATTAATAAAGTAGAAATCGAAGCGTTGAATCAAGGAGAATCTGGACCCAATACAGCTCAGTTTATTGTGACTGATGACAGTGGAAAAGTTGTTACTAATAATAGTTGGAACTTAACTACAGGAGTAAAAGCCAAATTAATTATTACTAAAATAGAAACAATTCAGAAATAAAAAAAACGTCCGACATATCGGACGTTTTTTTATATAATTTAAAAATGAATTTATCCTAATTTAGCATCAAGATTACTCTTTAACGCTTGTAAAAAATCTTCAGTTGATAAATAATCAGCATCAGTTAAACCTTCTGGTTTTACTAACATGGCTAAATCTTTTGTCATTTTTCCGCTTTCCACTGTTTCAATACACACTTGCTCTAAGGCATTACAGAAGTTAATCAATTCTTGATTTTGATCTAATTTACCTCTGTGCTCTAATCCACGTGTCCATGCAAAAATCGATGCAATTGGGTTGGTAGATGTTTTCTTTCCTTGTTGGTGTTGACGGTAATGACGTGTAACAGTTCCGTGAGCAGCTTCCGCTTCCACCGTTTTTCCATCTGGAGTAACTAAAACAGAAGTCATTAATCCTAACGAACCAAATCCTTGAGCTACAGTATCCGATTGAACATCGCCATCGTAATTTTTACACGCCCAAACAAATCCACCGTTCCATTTCATTGCTGATGCCACCATATCGTCGATCAAGCGGTGTTCGTAAGTCATACCGTTAGCTTCAAAATCGGCTTTATAATGTTGTTGGTATACTTCTTCAAAAATATCTTTGAATCGTCCGTCGTAAGCTTTTAAAATCGTATTTTTAGTTGAAAGGTACAATGGCCATTTTTTAGTCAATGCCATTTGAAAAGAGGAATGTGCAAATCCGTAGATACTTTCGTCTGTGTTATACATTGACATGGCAACTCCATCACCTTTAAAATCGTAAACGTTCCAAGTAGTAGTTTCACCCGCTTCGTTAGTGAACGACATGGTCAAAGTTCCCTTTCCTTTGATTACTTTATCAGTTGCTTTATATTGATCTCCAAAAGCGTGACGACCAATTACAATTGGTTTGGTCCAACCTTGAACGTAACGTGGCACATTACTCATAATAATAGGTTCACGGAAAACAGTTCCACCTACAATATTTCGGATGGTTCCGTTGGGTGATTTCCACATTTCTGATAAGTTGAATTCTTTAACGCGCTCTTCGTCGGGAGTAATGGTTGCACATTTAATACCTACATTGTATTGTTTAATGGCTTCGGCGCAGTCTATTGTGATTTGGTCTTTGGTAGCTTCTCGACTTTCAATTCCTAAGTCGTAATATTTGATATCTAAATCTAAATAAGGGAGAATGAGTTGTTCTTTAATGAAGCTCCAAATAATTCGTGTCATTTCATCGCCATCGATTTCTACAACCGGATTAGCTACTTTAATTTTTGCCATATTGTTTAAGTTTGTTGTTGTACTCTAAATTTTTTGCGGAAACAAATATAAATAATAAAGAAGGAATTTCTTTTATGTTTTCTGGCGAAATCGATTGAATTATCATATTGTTATTTTAAGGTTTTAAAATTATGAATTTGATAATTTAGAGTTATCTTTTTTGCATAAAAAAAGCCTCGAACAAATCGAAGCTTCTTTTATAAAAGGAAAGAATTGAATTATCTTCTTCTTTCTTTGATTTTTGCTTTTTTACCAGTAAGTTCTCTGAAGTAGTAGATACGAGCTCTACGAACTTTACCTCTTTGATTTACTTCTACTTTTTGCAAAGCGGGCATGTTTACTGGGAAGATACGCTCTACACCAACTGCACCCGACATTTTACGGATTGTAAAAGTTTCAGTTGCTCCTGAACCTTTTCTTTGAATAACAACTCCTTTAAAAAACTGAGTTCTTGTTTTTTCACCCTCTTTAATTTCGTAGTACACAGTGATAGTATCACCAGCTCCGAATACAGGGAAATCGTTTCTTGTTGATAATTCGTTATTAACGAAATCTACTAAATTTGCCATTTTTAATGCTAATTATGGTTTAAAATCTGAGCAACATTCACGGTTTTCGCCAGAGGTTGGTCAAATGTGGGTGCAAAAGTAAATAAAAAAGTTTAAAAAAAACTAAAAAGGTTGAAAAAGTTTAATATGGTTTAATATGGTTTAATATGGTTTAATATGGTTTAATATGTATAATAGTTAAACAACCTTAAACCATATTAAACAACCTTAAACAACCTTAAACAACTTTAAACTATTCCTCAAGTAAGTCTGGTCGTCTATTCTTAGTATGCTCATACGCCATATCCTCACGCCATTTATCAATTTTGGCAAAATGTCCGCTGGTCAATACTTCGGGAACTTTCCAACCTTTGTAATCGGCGGGACGAGTATAAATAGGTGGCGAAAGTAAATTATCTTGAAAACTATCCGTCAAGGCCGAAGTTTCGTCGCTCAACACACCCGGAATTAATCGTATCAAGGCATCAGATAACACCAAAGCGCCCAATTCACCACCCGAAAGCACATAATCGCCAATCGAAATTTCTTTAGTGATAAAATGATCGCGAACACGCTGGTCAACTCCTTTATAATGTCCGCACAAAATGATGATGTTCTCGTACATCGACATCGTATTGGCCATTTTTTGGTTCAACGTTTCACCATCGGGCGTCATATAAATGATTTCGTCGTATTCACGCTCACTTTTTAAATGCGTAATGCAAGCATCAATTGGTTGTACCATCATCACCATACCTGCGCCACCACCAAACGGATAATCGTCAACACTTTTTTGTTTGTTGGTCGTATAATCGCGTAAGTTGTGAAAATGTACTTCTACCAATCCTTTGTCAATCGCTCGTTTCATAATCGAGGCTTCAAACGGACTGCGGAGTAATTCGGGTAAAACGGTTATGATGTCTATTCTCATAGTAACTGAGTAGCTGAGTGCCTAAGTGCCTGAGCTTTTCGAGGGCAAAGATAGTAAGTTTTTTTTGAAGCTATTTCCCGCTATCCGTTCCAATCTGTCATTGCGAGGAACGAAGCAATCTGTCAAGAACTCTTGATTGCGCAATGACAGGATTTCCTCTACTATCGGGGCTAGGGCTTTATCGCAAAATAGAACATCACTTTTTTGTAGCCAAAATCGAATATACCATCGGGATTTTATTGCCAAAAGTTTTAATGCGAAATTTTCCAGCTTCAAATTCTTCCATTTCATTAAAACAACTGTAAGGCGAATAATCGTACTCATTGAATTGCTTCAACTCCAATCCCGATTGCAATAACGAATTCAATATCTCACTTATCGGATGATTCCAACCCACACTTTTAGTTTGCAAATTGGCTTTGGTTTCAGCATACGTTCCCGATTCTTCTTCTATGATAGGTTCGATGTTGAAATAACTGTAAAACACTTCTTTAAAATCATTATCGTACATCCAAACCACAGGGTGAAAATCGGCCATGATGAATTGTCCATTCGGTTTTAGAAAATGCGCAATCACATTGGCCCATTTTTCCAAATCAGGAAACCAACCAATCGTTCCGTAACTCGTAAAAACGATGTCAAATTTTTCGTCAATGTGTTTCGGAGCATCGTAAATGTCACAACATACAAAAGTGGCATCTAAGTTGAGTTGATTGGCAAATTCAGTAGCTCTTTCAACCGCTTTATCCGATAAATCAACTCCAACAGCACTTGCGCCCATTCGTGCAAATGTCATCGTATCTTGTCCAAAATGACATTGTAAATGCAGTATTTTTTTGCCTTTCACATCACCAAGCAATTCCAATTCAATGGCGTTCAACGTCGATTTTCCTTTCAAAAAGCCATCGTTGTCATAAAACTCTGAACCAATATGAACATCGGTTTTATCGTTCCACGTTTGCTTATTAATACTAATATAATCCAATTTTTCTTCCATCTTTCTTTTGATTTCTGCCTTCTAATTTCTGCCTTCTGATATCTAACTTCTAAACCCCAAACTGTCTCAAATGATGATCCAAATGCATAAAATGTAATTTATCCCATTCATCATAACTCATTTCACCAAAAAAAGGGTGTTTATTGCTTTTTATGGACTGATGTCCTAAATCGGCAAACGTTGAAAACTTCCGAATCAATTCGGCTTTAGTTGATTCAAAATCGTATTCATCTTTACGAATAAAATCGGGCGCCGTTGGGCTATTTTTCTTGAATTCACCCGAGTTTAAAATTTTAGTTTTAAATAGTTTCCCCATCAAACGCATAATGAAATTACTCCGCATTTGTAAATCTCCAAGAGCTAAATCAATAGGAGCTTGACAGTGAGAAAGCATTTGTTCAACTGTCATTTTACCCCATAAAGGTTGACTTTCTTTTGATAATGAGTTGATACGAGCAATAAAAGCATCGTTGTCAATTTTGTTGTAAACGGATGGCATAAGATTCTATTTTTTGGTGTATTCAAATGTACAATCTTTAGTGTTTATCTCCAATAAAATAGTAAATTTGCACCTCAATTAAAAAATACACGATAATGGAAAACGGAATATACGCTAAATTCAACACTACAAAAGGGGCGATTTTAGTAAAATTAACTCACGATTTGACACCAGGTACAGTTGGGAACTTTGTGGGTCTAGCAGAAGGACAATTGGAAAACTCTGCCAAACCAATGGGAAAACCGTATTACGACGGATTGAAATTTCACCGTGTAATTCCTGATTTTATGATTCAAGGTGGTTGCCCACAAGGAATCGGTTCGGGCGGTCCAGGTTATCAATTTGACGATGAATTTCATCCAACTTTAAAACACGATAAGCCAGGTGTTTTATCGATGGCTAACGCTGGACCAGGAAGTAATGGTTCACAATTTTTCATCACTCATGTTCCTACGAATTGGTTGGACGGAAAGCACACTGTTTTTGGACATGTAGTAGAAGGACAAGACGTTGTTGATGCTGTAGCTCAAGGAGATTTGATTGATTCAATCGAAATTGTAAGAGTAGGAGCAGAAGCAGAAAAATGGAATGCAATTGAAGCGTTTCGCACTTTTGAAGGTTCAAGAGCCAAAAGAGAAGCAGAAGCTAAAAAAGCAGCCGAAGAAGCAATGGAACAATTAGCTGCTGGTTTTGATAAAACGGAAAGTGGTTTGCGCTATAAATTCATCCAAAAAGGGAATGGTAAACAAGCAGAAAAAGGTAAAACGGTTTCGGTTCACTATTCGGGTTCATTAGAAAACGGAAAAGTATTTGACAGCTCGTATGCGCGCAAAAAACCAATTGAATTCCCATTAGGAAAAGGTCATGTAATTGAAGGTTGGGATGAAGGAATTGCTTTGTTGCAAGTAGGTGATAAAGCACGTTTTGTGATTCCGTCGTACTTAGCATATGGTTCAGCAGGTGCTGGCGGTGTAATTCCGCCCAACGCCACTTTGATCTTTGATGTTGAATTGATGGATGTGCGTTAATCCAATGTATATATTGTAAATTTATTGTAAAAATTACATCCCGAAAGAGACTCTTTCGGGATTTTTTTTATATTTACTCAACTAAAACCAAAAAATAGAACTATGAAATTAAAAATTACCTCTTTAGCACTTTTAGCAATTGTAATTTATTCTTGTGCTCCAAAAGTTGCGCCACCGCCACCGCCACCACCAGTTGCAAAAGCACCTGATGTTGCTGTTGCTGCATCGAATGATATTGCAGAAGGAAAGGAATTGTATGAAAACAATTGTGCTAAATGCCACAAATTGTATGATCCAAAAGATTATAGTGACCAAGATTGGTTGCCCATTTTAGAGGTTATGAAAAAGAAAGCTAAATTATCAGATGCACAACACGATAAGATTTATGCTTATATTATATCGAATTAAATTAAAATCCGTCGCAAGGCGGATTTTTTTATTGGAATAGTTTTTGAGTCACTATCTTTGTATCACTTTAGTGTAATTATGAGGCATTTTTTATTCTTACTGTTGATTTCTTTTTCTGTAAATGCACAAGACTTAGGTCAGGCGCAGCACTGCGGCTATGATTTTACTTCGTATTTGGTGCTGAATGTTCACGAAGAAGGCGCCAAAGAAAACATCAAAGGGTTGAAATTAACCTTAGTTGATTTGGATGGAAAAGAAGTTCTCAATGCCAACAATCAATACAGTTGGAAAGACAATAACAAACCATTAGAGTTTTCGTTTAATTATTTAATCGACGAAAACAACCAACGCATCGAGCAACCTATTGAAGGAGTCAAAGAGCGTTGGTATTTTCCGTATGCCAAAGACAATTACTTCTTATCAATAGTCAATACATTTCCTGCCGACCAACTTAAAGTCAAAATTGAAGACATTGATGGCAATAAAAATGGAGGCTTTTTTGAAACTCAAATCGTAGAACTCAATTACTTCGATTTATTTGTTCTTTGTACCAATCAAGCTCGTGATTACGCTGTTCAATTCGGTCGTAAAGCCAATAAACCTTTAGAAGTGATTATCAAAAAAGCTACTAAATAGCAAACCCATCGGGTAAGGTTGCTCCTTTTTTAATCACGATAATTCCGTCTTTTACGGTGTACAATTCGTTGTTGGTGTCTTCCAAATGAGTTCCGCCATTCAACTTCACATCATTTCCAATTCGGCAGTTTTTATCAACTATCGTATTATTAATTTCACAACGTTCTCCAATTCCGATATTGATAATGTTGTGCTGAATATTATCCCGAATTTCATCTAAATTCTGATAAAAATCGTTACCCATCAAATACGAATTGGATATTTTTGAACCTTTTCCAATTCGACTACGAATACCAACTACCGAATGCTCTATTGATGTTCCATTGATAATGCAACCTTCAGCAACTACTGATTTATCAATCATCGACGAACCTGTAATTTTAGATGGAGGCAAAACCCTGGCACGAGTGTAAATTTTACTCGAATTGTCAAATAAATTGAACTTCGGGATCTCATCAGTCAACCCTAAATTCGCTTCAAAAAACGAGTCAATGTTTCCAATATCGGTCCAATAACCTTCGTATTGATAACTCAGAATTTTCTCTTTTCCAATGGCTTGTGGAATGATTTCTTTACCAAAATCTTTAGTATCAGGATTCGACATTAAATCGATTAATAATTTTCTGTTGAAGATATAAATTCCCATGGAAGCTAAATAGTGTTTTCCTTCCGCTTTGGATTCTTCACTCACTTCGGATGTCCATTCAGGCAACAAACTCGCATTTGGTTTTTCGATGAACGAAGTAATGAAATTCTCTGAATCGGTTTTTAGAATTCCAAATTCGGGTGCTTCTTTTGCCGTTACCGGAAGCGTTGCAATCGAAATGGAAGCACCACTTTTTTGATGCGCATCGACCATTTCATTGAAATCCATTTGATACAATTGATCACCTGATAAAATCAACGCATAATCGAATTCGTGGTTCAAAAAATGGTTCATACATTGGCGCACCGCATCGGCCGTTCCTTGAAACCAAGTTGGATTATCTGGCGTTTGTTCAGCGGCCAAAATATCCACAAAAGCAGTGCTAAAGTGACTAAAATGATAGGTGTTTTTGATGTGTTGATTCAATGAAGCCGAGTTGAATTGCGTCAAAACAAACATGCGTTTAATATCCGAATTGATGCAATTGGAAATCGGAATGTCAACCAAACGGTATTTTCCTGCAATCGGAACTGCTGGTTTGGATCGACTTTGAGTCAGTGGATACAATCTCGAACCTTGTCCGCCACCCAAAATAATGGCTAATGTACTTTTTTTCATGGTTTTATCATTACGAGGATCACACAACTTTTCCTCATTATTGTTTTATTTTTGGAGTGCCATTTTTTTTGTTGTATTTCCATTTTCAGTTGTTATTACCACAAAATAAATGCCTTCTTCTAAATTTGAAACATCATTAGTTAAACTAGTTGAAAGGTGGACCAAATTTCCTAAAGAGTTGTACAACCTAATAGTGTCTATTGTTTGATTTTCAGATTGAATTTGAAATACACCATCATTTGGATTAGGGAATAATTTTAAATCATCATTTGCCAGTGCAAAATCATCGTTGGATAAAGTAAGAGTTCTATAGTCTTGAACCGTACTGTAATCACATGTTTCGCTTGATTGAGAGGTGTAGATTGTTAAATTGACAACGTAATTATCAGAATTGGGAGTCGGAATAAAAAAGTTTTCATTCAGGCTCGTTTCCAAGAGCAAAGGCGTGATATAATAGCATGAGGAGAGATTTATTTGATTACCAACAATAGTGTAATTGTATTCCATATGATACATCAGTTCTGAACAGAAAGTTTGTAAGTTGACGTTAACTCCACCCTGAACCGGTGTTGCTTGTGATGAAATAACACTCAAGTATTGCCCCGGAGCTTGCCCATTAACATTGATGTAGAAACACATCAGTAAAAACAAAAAGAGATTTTTTTTCATACTATTTTCTTTAAATTTATGAGATGGAAACTTGTTGAGTCCAACTATTTGTTCTATGGTTAAATTATTTAAGCTAAAAATACTCTTTTTTTGTTTCTTTTCGAGAATCAATGCTTTTTTATTAAAGACTATTTTTTTTAAACCAATTCTCTTAAGCCTTCTCTTTCTCAAATTTAGAAATTACTTCTTCATAATAACTGTAAGTCGTTTTCGCAATCGATTCCCAACTGAAAATCTCTAAAACCCGCTTTCTTCCTGCTTTTCCCATTTGAGTAGCGAGGCTTTCATCGTCTAATAAAAGATTGATTTTGGCTGCGAAAGCCTTCTGAAATTCAATTGGATTTTTCGGATTGAAATCGGTTCGTGAGATACTTTCAAGCGGAATCAAATAACCCGTTTCACCTTCAGTCAAAATCTCTGGAATTCCACCTACCGCGCTTCCAACCACTGGTGTTTCGCACGATAAGGCTTCCAAATTGATGATGCCGAATGGTTCGTACAACGACGGACAAGCAAAAACTCGAGCGTGACTGTACAATACTTTTACTTTCTCTCGCGGAAGCATTTCCGAGATTAAAATAACACCTTCTCTTTTGGCTTTCAATTCGGTAATTAATTCTTCTGTTTCTTTGGCGATTTCTGGAGTATCTGGAGCGCCAGCACACAATACAATTTGACAATTGGGGTTGAAATAATGCGCCGCTTCGATCAACTGTGAAATGCCTTTTTGACGTGTTATTCGCCCAACAAAAAGAACAAAAGGCACGTCGGGATTGATTCCGAATTCGTGTAACAAATCAGTATCAAAAGTAGGTTGGTAAAATTCAGGATCGATTCCGTTGTGAATTACCGTTACTTTTTCAGGACTAATTCCGTAGGCTTCAACCACATCTTCTTTCATTTGTTGACTCACGGCAATAACACCATCGGCCGAATTGTAAGCGTGGTGTTCAATCCATCTCGAAAGAAAATAACCGTTTCCGAGTTGTTCTACTTTCCATGGACGATGGGTTTCTAGACTGTGAGTAGTTAAAATCAGCGGAACTTGTAATAATTCTCTTGAAAAAACTCCAGCCAAATGCGTGTACCAAGTATGACAATGTATGATGTCGACTTGTAAGGTGTGTTGTGCCATTTCGACATTGCGACTCAAATTATGAAACATTTTGATGTGCGGATTATTCGGGTCTTCCATCTGATTTAAAGACGAATCGATTCCGAGTACATTCATCGTTTCAGTTTGCTCTTTCTGATTGCCAAAACAACGTACTTCAACTTCGGCTAGTTGGGCCAATTCATGACTTAAAAAATCAATATGTACGCCAGCACCACCGTAAATGTTCGGCGGAAATTCATTGGAAAAAAGAGCAATTTTCATAAAATAATCAGTTAGTTGAGTGCATGATATAAATGTATGAAATTATTTGGCTTATTTTGTAATCAATGACTATATAAAAACTATACAAAAGTTATTTTTTGGTTAAGCGAATAAAAATTTAAAAGGATTGGATAAAAATGGAAGATATCAGTTGGAATGATTTTGAAAAAGTAGAAATGCGAGTGGGAACCATTATTGCAGTGAATGATTTTCCAGAAGCTAGAAAGCCTGCATATCAATTGACCATTGATTTTGGTAAGGAAATTGGAATTAAAAAATCATCAGCGCAAATTACTAAGCGCTATTCTAAAGAAGATCTATTGAATAAGCAGATTGTGGCAGTAGTAAATTTCCCCAAAAAGCAAATTGGAAAATTCATGAGTGAATGTTTGGTGTTGGGTTCGGTGAATGGTGATGAAGTGGTGCTTTTGACTTCTGATTTGAAGGTTGAAAATGGGTTGCGGATAGCATAAAAAAAAGTCCAAAATCGTGAAATTTTGGACTTAAATAGTATTTGGTTAAATTATTGATTTTGTAGTCGAACCTTTTCCATGTTGATTACGTAAGCTTGAATTAATTTTGAAAAAAATCCAGAACTAAAATTACTGTGATAGATTTTGTCATTTTTTCTGTCCTTAATGTAATAGCTTGATGTAGGTAAACTCATGGCTTCTGTTCTTCCGGTTACATTATTGTGTCCTACACTAGATGTACTTCCAGCATCGTAATCAAAAAGAAATCGATAAGTGTTTTTGTCACTGTATTTACTTGAGTTTAAATCAGATTCAAGTACAAATTCATATTTTCCTTTGTAAATGTTTTTAATGTGCTTTCTCATATAGTTATCCCTACTGTTTCTTCCTTTGAGAACACAAATTAATGTGGTGTTTCCTGCACCAAAATCAGCTGGGATTGCATTTTTTTCGACGGTCATCTCTTTCACTGCGGCACTTTTAACAATAGCTCCACATGAAGTAAAAAGAAAGTTAATGAATAATATAGTAGATGCTACTACTAGCTTTTTTCTATTAGAGAAGTTCATGTGCTAAGTTTTTCAGTGACTATTAAATATCGTCAAAATCAACATCAGTGAAACTTTTCTCGCTTTCAGAAGCTTCAGACGATGTTTCGGTTTGGTATTCTCTTTTAAAATCTTTTTGGTGACGCTCTGAAATCACTTCTTCTCCTTTATTATTCAAAACAAACGAAGTCATTTCGTCTAAAATATCTTTGAATGCAGCGAAATCTTCTTTGTATAAATAAATTTTGTGTTTTTTGAAGTGATACGAACCGTCTTCTTCGGTGAATTTTTTACTTTCGGTAATGGTAATGTAGTAATCGTCAGCTTTAGTAGCTCTAACATCAAAGAAATAAGTTCTTCTTCCTGCTCTTAGTACTTTAGAAAAAATTTCGTCTTTTTCTAACATGTCGTTTTCTCTCATATTCGTTTGGTCAATTAATAGTGTTTCTAAACCATTCAAAAATGGTAAAAAAAATGTTACCAAACAAGAGTTTAATCGACTTCTTTTTCAGAAAGTTGTTTATAATAGAGTTCTTTGTAATAACCTTCTTGGTTTAGGAGTTGATTATGAGAACCTTGTTGCAGAATTTTTCCTTCTTCTAAAATAATTATTTGATCCGCATTTTTGGCAGACGACACACGATGGCTTACAATTATAGTCGTTTTATTTTTTGAAATTTCTAATAAATTATTCAAAATTTGTTCTTCCGTTTCGGTGTCAACCGCTGATAAACAGTCGTCTAGCAATAAAATATCTGGATTTTTAATAATCGCTCTCGCTATCGAGACGCGTTGTTTTTGTCCACCCGAAAGTGTGATTCCGCGTTCGCCTAAAATCGTTTCGTATTGATGTGTAAACCCGATGATATTGTTATGAACGACTGCCTTTTTTGACGCTTCGATTACCTCTTCATCCGTAGCGTTTTCTTTTCCGAATTTGATGTTGTTTTTAATCGTATCCGAGAATAAAAAAGCGTCTTGAGGTACAATTCCGATACTGTTTCTTACATCGTATAAATTCAATTCAGAAAGCGGCGTTCCATCCATAGTTACGCTTCCTTTTTGGACATCATACAAACGAGTAATTAGTGATAAAATGGTCGATTTTCCCGAACCTGTTTTTCCCAAAATAGCCAACGTTTCTCCTTTATTTACTTTAAAAGAAACATTCTCTAAAGCAGTAATATGGGTATCTTCATAAGTAAAAGTGACATTTTTGAACTCAATTTCGCCTTGAATCGGAGTTGAAGTTGCGGTATTGTTTATAATATCAGGTTGAATTCTCAAGAATTCATTGATGCGTTTTTGTGAGGCTTCTGCTTCTTGAATTAAAGACGAAACCCAACCAATCGACGTCACTGGCCAGTTCAACATATTGACATACAATATGAATTGTGCAATAGTTCCGATGTTTTGAACCGCTGGATCGTTGTTGATGTACATGCTTCCACCTACATAAATCACGATTAAATTACTTAAACCAATCAAGGCCAAAATCAGCGGAATGAACAAGGTTTGAATTTTGGCTAAGCTCATGCTTTTGTTCTTGCTTTCGATAGCTAATTCGTTGAGTTCTTTGTTTTGTTGAGGTTCTAATGCGTAGGCTTTTATTACTCTGATTCCCGAAAAAACTTCCTGCGAAAAGGAGGAGAAATTAGAAAGATTTTGCTGAAAAATAGTACTTCTTTTATTGATTTCTTTACTGATTTTGAATATCAGATAGGATAAAATAGGTAAAGGTAATAAGGTGTAAAAAGTAAGTTTCGGAGAAATAGTATACATGTAAACTATCACCATAACAAAACGAATGATAGTATTGATGGTGTACATCACCGCCGGACCAACGTACATTCTTACTTTGGCAACGTCTTCAGTAATCCGACTCATCAAATCACCAGTTCGGTTTCTTTTGTAAAAATTTTGAGTTAAAACTTCGTATTGCTTGAAGATTTCATTCTTTAAATCAAACTCGACATGCCTCGACATTACAATTAGCGTCTGTCGCATTAAGAAAGTCAAAAAACCAGCAATTAAAGTAGTTCCGACGATGAGCAAAATATTTTTGATTAATTCAGCCTTGATGAACTCTTTATTTTCGGGATTCGAGCCAAATTGATCAATGGCTTCAAATGATTTTCCAACCAACTCTGGAGTAAAAAGTGAGAAAATTTGGGCAACAATTGTAATGATGATACCTAAAAGAAATCGGTATTTGTATTTTATAAAATATTTATTTAAATATTGAAGTTCTTTCATTAATTTAAGTTAATCGAGTGGTATTTGTGTCTTTTTTAGTTAAAATGTAGTAAATAATTTATTTAGAATATTCTTATTTAAAACAAAATTTATTAACAAATTGCTAATTTATTCCAAATTGAGTAAATTATTTTGAATAATAAGTTAAATTTGTGTCGACTTATTGATAAAGTCGCAACTCAAATCAATTTTATGACTACAGAAATCACCTCAGTAAAAGAGCTTCAAAAAATGGATCCCGTTTTTGGTCAATTATCATTCGATAATCACGAGCAAATTGTTTTTTGCAACGACAAAGATACTGGATTAAAAGCAATTATTGGTATCCACAACACAGTATTAGGTCCGGCTTTGGGCGGAACTCGTATGTGGAAATACAACAACGAATGGGAAGCATTGAATGATGTTTTGCGTTTGTCACGTGGAATGACGTACAAATCAGCAATTTCTGGTTTGGATTTAGGTGGAGGAAAAGCCGTGATTATTGGCGATGCTAAAACCGAAAAAACACCTGAGTTAATGCGCAAGTTTGGTGAATTCGTTCATTCTTTATCAGGAAAATACATTACTGCAGAAGATGTGGGTATGGTAACTGCTGATATGGACACCGTTCGTAGTGTAACACCTCACGTAACCGGAATTTCAGAATCACTTGGTGGTTCAGGAAATCCTTCTCCTGTAACTGCTTATGGAGTGTATATGGGAATGAAAGCAGCAGCCAAATACCAATTTGGTTCAGATAACTTAGAAGGTAAAAAAATATTGGTTCAAGGTATTGGTCACGTGGGTGAGACTTTAGTGGATCACCTAACAAAAGAAGGTGCTTTGGTTCAAATTGCTGATATCAATGAAAACAGATTAGAAGAAGTAAGCAAAAAATACGGTGCAACCATTTTCAGAGGAGAAGATTTATATTCGGCCGATGTTGATATCTACGCTCCATGTGCTTTAGGTGCAACCATCAACGACGAAACGGTATACAGAATCAAAGCCAAAGTAATCGCTGGAGCTGCTAATAATCAGTTGGCTGATGAAAATGTTCACGGTCCGATTTTACAGGAACGCGGAATCGTTTACGCCCCCGATTTCTTAATCAACGCAGGTGGAATCATCAATGTATATGCTGAAATCGCACATTACGACAAAGCAGAAGCATTAAGAAGAACAGAAAACATCTACAACACGACTCTCGAAATTTTTGATTATGCAGTTAAAAATAAGCTAACTACGCAAAAAGCAGCGATGGCTATTGCTCAAAATAGAATCGATCAGAGAAAAAAAGAAAACGCTAAACGATAATCGTTTTAAAAAATAGTTCTATTTTTGCAGAGCGAAAGAGCAATCTTTCGCTCTCTTAATTTTAAAAAGTTCTTACACGTGTTAAACAGAAGACATATTCGTATTAAAGTGATGCAAACCATTTATGCAATGCATCAAAAAGGTTCAGATAGTTTAGAAAAAGAAGAAAAATTCCTATTGTCAAGTATTGAAAACTTAATGGAATTGTACTTAATAATGTTGTCTTCTCTTATCGAACTGGCCAATAAAGAAAACGATTTTATCGAAGTTTCTAGAAAAAAACACTTAGCCACACCACAAGAACGCAATCCTAATTTAAAATTTGTAAACAATGCTGTTTTGAATCTACTTAAAAATAGTAGATCGATTGATGTTGCATTGGATACCCACAAAATCAACAACTGGAAAGCCAATGATGATGCCATTTTATTATTGCTGAATGATGTGAAACAGAGTAAAATCTATGATGATTATATGAATGATACTGTATCTTCATTCGAAAAAGACCAACAGTTCATCGTCGAATTATTTTCAGAAGTGATTGCGCCTAATGAAAAATTATACAGTTATTTAGAAGATTATAAACTGACTTGGGTAGATGATATTCCGGTTGTCAACACTCAAATTTTAAAACAATTGAAACAGTTGAATCCGAAATCCGAATTCAGAGTTTCTTCTTTATTTAAAGACGATGAAGACCGCGAATATGCTATCGCTTTGTTCCGAAAAACAGTTTTAAACGAAGGCGAGTTTGCTAAAGAATACATCGATAAAACACCTAATTGGGATGTAGATCGTATTGCTGAAATGGATACCATTTTACTTAAAATGGCCATTTGTGAGTTGTTGAAATTCCCATCAGTTCCTGTTAAAGTAACAATTAACGAATTTTTAGAAATCGCAAAGGAGTATTCTACACCAAAAAGCAGTATTTTTATCAACGGAATTTTAGATAATTTAGTAAAAAGTTACCAAGCTACCGGTCGAATGAATAAGTCGGGTAGAGGTTTAATGGAATAATTAATTTAAATTGAATAACGATGAACAGTAAGAAAATTTATTTTTTTAT
Organism: Flavobacteriales bacterium; assembly: GCA_017303755.1. GTDB lineage: Bacteria > Bacteroidota > Bacteroidia > Flavobacteriales > Flavobacteriaceae > Flavobacterium. The sequence continues at coordinate 289,174 of JAFLBS010000004.1, read as the reverse complement.
GATTGCCGGATTAGTATTTTTATCTGGTTGTAAACAAGAAGACAATGCTTCTGCAAAAATTGATGCCAATGCTCAAGAAATTGCTCCAGCTTCACCCGATGCAGTTGCTCCAGTTGCAACACCAACAACTCAACCAACGCAACAGCCAACTTCTACAACTACAACTAATCCAAACGCACAGCAAGCTTCAACTACAGCTACGATGCCACCAGCAAAAACAACCACAATGGTGTTTAATAAAAAAGAACACGATTTTGGTGAAATCAAACAAGGTGACAAAGTAAATTATACGTTTACTTTTAAAAATACAGGTAGCAATGATTTGTCAATTACTAGTGCTCAAGGTTCGTGTGGTTGTACAGTTCCTGAATACGATAAAAATCCAATAAAACCAGGTAAATCAGGTAAAATGAAAGTGTCATTTGATTCATCTGGAAAAACAGGAGTGCAAACTAAAACAGTTACTGTAAGAGCGAATACTCCAACAGGTTACGAAACATTAAATATCAAAGCAACAATCAAAGGTGGAGAACCTAAAATTGTTTCTAATACATCGTCAACTACTGGTTTAATACCAATGCCAGCGCCAAACGCTGACCAACCTAAAAACTAATTAATTATTTAAATAAATGGATGCTAATATCATTTCAATAGTCCTGATTTTCGTGGTAATGTTTGTCTTTATGATTTTACCACAACAACGAAAAATGAAGAAGGAAAAAGAGTTCGAAACTGGATTAAAAGTAGGAGATAAAATCGTTACCAAAAGTGGTTTTCACGGTAAAATTGCCGAATTATCTGAAACAACTGCAGTAATTGAAACCATGTCAGGAAAACTGAAAATCGAGAAAACGGCTATTTCTATGGAATACAGTGCGGCTTTGAATAAGAAAGCGTAAAAGTTTCAGGTTTCAAGTTTCAAGTTTCAGGAAGTTTTATAAAAAAAAAATCCCAAGTTGATTATGAACTTGGGATTTTTTTTTTTGAATTACCATCAATCAGTTATGAATTAACTTGAAACTTGAAACCTGAAACTTTCTATCTGTATTTATCATTCAACCCAACACCACTCAACACCATAGGTTTTATCTTCTCCATACGTGCGATTTTGGTTTTTTCTTGTTTGGCCGAATCAACGTACTCTATGAATTCCTTTTGTTTAAACGGTGTGAATTTTTGAAACGCTTCCGCGAATGATGCATCGGATTTTAATTCATTGGCAAAGTATTCAGAAGGAACAACTTCTTTTTTCTCGGGTTTGATGGAAAGTCCTTTTTCTTCGTTAGCTACCGCTTCTTTGATGTATGCTAAAATGTACTTTTCGTTGATTTCATCTTTCGATGTGAACCGCCACTGACGTAACCCTTTCGTCACACCTTCGTTGGCATTAACCAAAACGTTCAGTTCGTCTTTCAAAAAAACACCATTGAAGAACCAAATCGTAAAAACTGCTTGAATCCGCCAATACCAATCACATTTTTATTGTTGTGAGTATAGACTTCGCCGCCCCATTTATTGGTAACTATTAACTGGGTTTTGTTGATGATGGAGCGCAAAAGTTCCAATTCAACTTCCCATAATTCATTACTGTGCCAAGTCTTTTTCTCTGACATAGTCTTAAGTGTTCAGTGTAAAATTAAAAACTTTCCGTTGCGGTCAATTCACAAATTTTCACAATCACTTCGGTTGCTTTGATCATACTTTCAACCGGAACGTATTCGTATTTTCCATGGAAATTGTGTCCGCCAGCAAAAATATTTGGGCAAGGTAATCCTTTGTACGACAATTGTGAACCGTCAGTTCCACCACGAATCGGTTTGATGATTGGCGTTATTCCGAGTTCTTTCATTGCTTTTTCGGCGATATCTACTATATGGAAAACAGGTTCTACTTTTTCGCGCATGTTGTAGTATTGGTCTTTTACTTCAGCAATGCAAATGTCTTCACCAAATTGTTGTGCGTATTGATCATTGATTTGTTTTGCAATGGTATGAATTAGTTCTTTTCGGCCTTCAAAAAGTGCTTTATCGTGGTCGCGAATGATTAGTTCTAAAACGGTTTCTTCTATGCTTCCGGTTAAGTGGTGAACATGGAAAAATCCTTCGTAATCTTTTGTTCTTTCTGGAACTTCATTGAAAGGTAAAGCCGAAATGAATTGGTTGGCCAACAACATTGAGTTGATCATTTTTCCTTTGGCATAACCTGGATGCACGCTTTTTCCTTTAAATGTAATTTTAGCTCCAGCAGCATTAAAATTTTCGTATTCTAATTCACCAATCTGACTTCCATCCATGGTGTACGCCCAATCGCAAGCAAATTTCTCAACGTCGAATTTGTGTGCGCCACGACCAATTTCTTCATCAGGTGTGAATCCAACGCGAATGGTTCCGTGTTTGATTTCTGGATGTTCGATTAAGTACTTCATCGCTTCCATGATTTCGGTAATTCCAGCTTTGTCATCGGCACCTAAAAGTGTCAAACCATCAGTAGTAATTAAGGTTTGACCTTTGTACAATAATAAATCTTCAAAATAATTCGGCGATAAAATAATGTTCTGTTCGGCGTTTAAAACAATGTCTTTTCCGTCATATTTTTCGATGATTTGCGGATTGACATTCGCTCCAGTAAAATCGGGAGTGGTATCAAAATGCGATACAAAACCAATGGTTGGTACTTTTTGATCTACATTGCTCGGAAGTGTTGCCATGATGTACGCATTTTCGTCGATGCTCACGTCGTGCATTCCCATTGCTTTGAGTTCGTCGACTAATTTATTCGCCAAATCCCATTGTTTGGCTGTACTTGGAGTGGTTTCTGAATTCGGATCCGATTCGGTATCGATGGTTACGTAGCTGATAAAGCGATTGATTATGTCTTGCATTTTGGATTATTTTTTTACAAATATAACGATTAAGCTGAATTCCATTTTAACTTAAACACGAATTCATTAATTAACGTAAGTTCGACGTAAGCATATTTAAACTTAGACACGAATTGCACGAATTTACACGAATCATAATTTAACAATTAAATTTCACGAATTAAAATCTGATTTATCAGATTTTATTGGTGTAATTTCCATCCTCAATTCGTGTAAATTAGTGTAATTCGTGTAAAATGGTGAATGTTTCTTTGGTTTTTATATCGAACTCACGTTAATTAGATTTTTAATCTTCTCAAATATAGATTGTAACTGTTTGATTAGATTCAAAGAATGATATTAGTTTGTTAGCTTTTTAAACACAAATTTCACAAACTAATTCGTGAAAATTTGTGAAATTTGTGTTGGTTATGGTTCGATTGATTTAGGTGTTTAATCAGTTTTTACTACTTTTATAATCACAATCAAAAAATATGAAAAAGTATATTTACAGTTGGGCGTTGGTTTTCATCACCATCACCCAAACACACTCTCAGTCGCAAAAGGAAGTCTATCAGCAATCGGTTGATGCCTACAAAAATAAAGGCTATGCTGCTTTTTTAAAGTTAACTAAACAATTGGATAGCGTTCGACCTTATCATCCAACGTATACCTTCAATTTGGCTTCAGCTTTTGCTTTGAATGGAAAAGAAAAAGAAGCCATTGCCACTTTGCAGAAAGTTGTTTTGATGAATTCTACAACGGCTTTTGAGACCGATGATGATTTCAAATCGATAACCAATTCAGAAGGTTTCCAGCAACTTTTGATGTTGAAAAAAACGCAGGAACAATCCATTTCCAATTCGACCAAAGTAGTTTCATTAAGTGAAAAAGAATTGCATCCCGAAGGATTGGAATTTTTATCGAAATCGAATGTGTGGTTAGCTTCGAGTATCAGAAAAAGAAAAATAGTTTCGTTTGATGTTAAAACTGGAGTATGTAAAGATTGGTTTACCGATAATCAATTGTATGCTGTTTTTTCAATGAAGAAAGATGCCAACGAACAATTTCTTTGGGTTGCTACATCGGCATTGCCTGAAATGGAACGATTTTCTTCTGATTTAGAAGGAAAAGCAGCCGTTTTGAAAATTGATATTAAAACAAAAAAAGTCGTCCAACGATTTGAAATTGCTGGCAATCATGTATTTGGTGATTTGTATGTAACCAAAAATAATGTAGTCTATGTTTCCGATAGCAATAAACCGATACTTTATAAAATTGAAAATGATGTGATTAGTGAGTGGATTTCACTCGAAAAGGAAGCGTATAATTTGCAAGGAATAACAATGAATTCAGATGAAAACCTGTTGTTTGTAGCCGATTATTTAAAAGGAATTGCAGCGATTTCACTCCGAGACAACCAACGAAAATGGTTCACTTTTCCGGAAGGTACCATTGGTAAAGGAATTGATGGTTTGTGTTTTTACAACCATTCGTTGATAGCTGTTCAAAATGGAGTCAAGCCGATTCGTTTGGTTCGGTTTCATTTGAATGAAGTGGGAACCGAAATCATTAGTTACCAAATTATTGATCATAATAGAGCAGAATTCAACGAACCCGCTTTAGCGACACTAGTAAATAATATGCTATACTTTTTTGCCAATTCACCATGGCAGTTTTACGATAAAAATGGCAATTTGGATGGTTCGAAAATTGAAAATCCGATGTTGTTTGAAACGAAATTGTAAAGATAAAATCTCAAATGACAAATAGGTTCCAAAATAAAAGTCAAACAATTTTTTTTTAAATTGGATTTAAAAACGATGCACTTTTAGTGCATTTTTCTTTTAGTTTTTAGAAAAAAAGCTGACACAAATTGCACAAATTTTCACAAATTAATTCGTGCTAATTTGTGTAATTCGTGTAGATAAACTAGGTGTTAAAACTGTAGCAGGCTAAAAGCCTGCAAACAAACATTCCATAGTGGTTTTTTTTGGAACTTGTTTTTTGGTATTTAAAAAATTATCTTTTTCTAAAATCTCTTATTGGAGTTTCGGGTTTATTTACAGCTAATTTTGGCAAACTCGCTTCTTCGGTTTTGCTTGATGGTTCGATGAGTTGATTGAGTTGCTGAATTTCGGCAGTAGTCAATTCGCGGTAACGTCCAACAGCCACATCCAGCGAGATATTGATGATTCGGATGCGTTTCAACGCGGTAACTTCATAACCCAAATACTCACACATTCTACGAATTTGTCGGTTCAAACCTTGCGTTAAGATGATTTTGAAGATGTATTTGCTGATTTGCTCCACATGGCATTTGCGTGTTACCGTTTCCAGAATTGGGATTCCGTTGCCCATACGTTGGATGAATCGGTCAGTGATGGGTTTGTTTACCGTAACGATGTATTCTTTTTCGTGATTGTTTCTGGCGCGTAAAATTTTGTTGACAATATCACCATCGTTGGTCATAAAAATCAAGCCTTCACTGGCTTTGTCTAAACGACCAATTGGAAAAATACGCTCAGGATAATTGATGTAATCAACAATATTATTGCGCACATTTAGGTTGGTTGTACATTCGATTCCGACTGGTTTATGGAAGGCCAAATAAATTCGTTTTTCTTTTTTTTCACGCACCAATTTTCCGTCTACGCGGATTTCATCGTCGATGGTGACTTTGGTTCCCATTTCAGGTACTTTTCCGTTTACGGTAACGCGACCTTCATCGATGAGTTTGTCGGCTTCGCGACGCGAGCAAAAGCCAGTTTCGGATAAGTATTTGTTGATGCGAATGAGGTTTTCTTCCATGGCGTAAAGGTAGTAAATGTTGTTTTAAATTAGTGAATAGTGATTAGTAAATAGTGAGTAGTCTGCAGAGGACGGAAAATAATTCTGATTATGAGATTTCTCCTTCGTCGAAATGACAAAACAATTTCTCTTACCAATGCGGTTTTGCCCCTGATTGTAGCGGAAAGCATTTTGTAGGACAGCGCTATTTTTTGTTGCTGTAAAAAAGCGACCAACGGAAGCTGTTTTTGCGGCTTACAAAAAAAGAGCTGGACAAAAAATCTTGGAGCGGAAAGCAGGATGAGGCACTAAAGAAAGACAGCAGAATGCAGGATCAGAATGCAGAATTTTATTGAATGAATTCGATAATGGTTTGGTACAATTTCTCGTCGTGCATGCTGTGTCCCAAGCTTTTGGTTTCGATGAATTGCGCGGTTTTCCATGTGCTGGCAATTTTTTTGGCTTCGTCAATAAGCACCACATCGTCGTGGATGTCGTGAGCGATGATTCCGGGAATAGTAGTGTTTTTCAAAAAATTGGAAGCCGAAAAATCTTCGATAATGATGTTGAAGCGTTCTTTGGTATAATTGGCTAATTGTTGGTGTACTTTCGAATTGAGGCTCAACAGTGAAATGTAATTGGAAAGAATTACTTTAAAGTCGGATGGCGCACCAATGAGCACCATTTTTTCAAAATTGTGTGGATAATGCGCTTGAAAATAGGCGAGTGCATTGCCACCAATAGAATGACCGATGGCGATTGTTGGATTGTATTTTTGAACGATTTTATCAATGAATTCGCAATAGAGCGGAACATTGAATTCTTTGCCGCTGCTCAAACCGTGCGCTGGACCATCAATAGCGATGATGGTTTTGCCTGTTTTTTTGAGATGCGAAAGCGTTTTTTTCCAACGTGATGCATTACTTTCCCAGCCGTGAACTAGCAAAATGATGTCGTCATTACCTTTCCACGTATGCGTGTAAAATTGATGTTCGTTGTGCGTATGGCTTTCTTGCTCGGCTTTTACTAAAGTTTTCGGAAGTCGTTCTGGAGTCAATTTGCCTTTGCGCGGTTGGCTGAATAATTGGTACGCAAGCGAAAGTGATTTTTTGGGATGAAGGTAACTCAGCGTGTTGATGTACAATCCCACACTTTTGACAACGGCTTTTAAAACTAACTTCTTCATAAAAAAAAATCCCGAGGTTGAATCGGGATTTAAGATATTACATTTTTGCGAATAATTGCTCCATTTTTGTTTTTTCTTCGTCGGCCAATGCTGCGTCGACCAAGATTCTTCCTGAATGCTCATCGGTGATGATTTTCTTTCTGGAAGCAATTTCCACTTGAGTTTGCGGTGGAATGGTAAAGAACGATCCTGCAGAAGCACCACGCTCAATCGAAACAACAGCTAAGCCATTTCTAACACTTGAACGGATTCTTTTGTAAGCAGCTAATAAACGCTCTTCGATTAACGCTTCGTATTCAGCTGATTTCTCAGTTAAGAAGCTTTCTTCTTTTTGAGTTTCAGCCATGATATCACTTAATTCCGCTTTTTTGTGTTTTAAGTGCGTTGATTTTTCTTCTAATTTTTCTTTAGAGTTAGAGATTACTTCTTTTTTGTGTTCGATAGAAGCTTTCATCTCTTTGATTTGCTTTTCAGCCAATTGAATTTCCAATTCTTGAAACTCAACTTCTTTTGTTAACGAGTTGAATTCACGGTTGTTACGAACTTCTTTTTGTTGTTCAGTATATCTTTTGATGGCTGCTTGATGATCTTCAACTGCGTTTTTCTTCGCTTTGATGTTATCTTCAATAGTTACTAAATCTTGCTGCAATTTTTCTAAACGAGTAGATAAACCCGCTACTTCGTCTTCTAAATCTTCCACTTCTAAAGGCAATTCACCTCTAACGTTTCTGATTTCGTCAATACGAGTATCGATTAATTGTAAATCATATAGCGCTCTTAATTTGTCCTCAACGCTCAATTCTTTTGTAGTAGCCATATTTTATAAGTACTTAACTGGGTTTGTATTTTCTTCTGATAAAACGATTGCAAAATTAGTAATTTTTTCTTTAAGAAAATCAACAATATAGTTTTTTGTATACCTTTCGCTTTCAAAGTGACCAATATCGGCTAAAACAATTTGATTTTCAGCTTCATAGAAGTTGTGGTATTTCAAATCGGCGGTTATAAAAACATCGGCTTTGGCTTGAATCGCGTTTTTAATGGCAAAACTTCCAGAACCGCCAAGAACCGCGACTTTCGAAACGGATTTTCCTAATAAACTACTGTGTCGGATTCCGCCGCATTGCATTTTATCTTTTACCAAGGCTAAAAACTCGCTTTCGTTCATAGGGGATTCGAGTTCGCCAACCATTCCCAAACCGATATTTTGGTGTGCATTTTGTAAGTCATAAATTTCGTATGCTACTTCTTCATAGACATGATTAGTAAACAATGCTTTTAGGATTTTGGATTGCAAATGTTTTTCAAAAGTAACTTCAATTTTGATTTCGGGTGCTTCTACAAACTCAAATCGTTCGCCAATTTCGGGATTGCTATTTTCGTTTCCCATATAGGTTCCAATGCCTTGCGAGTTGAAACTGCAATCTTCGTAATTGCCAATTTTTCCAGCTCCAGCGTCAAATAATGCATTGCGTACTTGCTCTGCATTTTCTGGAATGGTATACGTGATTAGTTTTTGAATGAAATTTTGTTTAGGAACTAATATTTTGGTGTTTTTCAATCCTAATGCGTCGCAGAAAATTTTATTGACACCGTTTTTATGATTGTCCAATGCTGTATGAACGGCGTAAATAGCGATATCGTTTTGAATCGCTTTGATAATTGAACGTTCTACGTAATTTTTACCCGTAATTTTCTTCAAACCAGAGAACAAAATTGGGTGAAAGCAAACCACTACATTGCAATTTTTGGCAATGGCTTCGTCAATAACACCTTCTAGAGCATCGTGGCAAACCAGAATTCCGCTGACTTCATTGTCTTGATTTCCAACTAATAATCCTACGTTGTCAAATTCTTCAGCATAGGCTAAAGGCGCCATTTCTTCGAGTAGTGGGAATAATTCTTTGATTTTCATTTGTTGATTTTACTTTATATTTTTTGTTACTGTACGGACAACTCGCGAGTTGTCCCTACGCGAGTTGTCCCTACGGGAGTTGTCCCTACGTTTCCCATTCGTTTAATACTTCCTTAATTTCCCACGCGCCATTTTTCTTTTCAAAGAGAAAATAACGACCGCTGTTGTGTTCGATATTTCGGTAAAAAGCGACTCGAACCAAGCAGTATTTTTTAGCAAAATAAATCGGTTTATTGATGATCATCAGTCGTTGATTATTGTCGTTAAATCGTTTGGAAACCGTTTGAAATTCCTCTAAACTCAAACATTTATTGACTTTGCTCTTCAAATATTGATGCTCTTTTGAGAATAAAATATCGTATTCTTTTGACCAATCTTCATCGAGGGTGACTTTAATTTCTTTTTTGATTTCTGAAGCATTGTCTTTCAGTAATTTATTCTTAGTGATGACTTCCAAAAGTTCTTCATTATTGGGAGCTTTTTTGCAGTAGAAACGCAAATACTGCATCCGATTTTTTACAATGACTTTTTCGTTTGCATAGTATTTTGTTAAAAGGATTTTCAAAATAGCAGCATCGTTATTCTCTTGGCTAAAAATAGGCGTTAAAAAAACAAATAGTAGACAGAAAGTAAAATAAAACCGTTTCATTTTTTTTATCAATTTGTAGAAAAAACAGTGTTTAAAATTATCCTCAAATATAACGGATAAATTGTTTTTTAGCAGAAATTATTCGAAAATAATTCGTCTATTCTTTGTTAAATAATTACTTTCGTGCTATGATTATTCTGAGGTATTTACTTTTTCCTTTTGCTATTTTGTATGGTTGGATAACTTCCATGCGAAATTTTCTTTATGATAAAGGAATCTTCCAATCGTATTCGTTTGATGTACCTATAATTGCTGTTGGGAATTTGAGTGTGGGTGGAACTGGAAAAACACCTCAAATTGAGTATTTAATTCGGTTGTTGTCATCCAACTATAAAATTGCAACTTTGAGTCGCGGTTATAAAAGGAAATCGGAGGGTTTTATTATTGCTGATGAACATTCGAATTCTGAATTATTAGGCGATGAGCCGTATCAAATGCATTTGAAATTTCCTGAGGTAATTGTGGCTGTTGATGCCAATCGCAAAAACGGAATTGAGCAATTGTTGAATCACAATCCGAAACCCGATGTTATTTTGCTTGACGATGCGTATCAACACCGAAAAGTAAAAGCAGGATTTTATATTTTGCTCACGGCGTATGACGATTTGTTTTGCGATGATTGGATGTTGCCAACCGGAAATTTGCGAGAAAGTAAAACTGGTGCAAAAAGAGCCAATATGATAATTGTCACCAAATGTCCGAAAGATATTTCTGAGATTGCGCAGGAAAATATAAAGAAAAAAATAGGCTGTAAGGTTCCGATTTTCTTTAGTTATATTGATTATGATGATAAGGTGTACAATGAGTTAGGAAGTAAATCAGTAGCTGAAATTAAAATTGTTGATAAATTACTTTTGGCAGGAATAGCAAAGCCTAATCCGTTTTTTGCATATTTGCAATCCGAAAATGATGAAAAATTAGTATACCCCGATCATCATCATTTCACAGAAAAAGACATAAAAGAAATTAATAGCAAACAAAAAGACCTAATTATTACTACTGAAAAAGATTACGTGCGATTGAAAACGCATCATTTAAATGTACCATTTTATTATTTGCCAATACAAAGTAGCTTTATTTCAGATCGTACTAATTTTGATAATATCCTTATAGACTATGTGGGAACAAGTACACGAAACCGTTAGTTATATCAAAGAGAAAACGGGTTTTACACCTGAATTCGGAGTTATTTTAGGCTCTGGATTAGGTAGTTTTACCGATGATATTCAAATTGAATTTACATTGCCTTATACCGAAATTCCGAATTTTCCTGTATCTACTGTGCAAGGTCACAAAGGTGCGCTGGTTTTTGGAACTATTGGAAGCAAAAAAGTAGTTGCGATGCAAGGTCGTTTTCATTTTTACGAAGGTTACGATATGAAACAAGTAACGTTTCCTGTTCGTGTGATGAAGTATTTAGGTGTTACCAAATTAATTGTTTCTAATGCTTCTGGTGGTGTAAATCCGAGTTATGAAGTAGGTTCAATAGTATTGATAAAAGACCATATTAACATGATGCCCGAACATCCGTTACGTGGTAAAAACGACGAACGATTTGGTCCGCGTTTTGTTAACATGAGTGAACCGTACAGTCGGAATATGATTGCCAAAGCAAAAGAAATTGCCGAGCAAAATTCAATTGAAGTTCATGATGGAGTTTACTTAGGTTTACAAGGTCCGACTTTCGAAACCTTAGCCGAATACCGAATGGTAAAAGCGTTAGGAGCAGATTGCGTTGGAATGTCAACGGTTCCAGAAGTAATTGTAGCGCGTCATATGGAATTAGAAGTATTTGGACTTTCAGTTATCACCGATATGGGCGACGAGGAAAACATAGAAGAAGTAAACCACGAAGAAGTGCTTAAAGCAGCTCAAAAAGCAGAACCGCACGTTAGACTGTTGATTAAGTCACTAATCCAAAATTACTAAGAAATATACTCAGAAATCGTTTTGTAGAAACGTACGGGCTCAAAAGGTTTGGTAATTACATCGGTCATTCCAAATGATAATAGCATTTCACGGTTTTCATTCAGCGATATCGCCGTCAAGGCAATAATTGGAGTTAAGTTGTTGAATTCTCTGATTCGTTGAGTAGCAACTGTTCCGTTGATTCCGGGTAAATGTACATCCATCAAAACCAAATCATAGTTGTGTTCGCTTTGAAGTGATTCAATTGCGGCCTCACCATTATCGACAATATCACAGAAAATACCTTTGTTTTCGAGCATTTTCTTGGTAATCATTTGGTTGATTTTATTGTCTTCTACCAACAGAATTTTCTTGGCGTTCAACTTGGTTTCGTCGTATTCAATTACGGGTTTTATGATTGGAGTTTCACTCGAAATTTCGAAAGGTAGTTCGAATGAAAATGTGGTTCCTAAACCTACTTTACTATTCAAATAAATGTTTCCACCCAACAATTCAATCAATTTTTTTACGATGGCCAATCCCAGACCAGTTCCGCCGTATTTTCGATTGATTTCGATTGAACCTTGAGAAAAACTGTCAAAAATCGTTTCCTGTTTGTCGTCTGGAATTCCGATTCCATTATCTGCAATTTTGAAGCTAATGGTAATCTGATTGTCTTTTACTTCACCTAATCGCGCACTCAATTTTACAAAACCATTTCGAGTAAATTTTAAGGAGTTGTTGACTAAATTTAAGAATATTTGTGCCAATTTGGTCGGATCGTAAATCAAACTAGTCGGAATCGATTCATCAATATCCAAAATAAACGTATTGTTATTGGATTCGGCAATTTCTTTAAACGATTTTTGAATGTTTTCTAACTGTGCTTTTAAGTCGTTGTTGATTCGCTCAATCGGCACATTTTCCGAGTCGATGCGATTGATTTCAAGAATGTCATTGATGAAATGCAAAAGATAGTTTCCTGAAAATTGAAGTGAATTCAAATAATTAACCTGACTGTCTTTTGGATTCTCTTCGATTAATAGATGCGTGATTCCGTTGATGGCATTTAACGGTGTTCGCAACTCGTGACTTACTGTTGAAAGGAATTCAGAGCGTGCTTTAGACGCTTTTTCGGCTTTTTCTTTGGCTAATTCCAATTCCTTATTCTTTTCTAATAAAAGCTGATTCGATTTGATACGGAACAAATTATTTTTGTACAACGAAATACTTAACAATGAAAGTATCGAAACCAAAGCAACAGCAAGAATATTGATTAATTTGGAAGTAGCGTTTATGCGTTTGTTGGAGCGTTCAGATTTGGAAATGTCATTACGAAGTTTTAAGTTCTCCTTGTACGAATCGTTTTTTGATTTTTCTAACAAAAGTTGTGCCTTTTGCAAGTAGGCCGTACTTAAATCGCGATTGTTTTTTTCCAATTGCTCTTTTGATAGTGTCAAATAATAATTGACACTATCATTAGAAACAGTTTTTGTATTTCCAGTAGCAATTGAAAGAAAAAAGAACACTAAAATAACTAGTAATCGCATTGAATTTCAATAGAATTTGGGATAAATTAAAGAAATTATTTTCGTAAAAATACAATTAAATCGATAATTCTCGATGAATAACCAATTTCATTGTCGTACCACCCAACTACTTTCACCATTTTGTCAATAACCGAAGTCAATTGCGCGTCAAAAAGACACGAATTTCGATTGCCAATGATGTCGACAGAAACGATAGGATCTTCAGTATAATCTAAAATTCCTTTTAGAGTAGTTTGTGAAGCGTGTAAAAAAGCAGCGTTGATTTCTTCAATGGTTACCTCGCGTTTCACATTAAAAGTAATGTCGGTTAAAGAACCATCGGGAACTGGAACTCGGATTCCGCAACCACCAATTTTACCTTCCATTTCTGGAAAAATTTTGGTTAAGGCTTTGGCTGCGCCAGTTGTAGTAGGAACAATCGATTGGCTTGCTCCACGAGCTCGTCGTAAATCTTTATGCGGTTGATCGTGTAAACTTTGATCAGTAGTGTAGGAGTGAACAGTAGTGATGTAGGCTTGTTCAATTCCGCATAATTCATCCATCACTTTCATCATTGGTGCCGCGTTGTTGGTAGTACAACTCGCATTGGAAACGATGGTTTCACTTCCGTCCAAAATGTGTTCATTAACGCCTAAAACAACGGTTTTTATTTCTGGAACTTCTGATGGCGCTGAAAGAATTACTTTTTTGGCACCAGCAAGTATGTGTTTATTAATGTCATCAAAAGTTTTGAATTTCCCTGTTGATTCGATGACAAAATCAATTCCGCTCCAATTTAAATTGGCAATTTCTTTTTCGTGGTAGAACGTAAATTGTTTTCCATCTACAATTATTGAATTTTCATCATACGAGACTGCATAAGGAAGAACACCATGAATACTATCGTATTTAATTAGATGAGCCATCGTTTTATTGTCGGCAATATCATTAATCGCTACCACTTCAATCGAAGGATGATTGAGTAACAATCGGAACAAATTTCTCCCGATTCGACCAAAACCATTAATTGCAATTTTTGTTGTATTCAAATTAAATCGATTTACTTCTAATTTTATCCATCCAACTTCGTATATCGTACTTACAAAATATGTTTTTGCGCATGATAACTCGAACGCACCAAAGCACCACTTTCTACATGTCGAAATCCCATTTCCTTACCAATTTTTTCGTATTTCTCGAATTGTTCTGGTGTAATGAACTCTTTAACAGGTAAATGCTTCTTACTCGGTTGCAAATACTGACCAATAGTTACTATATCAACGTTATTATCGCGTAAATCGTGCATGGTTTGAATTACTTCCTCTTCGGTTTCGCCTAAGCCTAACATGATGCCCGATTTAGTTCTGCGGATTCCTTGTTCTTTTAAGTATTTTAAAACGGCCAAACTACGATCGTATTTGGCTTGGATACGCACTTCACGAGTCAATCGGCGTACGGTTTCCATATTGTGGGAAACTACTTCGGGATTGGCTTCAATAATGCGATCAATATTGCGTTCTACGCCTTGAAAATCGGGAATTAAAGTTTCTAGAGTCGTTTCTGGATTCATTCTTCGAATGGCCTGAACGGTTTCGTACCAAATAATCGAACCCATGTCTTTCAAGTCGTCACGATCTACACTCGTAATTACAGCATGTTTGATGTTCATTATTTTAATGGAACGCGCTACTTTTTCAGGTTCATCCCAATCGACGTCTTCTGGTCGACCTGTTTTAACACCACAAAAACCACATGAACGCGTACATACATTTCCCAAAATCATAAACGTTGCCGTTCCTTCTCCCCAACATTCGCCCATATTAGGACAACTTCCTGAGGTACAAATGGTGTTGAGTTTGTATTTATCGACCAAACCACGCAGTTCGGTATATTTCTGTCCAATTGGAAGTTTCACTTTCAACCATTTAGGCTTACCTATTGGCGGTTGAACACTTTGAATTTCGCTTTCCATAATCGCATTTTGAAACGCAAAGATACTAATTATGAAGTTAGAATTTAGAAATTAGAATTCAGAAATTTTATGATATAATTAGTTTGATTTATGGAAACGAATGGTTTGGGCTTCCTTGTAATCCATATTCCTGCTTTCCGTCATGCGCGGCATTTCCTTCAATCAGGGTTAGAGAGGGAAATGTCGTGAGCTAAATAGAAATAATAAAGGGTGTTATTGATGTACTACTCCACAAAATCCATTTCCTTATTATGAGTTTCGCTGATGGTAACGGTGGCGTAAATTCCGAGTCCAAAAGCGATGATGCCAATAAAAGTAGCTGAAATAATTACCGAGTTATTCAATTTAAAAAAGTCAAATCCGATGAGCATTACAGGCAATAAACCACGCACCATATTCGGTACTGTAGTTGTTGCGGTACTTCGTACATTGGTTCCGAATTGTTCGGCAGCAACGGTAACAAACATAGCCCAATAACCAGTTCCTAATCCGAGCCAAGTGCAATAGAAATAGTACATGTTTTCCGATTTTTCTCCACTGAATAAAAGTAGTACAACTCCAATTATGGTAAAAAGCATCATGTATAAAATGGCTTTTTTTCTGGAATGAAGTAGGTGAGAGATGAAACCACTAGCAAAATCACCGATTGATATTCCGATGTACGCCCACATAATTGCTTTTCCGGGTGTGATGGTTGTGATTCCCATTTCAGGAGCAAATTGATTGGCCATCATGGCTAAAATTCCAATGCAATACCAAGTAGGCAATCCAATCGCGATACATTTTAGGTATTTTATAAATCGGGTTTTATTAGTAAAAAACGATAGAAAATTCCCTTTTTTGATGGATGCATCTTTTTCAATTTCTTTATAAATCCCGCTTTCTGCGACACTAATTCGCAATACTAGAAGCATCAATCCCAACGCACCACCAATAAAATAAGCGGTTGTCCAACTTCCTGCCATTTGTACTGTTAATTGGGCTACAACGGCACCTAATAGCCCAAATCCAGCTACAATTGAAGTTCCGATGGCGCGTAATTCTTTAGGTAAACTTTCAGAAACCAGAGTAATTCCAGCTCCGAGTTCACCTGCCAAACCGATTCCAGCGATGAAACGCAAAAGTGCATAAATGGTTGCTTTATCACCAAAATTAAGTTGAGGTAAAAATCCGCAAGCAATATTAGCCAGCGAATACACTATAATAGAACCAAATAAAACCGAAAGTCGGCCTTTTTTATCGCCGTAAATTCCCCAAATGATGCCACCCAAAAGCAAACCTGTCATTTGATAATTGATGATCATGGTTCCGACTTTATCCACATCTAACCCCAGTTCATTTAAGCTTGGTATCCGAACAATTCCGAAAAGAAGTAAGTCATATATGTCAACAAAATAGCCCAAAGAAGCTATAATTACTGGGAAACTCAATAAATGCCTTAGCTTTTCTTTGGTTGTAAATGTTTGCATCGGTTAGTTTTTAGAATCTAAAAATAGTAAAAATTAGATACAAAAAAACCTGCCACAAAAAAGCGAACAGGTTTCCAATTAAAAACTAGTCAGAAATTATTAATTTACCATCACCGTAATAGGTAAAGTATATTGAGTTCGTACATTTTGACCATTTAAAACGCCAGGTTTCCATTTGGTTTTGAGTGATTTTAGTACTCTAATGGCTTCTTTATCTAAGCCATAACCTGGGTTTCTCAATACTCTGATGTCGGTCATACTTCCGTCTTTTTCAATAACAAATGAAACGTGAACGGTAAGACTTTCAACATTTTCAATCTCTTGTTTTTCAAAGTTATCTCCTACATAAGAATAGAATTTTTTCATTCCACCAGGAAATTCTGGTTGAGCATCGAGAACACCTGTAGGAACTGGTGCTGTTGGTGTTTTGACTTCTCCCTCGCCAGTTCCGCCTCCATTTCCATCAGAAGTTGTAGCGGTTGGAGCAGTTCCATTTCCGCCTTCAACACCACCACTTGGGGTATTGGTTTGTGGTCGCTCATCATTTCTAGGTATAACTGGATCAGCTTGTGTTGTTGCCACAACTACTGGAGTAGGATTTTCTGGAACTTCCGCTGCTGGTGTCTCTTGTTCTTTTTTGGGTTGAGTTAACTCTTTTTTTGGTTCATTTATCGGATATACAGGATCAAAATCTTCTGAAGGATTAAGAGTAATGATAACTTCATCAACAGGTTTTTCATCAAAAGAGCTCAGAAGAAAAGTTCCAGAAACAATTAAAATAAATCCAAAGAAGAAGGCTTTAAGAGTTGTTTTAGGACTTTCTTGACGCAATTGGTACGCGCCATATTCCTTGTTTTTGCCCTCAAAAACGAGGTCGATCCACTTTTTTTCAAAGATACTTACGTTTGACATAATCTAAAGTTTTTATGGTTAAGTATCTGTGTTACATAAGCGAAGTGGTTTTGATTTAATAACGCAAGTTGTTTAATAAATATTGTATGTTGTTTGTAAGAATAGAAAATAGAATTGTAAGGTTAGAGAAAAAAAAATTAAGTAGTTATTTTTATTTCGTCTTTCCCGCGTAGGCGGGAATCCATCTTTACTCATTTTGGATTCCTGCCTACGCGGGAAAGACGTAGAAGTAGATTCCGAAAATAGTTTCAGATGGTAACTTCTTGGTAATTGTGATTTAGAGCAAGACGTTTCACATTCTAACCCTGATTGAGCGGCTAGCTTTGGAACGAAGTGGAAAACTAATAGCGAAAGCAGGAATACGGATTACAAGAATGCCCGAGCCTTTTGTTTCTCAAAAAAAATGAAACTAACCTGAAATTTGAAACCTGAAACTATCTTTTATTCTGAATAATCTCAGCCAAGAGTTTTTTGGCACGCAATAATTTGATTTTGACGTTGCTTAACGGTTCTTCTAGTTGTTCGGCAATTTCTTGGTAACTCATTTCTTGAAAGTAACGCAGTTGAATTACTTCTTGGTAATGGGGTTTTAATTCTTTGATGAATTGTAGTAGTTGCGATAGATTTTGCTCTGTAATTAGCTCATCTTCGGCCGATGGTGAGCTATCGGCAACATTATAGGCTTGTTGGTCTTCTTCATCGGTAATTTCGATGAAAAGCGCCGTTTTTTTCTTGCGAAGTAAATCGATGTGTACGTTTTTGGCAATCGCAATCAGCCATGTATTGAACTGGTATTCTGGGTTGTACGTTGCTATTTTGTCAAACGCTTTTGAAAAAGTTTCAATGGCAATGTCTTCTGCATCGGTTTCGTTTTCGGTACGTTTGAGCATAAAACCGTAGACTTCATTCCAATAATGGTCGAGTAGGTAAGTGAATGCTACTTGATCGCCTTTTTTTGCTTTTTCTATGTATGGGTTTATTTCCAATGTACGGGTTTAGAGAATGTGTTAGTAATGAATACATTCAATTGGATAAAGATAAGTGCAATTTCGATAAATGGAAACCAATACATTACATCTTTTTCGTTCAGTTTTCCTGCTGCCAATCCTAGGCTTATCCAAGTAAATAGATAACGGAAACCAATCAAACTTAGTACCACAATCCATTGGAACTGACAAATTAACAGAATTATGGGTAAAATCAGGAACAGCAATTGACTCAAATAGAAAAGCGCTAACTGACTTCGATCGAATGCCTTGTAATGCTTTGCAGTTGCTACATGTCTTCTTTTTTGGGTAAACCATTCGGAGAAAGTAGTTTTTGGTTTCGAAAAAGTAAAACTTTCTTTTGAAAAGCAAATGGTAGTGTTTTGTGAATTGGAAGCTTCGTTGATGAATAAATCATCGTCGCCTGAACGGATTTTCATGTGTTCGATGAAACCGTTGGTTTTGAAAAACTCCTCGCGTTTGTAGGCCATATTTCGACCAACACCCATGTACGGTTTGCCTAATTTTGCCCAACCAAAATACTGAGTAGCGGTAAGTAAGGTTTCAAAACGAATCATTTTGTTCAGGAATGAGCCTTTGATTTTTTCATACGCACCATACCCTAAAACAATGGTCTTTTGCTGCGAAAAATTAGAACTCATTTCTTTGATCCAATCTTTGCTTGTTGGGTAACAATCGGCGTCAGTGAATAATAAGTATTCGTTTTTAGCTGCTTTGATTCCGAGTGTTAAGGCGAACTTTTTATTTCCCCAAAACGCTTCATTATTTTCAACTTTTACCAATTTAATATTGGAATATTGTTTTTCAAAAGCTTCAAAAATTTCTAAAGTTTCATCGCTCGAGGCATCGTCAATCAAAACAATTTCAAAATCAGGGTAGTCTTGTTCTAGTAATAATGGAACAAATTGTTTGACATTTTCCTCTTCATTTTTGGCGCAAACAATTACAGAAATTGGAATTCTTTTGGGAGTACTAGTCTGTTTTTTAGCGAAAGAAAATTTACCAAAAAACACTACATAATACAAAAATTGAACCGCTACAACTGCAATAAATAAACAGAAAATGATTAGTAACATTGGGTGCTGACTTTTTTTGAAACGAGGGCAAAAGTACGAAAATCAATTTTGAATAGCGAATTAATAAATTGTGAGTTTTCAACAACGATTAACGCGGGCATTTTTTCATTTCATTAGCTACACTAATCGATTGATTGTCATTTGTTTTTTCGAGTTCGGATATGATGTTTTGGTAATTTTTTGAATCTCTATTTTGAGATAGTTTTTTGGTTGCTTCGATGGAAGTGATTTCCATTTCAAAAGCAACAATTCCTCGGGCTTGACGCATTGTTTTTTCGGATAAATCTTCGATGCGAATTGGGTTTTCCGATCGGGCTTCGTATTTGTCAACCAATTTTTTGAGTGAAGCAACAGTTTCATCATAGTTTAAAATTCGAATGGTTCCGTACACGTGAACCGCGATGTAATTCCACGTTGGAACATTTTCATGATCGTACCACGACGACGAAATGTAGGCGTGCGGACCGCTGAAAACAGCCAAAACTTCAATGCCATTTTGTAAACTTTTTGCTTGCGGATTTTCGATGGAAAGATGACCAACGAGTACTTCTTTTCCAGCAGAATTGGTTTCTAAAACGAGCGGAATATGTGTTGCCCAAGGTTTTAAATTCACTTGATTGATGAGTAATGCAAATCCGTTGTGGTGAATGAAATTGCGGATTTCCTCTTGGTTTTCGTTTTTATAGAGTTCTGGAGTGTACATTTGGATTTTAGATTTTGGTTTCTAGCTTTCAGAATAGTCAATTATCAATTGTTATTTGGTAGAGAACGCCATCGTGGAGTTCGAATTCGCATTTCTTAACGAAGGTCATCCCAATTTTTTCTAGCACTTTTACCGAAGCAAGATTGGCTTCCATGGCGCGTCCGACGATTTTGGTCAAATTTAATTGATTGAAACCATATTCAAGGCAGGATTTTGCGGTTTCGGTGGCATAACCTTGATTCCAGTATTTTTTAAAAAAGCGAAAGCCAAGATCCGTTTCGTTCAATTCGGGTGAATATTTTAATCCGCACCAACCTAAAAATTCATTCGTTTTTTTGTCAATAACTGCCCAACGACCGTAGCCGTATTCTTGATAAGGATTGTAATTTTCAAGAAATTGTTGCGCACTTTTAATCGAGTCAAAAGCTTTGTCACCAGTATATTTGATGACTTCAGGATCTGAATTTAATTCGTAGAAATGGGTTGCGTCGTCAATGGTTAGTTGGCGTAGATAGCAACGGGAAGTTTCGAGGATTTGGTTCATGGTTTATTTATTTTTTGGAACGCGGATGTAACGGATTTGCTTACGCAAAGCGCTGATTTGTGCTGATTTTTCTGAAAACTGTGACTGCGACTGAAAACTAACTTTAGTTCTACTGGTTACAAAACGTCTGAACTAGCCCCGATTGCAGCGGCACGCAGTAGAGCGGAAAGCGGGACAAGAGTTCTTAGAACAATAAATATGTGCTACTAAAAATAATAAAACTGTTTTCTATTTTGGATTCCCGCCTGCGCGGGAAAGACGGTAAAAAAGCCCAACTTCGTACTTCCAACTTCTAAATCACATTCACTTCGGCTTCGATTGCGATTCCGTATTTGTCGAAAACCGCTTTTTGAACTTCTTTGGATAAGGCCAAAATTTCTTGACCAGTTGCGTTTCCGTAATTGACCAAAACCAAGGCCTGATTTTTATGAACACCAGCATCGCCCGTGCGATATCCTTTTAAACCAACGTTTTCAATTAGCCAACCCGCGGGAACTTTGACTTCGGTTTCTGAAACTTCGAAATATTTCACATCAGGGAATTTTTCTTGCACTTTTAGGAATTGTGCTCGAGAAATAATCGGATTTTTGAAAAAACTACCACTGTTTCCAAGTTCTTTTGGGTCGGGTAATTTGCTTTGGCGTATGGCGATTACGGCATTGGAAACGTCTTTTAAAGTAGGCGTAACAATGTTATTTTTTTCCAATTCTTTGGTAATGTCTCCGTAAGCTATATTGATTTTATGATTGCGTTTGGTCAGTTTAAAAACGACCGAAGTAATGACGAATTGATCTTTGGCTTCGTGTTTGAAAATGCTTTCGCGGTAGCCAAAATTGCATTCTTCTTTGGTGAATGTTTTGGTTCGTTGCGACAGTATATTCACAGCATCACAGGAAACAAAAGTATCTTTGATTTCGGTTCCGTATGCACCAATATTTTGCACTGGAGTTGTGCCTACATTACCCGGAATTAACGACATATTTTCCAATCCGCCGAAATCTTGCTCGATGGTCCAGAGTACAAATTCATGCCAGTTTTCGCCCGCCCTACTTTCCACCCAAACGTAATCGTCGTTTTGGTCGATGATTTTTTTTCCTTTTAAATCAACGTGAATGACCAAAGCATCAATGTCTTGGGTCAATAACATATTGCTTCCGCCACCCAAAATGAATTTTTTATCCGATTCGTGGTTTTTGAGAATCGTTTTTAGTTCATCTATTGTATGTACGGCTACGAATTGTTTGGCTTTGGCTTCGATGCCGAAAGTGTTGAATTTTTTTAGTGAGAAATTGGATTGGATGTGCATTCAGTGGTTTAATATTGTTTAATGTTGTTTAAAATGGTTTAAGGTTGTTTGTTTATGGCGTAGATTGTAATTGACATTGCTTTTTGCAATTGATATTGAATTTTAATCTTCAGTTTCCAAAGCGCGTCGTAAAAAGTCGTTCATTGGTTTTAAGGGGATTAATTTCTGTGCTACTTTTTTGCTGAAATCGGGTTGTGTGAACCAATTCTCATCAATTTTTTGAGAAGCGGTGTAACTTTTTAGTTTCAAGAATTCGATTGCTGGATGATTTGGATCGATGTCTTTGGGTGCTTTTTTGAGCATATTGCTTTCATCGCGCGTCAAATCGGCGTATTCTTTTTTGAAGGTTTTATCAGCAACAATGGCTTCTAAATCGTCGTAAAAAAACTCAATTTCTTTGCGAATTAGTTTGAGTTCATTGGGTTCTGGGCACCAAACTCCGCCTGCTACAAACGAATTGCCTCTTTCGAAGTGAATGTAGTAACCCGGACTGTTTTTACGGTTTTTATTTTGAGTAAACCAAACGCCCATATTGGTTTTGTAGGGCGATTTGTCTTTCGAAAAACGAATGTCGCGATTGATGCGAAACGTACAATTTTTGACTTCCAAAGGTTCCAAAGTGGGGTCCAATGGTTTCATTTCACTCAATATGGAAGCAATAAAATTGTGGTAGTCTTTTTTATAGTTTTCATACCTTTTTTTATTAGCATGCATCCATTCGGTGTTGTTGTTAGCGATTAAATCGTCTAAAAATTGCAACGCTTCTTTTGTGATCATATTATAGTTTTTTTCTTAGTTCTTCTTCCGAAACGTAACCTTCGCCTTGCCACGTTACTTTTTTGTTTTCGTAGACCATTAAAGTAGGTAGAAATTCCACTTTGAGTTCGGTTGCCAATGCTTCGTTTTTGTCTACGTCAATTCGGATGATGGTTACTTTATCTTTTAATTCGTCGGTCATTTTATTTAAAAACGGCTCCATTTTCTTGCATGGTCCGCACCATTCAGCATAAAAATCGATGAGTACTTTTTTGTCGGTATCCAATAATTTATCAAAATCGGCTTTGGTCATTCCGGCTGGTGATGGTTTTGCATTTCCTAATCCAAGAGCATTCCATTTCATCATTCCGCCTTTCATGTTGTACGCTTCGGTAAAACCTAATTCTTTCATTTTGGCTAATGCTGTAGCGCTTCTTCCGCCACTCAAGCAATAGACAAAAGTAGGTTTGGATTTGTCGAGTTTACCTATTTCAGTAGCAAAATTCGGATTATTAATGTTGATGTTTACGGCATTGTCTAAGTGTTTCGAATTGAATTCTTCGGGTGTACGAACATCAATGATTTGCAGGTTTTGCGCCGATTGTAGTTTTTCTGCAAACGTTTTTGCATCGATGGTTTCATTAATTACAGTTGTTTCACTTGTGGTTTCTTTGTTCTGACCTTTACAACTGATTAATAAAAAAGTAAGCGCAACTAAAGTTAAAATTTTTGATTTCATAAAGTGTTTTTTTAATAAAGCACAAAATTAAAGTAGTAAAAGTAGAATAATATAACAAATGTTACAAACTAAATATTTTATAGCTTTGGTGTGTAGTTTTGACAATGGTTTCAGTACGTTCGGGATGTGTGTCGGAGATGAATAACTGTCCGAATTCTTCTTGATTGACCATTTCTACAATTTTACTTACTCGGGTTTCATCTAGTTTGTCAAAAATATCATCAAAAAGTAAAATGGGCTTTTCACCACTTTGTTTTTTTACAAATTCGAATTGAGCGAGTTTAAGTGCGATTAAAAGCGATTTCTGCTGACCTTGAGAGCCGAATTTCTTTATCGGATGACCGTCAATTTGAAACGCTAAATCGTCTTTATGAATTCCAACTGAAGTGTATTGCAACGCTCGGTCTTTGGCTAAATTTTCTTCGAGTAATGTTAGTAAATCATTTTCAAATAAATGACTTTCATACACCAATTGAACCGTTTCTTCAGAACCTGTAATGGCTTGATGATGTTTGTTAAAAATCGGAAGAAAATCAGTGATGAA
This sequence comes from Flavobacteriales bacterium, assembly GCA_017303755.1. Lineage (GTDB taxonomy): Bacteria > Bacteroidota > Bacteroidia > Flavobacteriales > Flavobacteriaceae > Flavobacterium. The sequence continues at coordinate 265,309 of JAFLBS010000004.1, read as the reverse complement.
TTCTTTTCTTTTTTCAAATATTGATTTCCCTAAACCATTTAATTGTTGGTTGTAAATCGATAAAGTTTCGTTGTCAAAGGTGTGATTTAAGGCAAAATATTTCAATAATGCATTGCGCTGACTGATGATTTTTTGGTATTGAATTAGTTCTTGTAAATACGAAGGTTCCAATTGCGAGATGACAGTGTCGATGAAACGTCTTCGGGTTTCGCTGCCTTCAATAATCAAATCGTTATCAGCTGGAGAAATAATTACTAAAGGAATAAATCCGATGTGATCCGAAAACTTCTCGTAAATTTTACCATTGCGTTTTAGGATCTTCTTTTGTCCTTTTTTGAAACTACTTACAATTTGTTCGTTGCGTTCGCCTTTTTCAAATTCGCCATCAATTACAAAAAAATCTTCATTATGTTTGATGTTTTGAACGGCTAACGGATTGAAATAACTTTTTCCATTAGCCAAATGATAGATAGCATCCAAGACATTCGTTTTTCCAATGCCATTTTTTCCTACAAAGCAGTTGATTTTGGCATCAAATTCGAATGTTGCCTCCGAAAAATTTTTATAATTGAATAAAGAAATCTTTTTTAAAAACATTGGTGATGGCTTACGAATACTACAAAAAGAGCAATTTTTATTCTCCTTTTTTTAAGTGGGTGCAAATTATTGAAAAATATCGACAAAAATCGCTTTTAATTCTCAATAAAAATTTTATTTTTGCGCACACTAAATTAAATTTAAATGGCAACTTATAATAAGAGAGGTTACAAACCAGCAAAAGAAAAAGAAGAAAAATTAGACAATACTTTTATTGAAGATACACCTAATGTTGATGAAAAAGACAGTACAACTGCAAAAGCATTTGACGCATTAGATCAGACTGCTTCCAAAACGGAAGAGTTTGTTGCCAAAAACCAAAAATACATTTTAGGATTTTTAGGAGCAATTGCTGTTGTAACTATTGGTTATTTGATGTACCAAAAATTCATTGTTGGTCCGAATGAAGAAGAAGCTGCAAACGAAATATTCGTCGCGCAACAAAACTTCCAAAAAGCGGTTGATGCGACTACTGCTCAGGATTCATTGTTTAATTTAGTGCTAAAAGGTTCTGAAGGAAAACAAGGTGCTGTTGATATTGCAAATCAATATTCAGGAACAGATGCTGGAAATTTAGCTAATTATTATGCTGGAATTTCATATTTGAACTTAGGTAAATACAAAGAAGCTATCGAATATTTAGAGAAATTCTCTTCAGACGATGTAATGATTTCTACGATTGCTAAAGGTGCAATTGGTGATGCTTTTGCACAAAGAAATCAACCAAAAGAAGCTTTAGAATACTATATCAAAGCGGCTCAGATGAATGAAAATGAGTTTACAACTCCACGTTATTTATTAAAAGCAGGAAAAACAGCTTACTCTTTAGGAAATAAAGCGGATGCATTAAAATATTTTACTGAAATCAAAGAAAAATTCGAATCTTCTCAAGAAGCTCAGAATATTGATGCTTTGATTGGAATGGTGCAATAATAGTGGACAGTCTCAGTCCCAGTTTACAGAAACTGCTTACTGCGACTGAAAACTGAAAACTGGAAAAAATGGCTACCGAAAATAAAAACTTATCCAATTACGATAAAAACACAATCCCAAATGCGAAGAACTTTCGGTTTGGGATTGTTGTTTCAGAATGGAACGAAACCATAACTGAAGGCTTGTACAACGGAGCAATAACAGCATTACTCGATTGTGGCGCTGTAGAAGAAAACATAATTCGTTGGAATGTTCCCGGAAGTTTTGAACTCGTTTATGGTGCGCAACGCATGATTGTCACTCAAAATGTGGATGTGGTCATTACGATTGGTTGTGTTATCAAAGGAGAAACCATGCATTTCGAATTTGTATGCGAAGGCGTAACGCAAGGAATCAAAGACTTGAATGTACAGACTGATGTTCCCGTTATTTTTTGTTTGTTGACCGATAATACGATGCAACAATCCATCGATAGAAGTGGAGGAAAGCATGGAAACAAAGGAACCGAAGCTGCAATTGCTGCAATTAAAATGGCTGAACTCAGACGAATTTCAGAAAACAATTAATTTTTCGATTCACGATAGTAACAAAACCTATTCTTTTGGAGTAGGTTTTTTCTTTTTTAGTAAGTTGTTAACTATAATAAGCAATAGATTTTTCGTAAATTTGCTAACTTTGATTTTTTGCAAAATTTGTTACATATCAAATACAAACTCTGAACCCTAAAAAATAATGTCGAGTATAATTCAATTACTTCCTGATCATGTTGCCAATCAAATTGCTGCGGGCGAAGTAGTTCAACGACCAGCATCAGTAGTGAAAGAATTACTTGAAAATGCTGTTGACGCCAAAGCAACTGATATCAAACTCATCATCAAAGACGCAGGAAAATCCTTGGTACAAGTAATTGACAATGGAATCGGAATGAACGTTACCGATGCACGTTTGTGTTTTGAGCGTCATGCGACTTCCAAAATTCGACAAGCAGAAGACTTATTCGATTTACACACCAAAGGTTTCAGAGGTGAAGCATTAGCATCAATTGCTGCTATTGCTCATGTAGAAATGAAAACCAAGCAAGAGCAAGATGAGTTGGGTACGCACATTGTTATTGAAGGAAGTAAATTCGTTGCTCAAGAGCCAGCTGTTTTGCCTAAAGGAACTTCATTTGCTGTAAAAAATCTGTTTTTTAATATTCCGGCGCGTCGTAATTTTTTGAAATCCGATACGATTGAATTGCGTCATATTATTGATGAATTTCACCGTGTAGCATTAGCACATCCGAATATTTATTTTACGATGGTTCACAATGGAAGTGAAGCGTTTAATTTGCCTCAGTCGAATTACAGACAGCGAATTGTCAATGTATTTTCGGCCAAAACCAATGAAAAATTAGTTCCTGTTCAAGAAGAAACCGAAATTTTAACGATTCAAGGATTTGTTGGAAAGCCCGAATTTGCTAAGAAAAATCGTGGTGAACAATTTTTCTTTGTCAACGATCGCTTTATTAAAAGTGGTTATTTGCATCATGCGGTGATGGCCGCTTTTGAAGGTTTGTTGAAAGACAATTCACAACCAAGTTATTTCTTGTATTTGAATGTTCCGCCGAATACCATCGATATTAATATTCATCCGACTAAAACGGAAATTAAGTTTGACGATGAGCACGCATTGTATGCTATTTTGCGTTCGTCAATCAAACACAGTTTAGGACAATTTAATGTTGCTCCTGTTTTGGATTTTGATCGCGACCCAAATTTGGATACGCCGTATCAATATCAAAATAAAGCGGCTGAATATCCAACGATTCAAGTCGATAGTACGTTCAATCCTTTTGCAGATGACCCGAGCGATAGCGAACTGGCGAAGCAGAAACTAGTAAAATCGTATTCGAGTGGTTCATCCTATAGAAAGCAGGAAGTTGGCGCCAATTGGGAAAGTTTGTATGTGGGTTTAAAGCACGATACTGAAGAAATAGCTGGTTTTTCATTCGAAAACGAAGAAATTACGGCATCGCTTTTTGATGATAAAGAAGAAGAGCAAACCACCAAAAGAACGTATCAAATACATAAAAAATATATTGTCAGTCCAATTAAGTCTGGAATGGTAATTGTGGATCAAAGCAGAGCACATCAACGTGTTTTGTACGAACAATTCTTGACAAATATGACAGTGAAACAAGCGTCAAGTCAGCAATTGTTATTTCCGCTGCAATTACATTTTTCTCCCAATGAAATCGAATTAATAACCGAATTACAGCTTTCATTAGAAAACACAGGATTTGTTTTTGAATCAGTAGAGTCAGATGCAATCCATATTTCGGGAATTCCCGTAAATACCAGTGAAAGTGAAGTTTCGATAGTGTTAGAACAATTGATTTCAGATTTACAAGACGGAATTCCAGACAGTAGTTTTTGTCAAAATGATACCATTGCCAAATCGATGGCCAAAAGTTTAGCCGTGAGAACAGGAACGTATCTGACCGAAAAAGAGCAAGAAAATTTAGTGAATAATTTATTTGCTTGTAAAGAACCGAATGTTTCGCCTTTTTTAAAACCCACTTTCATCACGATGAGCGTTGATGATTTAGATAAAAAATTTAGTATATGATGAACATCACTCCAGTAGTAAAGCAACTACTGATTTTGAATATAATTTTCTTTATTGGTTCGCAAATTCCGAGCACTCATGCTTATGATTTGTTTGCTTTATATTTTCCAGAAAGTATCAATTTTAGATATTGGCAAATTCTAACTCACATGTTTATGCATGCACCAGTGCCAAATATTATGCACATTGCTTTTAATATGTTTGCTTTATTTTCTTTTGGAAGTGCTTTGGAACAGTTTTGGGGTGGGAAAAAGTTTTTGTTTTTTTATATATCCTGTGGAATTGGAGCTGCTTTGCTACATATTGGGGTGAATTATATGGAGTTTCATAAAACAGTTGACTTATTAATTAGTTCAGGTGTAAAAGAAGCTGATATTTACAGTTTATTAGCAGAGGGAAAATACGATAAAGATTGGGGAAGATTAATAGGTGAAGAAAATTTAGGTAATTACATTGGAACAGTTGCGGGAACGGTAGTTGGTGCATCGGGTGCTATCTACGGATTACTGACTGCTTTTGCTTTTATGTTTCCGAAAGCTGAATTGATGATGATGTTCATTCCGATTCCTATTAAAGCCAAATATTTTGTTCCAGGATTATTAGTGTTGGATTTGTTTTTAGGGTTACGAGGTTCATCAATTTTTGCAGCTGGAAGTACCGGAATTGCTCATTTTGCTCATATTGGAGGCGCATTAACCGGATTTATAATGATGTGGTTTTGGAAAAAGAATCAATTTAATCATAGACGTTGGAATTAAATGTCAGTACTTGAAGATTTAAAATTACAGTATAAAATCGGGAGTATTTCTATCCGATTAGTTTTCTGGAATGTACTTTTGTATGTTATTCCAGAGGTTATTTTTGCGCTTTTAAAACTTTTTAAAGTCAACATTAATTACTTAAATTTTGTAAGTGTTTCTACAACTTTCTCTGATTTAGCATGGAAACCATGGTCCATTGTGAGTTATTCTTTTTTTCACTCTGGAGTATTGCACTTGATATTTAATATGTTGATGTTGTATTATGTTGGTCGATTGTTCATCACTTTTTTTACTCAAAAGCAATTGTTAGGTGTTTATCTACTAGGTGCTATTTTTTCAGGAGCAGTTTTTATAGCTAGTTATGCTTTTTTGCCTGCATTGACACCTATTTCTACTCAAATGATTGGAGCATCGGGATCAATCATGGCGATATTGTTTGCAACCACTTCGTATCAACCTTTTATGGATGTGCGCCTTTTTGGTGTTTTTAAAATGAAGTTGTGGCATATTGCTTTTGTACTTGTCTTTTTTGATTTAATTCAATTGCCATTAGAAAATACTGGTGGACATTTAGCTCATATTGCAGGAGCTGTTTTTGGTTATATTTACATCGTTTTATTGAAACGCGGAACCGATTTAACTTCTGGAGTGAATTCATTTATTGATTTCATTGCAAATTTATTCAATAAAAAAGACAGCACTAAGTTTCGAAAAGTATATGTAAATCCGAAGAAACAAGCGGAAAAAAGAGAAAGTAAAATTGTAACTAAAGACAAGGCTCAGCAACAAATAGATGAGATTTTAGATAAAATCAGTAAGTCGGGTTATGATAGCTTGACTAAAGAGGAAAAAGAATTTTTATTTAATGCTGGTAAATAAATGAAAAAGCTCTCATGGTTTAATAAAGTAATGTACTTCTTCAATATAGTGTTGACTATATTGTCGTTTGTTGCCTTTGTTTTGCCATTCCTAGCACCTAAATTGTTTCCACTATTATCGGTTTTGACCTTGCTTTTGCCTTCGTTTTTAGTGGTGAATTTATTGTTCTTTTTGTATTGGTTGATTCAGTTTAAACGTCAGATTATTTTATCAGGAATTGTACTTTTACTCGGAATCACTTTTGTCAATAAATACTATAAATTTTCTTCTATTGATTTACCTCACGATACCAATGATTTTACAGTAATGAGCTACAATGTTCGTTTGTTCAATTTATTCAAATGGATGGATAAAGATAATGTTGGAGAAGAAATACTCACTTTTGTAAACGAACAAAGTCCGGATATTTTATGCATACAAGAATACTCTTCTTCAGCCGATGTTCGCTTTCGATTGTACAATTATCAGTATTTCCACAAGCAAGGAAAAAAAATTAAAACCAGTCAGGCTATTTTTTCAAAATTTCCAATCATCAACGATGGAACTATCGAACTTCCTGAATCCAATAATAGTGTCGTATTTGCTGATATTAGAAAGGGAAAAGATACTATTAGAGTGTACAATATTCATTTAGAATCGATTAAAATTTCTCCCGATGTAACTGAATTGGAAGAGAATGTAGAATCCATCAATAAAGAAAAATCACAGCTAGTGTTCAATCGAATTAGTGAAGCATTTAAAAAACAGCAAATTCAAGCCGAACTGATTTCGGAGCACATAAAAACCTGTACGTATCCGCTGATTATTTGTGGCGATATGAATAACAGTGCGTTCTCCTACGTATACCGAAACATCAAAGGTAGTTTAAACGATTGTTTTGAAGAAGCAGGAAATGGTTTCGGGCAAACGTATCAATTCAAATACTATCCAGCGCGTATTGACTATATTTTTGCCGATAAATCAATGGAAGTAAAGAGTTTTAATAATTTTCCGAAATTCAAAAATTCGGATCACTTTCCCATTATGACGCGTTTGAGAATTAAGGAGCAATAAGTGTTTGTTTCTTTAAGTAATCCAAAGCATAACGACCTTCGTTGAACAGCAAATCCAAAATACTTAAGTTGTTCAAATAACCGTGCTTTTCTCCAAAAACCTGAGTGTACGATTCAAATTGATTGGTATCTTTTTTTCCATTGACTAACGAACGAAAATCTATTTTTTCTGGAACTTCATGAAAGAATTCTATAGTCTCATCATACGGAAAATCCAATCCCAAACACTTCGACACAATTTCCATCGATTGCAAATTCAAATCCATTAAAAAGGTATGTTTCTTTTCAAAAATCGGAACTATATCATCTTCAAAATATTCAAAAAAAGGAGAAGTTCGATACGCTGCTTCCAATGATTTGAAATGCTGTTTTTGCCATCCGAAAGCATCTTCAATTTTGACATCTTTGGTTTTTTGATGCGCAATTTTGGAGTGTTTTACAGGAATATTAAGCAGTTGTAAACCATTCGGACTGTAGATGTACATTCGGTTGCGGTTGGTTTGCTTCTGAAAATTGTCTTCCATTTCAAACGTCACCAAATCGGCTTGTGCGATAGCAACGAAATGCGCTATTGATGGGAAATAACTTGGGTAAATTTGGATGTTCATCTTGTAATCGTTTAAGAGTTTAAAATTGTTTAAATGTTTAACATTGTTAAACTACTTAAACAATGGTATACCAATTTAAACCTTTAAACTATTCAACTTTAGCGTTTTTCTTTCTCTTTTTCCAAAAATATTCTCCTACAAAATACAACGCCAATAATCCTAAGAAATATTTGAAATACGATTGAGGTTGACCTTCACCACTAACGGTTGTAAACATTCGATCCCAACGAATTTTCCAATTCTTAATACCATCGTTTATTCCGTCAATACTCATCCAAATGAATATTGGTTTTCCAACGATGTGATTTTCAGGAACATAGCCCCAGTACCTAGAGTCTTCTGAATTATGGCGATTGTCTCCCATCATCCAGAAATAATCCTGTTTAAAAGTATATTTTGGTTCTTTTTTATCGTTGATGTAAATCGAATTGCCTTTGATTTCAAGTTTATTTCCTTCGTATTCAGTGATGATTCGACTGTAGAAGGGCAAATTTTCTAAGTTGATATCAACCGATTTTCCTTCTTGTGGAATGTAAATCGGACCGTAATTGTCTTTGTTCCATTTATTGATATGTGGAAAAACTCCATTTTCAACTCCTTTTGAAATATTTCGGGTAACCGATAGTATTCCGGGAACACTTTTTAATCGTTCGGCTGATTCAGCGGTTAATGCTGCAATGTACAATGAATCTCTGTTTTCAGTTAAAAAACCAGCGCCATCGGTTACATTCATGTCTTTTAATAGAAATTCAAAATCAATCGGAGTTTTACCATCATAAACTGCGGTATACGAATACTGAGGTTTCGCTCTTTCTGGTAAAATGAGTTCTTTACCGTTAACAAAAATGATTCCGTCCTTAATTTCTAAATTGTCACCCGGAATTCCGACGCAACGTTTTACGTAATTCGATCGTTTGTCAATTGGTTTGTCAACATGTCTTTTTGATGGATCTCTGAAGAAATACACCGTGTCAATAGGCCAGTTGAAAACTACAATGTCATTATTCTTTATTTTTTCATAACCCGGAAATCTAAAATACGGTAATTGAGGCCATTTTAAATACGATTTTGTCTTAACTAATGGAATTGTATCGTGTACCATTGGCGCTGCAACGGCAGTCATCGGAGTTCTTGCGCCATAATTGTATTTGCTCACAAAAAGAAAGTCGCCTACCAACAATGATTTTTCCAATGATGAAGTCGGAATTGTAAAGGGTTGAATAAAGTAAGTATGTACAAAAGTAGCCACAATTACAGCAAATAGAAGCGAACTAATAGTGTCTGAAGTGGCATTTTTTGGTTTTAAACTACGGTCAGCAATGTGTTGAACATTTTGAGTATAGTTGACGTAATAAATGTAAAATCCTAAAGTAAAAACACCCAGAAGAGTATCAATAGTTGAGTTTTTTCCGAAGCTTCGCAAGGTTTCCACCCAAACAATCGGAAACATTATTAGGTTGATTACCGGAATGAACAATAGTAATGTCCACCAACTTGGTCGATTGATGATTTTCATCAAAACAATCGAATTGTAAACCGGAACAAAGGCTTCCCATTTTTTTCTACCTGCTTTTTCGTATAATTTCCATGTTCCTAATCCGTGGATTAATTGTACTATTAGGAAAAAAACAAACCATTGATATGTACTCATAATTTTATTTTTTTAAAGAAAAGAGAGAATAGAAAATAGAATATAGACTAATTGAGTCCGTTTTGAAATGACATTGTCATTCTTTGAAATTCTTCTATTTTTAATTCAATCGATTGTAAGGTGTTTTCAGTTATATATTTTCTATGTTTTGCAACTATTAATTGTGGCGCTTATTCAAACTTATAAAAACTAAATTTTATGTTTAACTTCTTTCTATATTCTATGTTCTAAATTCTATTTCCCCAAATCCAAAACATCTCGCATTGTAAAAACGCCTTTTTTGCCCAAAATCCATTCGGCTGCAATGACAGAACCCAATGCAAATCCGTCTCTATTGTGTGCTGTGTGTTTGATTTCGATGGTGTCTACAGTTGAATTGTAAAAAACACTGTGCGTTCCTGGAACATTTTCGATTCGTTTGGCATCGATGAATAACTCCTTTTCTGAATGATTTTCATCAATAGTCCAATTGGAATAATCCGAGTTTTTGATGATGTCTTTGGCTAATGAAATTGCCGTTCCACTTGGTGCATCTAATTTTTGTGTGTGGTGAATTTCTTCCATTGAAACCGAATATTGATCGAATTTTGACATCATTTTTGCCAAATAGTCATTCAGTTCAAAAAACAAATTCACTCCTAAACTGAAATTAGAGCCGTAAATAAACGAACCGTTCTTTTCATTGCACAAGTTCACCATTTGGTCGTAATCGTTCAACCATCCTGTAGTTCCTGAAACAATGGGAACATTTCTATTCAAACATTCCGAAATATGACCGACAGCCGCACTCGGAACACTAAAATCAATTGCAACATCAGCATTGGATAATCCTTCAAATGAGTCGGAACTGCCTTTGCGCAACACAATTTCGTGTCCGCGTTCCAAAGCAATTCGTTCAATTACTTTTCCCATTTTTCCGTAACCCAAAAGTGCTATTTTCATTTCGTGTTAGATGTAAAATTTGAAGTTTTGTTACACTAATAAACTAAAAGTTATAACTGAGTGTCAAAGCTAGATTCTGTCGATTGTACAAATCGTCTTGTTGTAAATCGGGTTTTACTGATAAATTATCGTTTACGTTAAATTGCATCAGATGCGCGTCAACATTGGCGTCAACAATATTCAAAATGTACAATCCAACCGTAACAATTGCCGATAAATCGCGATTTTTTTGATAAAAACGCTGTCCTTGAATCAAACGATCGTTATCCAAATAACTAAAATCATCGGGTTTTCCTGCTAGACGATTTTTGTAGGCATCACGATATTGATGGTACTTTTTGTTGTTCCACATGTACGAATACACTCCAGTTCCAATCGCACCATATACAATCGGAATTTTCCAGTATTTTTTGTTGTAGGCCTGACCTAAACCAGGTAAAATAGCGGAATAAAACGCTGCTTTTGAAGGTGCAAGCGGATTGATGGTGTTCTTTTTTAACGTATCTTTTACTTTGATGTTCTCGATTTTCAAATCGGTTTGTGCCAAAGAAATGGTAGTCCCAATGAAAAAGAAAAGCGCTATGTAGAAAAAGCCCTTCACTAACCGTTGATTAATTTGATAATGCGGTTGAAGTCTTCCTCAGAATGAAACGGAATGGAGATTTTTCCTTTTCCATTTCCAGCTACTTTTACGTCTACTTTCGCTCCAAAGAAGTTGGTAATTGCTTTTTTCTGCTCATCAGCAACAGTAAAAGAAGAAGCTGCTTTGGTTGTTTTACCTTTGGGTTTCAATCCGTCTTGGTAATTTTTAACTAAGGCTTCAGTATCGCGCACTGATAAATTCTGACTTACAATTTTTTGGTAAATATCAGCTTGAACATCTTGATTTTCAATATTAATGATGGCGCGACCGTGACCCATCGAAATGAATCCATCTCGAATTCCGGTCTGAATAATCGGATCCAATTTCAACAGACGCAAATAATTGGTAATCGTTGAACGTTTTTTACCCACGCGTTCGCTCATTTGCTCTTGAGTTAACTGAATTTCGTCAATCAAACGTTGGTATGATAAAGCAATTTCAATCGGATCTAAATCGTGACGTTGAATGTTTTCTACCAACGCCATCACCAACGATTCGTTATCGTTTGCAATTCTTATGTACGCTGGAACGGTTGCTAATCCAATCAATTTTGAAGCACGCAAACGACGTTCTCCCGAAATTAATTGGTATTTATTAAAGTCTAATTTTCTAACGGTTATAGGCTGAATAACACCTAATTCTTTAATCGACGAAGCCAATTCTTGAAGCGATTCTTCATTAAAATTGGTACGCGGCTGAAACGGATTGATTTCGATAGTATCAATATCCAATTCAATAATGCTTCCAACTACTTTGTCGGCATTTTTATCGTTAACCGATTTGATATCGTTTGCTGGATCTTTCAATAAGGCAGATAATCCTCTTCCTAAAGCTTGTTTCTGTACTGCTTTTGCCATTTCTTAGTTACTATTTTTCTTGATAATCTCTTCGGCTAAACTCAAATAATTGGCGGCACCGCGACTCGTAGCGTCAAACCCGATGATGCTTTCTCCAAAACTCGGAGCTTCACTCAATTTCACATTACGCTGAATGATGGTTTTGAACACCATGTCGTTAAAGTGTTTTTGAACTTCTTCCACCACTTGGTTGGACAAACGCAACCTCGAATCGTACATCGTCAATAACAAACCTTCAATATCCAATTCGGGATTGTGTATTTTCTGAACACTTTTTATTGTGTTTAATAATTTCCCTAAACCTTCTAAAGCAAAATATTCACACTGAATCGGAATCACAACTGAATCGGCAGCAGTCAACGCGTTTAACGTCAATAAACCTAACGATGGAGCGCAATCAATCAAAATATAATCGTATTGATCTTTGATTTTCTCCAAGGCTTGTTTAAGCATGTATTCGCGGTTTTCTTTGTCTACCAATTCAATTTCAATCGCCACTAAGTCAATGTGCGCCGGAATGACATCTACATTGGGAGAGTTGGTCGCAACAATGGCATCTTGAGGTACATTGCTGTGCTCCAAAATTTGATACGTTCCGATTTCTACACTTTCCACATCAATGCCCAAACCCGAACTCGCATTCGCTTGAGGATCAGCATCAATTAATAACACTTTTTTCTCTAAAACACCCAGTGATGCGGCTAAATTAATAGAAGTTGTTGTTTTCCCAACACCGCCTTTCTGATTGGCAATTGCAATGATTTTACCCATTTATACTTTAAAAATTTTGAGGTGTAAAAATACGATTTTTTATGGTTTATAAAAGCCTTATTTGTTAACAATAGTTAATTGTTAATTTTTTTATTTCTAAAAGCTATTCCAGCTGTACATTACAAGTTTTTACTCTGAAACTATTTTTTTGTAAGGCTCGCTAAGAGCTTCCGTTGGTCGCTTTATCCAGCCAACAAAAAATACAGTTTCAGAGTAAAAAGCTTTCCATTTCCATCTGGGCTAGTTCAGTGACCAGTGTTCAGAACGCAGAACGCAAACTTCAGCACAATTTTGTCATTTCGACGAAGGAGAAATCTCATAATCTGAGTTACTTGATGAGATTTCTCCTTCGTCGAAATGACAAAGAATACTCTTTAAAACCCTGTCGCCAACAACTTCGAAGCCGTTTTTAAACTGCACTTTTGGAATTTAGCATAGGCTTTGGCAGCGCGTTGGTGAATTTGAGTGGAAGTTTCATTTAGTACATAACCCGACAAAGCATCGTGAATAGTATAGGCTTCGGGTGCCATGAATTGCGTGGTCCAAACCAATGGATTTGATTGGGAATTTTTAATGTAAGGCGAAAAATAATTACGGCTTTTACAAGCTAGAATAATGCAATCGCGGGTTTTGTTATCAGAATTTGTGTAGCTTTTGTCCAAATTAAAATCCATTAAACCATTGTGACCGATGTAGGCGACTAAGTTGGAATTGCCATAAATTCCAATGGTTTTGTCGCCAATGGTTAGCGTATTTTTAAAATCGCCTGAATTGGAGCTGAGAAAATCTTTGGTACACTGCTGAATCTCTTTTCCATCGTAAGCATCAGCAACCAAATAGACATCTTTAGAAGTATGCTTGAAAATGAGTCGTTCCAAAACGATTCCGCTTACTTTCTCCGATTTCAGAAACTTCCACTCGGCACTTTTTTTAAAGTAGGTCTTGATTCCGAAGCCGCAACCCCAATACAAATTGCTATTTGGGTCTTGACCGTTGCCAATTTTGGCTGGAACTGGAACAATTCCTTGGTATTTATTGTCGCACAAGGCTACAAAAATATGAATGACTTTGGAGGTGTTTTCGAATGGAGTCTCAGTCTCAGTTTCAGTGGTGTTTTTTGAGAAACAGCTTGTGGTGAGTAGGAGTAGAATAAAAAAAGTAAAGTTCGTTTTCATAGTACATGAGTTAAAAAATTCACACAAATTGCACGAATTTCCACGAAAAAAAATAAAGAGTTTCACAAAGCTACTTTCGGTAATGGATTTGTGAAATTTTATTTGATAATTGATTTGTGTTAATTAGTGTAATTCGTGTAGAATAGTAACGCAAACTTTACTTAAATATTTTTTTAACCGCAATGGTCATTCGCTTTGCTTATGTTTGGAACGCTGATGACACAGATTGAACTGATTTTCACAGATTTTCTGAAACCTGAAACTTGACTATAGTTCTGTAAAACCACAAAACGTCTAATTTAGCCCCGATTGAAGGAAGCACCGCGTGCGACGGAAAGCGGGACTTTACGTCGTTACAACCACAAAATTCCTGCTCCTTAAAATGTACGGACAAGTCGCGACTTGTCCCTACTTACTTCCTTTATTCTTAATCATCGCCTCGAGCATGTCCCACATTTCTTGCGGAATTTTCTCCAGAATATTGAATTGTCCAGCGCCTTGAAGCCATTCGCCACCATCGATGGTTACGACTTCACCGTTGATGTAGGCTGAGAAGTCAGAAACCAAATAAGCCGCTAAATTCGCCAATTCTTGGTGATCACCTACACGACGTAACGGCACTTTTTTGGACATATCAAATTTTTCGGCTAAATCGCCTGGCAATAGTCGATCCCATGCACCTTTGGTAGGAAACGGACCTGGAGCAATGGCGTTCATACGGATGCCGTATTTGGCCCATTCTACGGCCAAACTGCGCGTCATGGCGAGCACTCCGGCTTTGGCAGTCGCACTTGGAACCACGTAACCTGAACCTGTCCAAGCGTAGGTAGTTACGATATTTAGTACATTACAATTGGTTTGTTTTTCAGCAATCCAATGTTTTCCAAAAGCAAGTGTACAATTTTTGGAACCTTTCAACACAATATCAATAATCGTATCAAAAGCGTTGGCTGATAGTCGTTCGGTAGGTGAAATGAAGTTACCAGCAGCGTTATTGAGCAAAACATCTACCTTTCCAAAGGTTTTTAGAACTTCTGCTAACATGGCTTCTACTTGATCGTAGTGACGCACATCGCATTGAATTGGTAAACATGTTCCGCCTGTCTCTTTTTCAAGTTCGGCAGCTGTAGTTTTTAGTTTTTCTATATCACGAGACGAAATCGCCACATTAGCGCCTAATTCAAGAAAATATTTTGTCATGGCTTTTCCCAAACCACTTCCTCCACCTGTTACTACTATTGTTTTACCTTTCAACGCATCATCGCGAAGCATTTTTGCTGAAAAATCCATAATTTGAAGTTTTAGTTTGCGTAAAGATAGTAAAACTTTTAGTATGCACGCATAGTAAATGAAAAAACTGGATTGAAATGACTTCCAATCCAGTTTTTAAAAAACAATTTCGTTATTTGATGGTATTATTTTTTGATGATTTTTTTTGTTGTGGTTCCTAAGTTGGAATCGATTTGAAGAAAATACACGCCACTGTTTAATTCATCAATGTTCATTGAATAGACATAAGCGTTGTTATTTTCGACACTATTTTCTTTTACCAATCGACCTTCCATATTGAAGATTTTATAGTGGATGGTTCCAACCGCATTGCTAGCTGGAATGATATTGATTTTATGGTCAACCAAAGTGGGAGCAACAGTAAAATCAGTGTTGATAGGTGTAGTGTTTATAACATCAAGAGCTTGAAAATTGGTTACCACATTGTCAATGATTAAACGGCTTCCGAATGTTGGAGTTGAACCTTCTTTGGCCATATTGAACGAAATGTACATGTATGCAGGTTGTGCATTGGAAGAGTAGTCAATATACGAATATACGTAATTGTATTGGCTAGTTGTTCCAGAAATCTCAACACTTGCCGTTCCAATTTCATTACCTTCAGCATCAAAAACGGTCAGTTTGGCTTCTGCTACATCGCTTCCAGCTGGGAAAAATTTGTAAAAAAAGCCTAAGGTTTGAACGTTCATTCCAGGTTCAATTGGCACACCTGGATTCCATCCTGGTGAATCTTGCGTTTCATCACTAAAAATAATTGCTTCGCCAGGAATCACTTTGTTTTGCGTTTGGTTGAATGCATTGGAAATCTCCATCGCGGTTTGTCCGGTTTGAGGTTCATACGAAACATAACACAAAGCAGGAATGCACCAAGTGTACATGATAGTATCACCCGAAGTTTGTCCGGTTTGCGGATCAATAACTACAGGAAGTGATAAATTCATTCCCCAGTTACTTGGAAGAAAGTTGGGCTTGATGTTTTCAAAATTTCCATTGACCACTTGAGCGTTCGAAGTAAACATTGCAAATAGCACCATTAAACTTACAATTAGGTAATTTTTTTTCATAGCGTATTGGTTTTTTGATTGGTATTCTTTTTCATAGCAATTTCAAAACAAAGTTACTTTTTATTTTCTGTTCACCTATATAATTCAGGTTGACATTAGGTGAACATGAGTGTAATTTATTAATTTTTAAACAGATAGAATGAAATCAGTTAGATTTTCTTCAGTTGATAATTGTAGTTTTTTGCGTAAACGATGACGCGCGGTTTTGACACTATCAGGCGATATATTCAAAATAGTTGCCATTTCTTTAATGGACAAATTGAGCTTGATTAAGGCGCAAATTTTCAAATCATTCGAACTAATTTCAGGGTATTTTTGTTTTAAACGCGTGTAAAAGTTTTTATTAACGCTTTCGAAATAGTGATTAAAATCCTTCCAGTTGTTATCTTGAATAGTGTATTTATTAATCAATTTTTTGAGTTCCGCTTCCGATGATGGTTCTTTTTTATTGAGTATCGATTTGATTTCATCGAGCAATTCATTTTTTTCTACCATTTGAATGGTGATGGCGCTGAGTTGACTTTCTTTATGCTCAATATCGTTCTGAAACTGCTGCTCTTTTAATAGTTTTTGTTCTTCCATCAATGCTACTAATTCTTCTTTAGTTTTCAGAAGTTGCTTATCGCGTTTGTTGATTCTTTTCAGAAAAAAATACAAAATAGTGAAAACAATCAAAAGCAATCCCAATAAACTAATGAGCAAAAAGTTGGTAAGTTTTGACACTTCTTTTTCAGCCGAAACCAATTTTAGTTTTCGATTTTTTTCGGCCACTTCGAATTGTACTTCTAGACTTTTTACGATTTGTTCGCGTTCAAACGAGTAAAATTCGTCCTTAATTTGGATGACTTTGTTTTGCAATTGGCTGACTTCAAAAAAATCATTTTGTTGGCGTTTTACTTTGATTAACGCTTCTAACGATTTGATTTCGAAAGTTCTATCTGTGAGTGATTCGGCTAATACTAATGCTTTTAAAAAGTAATTTTCTGATGTTTGAGTGTCGGAATTAAAATTGAGATGCCAATTCCCCAATCCGATTAAAGCGTTTACTTGCGCTTGTTTGTTTTCGCTCGATTGCGCTATAGTTAAGGCTTTGTTGAAATAATTGAAACTAATTTCCTTTTGCTTTTTGCGTTGAGCTATTTCACCCATTTTGCAATAGGAAGTAGGCAAATAAGCAGTGTTATTTGATTTTTCAAACTCGGTTAAAGCCAATTGATAACAAATATCAGATGAATCACTGCGCTTTTTCAAATCGTATAATGTTCCCAAACTCGTGTATGCCAAGCCTAATGTGCCAGATTTATCGTTTTTGTTTTTTAATTCGGCCACCACTTCTTTACTCAAACGCATGGCGTCGTCGTATTTTTTTTGCCGACTGTAGATGGTACTTATCAATTGTAAACAGCGATAGCGACCAATTTCGGCTACTTTCGGGTTGGTTTTTTCTAGATTCTTGAATTCGTTCAACGATTGTGTTGCAAATTGTAGTCCTTTTTCCAAACTGGAACCATAAGAACAAATTCCGAGATAGAGTAGTGCTTCCGCTTTGTCTTCTGTGTTATTTTCTTTTTTTGCTTTTTCGTGAGCTTCCCAAAAATAACCAAAAGCTTTGTTTTCGTCGTCTTTTACCAAAGCTGCCCAACCTTTTTGCAACAACGGATTCTCCGACGGATTAGCCATCAGTGTCGTGCAAAGTATACAAAATAAAAGCAGAATTACTTTTTTAAGTTGATTCATAAATCGGTTTGCAGCGTTTGAAAAACAAATGTAGATTTTTTATCGATAGTTTCTAAAATAATGGGTTGACAAGAAGTAAACATACTGTATTATGAATGATTTTTAGAAGCTCATCCAGCCCTACGTTACACGTTTTTTTAAACCAATTGGTTGTACTAAGTTGCGCTAAGAGCTTCCGTTGGTCGCTTTATCGCAACCAGTACAACTCAATCGCTTTGGCAAAAAGCGTTTCACTTCGATCTGGGCTATGGCAATTGTAATTCTAAGGATATTTTTGGAATTACTTCAACATTCAAAATTCCAAGTTGAATATTCAACATTTTTTTTTCATTCAAGCGAATTGGATTACCTTTCGGTGATTCTTTTTAGGGTGTCGTTAGAATCAATTGTTCCATTTTTTTGCAAAAAATGAAGTCTTTTTAAATCAAAAAATCCATTCAAATTGATGGATTACCTAGCGGTGATCCAGAGTTGGGATAAGTTGCTCAACAAAAATTCTTTACAGTTTTTTCAAAACTGAAGATTATCTACAAAAAATCCATTCAAGCGAGCTTGATGGATTTTTTGTAGATAATCTTTGAATTTTTGTTGGTCGGGATGACTGGATTCGAACCAGCGACCCCTAGCACCCCATGCTAGTACGCTACCAGGCTGCGCTACATCCCGAAATTAGTGCGCAAATATAAAAAGGAATTTATAATTTCTGAAGTCGTTCTACCGCTTTTTTTAAAGTTTCTTCTTTTTTGGCAAAACAAAATCGTATGCATTGTGTTTGCTTGGCATCGGCATAAAAAGGAGAAAGCGGAATGGCAGCAACTCCAAATTCTTTGACCAATCGTTTGGTAAAATCAATGTCGTTTTCATCTGAAAAACTTCTATACGAAGCAATTTGAAAATACGAGCCTTCACAAGGCAATAACTCAAACGGAGTTTCAGTCATTAAGTTCCTGAAAAAATCTTTTTTAGTTTGATAAAAACTTCCCAAATCAGCAACTTGTACCATATCCATATAATCATTGATGGCGTATTGGGCAATGCTATTGACAGAAAATACCAAAAATTGATGTACTTTTTTGATTTCGTTCATCAAATGTTCGGGAGCAATGACGTAGCCAATTTTCCAGCCAGTAATGTGAAATGATTTTCCAAACGACGAAATACTTACGCTTTTTTCTCGTAATTTATCGCGATGATGCACTGAAATATGCTTGTTTTCAAAAGTAATGTATTCGTAAACTTCATCAGAAAGGACAATTACATTTGGATGTATGTCGAGTAACTTTTCCAGTTGAAGAAAATCATTTTCCGTCCAAATTCTTCCCGTAGGATTGTGCGGATTATTAATAATGATCATCCGAGTGTTGGAGTTCATCGTTGAACCAATTAATTCCCAATTGGGTGTAAAATCATGGTTCAACGGGATGCGTTTCGGAACAGCATTACACAACAAAATAGGTGTTTCATAACAATCGTAACTCGGATCCAAAATAATGACTTCCTCTTTCGGATGAACCAAGGCTTGAATCGTCGCAAAAATACCTTCAGTTGCACCTGCCGTAATCAAAATTTCGGTTGAAGGATTTACTTTTCTACCATAAGAACTTTGAGTTAAATAGGCAATTTTCTCCAATAAAGGCGGAAAACCAGCCATAGGTAAATATTGATGTACTTCTTCTTTTGCCCATTTTGAAACTAAGTTTTTCAATCGTTCATCAACAGGAAAATTCGGAAAACCTTGTGACAAATTAATGGCACCATACTCGTTTGCCATTTGCGACATAATAGTAAAAATGCTGGTTGAGATTTGCGGAAGTTTGGACATTATAAACTCAATTTAACAATTCAAATTTAGCTAAAACCTGCCATTTTCCTTCATTTTCTTGTTCGATTAAATGGATTGAATCAAAAAATAATTGTTCTGGAAATTGATATTGTTGAATTTGCTTAAAAATTTCGGGAGTGCACATTGAATTTCTCGGATGCATTAACGTTATATGCGCTTGATGATTTCTCGGAGCG
This sequence comes from Flavobacteriales bacterium, assembly GCA_017303755.1. Lineage (GTDB taxonomy): Bacteria > Bacteroidota > Bacteroidia > Flavobacteriales > Flavobacteriaceae > Flavobacterium. The sequence goes on along the minus strand of JAFLBS010000004.1, from coordinate 245,720 downwards.
TCAACTCCTAAAACTAATTTTCTGAGATTATTGTACTCAAAACTATCATCAGTTGGAAGTAAAACACCTTTTCCATTATCAAAAGTAATGGGTGAAGTAAAGCTTATGGCAATCGCTTGATTTAGATGAATGGATTTGATGTTGTTGAGAATAGCATCCCAATTTTCAATTTCATCCTCACGACATAAAGTAACGTGTGCGTCAATCAGTTTATATTGTTCAGGATTAAATTGTATTCGAACCTTTTCAATCTCTGATTTATCGCTAATAAATAAAGTCAATTGGCGTCGACGGCTTCTCATTGTGATTTTTTTTGAGCAATTATAACCAAATGAATATCGCTCGTTCCATTGGGTTTTGGATAATCAATTCGGAAAATCAAAAGCAAGTGAAATTGATTTTTTTCTAATGATTTTAATAAATGAGCAGCTTCGTGGTAATTCACTTCCATTGTAACTTTACCATCACTACTGGTTTGGGTTTCAGAATACTGTTTTTCTTTTTCGATGCAACTGAAATACAAAATTCCGTTTTCATTGAGCATTTGAAAACTATCAGCAATGAATTGTTCGGTTTCTTTGGAATCCAAATACGGAACCACAAATCCGCCTAAAATGGCATCAAAAGTGGTATTCAATTCCAACATATCACGCACATCCAACAACTGAAATTGCGCTTTGGGAACATTAATCTTTCCCAATTCAATCATACTTGGCGCCGTATCAGTAGCCAGAATAGAGTAGTAGGGTTTTTGCTCGAGAATGTAGTTAGTAATATTTCCCGGACCACAACCCAATTCTAAAATGTGCGCATCGTCTTTTTCAATCACCGCACAAAACCGATCGTAAGTAGTGTTGTACAAATTCATTTCCATGAATTTATCGTGGTAGGCTTGCGCGAGTTGATTCCAATTGAGGAGTGTTTGAGTGTTGCGTTTCATTAGTCAAAGATATAAAAAGGAATCATCAAAGAAGTAGTGGGATTTTCAATTAATTCATTTATAGATCAATTAAAATAATTTAAATTAGCAAAAAAAACTTGAAAATAATCATTCTTACTCCGATGGAAATTGAGCAGACTAAGGTTATGGCATCAATTTCAAAGTTATCCAATTCAATGCATACCTACGAAGTTATAGTATCAGGAATAGGTAGAGAAAGTACAGCCAAAGCTATGATTAATCTGCCTTCACATGATATTTGTGTGTTGATGGGATTTGCAGCTATCGTTGGTTTAGAAAATTCTTTACCAGAAAATTTAAGATTTGGAATGCCAGTAGAAATCATAAATGCTTCTTTATACGGATATGAAGGAGGTTTGTTTGAAAATGGAAAACCAATTGTTATACAGCCAAAATCTGAATTACCAGCATTGAATTCGCTTACTTCAGATAAATTTGTTACCACAACGAATCTAAGTTCAGGCACGGTAATAAATATGGAAGATTATACTTTTATGTATTTGAAAAAACAACACGATTTTATTATCAGAGTTATCTCAGATTTTCTTCCACATACGACAGAAATTGACTTTTTTGAAGAAGTTGCCCCCATTGATTTTACAAATGCAATTTTAGCATTGGAACAAACCTTAGAAAAACTTAATTTGTAATAATAACTCGTCTAATTTTTTTGTAGTTGAGAAATTATATACATTTCCCAATAACAACAAAAAAAGAAATCACCCACATAAAAATACGCAGGTGATTTCGAACACAAAAAACAAGTAATTAATATACCATTCTCTTCATGACTGTTCCATCGTTATCAAGAACAATCTTCAAAAATAAACCCGATTTTGTTGCAATTAGATTGTTGATTGTGAACGTATTCAAGTTGATGTTACGGTATTCGGCGACCCTACTGCCTAATACATTATAAACCTGAATTTCTTTTATTGGAATAGAAGAGGATTCAATTGTGATTTTTTCGTCGGTGATGACTTTAACTTCGTTGTCAAAACTTTGATCAATAGTGCCTAAAATGCTATTAGTGTATACAATTTTAAAGCGGTCATTGATGGTTTGTGGAGTGCTGAAAAACGAATACGGCGTCGATTTTAAATCGTGAATAATATTGAGATTTTGATCTTTTAAATAAATGTTTTGCGTTGTAAAAAGTCCGTCAATAGCTGCTAAACTGATGTTGTACGTTCCGGGTTGCGGAAGGTTTACGCCAATAGGCACTTCATCAAAAAGAGAGAAAGGCAAACTTCTTCCTTGGATGCTCAGTTTTTGTTGCTCGATTTCAGAGAAAATACTCATTTGACTGCTTACGCCCATTCTGCAATCAAAAAACGAATCTTTGTTGTTGGTTGCGCCTTGTACATAACCAATTAAAGTTCGGTTCGACTGACCGTTTGTATCTACAATATCAAGCCAATAACGATGTCGCTCAATATCAGCCAAAGTATTTGGAGTGTTGTTTGCTGATCGGAAGAAGAAATCGTTGTCATAAGTCGGGCTTCGTAAACTATTGGTAAATTCAATGGAATCAGTAGCTGTTGGTCCGTCTTTCATTTCAACAAAGAAACCTTGTCCGGCGCCAATGAACAAATCCGAACTCGCAGCAGGACAACAATTGGTTCCAGTAAAATTGTAAACAATATAATCAGAAGCGGTATAATTGTAAACAAAAGAACCGTAAAACGGACTCGCAACAGCCGATGGAAGCGTTTGGTGCGTCCAGATGTAAATGTTTCCTTCAATTTTGGTGTTGTTGTTCAATAGAAATTGACTCGCTCTAATCGAAGATGGATACGGGTTTCCGACCAAATTCAAATTGTCACTAAAATTGGTGATTTCGGTTCCGTTCAAGCCTGCGTGGAAAGTGAGGTTTTCGTCATTTCCACGAGCGATGGTTTGGGTGATGATTCCGTTGTTCGGAACACCGATAAAATTGGCGTTGAAAGGTGCATTGGCTACCGAACTGAAGCTGTCCGGACCGCGCATGATGTATCCTTTTCCTGCCAGCATAGTATTACCTAAAGCCGTTTCCCAATTTCCTTGACCGTTGTTGGTGTTGGCAATTGTCGGATTCCATTTAAAAATAGGTCCCGGAACAACGGGTGAAGCAATGTTATTGATGTTAAAATTGCCAACTGGCGCCGACCAATACACATAATCGTTTCGTTTTATGGATGCGGTGCGTTGGTAATTGATGTTTCCAACATTAGTAATATTATCAATTTGGATAAGACTTCCGTTATTTTCGATGGCAAAATAACCCGATGGTTGAACCGTAATTAAGTTGGTTACAGATAGATTATTATCCGAAGTTAAAGTCAAAGAAGCATTGTTATGAACGGTTAAAGTTCCGGCAAAAGCATTGTAACCTACGCCTGAAATAATGGGATCATTTGGTGTTACGGGAATCACAACACAATCGGTTGCATCGGGTAGAATAGAAGGTGTCCAATTGTTGGGTTTGTTCCAATCGGTATCCACAGAACCGTTCCATGTTTTGCTTCCATTTACTACTACGATTGTTTCGTCCGTTTCAGTTAAAACGGTGCCGTTGCACAGATTATAGGTTACTTCTGCGGTGTAAGTTGTGGTTGTAGTTGGACAAACATTGATAGTATCGGTAGTTCCGATTATAGGTCCAGATGTTCCCGAACCTTCGTGCCATTTTATTGATGTTAATGATGCACCTGATGGAACGAACCGCCACGCTTCATTATTCACTGCCCAATCAGCATCCAAACCATTTCTTCCCGGAACAATTGTAGCTTGTGTTCCTGTAGCATTTTGTAGACCTACAATGGCATTTCCTCCGTTCCAAGTGCTGCATAATGTTTTTTGTTGAATGTAGATTTCGATGACATTCGTGTTTTCATACAAGACCATCATTCCCGAATACAATTGCGAAGTACAAGCATACATAGGAACGTTTTTCCATGAAGCGACCAATGCTCTGCAACCGGTGTTTAGAGTGATTAATTCCCAACCAATCGTTCCGCCTACTCCAGGATGAATGTCTTGGTACACTCCAAAAATCGAATTTTTAAAGAGACTAGGATTAGGAATGTTACTGGCAAAAGACCACGCCGAATAACCGCTAGGCACGTTTCCGACAATATCAAATGAAATTACACCATTGGAACTGATTAAGCATTGGTTGTAATTATTTCCATAAAAACAGAAATTAAAGGGTAAGTTCACTATGGGCGACCAAACATCGTCTGTATTTATACTCACTGGATTTTGCAAACATCCAAATTGGTATGGTGGCGCATACGGAATCGATTGTACTGTATAACTTGTGGTTTGACCAAGATGAAGGTAATTGGCTTCTAAATCGACACAATTTGTGGCTGTTGTGCAACCGCCAATCGGACTCGGATCAACACCATTTAAACTTAAACCACCAGCAATTACTGAAGGACAACCCAAGGCTGATGTTCCAGTTCCGTTTCCGGGAGCGCAATTTAATTGAGAGAAACTGATGGGTCCGATCCAAATTCCTTGTCCGGTTGCGACATCACAATTAGAACGAATCCAAAAGTAATAGGTTAGATTCGGAATTAATGTGGCAAAATTAATCGAGTTGATGGTCGAAGGAATCGTTCCTGTTGGAAGTGTAGTGTATGTTGGATTAACTGCAGAAGTTGAAAAATAGTATTGATAACCATCAGTTGGAATCGGATTAGAAGCAGTCCAAGAAACTGTTGCAGTAGTCTGACTAGTGAAAGTCGCGGTCACATTGGTAGGGTTTTGCGAACACGGAAGCGCGTTTACTTTTAGTGTGTAATCTTCAGTTTCACCTAGCGTTATTGTGCCACACGGATTCGGATTAAGCGAAGAAATATCAGCTCTGATTCGCATTTTATGCGCGCCAACCAAAGCAGTAGTTGGAATGATAAAACTACCCGAAGCCGATGTTACATAAGCACCTGAAGCATATACTTTTTCACCCGCATCTATAAAATCCAAATCGTTGTTCCAATCTACCCAAATATTAAAACCATACGAAAAAGTTCCGTTAAAGAAATTAGCCGAAAAATTCACGGTTCCGTAATATTCTTGAGTTACTACGAGTGCGCTAAAATCGCCTAAACCAGTTGGTGAATAACCCGAAGCCAAGTTTGAAATATTGGTTATTCCGCCAGTAGTAGAGAAGTTCGTAATGTAACGCGTTGCATTGGTTGAATTAGACAAGCAATAACCCGTGAATACAGAACCCGTAACTTGCGCACTCGAACAAGCTGCTGTACTCGCTTTTATTTGATAATAATAAACAGTATTGATGGATAATCCAGTTACTGTAAAAGCCGTAATTGGGTTGTTTACGGTGAAAGGCGAACCTGGAATATTTGTTGTAAATCCAGCATCAGTTGAAACTTGAATGGTAAACGTAATCGGCAATGCATTTCCACCACTTGGAGCAAACCAATCGAGTGTAAAGGTTGAAGCGGTTATGTTATTTTCTACCACAGATGTTGGTACTGTAATACAAGTTATAGTATCTCCGGTTAATGGCGCTAGCGGACTGTAAACTGGTCCAGCACATGCCGATCCTGTTGTATATGCGTAAATATAGTAATAGTAATGCGTGTTTCCCGAAAGTGAAGTATTGGTGAAATTGGGAGTTGGACTGTTTTGAACAAAGAAATAATTCACTCCCAAAGTATTAACGTTGGTCGAATTGTAAGTAATTCCGTTTACTGGATGCAATGGCGGAATATTTGATTGCGATTGTAAAATTAAGTAACCCGAAGCACTTCCAGTAAATGAAGCACTTACTGTATTAGATGTTGAACTACTAAGTACAAAATTGGTTGCTTGCGATGTTGGAACGGAACAAAACGGTGGAGTGGTAATACAAATTCCGAAATCGCCACTGTTGCCACCGCCATTTTCCCAAACACGGATGTATAAGATTTCACCCGGAGTTCTGTTGGAAATTGTTAAGGCCGACATTAATCCATTAGCGCTACTGTCATCATCACAAGCAATTTGAGTTAAAATGCTACAAGTTCCTGAATAAACTGCAATTCCACTATTGGTTACATTTCCAATTTGAGTATCAATGTTGACAATTCCGGTTGGTGGAACTTCTACTGAAAACCAAATATCATCATCAACATAATTTCCACAATTTGGTGTTGTTAATTCTAATGAGTTGCTCGCATTAGTATTAGAATAAGTATCATAAATACAACTGCTGTTTACGGTAAGCGGAATGGCATTGCAGGCTTCGTCATTAGCAGGAGGAATGACTCCACAAGTAACAGAAAAACTGATTGCTCCACCAGTACTTGTTGCAGGATCCAACACAATATAATATTCGGTTCCTGCAGTTAATTCGAAATAAGGGCTCGTTTGAGCATTACTTAAACTATAAATACAATTCCAGTTAGTCGAATCGCAACCCAATGAAGCTTCTTTTATTTGATAATTGATTAATCCAAATGAACTTAATTGTTCGATGGTGTAACTCGCTGTTGTAGTTGGAGTAAATGAATAGATTTGTTCTACACCATCGGCTATAGTTCCGCAAGCTGAATACGTATAATTTCCTAATCCTGATGGTAGCGTTGTGTTGGTTGTTGTTCCGCAGATAATTGGTGAAACAAAATCACACGGATTGGGCGGCGTAGTAATACAGATTGTGAATCCGCCAAAACCAATATCCGAGCCACTACTGTAAACACGAACAAAATATACATTTCCAATAATCAAACCTGTTATGGTTCCTGATTCAATACTTTGTTCGTAAGTATTATCAAAACAGCCTAATGAATTTAGAGTAAGACAAGTTCCATCAAACACTTCAAAAACAGCATCCACCAAAGTTGTTGGAGTTACTGAAATGGCATGAGTGTCACTTGTTGCAGTAAAAGTATACCAAACATCGTCGTCTGCTGTACCTGAACACGCAAACATCGATTCGTCAGCACCAATAGTTGTACCAGTAACACTTGTAGTACAAACAGTTGTTGGATTTACTGGAATATTGATGGCTGTAACACATTCATCATTTGCTGGAGCATTGACTTTACAACTCAATGTAAAATTGATGGTTCCGCCAGTTGTATCTTGTGGATCTACTAAAATATAATATTCTTCCCCTTGAGTTAAATCCATATAGGAACTAACGGAATTGCCTGTTAGCGAACTGATACAATTCCAACCTAAGTCATTACAACCATCGGCTTTTAGTTTGATTTGATAATTAACGGAACCGAAAGCACTATTTTGTTGAATGTAATAATCGCCGTTATCTTGTGGGGTGAATACATAAATTTGTTCAATTCCGTTGGTTTCATCTCCACATGCATAGTTGGTGTAACTTCCATATCCTGATGGAACTACTAAGTTTATTGTAGTATCACAAGCATCAATTTCAATAGGATTCAAACACGGATTGGGCGGAGAAGAGACACAAATGGTAAAACTACCTTGCCCAGAAAAACTTGCTGAACTGTGAACTCGAACTAAATAGGTATTTCCAACAATTAATCCAGAGATGAATGAGGTTTCAATTCCACTTCCAACAGTGTTATCTTGACAAAGTATACTGAATAAACCGCCATCGCAAGTGCCATCAAATACCTCAAAAACAGCATCCGATAATGTATTTGGTGTTACCGTTACGATGTGATTGGTACTCAATGCTGTAAAACTGTACCACACATCATCATCTGCAGTTCCCGAACAACCAGGATACGATTCTGTTGCGCCAACCGTTGTTCCTGTTGCTGTGACGACACAATTGGTAGATGAATTGACACTCAAATTAGTGGCATTACTACATTCATCATTAAAAAGAACAGGAGTAGAACAATTTAAGCTAAAGTTGACGCTTTCACCCGTTGTGATTTCTGTATCAAGCATAATGTAATAAGCTACTCCAGCAGTAAGTATGAATGAATTACTAGTTGTAGATCCATTTAAATTTCCAACACAAATCCAGTTGTTGCCATTACATCCATTAGAAACAGGTTTGAATTGGTAACTGATAGTACTGAATGAACTGTTTTGTTGAATAGAGTAGTTTCCCGTTACAGTTGGAGTGTAAGTGTAGATTTTTTCGTTACCCAATGTCGAAATACCACAAACTTGAGTATCGTACATTCCGATTCCAGACGTGATAGTTGCAGTTTGCGCTGTACCGCAACTTGCAAGCGCAGTTGTAGAACTACACGGATTTAAAGCGGCTGTGATACACAATTCATCAATGGTCATACTTGATCCGCCACCAACGTTACACACTTTTAGGTAATAGATTCCATTGGCTAAAGTAATGTCGATGATTTCAGTTTGAGAGGAATTGGCTGCTGTATCGTCATCGGCACAAGCAATTTGAGACAAACCTGCGCATGCTGCTGTAGACGACATTAATTGCAAATACAAATCCCTATCTACAGAGTCGGCTGTGATGGTTACATTGAGTGGTCCGCCTGTAACGGTAAAAGTATACCAACGTTCGTGCCTGAAACTCACTGCTCCACAAGATGCGTTGAGGTTGGGAGCGTTTTGTGTTCCGTCGTTAACAACGGCAGTTGTAATGCAAGTACCATTAATGGTAATTGGTATTGCAGTGGCACACGTAGTTCCTTGTGCAATCGTCTTTCCAGAGAAAAACAATGCAGCAAAGAGCAACAATAGGTTCAGTTTTTGGGGCAGAAGCTGTTGTTGTAAAGTTCTATTCATGAAGAACTGTTTTGGTTGGTTAGATACCTAAAACAGTTGATGAAATAAAAACCCTACTTGATTTTTTAGTTTTTTTTAAGAAATGTTTTTGTCAAAACTAATAGGTTATGAAATTATGTTTGTGACTTATTCAACATAAAAAAAACACTAACAAAGCTGTTAGTGTTTTTCTGTTTTCTATTTCTGTAAACTGCGACTATTAACTAATCCTCCAATAGTACTTCCAAAATACTAATGGCCGCATCGCTGATTTTAGTTCCCGGTCCGAAAACAGCAACTGCTCCTGAGTCGAACAAGAATTGGTAGTCTTGTGCCGGAATTACACCACCAACAATCACCATAATGTCTTCGCGACCGTAGTTGCGGAGTTCTTCGATGACTTGTGGAACGAGCGTTTTGTGTCCGGCAGCCAAGGATGAAACGCCTAAAATATGTACGTCGTTTTCTACGGCTTGTTTGGCGGCTTCTTGTGGTGTTTGGAACAGTGGACCAATATCAACGTCAAAACCAACGTCGGCATAACCAGTTGCAACTACTTTGGCACCGCGATCGTGACCGTCTTGTCCCATTTTAGCAATCATAATACGTGGGCGACGACCTTCTTTTTTGGCGAAGGCATCGGCCAATTGTTTAGCTTTTTCAAAGCTTTCGTCGTTTTTGATTTCTTTACTGTACACGCCGCTGAAAGATCTAATTTGTGCTTTATAGCGTCCGAAAACCGCTTCGAATGCATCACTGATTTCTCCTAATGTAGCTCGGTTTCGGGCTGCTTCTAAGGCTAAAGATAATAAATTATTTTCATTCCCATGAATATGGGAATCTGTTGTGTTGTTTTGAGAAGCTCTGGCACAATCGGTTAATTTTGCCAAACATTCGGCAACCTTTACATTATCACGTGTAGATTTGATTTGGTTCAAACGTTCAATTTGTTGTTTACGAACCATATCATTATCCACATCTAGAATCTGTAATGGATCTTCTTTTTCCAAGCGGTATTTATTGACACCTACAATAATATCTTGAGCACTGTCGATACGTGCTTGTTTGCGAGCAGCGGCTTCTTCGATGCGTAGTTTTGGAATTCCCGATTCGATGGCTTTGGTCATTCCGCCTAAAGATTCAACTTCTTCAATCAAAGCCCACGCTTTTTCAGCTATTTCATTAGTCAAATTTTCTACATAGTAACTTCCTGCCCAAGGATCAACCGTTTTGCAAATTTTGGTTTCTTCTTGAAGGAAGATTTGTGTGTTTCGAGCAATTCGAGCTGAGAAATCAGTTGGTAAGGCAATGGCTTCATCTAAGGCGTTGGTGTGTAATGATTGCGTTCCTCCAAAGGCAGCGGCGGCAGCTTCAATACACGTTCTAGCCACATTATTAAATGGATCTTGCTCGGTTAAACTCCAACCTGAGGTTTGACAGTGCGTACGCAATGCCAATGATTTTTCGTCTTGAGGATTAAATTGTTTTAGCAGTTTTGCCCACAACATTCGACCGGCACGCATTTTGGCAATTTCCATAAAATGGTTCATTCCGATGGCCCAAAAGAACGAAAGGCGAGGAGCGAAGTCGTCGATTTTCATTCCGGCAGCTAAACCCGTTCGTATGTATTCCAAACCGTCGGCTAAAGTATACGCCAATTCAATATCGGCCGTTGCTCCCGCTTCTTGCATGTGGTAACCCGAAATCGAAATCGAGTTAAATTTGGGCATTTTTTTGCTGGTGAATTCGAAAATATCAGCAATGATTTTCATCGAAGGTGTTGGCGGATAAATGTAAGTGTTACGCACCATGAATTCTTTTAGAATATCATTTTGAATGGTACCTGAAAGTTGTTCCATACTCACACCTTGTTCTTCGGCAGCAACGATGTAAAAAGCCATAATAGGCAAGACTGCACCGTTCATGGTCATTGAAACCGACATTTCTCCCAATGGAATTTGGTCGAAAAGGATTTTCATGTCTTCTACCGAGTCGATGGCAACACCGGCTTTTCCTACGTCACCAAAAACACGTTCGTGATCGGAATCGTAACCGCGGTGTGTGGCTAAATCGAAAGCAACAGATAGACCTTTTTGTCCAGCGGCGAGATTTCTTCTGTAAAATGCGTTACTTTCCTCGGCGGTTGAAAATCCTGCGTACTGACGAATCGTCCACGGCCGACGCACGTACATCGTAGCGTAAGGTCCACGCAGATTAGGAGCAAAACCAGCACCAAAACCAAGATGTTCGAGGTTTTCGATGTCTTCTTTGGAGTAAATTGGTTTTACTTCAATATTCTCCGCTGTTTTGAAGATTTCGACATCTGCATTCTGCGTTCTGCATTCTGCGTTCTCTATCTTTATATGTTGTATGTTCTTTCTCATGGCTATACTTCTTGAGATAAACGTTCTTGTTCTATTTTTTCGGCTAATCGTTTTTCAATAATCGGAGTGATTAAGGTTTTACGCGGATTTTGTTTGACAAAGGGATACAATTCTAAATCGTGTTTCATTTTGTCGTTTTTGTTTGGGTATTTGTTGGTTCCGAGTAAGACTTCTTTTCCTGAATCGAAAAGCTCTTGTTCTTTGGATGCGCTTTCACTTATTTTTCGTTGGATGTTGCCTTCGATTAATTGCGTGATGAATCCGCCGTTTGCTTCGATGTCTTTGAATAATGACAAAGCTTTTTCAGCTAATTGTTCGGTTATACTTTCGATGTAATACGCACCATCAGCTGGATTATTGACTTTATCAAAATAGCTTTCGTGTTTCAATACCAACAATTGATTGCGTGCAATTCGGTCGCCAAATTCGTTGTCTTTGTGGTACAAACTGTCGTAAGGCAAATTGGCGATGGCGTTGGCTCCACCCAAAATGGCACTCATGCATTCGGTCGTGGTGCGGAGCATATTGACGTTGTAATCGTATATAGTTTTGTTGCGTTTTGTGGGTGTAGCGATGATGTGACAATCGAAATTATGGTTGTATTCTTTAGCCAAAGTGTTGAATAATACTCTTAAAGCACGTAGTTTGGCAATTTCAAAAAAGTAATTGGTTCCCACAGCGACTTCAATGGTTATGGGCGAATTTAGGTTTGGAATACGATTAAAGTATTCGTTGACATGCGCCAAAGTATAGGCGAGTTCTTGTACTTTGTTGGCACCGGCGTTTTGGTAAATTCCCGATGAGGTTTTTAGGAAAGGTGCCACCCCGACCTTCGGCCACCCCTCCAAAGGAGGGGAATTTTTAGCGATTGCATTTAGTTTTTCAAAATCGGAGTCGAGGTTTTCAAACCAGTTGCCGTCGCTGCACAATTGTCCGATTGAATCGATTTGGAGGATGAAATTTGCCTTGTTTTTGTTGCTAAAATCATTCAGATGGTTTACGAAATCGATTGAAAGGAAAGGCAAATGGAAGTAATATGTCGTACTTTCCAAAGGAAGATTGTGCATTAATTCGGCAATAGAAGTGGTTTCACTTTCTAAGGTGAAACGAATGCTTTCGGCTCCGCGTTGCAATGTATCTAAAGCGCGCTCGTTCGATTTTTTGACGTCGTGTACAAAAATGTTTTGTACGATGCTAAAAGCCGTTTCAGGTGCGTTAGAACCTAAGTTAGCTTTGTCTTCGTCGTTGTGGTAAAAGGGTTTTACTTTGATGCCTTCTGGACTTTCCCATACTAGGGTTTCGTTGTAGTCGGCGCCTTTGAGTTCGTACTGAATCTGTTGTTTCCATTGTTTGGAAGAAACGGGTTCGAATTCTGAGAATAAGTTGTTGTTTTCCACGGTAATTTATTTTAGTTGTGGGTTGTATTCGCTTTGCTCATTTATTAGTACGCGGATGATACTGATTGAGCGGTTTTGCGCTGATTTTTTTTCTTGTTGCGGATTAATTCGCTTTGCTCATTGTTGGAACACATATTTGAGAAATTAAAGAAATTGTTATAATTTAAAATCTACATTCTTATAAACTACTGCAAGTTCTAAATTAGCCCCGATAGCAGCAAGTATCCTTTTTTGCTAAGACAGCACCTCGACTGCGCTCGGTGTGACAAATTGTTCTTATTTATCACTTGTTTCTGGCAAAAAAGATACTGCGGATAGCGGGACAATTGGTCTAAAGAACGTACAACGAGTGCTACTGCAAATCAGCAATAGAATCTTTTTTGCGCAATTCGTCTTCTTCGTATTCGATGATGTAGATGTCTTCGCTGTCGCGTTTCATATAGTATTTTTCGCGGGCGTATTGCTCAACATGATCGGGATTTTGTAATTTTTTTATGTTTTTATTGTCTTTTTTGATTTCGTCTTGATAGTACTTTTTATTGGCTTCGAGTTCGTCGATTTGTTTGTTCAAATCTTGGTGAAGCAAGTAGGAAGTATTGTCTAAGAACAGCATCCAAATGATGAAAAAAACCAGCACAATAACGTATCGATTGCTCAAGAATTTGAGAAACGGATATTTAGTGAAAAAGTTATTGAGTGGATTGGCCATTTTATGCGATTCTTTGGTTGATTACGGCGCGAACTACATCGATGGCCACGGTATTGTATTTGTCGTTTGGAATGATGATGTCGGCAAATTCTTTGGTCGGTTCGATGAATTGTTGGTGCATCGGTTTTAGGGTGTTTTGATAACGATTCAAGACTTCTTCCATGTCGCGACCGCGTTCGGCAATGTCGCGTTTTAAACGTCGGATTAAGCGTTCGTCTGAATCGGCGTGAACGTAGATTTTTACATCAAACATATCGCGAAGTTCGGCATTGGCAAGGATTAAAATACCTTCTACGATCATTACTTTTCGCGGATGCGTGTGGATTGTATCGTCGGTTCGGTTGTGCGTTACAAACGAATACACAGGTTGGTCGATGGCTTTGTCGTTTTTCAAATCTTTGAGGTGTTGAACGAGTAATTCGAAGTCGATGGCGCGCGGATGATCGAAGTTGATGTTGCTTCGTTCTTCGTAAGATAAACCTGGATTGGCTTTATAATACGAATCTTGCGAGATGATTCCTACTTCGGTTTCGGGTAATTCGTTCATGATTTGGTGTACAACGGTTGTTTTTCCTGAACCTGTTCCACCGGCAATTCCAATAATGAGCATAGTGTGTTGTTTGTGATTATTAAATGAACTTGCTTCAATCAAAAAAGTGATACAAATTCAGTGACAAAAATAGTAATTCTAATTCTAACTTTTTATGATAAAAAACAGTTTTATAACAGTATTCGGTTATTTTTTTAGGTCTTTGGCCAGACCAACACTGAAGTACAAAATGGTAATTCCAGCTACAATGATGCACAGCCACATGAACCACGGTTGTTGCCAAAACGATGGTTGTTCACTTACTTTTTTATCGCTGGTTTCTTGTTCGGCGTTGGTCATTTTAATTTCTCCTGCCACGTTTTTGATTTCGTTTTCAAAATGAGCCAAATCGTAGGATGGAGCGAATAGTTTTTCATCTCCAGTTATAACGGTATATTCTTCATTCGAATTCAACTCGGCAATTAAAAACATCGGTTTTTGGTAGAGTTGAATGGATTCAATCTCGAGTGGCGGATTGTCTTCGTTGGCAATTTCGATGTATAATTCGCTGATTTTACCCGGAACAATATCAAATTCGTTAGTACCTTTTGAAGAAAGAGTGAATCGAGCAAGAACTTCTTGATGAGTTGTTGTTGCGTTATTTACTTTTTTAGTTTCTAAAGTATAAACACTAACTTCTCTATTGAATAAAGTAGGCAGTTTGACTTTAATCCTAATTTTTTCAATGCTTTGCGGTTGATTCAAAACGACTTGATGCAGTGTTTTCTTTTCTTTTGGTAATTGAGTGATGAAGCGGTTTTTGGGTTGAATTTCTTCCCATTCATTCAATTGAAAACTACTATTGGTTGTACCAATTTGAAGAACATTAACAGGCAGTGTTTTGGTGTCGTCAAAATCGATTTTGAGGAATTTATACGCACACAACGGAAAATCAATGGTTTGTATCACTTGAGTTGAATTGGGATCATTCATGTCAAATAATTCGATGCTGTTGGCAATTCCGAACCATTGTTTTTGGTCGTTGCTCCCGCTGATGCTGAGTTTTTTATCGACATCTGAATTAGCAATGATTAAGGTAAGTTCGCTGATTTTTGGCTTCGGATTTTCAACAATAACAGTTGAGGTTTTTTTAGCAACACTACTTTTCGAAAGTATCGAAAAAGCTTCAAACTGATTTGTTTCTGTTTTTTGAAGTTGGGTTTCGATAAGATACGGAACTTCATTTTTCTTGCTGTCGAAAATGCGCAAATCACCCAAATTGATTTTGGAAGCCGAGCGAATTTCAGGCGAAACCCGAATGCGGTAAAAGTTTTTTTCACCGACTTTTTCAAGTTGTGCTTTGGTTTGCTGCGCGAAGGATAATTGCGTCAGTACGAGCAGAAATAATAAACTATATCGTTTCATTTTTTTCTTCATTTTCAAGTGGTTTGGCATCGTCTAAAACCAATACTTTGATTTTTTGGTACACGAATGAAATAATCAAAATGAGTATTCCTAATAAGATGAACGCGATTATTTTTCCGGTTTCAGAAGCATTTCGGATGTCGTACAAGAATAATTTCACTATGGTTAATCCTAATAAGGCAAGCGCGATGATTCGGACTTTTTTGTTCTGTTTTTTGATTCCGTAGATTAAAAATGCAAAAGCAATAATTCCCCAAAGAATCGGATAACCCGTGCGAACCACTAAATTTCTGACGGTTTCAGTATTTTTGTAGGCAAGAACATCTTTTGCATTGTTGATGTCTTTATAGTTTTGGTACGATTGACTTGACATCGCTTCGTTTTGAGTTATTGGCGAAAGCGAAATCACTTCACTGTGCAACATCAATTCGGTACTTGCTAAATAAATGATGAAAAAGGCCACAATCCACAACATGAATTTGTTTTGGAAGAATTCGAAAATCACGTTCTCTTTATTCATTTTGTAAATCTGATAGCCAAAATAAATTACTATGGCTAATGATAAATAGTGTAACCAAAAAGAAACTCTGTAGTGAACTACCGAATTTAGGTATTCGTAATTTTCGTTAAAAGGCGTATTCGAAAACCAAAATGTAAATAAGAAAATATTGAATAATCCGATGATGACCGCAATTTTATGATTGATGACTTCGTTTGATTTAACAAGGAAGTAAAACAACACACCACAAAATGCCAAATGATATAAAATAGTGAATCCAAACGGTGAATCACTTCCGTATAAATTAGCGCTTGACTGATAGGAAACTTCAAATAATCCAACAAAATAACCCACTACAATAGCTGTGATTTTGATGATTTTATCGTACATCTTTGGGTCAAAAGTAATTCCCCACAATTCTGAATTTTCAGTTTCATTTTTGAGTAAATGACGGATGCCAACCAATGATAAAACGGATACAACTCCAGTAATGAAAAATTTATTGAGAACAATCCAATACGTTTGTCCGTAGACATAACTGTTTTTCCAATCGAGTAGTAAACTTATTAGCATTAGACAAGTCACAACTACTGATGCAAATTTGTAACTGCTGATGTGCGATTTTTGAGACAACCACAATAGTAAAACTGCTTCGGCCGACCAAAATAAAGTAATATAATTGCCTTCAAACTGAACAGGAATGGCCAAGGTGATGAAGGTTAAGGTTAAACCAATAAGCAAGTACGCTGCGGTTTTGTCGAGGTGGAATTTTTTGTATAAAATGGCCGCATAACCAAAATTTAGAATTCCCAATAAAGTGGTGAATACTCCTTTCAATTCAGGATGATAATTCGACAAAATCACCATTCCAGCTGCGTAAAAAAGGAAGGTGTTAGTTACCAAAATCGTAAGCTCAATTGTGGTAAATGAACCTTTGTTTCGAACGTTGTTGATGATGTTCATAGCGATGAAAACCAAATAAAAAGCAAATCCAAATAGTAATGCGCCAAGGTGATGTGGCTTCTGACTGAAAATATCGGTAACCAACCATGAACAATAGAGTAAAATGGTAAAAACAAAAGCCAAAATATTCAGGATGTTCCACTTTTTGAAGTAAGCAATCGCCAGGATTCCCAAATCGAGAATTAAAATATAAGTGAATAAAACGATGTAATTTCCTTCGCCAGTACTAACCATAAACGGAACGGCAAATCCGCCAATGAGTGATAAAATTGCAAGTTCTTTTCGATTGTACGATAATGAAATAAAACAACTGAATCCGGTGATCAACACCATAATAATAAACGCTGTTGTCTGACCAAAGAGCTTGTAATCGTGAAAGGCAATCCCGATGGTGAAGTAAAATATAGCAATCGCGCCCGCTACAAAAACCGAACTAAAAGCAGCGAATTTATCACGCAATTTATGTGCAATTCCCAATACTAATGCTCCCGATAGTATTCCGAGTCCAACGCGTGCTGGTTCGCTAATCCATCCTTTATCAATCGAATATTTAACAAAATAACTGATTCCCAATACCAAAATCAAAACACCAATTTTGTTGATAAGGTTTTCACCGATGAATTTCTCCAAATCGGGGTTTTTTTCTTTGAAATTTTCCCACCACGATTTCTGTGGAACGTAGGGTTGTGGTTCAGGTCGCTGTTGTTGTGGTTGATCCATTGAATACAAGATTTTTTCTTCCGCTTTCTCGATAGGTTTGGATACTGGAATTTCAACAACTGGTTTGAATTCTTCCCCAATTTCAATGACTGGAACATTGGTTTTCTCTGGTTTGATTTCAGGTTTCGGAACCGCATCGGGCGATTTTGCATCGGAAGAAACCGAATGTTTCAACTTATTGACTTTCCGATTCAAAGCGGTAAGTTGGTCTTCCATGTTCCGCAATTTGGAACCTAATGAGTTGTTGGTAACGATTAAATATATGAATAGAATTACTAGTAAAAGAATTTCCATAAGTAGTTTGTAATGTTTAGTTGGTAAATATAACGCATTTTCTTGAACTAAAATTGCTCAAAAACACCCAATCCGAAGAGCGCAAAATCATATTTAACGGGATCATTTTTGTCTAATAATCGCAGTTGAGTGTCGAGTTCGGTCAAAGCTTTGCCGTCGTTTTGTTTTCGAGTAAGTAAGCCTAATTTGCGCGCTACATTGCCTGAGTGAACATCAAGTGGACACGATAATGCAGCAGGAGAAATACTTTTCCAAATTCCAAAATCAACGCCTTTGTTATCGTTGCGCACCATCCAACGCAAAAACATATTGATGCGTTTGGCGGCCGAATTGTTCATCGGGTCGGAAATGTGTTTTTGGGTTCGGCTTTGATGTTCGATTTCGAAAAATAACTTCTTGAATTCGGAGATGCTTTTTTGCATGGAATGAATTTCTTGGTTTCGAGCGAAAACAGTTTCCAATCCGCCATGGTTTTGATAGATGTGTTGCAACCCTTTTATAAATCCGACCAAATCCAAGCCATTGAACGTTCGATGTACAAAATGGTCTAATGATTCTAAATGAAGTTCTTGGTGATTCATTATAAAATCAAAAGGTGAATTTCCCATCAAATCCATCATTTTTTGCGCGTTTTTGATGATCATTTTTCGGTTTCCCCAAGCGATGGTCGCCGAGAGAAATCCAGCGATTTCAATATCTTCTTTTTGTGAAAAGGAATGCGGAATCTGTATCGGATCGCTTTCGATGAATTTCGGATTGTTGTATAAATCTACTTTTTCATCGAGGAACGATAGAAGTTCGTTTTTAGTCATTGGGTAACCATTTTTTGGAATAAAATCCGTCTTTTAATTGAGACGTTCGCAACTGAGGAACATAATGAAATCGACTGCCAAAGTAATCAATTTGCCGCACATTTACACACGGTAATTTCCCGTTGCCATTGGCCCAAAAGAAGACATAGTTTTCAGGTGAAAAGTAGGTGAGATTGCCATTTTTCACCGTATGAAAAGTAGTTTTTAACTTCGAATTGTGATGCGGAAAAACAGTATTTCTTCTTGAGAATTTACTGTTATCCATAATTAATTGGTTTTGAGTTAGGTAATTGTATTTTATTGGAAAAAATAGCATGATGCTAACTAGAATTAGGCTCAGATACAATCCGAATTGAATGAGTCGTTTCTTTTTTACAATAAGGCTTGCTATTAAAAACCCGAAAAACAAATTAAAATGAATGAAGAATCGAAATTGTGGTGATGTTGTAATCAAAACAACCAATTGTACCACCATCAAAAAGTACACTATCCAATACGCACGTTGGTTGAACCCTTTTTTGATGAAGTACGGAAGCACAATGACCATTATTACACTTAGCACATTAAACCAACCGCTGATTTTATCCATCGAAATCCATCTTAAACATTTTTCATAGAAACTCAGTGAGTGAAATTCTTCTTTGGTCAGGAAAAACCGATACAATCGTTGTTGATTGAAGTGGTAATCGGCTAATTCTTTTGGGACTTTAAAATCATAATTATTGAATGCCAAACTTGTTGTTGGAAACAAAGGATAACCCGTTAGAATAGTATTTTTAGTAATGAACAATCCCAAAATCAATAGGCATAATACAAAACATGAGAATACATGAGGTCTTATTTTTTTGTAATTGACGATGAGCAAAATCAGAGGCAAAAGAAACATCAAGAACGAGGTTGGTTTGCAATAAAACAGAAACAATACCAATACGACTATGGTTTTGAAAGACTCGATAGAAATGGTATTGTAATTCTCGATAAAATAGAATAAGACGATAAAACTCACAACATACACCACGATGTCAGGCGATGGAGCGCTAATGAATTGAAAGAGCAAAACATTGGCAATTGGAAGCAAACCAATAATCAAATGCAATTTATAGGTAGTTGAAAAGTACGAGTTGAGTTTTTGAATAGCAAATACATTTCCGAGAAACAAACAAAATCCGCTTAAATCATTGAAATTGGTGTATATGAAAGAGAAGTTAAAAACACTTTGAGTAATGTGCCAACCACTCGTTTGTCCGAAGAAAATATGCAAATTGGCCAAACCTTGTACAAAGCCGTACTCGTTTAACCATTTTATCGTTTGAATGTAATAGGTTTCGTTATCGATGATGAACGGAATCGATGCACATTGCGCCACTATCAAAAAGAAAACAATCGCTAAATAAAGTTGTAAACTTTTGGATAATTTTAGAAAATCAGATGCAAATGATTGATATACAGTATTTATGTCGGATTTGAATTTCGAGTAGAGTAGCAGATTGGTAATCAGTAAAAAGAGATGAAATTCCCAATTGATTCGCCCAAAAATAGCCCAAAAACTAGCCAAAATGGTAGCTAAAAACAATCCTTTGAATACTGTTACTACAAAGTCATCATTGCTTGAATTTCGTGTAATTCGGTTCAAGCCAATGCCCAAATTAACAGTAGTTACAAGTATATAAATCCAGGAAAGAAGAATGAATAGCATACAACAAATTTCATCAAAGTTATTAAAAAAAGACGGTGTAGATGAGAATTGTTTTTTACATTTTAACAATTGTTTAATCAAAAGCAGGTTGTTTTTAAAGTATTATTATTAAGAATGTTAATAAATTAAATATATCGTCAATAAGTTAACAAAAAAATACGTAAATTTATATCGTTAATTTAGGAGGAATACCTAATAGAATACTCGTGTTATGAGTGATATCAACCAAAATTTACTTTACAGTGATGTGCATTTTGATTTGTTGTTAAAGCTATACAAATCATCAAGTTACGATTTTTCATCATTAGAAAATGTATACGAATTATTTACGGCAATTGCTTGTGATGGATTGGATATCGATCGCGCTAGTTATTGGCGAATTGATGGAGAAAAATTAGTTTGCGTTGATTTGTATGACCGAGATCAAAATGCTCATTTTAAAAACGATGTACTCGATTCGAATGAGTTACCTATCTATTTCTCTGCTTTGAAAGAAGGAATTGCCATTGTAGCCGATCATGTTTTGACTAATAAATACACTCAGGAATTAAAAGATAATTATTTAATTCCGCTTGGTATTACCGATATGCTCGATATTCCGATTCGAGAAAACGGAAAATTAGTCGGTGTTTTTTGCTGCGAACATAGAGATGATCCTCGAAAATGGTCGGCAACAGATTTGGGTTTTGCGCGTTCACTGTGCGATATTTTAGCCATCAAAGTACAGCGATTCAAATGCCATCAACTCGAAAAAGTGCTCATCGAAAACGAGCGAAAATTAAGTCTGATTACTGAAAACTCTAACGATGGATTTTTAGTAGTTGAAAATCGATTTGTGACCTACATTTCTCCATCGTATTGCAAATTATTAGGATTTACTCAAGAAGAAGTGTACCAAATGGAAATGGGCGATATTTTTAACTATTTCCACAAAGACGACGCTCAAAGAATTAGAGAATTTATTTACTCTAATTTACTCAAAAGAGTAAAGTATTTTAGCTACGAATTTCGTTTCAAAGGAAAAAACGGCAAATACCATTGGCGCGAAGATTCGGCCAGCGTGATGTATGATGAAAATGGAAGTTACACTAAATATATAGTTGTCTCCCGAGATATTTCAGCGCTAAAAAAAGCCGATGAAAAAGTAAAACGTCTCTATTCGTTATCCAAACGATTGAACGAAAAGTTACTCGATTTCACTCATATCATTTCGCACAACATTCGTTCGAATACTAGTAATATGTCGATGATTATTGATTTAATCGACGCTTCTGATGACGAAAAAGAAAAAGCAGAATACTTCGAATTGCTAAAAATCAGCAACAACAAATTATCAGAAACCATTTTTCATCTGAATGAAACCATCAAAATCCGAATGGAAAATGAAACTGATAAAGTAAAAATCAACGTCAAATCGTTTGTTGAAAATGCATTGATCAGTATGAATGGTGTGATTAAAAACGACAAAGTAGCCATTGATATTGCTATTCCAGATGATCTTGAAATCACAACTATTCCGTCGTATTTTGATAGTATTATTCTGAATTTACTCACCAATGCCATCAAATACAAATCACCTAATCGGAGTCCGAAAATCGCAATTAAAGCAGAAAAAATCAACAACAAATTAGTATTGACGTTTGCCGATAACGGAATCGGAATTGACTTAGCTAAAAATAAAAACAAAATTTTTGGTATGTATAAAACCTTTCACAACAACCCAGATGCTACTGGACTCGGACTTTTTATGACTAAAAATCACATCGAAGTTTTGGGTGGAACCATTAGCGTAGAAAGTGAAGTAGACGTAGGTACAACTTTTAAAATACAATTAGGATGAAACAACTCTACTCAACCTTTATTATTGATGATGATCCTATCTTTGTGTTATTATTCAAAAAGATCATCGAAAAATCGGAGCGTTTCAATCGCGTGCAAAATTTTCCCGACGGACAATACGCGATTGAAGAATTAATTAAAATGAGCAATCAAGGAAGCGGAATGCCCGATATTATTTTTCTGGATCTAAACATGCCCAATATTGATGGTTGGCAGTTCTTAGATGCAATCGAAAAGCACTCTTTTATTGCTCAATTGAATATTTACATCGTAAGTTCGTCCATCGATACACACGAAATAGAACGAGCCAAACAATACAAATGCGTTAAGAATTTCATTTCAAAACCCATTTCGCTCGACTTTTTCGAAGAATACGATTTGTGGAATTAAACACTAATCAAACCATCTACCATTACCAACTTGCGGTCGGCCATGTTGGCTAAATCTTGATTGTGTGTTACAATTACAAAGGTTTGACCAAATTCTTCTCTCAGTTTGAAAAACAAATGATGCAGATTTTCGGCAGAAGCAGTATCTAAATTTCCCGAAGGTTCATCAGCAAAAATTACCGCTGGTTTATTAATTAAAGCTCTCGCAACGGCAACACGTTGTTGTTCTCCACCCGAAAGTTCACCAGGTTTGTGATTCATACGATGTTCTAAACCTAAGTAGCTTAATAATCGTTTCGCTTCTGTTTCAGTGGTTTTTTTATCTTTTTTTCCAATAAAAGCAGGAATGCACACATTTTCTAATGCTGTAAATTCGGGTAATAAATTGTGGAACTGAAATATGAATCCCAAGTGTAAATTTCGAAAAGTAGAAAGACCTTTGTCTTTCATGTCTAACACATCATAACCATTAATTTTCAAAGATGTTCCTTTTTCTACAGAAGGATTATCTAGTGTTCCTAAGATTTGAAGTAAGGTAGTTTTTCCAGCTCCAGATGCACCCACAATCGACACAATTTCACCTTTTTTAATGTGTAAATCAACTCCTTTTAATACGTGTAATTGGTCGTAATACTTGTGAATGTTTTTCGCCTGAATCATTTCAAAATCTTTTTTACAAAGAAACAAAGTATTTACCAATTTACCCAAGTATCAATTTTTTTTATCGTTGAATAACTTATAAATTAAAGTTAAAGAAAAATATTTGTTTAATTTATTTGTAAATTTGTTGAACAAAATAATTAAAATCAGCACTGCCATGAACACACTGTTAGAAAAAGAGATTTACGAATTGATTGGCGATAATCATCAAATGACATCGGCCGACACACCATTACGCCCAGATGCATTTGATAAATCAGATGCTGATAAAATGACTGTCATTGAGCATCATTTCCATCAAATTATGGAAGAAATGGGATTGGACATGACCGACGACAGTTTAAGAGGAACGCCACACCGCGTGGCCAAAATGTTCATTCAAGAAATATTTTCAGGTCTGAATCCAGCAAATAAACCCAAAATTTCGGTTTTTGACAACAGTTACCACTATGACAAAATGTTAGTCGAAGCCAACATTAGTTTCAACTCTACTTGCGAACATCATTTTCTGCCTATTATCGGAAAAGCTCATATTGGTTACGTTTCAAGCGGAAAAGTAATTGGTTTGTCAAAATTGAATCGCATCGTCGATTATTACTCGCGTCGTCCGCAGGTGCAAGAGCGTTTGATCATGCAAATTTTCAACGAACTCAAAACGGTTCTCGAAACTGATAATGTAATTGTAGTGATGGAAGCCACGCATTTGTGTGTTTCGAGTCGCGGAATCAAAGACGAGTCAAGTTACACTTCAACCATTCAATACGGCGGAATCTTCAACGAAAAAGAAAACCGAAACGATTTCTTCAATTTGATTAAACAAGAGAAATAGTTGGGCGTGTCCCAGTTGAACAGTTTATTTTTGCTATAAAAAAACATTGGTTAGGTTCAACTGGGTCGCGCTTTCGGCACTCGCTTTTTTTATTCCATTGCATTACATAAAAAAGAGCTCAGACAAAGCCTCAATCGCTCACGCGGCTGAGTAGTAAGTTTGGCATTAGTTTTGCATAATCACTTTCAGAATTTTTAACTACATTGAAAATGACAGAAAATGTGAAAGTGAGTCAACCTCGCGATTTTGCTTCCAATAAAACCAGAGATTTAATACTGAGTATTATTTTAGATTTGTTTGGTTACGCTACGTATGCTATTCCCGTTTTGGGAGAATTTGGAGATATTATTTGGGCACCAATTGCAGGTTATTTGATGACTCGAATTTACAAAGGTTACGCCGGAAAAATAGGAGGTATTTTTGCTTTTATTGAAGAAGCGATTCCGTTTACCGACTTCATTCCATCATTTACCATCATGTGGGCGTACACTTACCTCTTCAAAAAAGGAAAATAAGTACTAAGCCAATCGGAAACGGTTGGCTTTTTTAGTTGACTCAAATTGAATTATGAACTAGTTTTTTTTTTGACACAAATTTCACGAATTAACACAAACTATTCTCTCAGAATTTGTACAGTTTTAGTTCAATAAAATGAAATCTTCTCAACCAATAAGTTAGTTTCAAACATATAAACAAACAAATTAGTGTTAATTCGTGAAATTCGTGTAATGAATTTTTGCTTTTAGTGTGACTTTTTTAGACCATCGAAAAAATCAGCAATAAATCCCAGTTTCATACTGCGAAGCATTTTCTTTTCAAACGCCCAAAAAAAGTCAAATTGTCGGAATATAAATCCAAAAGTCACCAAAAGAACTTGGTAAATAGGGAAGATTAAAATGATGTAAAGTGGCCAATACATCCAACCTGAAGTTTCATTTCTGACAATGCCGAATAATGATAAAACGGGTTTAGACAAATACGCTGCGGTTGAACCTGTAACGGCAAAAACAACCAATATGACAAAAACTTGCCAATTGGATTTGATGTTCCAGCGTTTTTTAAAATTATTCATAATCAAGTATAGACTACAAATTTAGTAAATTAAATCCGCGGGACAAATCCTCCAAGCCGTTGTTTGTATTTAAGTTGGAAATAAACAAAATAATTGTACAACAGATAGTTTACTTCGTAGCCATAATGAATGTTTGGATCGTAATCAATTTGCATTAAGTACAAATCCGAATCGTATTGCAAAGGTTGACGCGCTCTCATGTTCCACTCGTTTACATAAATTACATTGCGTTGCTCGAGGAATAATTCTGAATAAAATCCGCGTGGCCGCGCCTGACTGTATAAAAAAGTATTGAAACCAGGATCAATTATGATTACTTCGTATTCGGTTTCTTCATTGGCAATACGAACCGTATCTGAAACTTTTGTAGGTGCTTCAGAAGAAGTACTTACCACTTTATTGGTTGGTTTACAACTCAATAGTAGGCAAATTAGTACAATGAATGATACACAGTATTTCATAATCAATACTTTCTTCAAAGTTACTAATTTTCAGTAGATTGAGAATTGATTTTATAGAACTTTAACATAAAAAAATCACCTCGATTGAGATGATTTCTTTATATATGAATTTGTGTAATTTATTTCTTTCCGAAGAGTTTTCCAAATAGACCACCTAAAAAACCACCGCTCTTTCCAGAACCTTCATTTCCGCCACTTACAGCCGAGATGACTTCGCCAATTCCCACTTGACCGTCGCCGTCTTTATCCAAACCTAGCATTCCGCCGTATTTAGAAACTGCGTCCATCAAGCCGCCACTAGAAGCTCCGTTTCCACCTGAAATCGCTCCAATCACATCCGAAATTTGAATTCCGGGATTGTTAGGATCTTTGGCACCACCAATAAGTGAACCCAAAACTTTCGGAATTAAACTTCCCGCAACACCCGATGAGGCTTCGCTACTCAATCCGAATTTTTCACCTAAACTTCCGCTCAATTGCTCCGTAATCATGCTAACCACTGGGTTGGATGCATCGCCAGCGTTATTGCCTTCGAATAATTTTCCTATCATTTCAGCTCCGCCTTCTTGCGCAGCTATATTTTTTAAACTATCTAAAATAGAACCACTTGCGTGTTCCATTACCGCTTCATTTTGTTCGTTGGGAACTGCAGGATTATTTACAACAGCATCGCCACCAAATTGTTGTACTAGTTGAGTTAATTGTTCAAACATGTTTTTTGTTTTAAATGGTTATTAATCAAATGTATAAATTATTAACCTATCAAAAAAGAAAATCAGTTTATTTTTCTGTTTTTAATAAGCTGATGATCTGCTCTGCTAATTCCGTGCCAATTCTGTCCTGAGCTTCTAAAGTTGCAGCTCCAATGTGCGGAGTTAAAGATACTCTTGGATGCATTAAAATTTGGATTTCTGGAGTAGGTTCGTTTTCAAAAACATCCAATCCTGCAAAAAGAATTTTTTCACTCTCTAAAGCTTCCACTAATGCAACCTCATTGATTACGCCACCACGAGCACAATTTACAATTCCAACATTGTCTTTCATTAAAGCAATTTCTTCTTTGTCAATCACATAGCCTTCTTGCGCTGGAACGTGAAGTGTGATGAAATCAGAATGTTTGAACAAATCCTCTAAAGGTTCGGTCACCATATCTACATTAATGAATTGTCCGTTGTAAAAATCCACTCGAATAACAGCTTCATTCACATATTTATCAGCAGCAATAACTTTCATTCCCAATCCTAACGCCATTTTTGCAACGGCTTGACCAATGCGACCAAATCCAATAATACCCAATGTTTTTCCGCGTAATTCAATTCCGTTAGCATAGGCTTTTTTCAAACCTTCGAAATTGGTATCGCCTTCCAAAGGCATATTTCGATTGGAATCATGTAGGAAACGAACTCCAGTAAACAAATGGGCAAATACCAATTCGGCCACACTTTCTGACGATGATGCTGGCGTATTGATGACGTGTTTCCCATTCGCTCTAGCGTATTCTACATCAATATTGTCCATTCCAACACCACCACGACCGATGATTTTTAGACCTGGACAAGCGTCGATAATGTCTTTTCTAACTTTGGTTGCGCTTCGTACTAAAAGCACGGAAACATCATTCGTATTTATGAAATTCGCAACTTGCTCTTGCGCTACTTTAGTGGTAATAACTTCAAATCCGCCTTTTTCTAATGCTTTAATTCCGCTTTTAGAAATTCCGTCGTTGGCTAATACTTTCATTTCTTTAATTGTATAATGTATGTTGTATAATGTATATTGCTTTCTACCTTCTCAAATCTGCAGTCTAAATTTAATTATTCTGCTAACTGCGACTGAACGCTGAACACTTCCTCTAGTTTTTGCATCACGTCTACCAAAACTTGTACACTTTCCAAAGGCAAAGCGTTGTACATTGAAGCTCTATAACCTCCAACCGAACGGTGACCTGCTAAGCCAGAAATTCCGGCTTCTTTCCACATTTTGTCAAAAGTTTCTTGATGTTCAGGGTTTTCCAATAAGAAAGTAGCGTTCATGTTACTACGGTCTTCTACAGCTGCAGTTCCTTTGAACAATGGGTTTCTGTCGATTTCAGTATACAGTAAATTGGCTTTCGCTTCGTTGATTTTTTCGATAGCTGGAATTCCGCCTAAATTTTTCAACCATTGTAACGTTAACAATGAGGCATACACTGGGAAAACCGCTGGTGTATTGTACATACTTTCTGCTTTAATGTGTTTTTCGTAATCGAGCATACTCGGAATCGTTCTACCTGATTTTCCTAAGATTTCTTCTTTGACAACTACTAATGTGGTTCCGGCTGGACCCATATTTTTCTGTGCTCCGGCGTAAATCAAATCGAATTTAGAAAAATCTAAAGTGCGTGAAAAAATATCCGAACTCATATCGCAAACCACAGGAACATTCGTTTCTGGAAATGATTTCATTTGAGTTCCAAAAATTGTATTGTTGCTAGTACAGTGGAAATAACTTGCATCTGTTGGAATGGAATAGTCTTTTGGAATGAAGTTGTAATTTTGTTCTTTTGAAGAGGCAACTACAACCGTTTCACCAAAATGTTTGGCTTCTTTTATAGCATTGTTGGCCCAAGTTCCGGTGTCTAAATAAGCCGCTTTTCCATCTACTTTCATTAAGTTGTATGGAACCATCAAAAACTCTAAACTAGCGCCACCTTGTAAAAACAAAGCTTGATAGCCTTTTCCTTCCAAACCTAAAAGTTCTAAAACCAAAACTCGTGCTTCGTCCATCACTGCTACAAAATCTTTGCTACGGTGCGAAATCTCCAAAATGGACAAATCAGAATTATTAAAATTCAAAATAGCCTGAGCTGATTTTTCAAAAACTTCTTTAGGTAAAATGCATGGTCCCGCGCTGTAGTTGTGTTTTTTCATGTTGTGCTTGATTTTATTCGGTATATGAAATGAGATTTATTTTCCAAAAAATTACGATGCAAATTTCGGAAATAGGTTACGAAAAAGTGATTAGAATATGGCAATAATTAGCCTATGTTATTAACGAAATCGTTTTAGTTTATAAGATTTATTGCGAATAATTTAACGTTAATTTCAAATTGAAATCAAAAATGCTAACGTATCTACATTGTCAGCATAATCCCAGAGTTGTGGTTTTTGAGTTTGTCCAAACGGAATGCTATTTGGAATTAATCCAGTAGAAACAATGCATTGGATTTGATCAGCGTCATTTTGAAGTTGAGCGATGATGTCTTCAATAGTATCATAATATTCGTAGAAAACGGAAGAAATAGGTGAGGCGTAACTCGAATCTTCTTTGAGCGTTAGAAATTCGTTGTCCAACAATTTGAAGTTACTCATTAAGAAAACCGCTTTGTTGTAATCGTAATTATTAGAGTACTTTTCGTAGAAAATAACGTCTTTGTATTCGTAAATCGCTTGAAAAAACGGTTGAAAATCGTAGTCTTTCGGAACAAAAAGTTTGGAAACATTGCGGCAACCTAAACCAAAGTAGCGGAAAATATCTTCGCCTAAGCGAACCAAATCTTGGTGTGATTCTTTTCCGTTTAAAACCGCAACCGAATTTCTATTTTTACGAATGATACTTGGTTTTTCTTTAAAATAATATTCAAAATAACGTGCCGTATTATTGCTTCCTGTGGCAATTACAGCATCGAAGTTTTCTAGTTTTCCTTCCGTAAAATGGATGAAATCAGCCATTCGATCATCAACAGAAATCAAGTATTTGGCTAGAAAAGGAAGTAACTTTTGGTCGTTAGACGATGTTTTTACAACTACTTTATGACCCGAAATCAAAACCGAAAGAAAATCGTGAAAGCCAACCAACGGAATATTTCCAGCTAAAATCAATCCGATTGTTTTGGGTTGCACATTCGAAAAATCATAGTGAGACAACCATTGATTTAAATTTTCTTCTTTCAATGCTTCTGCCCAAGAATTTACTGCGAAAAAGACTTGTTCTGGAGTAAACCAACCGTTATGCGATTGCGAAAGTTCGATTAATGTTAAAAATTCATCGTAAAACAAATCGTTGTGCAAAACCGCTTCTTTTTTAGTGGAATTATCAAAAGAAAATTGACTTAAAAAGGTTCCCAATTGAACAAAACAATTTTTTTTGTCGATTTGTAACATAAGTAACTTGTTTATGAATGGTTTTGATTGTAATTTTGCGCAAAATTAATTAAAAATACGCTATGGCAATCATAATAACAGACGAATGTATTAATTGCGGTGCATGCGAGCCAGAATGTCCAAATACTGCTATTTATGAAGGTGCAGATGATTGGAGATATAAAGACGGAACCAAGTTAAGAGGAAAAGTAATTTTACCTGACGGAACCGAAGTTGATGCTGATGCAGCTCAAACTCCGGTTTCAGATGACATCTATTATATTGTTCCCGGTAAATGCACTGAGTGTAAAGGTTTTCACGAAGAACCACAATGTGCGGCGGTTTGTCCTGTCGATTGTTGCGTTCCAGATGATAATCATGTGGAAAGCGAAGAAACGCTTTTGAATAGACAATCGTTTTTACATAACGAATAAAAAAAATCCTGAGTTGAAGCTCAGGATTTTTTATTTATACTATTTTATTTTTTAGAAGTTGAATCCTAGACGAGCATAATAATAAGCTCCGCTAAAGCCCATTTGAACAGAATCCCAATATCCACCAGCTTCGGTGTTTCCTTGTTCGTCTTGTTTATCTGGATAAATATTTAACAAGTTGTTACTACCAACGCTTAACTTAAGATTTTTAGTCAATTTAAACCCAAGAGTAGCATCGGTAACAATTTTAGCTCCGTACACATCGTCTTCATCGGCATAATCAACCAAAACAACTTTACTAAAACGAGTGAAAGCCACTCCAGCGTCAAACCATTTTCTTTCATAATTCAAGTTCAAGCTGAATTTGTTTTTTGGAGCAGAAGCTAATAAAAATGCTTTTTCGCGTTTTCCAAAGAAGGTTGATTCATCTAAATCGCCATTTTTAACTTCTTGAATTTTCATGTTGTTGATGTTACCCACCAAAGTTGCACCAAATTTAGAACTCCCAAATGTTTTTTTGTAGGCTACAACCACATCAATTCCTTTGGTTTCAGTGTCTACACCATTAACAAAGAATTGAGCAGCATCAACATTTAGGTTTAAAGCAGTTGTATCAAAGTAACCTGTTAACACAATTCTATCTTTAATGTTGATTAAATAACCATCAATAGTTGCAGTGAAATTGCCAAACTTTCCTGTAAAACCAATCGAACCATTGATTGATTTTTCTTCATTTAAATCACTCACACCAAAACCTCTAGTCACTGGGCTGTTATTAGCTGAGAGCAATACTTCAGTAGCACCGCTTGCATTAAAATTAGTAAAATTAGTATTAAAATAAATTTGTGCTAATGACGGAGCTCTGAATCCAGTACTCCATGAACCACGAACACTGAAATCATCCGACAATTTTACTCTGTAGGCGTATTTTAAATTTAAAGTACTTCCAAAGTCGCTGTAATTTTCATAGCGAAGAGCTGCACTCATTAAAAATTCTGTAGATACATCCAATTCAACATCAGTGTAAAAGGCGACACTGTTTCTTTTTTCGTCTAATTCATTTTTAGGGCTAAATCCTGGGAAACCTTGAGAACCACCAGGTCGTACTTCTCCCGAAATTGGGTCAACCGGAGCAGTTTGTGTTGTTGGATCTGTGATTGGTACACCATTAGTGTCATAAGTAGCATACGAACCTATTTCGCCACTAAAAATTTGATAGCGCTCCATTCGGTATTCTCCTCCAAAAGCTAAATTCAAACCGTTTAGAACTGATTTAAAATTTTTAGAAAAATCTAAATTAGTTGTATTCTGGCTCAAACTGAATCCACCAGCATCAAATTCTCTTGGAGAAGCCGATTCTAAACTGGCATTTAGTGTCCCTTTTATAGTATAGTCAAAATTGTTTTTACCAAACGTATTGCTTAAATCCATTTTCCAACCGTCTTTTGAACGCGTTCTGATTCCGCCAGAAATAGAGTTATCTGTAATTTTAGAAGTAATTCTCGGAGTATATCCACCAGGATAAATCGATTCTACAACTCGTTCTCCATCATTTCTTGTAAACGCATAAGCATCGGTGTTACGATCGTTTCTGCCACCAAAAGCATACAACTCGAATTTTTCACCTATTGGGACGGCAAAATTGGCCATGAAATTCAAACTTTTTATTTCAGCTTCCCCAAAACCTTTTCTGAAATCATAACCAGGACGAAGCGTTTTATCTTTGGTAAAATATTCGGTTGTTACATTTAAGAAACCACTTTCTTTGCCTACTTTAACACCATAATTGGCTGCGATTTTCATTGAATTTCCATCAAAGTCTTTATCACTTCCATACGAATTACCATTTCCATTTTCGTCCAAAAAATAACCAGGTGTATTAGGTGTTCCGGGTAAGAAATCGCCTTTTGCATTAGTATCGTAAGCACCATACGTTACTGCTCCAGTTAATTCGTTTACGTTGTCATTTAGAACAATGTTGATTACACCTGCAATCGCGTCAGAACCATATTGAGCTGCTGCACCATCGCGTAAAATTTCAATTCGTTTAATTGAGCTAGCAGGAATCGCATTTAAATCGGTTCCGGTATTTCCTCTACCACGAGTTCCAAAAAGGTTTATTAAAGACGATTGATGTCTTCTTTTTCCGTTGATTAATACTAAAGTTTGATCAGGACCCAAACCGCGCAAAGTAGCAGGATCGATGTGATCGGCGCCGTCAGAACCCGATTGTTTGTTGGCGTTAAAAGAAGGAGCAACGTACTGAAGTAATTCGTTGATTTCTATTTTTCCGCTTTGTGTAGTGACGCTTTTAACGTCGATGATATCAATAGGAACAGTCGAATTAATTACAGTTCTTTTAGTACTTCTGGATCCAACAATTTGAACTTCTTTTAGTTCTTCGCCTTCTGACATGACAACATTAAAGTTAGCATTCGAAGCACTTTGTTCAACAGTTTGAAATCCGACATAAGTGAAAACTAAAGTTGCATTCTCCTTTACTTTGATTTTAAAAGCACCATCAAGGTCGGTTGATGTTCCGTTAGATGTTCCTTTTTCGGTTACATTAACTCCAACCAGAGGTTGTCCGTTGCTGTCTTTTACCGTTCCGCTTACTGTTTTTTGTGAAAAAACAAGTGAAAACTGCATTAAAAATAATAAAATAGTAATTTTTTTCATAAATTATTGTGTTATTGGTTAGTAAAACAAATATATACTAAAATGTATTGAATTATTATGCGTACATAGTAAAAATTATTAGAAAATTATCAAAAGTGCTTTTTCTTACTGGAAAAGAGCTTTTTATATATTAAAATTTTATTAGATTTGTTGAAACAAAAACCGATGATGAAGCATCTTATTGTATTCATTTTTCTAGTTTTATCTTCCACAGTATTCTCTCAGAATGATGAAAAAATTATTATTCTAAAAGATGCTGAAACGCAACAACCTATTGAAGATGCTACCGTTTTGGTAATAAAAACCAAACAAATGGTGTTGAGTAACTCAGAAGGTAAAGTGAGTTTTCTTTTGAAGGGTACATCCAATATTCAGATTACACATACTTCTTATGTCAGTCAAACACTTCGTTCTTCCACCTTAAAAGAGAAAATTAATGTCATCTTTTTAAAGAACAATGTGAATAATTTGGAAGAAATTATCATCACCAAACAACATCCACAAAAAATCCTCATTTCTTTAATAGAAAATTCTAAAAAGGCGCTCACTGTTCCAGCAAGGCTTAAAGTCTATTCGAGAGAATTCTTTAAAATGAATGGTGTGTATTCCTATTACAATGATGGAATCATGAATTTTCAATTGTTTGATAAAACCAAGAAATTCAATTCGAATATATTAGTGGAGCAAAATCGCTCAGTTGGATTATTGGATAAAAATATTTCGGCCGATTTATTGGGTTATAACCTTAATGATATTATGGAGAATTACTATAATTTCAAGTATTTAAATATGCTTTTGGATCCAAAGGCTAAAAAAGAATTTGAATTTCTAATTAAAGTATATTCTGCCAATAAAGAATTGTACAGTATGACTGTGATTCCGAGTGCGACAAATAAAAATCTAGTAGATGATTTTACCATTATTTACGATCCAAAAAAGAAAATAATAATTGAAGTGAGTTCAGTTTTAGCTCCTTCGACCATGGCAAAATTTGAAGACAAAACAGCTGTTGGTTCAAAAAACATTTTTAAATCCAATTTCAAAGCCATGTACCGAATTGAAGGAACGTACTATTATCTAGTCAGTTCTAAAGAAGAAATCGGTTTTGATAAAATTGAGAAAGAAGGAAGCAAAAGTATTGAAGTCAGGAATTATTTCGTAACCACCAATTTCAGCAATCAAAATTACATTTATAAGGAAAGCGAAGTGTTTAAAGACAAAACGCTTTTTAATAAACACAATGTTATTTTGACCGATTTTTGGAACAATTCTGGTTTGGATACTACCGAAGAAGAGCAAGAAATCATCAACTCAATTGAAGACCTGATTTACGATAAATAAAAAGTCCCAAATTGCTTCGGGACTTTCACTTGGGATATATAAAGAGATACTGTTATTGTTTTACAACAGTATACGTTTCAAAGGTTACTTGATCCGTTTTTGGGTTGTAGCTCTCTAAAACCAAATTTCCATTCACATCAAAATACCCAATTGAGGTTTTATTTCCGTTACTATAAATGTAACTATTGGTGCTTGTTTTTCTTAATAAACTACTGTTTTTGCTATCGTCAGCAATCATTCTGTAACCATTGGCATCAAGCGCTACTTTGTATTTTTTCCCATTTAAAGTATAATACGATGAACGGTCAACATCTACCGTACGCGTTGTTCCATCAGGATTAATGATTTTTGTAGTTGTTGTCACTTCCACTGGTGAATCTTTCGTTTCGATGTTCAGCGTATTGGGTTTTTCGTCTTTCAATTCAATATTTTGAACTTCAACAGTATTTTCTTTTTTAACGTATTTTTTTTCTCCGTCTGATGTAGTGACTGTAGTAACCGTTGTTATGGTTTCGTCTTTAACATTTTTGTTTTGTGCTTGAATGGTCATTGTCAACAACAATGTAGTCATTCCGATAAAAATTGATTTCATGATATAAGTTTTTAATTAGTAATGTTTTACAAAGTTACCTTAGACTTTAATTTTCATGTTACACAATTATTTGTAAGACTTATATAAATTCCACTTCAGCTTCAAAAAGTAATTTCAGTTGTATTTTATATTTTTAAATTAATAGAAGTATATTTGCACACTTTTAAAATAATATACCAATGAAAGCAGGAATTGTAGGCTTACCTAATGTAGGAAAATCGACTCTATTTAATTGTTTATCCAATGCTAAAGCGCAAAGTGCTAACTTTCCGTTTTGTACTATCGAACCTAATATTGGTGTGGTAAACGTTCCCGATCCGCGCATTGTGCGTTTGGAAGAATTAGTAAAACCAGAACGCGTTCAAATGGCAACAGTTGATATCGTAGATATTGCAGGTTTGGTAAAAGGAGCAAGTAAAGGCGAAGGTTTAGGAAATCAATTCCTTGGAAATATTAGAGAATGTAACGCCATCATTCACGTTTTGCGTTGTTTTGATAATGATAATATTGTTCACGTAGATGGAAATGTAAACCCAATTCGCGACAAAGAAACCATCGATATCGAATTGCAACTAAAAGATTTAGAAACGGTTGAAAAACGCCTCGAAAAAGTCAATCGTGCTGCCAAAACGGGAAATAAAGAAGCACAAACTGAAAAAGCACTTTTAGATCGAATCCGCGAAAATTTACTCCAAGCAAAATCAGCTAGAACCGTTGTTCCTCAAAATCAAGACGAGGAAGAATTGATGCAAGATTTTCAGTTGATTACCAACAAACCTGTTCTTTACGTGTGTAATGTAGATGAAGGTTCTGCGGTAAGCGGAAACAAATACGTAGATCAAGTACGCGAATTAGTAAAAGACGAAGACGCCGAAGTTATTATCCTTTCAGTTGGAGCAGAAGCCGACATCACCGAATTAGAAAGCTACGAAGAACGTCAAGTATTTCTTGAAGATATGGGTTTAACCGAACCAGGTTCAGCAGTTTTGATTCGTGCAGCTTATAAACTATTAAAATTGCAAACGTATTTCACTGCTGGAGTAAAAGAAGTGCGTGCGTGGACAATAAACATTGGTGATACAGCTCCAAAAGCAGCAGGCGTAATCCACACCGATTTTGAAAAAGGTTTCATCCGTGCCGAAGTAATCGCTTACGAAGATTTCTCTCAATACGGTTCAGAAGCCAAAGTAAAAGAAGCTGGAAAATTAAGAGTAGAAGGAAAAGAATACATTGTAAAAGATGGAGATGTGATGCATTTCCGTTTTAATGTGTAATTTTTAAGATATAATTATTCATTGATAGAGACGGACTGCTGTCCGTCTTTACTTTTTACAAAAATGATGGTACATAAATTAAGTTTAAAATGAAGAGAATAATTTATACCTTATTATTAGTAGTGACGCAGAATTTCGTTCAAGCACAAGATGATTTTCGTATTGGTGTTTTCGGCGGATTGAATTATTCTACTCATAAAGACACTAACGCAATTTTAGACAATACAGATGGCTCATTTGCACATTCTACGGGTGGATTTTCTGTAGAATATACAATCAATGAAAAGTTTTCTCTAAAAACCGGACTCGGATTTGAGAAAAAGAGAATTGACTATTTTTCTAAAACATTTTATACTTATGTTCTTGAGTCAGGAGAACTAATTTTTGAAGATGTTGATGTTACCACTAAAAACGAATACAACTATCTGACAATTCCATTAGTAGTAAAATATAATTTCGGTTCCAAAAAATCTTTTTTTGCAAATCTTGGGCCATATGTTTCACTACTAACCAATCATAACAGAAGAACTACTTATCATAATTTGGTCTCTGGAGATACTTATTCAAGGCCAGAATCTCAATATAATTTCCCTTTTAATTTCGCCTTTTCAAGTAAAGAGTACGGGGTTTCATTTGGTTTTGGAAAATCATTCGTAATTAAAAATAAAAATAAAATTTCAATTGAACTCAGAGATAATCTTGGCCTAAATAATAGAATAGCTAACATGAGTAGTCGCGGTGTAAGCGGTGATATAAAAACCAATACAATCAATCTCATAACCGAGTTTTCGTTTGGATTGTAATAAATATGAAATGGCAATTCATTGAAAAAAGACTTCCAAAACGGAGGTCTTTTTTTGTAAAAAAGGAATACTAATTTCTGGCATAACATTTGAATTGGCAAAGAAAACCAATCCAACCCATGAAAACCATCAAAAGAACACTCACCATTCTCAAAAAAACGCTTTTAGGAATCGCATTATTTCTAGCGCTTTACCTCACTTCGGCTTTTGTATTATCCAAAATAACAGTCAATTCCGAAGAAGCACAAAATCAATCTCAAGAAGTCGAAATCTTCATTAAGACCAACGGCGTTCATACCGATGTTATCGTTCCTATCAAAAACGAATTCAAAGATTGGAGCTCGATGATTAAAGTCGAAAACACAAAATCCAAAGACACAACCACTACGCACATAGCGATGGGTTGGGGCGACAAAGGGTTTTACCTCGATACACCTGAATGGTCCGATTTAAAAGCGAGTACAGCGTTCAATGCCGCATTCGCACTCGGAAGTTCGGCCATGCACACCACTTTTTGTAAATCGATAAAAGAAGACGAAAACTGTGTGAAAATCAAAATTTCTCCCGAAAATTACCAAAAACTAACCGCTTACATCGAAGACAGTTTTCAACTCGATGATAATAATAATCCGCAATTCATTCAAGCCACAACCTACGGCAAAAACGATAGTTTCTACGAAGCCAAAGGCAAATACAATTTGTTCCACACCTGCAACTCGTGGGCCAACAACGCTTTAAAATCCTCCAATCAAAAAGCCGCATTCTGGACGGTAACCGACTCTGGAATTTTCTGCCATTATCAATAGCAGTATACTGAAATCTGCCTTCTGCTTTCTGCGTTCTGAATAAGAGCCTAATCCCGCTTTTCACTCCACTATTTTTCGTAAAAGCCTTTTTTTGTAAACGCTAAAAATAGCTTCCGCTGGTCGCTTTTTTACCGCAACAAAGAATAGTTTTTTACTTCAAAATGAGTTCGTTCCAATCGGGGGCAAAATCTTAGTTGTAACAGATTT
The DNA here is from genome assembly GCA_017303755.1 of Flavobacteriales bacterium. Classification (GTDB taxonomy): domain Bacteria; phylum Bacteroidota; class Bacteroidia; order Flavobacteriales; family Flavobacteriaceae; genus Flavobacterium. The sequence continues at coordinate 208,150 of JAFLBS010000004.1, read as the reverse complement.
TTTGTCATTTCGACGAAGGAGAAATCTCATAATCAGAATCACTTTCTGCCTTCTGCTTTCTCATTTCTGCCTTCTCATTTTGTCAAAAACATTCTTAATAACTTTGATAAATATCATTTCCAAAACCCTTGTAGTTTCACTATATTAGCGGAAATTCGATCATCTACAATGGAACTAGAAAATCAGTACAACGAAGACAATATACGCTCACTCGATTGGAAAGAACACATCCGAATGCGTCCCGGTATGTACATCGGGAAACTCGGCGACGGTTCGTCTCCCGACGACGGAATCTATATCTTGCTAAAAGAAGTACTCGATAACTGTATCGACGAATTCGTTATGGGCGCAGGAAAAACCATCGAAGTCACCATCAAAGATAAAATGGTAACGGTGCGCGATTACGGTCGCGGAATTCCACTCGGGAAAGTAGTCGATGTAGTTTCCAAAATGAATACGGGTGGAAAATACGATTCCAAAGCCTTTAAAAAATCCGTTGGTCTAAATGGAGTCGGAACCAAAGCGGTGAATGCGTTGTCGAATTATTTCCGCGTGGAATCCGTGCGTGACAACCAACAAAAAGCAGCCGAATTCTCAGCAGGAAATTTAACACTCGAAGAAGACATCACCGAAAGCACCAAACGCAAAGGAACCAAAGTGGCTTTTGTTGCTGATGATACGATTTTCAAAAATTACAAGTACCGTAATGAGTACGTCATCAAAATGCTCAAAAACTATTGTTATTTGAACACGGGTTTGACGATTTATTACAACGGTGAAAAATTCTATTCCGACAATGGTTTAAAAGACTTACTCGAAGAAACCATCACCGAAGAGGATTCAGTATATCCAATCATTCACCTCATTGGCGAAGACATCGAAATTGCACTGACGCACAGTAAATCACAATATTCGGAAGAATACCATTCGTTTGTTAACGGTCAAAATACAACGCAAGGTGGAACGCACTTAAATGCTTTCCGTGAAGCGATTGTAAAAACCATACGCGAATACTACAACAAAGGTTTTGAAGCTTCGGATATTCGTAAGTCCATCGTTTCTGCGGTTTCTGTAAAAGTGGAAGAACCCGTTTTCGAATCGCAAACAAAAACCAAATTAGGTTCAACCGATATTGGTCCGAATGGCCCAACCGTTCGAACTTTTATTCACGATTTCATCACGACCAAACTCGATAATTTTCTGCATAAAAATCCAGAAACTGCCGATGCGTTGTTGCGTAAGATTTTACAAGCCGAACGCGAACGTAAAGAGCTATCCGGAATCAGAAAATTGGCCAAAGACCGCGCCAAAAAAGCTAGTTTGCACAATAAAAAACTACGCGATTGCCGCGTGCATTTAACCGACGCTAAAAACCCAAGAAGTTTAGAAAGTACATTGTTCATTACTGAGGGTGATTCGGCTTCTGGTTCGATCACTAAAAGCCGGGATGTGAATACACAAGCGGTGTTTAGTTTACGTGGTAAGCCTTTGAATTCGTATGGAATGACCAAGAAAATCGTGTACGAAAACGAAGAATTCAATTTGCTTCAAGCAGCGCTAGACATCGAAGAATCGATGGAAGATTTGCGCTACAACAACATCGTAATCGCTACCGATGCCGACGTCGATGGTATGCACATTCGATTGTTGTTGATTACGTTTTTCTTGCAGTTTTTCCCTGAAATGATCAAAGACGGACATTTATACATTCTCCAAACACCATTATTCCGTGTTCGAAATAAAAAGGAAACGATTTATTGCTATTCCGATCAAGAACGAATCGATGCCATCGAAAAATTAAAACCAAAACCCGAAATCACGCGATTCAAAGGATTAGGAGAAATTTCACCCGACGAGTTCAAACATTTCATCGGACAAGACATCCGACTCGATCCAGTAATGCTCGATAAAGCCACGTCCATCGAAACCTTGTTGGAATTTTATATGGGTAAAAATACACCCGACCGACAAGAGTTCATCATCAATAATTTGAAAGTGGAATTGGATAAGGAATTGGTGGAGAAATAGTATCCAATGTTCAGTTGCGGTGTTCAGTATTTTGAAAATTAAATTAAATGTAAAATTTAAAGTTTAGTAAGTCATAACTCTTAAACTTCTAAACCTTAAACTTTTAAACCTTCATATGAAAGACGAAGAAGAAGATAACATTAACGAAGAAGAAACTAACGACGAGTTAGATGGATTAACCAACGAGGAAACTACTGACGAAGGTTTTGACGACATCGTTCGACCTTCAACAGGAAGTCACTTTTACGACAACGACGAAAATCCAGAAGATACCATTACCAAAGTAACTGGTATGTACAAGGATTGGTTTTTGGATTACGCATCGTATGTAATTCTTGAACGCGCTGTTCCAGCAATTGAAGATGGTTTTAAACCCGTTCAACGCCGTATCATGCATTCGCTCAAAGAGTTGGATGATGGTCGTTACAACAAAGTGGCGAACGTAGTAGGTCATACCATGCAGTATCATCCGCACGGTGATGCGAGTATTGGTGATGCCATGGTGCAAATTGGACAAAAAGAATTACTCATCGATTGCCAAGGAAACTGGGGAAATATCCTAACAGGTGATAGTGCAGCAGCTTCGCGTTATATTGAAGCGCGTTTGTCTAAATTTGCTTTGGAAGTGTTGTATTCGCCAAAAATCACGGATTGGGGCGTTTCGTACGATGGTCGTCGTGCTGAACCGAACAATCTTCCGGTTAAATTCCCGTTGCTTTTAGCGCAAGGTGCTGAAGGAATTGCAGTCGGACTTTCAACTAAAGTCTTGCCGCACAATTTCAACGAACTAATCGATGCTTCCATCAAAATTCTAAAAGGAAAACCGTTTACATTATATCCTGATTTTCAAACAGCCGGAATTGCCGATGTTTCCAATTACAACGATGGGTTACGCGGCGGACGTGTTCGTGTGCGTGCCAAAATTTCGCAATTGGACAAACAAACCTTGGTGATTACTCAAATTCCGTTTTCAACCAATACATCAACGTTGATTGATAGTATTTTGAAAGCTAATGAAAAGGGCAAAATCAAAATCAAGAAAATCGAAGACAACACGGCGGCCGAAGTTGAAATTTTAATTCACCTTTTTCCAGGTGTTTCTCCCGATAAAACCATTGATGCGTTGTATGCTTTCACCGCTTGTGAAACATCAGTTGCGCCTTTGGGTTGTGTAATTGAAGACAATAAACCCTTGTTCATTGGAGTTTCCGATATGCTTAAAATATCTACCAATAGAACGGTTGATTTACTCAAGCAAGAACTCGAAATTCAATTGGAAGAACTTAAAAATAAATGGCATTTTTCTACACTCGAAAAGATTTTCATCCGTGAAGAAATGTACATCGATTTCAAATTGTATTCCGATAGAGAATCACTTTACGATTACATGTACAAACGATTTGAACCGTTTAAAAAATCATTTGTACGGGAAATTGAAGATGAAGATTTGCAAAAACTAACGCAAATCCCGATGATTCGTATCACGCGTTTTGACTCGGATAAAGCCGACGATTTTATTGCCAAATTGGAAGACGAAATGAAAGAAGTGCAACATCATTTAGACAACCTAATTGATTTTGCCATTGATTATTTCGCCAAATTAAAAGAGAAATACGGAAAAGGTCGCGAGCGCCAAACCGAATTGAGAAGTTTCGAAAACATCGAGGCAACAAAAGTGGTATTGCGAAACACCAAGTTGTATGTAAATATGGAGGAAGGTTTTTTTGGAACCGGACTCAAAAAAGACCAATACGTTACCGATTGTTCTGATATTGATGATATTATTGTTTTCTTGCGCGATGGAAAAATGATGATTTCTAAAGTCGATGACAAGAAGTTTGTCGGCAAAGACATCATTCACATTGCTGTGTTTGACAAAAACGACAAACGAACCATTTACAACATGATTTACCGTGATGGTAAAAGTGGATCAACGTTCATTAAGCGGTTCAATGTTTCGGGTGTGACACGTGATAAATTCTACGATTTAACACAAGAAAAACCGGGTTCACAAGTCTTGTATTTTTCGGCCAATCCGAATGGAGAAGCGGAAGTCGTTACGATTTTATTACGACAAGTAGGAAGTGTGAAAAAACTAAAATGGGATGTTGATTTCTCTGATATTGCTATCAAGGGAAGAGCTTCTCGCGGAAATACGGTAACCAAATATCCAATCAAGAAAATTGAGTTGAAAGAGAAAGGAATTTCTACTTTGCGTCCGAGAAAAGTATGGTTCGACGATACGGTGCAACGTTTGAATGTGGATGGAAGAGGCGAGTTGTTGGGCGAATTCCGTCCGAATGATCGCTTGCTTATCATCAACCAAGCTGGGAAACTGAAAACCATCATACCTGAATTGACTACGCATTTCGACGAAGACATGATTGTATTGGAAAAATGGAATCCGAAGAAACCGATTTCAACCATTTATTACGATGGCGAAAAAGAACGTTATTTCGTCAAACGGTTCTTAGTTGAAAACGAAAATAAAGAAGAAATTTTCATAACCGAACATGAAAAATCGCAGTTGGAAATTGTTTCTACAGATTGGCGTCCGGTGGCTGAAATCGTTTTTGCTAAAGTGAAAGGTGTTCAAAAAGACAATCAAGCAATTGATTTAGAGCAATTTATTGCTGTAAAAGGAATTAAAGCGTTGGGTAATCAATTGACAACCGATAAACTAAAACAAGTTAATTTGCTCGAACCATTGCCGTACGAAGAACCCGAAGAAGAAGCACCAGAAGAAATGGAAGTTTCGGGCGATGAAAACGTTTCGGAAGACATCCAAACCGAAACTGGTGACGACGGACAAATTACTTTATCGTTAGACTAATCAACAAAAACCTACTTGATGCAATTCAGTAGGTTTTTTGTTTAAAACATGATTTTTGTCGTTTTTATTCCGCTATTGAATCACTAATTTTACTTCACTAAACTTTAATTGTATGCCTAACTTTCCTTCCGACATTGAAATAGCGCAAAGTGCTACTTTAGTTCACATCAAAGAAATAGCTCAAAAAATAAACATCTCCAACGACGATTTAGAATATTACGGAAAATACAAAGCCAAATTACCACTTCATTTGCAATCGGAACATCCAAAAGGTAAACTGATTCTGGTTACAGCTATGTCGCCCACCAAATACGGCGAAGGTAAAACGACCATGTCAATCGGCTTGGCTGATGGATTGAATTGCATCAACAAAAAAGCGATTGCGGTATTGCGTGAGCCTTCTCTCGGACCCGTTTTCGGTCTGAAAGGCGGTGCTGCGGGTGGCGGTTATGCACAAGTAATCCCGATGGAAGACATCAATCTGCATTTTACTGGCGATTTTTCAGCGATTGAGAAAGCCAACAATTTACTTTCCGCAGTAATTGATAACAATTTGCAAAGTCCAGCTCATTCTCTCAATTTGGATCCGAGAACCATTGCTTGGAAACGCGTAATGGACATGAACGGTCGTGCGTTGCGCCATATTATTATAGGTGTTGGAGGAAAAGCCAATGGAGTTCTAAGAGAAGAAGGTTTTAATATCACTCCAGCTTCAGAGGTTATGGCGATTTTGTGTTTATCCAAAGATATGGAAGATTTAAAACGTCGTTTGGGTTCGATTTTCATCGGAAAAACATTGGATGGAAAAGCCATTTTTGCTCGCGATTTGAAAGTCGTTGGTGCGATGGCAGTTCTTTTGAAGGATGCTTTGAAACCGAATTTGGTGCAAACCTTAGAGGGAAATCCGGCAATTTTGCACGGCGGACCGTTTGCCAGTATTGCGCAAGGAACCAATACGGTGATTGCGACTAAAACCGGACTTTCATTAGGCGATTATGTGGTAACGGAAGCGGGTTTTGGTGCCGATTTAGGAGCCGAAAAGTTCTTTCATATTAAATGTGCACAATCAGGATTGAAGCCTGACGCAGTTGTAGTTGTGGCTACATTGCGCGCTTTGAAACATCATGCCGGAATGAGCGAATACGAACTGAAATACCCAAAAGTATCTGCGATTGAAAACGGCTTTTGCAATTTGGAAAAACACATTGAGAACATACAGAAATTTGGAATCAATCCGATTGTTTGTATCAATGCTTTTCCAGAAGATACCGAAGAAGAATACGCTAAATTAAAAGAATTGTGTTCAGCAAAAGGAGTTATTGCTGTAGTTAGTAAAGCGTTTGCCAATGGCGGAAAAGGCGCAACTGAATTAGCCGAAAGAGTAGTGGAAGCCATCAATACAAAGACTACCGATTTCACTCCGTTGTACCAAAAAACCGATAGCATTGAATTTAAAATTAAAAAAATAGCCACCGAAATTTATGGCGCAACAACGGTCGATTTATCGCCCAAAGCCAAAACCCAATTGAAAATGATAAACGATTTAGGTTTTAATGAATTTTCGGTGTGTATGGCTAAAACGCCTGCGAGTTTTTCGGATAATGAAAAGCTAATAGGTCGACCGACGAATTTTGATGTTACGGTACGCGAATTTGAAATTGCCAGTGGTGCAGGATTCATAGTTCCACTTCTGGGCGATGTTATGCGAATGCCTGGATTACCAAGCGTTCCAAATGCAGAACGAATCGATATTGATAATGATGGTAAGATCATCGGATTGTCTTAGAAATTTTGCTTTAGAGAAAGACGTTTCTTTAATTAGCCCCGATTGAAGGAAGCACCGTGTGCGACGAAAAGCGGGAATATGCCCCGATAGCTATCGGGGAAGAAAGCCTAAGCCACCTGCCTACCGGCAGGCAGGTTTGCTTCAAAAAAACAAAACCCTGATCAATTGTAATCGATCAGGGTTTTTATTATGATGTTAATTTCTTAGTTCGTTATATCATCATCAGTCAATTTCTTATCTACAATTGTACTGTTGCGTAATTGTACTGGTTTTTTGCTTTTTTTCTTCATTCTCAAATTCAAGAATTCTACAAATAGCGAGAAGAAAATAGCAAAATACAAATAGCCTTTTGGTATGCTGTGTACTTCAATGTCATCTCCAAATCGGAAGTTAGCCAAGTGCGAACCTTCGGCCAAAAGCATTACTCCGATTAGGATTAAGAAGGATAAACCAAGAATTTGAATCGTTGGATGTTCGTTGACAAATTTACTCACCGGACCAGCAAAAGCCAACATCACTACTATTGATATAATAATAGCTAAAATCATGATTTCAATGGCGCCAGCCGGACCAAAACCTTTTGGTGGTTCAGCCGAACTTACCAATCCAATTGCAGTCAAAATACTATCAAACGAGAAAACGATATTCAACAAAGCAATTTGAATAATCGCTGCAGAAAGCGTATTACTTGCTTTTCCGCCAGCTGATTCTTCTTCACCTTCGAGTTTGTGGTGAATTTCGGAAACGGATTTGTACAATAAAAACAATCCACCACCAAAAATAATCAAACTCTGACCCGAAATTCCACCTGAGAAGAATCCAAAATCAAAGTCGTAAAACGATTTTTTCAATCCCATTACCCAAGTGATTCCAAATAACAATGCGATACGAAACACCATTGCAAGCAATAATCCAACGCGTCGTGCTTTGGGTTGATCTTTTGGTTCTAATTTTCCAGAAACAATAGAAAGAAACACGATATTATCGATTCCGAGTATTATTTCTAAAAAAGTTAAGGTTAATAAGGCAATTAAACCGTCGGTTGTAAAAATGGCATCCATGTTTGATATAAGTTAGTTTCTAAATCGGGTTATACGTGAGTTATTCTATTTTTGTTACGCTTCCTTTTTGTTTTTTTGAGTCGCCCACAAACGAATATTCAAAGGTATAGGTTTTTTCTTTGGTACTCAGTATTCTAACGGAAACGGATTTTCTCTCTTCGCGATTTTTCGGATTTACTTTTTGCATTATGCATTCACATTCGTTAATCCAACGCACTTTCGAAGTATCAGTTTTACCCTCAAAAGTCTCAATCTGAATAGTATCGTTGCGCTCAAACGTAGACGTAAACTTTTTATCGTTAATAGTCGTTTCCGAAGTAAATTTTCCTGTTTTAAAATCCTTACAATTGCGTTCCTGCTCGTAACACGAAACCAATGAAAGTGTAAGTACCAGAAAAACGATTTTTTTAAACATTGACATTGATTTTCCTATTGACATTGGTATTGACATTGATATTGTAATTGATATTGTAATTGATATTGCTATTGTTTTTATTTGAAGCTATTCCAGCTTTCGCCTAAATCTTTTTATTGCTTTGTCGCCCTGAGCGCAGTCGAAGGGCTTTTCTGTGCAGCAATAAAAAGGATATCGGCTCTATCTGGGCTAGGGCTTTAGTTTTTTTAATTCGTCATCCGTAAAATTCTTAATACTTTTTTCTTGAGCGAATTTACCCTCATTATAATTATTCGAATTGTTCTTCGGAATCGATAAACTAATCCATTCGGTTCTCTTCAGCATTTTAGCATAAAACACTATCTGACCAATATGATACGGATAATGCGCCAATTGCCTGTTGATGGCTTCTACAACCGTATGACCTTCGTTGCGAATGTATATAATAGTAGAAAGTTGATCGGGTTGCAGTGAATCTAAAGCGGCTAAAAAACAGTTCCAGCCTTTATTCCAAATTTCCAAAAGCTGTTCTTTCGCTTGTGTGTCATTCCCATGAAAATGGGAATCAAATTCACTATCGCGATTACGCCATTCTTTTTCACCATCAGTAGTCAAAAAGTCGGTCCAACGCGACAACATATTTCCGGACAAGTGCTGTACTATAGTTGCAATCGAATTGGTGTCGTCATTCACAGCAACAAATAATTGCTCAGGTTCGAGTTGATCGAACGATTTTTCTCCTATCGTTTTGTAATAGAGAAATTGCTTTTTGACGCTTTCTAAATAGGTGTTATTTATTTCCATCAAATAAAGCATTGGTTATGGTTCGGATTCCTTTAAAAGCCAAAAAGACGGAAAGTATGCAAATACTACATCCAATGATAAGAACAACATAATAACCTGGATTGTTTTTATTCATGAATGCGTTGTACATCACACTTGGTCCGATAAACATAAGAGGTAATGCACCAAATAAATATTTGACGCCTTTGCCTAGAAGTTCTCTATTGGTTGCCATTAGAAACGCAATTGGATTCCGTAGCCGTTCTGATTAGCAATCATATTCAACTCAAGGTCTTCAAAATCGCCAGAGTTTTTTAAACCCGCATTGTACATTTCAATTCCTTGAGTCATTTTTTTATTTTTTCCAATTAAAATCGGAACTGAAACCACTAAAAGTCCAGCGCCAATATACGTTGCTGGTCCAGGATAATCCTCATCCGAAACCAAACCTTTTACTAAATCGGCAGTACAAAAAGCAACACCCAATCCTAAAAACATTCCGCCCAACGACGCTTTATTTTTTCCTGATTTGAATAATTCTAAGGCTTGTGCATTAGAAGCTAATTTTTCTTTTACTTCACGACTCGATAGTTGTTGTCCATTCACAAAATATTTATGACCTTGCATGGTAATCTCTTGAGAATAAGCAAATGATGAAAGTAGGATAGCAAGTAGTACAATAAGGTTTTTCATAGTAATAGTAGTTTTAAGAGTGTATAAAAATAGCAATATTTTCGTAACCAAGACTTATTTTTTATAATTATCTACGGCTTTTCGAACACTGCCAAATTCCTTCAATAATTCGGATGCTTTTTGATAATCAACCGGAATTTCTCCCATGATCATTCGCACACCACGATCGACTAATTTATCATTACTTAACTGCATGTCAACCATTTTATTGCCTTTTACACGACCGAGTTGAATCATCGTCGCAGTTGAAATCATGTTTAAAACCAGTTTCTGTGCAGTTCCAGCTTTCATTCGCGAACTTCCCGTAACAAATTCAGGTCCTACAACAACTACTATTGGAAATTGTGCAGTCAACGCCAGCGGACTTCCGTCATTACACGTAATGCAACCCGTAATGATGTTATTTTCATTGCATTGTTCCAAACCCGAAATTACATAAGGAGTGGTTCCCGAAGCGGCAATTCCGATTACCACATCGTTTTCATTGATGTTGTGCTCATGTAAATCAATCCACGCTTGAGTAGTATTGTCTTCGGCATTTTCAACGGCTTTGCGAATGGCTTTGTCGCCACCAGCAATGATTCCGTTAACTAAATCAAAAGGAACACCAAACGTTGGCGGACATTCAGAAGCATCTACAATTCCCAATCGACCTGAAGTTCCAGCGCCAATGTAAAACAATCGTCCGCCGAGTTTCATTTTTTCAACGACTTTAGTAACCAAGGTTTCTATTTGTGGAAGTGCTTTTTCAACGGCAATCGGAACCGTTTTGTCTTCGTTGTTAATGTTAGAAAGCAAATCGGCAACCGACATGTGTTCTAATTGCTCGTAGTTAGAGGATTGCTCGGTGGTTTTGGTAAAGTTCATCTTAAAGTGACTGAGTTACTGAGTGGCTAAGTTACTGAGTTTTTTGCATACAGCCTAAAGTAAAAAGTTTTTAGCTTTATAAAAAATAAGCCAAAATAATCCCCAAAATAATCACTGATATCTTAGCAATATTGAATTTATGACCTTCACTGCTTTCAAAAATAATAGTCGAAGAAATATGGAATAAAATACCAATTACAATGGCCGTAATTTCGGTGTAATAGTCATTGAGTAGCGGAAATCCATCGGATAAAAACGTTCCAAGCGGCGTCATGATGGCAAAAACCAACATAAAAAAGAAAAGAGCTACTTTATTCAATTCGGCATTCAAGAAAAAAGTAGTTAAAATCACCGCAATAGGTAAGTGGTGAATTGCAATTCCGATGGCCAAATCATGGTGATGTCCAACAGGAAAACCTTCCAACAACGCATGCAAACACAAACTAATGAATAACAACCAAGGCATTTGAGTGATTTTCTCGTGTCCGTGAACGTGTCCGTGTTCGGCGCCTTTGGAGAAAAATTCTAAAATAATTTGAAATAAAATCCCAACCATAATGAATATTCCCACTTTGTGGTTGTGACTTTCATAGACTTCGGGCAACAAATGCATCACCGTTAGCGAAAGCAAAAACGAACCACTAAATGCCAATAGCAATTTTAAGTTTTTCTTGGCTTTAGGTTTTAAAAACAATGCAATTCCGTAACCTAAAAGGACTGATAGTAATGGAAGTATATAATTCATGAATGTCTATTCTCTCTTTTCTTATTTAAAAATCATAATCAATCGCTCGCTGTCTTTTTTGTGGAATTTCTTCAACTTATAATCGCCAAATACATCCAACAAATAAATTCCAGCTTCGTTCATCAATTGCTGAAAATCTTCTAAGGTAAACGCACGCACTTTTTCTACAAAATGAAACGATTCGTCATTGTGTGTAAATTCGATTTCTTTTACAATATGTCCATCTATAACTGATCGTTTGATATGAAAATCAATTCCGTCTACGTGTTTCACTTCATCAGCAACCAAATTAGCAATCACCTGATTCACATTCATAAAATCAATTACAGCAAAACCATATTCCGAAAGACTTTCTTTAATTGCCACCAAGGTTTTTAAATGGTCTTCTTCGTGTTCGAAGTAACCAAAACTAGTGAACAAATTAAAAATAGCGTCGAATTTTTCTTCAAATGGTTCACGCATGTCATGAACTCTGAAGTGTAAGGTGTCATTCGCATTTTTGTTAGCTTCTGCAATGCTGTTTTCCGACAAATCAACGCCCAAAACATCAAACCCTAATTTATTGAGGTAAATTGAATGTCGACCTTTCCCACAAGCCAAATCCAGCACTTTTGCTTTTTCAGGCAAGTTCAGATAATGCGTTAAGTTATCCATGAAAATCTGCGCTTCACGGTAATTTCGTTCCTTATATAAAATATGATAATACGGAGTATCAAACCAAGAGGCAAACCAGTTATCGGTTTTCGAATTTGTAAGTTCTGACATTTATTCTTTTCAAATGAATTCTAATCCTGCAAATTTAGTGTATTTTTGCCGAAGAATTTCCAAGGTTTGTGATTTTTGAAGCGAATGGCTTGGTTTGTGTCAGCAATCCATTTTCCCGCTTTCCGTCATGCGCGGCATTTCCTCCAATCGGGGCTAAAAAACAAACAAAAGGGATACTTAAAACCAATTTATTGAAATTAATATTGAATTTTGTGTTTGATATTGAATTTTGAGATTGACATTGAATTTTGAAATTGAAAATGGAAAACTTTAAAATGATTGCCAAAACCTTTTTTGGTTTTGAAGAAATACTCGCTAAAGAATTACAACTTCTCGGCGCACAAGATGTAGAAATTGGGACACGTGCCGTAAGTTTCAAAGGCGACAAAGGATTTATGTACAAAGCCAATTTGTCGTTGCGCACGGCTTTAAAAATCCTAAAACCGATTTACCACTTTCGAGCGTTCAACGACCAAAGTTTGTACAAAGGAATTCAAGGCATCGATTGGTCTAAATATTTAAATGCGAACCAAACGTTTGTAATCGATTCTACCATTCATTCCGATCATTTCAAACATTCACAATTCGTTTCTCAAAAAGCCAAAGACGCCATTGTAGATCAATTTCGTGATAAAACAGGCCAACGCCCAAGCATCGACAAAGATTTCCCTGATTTGCGCATTAACATCCACATCGATCGTGATCAATGTTCGGTTTCTCTCGATACTTCTGGAGCATCATTGCACCAACGTGGTTATCGTGTATTGACCAATATCGCACCAATTAATGAAGTGTTAGCAGCTGGAATGCTACTACTTTCGGGTTGGAATGGTGAATCTGATTTTCTGGATCCCATGTGTGGTTCGGGAACCATTTTGGCCGAAGCAGCGATGATTGCGTGTAATATTCCCGCCAACATCAACCGTAAAGAGTTTGCTTTCGAAAAATGGAACGATTGGGATAATGATTTATTCGACCAAATTATTGATGCGTTGATGAAACGCACGCGCGATTTTCGCTATACGATGAAAGGCTACGACAAAGCACCAAGTGCGGTTTCAAAAGCCATTGACAACATCAGAAATGCCAATCTCGACGAGTTCATCACCATTGAACAAAAAAACTTCTTCGATACTAAAAAAGAAACTTCCGGACCATTACATATGGTGTTCAATCCACCATATGGTGAGCGTTTGGATATCGATTTGGAGCGTTTTTATCGTGAAATGGGCGATACCATGAAGCAAAATTATCCAGGCACACATGCTTGGTTCATTACAGCCAATTTGGAAGCCTTGAAATTCGTAGGCTTAAAACCATCGCGAAAAATAAAATTATTCAACGGAAGTCTTGAAGCACGATTCGTGAAGTACGAAATGTACGAAGGAAGTAAGAGAGCTAAGTTTCAAGTTAGCGAGTAGTGATCAGTGCTCAGAAGAACATAATTAGAAGCAAATTGTCACCCTGAGCGCAGTCGAAGGGCAAACCACAAACCATAAATAACAAAATATGTCAAAAAAGAATAAAGCACTTTTATACAACTTATTGAGTTTCGGAATACTCTATGTGTTCATCCGTTATGTAGTAATCGATTATACTTCGTTAACCGGAATTATGCGTCCAATAGCGTCGTTTGTAGTGGCAACATTAATCGCGCCTAAATTCCAAGCCGGATTTGTAAACGGTCAAGATCGAATTTACATGCGCTGGTTATTTTTAAAAGAAGCGAAAGAAGTAGGTTAGTTTCATCTCCAAATTTTTAAAAATAAATTAATTAGTAGTTGTCATTTCGACGAAGGAGAAATCTCATAATCAAAAATTTTGATGTGATTTCTAGTTAATAAAATGAATAACTTTCAAAATAATTAGAATTTTCTAGTCATTCTATCTAACTTTATAATGCTAAAATAAAAATCTGTGAATCAGTGGCTAACTGCTCTATTTTCCTTTAGCATCTTTTACCTCTTTGGTTTTTACAGTTGATTTGTACAACGGTAAAAAGTAAGAAACGGTGTAGTTGAATCCAGCGCCAAATTTTCCATTGTACGTTCGATTAAAACCCGGAATGTATAAATTATCAAACGATTCAGGTTTGTTGTTCGAGATGAGGTAATTCAATCTCATACTGAATCCAACGTAAACGTTTTTAAAAACTTCAGCTTTTACTCCAGCAACGACTTCAGCCCACTGAGCTGATAATCCTTCGAATTTTTCTCCAGGATACGAAATGTCTCCTTCGTTAAAATACGGATCGGAATTGTAAATTTGGTATTCATTTAATGTTTGACTGAACGAACTCACTCCGTAGCGCAATCCCAAATAAATCATGTTCTCCATATCCAACCAGTTTTCATACGCATTGTAATCAAAACCAGCTTTTAAATACGTTCCTTCAGTAGTGAAATTTAGATTAAGCTCATCAACGGTTTTGCTTTCGTTTCCGAGTTCGGCTGCAATAAAGTATTTTTTAGTCAAACGATAATCACCCACCAATTCGATTCCGCGGTAATTGTCTTCGTAAAACGAACGCGTTAATTTAAATAAATCAACACCAACCCGAATTCCGAATTTCTCTGTTTTAGGAGCAATTGAGTCTTTCTTTTTTTCTTCCTGAGCAGTTCCGACAAATGAAACCAAAAGGAACGAAAGACTAAAAATAAATTTTAATGTGTGTTTCATTTTCGGTTTCAATGTTAGGTTGTGCAATTACAATCGATTGGATCCAATTATCGGCATCCGCAGTCAAAATATTCGTATTGGTATTGGTTAAATCAAAATTCACTTTGTAACCACACGCTCTCGATACGTAGATGTTTTTACGATTATAAGTAAATTGTAATACATCGGTATTATCGTCGGTAGTGTCGGCATCGCCACCATTTTCTATGAACTCAAATGAGGTTGTATCTCCAGACGTTTTAAGCGGAATGGTTATTTTGCTTACTCCAGAAGTTCCCGAGACAGCATTGGTAAACCCAGGCGCAATTACTTTTAAATTGGTTACCGTTTGTAGGTTATTCGGACTATCAGCATCATAAAACTGAATCACCAAGCTTGGTGTTGTAACGGTTGCAGGATCGCAAATGTCGTCTTTCTCACAACCCGAAAGTGTAAAGGTGATTAAGAGTAGTAATAGTATTTGTTTCATAAAATTCAATTCGGTTTTCTAGTTATTCGCTTTGCTCTTATTTATGGAACGCGGATATATAGGATTTTACTGATTTGCGCTGATTTTGTATTTTAATCTAATATTCTTTTCTCTGCCTTCTGCCTTCTGAAATCTGCCTTCTAAAACTAACGCAGTTCCAAAAGTACAACATTTTCCACATGATGCGTTTGCGGAAACATATCGACTGGTCGCACACGTGTTACTTTGTATTTCTCGTCCATTAAAGCCAAATCGCGCGCTTGTGTGGCCGAATTACAGCTCACATACACTACTTTTTTAGGTGCAATTTTCAGAATTTGTTCGACTACATCTTTGTGCATTCCATCGCGTGGCGGATCGGTGATGATAACATCGGGTTGGCCGTGTTGTGCAATGAACGCTTCGTTGAATACATTTTTCATGTCGCCCACAAAAAACTCGCAGTTGGTTATTTCATTGCGTTTGGCGTTTTCTTTCGCATCAGCAATAGCTTCAGGAACGGCTTCTACACCAATAACTTTTTTAGCTTCTTTAGAAACGAATTGCGCAATGGTTCCTGTTCCAGTGTACAAATCGTATACGACTTCATTTCCAGTTAAACCTGCAAATTCTCGCGTGATTTTGTACAATTCGTAGGCTTGATCCGAGTTGGTTTGGTAAAACGATTTGGCGTTGATGCTGAATTTCAAGCCTTCCATTTCTTCCAAAATATAGTCGCGACCTTTGTATAATTTAATATCTTGATCGTACAATGTATCGTTGGCTTTGCTGTTGATGACGTATTGCAACGAAGTAATTTGCGGAAATCGTTCAAAGACAAAATCCAATAACACTTCGCGTTGCGCTTTATCATCTTCAAAAAACTGAATCAATACCATAATTTCTCCAGTAGAAGCAGTACGAATCATCAATGTTCGCAACAAACCACCGTGATTGCGCGCATTGAAAAACGTCATTCCTTTTTCAGTTGCAAATTCTTTGATGGAATTTCTGATGGCATTAGATGGATCTTCTTGTAGATGGCATTTTTCGATATCGAGAATTTTGTCCCACATTTTCGGAATGTGAAAGCCGAGTGCGTTTTGGGTTGCACCGACATGAATGTCGGCGTTATTCACCGAGTCAAGCTCGGCAGCTCTTCTTTTATCCATTTCTTCGTTGGTCATCCAACGCGTGTCAGAAAACCCGAATTCCATTTTATTACGATAGAAGAATTGCTTTTCCGAACCCAAAATCGGTTCAAAATCGGGCAATTCAATTTTACCGATGCGTTTTAAATTATTGAATACTTCGTTGTTTTTGTAGGTAAGCTGTTGCTCGTACTTCATGTTTTGCCATTTGCAACCGCCACAAGCACCAAAATGTTGGCACACAGGTTCAATACGGTTTTCAGAAAACGAATGAAAGTTAATAGCTTTTCCTTCGTAATAGGCTTTGCGTTTTTTAAAGGTTTGCACATCTACAACGTCACCTGGCACGACATTCGGAATAAAAATTACTTTTCCATCGGGTGCTTTGGCTACGGATACACCTTTGGCGCCAGCATCCAAAACAGCAACGTGTTCAAATATAATACGGTCGGTCTTTTTTCTACTCATGGCGCAAAAATAAGGGATTGATTAGTTTTTTTAGGAGAGTTTAAGAAAAAAATATAAATTAGTAGAAAAATTAACCATGAAAACCCATCTCGCTCTCCTTCGCGGCATCAACGTATCCGGTCATAAAATGATTAAAATGGATGCTTTAAAAAAAGCCTTAGAAAACATTGGTTTTCAAAATGTTCGCACCTATATACAATCGGGTAATGTGTTTGTCAGTACGGATGAAGAAAGTCCGGGAAAAGTAGGTTTGCTCATTCGAAATGAAATTTTTAAAACCTTTGGTCATGATGTTCCCGTTTTGGTGATTGGCAAAGAGGATTTACAAGCGTGTTTGGATCGCAATCTGTTTTTAAACGAAGAAGGAGTCGATTTAAAAAAGTTGTACGTTTCGTTTGTGTCTTCCGAATTGCCTGAGAATATGATAACGCAACTCAACCTCAATTTTATTAAACCCGACGAAATCCAACTCGATGGCCGACGCATTTACCTCAAATACGATACTTCTCCCGCCAATACCAAATTGGACAATAAGTGGATTGAAAAAAGTATGAATGTGGTTTCTACCACACGCAATTGGAATACAGTTAATAAGCTATTAGAGTTGTTTGGATAGGGTTTTGTAATTTCATAAATTGTACCTTAGCCAAAACTTTCATTATGAATTCAAAATCAACATTTGTTAGCGCTATTTCAGGTAAGGAGTTTTCCGACAAAGAAAAAGTATCAGGGCAAACTATCCGACTGACTATTTTCAATTTAATTAAAGAAGATCATCCGGATTTTGATAAAAGTCAGTTCATTGCCGAAAGTGAGTTGAATGTGTACCGCGAAAAATACATTGCTAAATTTTTGAAAAGTGAAGTAGGCGAGTTGACCGATTTACATAAAAGCGTAATGCTCTCTCTTAATGAAGATAAATCGTTTGTATCTAAAGTAGAAGATGAAGTTGATAATCGTACTTTTGGGCAAGTCATAGCCGATAAAGTAGCGTCGTTTGGAGGAAGTTGGACGTTCATCATTTCGTTCTTTGTGTTCATTACCATTTGGATTGGCTCGAATGTTTTTATTCTCATGAACAAAGGGTTCGATCCGTATCCGTTCATACTTCTGAATCTGATTTTGTCGTGTATCGCAGCTCTACAAGCGCCAGTGATTATGATGAGTCAGAATCGTCAAGAAGAGAAGGATCGCGAGCGCGCTAAAAAAGATTACATGATTAACCTAAAATCAGAATTGGAAATTAGAATGCTCGACGAAAAACTGGATCATTTAATCATGCATCAGCAACAAGAATTGATCGAGATTCAGAAAGTGCAGATTGAGATGATGAATGATATATTGGAAAGAGTTAAAAAGTAGTTTAATTTTGTTTAAAATGGTTTAAAATGGTTTAAAATGGTTTTGTCTTCAATATTAAACTCTTAAACATTTAAACCGTTAAACAATTAATTTTTACCTTTGCCAAAATTAACGGATGATTTCTCTCCGAAAGAAGGAATTGCGATTTCAAAAATCAATAAGAAAAATTATGTCAGTTTTAGAAAAAATGAGTTCAGCCGAAGCGATTGCCTTAGAGGATAAACACGGTGCGCACAATTACCATCCGCTTCCTGTGGTGTTGAGCAGAGGTGAAGGTGTTTATGTTTGGGATGTGGAAGGGAAAAAGTACTACGATTTTCTTTCGGCTTATTCCGCTGTAAATCAAGGTCATTGTCATCCGAAAATCGTTGGAGCAATGGTGCAACAAGCACAAACGCTTACCTTAACTTCGCGTGCTTTTTACAATGATAAATTGGGTGTTTACGAGCAGTTTGTCACTGATTATTTTGGTTTCGACAAAGTCTTGCCAATGAATACAGGTGCTGAAGCTGTGGAAACTGCTCTGAAGATATGCAGAAAATGGGCGTACGAGAAAAAAGGAATTGCCGAAAATCAGGCGCAAATTATTGTGTGTGAGGGTAATTTCCATGGGAGAACTACAACTATTATTTCGTTTTCGAATGATGCTAATGCGAGAAAGAATTTCGGACCGTATACGGAAGGATTTATTAGAATTCCTTACGATGACATCGAAGCATTGGAAAATGCGCTTAATTCATCTCCAAATATCGCTGGTTTCCTTGTTGAACCGATTCAAGGAGAAGCCGGAGTGTATGTTCCGAATGAAGATTATTTGGCTAAAGCAAAAGCGCTGTGCGAAAAATACAATGCTTTATTCATTGCCGATGAAGTTCAAACTGGAATCGCGCGTACTGGTTCTATACTAGCAGTTTGTGGTAATTGTACTTGTGAAAATAAATGTGAAAAACAAGCAACCTATGTTGCACCCGATATTTTAATATTAGGAAAAGCGCTTTCGGGTGGAGCTTATCCGGTTTCGGCGGTTTTGGCAAACGATCACATTATGAACGTTATAAAGCCAGGTCAACACGGTTCAACTTTTGGAGGAAATCCGATTGCTGGCGCAGTTGCAATTGCTGCTTTGGAAGTGATAAATGACGAAAAACTAATTCAAAATGCTCGTCGTTTGGGTAAATTGTTTAGAGCACAAATAGGTGAGTACATCAAAACATCAACTATTGCTACATTAGTGCGTGGAAAAGGACTTTTAAATGCGGTTGTAATCAACGATACAGAAGAAAGTGACACTGCGTGGAATATCTGTCTTAAATTGGCTGAAAATGGCTTATTAGCCAAACCAACACATGGAAACATCATTCGTTTTGCTCCGCCTTTGGTAATGAACGAAGAGCAATTGTTGGATTGTGTTTCGATTATTGTGAATACGTTGAAAGAATTTGAACGATAAGATTAGAATATATTCAAAAAAAATCCGCTTAGAAATAAGCGGATTTTTTATTTGAAATTATTGCTGGAATTGTTTTATCATTTCCATCAATTGTCTTTTGTCTTCATCAGCTTGTCCTGTTACTTCTCTGTAAATTGACCATAGTAAAACTATAACACTTATGGCTAAACTCACATAGTTGATTATTTTCCATGTGTTTAAAGATCCCATGCTGTAGACGTCTGGATTAGCTTGAAAAGTTTTTTCGTCTTTGTTGGCTAGGTAAATTCCGATTCCAGCTAAAATAAGACCCAGCAATCCGCTTGAGCAACAGCATCCAATAAAAGATACAAGTCCCAAAATCATAACTGCTTGTTCGTTGGGTAATTTTTGTTTTTCCATAATTAAGAATTAATTGGTTAGTAAATAAATAAAATTTTATAAATATAATTGGCAATCATTATAACGCCATTTGTGATGCCTAGGATCATAATGGCCTTATTGTAGTTTTTTCCTTTATGAAAAAAGTGTAATAATAGAACAATGAAAAAAGCGATTAATGTGTAGATGGCTGGGAACATTTTAAAAGCACCAACAAAATCACCTTGAAGCAAAAGCCAAATTGCACGTTGTGTTCCGCAACCCATGCATTCCACTCCAAAGAGTTTTTTATTCATACACGGAATCATGTAATCTTCCATACTTGTTTTTGTTTCGTCTACAATTTTACAAATAATTTTTTTAAAACCGTTATCTAATTTAAGTTTTCTATTTTTGAAAAAATAAAAAAAATCACATGAAGAAAATTTTATTTCCGTTGATGGCAATAGCAATTTTTGTTGCTTTTTACGAACAGAATAGGGAACATCCCAACAAGATAATTACAGGTTTAGCGATTGTGATTTTTATGTTTGGAATGATGAAATTAAGTGCAAAAACACCAAGTAAAAATCAAGACGAAGACGATGAGAAAATTTGAAATAGGAGATAAGGTTTCGGTTTTAGACGAAGCTGTAGATGGAGTAGTGATTGGGGTTAAAAATAATGAAATTACCATCGAAACTAGCGATAAATTCGTGATGACATATTTTGTCAACGAGTTGATTAAGTTAAACAATTCCAATGAGTTAAATGATTTTAATAAAACTGAAGCTTTACTTAAGAAAAATAATGACGCTCAACTCTCACGAAAACAGTTGGAACTTCAAAAGAAGCTAGAAAAAGTAGAAAAAGGCATTCCAGAATTTGATTTGCACATCGAGAAATTAGTTAAAAATAAAACCGGATTAACCAATTTTGACATCCTCACAATTCAATTGGATACAGCAAAAAGACATGTCGAATTTGCCATCAAAAACCGTATTCCGAAAATCGTTTTTATACATGGTGTTGGCGAAGGAGTTTTGAAAGCTGAACTCGATTTTATGTTGAAGCGTTACGAACAAATTTCGTTTCAGGATGCCAATTATCAGAAATACGGTTTGGGTGCAACTGAAGTTTTTTTTAAACAAAATGTGCGATAATTTAACCATAAGAAATCCGTATTTTTGCATCAATACAAATTAAATTAATACTGTTTTGGATGTAATGCACTGAAACATATTCTGCATAAATGAAGAAAATATATTTAGACAACGCTGCAACAACACCTTTGCGAAAAGAGGTTATTGACGAAATGGTTCAGGTTTTACAAAACGATTTTGGAAACGCTTCTTCCACTCATAGTTATGGTAGAAGTGCCAAAACTGCTTTAGAAACTTCCCGAAAAACTATTGCCAAATGCTTAGGATGTTCTTCTCAGGAACTCATTTTCACTTCAAGCGCTACTGAAGCTACGAATTGGATTTTAAAAAGTGCAGTCAAAGATTTAGGAATTCAGCGATTGATTACGACTAAAATTGAGCATCATGCAACGTTGTATGCAGTTCAACAACTGAATAAAGAATTTGGCGTTGAAGTTGAGTACGTTGCCATTTTACCTAATGGTTCAGTTGATTATTCACATTTAACTTCATTACTTTCGGATGAAAAATCCACATTAGTGACGTTAATGCACGTGAATAATGAAATCGGAACTGTTTTAGATGTAGAGAAGGTTGGTCGAATTTGCCATCAATATAATGCTTTGTTTCATTGTGATACGGTGCAATCAATTGGGAAAACTGAATTCAACTTACATGAACTTCCCGTTGATTTTGTTGTAGCAAGCGCACACAAATTCCACGGACCAAAAGGAATTGGATTTGCTTACATCAAAAAAGGAATTGCATTGCAACCTATGTTTTTTGGAGGCGAACAAGAAAAAGGTCTTCGCGCCGGAACCGAAGCGGTACATCAAGTAGTCGGAATGGCAAAAGCATTGGAATTGGGATATCAATTGTTGGATGAAGAACGTTCAACGATTTCGGGTTTAAAAAACTACTGTATTACTCAATTACAGTCTAATTTTCCAGAGATTAAAATCAACGGAGACGATACTTTTTACAATATTCTAAACGTATTATTGCCTTTTTCAGAAGAAAAAACCTCAATGATTTTGTTCAATTTGGATATGAAAGGCATTGCGGTTTCCAGAGGAAGCGCATGCCAAAGCGGAAGTGTTAAACCATCGCATGTTTTAGCCGAAATTTTAGCTGATGAAGATTTGAAAAAACCAAGTCTACGTGTTTCGTTCAGTCATTACAATACCAAAGAAGATATAGATGCTTTGATTGATGGGTTGAAAAGTGTTTAACACCTTGCTGAACTGCGCTTTTTGCCCAATTTTCCTGCATTAATTACTTTGTTGATGTATTCGGTTGCTAGTGGCGTTTTACAAGCAGTTCCAGCCAAAATCACTTCTACTTTCCCAACATTTTTGGCGGTTTCTAATGCTTTTTCGTTGAGTTCTTTGATGAATGAACCTATAGCAATTACAAACGAATTCATCGATCGTTTGACTCTGTTTGGAGAAGAGTGGATGTTTTTTTCAACAAAATCCAATAATTCACTGTATTTTTTGATGTCTAATGTATCATCTGAATGAACTGCAGCGTAACTGGAAAGAGTAGCCCAACCAGCACAGGCTGTGTTTTCTTTTTCGGATGTAATCCATTTTAAACCAATTGAAAATCCAAATGAAGTCTCTGATGCTACCCAAGGCACAGCGTATTCGTTCAGGTACAACCAATAGGCATTTTCTACCCATTCGTCTAAATCGCTTTCGGTTATTTTGGTTTCATCAGCCATTAAACCTGCCAAATACATCGCGTCAGAATTACCTGTTTTATAAAGCTCTAACGAGAGTTCGTGGTTCTTTTTAGTCTTTTTTAAAATCTTTTTTAAATCGGCTATTTTCACACCAAACAAAGGTTCTTGCGCTCCGTGTGTCATCAGTGTTTTCTTGGTTTGAGCATCGGCATAGGCTTCGAGTTCTTTCATCACTTCATTAGCTTTCATACTATATGATTTAAATGTTGAAGATTGATTATATATTTTAAAGTTAAAAAGAGTTTGCTTAAAATAAGCGAAATAAAAGTACTAAAATTACAATAACTAATAAACTAGTATAGATTAGTTTGTTGTGTTTTGCTAGCCAATTAGGCAAATAAATATCAAAATTATGTTGCTGCGAGTCAGAATAGCGACGAGCTAAAATGGTTAAAGGACATTGTTTATCATATATAAGTAAGATCAAACCTTCAAGAACAAATAGACCCAATCCAATCCATACATAGACGTCAATTTTATTAGTAAATATTACGGCATAATATAAGTAAATCAAAACAATATTAAAAAATACCCATATTAGTGTGTGAATAATTTTTATTACTGTTAGTTTAGACATACTTTAATTTTATTTACTCTGTTCTTTATTTTTTTTCTTTTTTGCTTGTTTTTTAAAATAACCACGAAATAGGAAATTGTGTTTTAACGCTTCTAAATTTTCGTTTAATTTACTGCTGGCTTGATTGATGTTATTCATTGTAGAATCAATTTGTTTGACCAATTTCGGGTCGTTTGAAAGGTAATTAATAGCGCCTTTTCCTTCTTTCATATTGGTAATGGTTGCATTCAAATTGAGTACAACTTTATCTATTTGTCCACTTGATTTTTCTAAATTGGCAATTACATTTTTAATGTTTCGAGCAACAGCAGTATCTTTTAATACACCAATAACATTGTTTTTATTATCAAGTTGGGTAATGATTTTGTTCAGATTTTCTACTGATTGAGATGTTCCTTGACTCGTAATTTTTAAATAATGAATAGTTTGTTTTAAATCGTCACTCATGTTTTCATCATTGATTAACATTCCAACGGTTCCTTTTCCACTCGAAATTTGATTGGTGATTTGAGCTAAGTTTTCAGTTATCAGTTTGGCATTTTCATTGGTAGAACTAAGCGTTTTCATGATTTCATCTGTAGAAACTTTGTTTTCTGATAAAATGAGATCTCCGGGATTTACCGGAATAGAAGAATGATTTCCAGGAGCGATATTTACAATCATATTTCCCACCAAACCATCCGAACCAATAGAAGCAACAGCATCTTTTTTGATGTGCGATAAAATATCCTCTTCAATCATCATTTGTACTTTGATGGTTGAATCATTAATGATTTCAATTTCTGTAACAGTTCCGACATTGATGCCAGAAAACCGAACATTGTTTCCTAATTGTAAACCATTGATGTTTTTGAACAAGGCGTTAATTTCAACGGTCTTGTTGAACATGTTTTGTTTATTGCCAATAAAATAAACGGCAGCTATAAAAAAAAGCGTTCCTAAAAGAACAAATATTCCTAAGCGAATTTTTTGATTGGTTGTTTTTTCCATAGTGTTGATTATTTAAAAAATGCTTCAATTTTTGGGTCTTTTGACGAAGCCAATTCTTGAAAAGTTCCTTCCGCATAGTTGATTCCGTCGATTAATAAAATCATTCTGTTGGCAATGACTCTTGCGCAATCAATATCGTGTGTAATGATAATTGATGAGGTTTTGTATTGTTCTTGAATCGATTTCATTAACATGATGATTTCTTTTGATGTAATTGGATCAAGGCCAGTTGTAGGTTCGTCGTATAAAATAATTTTCGGTTTTAAAATCAATGTTCGGGCTAAAGCAATTCTCCGTTTCATTCCACCTGACAATTCATTCGGCATTAAATTGATAGTGTTTTCTAGACCAACACTTTTTAAAGCTTCCATAACCAAAGGTGTTGTGTCTTTTATTTCGCCAAATTTTTTGGTATGTCTTCGGAGTGGGAATTCTAAATTTTCTCGAACCGACATGGAGTCGTACAATGCGCTACCTTGAAAAAGAAAGCCGACTTCGGTTCTGATTTCGTTTAAATCTTCCGAAGAAATATCGGTCATGTTTTTATCCATTATGATGATATCACCGCTATCAATCTCTTCAAGGCCAATAAGACATTTAATCATTACCGATTTACCCGAACCTGATTTACCCATTACGACCAAATTTTCACCTTCATTAAGACTCAGATTGAATCCATCCAGCACATGATTGGTGCCAAAGGTTTTATGCAAATCTTTGATTTCAATTATGGGTTTTATTTTGGCTTCGGTTTTCATAAATCGTAAAAAATATTAGTTACAAAAACGGCTACAAAATCGATAACAAACAATAGCATTGAGGTGTAAACTACAGCTGCATTGGCCGCTTTTCCTACACCAGCAGTTCCTTTTTTGCAATTGTAGCCTTTGAAACAACCAACCAAACCAATTGCAAACCCGAAGAAAAAACTTTTGATTGTAGAAGGAATTATATCGCTAAATTCTAAAATATTAATTACTTGATTGGTATATAAAGTTAACGAAACATCACCTTTGAAATTTTCAACCAAAAATGAGCCGTAAATGGCAATTACATCACCAAAGAATACCAACAGTGGCAACATTAAAGTAGTGGCTAAAATTCGGGTAACAACTAAATATTTAAACGGATTTGTGCCCGAAACTTCCATAGCGTCGATTTGCTCTGTAACGCGCATTGAACCTAACTCAGCTCCAATTCCGGAACCAATTCTTCCCGCACAAATTAAAGCGGTTATGATTGGACCAATTTCTCTAATTATGGAAACGCTAACCATAGAAGGAATCCACGATGCAGCGCCAAAGTTTTCTAAAGTTGGTCGTGATTGTAACGTAAAGACTAAGCCGATGATAAATCCAGTTACACCAACTAGGAGCAATGAGCGATTACCCATATAATAACATTGGCGAATGAATTCTTTAAATTCAAATGGACTTTTAACTACTTCTTTGAAAAATTTACCAGCAAAAAAAGAGATTTCACCTATTTCTATAAAGAAAGGTTGAGCTGAATCGGGTATTTTGAAAGGAACCTTCATTTTTCACGAATTAGTTTCAAAATGAAACGGTTTACTCAAATTTACGATTATTTATTTGATTTTCAATTGGTTTAGTTGGATATTTTCAATTACTTTTAATGCTAAATAACAAAAAAATCCGCTCTGATGATTCGGAGCGGATTTTTCTTTCTTTTGAGAAATCTTATTCGGCCTTAAATTTTATTATATAGGTTTTAGAATAGCTTTTACTCAATACGTTATTATCAAGCCAGTTTTTACCTAATTTTTGTAGAGATTGTATCATAGACATAAAATCGTCTCCCGCAAAACTATCTTTCTCTTTAATCTCTATTATTTTACCTAAAGTTAATCCAGAAAAAGAAGCAATTTTTTGAGCTTTCACTTTTCCTTTATCGATTACACTCTTGATTAAAGCATCTTCAAAACTCTTAGAATCCTCGTAATTCACCTTTGAAATAGTACCTGTAATTCCTTCAGCTCCTTTTAGCTCAGTTGCGATTTTCTTTAAATCGGCTATTGAACTCACAAATACTTTGAAACCATTTGTATCAAGATTAAATCCAAATCGAGTACTGTTAATGTTGTAATTACTGTTTTCTAAAGACTCGTATTTAAATTTATTATTTTTGAGAAAAGTTTCAGCATTGGTGAGCGCCATTTTTTCTTTGTTCTCAGATTTCATCTTATTGATGTTCTCATCGGCTTCATAATCCACTTCCTCTACAACACCATAATAATCCTTTTCAGTCGAAATCGTGTACTCATAACTTATGGCTTTGAGAGAAATTGAATCAGTGACTTCAATTTCTATGAAACCATTTTGGGCGTAAAAAAGAGTTGAACTAAAAAGAGTGATAAGAGTCAATAGTGTTTTTAATGTTTTCATTGTATAAGGTATTAATTTAAAATTTAACAGTTACGGTTTTTATTTCGCCATTGCGTTTGAAAGTCACAGGTAATTCATCACCAGCATTGATCTTGCCCAAACATTCCATATACGAGTACACTTCTTTGATGTCGCAAGTTCCGATTTTGGTAATGATGTCACCTTCCATGATTCCGGCTATTTGTGCTGGGCGACCATCGGTTACACCATCTATGTGCAAACCATCGCCGTGATCAGTATAATCAGGCATTACACCCAAAGTTACTTTGTATTTTGGACGTGTTTTTTCGGCGTTCATTTTGGTTTTAGTGAACTCAATGGTAGTTTGATTGCTCAAATCGCTAATGATTCTAAAAGCATAATCCGTTATGTTTTTTACACCATAATAACTGATTTTGTCTTCATCATCAGAAGGCTTATGGTAATCAGCGTGTGTTCCTGTAAAGAAAAACAATACTGGAATGTCTTTTAAATAGAACGAAGTATGATCAGATGGTCCAATTCCGCTTTGATCCAAGGTGATATTGAATCCAGCTGGTTTATTTTTTTCTACTAATTGGGTAAAAATCGGACTTGATCCGACACCGCCAACGGTCATTTCTTTTTTGTCGTTCAATCGTCCTACCATGTCCATGTTGAGCATTGCCACTACATTTGGGTATTTGGTTTTGATGGTTTCGGCTAGTTTTTTGGAACCAATAAGTCCATCTTCTTCTCCAGAAAATAATGCAAAAACATAATTTACATTTTCAACAGTTTTGTTTTTAGCATACATTCGGGCTAATTCTAAAACTGCGGCTACACCCGAAGCATTGTCGTCGGCGCCATTGTGGATTTCGCCTTTTGAATTGGGTTTGGTTGAATTGTTGTGTTCGTTCAATCCTAAATGATCGTAATGCGCGCCAATAACTATTGTTTTGGATGCTTTATTGTCTAAATAACCAATTACATTTCTACCCGAATTGGCTTTGGTATCAAGAGAATCATGCGGATTTAAACGCACTTTATAATCAAAATTCTGAGTGTAACTATTTTTTTCAAAAGGTTGCAATCCTAGTAATTTCAGCTGTTTTGATAAATAGTCGGAAGCTATTTTTTCTTCTTTCGAACCTGTTAAACGGCCTTTTAGTTCGTCGGAAGCCAAATACGAAATGTGTTTTTTAAGTTCGGTTGGATTAGCGTATTCTGTTTCATCTGAATCCACCCAATCAGCTATAAAAACGTTCGTCTCACGTGCTCTTTCTTGCTGACGATTACTGGAGAAAACCAGTTTTTTTCCATCAGGAGAAAACATTGGAAAAGCATTAAACTCACTTTCGTACGTGATTTGTTTTAAGTTTTCACCATTGGTGTCGATCATATACAATTGAAAATCATAACCACGAGTGGAATGATGATTCGATGAAAAGATGATCTTTTTCCCAGAAGGATGAAAGAACGGCGCCCAATTGGCTTTACCTAAATTAGTTATTTGTTTTAAATCGGTTCCGTCGATATTACACGTGTAGATTTCCATTTCGGTAGGAGCTACTATATTTTCACGAAGTAAATCTTTATATTCTTTAATGGCTTCGTCTGTTTTAGGTCGAGATGATCGAAATACGAGTTTTTTACTATCAGGAGAAAAGAAACTTCCGCCATCGTAGCCCAAACCTGAAGTGATTTGTTTCAAGTTGCTTCCATCGATATCCATGACCCATAACTCTAAATCGCCACTTCGAGTGCTGGTAAAAGCAATTTTTTTCCCGTCAGGAGAAACCACAGCTTCAGCGTCGTAACCAGGAGAATCGGTTAGTTTTTTAACTATTTTTCCTTCTAAATCAGAAATATAAATATCAAATTCAGGATACACAGCCCAAACGTATTTTCCGTCTTTCGATTTTGGTGGAAGAGGACATGCTTCGTTTCCTTCATGAGTTGATGCGTACAAAATATGCTTTCCATCGGGCAAGAAATAGGAACAAGTTGTGCGACCTTTACCGTTTGAAATGGGTTTCAGACCATCAGGATTATTCAAATCCAACATAAAAATCTGATCACAAGGAACTCCAAAAGCTGTATTGGTGATTTGGAGTGTTAAGTTTTTTCCATCTGGACTAAAATAGGCTTCTGCATTATCACCACCGAAAGTCAGTTTTTTGATGTTTTTGAGGTTGCGTTCCTGAGCGAATGAAAGCGTTGTCATAAGCAATACGCTTACAACTATATGAGCAAATTTTTGGGTATTAAATGGTGTCATTGTAATTTTTTTTAAAACCGAGCAAATATAGAGAAATAAGTAGTTTGAATTGATAAGAACGAGTAGTTAGATGAGAGTTAAAAGTTAATTAATAATGAGTTGGGAAGTGTATTTCTTATCACTTATTAGTAACTGAACCGTATATATTCCTGCATTCATGTGAGTGACATCAGTAGCTTTGTCCCAATTTTCTATGGTTGTATTTACTATCATTCTTCCTAAAGCATCAAAAATAGTTAAATGTCCTTCGGTAGCTTCAAATTGATTTGGAATAGAAATTACGAAACTATTGTTTGTTGGATTAGGATATAACAATAGTTTTTCTTTAGTATTTTCTGTTGTTGCTAATGAACAATTTGTAATATCTCCAGGCATATTGGCATCCAACCAAGCGATTCGTGTGGTAATCCAGTTTTTAAATTTAATGATTTGGCCTTCAAAAGTGGCAGGATCAGGATCAATTTCAGGTGTGCCCGTACTGATTCCGAGATTTCCCCAACGTTCAAAATGTCTTGCTTGAGCATCTTGCAAATAAAGAGCTGTTTGGTCAATGTAGTTGTTTAAAGCTGTTTCGCTCAAAATAGTTGCACGCAATTCAATCCATCTGCAATGTAGTTCCGATTGGAAGCTTGGATCTTGTAGTAAACGCACGTACCAACCCGTAGAATTACTGTCTGGATTACAGTCGTTAATCAAGTGAATCCAACCCGATCCATCAGTTACCGTTGTTAGAAAACATTCGTTGATGTTTTTCCATGCCCAATCAAAATCCCAAACTGGTCCAGCTTTTAGTTTTGCAATTTGAGACGCACTGTTTTTATCTTTATGGAAGTAACTACTTTTCTTGAATCCGTCGTTATTTCGCGATAATTCATTAATAATGAAATAATCAATAAATGAATTCGTATCGATAAAATTTCGGTAACCAGACGTAGTAGAAGCAAAGTCAGTACTGTATAACGCCGTTTCGTAGTCGTTGATGAAATCCTGAATGTAGGTTTGTTGCTGGGGAGAAATGTCATCTGGTTTTGGGTAATCATATACCAAGTGTACATCCAGTTCTGGATGATCAATAGGATGGTAATTGAGTAGCCAACTATCCTCTGGACTCCATAAATCATTCTTTAATATATAACCGCCTGTTAAATTTAAGCCTGAGTTTTCGTCAGGATCAAGTTTGGCAATATCAATTCGGTTGTTGTCGCGTTTGAGCGTTTCCATTAGAATAAATACACCTTGATAACTTCCATTTATGATTACTTCGCAATAACGATGACGCGCAGCATAATGTCCCATTTGATTAAATAGAGAGTAAGCTAAAGTGTTTCGCATGAATACTTTATCGTTGTAATTGGCGATTAAAGCCCAATCGTGTTCTTCGGGCATTCCTAAAATCGACACATCTAATTCGGCATTAGTAGCATCAATTGTTTCAATTTTATAGGGTTTTTGTGGTAAGGTTTGAGAATAATTTCCACGGTATTCGATTAATATGTTTCCATTATAATCATTAGGTGTATCGGTAACCGAATTTATATTTCCTTCTCCGTTATAAATGATTCCCATTGTAGCGTTGATGGAGGGTTCGTCTTGAATAGGAACACCATTGGTATTGATAATTACAATAGGCAAATTTGAAGTAGTAAAAGCAAATGGAGTAGGTGCGTTGTTTCCGAAAGTAATACTCCAACTGAGTACCGAACCTGTGTCGGCAAAAGCATACGTGTCGATAATGCGTAACTTCCAAAGGCCATTTCCGTTTTGACCATTGTTTACATTTCCTAATGTTTCTTGAGGCTTGAAAGTACCCGTGTAAGGTGGTGAACCAGCATTTATTGAAGTTGTAACGGATTGATTCAAACAGGTGTTGGTAAAATTGTCACCGTCGCCACCCACGCCTGAAAAAAGATTTACCGAAGTTCCGTCGGGCGCAACTAAAAACACATTTAAATCTGAATCCCAAGTGTGAGTCAAATTAAGGCAAACTTGTGTCAGTCCGTAGGAATTAGTTAATGTAGAAGCAGATAATCCTGAAGCTGTTAGTGTATATTCGTTGGGTTGTCCATCATCTGAAATAGCACCAGTTGAACCTGAAAAGGTTTGCGAAAAAGCCGAATTCAGAATTAAAAATAAGGCAATTAAAAAGTAATTTTTTTTCATAAATGTGTCTTTGCGTTTATAAAAATAGTGTAATGTTGGCAATAAAAAAAATCCGCCTTGTTGGACGGATTTGGTTTTTAAATAATTCAACTTATTGAATGACAACCTTTTTGTTTTCATTAAAAGATTCTGATTTTATATTGAGAACATAAACTCCTTTGTTTAATTGGTCTACATTGATTTCTTGTCCACTTTGAACGGTTCCTTTTTGAACCGATTTTCCAACTAAATCAAACAATTCATATTCAGAATCTCTACCATCAAACTGTACTGTAAAAGAATCTTTGGCTGGATTTGGGAGTATCGATAGCGAGGTTGAAAGAACTTCTGTAATTCCTAATGCATAACGAGCTTGGGCATACTCATAATTGTCTGCTTCAATTTCAAGTAAGAGATTTTGCGGAAGCGATTCATTGGAAATTTGATTAGTTATAGTATTGTATAGATACAAACGTTGTTCATTATCTAAATTTACGCCTATAAATACTAACGTTTCTGTATTTTGATCGTAGGTTCTGTTGAATAATTGAAGCGCCGAAATCTCAGCAATATTCAAAAGATTAGTGATTTCTCCTGTTTCTGGATTCAATTTTCCGACATTCATGGTTGATGTACTTGTTTCAGAATTGAATTCAGGATAGATGAGATGAATCGTATTCTCTTCGTTGCTGTATTCTAAACCAATATTACCTATGATGTCTTCTCCTAATAAAGGGATTAAAGTGTAGGTAAAACTATCATTGGTTATTGTTGATTTCACTAATTTTTTACCCTCATTTCCTTGTACAATGAAATAGTAAATTCCTGCATCCGAATCATAGCAACTCGAATCGGGAAAGAAGAATACTTCTTCTGTAAAATTGTAGTACCCCAAATTGGTGGAAGTTTGAGTAACAGGATCATACCTGTTGAGGTATATGTTATTGTCCAAATCACCATCGTAAGAATACAAAAGACCCGTTTGCATGTCCACTTCAGCTGAGCCATTGTATACACTAGTAACATCGGTTAGTAAAAACGAATTGTTGAGTGTCTGGTACTTCAACATTTTGCTGATGTAGTCTTCATTTTCTGAAATTAAAACTCTCGAATAGTATTCTCCAATTTTTGAATTATACACCGACGAACCCACCAAAACACCTATATAATCTACTGGGTTAGTTTCAAGATAAGTAGTTTCACCGGCGTTCCATTTCACCAAGTTGTCAATAGTTTGACCATTGGAAGTAAAACCAATTAATTTGATTTCTTCTTGAGCATTAATTTGTATTGAAAACAAATAGGTTAACCCAATAAAAACAATTTTTGCAATTTTCTTTTTCATACTACTTTGATTTTGATTGATGTACAAATATACGAACTGTTTAATTAATTTTTAAAAAAGTTAAACAAATTAGCAGTTTTTGACAAAAAAATAGCAAAAGTTTTATTGTTTTGTAGGAAAACAACTTAAGTTATAAAGCTGTTTTGCAGTATGTTAGAGGTCGTCAAACAAAAAATCCGCTTAGTTTTCACCAAACGGATTAATATTATAATCTAACAATCTAAAAATCTAACGATCTAAAAATTATAAATGAATTACTTCACCATACGCATCAGCCACAGCTTCCATAACTGCCTCACTCATTGTTGGGTGTGGATGGATTGCTTTTAAGATTTCGTGACCCGTAGTTTCTAATTTACGAGCAACCACAGCTTCAGCAATCATATCGGTTACGCCAGCGCCAATCATGTGACAACCTAACCATTCGCCGTATTTGGCATCAAAAATTACTTTTACAAATCCGTCTGGAGTTCCAGCTGCTTTTGCTTTTCCAGATGCTGTGAAAGGGAATTTACCAATTTTCAATTCGTATCCTTTTTCTTTGGCTTGTTTTTCTGTTAAACCAACTGAAGCGATTTCTGGAATAGCGTAGGTACAACCTGGAACATTACCGTAATCGATTGGTTCAACATGTAAACCAGCTATTTTTTCTACACAGTTGATTCCTTCTGCAGAAGCAACGTGAGCCAAAGCTTGTCCTGGAGTAACATCGCCAATAGCGTAATAACCAGGAACATTCGTTTGGCTGTAAGCATTTACTAAGATTTTGTCTTTATCTGTAGCGATTCCAACTTCTTCTAAACCAATATTTTCGATGTTGGTTTTGATTCCAACTGCAGATAATAAAATGTCAGCTTCTAAAACTTCTTCACCTTTTGCGGTTTTTACATAGGCTTTTACTCCGTTTCCAGAAGTGTCAATTTTTTCTACCGATGAATTAGTCATGATTGTAACACCTGCTTTTTTCATGGAACGTTCCATTTGTTTGGAGATGTCTTCGTCTTCAACAGGAACGATGTTCGGCATGAATTCAACAATAGTCACTTCAGTTCCCATTGAGTTGTAGAAATGTGCGAATTCAACACCAATAGCACCTGAACCTACTACAATCATTTTTTTAGGTTGAGAAGGTAACGTCATTGCTTGACGGTAACCAATTACTTTTACACCATCTTGTGGAAGATTAGGTAATTCACGTGAACGTGCGCCCGTTGCAATGATGATATGATCGGCAGAATATTCGGTTACTTTTCCATCGGCTGCTGTAACGTCTACTTTTTTGCCTGGTTTGATTTTACCGAAACCATCAATCACATCAATTTTATTTTTTTTCATTAAGAACTGAACACCTTTGCTCATTCCGTCAGCAACATCGCGTGAACGTTTTACTACTGCGCTAAAGTCTTTGTCGAATTCTTTTACGGTCAAACCATAATCGGAAGCATGTTTTAGGTAATCAAAAACCTGAGCTGATTTCAACAATGCTTTGGTGGGAATACAACCCCAATTCAAGCAAATTCCGCCTAAGTTTTCTTTTTCAATAACGGCCACTTTAAAGCCTAATTGTGAGGCACGAATAGCTGTTACATAACCGCCCGGACCACTTCCTAAAACAATAATATCGTATTTCATTTTTTAATATTTTTTTTTAAAGGTAAAAATGGAATTCGCTAAAAGCTCATTTCATAAAAAAGATTTTCTATATTAATTTGAAGTTGCGAATTTACGGAAATATTTTTAAAAATGCGGATGCGTATATAAGTTTATTGATGTGGATGTATTAAAAAAAAATGTCATGAATTGCACAAATTAACACCAATAATCGGGTTTAAATTGATTACACAAATTTCATCTGCTTATTGCAGACTTGTTCAATAGATAAGATTGAATTTCGTGTAAATTAGTGAAATTCGTGTAAAAACAACGATTCCTTAATTGGTAAGATTTTAGCCCTGATTGCAGCGGAAAGCTTTTGGTAACGGAAAACGTGATTTTATGGTGCTAAAAACGCGACCAACGGAAGCGCTTTTTGGCGCCAATAAAATAGTTTGGAGTACCAAAACTTGTAGCGGAAAGCAGGAATAGCTACTGATTGATTTGCTTCGCTCGCAATGACTTACTTTGTATGGATTAATTTTTTAATTAAGGTTACAATTGTTGTGGCAATTATCGCGCCTGAAAAGGCCAAGAAAATATCTTTTTGAGCATCCCAAATATCGCCTTGTGTACCTAAATAAGCATCGCCTTGGGCTTTGAAGAAAACATCGGCCACTGCCCATTCGATGAGTTCGTAGAAACCACTGACGGAAAGAGTGATTTCGATGGGCAATGTCCACGCTACCCAAGCCGGAAATTTCAACCATTTCAAGAACATTTCGCGCATAGGATAGGCGAGTAAAAATCCGAAGCTAAAATGCACAATGCGATCGTAATGATTGCGTGATAAATCGAGGTAATCTTTGAGCCAATACCCAAACGGATTTTCGGCATAAGTATATTTAGAACCATAAACATGCAGACACAAATAAACGCAAATGAGCAAGTAGCTTAAATCGCTGAATTGGAATTTTTTGTAAGTGAAGATTAAGAATCCGAGAAACAGAAATACGAGTGTGTTTTCGAGAAACCAATTGGCCGTATCAGTATTTCCGATGTAGGAATTGATCCAACAGATGAGAAAAGCACCAATGAAAATTTTGAGCCAAGTATTGTTTTTTAATGGTGTGCGATGGTTAGAAATTGCGAGAGTAAATGCCATTTTAATTTATTTTTGAACTACATAGATACATCGTTTTTTTATAAAAGGGAACACCGATTGGAGAAATTTTGAAAATTTCTTCAAACTGTGTTGCTATTTTGAAATCAAAAGCTCACTTCAAACAGTTTCATTATCAACAGAAAACTGCGATTCGTATAAGTTTTTGTAATAACCGTCAGATTTATTAAGTAGTTCAGCATGATTGCCTTGTTCGACGATTTGACCTTTGTCCATCACGATAATTTTATCCGCATTGACAATTGTTGCCAAACGATGTGCGATGACAATTGAAGTACGTCCTTTGGTGATGGTTTGTGTTGCGTTTTGGATTAATTCTTCGCTATACGTATCAATTGATGAAGTAGCTTCGTCTAAAATTAAAATACTCGGATTACAAACGTAAGCGCGTAAAAAAGCAATCAACTGGCGTTGGCCAGAAGATAACATGACGCCGCGTTCTTTAACGTCGTAATCGTAACCATCGGGCAAGCTCATGATGAAATCGTGTACACCAATTTTTTGTGCTGCAGTGATGACATCTTCCCTAGAAATAGTTGGATTGTGAAGTGTGATGTTGTGAAAAATAGTATCAGCAAACAGAAACACATCTTGTAAAACTACGGCAATTTGTCGGCGTAGACTTTGAAGTTCAAAATCGTTGATGTTGTGATTATCGATGTAAATTTCGCCTGAATCAATTTCGTAAAAACGGTTGAGCAAGTTGATGATGGTTGATTTTCCAGCGCCAGTTGAGCCAACGATAGCAATAGTTTGCCCTGATTTGACGTTCAAATTTATGCCTTTGAGTACTTCTTCACCTTTTAAATAACTGAATCGAACGTTTTCAAAACGAATATCACCTTTGAAATGATGTGCAGGAATAGTTCCGTTTTGTTGCACGTCTTCTTGGGTTTCGATGATGTCAAATACGCGATTGGCCGAAATCATTCCCATTTGCATCTCGTTGAATTTATCGGCAATTTGACGTAGTGGACTGAATAAAAATCCAATGAACATAATGTACGCGGTCATTTGACCTTGAGTGGTAAATTCGTTTCCGTTAATGATTTGGATTCCGCCATTAAAAATCACCAATCCCAATGTTATTGAAGAAATAATATCGGCA
This sequence comes from Flavobacteriales bacterium, assembly GCA_017303755.1. Classification (GTDB taxonomy): domain Bacteria; phylum Bacteroidota; class Bacteroidia; order Flavobacteriales; family Flavobacteriaceae; genus Flavobacterium. The sequence continues at coordinate 171,830 of JAFLBS010000004.1, read as the reverse complement.
ATCGGGAAGAAGATGGAGTTGTATAAAATGGTTTTGAGCCATGCTTTGTTGTGTTTTTCGTTGATGTCGATGAACTTTTGGTGTTCAATTTGTTCGCGGTTGAAGAGTTGCACAATTTTCATTCCGGTTAGTCGCTCTTGTACAAATGTATTGAGATTGGAAACCTGACTGCGTACTTCCTCGAAAGCAACTTGCATTTTTTTCTGAAAAACTCGTGTGATGTAGATTAGAATTGGCATGGCAGCGACTACGATGAGCGACAACTTCCAATTCATATAAAACATAATGATGAGACAAGCAGCCATTTTCATTAAATCACTGATGATCATAAACAAACCTTGACTGAATATTTTGGCGATTTGCTCGATGTCGGAAACCGATCGCGTAACGAGTTGGCCAACTGGAGCGTTATCAAAATACTTCATACGAAAGTTGAGCATGTGTTGGAACAGTTTGATACGAATGTCTTTGATGATGTCTTGTCCGAGCCAATTGGCCCAATACACAAAGTAGAACTGGGAAAACACTTCAAAAAGCAAGGTCAATCCCATTATAATGATGTACTGAACTAAGCCGAAATGATTTTTTGGTTTGATGTACTCGTCAACTGCATCGGCCAAAAGCAAAGGTCGAACCGCAGCAAAAACAGCCAACAGAACAGCAAATACAATGACACCATAAAACCTTTTTTTATAAGGCTTGGTGTAAAGTAGAATTTTACTGAATAGTTTGGTATCGAATGCTTTTGCTTTCAAATTTAATTTTTTTATTCGTGTTGCTCATTTTTTTGGAACGCGGATGACACTAATTTGGTTGATTGTCACTGATTTTTTCTAAATTCTGCCTTCTGCGTTCTGCCTTCTATTTTCTTGCTTCTAGTTATTCGCTTTGCTCATTTCTTTTGGAACGCGGATGAAGCGGATTGAAGCTGATTTTCTGCTGTCTGCTGTCTGCTGTCTGCCTTCTACAGATACTCATATTCCACTTTTGTTAAATACAATCCGTGTGCTGGAACCGAAAAACCAGCTTTGTTACGGTCTTTACTTTCGATGATTTTGGTGAAATCAGTTAGTGATATTTTCTCTAAACCAATATTAATCATGGTTCCGACGATAGCGCGTACCATATTTCGCAAAAACCGATCGGCTGAAATGGTAAAAACTAGTTTATCGTTGTTGTGTTGCCAATGTGCTTCGTATATTTTACAATTAAAGGTATTGACATCAGTATTTACCTTTGAAAAACATTCGAAATCACTGTAATTGAAAAGAATTTTACAGGCTTCATTCATTTTTTCTACGTTCAAAGGTAAACCATAATACCACGAATCGTCGCATTCAAAAGCGTTTTTAAACGTGTGAATATGGTATTCGTAGGTGCGTTTGGTGGCGTCGAATCGGGCGTGAGCGTCATCGTTAACTTTATGGATGTTAAAAATGGCGATGTCTTTCGGTAAATAAGAGTTGAGTTTGTGTACCAAAACTGGAATTTCAAAAATAGCTTCACAATCAAAATGAGCGAACATTTGTTGGGCATGTACGCCAGCATCAGTGCGACCAGCGCCAACAATTTCAATTGGAGTTCTAAGCAAAACAGAAAGTGCTTTTTCTAAAGTTTCTTGTACGGAAGCAGCATCGGGTTGGTATTGCCAGCCGTGGTAATGAGTTCCTTTGTACGCTAATTCGATGAAGTATCTCAATGTTGAAGTTCGAAAGTTTCAAAGTGCCAAATTTACAAAGATTTTAATTGATATTTTGTTTAAAGTTTTCCTAAATTCATTCCTTATATTTGTTCTCAGCAACTCAGTCACTCAGCGACTCAGGCACTTGATAATGAAAAAAATCCTTCTCCTTTCCGACACTCACAGTCATATTGATGATACCATTTTGAAATATGTTCGTCAAGCGGATGAAGTGTGGCACGCGGGTGATATTGGTGATTTGGTTGTGACCGATACGATTAAAAAACTCAAACCATTACGTGGAGTTTATGGAAATATTGATGATGATAAAGCCCGAATGGAATTCCCGCTGAACAATCGTTTTATGTGTGAAGGTGTTGATGTTTGGATTACGCACATTGGCGGTTATCCTGGGAAATACAATCAAATGATACGAAGCGAAATCAAGCAAAATCCGCCCAAATTATTCATCTGCGGACATTCACACATCTTAAAAGTGCAATTTGACAAAGAATTGAATTTGTTGCATATGAATCCAGGTGCGTGTGGTATTCACGGTTTTCATCAAGTGCGCACAATGTTGCGATTTGAAATTGATGGTGATAAAATTCAGAGTTTGGAAGTCATTGAGATAGGGAAGAAGTAGACACGCTTCGCTTTAGATTTTAGGACACGCCTGCGGCTTTAGACACGCTTCACTTTGGATTTTTAGACACGCTTCGCTTTAGATTTTTAGATACGCCTTCGGCTTTAGATCGCTTCGCTCTTAGACAAAATAAATGACTAAAATATAATTGTCTTACAATCTTAAAGTCTTAAAGTCTTAAAGTCTTACAGTCATATAATCTTAACAATCGACCTGCCGCGTTAGGGATTGCAATGGAAAGCCCACAGTCTCGTTTTTTCAAAACGAGACGAGGACTTGAAATGAAAAGCCCGACGCAGTTGCTATGATAATTTTGATTATAATTTAGTGTTTTCTGCAACTGCGGAACGCCCAAATTAGAAAGCAGAAGGCAGAGATTTCAGAAAGCAGAATAAAGAAATAGATTTCAGAATAAAATCAGCGGTAATCCGTCAAATCCGTCAAATCCGCGTTCCAAAATGAGCGAAGCAAATTAGATACTTCACACTATAAAAAAACTTTGTGCACCTTGCGATAAACTTTGCGCCTTTGCGGTAAAATAATAAGCGAAGCGAACAAAAAAATCCGTCTCAACTGAATGAAACGGATTCTTACGCACTAATAAACTAAGTTTATAGGTTTACCTCAATCGATCCACAGATTTTACGAGATCTTCATCCTTTTTGATGGCTTTGTTGGCCAAAACCAGCATAACGATAGAAATAATAGGTAGAAACATCCCAATACCTTTCTCAGAAACTAACGCAGTTCCTCCAGATAAATTTAGCGAACGATATACAAATAATCCTAATAAAATTAAATTTAATATGATGTTCAATCTGCCCAATACAAATTGATGTTGTCTCTTTTTGTACGAAATGATACTAATCAATGACAAAACTGCACTCAAGCCAAACAAAGCATTGTACACCAAACTCTGCATGAAATAGAAATCTTTGCCATTTTCTTTCCACAAAGGGAAAACAAAAGGAAGAACTCCGCTTACAATAACGGCAAGAATTAAATAAACAGTTTGAATTCGTTGAATCATTTTCTAAAAATTGTGACGCAAAAATAGAATTTCTTTTTATATAAAACTATTTGTATAATAAAAAAATAGTTGTATTATTGCAGTATAAATCCGTAACGACTTCATAAACAGCGGATACTTCATCAAGATAATTTACCACATATTTATATTGTTATTCAAATCATTTAAAATCATTTAAACATTCATGTTTGATAGTTCTGTATTAAAAGGAATGAAGCTACCTGAGCTTCAAGAAATTGCCAAATTGGCAAAAACCATAAAATTTGCCGGCGTAAAAAAGGAAAAGTTAATCGAAATGATTCTCGAACATCAAGCCGCTTCAGCAGCTAACGATGCTCCAAGTGCGCCTGCTCCCAAAGAAGAAAAAACAAAAAGAGCCCGTATAAAACCCGATGCTAAAGTTAAATCAGATTCTTCACAAGATTTATTTTCGAGTGAAAAGCCTGAGACAGTAACCGAAGTTCAAGAGGAAAAACCAACCGAAGAAAAGTCGTTCAAGAACCCAAAGTTCAAGAAGAAAGAAAAGTTCAAATCGACTAAAGAAGAAGCACCACAACCTCAAGAAATCGCCAACGAAGAAGTTCCTGCCGAAACAACTTCCGAAGTTCAAGAACCACAAGAAGGTTCAGAAGATAAGCCTCAAAATCCGAATCAAAACCCAAAATTCAAACAAAATAACGGAAACGGTAATGGTAACGGAAATGGTAATCAAAATCCCAACCAAAACCCCAATTTCAAAAACAAGAAGAATCCTAATTTCCGCGATGCCGATTACGAATTCGACGGAATCATAGAAAGCGAAGGCGTACTCGAAATGATGCCTGATGGTTACGGTTTCTTACGCTCTTCCGATTATAATTACCTTGCTTCACCTGATGATATTTATTTATCTACTTCCCAAATTCGTTTATTCGGATTGAAAACAGGAGATACAGTAAAAGGAGTAGTTCGTCCACCCAAAGAAGGCGAAAAATTCTTCCCATTAGTAAAAGTATTAAAAATCAATGGCCACGATCCGCAAGTAGTGCGCGATAGAGTATCGTTTGAACATTTAACGCCTCTTTTCCCAGAAGTAAAATTCGACTTGGCAGGAAGACAATCAACCATATCAACTCGTATTATTGATTTGTTTTCTCCAATTGGAAAAGGTCAACGCGGAATGATAGTAGCGCAACCCAAAACGGGTAAAACAATGTTGTTGAAAGACATTGCGAATACCATCGCAGCGAATCACCCAGAAGTATATTTGATTGTACTGTTAATAGACGAACGCCCAGAAGAGGTAACCGACATGCAACGCAGCGTGCGCGGTGAAGTAATTGCGTCTACCTTTGATGAACCTGCTGATCGTCACGTAAAAGTAGCCAACATTGTACTTGAAAAAGCAAAACGCTTGGTAGAATGTGGTCACGATGTAGTGATTTTACTCGATTCGATTACGCGTTTAGCTCGTGCTTATAATACAGTTCAACCGGCATCAGGTAAGGTGTTGAGTGGTGGTGTAGATGCCAACGCACTTCAAAAACCAAAACGTTTCTTTGGTGCGGCTCGTAACATCGAAAATGGTGGTTCATTAAGTATCATCGCAACAGCATTAACTGAAACGGGTTCTAAAATGGACGAAGTAATCTTTGAGGAATTCAAAGGAACAGGTAATATGGAATTACAATTGGATCGAAAAATTGCCAACAAACGTATTTTCCCTGCCATTGATTTAACATCATCATCAACACGAAGAGACGATTTGCTACTCGACGAAAAAACCATTCACCGTATGTGGATCATGCGCAAATACTTGGCCGATATGAACCCAGTAGAAGCGATGGATTTCATCAACGATCGTTTCAAGAAAACCCGAAACAACGAAGAATTCTTAATCTCAATGAATGATTAATACAGAAACCGAGCAGCAATGTTCGGTTTTTTTTTGAAGCAGAAGTTTAGAGTTTCAGTAGAACACTCGTCCCGCTTTCCGCAGTATCTTTTTTAATTACCACAGGTTGAAACCCATGGCAATTAAAAAAGGATACTTGCTGCAATCGGGGCTAAATTAGAATTTTTTGTAGTTTTTACACCAATAGTAATACCTAACCGATTTCAAAAACCTGTTAGGATAAAAAAAGCCGTTCATTTCTATGAACGGCTTATAATATAAATCTGTGAATCTGTGGCAAAAAAAAACTTCGCGCCTCAGTCTCTTTGTGGCAACAAAATAGTTTTTTTGCTCGTTTTTTTATGTGTTCAAACGATTTTCTAAAAACTCGATTCGCCTATTTTTTTCATGAACAATCGTTTTGTATTCTTCAATACGTTCTTTAAGTTGAAGAATCAATTCTTCTGATAAAAAGCTTATCGTGTTTTTTTTGTGATTTTCGGTAGTGGTTTGTAACGTTGTAGCTTTTGATTTTTCGGTCAAAAAAACGCTGGCATCAATTTGATATTCGTGAATCACTTTTAACAAACGCTCCACCGAAATAGGCGATTTGTTGTTTTCGATATTGGAATAGGTTTTTTGCGAAACTTCTAACAGCTCTGCCATGTATTCCTGAGAATAACCTTTGTCCAAGCGCAATTGTCTGAGCTTGTTGCCAAAATCATTTCCTATCATAGTTGGTTTGGTGTTAAAATGGTATTAAAGCAAACGATAAACAAGTGAAATTATTTTATAAATCGTAGTAGTTTTTTATGTTAAATGAGTAATAACTTACTAAAGAATTCACCTTTTTTACTAATAACAACTCTTGTTTTTTCTCAATTTTATGGTTTTAATTTAAAAATAGAGCAAGTATGGGATCACCACTACTTAATCTTAAAACCAATCAAAATGAAAGTAGTAGTTCTAGTAGTGTTGGTGCTTTTGCAGTGCCAGAGTTATGCGCAATCCGACCTTGATCGCGTAATTAAAGGAGGAGAAATTTTATTAGGTGGCTTGGCTTTTGTCAAAACCGCTTACATGGATCCCGAAGCCAATTCTACAAACGTTAAAAAGATTACATTTAAAAACAAGTTGGGGCAAAAAATTGTTTTGCGATTGTTTAATGAAGACGATGAAGGTAACGAATTGCAAGAAGAGCTCATTATTTCCGACAATGGAAAAGAAACTTTATACAACTTGCTCAAAGGTGTTTGGCGTTATGAAATCGAAATCTGTGAAGGAGAAATTTTCAAAAAAGGCCAATTCAACCTCGAAAAAACAACTGTAATTACTTTAAAAGAAGATTGATTTTTTGTAGCACAAGTATTGTGTTTTAGTAGAACACTCGTCCCGCTTTTCGCAGTATCTTTTTTAATTACCACGGGTTGAAACCCATGACAATTAAAAAAGGATACTTGCTCCAATCGGGGCTAGATTAGAATTTTTTGTAGTTTTTACACCAATTGTTAAACCTAACCTGTTTCAAAAACCTGCCAGATGTAAAAAAAGCCGTTCATAATTGAACGGCTTATATATGTAAATCTGTGGCAAAAAAAACTTCGCGACTCAGTCTCTTTGTGGCAAAAAACTATTCTTTGCTCGCTAAATAACGCTCAGCGTCCAAAGCGGCCATACAACCTGTTCCAGCAGCAGTAATCGCTTGTCGATATACATGATCAGCAGCATCACCACCAACAAATACACCTGGAACATTAGTTTTAGCTGTTCCCGGAACATTCACAATATAACCTGTTTCGTCTAAAGTCAAGTAGTCTTTGAAAATATCAGTGTTGGGTTTGTGTCCAATGGCCACGAAGAAACCTGTAGCTGGAATTTCTTTCAATTCGCCAGTTACTCTATTTTTTACGCGGACAGCCGTTACTACTTGTCCGTCGCCCAGTACTTCATCGGTTTCAGTGTTCAATAAAATCTCAATATTTTCGGTTTTACGAACGCGCTCCGCCATAATTTTAGACGCTCTAAATTGCTCGCTACGAACCAACATCGTTACTTTGGTACACAACTTGGATAAGTAATGAGCTTCTTCACAAGCCGAATCTCCAGCTCCAACAATCACTACTTCTTGGTTGCGGTAGAAAAATCCGTCGCAAACGGCACAAGCCGAAACACCGCCGCCCATATTCAAATAATGTTGCTCTGAAGGTAATCCTAAATACTTCGCAGAAGCACCAGTAGAAATAATAACTGTTTCACAGTGAATTTCTTTAGTATCATTTACCCAAACTTTGTGAATATCTCCTGAAAAATCTACTTTGGTCACCCAACCATCTCTAACATCAGTCCCAAATCGCTTTGCTTGTTCTTCAATGCCGATCATCATTTGTGGACCAGTGATTCCTTCTGGATTTCCAGGCCAGTTTTCTACTTCATTTGTTGTAGTTAATTGTCCGCCAGGTTGTGTTCCTTGGTATAAAACCGGATTCATATTAGCTCTAGCGGCATAAATTGCTGCAGTATATCCCGCAGGACCAGAACCTATTATTAAACATTTTACTTTTTCTATAGTATCAGACATAGTTCGTTTGTTTTTTAGTGATGCAAAGGTATATTTTTATTAAAATAAATTCCTATCAAACAGATTAGAAAAAACTATTTGTTAATAAATATGAATTATTAGTTCAAAACATTTTGAGAACTAATATTTAGTTTTATATTTGCACTCGAATTCGGGGTGTAGCGTAGCCCGGTTATCGCGCCTGCTTTGGGAGCAGGAGGCCGCAGGTTCGAATCCTGCCACCCCGACCGATAAAAGCCGAACAATTGTTCGGCTTTTTTTATGCTCAAAATTTTACCGAAAGTTTTACTTTCAAGGTAAAAGTTTTGAGCATAAAAAAAGGCAACAAAGCGAAGCGGAGTTGCTTTTGTCGAGCAACAAACCCAAATCAGGATATGTAATCCTGCCATATACTTATCGAAAGTTTACTTTCAAGGTGAAATTTTGGGCATAAAAAAAGGCAACAAAGCGAAGCGGAGTTGCTTTTGTCGAGCAACAAACCCATTTAGGATATGCAATCCGCTATTGTTTGAATTAGATCATTTAAATAAATAAAAATCCCGACTATAAATCGGGATTTTCATTTTTTATTTTGTTGGCTTTTTCTTTAAAACCGCACTGTCTTCAAAGCGTGTAATGATGATTTTCTGATCACCATACAATTCAACTTCCGATTTGGCTGACGCGCTCAAAGTCAGCGTGTTTTTTACATTAACTGCCGCGTTAGTATAGGCTTCTGTAGTTACTTCTGCTATATTTGTTGCTAATTTACTTCCAGTAAAATTGGCGTTGTTATCCAAACGTAACTTCATGTTTTCTATATCTCCTTCAATAGTTGCTGCACTTTTTTGGTACATATCAAAAATCAAATCGGTTGAAGTAATCAATGCTTTTAAATTGGAGTTTTTAGACAAGCTGATGGTCGTTTTTTGCGATTTTAAATTCAGTTCTACTTTGCTTTTATCGTCGCATTGCATTTCAAAGTTGGTCGTTTTAGCATTGATGAACGCTTTCGAATAATCAATGCATTTCAAGGTAATGTTTTCTAATTCTAAATCAGATAAAGCAGTGATTTGCGATTCGTTTTTTGCATAAATACTTCTGAAAGTATCGGTATACGTGACTCTTAAACTTAGTTTTTTGTAGGATGTGATGTCTTTTAGTGTAGAAAGGCGCAACGTACTTCCGTTTAAAACAATATCAATGGCTTGGTGTAAGTTATCGTCGGCTTCAACTTCAATAGAATTTTCCGAACCTTTGACCAAAAAGATTTCCAAATTATCGGAAACTTCCAAGGCGTCAAACGATTCGATTTGCTTGCGCTCGATAGTTACAATTTTAGAACCTTTTACTTTTTCTTTTTTTTGTGAAAATGATACTGTAGAGGTAATGAGTAAGGCAATTAGGAAAAGGGATTTTTTCATTTTTAAAACATTGGAATTATGGTGCAAATTTAACAAATATTGGTTTAAACTTCGTAACTCTTATCAAATAGTTTGCCATTCTAACCCCGATTGGAGAGAAAATAACCTTTGTCAAAGCTTCAAACTTTGACAAAGGTTATTGTAAAGGAAAGCGGGAATTGCGATTACAAGAATGCCCAAACCACTCGTTCCAAAAAAAACATCCCAATTTGCATTGAGATGTTTGTATTTAATTTTTAGAAACGCTTCCGCCAGATGATTCTTCTTTCTCGACTACTTTTGGATTACCATTGTAATCAATAGAACTTCCGCTTGAGGCTTTTGCATTTAATTTGACTAATGCATGAACATCCGTTGAGCTTCCGCTGGTGGCTTCAGAAACAACTTCATTAGCCAATAAATCACCTGCATTGGTCGTGCTTCCGCTGGATGTTGCAGTTGTGACATTGAGCGCTTTCCCAGAAATAGTAAGAGTACTTCCGCTGGTTGATTCAGTCACTACTTTATCGTATTCAACCGAAGCTTTGATTTCGCTTCCGCTACTTGTTTTTACTTGAATTGAAGTTCCTTTAATTGTTGATTTAGTTGCGATACTTGAACCACTTGTCGCTTCCAATCCGTTAATTTTTGCTGTTTTAACGTGGACAATCATTTTTTCGGCGGAATCAATATTTTCATCTGAAGAGACAACCAAGGTTCCGTTTTCTACTTTTGTTGTGATGTGTTTGAGCAGATTTTCATCGGCTTCCACCTTAACTTCAGCAGTAGAGTCTTGTTCAACAATGACTTCAATTCCTCTGTTGGAATTTATTTTATCGAATTTTTCAGTAATGGTTCGTATTTCGGTTTTTACATTACCGTTTCCGTCAATTCCGTTTCCTAAATCAACATTGTATTTACATGAGGTTAGGAGTAAAGCAGTAATTATGCTTACAACTACTTTGGTACAAATGGCAATAATTTTTATCATGATTAATTAATTTTAATGATTTTACCTTCTTTATCGCTGTATTCTAAACTTGATTTACCCGTTTTGATTTGTTGTACCTCTTTTCCGTTTACTTTGATGGAAATGGTTTTTGAGCTATCAGTTTCTTCAATCAAATTGATTTCTTCAGTTTCAATATCGCCGTGCTCGTTTTCATCTACAGGGCAATTTAAACATTTTACTTGAGAATCAGCTACTTTATAGGTGTATTCTCCGCTGTGGTGTAAGTTGAACACATCGTCGTCAGAATAATCAAAGTTTTCTACACTACTATCGGCTTTCAATAAAGTTCCTTTTGGCACATACAAATAAACTTCTACATTTTGCTCTCTGAATTTTTGTCTGATTTCAGTTAAAAGGTAATTGTCTAAGATGATTTTATTGCCTTCAATTTTGTAACTGTATTTGATTTTCTCAGCACGTTGTTTGGCTTCTGCGCCAGATTTTCCATGCGCTAGTTTTTCAATTTGTAAATAAGGCATTGGTTCATCAGTAATCATAACTTCAAGACGTACATCATTAGAATAAATAATCGGATTGCCAGCTTCATCTTGTGTTAACCTAAAATCATCGTGTTCGTTTACATTTTTAGAGTAAAAGTCGTTGTTTTTAAATTTTACAAATAATGTATCCGTTGGATTGATGTTGATGATTTCTTTTTTCACTACTTTCCCGTCGTGAGCAATTTGTCCAAATTCTTTAAGTCCCAATGAAATTAGTATTCCAACGGCTACCACCCAAATGGCTAACAAACCGTATTTGACAATACTTCCAATTGATTTCAAGTTGGTGATTAACAATTTTAAGCCCAAATAGAGTATGAAAAACATCGGAATTCCAAAGGCAAATAAGAACAATAATCCTTGTATCCAGAGTGGAGTTTCAAAACCTATTGGTGTTGAGAAATGATTGAAAATAGTGTTTTCTGGCAATGAGGATGAAAACATTAAAACTACAGCAGCGATGCATATTCCAAACAATGAAATCGCTGAAAAAACCATGATTAACGCTCCTAAAACTTTAGCAAAAGCTCCGAAAATTGAAGTTAAAACATCACCAATTTTGTTACCAGCACTTTCAGTTGTTGAGCGAATTTGGTTTCCCATTTTATCAAAGTCAGCATTTTTCAATCGGCTAGAAACGTTTTCAAATTCTTCTCTTACTTTTCTTTCAATATTAGAAATATTAACGGGTTCGCCAGTCATTTCTAATTTTTCTGTAGTTGTAATAGCAGCTGGAGTCACAATCCAAAGAATAATGTAGGCTAAAATACCTGTTCCAAATCCGGCTAAAACCAAAACAATGAATGCAATTTTAATCCAAACGGCGTCTACTCCAAAGTAATGACCCAAACCAGTACAAACTCCACCAATCAAACCTTTATCTTGATCTCGGTATAATTTTCTTTTTCCTGTTGAATTTGTAAAGTTTGTCTCTGTTTTTTCATCGGCATCATCGTCAATTCGATAATCTTCGGGTTGACCCATAACGGTAACTACTTCATCAACATCTTTAATATTGATAACGTGTTTGTCGCTTTTTTGTCTTTCTGTAAACAATTCAGCTACACGCATTTCAATGTCTTTCATAATTTCATCTTTACCAGACGAATTAGAAAGGGAACGTTTTATTGCATCAAAGTATCTTGATAATTTTTGGAATGCATCTTCATCGATATGAAAAAATAATCCACCTATATTAATATTTACTGTTTTGTTCATGATTTTTGTTTTTGATTGGTTATGATGTTCACGGCGTCTGACAACTCGGTCCAAGTGCCATTTAATTCAGTTAAAAATGTTTTTCCTAATTCGGTTAAACCATAATATTTACGTGGTGGTCCCGATGTCGATTCTTCCCAACGGTAATTTAATAATCCGTCGTTTTTTAGTCGTGTCAGTAGCGGATAAACGGTTCCTTCTACTACAAGCAATTTAGCGTTTTTTAAGGTGTCTAATATTTCAGAAGTATATGCTTCGTTGTCTCTTAAGACTGATAAGATACAGAATTCTAAAACACCTTTGCGCATCTGGGCTTTTGTGTTTTCAATGTTCATGATTCGATTTTTGTTTTTTAATTAAACGGTTCATTTTTGATTGATGATTGTTGATGATTGATTGTTGATGATTTTATTTAAAGAATGGTATTGTTAATGGATATTTGTAAAGTTCACCATTGGAAGCTTTTACCGAAGCATAAATGATTAATATGAATTCCATGATTTTTAAGAATCCAAATACTGCTGCTGCACATAATGCCAACGTAATGAAACCAGTTGATTGTCCAATAGTCATTTCATTAAAATGATGATGATTATCGTTTATTAAATCATTCCATGTTACATTTCTTAAAACAGCATAAATGATGATCGGAATTGCAATTAAACATAATATAAGAGAGTACAATAACATACTCAATTGAAAGTTCAAAACCTGTTTCCCATTCGAGTCAATGAACTCAGAGTCCTTTTTCTTAGAACTCCAAATAATGATTGGAAAAATGTAATTCCCAAACGGAATAAAGTACTGAGTTAAAGTACTCAGGTGAATTGCCGTTGAAACGTTTCGTTCGTTGGTTGTGCTCATTTTGATTTGATTTAAGTTCTGTTTTTTACAACAGTGTTGATTGATGATTAAAACTCCGAAACTAACAATACTATAGATAAGCTATTAATTTCTTATACAAAGATAAGGCTAAAAAAAGATACCTTGCAATACAAAGTACTAAATATTAACATTTATTTAACATTTGTAAAATCGTAAAAGAACCTATATATTTTACTATATTTACAACAAAATCAAGACTTCATGACGCTTACACCTTCTAAATTAAATACGTTCCTGTTTTTTAAATTGCCTTCTGCATTTTGGTGTGGAGTTCGAGTTCAGTCCATTTCTAATACCAATTGTGTAACCAAAGTCAAACACAAATGGTTCAATCAAAATCCGTTTAACTCCATGTATTTTGCCGTTCAAGCCATGGCAGCGGAGCTTTCCACTGGTGCTTTGGTTGTATCACAAATAAAAAGTAGTGGTAAAAACGTTTCCATGTTAGTCGCTAACAACAAAGCGACATTCACCAAAAAAGCAACAGGCAGAATCACGTTTACGTGCAATGACGGAAATTTATCCGAAGAAGCCATTCAAAAAACCATAGCTACTGGTGAAGGTCAAACAGTTTGGATGCAATCCATCGGAACCGATGAAAAAGGTGATCAGGTTTCAGTATTCGATTTTGAATGGACCGTAAAGTTAAAAACTACGTAAACAAAAGTTAAACCCAATACAATTAACAATTTGTTTTAAATGCAAGGTTTTATCTTTGTGTACAATTTAGTTGATAATGAAAATTCTAATCACAGGCGCTACGGGTTTAATTGGTAAAGAATTGGTCGATTTGCTTTTGCAAAACAATCAAACGGTTCACTATTTGACTACTTCAACTCAAAAAATAAAGAATACTTCTAATTATCACGGATTTTATTGGAATCCAGCCGAAGGTAAAATCGACGAAAATTGCATCGAAGGTGTAGATACAATTGTGCATCTTGCTGGCGCATCCATTTCAAAACGCTGGACGAACTCCTACAAACAAGAATTAATCGAAAGCCGTGTTTTATCTGCCAACTTATTATTCAATTTGGTTAAGAAAACCCAAAATCAAGTCAAACATTTTATATCAGCATCCGGAACGGCCATTTATCCTGATAGTGATTCAGCAGTATACGACGAATTTTCAAAAGAAATTGACAATTCATTCCTCGGTAATGTTGTTGTCAAATGGGAGGAAAGTGCCGATCAATTTCAACTACTCAATATAAAGGTAACCAAACTTCGAACCGGAGTAGTATTCTCAGAAAAAGGTGGAGCGTTACTTGAAATGATAAAACCCATAAAAATGTACGTGGGCTCGGGTTTTGGATCGGGAACACAAATGCAATCGTGGATTCACCTATCTGATGTTGCTCAGTTGTATTATTGGGTAATTCAAAGCAAAACAGAAGGAATCATCAACGCAGTAGCACCCAATTCAATAAACAATCAAGATTTAACAAAATTGATTGCTAAACGCTTAAAACGACCGCTATTTTTACCCAATATTCCTCAATTTGTAATGAAATTAATTTTGGGAGAAATGCATATTTTACTCTTTTCAAACAAAAATATCCTTCCCAAAAGAGCGACTTCACTTGGGTTTCACTTTCAATTCGACACTCCCGAAAAAGCACTGCAAGACATCATAAAATAAAAAAAAGTTCTAACATTTTGCTAGAACTTTTTTTCATTGAATTAATAATATCTTGAGCTTCGCAGCCAATCGTAAACCTTTTATACTTCCAAATATAGTGAATGCGAAAACGTAATAGTCTTAAAATTATATTAAATTTTTTAGGAGCAACAATTTAGCTTTTTTTAAAGCAGTTGTCCCGCTTTCCGCAGTATCTTTTTGCCAGAACATGTGTACAAAAAAGCCACTTTATCGTCTTGAATAATATCAATAAAATCTCAAGTAGCAAAAAGGATACTTGCTCCAATCGGGGCTAAAATAGATTTCTTTTGCACAATATAAATCTTCTATATCGCAGATTGAATTTCCACTATCTTCAGATAGTGGTTAATCTTCTATATCGCAGATTGAATTCCCACCATCTTCAGATGGTGGAAAACAAAACGTCTTTAAAAGAAGAAAACAAAACATCTTCAAAAAAAACAATGACAATTTGACATTTTAAAAGATTTGGCAGTACTTTTGCAATCCAAAATCAACAAATGAACATCAAGAATATTTTTAAAAATAAGAGCACAATGAATACTGAAAATTCTGAAAAAGAAGTAATTGAGAACGAAAGTGAAACGCTTAATCAGTCGGAAGAAAATGCAGCAGATCAAGCCGTTCCTGAGGTTGAAGCAGCAGAAGAGTTAACCGTTGAGCAAAAATTAGAAGAAGAATTAGCCAAAGAAAAAGATAAGTTTTTACGTCTTTTCGCCGAATTCGAAAACTATAAAAAACGCACAACCAAAGAACGAATCGACCTATTCAAAACTGCCAATCAAGAAGTTTTACAAGCCATGTTGCCTGTTCTAGACGATTTTGACAGAGCAATGACTCAGATTTCTAAGTCAGAAGATGAAGTATTGTTAAAAGGAGTAGAGTTGATTCACGAAAAATTGAAATCAACATTAGTTTCTAAAGGATTGGAACAAGTTGAGGTAAGAGTAGGTGACGATTTCAATGCCGATTTTGCCGAAGCCATTACCCAAATTCCTGCACCATCAGACGATTTAAAAGGTAAAATTGTAGATGTAATCGAAAAAGGATATAAATTGGGTGACAAAATCATCCGTTTCCCAAAGGTTGTACTTGGAAATTAAAAATTTCCAAGTACAACCTTTTGACTAGAAACGGGATTTATCCCGTTTGAAAAATGGAATGGAAATGGGATTTATCCCGTATCAAAAAATGGAATTCATCCCATAGAAACGAGATTTACCCCATTCAAAAAAATGGAATTTATTCCATTAATAATATAAAGAGATTAAAATGAAAAAAGATTTTTACGAAATACTAGGCATTTCCAAAAATGCTTCTCCAGAAGAAATTAAAAAAGCCTACCGCAAAAAGGCCATCGAATTTCACCCTGACAAAAATCCGGGTAATAAAGAAGCCGAAGAAAACTTCAAATTGGCAGCAGAAGCGTATGAAGTATTAAGCGATCCAAACAAAAAAGCACGTTACGATCAATACGGTCATCAAGCTTTTGATGGTGCTGGCGGATTTGGCGGCGGCGGTCACATGAATATGGATGATATTTTCAGCCAATTCGGCGATATTTTTGGAAGCGCTTTTGGCGGTGGCGGTGGCGGCGGATTCAGTGGTTTCGGAGGAAGTTCAGGCGGACAACGCCGTATGAAAGGAAGCAATCTCCGTATCAAAGTCAAACTTACTTTAGAAGAAGTAGCCAATGGTGTTGAGAAAAAAGTAAAAGTCAAACGCAAAATCCAAGCACCAGGTGTGCGTTACAAAACGTGTTCCACCTGTAATGGTCAAGGTCAAGTGTTACGTGTAACCAACACTATTTTAGGTCGCATGCAAACTGCAACAACTTGTAACGTTTGTGGTGGCTCAGGTCAAACTATAGAGAGTAAACCAAATAATGCCGACGCACACGGAATGATTTTGGAAGACGAAACGGTTTCAATTAAAATTCCAGCAGGTGTAACCGATGGTATGCAACTAAAAGTTTCAGGAAAAGGTAACGATGCTCCAGGAAACGGAATCGCAGGTGATTTAATCGTTGCCATCGAAGAACTTGAACACGAGTTTTTAAAGCGTGAAGGTGAAAATCTGCACTATGATTTATACATTAGTATTGCCGAAGCTGCGTTAGGTGTTTCTAAAGATATTGAGGCAGTAAACGGAAAAGTCCGAATTAAATTAGAAGAAGGAATCCAATCCGGAAAGATTTTACGTCTAAAAGGTAAGGGAATTCCGAGTATTAATAGCTATGGAAACGGTGATTTACTCGTTCATGTAAACGTTTGGACACCAAAAACTTTGACAAAAGAGCAACGTCAATTCTTCGAGAAATCGTTGACTGACGCTAACTTTATTCCTCATCCAGAGAAGAGCGAAAAATCTTTTTTTGAAAAAGTTAAAGATATGTTTTCATAGTAAATAAATTATTTTTACATTTGACTATTACTTGGTAACAAGTAATTTCTTTTTCATAGCAATTTTTCCCATCCTTGTTTCACAATAAGGGTGGGTTTTTTGTAACAAATCGTTTCAATCGACTACTAATTGCGTACTTTTGCCAACTTCAATATCAGTAACAATATCAAAAATCAATTGCATTTTTTTTGATATTGACATTGATTTTTGAAATTGACATTGATATTTAAAAACCTATGAGCAACATCCTCGAAGTAAAAAATGTAGTGAAGCAGTACGGCGATTATACTGCGCTTAATGAAGTTTCACTCACAGTTCCTAAAGGTAGCATTTACGGATTATTAGGTCCGAATGGCGCCGGAAAAACCTCTTTAATTCGCATCATTAATCAAATTACAATGCCCGATAGTGGTGAGGTTATTTTGGATGGTGAAGTATTAAAACCCGAACACGTTGCTGTCATTGGTTACATGCCCGAAGAACGCGGTTTATATAAAACCATGAAAGTGGGAGAACAGTGTTTGTACTTAGCTCAACTCAAGGGATTAACCAAACAAGAAGCCAAAACACAACTTGATTATTGGTTCAATAAACTTGAAATCCAAGGTTGGTGGAACAAAAAAATTCAAGAGCTTTCTAAAGGTATGGCGCAAAAGATACAATTCGTTGTAACCGTTTTGCATCAACCTAAATTATTGATTTTAGATGAACCTTTCTCTGGTTTTGATCCAGTTAATGCCAATTTGATTAAGGACGAAATCATCGAACTCAACAAAAAAGGAACTTCTGTGATTTTTTCTACTCACCGCATGGAAAGTGTTGAAGAAATGTGCGATCATATTGCTTTAATTCATAAATCAAATAAACTTATTGAAGGCAAATTGACCGATGTAAAAAAACAATATAGAACCAATAGTTATGATGTCGGAATTTTAACCAACAATGTCGAAGGTTTGATGTACGATTTGTCTCAAAAATTCACCTTATCACAAACCGATTTTAAATCACTCAATGACGAATTAAAACTCGAAATCAACCTTGGGAATGCCACTCCAAATGAACTTTTAAACACCTTAGTTCAACGTGGGCAAGTCACGCATTTTGTAGAGAAAATTCCGAGTGTAAACGATATATTTATTAAAACAGTAACAGAATAGACTTCTTAGATTTTAAGATTGTAAGACTATAAGATTAAAATGTCATAAAAAATCCTGCAGTCTTAAAGTCTTACTGTCCTAAAGTCCTAAAGTCCAAAAATCTAATCAGTCTAAAAGAAAATGAGCAAACTACTCCTTATCATAAAAAGAGAATTCATCGCCAAAGTGCGCAACAAATCGTTCATTGTAATGACATTTTTGAGTCCGCTACTTTTTGTCGGAATTGGGGTTTTTGTGGGCTATTTAAGTCAAATGAAAGCCGAGCAAAAAACCATCGCCATTCACGATGAAACGGGCAAATTTACTAACGATTTCAAAAGCGACGACGAATACAAATACCTCAATCTATCTAATGTTGATGTTAAAACATTAAAAGATAGTATTGTAAATGAAAATTACGAAGGTCTTTTACTCATCCCTAAAGCAAACGACAACACTTCACTTCAAAAAGGTATTCAATACGTTTCAAACGATAGTCCAGGTGTCATGTTTGTGGAAGATTTGGAAAGTATAATTGCCAAACGAATCACCGCTGAAAATTTCCAAGCTCAAGGCTTAGATACATTAAAAATAAGCAAAGCCAAAGCCGATGTATCCATTAATTTGACCAAAGCTTCAGGTGAAGAGTCATTAAAAGGATTGAATGAAATCAAAATCGGAATCGGTGGTGCTTTTGGTTATTTAATCATGATGTTCATTGTCATCTACGGAAATATGGTAATGAGAAGTGTCATAGAAGAAAAAACATCACGCATCATCGAAGTGATTATTTCATCTGTAAAACCCTTCCAATTGATGATGGGAAAAATCATTGGTACTTCTCTCGCTGGAATTCTACAATTTCTAATTTGGGCGATACTTGGCTTAACAGCAATGTTCATTTTGTCGTCTATTTTTGGTGTTCAAATGGGCGCTTCTTCTGGTCCACAAGCACAACAAGCACTCGAATTAGCTCAAAAAGAAGCGGGCGGAACGTTTCAGATGTACATTAAAGAATTGTGGAATCTGCCCATCGCTACCATCATATTCTGTTTTGTATTTTATTTCATAGGCGGATACTTTTTATACAGTTCGTTCTATGCTTCCATCGGAGCAGCAGTTGATAACGAAACCGATTCACAACAATTCCTTCTTCCTATTATTATGCCATTAATTTTAGGAGTATACATCGGATTTTTCACCGTAATTAATGACCCGCACGGAACAGTCGCAACCGTATTTTCAATGATTCCTCTTACATCACCCATCGTAATGATGATGCGAATTCCGTTTGGCGTGCCTTGGTGGGAAATTGCAATTTCAATTACATTATTATTTGGTACGTTCTTTGGTGTAGTTTGGTTTGCCAGCAAAATTTACCGCGTCGGAATTCTGATGTACGGCAAAAAACCATCGTGGAAAGAGTTGTATAAGTGGTTGAAGTATTAGAAGGTACGAACGATAGCGAATTGGCGAAGCAAATAGCTTGGGCTTTCTTGTAATCCATTTTTCCGCTTTCCGTTGCAAGTCCCGATAAAAAATCGGGAGCTTTCCACTGCAACCTGCCTATCGGCAGATAGGTCGGGGCTAGTCAAGAAACCATTTTAATTTTTGTTACCTTTGAAAAAATAATTTGTAAACAAACTTTGTGACTTTGAGCCTTCGTGGCAAAAATAAAAACTATGTCAAAAATACTCATCATCGAAGACGAAGCATCCATCAGAAGAGTGCTTACCAAAATACTCTCTGAGGAAAATGATACCTATCAAGTAGAAGAAGCCGAAGACGGTGTTCAAGGCTTTGAGAAAATCAAAAATACCGATTACGATTTGGTGTTGTGCGACATCAAAATGCCCAAAATGGATGGCGAAGAACTACTCGAAGCCGTTAAAAAAATAAAGTCCGAAATTCCAATCGTGATGATTTCGGGTCACGGCGATATGGAAACCGCCATCAATACGATGCGTTTAGGAGCATTTGATTACATTTCAAAACCACCCGATTTGAATCGCCTCCTCAATACAGTTCGTAATGCTTTAGACAAAAAACAACTCGTAGTTGAAAATAAAATTCTAAAAAAGAAAGTCAGTAAAAACTACGAAATGATAGGAAGTTCTGAGCCCATCAATCACATCAAACAAATGATTGAAAAAGTCGCTCAAACCGACGCTCGAGTTTTAATTACAGGTCCGAATGGAACCGGAAAAGAACTCGTAGCGCATCAATTGCATGAAAAAAGCGAGCGTTGTCAGTATCCATTGATCGAGGTCAATTGTGCTGCAATTCCATCTGAATTAATTGAAAGTGAGTTGTTTGGTCACGTAAAAGGTGCTTTTACATCAGCTGTTAAAGACCGAGCAGGAAAATTTGAAGCTGCCGATGGCGGAACGATTTTCTTAGACGAAATTGGTGATATGAGTTTGGCCGCACAAGCCAAAGTATTACGCGCGTTACAAGAAAATTTAATTCAGAGAGTCGGTGCCGATAAAGACATTAAAGTGAATGTCCGTGTGGTGGCAGCTACCAACAAAGATTTGAAAAAAGAAATCGAAGAAGGTCGTTTTCGTGAAGATTTATACCACAGATTAGCCGTGATTTTAATTAAAGTTCCAGCATTGAATGACCGCAGAGATGACATACCTTTACTTATCGAACATTTTGCTGCTAAAATTGCCGAAGAACAAGGAAATGCACAAAAATCATTTTCGAGTCAAGCCATTAAATTACTGCAAGAATACGATTGGACAGGAAATATACGCGAATTGCGAAACGTAGTAGAACGCTTGATTATTTTAGGCGGAAGCGAAATTTCAGAAACCGATGTGAAGTTATTTGCTTCTAAATAATTCAAGTGATTAGTGAATAGTAATTAGTGAAAAGCCTGCTAATTACTATTCACTATTTACTAATTACTAAAAAAAATGCAACTAAAAAAAATAAACCCAAACCTTCAACAAGCTCTTATTGACAGCGGATTGACCGAAGCCAATGAGATGCAACAAGAAACGTTTTCTACTATTAAAAGTGGAGCTGATGCGGTTATTCAATCGCCAAGTGGAACCGGTAAAACGACAACCATTGTTCTAAATGTCATTCAGCGTTTGGAAAAAGCGGTAGGCGAGAGCACGCGTGCCTTAATCGTAGTTTTAGATAAAGAAAAAGTACTTGAAACCGTTGGGCTTTTCGAGGCTTTCGGAAAATACACTGATTTGCGAGTAATTGGTTGCCACGACAAAGGTGACATCGACTACGATAAAAACGTTATTTCAGCTGGAATGGATGTGATTGTGGGAACACCAACCCGAATCAATGCTATGTTTTCTTCAGCTGGCTTTAATATGAATACGGTAAAAATGTTTATTGTTGATGATTCAGAATTAATTTTCAGATTACGTCATGATGCCATTGTTTTACGTTTATCCATGAGTGTCGAAAAAACTCAACGTATTTTCTTTTGCTCCGAAATCATCGAACGCGTCGAGTCATTGGCTGATAAAATCATGATTGAACCACTTTTCTTCGAAATGGAAGATTAATTTTCAGTCGCAGTCGCAGTTTTCAGTAATTAGAACTATATAGAAAATCAGCGTAAAATCAGCAAAATCCGTTTTGTCCGCGTTCCAAAAAATGAGAAAAACGAATGGATTTGATAATCAGCGGCATACATTAGTAAAACGAATTAAAGCATTATACAATTTACATTATACACTATACAGACAATGGGATTAATGAAACTCTTTTCAGGTGACGAAATTTTAGCCTTAGCCTTGCAACAAAAAATTGAAGCAATCGGTGTAAATACGGTCATTCGCAACAACAATCAGGCCAACGTACTTCCGAGTATACAACCGCAAAAAGCAGTCGAATTATTCATTCAAGAAACCGATTTTGCCAAAGCCAATCCTATCGTTGAAGAATTTCGATTGAGTTTGTAAATACGATTTCCTGACTTTTTGAGTTTCAATTAAAACAATAAGTCAATGAGAGCCTTTCGATTTACCTTTTTTTCTTTTTTGACCGTTTTTGGAATACTGTATTTGCTATATGTAAGTTACCTCTATTTCAATCAGGAAGAAATGGTGTTTCGAGCCTATAAACTTCCTGAAAATCATCAATTTAATTTTAGTGAAAAATTCGAAGAAGTTACCATTCCTTCTTTCGATGGAAAGCAACTACACGGAATACTTTTCGAAACTCCCAACCCAAAAGGTTTAGTTTTTTATTTACACGGAAATGCTGGAACGGTTGATGATTGGGGAAATAATGCTTCTATTTACACCAATTTAGGCTATGATATTTTCTTTTTGGATTACCGTGGCTTCGGAAAAAGCGAAGGTGAAATTGAAAACCAAGAACAAATTTATAAGGATATTTCCATCGCCTACGATTCGGTAACAACACACTACAAATCCAAAGAAATCATTCTTATTGGCTATTCCATCGGAACAGGATTGGCTACTTATTTGGCATCAGTTAAAAATCCGAATAAGTTAATTCTTCAAGCTCCGTATTATAATTTTTTAGAATTTTCAACAGGAAGAGCACCTTATTTTCCTGATTTTCTCAAGAAATTTCAATTTGAAACCAATCGATATATTGTCAAAGTCAAAGTACCAATTTACCTTTTTCACGGCAATCAAGACCAATTAATTTCGGTTTCTAATTCGCAACGATTGAAAAAGATCATTAAATCATTTGATCAACTTTTTATTCTTGATGGTGAAGATCATATTGGTATCAATGATAATTATGATTTTCAGCAACATCTGAAGGAGATTTTAAGATAATTTTACACTATTCAAATACGCAATGCTTTATCTTTGTAAGACAAGAATCATTGATTTGTTTTTCATCAAAAGTCAATGAGAAATAGTTTAAAAATCAAAAAGAAATGAAGAAAAGTCAGATTTTATCGATTGTATTATTTATTTGTGCTTCGGTTTCGGCGCAATTTACTCAAAAACCATTGCCCTACGCTTACAATGCATTGGAACCGTTCATAGATGCACAAACTATGGAAATTCATTACAGCAAACACCACGCTGCTTACATCAAAAATTTGAATGCTGCTGTTGCTGGAACTGATGCTGAGAAAATGAGCATTACTGAAATTTTTGCCAATGTGTCTAAGTTGAGTCCAGCGATTCGCAATAACGCAGGCGGACATTTCAATCACGAATTATTTTGGTCGATTTTAACTCCAGAGAAAAATACCAAACCATCAGCCGATTTAGAAAAAGCAATCAACGAATCATTTGGTTCTATGGATGCTTTGAAAGAAAAAATGAATGCTGCTGCAGCCACACGTTTTGGTTCAGGTTGGGCTTGGCTTTATGTGGGTTTGGATGGAAAATTAGCGGTTTGTTCGACTGCTAATCAAGACAATCCGTTGATGGACATTGCTGAAAATAAAGGAACTCCTATTTTAGGAATTGATGTTTGGGAACACGCGTATTATTTGAAATACCAAAACAAACGTGCTGATTATTTGACCGCCATTTGGAATGTCATCAACTGGAACGAAGTAAGTAAAAATTATACATCAGCACTACCTCAAAAGAAAGGCAAATTTGACGGTTGGTTGGCATTAAAAGATTTTCATAAAGTAATGTCGCAAACCTTTCATCCAAGTGAAGAAGGCAACTTGCAACCAATTAAAGAACGAAGTGGAGAAATGGTGCTAAAAGCCGCAGCATTATCACAATCAACTATTCCAGCAGAGTTCTATAAAAAAGAAGTAGTTGCTGCAATACAAAAATTAGTCACTGACAGTAAAAAGCTAGACAAATTAGTAAAAACCAAAAAATCAGATAAGGAAATAACGGATGCGTTAACCAAATTACACGATGTATTTCACGAAATTATTGGCTTGTGTTCACCAGGCGACGAGCATTAGAATAAAGTTTATTTAATTCTAAAAAGCAGGATTTCAACTATGAATTTCCTGCTTTTTAGTTGTATGCGACATTAAATCTCCTAAATTCTATTTATGTTTTCAGAAAACAAATTAGTTTCAAATAATCCTAAAACCCTAAAATCTTACAGTCCTACAGTCTTACAATCTAAAACAACTATCTAAACATCTTCAAATTATAGGTCAGCCCAGAAATAAATAACCCAAAAACACCAATAATTGCAAATGAATACTTCAAGCTAGTCAGTTCTGCAATATAACCAATAAAAGGCGGGCCAATTAAAAAGCCCAAAAAGCTGATGCTCGAAACGATAGTCAATGCGATGCCAGTAGGTACTTTTTCACTATTTCCTGCCGCATTAAAAACAATCGGAACCACATTGGAAACGCCAAATCCAACCAACATAAAAGCAATGGTACACGGAATCAAATACGGTAAGAGAACTGCTAAATAGAGTCCGAATGAAATCACCAAACCACTTGTAATTAATACTTTTCTCGGACCAAATCGTCCAACCAAAATATCGCTTAAAAACCGTCCAATCGCCATAGTTACCATAAACGAAGTATAACCCAAAATCACTAATGCTCCGGGTGCTTTTATGATTTCTTTAAAATAAACGCCACTCCAATCAAACATGATTCCTTCACTTGCCATACAGCAAAAACTGATGATTCCGAGCCAAATCAGTGATTTATCCTTGATTTTAAAAAAAGAGAACTTTTCCTTTTCCTCTTCTTTTTTAGGCGATTTAACTTTGACCAAGTACGAATAGTTTAAGAAAATCAGTAGGATGATAATGAACAAAACAATAATAAAATGCAAAAACGGACTCAATTGAAAAGCAAGCACAATCAACCCAAGTAAAGCACCACAAAATCCAGCCAAACTCCACGAACCGTGAAACGATCCCATAATTGGTTTTTCAAACAACTGTTGGGTAAAAACGCCTTGTGTATTTACCGCTATATTGCAGAAATTCCCAAAAAAACCAAACAGAAAAGACCCAATGCCAAATGCCAGCTAGTTGTTGCTAATCCTAATAAAGTCAAGCAAACCGCATACATCAATAGTCCGCCAATTGCTATTTTTCGACTGCCGTATTCTGTCACCACTTTTCCCGAAAAAGGCATAGCAACCAACTGACCAATAGGCAACGCAAAAAGTAATGTTCCCAATTCGGCTTCACTTAATTGCAACGCCAATTTGATGTCCGGAATTCTACTGGCCCAAGTAGCAAAACAAAATCCCATTCCAAAAAAGAATAAAGCAGTTGCCCATCGCACTCTGTTTAAATACGATGATTTTGCGCTGGTGAACGACTTTTTAATTTTTCCTTTCGGAATTATTTTCCCCAAGAAACGATAATCAATCAGTGGCATATTGAGCAACATTTGGATTAAAAAACCAGATGCAAAAGTACTCAATTAACTCCTTTAAAACGAATAGTATTTTAGCACATTACGATAGAAAAACGCACAATAATATTTGATTCAAACCAATTGTCTAATTGGCTATTTAAGTTATCTTTGCACCTTTTTAAAAATGGATTATAAGACAGTAAGACTTTAGGATAATAAAATCTTAATTTCCTATAATCCTAAAATCTTAAAATCCCTTCTAATGATTACAGTCAACGATATTTCAGTACAATTTGGTGGAACCACTTTATTCAGTGATGTTTCTTTTGCTATTAATGAAAATGATAAAATTGCCTTAATGGGTAAAAATGGAGCAGGAAAATCGACACTTCTTAAAATTATAGCGGGAGCGAGCAAACCATCTACTGGGAATATTTCGGCTCCAAAAGAGGCTATAATTGCTTATTTGCCTCAGCATTTGTTAACCAAAGACGACGCTACTGTTTTTGAAGAAACGTCCAAAGCTTTTTCTGAAGTGTTTGAAATGAAAGATGAAATTGACCAAATCAACGAGCAATTGACCATTCGCACCGATTATGAAAGCGATGATTATATGAAATTAATCGAACGCGTTTCTGAATTGTCGGAGAAATTTTATTCAATTGAAGAAGTCAATTACGAAGCTGAGGTTGAAAAAGTACTGAAAGGATTGGGTTTTGAACGCGAAGATTTTACTCGTCCAACCTCTGAATTTTCAGGTGGATGGAGAATGCGTATTGAATTGGCTAAAATTTTATTGAAAAAACCCGATTTGATTTTACTTGATGAGCCTACCAATCACATGGATATTGAAAGTATCGAATGGTTGGAAGATTTCCTGATCAATTCGGCCAAAGCAGTAATGGTAATTTCGCACGATAGAGCGTTTGTAGACAACATTACCAATCGTACCATTGAAGTGACAATGGGAAGAATTTACGACTACAAAGCCAAATATTCACATTATTTAGAACTCAGAAAAGATAGAAGAGCGCATCAGCAAAAAGCCTACGAAGAGCAACAAAAGATGATTGCCGAAAACATGGAATTCATCGAGCGATTTAAAGGAACGTATTCCAAAACATTACAAGTGCAATCACGTGTTAAAATGTTGGAAAAGCTTGAAATTGTTGAAGTTGATGAAGTAGATAATTCGGCATTGCGATTGAAATTCCCACCTTCACCTCGCAGCGGACAATATCCAGTTGTAGTCAATGAATTGTCTAAATCGTATGGTGATCACGTAGTGTTTAAAGACGCTAATATGGTGATTGAACGCGGAGAAAAAGTAGCTTTTGTTGGGAAAAATGGGGAAGGAAAATCGACCATGATCAAAGCCATCATGAAAGAAATTGATTTTGGAGGAAAATTAGACATCGGTCACAATGTACAAATTGGTTATTTTGCTCAAAATCAAGCTTCATTATTAGATGAAAATCTTTCTGTTTTTGAAACGATTGATATGATTGCAGTAGGCGATATCCGAAGTAAAATCAAAGATTTATTGGGTGCTTTTATGTTCAGTGGTGATGATACTACCAAAAAAGTAAAAGTGCTTTCGGGTGGAGAAAAAACGCGTTTGGCGATGATCAAATTGTTGCTTGAGCCTGTGAATGTGTTGATTCTGGATGAGCCAACCAACCACTTAGACATGAAAACCAAAGACATCATCAAAGACGCTTTAAAAGATTTTGATGGAACACTAATTTTGGTTTCCCACGATAGAGATTTCTTAGATGGTTTGGCAGAAAAAGTATTCGAATTCGGACATAAACGCGTCAAAGAACACTTTGAAGACATCAAAGGTTTCTTGGCTCATAAGAAGATGGAAAGTTTACGTGAGATAGAAAAATAAGTGTAAAAGGTAATTGTTTTTTGTTACATTTGGTTTCTTCTAACTAACACAACTAAAACCAATTACCATGAAGAAAAAACTACTTTTTCTTGTATTATTATTTTCTATTTCTTTCGTTTCTGCTCAAAGTGTAGGCGATACCATCCGAGTGCAAGCGTTCAATTACAACAGTACAACGCGCGACACACTCATCAGTTTTCCAAACAATCCGAGTTTGACGTTTGAGAAAATCATTCTAAAATACAATATGCGTTGTAAAAACGCTTTGATTTCAACGCCAACTGATCGAAATTTAGGCTGTGGCGAGTGGGATTACTCATGCAATACTTTCATTGCCGATAGTACTAAAATTGAGAAAGTACTTTTCCAACAACCTGATTATGTGATTTCAAATTTCACTGGAACCAGTTTCAATTATACTTCGCAACCTACTTTTGATCATTACGATTTCACTCAGAAAAATGTGGTGTTGAACAACGTTATTTCCGAAAATAATTATGTGATCGGTGGCGGAACTTCTGCAGTATCAGACATTGTTAGAACCAGTCAAAAAAGTGGTCGCACTCAATTTTTAATCAAAGCCTCTGATTTATTGGCCTCCGGATTTTCAGCTGGCGCAATCGATGCTCTTCAACTCAATGTTTCCAATTCGGGTGGTTTGGCCAAGTTTTTAAAAATCAAAATTAAAAACTCTTCCTTACCGAGTTTACAAGCTCAAACTATTGATTTTACTGGTTTTTCTGAAGTCTATTTTAGTGATTACACTTTTGTAAATGGCGCTAATAGAGTTCAATTTTATACTCCATTCAACTGGGATGGAACGAGTAATTTAGTAGTAGAAATTTCGTTTTCTAACTCATCTAACGGAACCAATATCGAGTTTTTAGGATTGAATACTGCCGAAATCAGAACGGTATCAGCAAGTAATATTGCTTCGATAGATGTTTCTTCTTCGGGTTTTGTTGATATAAATACTCAATTTTTTAATACGATTAATAATCAACTGACCGTTAGTTTCTGGGCAAAAGGAAATGCCGATTTATTACCAACCGATAATAGTATTGTTTATGCGTATTCGGATAATATTACCCAACGCCAACTCAATTTGCATTTGCCTTGGGGTGGAAGTATTTATTTCGATTGTGGTTATGTGAGTGGTGGTTTTGATAGAATAGAAAAGCCATACGGAACGGACAATGTCATTGAAGGTGTTTGGAACCATTGGACGTTCACCAAAAATGCCACAACCGGAATCATGAATATTTATTTAAACGGTGTTTTATGGCAAACCGGAACTAACAAGACTAAAGCAATCAGTATCATGAATTTGGTTTTAGGCAAATTTGACGATGGTTCTGTGTATGGTTACAAAGGTAAAATCAAAGAGTTTTTAGTTTGGGATAAAGAATTGAGTGCAGCGACTATTTTAAGTTGGAAAAACAAGTCAGTTGACGCTAGTCATCCCGATTATTCTAATTTAGTTGCTTACTATAAATTGGATGAAGGTTCAGGACAACTAGTATCAGACACTAAAAATAGCTTGACTTCAAACGGAACCAATTTGGCATGGGATTATGAAAGAGGCGATCAATTGACGACTACTTTTACCGAATCGACTACGGTTCCGAATATTACTTTTTTCAGAGGAACATACGATGTTACTGTGACTGATAATGTGGTTCGCTATTCGTATCCACGAAGTGCGAGAGTAGTAAAGAATTATTCAATTAGTTCCAACGAAGGTGTAATTCCGATGCAACACGATTCTGTTAATTTATTGTCAACCGTAAATGTATTTGAAGCTGCCGCCGAAAATGTATACGATGGTGCAACAGGAACTTTACTATCTACTTTACCAGTAACATCTGAAGGAACAATCAATATTACTCAACTGGATTATTACAGACGTTTTCCTTTTTACAATGAATTGGTTTCTTTTGTAACTCCGTATGGAATTGGTCTTGATTTAGGTCAAAACGGTAAATCATGGTATTTTGACATGTCCGATTACGTTAAAATCTTAAAAGGAAACAAACGTTTGGTAATGTCGGGCGGAGTTTGGCAAGAAGAATTGGATTTAGAGTTTCTTTTTATCGTTGGAACGCCACCACGCAACATTGTTCAATACGATCAATTATGGCAAGGTGAATACCGATTGGGAAGTCCGAATATCAATGAAATCATCAACGGAACCAAAATGCCTACAGTTGCGTATCCTTTTAGCTCTGAAGCAACTTCATTTAAAATGAAATCTTCCATTACGGGTCACGGTTCACAAGGAGAATTTGCTCAAAATGGTGGAACAGTAAGTCATAGAATATTAGTAAATAATATTCAAAAATTCAACTGGACCATCACTCAAAATTGCTCTGAAAACCCGATATTTCCTCAAGGTGGAACATGGGTTTACAATCGTCAAGGTTGGTGTCCTGGTCAACGTACTTTGTTAAAAGAACAAGATTTAACGCCGCACGTAACTGCTGGAACTACTATGAATTTGGATTATCGAACTACTAATCCAAGTGTTCCAACTGGTGATTATCGTTACATTGTTGCGCATCAAGTGATAGGTTATAGCGCGCCCAATTTTTCGTTGGATGCATCAATTGAAGATGTGAAAATGCCTAATAATACGAATGCTGAGCATTTGCGAATTAACCCAATGTGTGAGCGACCAAAAATAACACTTAGAAACACAGGTGCGACCGCACTGACCAGTGTTGCTATTGAATATTGGTTGAATGAAGCGAGTACGCATCAAACGTATACTTGGACAGGAACTTTAGCTTCTATGGCAGCGATTGATGTTTTTTTACCAACTAATGAATTATGGAGTGTTGGAGTAAGTTCGGCAAATAATAAATTTCATGCTCAAATTATTTCAGCAAATGAAAGTGCAGATATGTATGCTAATAACAATCATTTTGTTTCTAGTTTCAGTTTGCCTGATGTGATGCCAGCAGTTTTTAAAATCCAATTGAAGACCAATAATTTACCAACTCAAAATAATTATTCTTTATACGATTCGGATGGTGCGTTAATCGAAACCAAGACGTTTACAACAGCCAATACAGTTTATACGTATACCTATCAAACACCACAAATAGTGAATGGATGTTATCGTTTGCGTGTTAATGACTCTGGAAAAGATGGATTACAATGGTGGGCCAATACATCGCAAGGAGCAGGTTATGTACGATTTTTGGATGCGAATGATGTAGTAATCAAAACATTTACACCCGATTTTGGTGGCGGATTTGATTACAGTTTTTCAGTAAACTCATTGTTGTCAAATCCTATTTTTGAAAATGAAGAAGCTTTAAGAGTGTATCCTAATCCATCTAATGGTACTTTTACAGTAGAGAGCAATCAACTGCAAGGTTCAATCATCACTGTTTATGATGTTTTAGGGAATTTAGTTGTTCAAAAAGAAGCTCAATCGGAGCAAGTTGATTTTGATTCAATTCAATTAAGTACTGGAATTTATCTGATAAAAATCAATAAAGAAAATCAAATTGTAACTAAGAAATTAATAGTAAATTAATAAAATTGAAATTTATGACGAGTGAAGAATACCCAAAAATATGCAGAATTTGTGAAAATCGTAGGCACGATTATGAGCATGGAATGGTATGCAGATTAACAAATAGGAAAGCTGATTTTGAGGATAAATGTCCAAGTTTTGTTTTGGATAAAGAAGCTTTGATTCAAACACAAAATGTCGAAACTTTTTCAGAGAATACTGATTATGATATGACCAAAGAAGGAAACTATTCTGAAAACGGATTTACTTAGCAGGCACTCATAGGAATAATTTTAGCAATTATAGGCGTTATCCGATTTTTAACATCATTCAATTGATAGATTATGATAAAACCCCAAAAAAAGTAAATTTTATTGGGGTTTTTCAATTAACCAAAATTAACCTAACTAAACTATTTATTGTTTTCTTTCCATTTTTTAAATCCCAATGTGGTTGGCTTTAATTCTTCTTGCCATTTGGGGCCAAATTGGATGTTTAATAAATCAAAAGCTTTATAATTTTGAATTTCGTAATACTCTAAATTGCTTGGTGGCACGCATCCAAAATCTAGAAAAACCACATGATATTTTTTTCCAAAATCAATTTCTTTTTGAGTAATGGCCGATACAATTCCACCTAAAAGATAGATTTTGATATCAGCTTGAAGTACCTCATTTTGTTGTAGTTTTAAAGTGTTTACATGGTCTTTTGCATTTCCGTTAGAAAATATAAAGGATGCACAAATAAGAATTACAAGTCTAATTTTTGTTTTCATTGTTTATGATTGATTTCCACTTTCTACTAATCGAATGAACTCAGCTTTATAGCCTTCAGTATCATTTGACAAACCTTCTTTTGCTAATGATTTGATGTCGGTTAGCGATTTGTTTTTTACTAATTTTGAATCTCTTAAATTCAGACCAAACCAAGCAACAGCGGAGCAGAATTTGAAGTCATTTGAAGCGTTTTTTAAATCAACTTTAGAATTAGTAATAGTACTTACCATTTCAATACTTTTAGTTCCATCTGGTTTTTTATATCTAAATTTGATGGTAGCCAATTCAGAAGAAGCATTTTTGGCTTTTGATTCGTCAGTTACTGTATATTTTAATTCTTCCACTTCTTCAAAAAACTCACATTTTGTATTTACAGGAACAATTTCGTATAAGGCGGTTACTGTGTGTCCGCTTCCTAATTCACCTGCATCAATGGCATCATTTTTAAAATCTTCAGGGCGTAATTTCCGATTTTCATAACCAATTAATCGGTAGGCTTTCACAAGACTTGGGTTGAACTCGATTTGAATTTTCACATCTTTGGCAATAGCAAACATCGAACCTTTAAATTCTTTTCCTAAAAAGCGATTGGCTTCTTGAATGTTATCGATGTAAGCGTAGTTTCCGTTGCCTTTATTGGCTAGAACTTCCATTTTACTATCTTTGTAATTACCCATTCCGTAGCCCAAACAAGTCAAGAAAACACCCGATTTTCTTTTCTCTTCAATCAAACGTTCCATATCATTGTCAGATGAAGCACCTACATTAAAATCGCCATCAGTAGCCAAAACTACACGATTGTTCCCGTCTTTGATGAAATTTTCTTCTGCGGTTTTATACGCTAACATAATTCCTTCACCACCAGCAGTACTTCCACCAGCGTTTAATTTATCTAATGCATCAATAATCGTCATCTTTTTATCGCCTGATGTTGGTGGTAAAACCAAACCAGCTGCACCAGCATACACTACAATGGCTACTTTATCTTCTTTTCGTAATTGATTCACCAAAACCTTTAATGATTGTTTTAGTAAGGGTAATTTATTTTCGTCACTCATCGAACCAGAAACATCAATTAAGAACACCAAATTGGATGCAGGTAAACTTTCATTTTCAATATTTTTTCCTTGTAAACCAATGCGAACTAACTTATTATTTGAATTCCACGGACAATCACTGTATTCGCTATTGATTGAAAATGGATGTTTATCAGTTGGCTTTGAATATTCATATTTAAAGAAGTTTACCATTTCTTCAATACGAACCGCATCTTTTGGAACTTTTTGTCCGTTATTGATAAAACGTCTAATGTTGGTGTATGAAGCATTATCCACATCAATAGAAAAAGTTGAAAGAGGCGAAGTTGTCGGGCTTTCAAATACATTTTCGATTAATGTTTCATAATCTTCATGATCATCATTAGTAGTAATAACATCTTTTTTACTTGGTTTTTTATAACCTTTTATAGCTATTCCTTTCGAATTTGAGTTTACTTTCAAACTCGTTACTGATGCATAAGCTGCAGAAATTTTTTTTGATTTCCTTTCAACTCTATCATAACCCAACACAACAACTTCATTGAGTGTTCTCGAACTGTATACTAATTTTACATTTATCACATTCGATGATCCAATGACTATTTCTTGATCGTTCATACCAATAAAACTGAATACCAAAGTTTGGCCTTGATTCGCAGTTATTGAATATTTCCCATCCATATCAGTTTGCACTCCACGGGTAGTTCCTTTTACAACAACGTTGGCTCCTGGAAGTGGTCCTTGATCATCTGAAACTACTCCAGTTACTGTTTTTTGCTGTCCAAATGTTAGGAAACAAATGAGCATAGCTAGGGCTGATGAAAATGCTTTTACGTTTTTCATAATAGTGATTTTTAATCTGTTAGTACTGTTTATTTGCCTTTTTTGATGGCTGGTTTTCCGTCTTTGGTGGTGATAATTACAACTCCTTTTTTACCTTTTTCACCGTAAATAGAAATTGCTTTTTCATCCTGCAGTATGGAAATGGTTTCTATTTGTTGTTGGTTCAGAGGTGAGTATGGACTCGTCGGATTGGGTCCGAATACTTCCTTTTCAGTATAATAAACTCCGTTAATAATATACAATGGATCTTTTAGCAAAACAATGGAATCAATTTCTTCATCGTTTAATGTTGACATGACTTTATCATCTGAATTTTGATCGTTCATAACAACAAGTGGCGGATCTTTTTTTGTTTTTAGTGTATCTTGTCTTGATGGTTTAGCGTTATCTTTTGCTTTGTACGTTATGATCTCTCGGTATTCAACACCACGAGCATCGTATTTTTTATCAACTAACCAACCTTTTTCGTCTTTAGTTTTTGGTGCAATTAAATAGCTTGAAGTTTCGGGTTGAATTGCATTGTCAATGGTTATGATAGGTGTAACTTCTCTTTTTTCTTCATTAATTGATTCTTCTACAGCCAGTTGTGAGTTGTTGGTTTGCTGACTTAAAATCATTGCAGGATTTTCTTTAATGTTCGGATTTGTTATCTCAGTCGTTACAATTGCGTTTTGATTTACTAATGAATCTTTTTTAATTGATGTTGTATCGATTACTGCAGTTGAATTTTGAGGTGTTATCAATTGTTTTTCCTCTTTAAAAAGCTGATAACCAATGGAAACAACTAATAAAATGGATGCGGCAACTGCAATTTTTTTCCAAAGCGAATTTTGCGAACTCAACACTTTATGGTCGAGTTTGTCTTCAACTCGGCTCCAGACTTTATCCATTGCGGGAAATTCCTTGGATTCTGCGTTTTCAGCAGCCGATTTGATTTGATTGAATAATGTATCGTGATTGTCCATGACTTATTTTACTTTTTGATAATAATGATTGCTTACTAATTCTTTTAATTTAGTTTTAGCCACATTCAATTGTGATTTGGAAGTTCCTTCTGAAATTTGAAGCATGCTTGCTATTTCTTTGTGACCGTAACCTTCGATGACAAAGAGGTTAAAAATAGTTTTGCATCCTTCTGGAATAAAATTGAGCAGATTGAGTAAATCTTCTTCTTCTAAATGGGTTTCTGGTAAACTCTCAGGTTGTAGATGAAGCTTGGTGTCTTCTAAATAAAGATTGAAGTTTACATTACGCTTTAGTTGATGAAGGCAATTATTTACTGTAATTTTTCGAGCCCAGGCTTCAAAAGCGCCGAGTTCTTTTAGTTGATCCATTTTGGTGAAGATAGTGTAGAACGCATCGGCCAATACTTCTTCTATTTCTTCCTCCTTTTTTAAATAGCGTTTACAAGTACGATACAACTTCGGACTCATGTACTCGTACACTTGTCGTTGCGCCTCTCGCTGCATCTTTTTACACGCTATTAATATAGTTTCGTTTATCACAATTGATGTCTTTATTACTAAAGAGGACTTATTTTATAAAAAGGTTGGGACAAGGGTGAAAAAAGTTTTCAGTCGCAGTCTCAGAGTTCAGTTGAAGAAGTAAAATTTAATAGTTAAGAGTCTATATTCTATTCTTTATATTCTGCCTTCTGCCTTCTATTTTCTCATTTTCAAATCCAAAGTTAAATTATAAATACTTGATTCCAATTGCTCAGTATCATTATCTTCACACAGTAAAAATTCAATAGTACTTCTGGTTTTTTTGAAAAATGTCAATCCTTCAAACTTATTCGTATCGGTGATTTTTTTGGTGAACTCGATTTTCATAGTGTTGCTGTCGATTCGGCCAATTAAACTTCCTACTACTTCGTCGTCGTTGTAAGTAGATTCGGTGTTTTCGGCTGTTGCAAGAAAATAAATGGA
Organism: Flavobacteriales bacterium; assembly: GCA_017303755.1. GTDB lineage: Bacteria > Bacteroidota > Bacteroidia > Flavobacteriales > Flavobacteriaceae > Flavobacterium. The sequence continues at coordinate 136,546 of JAFLBS010000004.1, read as the reverse complement.
ATCGTCAACAATAATAGCGTCGGTGAAACTAGCGCGAACTCCTTTTATTTTAGGTAGTTTATATTCGTTGATTAGAATGCGATAATCGTCTTCTAAATTTTCACCTGTTACGGTAAAAACTACGTTTCGCTTATTTTTTCCGTTTCCTCGGTTGAAAAAATACCACGTTCCGTCGTCATAAATAGCGCCTTCTAGATTGAAATCGTCGCCCTCCATTTCGGCAAATGATCGCATGCTTTCGTACAGAAAGCTCAAATCGAAGGTTTTGATGACTTCTTTGGTTTTGGCATCCATTTGAATCATTTTGTTGCGGTTTTCGGTCGAACCTGAACCGAAAAGGAAGTAATAACTGTCATTGTGAGCAATCGCTTCAAAATCGGGTTTTAATTTTTTAGCGATGTTGTCTGTGGCATTTTCGGTGAGTTCGATTTTATTGAGTTGGGTGGAATCCATTTGGTATTCATACAAATAAGTGCTATTGTCCGAAATTAAATACAAATTACCGTGGTTGAATACTAATCCGGATGCCGAACCAATTCCGATGATTTTAAAGAGTAGTGAAAGTTGAAATTTTTCCATGAGATTACCGATGTGCCTAGCCCGGATAGCAGCGGCATCCTTTTTATTGTTTTAATGAAAGCATCTCGACTGCGCTCGATGTGACAAAACAATAAAAAGATACAGCGGATAGCCGGAAATAGCTTCAAATTATTATTTTTACAAATATAAATTATTTACTATGAAGTCGATTAACATTGAAGATTTTAAAGTTACAGGGAAAGTAGATTTATCGAAATTGCCCACTAAATTAGCGATTGACACCGATAAAGATCAAGAAGAAGAGGCTTTGGACAAAGTGCAACTGAAATTGAGTAAAAAGCAAGACGCGATGTATGCACACAACCGTCATGCGTTTTTGATTTGCTTGCAAGGAATGGATACAAGTGGTAAAGACAGTTTGATTCGCGAGGTTTTTAAAGAATTCAATCCACGTGGAGTAGTGGTTCACAGTTTTAAAACACCCAACTCGACCGAGTTAGAGCACGATTATTTATGGCGTCATTATTTGGCTTTGCCCGAGAAGGGGAAATTTGCTGTTTTCAATCGAACGCATTATGAAAACGTGTTGGTGACGCGCGTGCATCCCGAATATATATTGTTTGAAAATTTACCTGGAATTGAAAAAGTAGAAGACATTACACCTGAGTTTTGGGAAAACCGGTTTGAACAGATTAACAATTTTGAACAACATATTGCTCAGAATGGAACTACGATTTTGAAGTTTTATTTCCACATGAGTAAAGAAGAACAGCGTTTGCGATTGTTGAAACGTTTGGAAAACCCTGAAGACAATTGGAAGTTTTCGACGGGCGATTTAAAAGAACGCGAGCGTTGGGACGATTATATGAAGTACTACGAAGAAGCCATTACTAAAACGGCCAAAGAACACGCGCCTTGGTACATTGTTCCAGCTGATGATAAAGGCGTTGCTCGTTACATAGTAGCAAAAGTAATTTGGGAAGCTATGCAACAACTTACTGATATTACTGAGCCTGAATTGGATCCGAAAGTGAAGGCAAATATTGAAGTGTATAGAGAGCAGTTGAAACAATAGCAATTTCAATTTCAAAAATCAATTTCAAAAATCAAATTCAAAAATCAATAGCAATTTCAAAAATCAATTTTAAATGATGTAATAGTTGTACGTCATTGTCATTGAAATTGTCATTGAAATTGTCATTGAAATTGCCATTGCCATTGCCATTGATATTGTCATTGTAATTGCCATTGATTCATCTATCTTTGCGCACTCATAAAATCACCATGAATTTTTCGCAATACACCAAAGAGTTTCGATACAACATGCAATTGGCCTATCCCGTAATTTTGGGAATGGTGGGTCATACTTTGATTGGAATTGTTGACAATATTATGGTAGGAAAATTAGGTTCTACCGAATTAGCTGCAGTCTCGTTGGGCAACAGTATGATTTTTGTCGCGATGTCAATTGGAATTGGATTTTCTACAGCCATTACTCCGATTGTGGGTGAAGCCGATGCGGAAAAAGACAGTTCAAAAATTCGCTCTGCGTTTCATCACGGGTTGTTTTTGTGTACCATTTTGGGTGTGTTGCTATTTGGTTTAGTGGTTTTGGCTAAGCCAATAATGGAATTATTGCACCAACCCAAAGAAGTGATTGTTTTGGCAAAACCGTATTTGACATGGGTAGCCTTTTCGTTGGTTCCGCTGATCATGTACCAAGGTTACAAGCAATTTGCCGATGGTTTGTCGATGACCAAATATTCGATGTATGCAATTGTAATGGCGAATATCATTCACGTGATCATCAATTATTGGTTGATTTACGGAATTTGGATTTTCCCCAAAATGGGAATCATTGGCGCTGCATTAGGAACGGTGATTTCTAGAATTGCTATGGTGGTTTTTATGCATGTAATATTATCCAAACAACAACAATTGAAAACGTATTTCAAAGGCTTTAGTTTTGACGAAATCAAAAAAGAAACCATCAAGAAAATTGTGGATTTAGGTTTCCCTTCGGCGATGCAAATGCTATTTGAAGTAGTTTTGTTTACAGCGGCCATTTGGTTGTGTGGAAACATCGGAAAAACGAGTCAGGCTGCTAATCAAATTGCGTTGAGTTTGGCCTCGATGACGTTTATGTTTGCCATGGGATTGAGTGTGGTTTCGATGATACGCGTGAGCAATCAAAAAGGAGTTCAAGACTATAAAAACTTAGTAATAATTGCTCGTTCTATTTTCTTATTGGCGATTTTAATTGAAATACTTTTTGCCATTTTGTTTGTGGTTTTTCATCAGATTTTACCACCATTATTTTTGGATATGAATAATGAAATGCAATTACTCGACAACCAAGAAGTAGTTACTATTGCAGCAAAATTGCTTTTAGTAGCTGCGGTTTTTCAAATTTCGGATGGAATTCAAGTAGTGGTTTTAGGAGCATTACGCGGTTTGCAAGATGTAAAAATTCCGATGTACATTACGTTTGTGGCGTATTGGGTGATTGGTTTTCCGATTTCGTATTATTTAGGTGAATATACCGAACTCAAAGCGGTTGGAGTTTGGATCGGATTATTGGCAGGATTGACTGCAGCGGCATTGTTTCTTTATATACGCTTTCATTTTTTGACACGCAAGTTGATAGCTGAGCATCATTCGTAAAACTTATTAAGAAAAATCTGTAACTAATGCTTGAGAGTTACGTATAATCACCGTATAATAAAAAAACATTTATGAAATGATACTATTACTTATTATCGGGATTATTCTGATTATTGTAGGTTTTTCATTAAAAGACAATGCCAACCCGATGGCAAAGTTTTCTAAAACATTTAGGATTGTTGGATTTGTAATTATTTTGTTGGGAATTCTCTCTTCTACATTCAAGCAAATTGACGCCGGAAAAGTAGGAGTGAAGTCGCTTTACGGTAGTGTACAACCCGATATTTTAGAAAGTGGTTTGCACGTGATTAATCCGCTTTTGGACATTACTAATTTCGATATTCAAACTCAGAATTATACTATGTCAGCCATTCATACAGAAGGCGCGCAAGAAGGTGATGATGCAATCAGAGTGTTGTCGAATGACGGTTTGGAAGTAGTAATCGATTTGACGGTTTTGTACCGTGTAGTTCCACAAGATGCTCCAAAAATTTTAAAAGGGATTGGTGAAAATTACACTGATAAAATTGTTCGCCCAGTGACTAGAACACGCATTCGAGACAACGCCGTTTATTATGATGCAGTGGCGTTGTATTCTACTAAACGTAACGAGTTTCAGCAACGTATTTTCAAATCGATTGAAGACGATTTCAAAAAGAGAGGATTGGTTTTAGAGCAATTATTGATTCGCAACATCAATCTTCCTGCTTCGGTAAAAACAACTATTGAAAGTAAGATTAATGCCGAGCAAGAAGCACAAAAAATGCAATTCGTTCTTCAAAAAGAAAAACAAGAAGCCGAGAGAAAAAGAGTAGAAGCGCAAGGTATTGCCGATTATCAGCGCATTATTTCATCCGGCTTGACCGATAAACAATTGCAATACGAACAAATTAAAGCACAAAAAGAAATCGCAACTTCATCCAATGCCAAAATTATTTTTATGGGAAAAGGAAGTGCGCCAGTGATTTTGTCGGATAAATAAAAAAGAACAAAGAGAATAGAAAATAGATGATAGACATTTTAAATAAGTTATCTACTTTTGTCTTTTATCTATTCTCTATTTTCTAATATCTAAAAACTATGGAATTACCAAAATTCGTTTTAGCTGATAACTCTGACTTCCCAGATGATATTTTTATCATTCACCTTGAATATCCTCGATTTTTAATCAATTTAAAAGACGATTCAGTTGAGTTTCTTGAAGATTTAGAAGAAGAAGATGAAACCGAATTAGAATCGGAAATGGAGCATTTAATTACGCTTGCTGGCGAATTCTACGATCGTGAAATGGAGCGTTACGAAGAATAATTACGGAATGAAAATCTTGTGTTTTACCGCATAAAGCACCAAACCAATCCTGTTTTTTACATCGAGTTTGATGAATAATGAATCCCGATAACCATCAATAGTTTTTGGGCTCAGTTTCATGTATTGGGCAATTTCTCTATACGTTGATTCAGTACAAAGCAATTTCAGGAATTCAATTTCTTGTTCTTTTAGATTGTTTTGTAGTGAACTTTTCCCAGTTATAGAATTCATCAACACATCAGTTACATTATGCGAATGATAAAACCCCGTTTCTATTATTTTATGCAACGCTTTTTCCAGAGTTCTTTTGTCAACATCTTTGAGTAAATATCCTTTTGCGCCTGAGCGAATCATTTTTAAAATGGTATTTTCATCTTCTTCTACTGTTAGTGCTAGTACATTGACACTTGGGTAGTTATCTGTAAGCCATTTTGTAGTTTCAATACCATTCATAATGGGCATATTTACGTCCATTAAAACAATTTCAGGAATGGGTTTGTCATTAGTTAAATTATAGACTAATTCAGCTCCATTTTTACATAAGTACAACACTTCAAAATGTTCAAAACCTTCTACAACGCCAGCAATAGCTTGCGAAAGCAAAGTATGGTCTTCTACTATAACAACAGTATGCTTTTTCATGATTGAACTTGATTATAAATGATTTTTAGTTTAGTACCTTCGTTAACTTTTGATTCTATTGAAATATCAGCGTTGATCAAAACACCTCTTTTCCGCATATTATTTAATCCAATTCCGTTTTGATGAATTTTTGTCATATCAAATCCTTTTCCATTATCCTCAGCAAGTATTGAAATCGTATTATCAGCATAGTTTAAGTGAACGTTTAACTCAGTAGCTCTCGAATGTTTGACTGTATTGGAAAAAAACTCTTGTAGAATTCTGAAAATTACAATTTCTGATTTTGGGTCAATATCAAAATGTTCTCCTTCAATATCGAGAGTAGACTTGATGTAATTGAGACGATTAAATCGGTCAATTTCTAATTGAATTGCATCGCCAAGGTTGATATTGGTAATAAAATCAGGATTAATCACTTTTGATAAAGAGCGTACTTCACTTAAAATATTGGTCAAATTATCATTAACTTCTTTTATATTCTCTGGATTTTCAGCAACACCTTGTAACTGAATTTTGGCTAATGTGAGCAGCTGACCAATGTTATCATGCAATTCCCAACTGATATTTCGTAAAATCTGCTCTCTAATCTCTACCTGCGATTCGTTGATTTCTTTTTCAAATTGTTTTTTATCTTCAGCTTGTTTTAATAGAAGAACGTTTTTTTTCTTTTGGAAAATAGTAAAAAATAAAATTAGAGTTATGCATAGACTAAATAGTACTATGATAGCTACAAATAATCCTTCTGTTCCTTGTTGCACCATATGAAGCCTGATATTAATATTACATTATTTGTAAAGACAAGTAGGTAACTTGAAATGAATATATAAGGTATTGTAGGAGATTTTGAATAATATTTTCTCATCAAGTCAAAAGGTATATCGGGAAGTATACTAACAAATAAACCTATACTTATCCAAAATATCAACATTTTATTCATGTTGATAATTTTGTCTGAATTCAATATCTCTGAGAAAAAAATAATAATACCCGTTATAACAAATAATGAACCAGTTATATAAGAAATTGAAAAATGATTTTTAAAGAAATCATCCAAAAAAAAACTTATGATAAATGATATCAAATATAGTAAAATTAGATAAGACATTGCTTTTTTAAACTTTAAACTTTGGATGATATGTTTGTATAACATTAAGTAATAAGTAAAAGAAACTATCTGGAAAATATTATAAAAGGAAGCATTGTATATAGATACATTTTTACTGTAATACAAAGCAATAAAATCATTAATCACTATATACCATAATAAATACAAAAAATACTTCAGAAACGAAAATTTATATTTATAGTAATAAAAACTACCAACAATTGCAGTTATAACTTGCAATATAAGAATTGCATTTCTAATTTCTAATAAGGGTAAGTTATTTAAGCTCATAAAAATATAATCTTCTATTCTGGTGGTGGCGTTATGCCCATTCTATTTAATACAAGGCTAGTCATATTCTCATAATCAGAACCTCTGGCGGCGGAACCAGAATTATTATCACTAGAACATAACAAATCATTTATTACAACAAAATCGCCTTTGTATGCATCTCTTGAATCAGTTGGGTTGATACAAAAAGGCAAATGCTCCAAATTTTCATATTGTTGTGATAATGGTGTAGAGGCAACTTGAACAGTTGGTACCATAAAAATAGTTTCTCTAGCGGGTAATGCTACGCTTACACTACGGTTGCTTGCAAAAGTTGCAGCATCAGGATAAGCTGAAAAATAAATGCGAACTCCAGAAACTTTTTCATCATTGTTTTTTTGAATATTTTCTAACTTTTCAACATATTCTTTTAATGTAGCAAGATCAATCCATGCAAATTCGGTTGCTTGATAACCATTTCCTCTGGCACTTTCAATGGAAGTTTTAACGTGAGTGAGGTACTCATTTCTCATTTCAATCGCTTGTTCAATCGGGATAAGTTTTGTGTTCATAATTTTAGGTTTTTTAGTTTTTTGTTATGTATTGGTCTAACAAAAATATTCCAATAAACTTACAAATTTAATAGGAAAAACACCCTTTTTTGATTGAAGTATATTTTTGCTCTTAATAAAATTTAAGTACCTTGTTATTAAGGTTTTAAATTTTTATTTTATGAAGTATTTGCAGAAAATAAATTTTTATTGTAAGAAAATAAAACAACTCCAAGTTTGGAAGCTATTTCTTTGAAAAGTAAACCGTAAGTAACTCCATTGCAGCTGCAAAAGGGGAAACAGCATTGCTTTGAACATCGTCTAAATTTTTCTCTAAAAAAGGAATGATTTCGGGATGATTATAAAAATTAGATTTCAATTGTTCATTAATTGTTTCCAACATCCAATACTGATTTTGTTCTTGACGCTTTGCCTCAAAATAATGATTGGTTTTAGTCAAGTCGAAATAACTCGAAATAGTATCCCAAACTTCAGGTATTCCTTCTTTTGTATACGAACTACAGGTTGTAACTGTTGGAATCCAACCCGAATTTTTAGCTGGAAACAAATGCAATGCTCTATTGAACTCGGTTTTTGCCAATTTTGCTTTGGCTACATTATCTCCATCCGCTTTGTTAATTACTATGGCATCGGCCATTTCCATAATACCTCTTTTAATGCCTTGCAACTCATCGCCAGCACCCGATATTTTTAAAAGTAGAAAAAAATCAACCATACTGTGAACCGCAGTTTCACTCTGACCCACACCCACCGTTTCAATGATGATAGTATCAAATCCACAAGCTTCACATAAAATAATGGCTTCTCGAGTTTTTCGGGCTACACCACCCAAACTTTCACCAGAAGCACTGGGTCGGATGAAGGCATTTTCATCTTTCACCAATTCTTCCATTCGGGTTTTATCTCCCAAAATACTTCCGTGCGAAATGGTACTACTCGGGTCGACCGCCAAAACCGCTACTTTTTTCCCTAATGAAGTTAAATGCTTGCCAAAAGCTTCAATAAACGTACTTTTTCCGACTCCAGGAACGCCAGTAATTCCAATTCGTACCGACTTATTGGCATGAGGTAAACAACCATTAATCACTTCATTAGCTCTTGATTGATGGTCGATATTGGTGCTTTCTATTAGTGTGATTGCTCTACTCAAAGCTACTTTATCATGCTGAAGTATTCTTGATATTAATTCATCTGTTGTAGGTTGCTTTTTTCTGCTACGAATGACTTTCTCGACCAATGTTTTATTTAAAAACTCAGGTTGAGCAATTCCTTCTTTTTCAGTTAAAGCCGATTTTTTAGATGATTCTTTCAATGTGAAACAATGTTTACATTCACAAATTTAAAAGATTTAAACCATGAATGCACCATTTCAGCCATTGTTTTTTGACTGAAAATAGAGCCACATCAATTTTAACTATTTCAATAATGAGAAAATAGATGCTTTTTGATGCTTACGTCTTTCAAAAAAACTAATTTTGCGCTATTAAATTCTATTATTTATAAATGGAAACTGCAACATTGGATTCTTCAAAACAAGTCATACAAAAAACCGTTTATTCCATACTGTTTTCCATTAGTTTTGCTCATCTTCTCAACGATTTAATCCAAGCCATTATTCCGTCCATTTATCCCATTTTAAAAGATAGTTATAATTTATCGTTCACTCAAATCGGATTAATCACTTTTGCATTTCAACTCACTGCATCTATTTTTCAACCTTTCGTTGGATATTACACTGATAAATACCCAAAACCTTTTTCTCAGATATACGGAATGTTTTTTTCTATGGCCGGAATCGTTTCCATTTCGTTTGCCGATAATTTTTATTGGATACTCATTTCAGTAATGCTTATCGGAACAGGTTCTTCTATTTTTCACCCTGAATCAGCTCGTATTTCCAATCTTGCATCAGGTGGAAAACGCGGCTTGGCTCAATCTATTTTTCAGGTTGGAGGTAATTTCGGAACAGCACTCGGACCTTTATTAGTAGCTTTAATTGTGGTTCCGAATTCACAGAAATACATTTTATGGTTTGTGATTGTTGCGGTAATCGGACTCGGAATTTTGAGTAAAATTGCCTTTTGGTACCGTGATCACTTGATTCTACGAAACCATAAAGCACAACCTTTTATCAATCTGCATAATTTGCCTAAGAAAAAAGTACAAATTTCAATTGCAATTTTACTGATTGTTATTTTCTCAAAATTCTTTTATTCGGCAAGTTTGTCAAGTTACTATCAATTTTACATCATCGATAAATTCAATTTAACCATTCAACAAGCGCAATACCACATGTTTATTTACTTGATTGCGTATGCGATTGGGACAATTCTTGGTGGACCTTTAGGCGATAAAATCGGGCGAAAATACGTGATTTGGCTATCGGTTTTTGGCGCAACTCCTTTTGCTTTATTGTTGCCTTATGTAAACTTGTTTTGGACCGACGTATTGATGGTCGTTATCGGAATTATTATCTCATCTGCTTTTCCAGCAATATTGGTATATGCACAAGAATTAGTGCCTAAAAAACTCGGAATGGTATCTGGACTTTTCTACGGTTTTGCTTTTGGAATGGGCGCTTTGGGTTCGGCTTTACTCGGTCGATTAGCCGATTTAGAGTCTATTCAATACGTATATCACGTGTGTTCGTACTTGCCAATTATTGGAATCATTTGTTATTTTTTACCTAATTTGAAGAAAGAGCAAAAGGTTTAAGCTATTTCTTATTAACTCAATTTGTGCAAATTCGTGTTGTTTTTTGCTTATAATTTTGTGTTTAATTTTTACCTTTACTTTTCAATTTAGTAACTATGTCAATTCCAACTGAACTCATCAATAAATTTACTGCAATATTAGGTGAATCCTATGTTTTTACTGATTTAGAAACACGTAATCATTATGGTCATGATGAAACTGAAGACTATGTTTTTCCACCTAATGTTGTCCTAAAGCCAGCCAATGCACTAGAAATATCCCAAATTTTGCAATTGGCCAATGAATTTAAAATTCCGGTTACACCCATCGGAGCTAGAACGGGTTTGAGTGGCGGAGCATTGTGCATTTATGAAGGAATTGGTCTGTCTATGGAACGTCTGAATAAAATTATTGAAATTGACGAACGTAATCTTCAAGTAATTACAGAACCAGCCGTTATTACTCAGGTTTTGCGTGAAGCAGTTGCCGAAAAAGGATTGTTCTACCCAGTTGATCCAAGCAGTCAAGGAAGTTGTTGGATTGGTGGAAATGTAGCCGAAAACTCGGGTGGAGCTCGAGCTGTGAAATACGGAGTTACTAAAGATTATGTATTGAATTTGGAAGTAGTTCTTCCGAATGGTGAAATTATTTGGACTGGCGCGAATACGTTAAAAAATTCAACAGGTTACAATCTCACTCAATTGATGGTGGGAAGTGAAGGAACACTTGGAGTCATCACTAAAATTGTCTTGAAATTATTGCCTAAAAACAGTCATAATGTATTGATGTTAGTGCCTTTTTTTAATGCAAGTCAGGCTTGTGAGGCAGTTTCAGCTATTTTCAGAGCCGGAATTGTACCAAGTGCGTTAGAATTTATGGAACGCGATGCGATTGATTGGACACTAAAACACGTTGACGGAATTAGTGTTACGATTCAACCCAATCACCAAGCTCATCTGTTGATTGAAGTAGATGGGAATTACCCTGAAATTCTATTCTCTGAAGCGGAAAAAATTACAACAGTTTTAGAACAATTCGAAATTGATGAAATCCTCTTTGCTGATACAGAAGATCAGAAAAATGCATTGTGGAAAATGCGTCGCTCGGTGGCAGAAGCCGTAAAATCGAATTCGATTTACAAAGAAGAAGATACGGTTGTACCGCGCTATGTTTTACCTGAATTGTTAAACGGAATTAAGAAAATAGGAGCGAAGTACGGATTCAAATCGGTGTGTTATGGGCACGCAGGCGATGGAAATCTGCACGTAAACATCATTAAAGGTGATATGTCAGATGCCAATTGGAAGACGGAAGTTCCCAAAGGAATTCGAGAAATCTTCGAATTAACTGTTGCTTTAAAAGGAACATTATCAGGCGAACACGGAATTGGCTATGTGCAAAAGAATTTTATGGACATTGCGTTCACCAAAACCCACATCGAACTGATGGAACGAATCAAATATGTTTTTGATCCTAATAATATTCTAAATCCAGGGAAAATTTTTCCAGATGAGGTTTAAAACTACAATCCTAATTCCTTTATAACTTTTGCTCCTAAAAGCATTTCTGCCAACTGGGCTTGAGTTTTTGAATAGTTTACAAACTTCCATTTACCTTGTGTAGTTTCATCAGCAACGGCAATCATAAACGCATTGCCTTCTAAAAAGAAACTGTTTCGGTCTTTTTCATATTGAACCGTTTTATATTCGCCACTGTCCAAAAATGATTTTTTCATTGTTTCAATTTCATCTCCACTTAATTTATTTTCAAAAGTCATTCGCATGGCATTGGTATAATTGATTAAGCAAAACGATTTTCCTTCAATTATTTTAATTTCAGAATAGGTGAATGTTGGGTTTACATGTACCAAACGAATGCGCATGGTTTCATTGTCAAAAGCATATTCCATTGCTGCCAAAACATCTTCTTTGTTGGCCATTTCAAATACTTTGGGATGAGTATAATTCATCACTTCTTCAAAAGCTAAATTGTACGACGCATCATACATTTTTTTGACGTCACTTTTTAATATTTCTGCGTTTTGAGAAAAACTTGTGAAATGAAACAGCAGCGCTAAACCGAAAATTAAATTTTTCATATATCGAATGGAATTAGAATAAACTTGGGTATTGTGATGGATTTACTTCATTCATAATTCCATATACTTTTTCATAAATATCTTCTACAGATGGTTTTGAAAAATAATCACCATCGGTTCCATACGCTGGTCGGTGCGGTTGTGATGCTAAAGTTTCAGGCTTGCTGTCTAAGAATTGATAACCACTTTGTTCGTCGATGATTTGCTGTAAGATAAACGCACTCGCTCCACCTGAAACGTCTTCATCAATCACTAACAAACGATTAGTTTTAGCAATACTTTTGGCAATATCATGATGAATGTCAAATGGTAAAAGTGACTGAACATCAATAATTTCACAATCAATTCCCACTTCCAATAATTCTTTTGCCGCTTGTTCTACCAAACGCAAAGTCGAACCATACGAAACTAAAGTAATGTCTTTTCCTTCTTTTATTGTCTCAACCACACCAATCGGGGTTTTGAACTCGCCCAAATTGCTTGGCATTTTTTCTTTTAAACGATAACCGTTCAAACATTCAACAATTAAGGCTGGTTCATCGGCTTCCATTAATGTATTGTAAAAACCTGCTGCTTTGGTCATGTTTCTCGGAACCAAAACGTGAATTCCACGTACTGCATTAATAATCATTCCCATTGGTGAACCCGAATGCCAAACGCCTTCCAAACGGTGACCGCGAGTTCGTATGATTAACGGAGCTTTTTGTCGTCCGTGAGTTCGGTATTGTAATGTTGCTAAATCGTCGCTCATGATTTGAATCGCGTACAGTAAATAATCCAAGTACTGAATTTCAGCTATCGGTCGCAAACCACGCATCGCCATTCCAATTCCTTGTCCGAGTATCGTTGCTTCACGAATTCCGGCATCGGCTACACGCAATTCGCCGTATTTTTCCTGCATGCCTTCCAAACCTTGATTCACATCACCAATATTTCCTGAATCTTCACCAAAAATCAAAGCTTCAGGGTATTTTGTGAAAATGGCATCAAAGTTATCACGCAATACTAAACGAGCATCAACATCTTCTGAGCTATCAGTGTAAATAGGTGCTACATTTTTAGAATTCAATACATTTTTGTCCGATTGTGAAAACAAATGCGAACTGAATTTCGGTTGAATTTTAGCCGTATACGATGTGATCCAATTGGCAATTTGCGCCTGACATGGTTCGTTGATAACCAAACGCAACACTTTTCGAGCCGTAGTCAAAATCTCTTTACGAATAGGTTCTTTTATCGATCCTAATTCAGAGGCGTATTTTTCAATGAAAACCTTGTTTGATGAAGATGAAGCACAATCGTTCAATAAAGCCACTAATTCTTGTTGCTCTTCTTTCAAAGGTTGTACAAACGCATTCCAGGCTGCTTTTTTACCTTCTAAAACATCCTTTTTCGATTGTTCTTCAATTTCAGATAATTCTTCAGGTGAAGCTAAATTATTTTCAATTAGCCAATTGCGCATTTGAGCAACACAGTCAAACTCAGTTTCCCAAGCCAAACGTTCGGCATTTTTGTATCGTTCGTGCGAACCCGAAGTGGAGTGTCCTTGTGGTTGCGTTAATTCTTGTACGTGTATCAAAACCGGAACGTGTTGTTCGCGTGCGATTTCACCTGCTTTTTGATACGTTTCTACCAATGCAGGGTAATCCCAACCTTTTACGCGTAGAATTTCGTAACCGTTATTTTCGTTATCGCGTTGAAATCCTTTTAGAATTTCAGATATATTTTCTTTGGTGGTTTGATAACGTGCGTGAACCGAAATTCCGTATTCATCGTCCCAAACACTCATTACCATTGGCACTTGTAAAACACCTGCAGCATTAATCGTTTCGAAAAACAAACCTTCCGATGTAGAAGCGTTTCCAATCGTTCCCCAAGCTACTTCATTTCCATTTTCAGAAAAATTGGTTTGATTGATTCCGGTAACATTTCTGTATATTTTTGATGCTTGTGCTAATCCTAATAAACGAGGCATTTGTCCAGCAGTTGGAGAAATATCTGCACTCGAGTTTTTCTGTTGAGTTAAATTGTTCCAATTACCATTTTCATCTAACGAATGCGTTGCAAAATGTCCGCCCATTTGACGACCAGCACTCATTGGATCAAAATTTAAATCGGTATGACCATACAAACCTGCAAAAAATTGCTCAATTGTCATTGCTCCAATCGCCATCATAAAGGTTTGATCTCGGTAGTAACCCGAACGGAAATCACCATTTTTGAACGCTTTTGCTAATGCCAATTGCGGCACTTCTTTTCCGTCACCAAAAATTCCAAATTTAGCTTTACCTGTAAGCACTTCACGTCTTCCAAGCAAACTACATTCTCTACTGATGGTAGCGGTTTTGTAATCGTTTAAAACTTCTTTTTTGAAATCGTCAAAAGTAATTTCAACTTTATTTAATGCTTCAGTCATAGTACAAGCGGAATTTCTTAAAAAAACAAATTTAATGAAAAAGTTAGACTTTTTTACTTTTTTGAAGAAAATAATAATTTAACATTCAATAATAAAATCAACTTAATTGAAGTAAAATTTATATTTTATTGATTGAAAATGACTTTTATTGAAGAATAATTCAATAAAAAGAAATGAATTTGATCGATTAAAACCATTTTCGGGTGAAAAGACTTATGATGGTATTGGTGCTAAAACTAGCAATAAATCGAACTTTTTCGGCGTATTGAGGTTGCGAAATTTCCCATCCATTATTCGAATAAACGGGTAAATACAATTCGAGGTAATCAGTAACTAAATTCAAACGAATTCCGCTATCATAAACAAAGCGTTCTTTGGTGTTTTTGTTTTTGATAAAACCTACATCACCATAGACTTCAATCCAATTCCACACATTAAAACTCGCATTGGTTGTTGCAATCCAGTCATTAGCATACGGATTGGTTAATTTTGATTTGAATCCGCCTTCAGCAATGATGTATTGTTGACTGAACAAACCAGTACTTTCGGAACGGCCTAAGTAATTGTAATCAAATAGATAATCGGTAGGTCGATCCAAGGCGAAATCAAAATAATTAGTATCTGTTGAAGAATAGATGAACTTTCCTAAGTACAAACGTAAGCTGATTTGTCGGTTGTCATCGTACAATCGTCTGTAACTTATTTCGCCCGCAATTTTACCAAATTTATTAGCAACTTGAACATCACCTAGAAATCCAAAATGTTTGGTAATTTCTGTTTTTGAGTTGACGTATCGCGCATTAAAAACCGAGTAATTTCCTTCGAATGTATTGGTTACAAAATTGCTTTTGTCGCGGTCAACGTAGATATTTCTGAAATTAATTACTTGTCTTCGATTGTCGCGGTAATCGTATTCCCTTAGACGTAAACTCACCGAAGTATTCAATCGTTTGTAAAAAGCATCGGGTGCATAATGATAGTAATCACCACTGATTCCGTAACGTACATTAAACAAATTACTGTCGCGTCTGAATTGATTTACAACCACAGAAAATGTTCCTGTAAACGATTGTGATTTAGTAGAATACGACGGATTTATGTCTAAATTAAGTGGTTTGTCTAAAATGGTTTTGTTGTGAAAACGCAAACCAGGAATCAATCCATCGTAATAATTGTACTGTAAAGTCGGAACGTACACAATTTGGTTGTAAAACGGATCTTCCAAATCTTTTAAAAAGATGAATTTAATGGGTTTGTTGGTGAGTGAAAAGGGTTTCAGCGACTTCCAATTGTTGCGCTGGTTGAATTCGGGTACTTCATTTTCGTAGTTGATGACAATTTTATCGGCATCTTTTCTCGGAAACGAATACACACTATCTTCTTTTACTACATTAATCCATTCTTTGAAAACTATTTCTTTCTTTTTGACTCCGTAAACCGGAATTGGAACCATCACATTCGTTTTGTTTTTTAACTGAAAGGAAACGGTATTGTTGTCTTTTTTAACATCGTCAAACTTATAATCAATAATTTTTCTTGAATCGATAATGATGTCAAAAAACCAGCTTATATCCTTGTCTGTATTGGCTTGGATAATTTCTTTTAATTGTAAATCGTCGGTTTGTTGTTGATTAGCCAGCGCGATAAACTGATTGATGGCTGTGTTCAAATTTTCGCTTCCCATAAACTCGGATAAGTACTTAAAACTCAATCCAGCTCGGTATTTTGAAGCAATTTTTTCGTTGAATTTAATTAAGGTGTTTTTCGGGTCGCCCAACGGTTGATCGAGATTTTTACGCGCCATTAGCATATAAAAATAACTGTATTGACCATTAAAATCGAGGGAAACCAAGTTGTAACCACGTAAGATTTTCATTTTCGAAACATTACCCATCATTTTGGCTTCGGGGTAAAATTCGTCAATGTATTGCATCATATAGTAAATCTGAATCGCATCAAAAACCCAATTGTCTTTGCGTTGGTCAACGTACAAACTGTTCTTTAAATAATTATTCAAATAGGTTTTTAAGAATTTCAATTCGTAGATAAAATCATCGGGAAACGGACTAATGAAGGAAGGCAATTGATTCAATCCATAAAACGGATTTTGTTCGTAATCAACCTGAGAAACCGTGATGTTTTGAAGAGGCGATTTTCCTAGTTTTTCAGCTACATAATTGACAATTTTATCAACGATAACCGCTTTTTTAATATCGTCTAATTTGCTGTCTTGTAGATTAGTGGAAACAGAAATGATGGAGTTTTTATACACTGAAAATGTTGATTTTTTCTCTAAATAAAAGGCACTCTGTAATAAGTTTTTACCTGAAAATGAATACACCACATTTTCTTTTTTTACCAACGGAATATCAGAAGTCAATTCAAATCCGCTAGGAACAATAATTTCCAAATCGATGTCAGTTTTGGCGTTGGCGATGTCGTCAATATTTAAATTTTCATACATCACAAACTTTTTGTTTTCATAGCGCGCTGGTGTCAGAAAACAATTTTTGAGCATCATTTCATTATCACTATTGTAACCGTATTTCGTAAAACGATCACTCGGAATTTTCAATACATAAGTAATCGTAAACGTCACTTTTTGCCCTGGTGCAATTTTATCTTTCAAATGCAATTCAACCACATCAGGATGTTCATCAAAACGACACCAATTGACCATGAACTTTTTATCGTCAAAAATGGTGATGCTGTTGGTACTTCCGCGTTCTTTTTCAGAAGCTAAGTGAAAACTTCTCACAAATTCATCTGAAAAACGTTTACCTAAAGGAGTATTTTTATTGGAGTACGCATTGTTCCAATCGTTTAAAACAATGGTACTTAAGGTATCGCTGGTTTGATTGTGAAAAGTCAATTCCTGATATACACCCAATACTTTATTTTCGGTATCAACATTAACAGTAAGCTTCGAATGATGCTGCGCCATTGCCGAAATACAAAACAAAAGGAGTAAATAAATTATCTTTTTCAAGGCGTTGATTTGGGTTTAAAAAATGCGTTAAATACAACTCTAGTAAATTCTTCCGCACCTTCTTTATTCATGTGTCCGCAGGTGGAAAAATACTTATCGTCGGTTACAGCATCTTCAAAGTTATGAATTTCTGGGTAAACCGACCGCAACTCTTTGAAATATTCGCGATTAATCGTACTCATACACATCGGAGTTGACATCGCAATCAAGTGGATGTTGTTCTTTTTACAGATGGCTTTTATTTCTTCGTAGGCAGCATTTTTCTTCGGCGAATACTTTGATAAGTCGGCCACAATCATTGGGCGCTGATTTTTCAACAACGGATAAAAACCATCATTATCCAATGCATTTGTTTTTTTGTGAATGGCCGATTGGTAGAATTCTCTGAACCCAATTCGCGCATCGTAATTCATGTAACGATAGAACGGAATGTAGAGCAATTCGTTGTATTCTTCAATATTTTTATAATGATTTCGAATGGTTTCTGAGGTGTGAAGATACGGCATAAACAACGACCGAATTGCTTCTGAATGGTCATTCGTATTGATGTTTAAATCAACTTGAAGGATTAGATTTTTGATTTTATAATTGCGTTCAACCATTAATTTCAACATCAAAGCCGATTCTTGTAAACGCGAACGTGTCAACCCAAAATTGAATGTTTTATAGCCTTGATCGTTGAATATTTTAGGCACAAAATGATTGTTCACTCGCGACGAGCCTAAAAATACTACATCGTAATTTTGATCTTTCGAATTGTATAAAAAATCGATTTTATTTCTTGACTTGGATTGATGATACACCAACGTATAAAGTGCATCCAAAGCAATGGCCGTGATTAGTACAATCACGATAAGTTTTCCGATAAATTTCAAAAACTGTTTCATTAGAATTGGAAATAAATAAATTCTTTATAGTCAGAATACACGCCTAAGGCCAGCAATGCGGCAATGCACAATCCGATTTTTAATCCGCTGTATTTGCCCGAAATGGGTTCGATTTTAGTGCGATTGTTCCATTCGATGATGATAAAAAACAACAGTAAATAAATCAATTCGTAATTGTAGCGTTCAATCTTAAAATATTGGCTACTAAAATGCAAATCAGCAAACATTCGACTAATGTATAAATACGCATCTTGTATGGTTTTGGATCTAAAAAATATCCAAGCAAAACACGTAATTGTAAATGTGACTATGATATTGAATATAATTTTCATTGATTCAAAATCGAATTTCAATTTGAACTCATCTACATTTTTGCGGTTGCGTTTCAATAACAAAAGCGGTAAAAAATACAATGCATTAATCAAACCCCACGCGATGAAGGTCCAATTGGCGCCATGCCAAAATCCGCTTACTAAAAAAATAATGAACGTGTTGCGCACTCTAAACCACGTAGTTCCGTTACTTCCGCCTAAAGGAATGTACAAATAATCCCTAAACCACGACGATAATGAAATGTGCCATTTGCGCCAGAATTCGGCTATATCTCTCGAAAAATAAGGATAGTTGAAGTTTTTGAGTAAGTCGATTCCGAATAATTTTGATGTTCCTAAAGCAATATCCGAATAACCCGAAAAATCGCCGTAAATCTGAAACGCAAAATAAATCGCACCTAAAATCAGTGACAGCGAATTCATTGTTTCGTAATTATCGAAAATCGCATTCGCATACACGGCACACGAATCGGCAATCACTACCTTTTTTACTAATCCCCAAATAATTTGGTAAATACCTTCTTTGGCTTTTTCAAAATTGAAATCGCGTTTGATTTTTAGTTGTGGTAATAGGTGAGTGGCGCGTTCTATTGGTCCGGCCACCAACAACGGAAAGTAACTCACAAACAGCGAATAATCAACAAAATTGCGCTCCGATTGAATGCGTTTGTAGTAAATGTCAATGATGTACGACAAACCGTGAAACGTATAAAACGAAATTCCAACAGGAAGTATTAATTTGAGTAAAATCGGACTCGCTTCAAAACCAAACGATTGTGCCAAATCGGCAAACGAACTCGCAAAAAAGTTATAGTATTTAAAAACGCCAAGAAATCCTAAGTTGATTGAAATACAAAGCCAAAGCCACATTTTTCGTTGGTGTGAATCTTGACTTTTTTCAATTTGAATGGCAGAAAAATAGTCCAAAAGCGTTGAGAATACCAACAGAAACAAAAAGCGCCAATCCCAACACGAATAAAAATAGTAACTCGCAAGAATCAGCAACGCGTTTTGAGTTGTTTTCGACTTGTTCAGCACAAACCAATACAACGCAAAAACAATGGGAAGAAAAACCGCGAAATGAAACGAGTTAAAGAACATTTACAGACAATGCGTTTACAAATTTAACCACGAAGGACACAAAGTTGAAACTAAGCGCACAGCGAAAATATCGTGTTCTTTGCGCCTTCTTTGTGCTCTTTGTGGTTAGACTTAAAAATTCGGACTCAAATTGTATTTTTTGTAGAAATTATCCAATGCCTCAACCACTTCGTCTTCTGTGTCGACAATTTTGATTAGGTTCAAATCATCCGGACTCGCGTTTTTCTGCTTGTCAATCATTACATTTTTAATCCAATCGAGTAAACCCGTCCAGTATTCAGTTCCAACTAAAATAATTGGGAATTTACCAATCTTTTTTGTCTGAATTAACGTGATTGCTTCAAACAATTCGTCCAATGTTCCAAATCCGCCTGGCATTACCACAAAACCTTGTGAATACTTGACAAACATTACTTTTCGAACAAAAAAGTAGTCGAAATTTAAGTTTTTATCTTTATCAATGTACGGATTAAAATGCTGCTCAAACGGCAATTCAATGTTCAAACCTACCGATGTTCCTTCACCGCGATGAGCGCCTTTATTTCCGGCTTCCATAATTCCAGGTCCACCGCCAGTAATCACACCATAACCCGCTTTACTGATTTTGTAAGCGATGCTTTCGGCCAATAAGTAATATTTATCATCGGGTTTGGTTCGCGCCGATCCAAAAATCGATACACAAGGTCCAATTCGCGCCATACTTTCGTATCCATTTACAAACTCCGACATGATTTTAAAAATCGCCCATGAATCGTTGGATCGGATCTCATTCCACGTTTTTTGTTTTAATCGGTCGTGTATTTTTTCATCTTCGTTTTCGTACTGTTCAAATGCCATAATCGTATTTTTTATTTTTTTATTTGAAGCTATTTCCAGCTTTCCGTTCCAATCTTTTTATTGATTTTACAGCTTATTTTCTTAGATTTTCTGTGTCACCCTGAGCGCAGTCGAAGGGTTTTTTACAATCAATAAAAAGGATTTCCTCTTCAATCTGGGCTAGAAAAAGCGTGCTAAAGTAACTCTTTTTTCAAAAAGGAAGTTCAATTGATAAAAGTAACTTTAACTATTTTGTTGTTTTCGACTTCGTAAATCGCAATTCCACCAAATTCGGTGTCGTTGTATTTCACTAATTCGTCATCAATAACAATGTTGTTGCGTACAATTCGTTTTTTAATCGTACAGTTCAATACTTTTGCATTCTTAAAGAAAGAGGCATAACCTTCTCGCATCGCCGCTTTGCCATCCGATTCTAATTTATTCGGAAAACTGTAAATCTTTACATCTTCCGAGTAAAAACTCAAAAACGCTTCAATATCCCGACTGTTGTAGGCTTCCAATTGTTCTTGAACTACTTGTTCTGGAGTTTTTTCTTGTGACCAACCGTAAAAGTTGATTAGGAATAAGGTGATTAAAAGTATTTTTTTCATAAAAACATAATTTATAGTTCTTGATTACTATCTTAAAGTTGCAAAGTTTCAAAGTTTCAAAGTTTCAAAGTTTCAAAGTCTTAAAGTCTTAAAATCTTAAAATCTTAAAATCTTACAGTCTTACAGTCTATCCATCAAAGTTCTTTCCTCAAAAACTGCGCAGTATAACTCTTCTTATTTTTAATGATTTCTTCAGGCGTTCCCGTACATAAAATTTCTCCGCCGCCTTTTCCGCCTTCCATTCCAACATCAATGATGTAATCGGCCAATTTGATTACGTCCATATTGTGTTCGATAATCACAATCGTATTGCCTTTGTCTACCAATTTATCAATTACATCCATTAAAACTCTGATGTCTTCAAAATGCAAACCTGTTGTAGGTTCGTCCATGATGTAAAACGTGTTTCCTGTATCTTTTTTTGACAATTCGGTTGCTAGTTTAATGCGTTGTGCTTCACCGCCCGAAAGCGTTGTGCTTTGTTGTCCGAGTGTAATATAACCCAAACCGACATCTTGTATGGTTTTGACTTTTCGATAAATCTTCGGAATCATTTCAAAGAAATCAACTGCTTCATCGACCGTCATGTTCAATACATCCGAAATGGATTTTCCTTTGAAACGAATTTCCAAGGTTTCTCTATTAAAACGTTTCCCTTGACAAGTTTCACATTCTACATATACATCCGGTAAAAAACTCATTTCTATCGTTCGCACTCCCGAACCTTCGCAGGTTTCGCATCGTCCGCCAGCCACGTTAAAACTAAATCGTCCCGCTTTATAACCGCGAATCATCGCTTCGGGTGTTTGGGTAAACAAGGTTCTAATTTCGCTAAAAACGTCAGTATACGTCGCAGGATTGGAACGTGGTGTACGACCAATCGGACTTTGATCAATGTCAATCACCTTATCAATGTGTTCCAAACCTTCAATTTTTTTGAACGGTTGTGGTTTTTTGACTGCATTGAAAAAATGCTCGTTCAAAATAGGGTAGAGCGTTTCATTAATCAACGTCGATTTTCCACTGCCTGAAACTCCGGTTACGCAAATCAGTTTTCCTAGCGGTAATTCAATGGTAACGTTTTTTAAATTATTTCCTGTTGCGCCAGTCAATTTCAAGGTTTTTCCATTGCCTTTTCGACGTGTTTTCGGAACTTCAATTTTCTTTTCTCCGTTAATGTACTGTGCGGTTAATGTATGTTCAGCTAATAATTGTTTAGGAGTTCCTTGACTGATTATTTTTCCACCAAAACGTCCCGCTTTTGGACCAATATCTATCACCCAATCGGCACGTTCGATCATGTCTTTGTCGTGTTCCACTACCAAAACAGAGTTCCCAATGTCGCGTAAGTTTTCTAACGAATTAATCAATCGTTCGTTGTCTCTTTGGTGCAAACCAATACTCGGTTCGTCCAAAATATACAAAACGCCAACTAATTGCGAACCAATTTGTGTAGCTAAACGAATGCGCTGTGCTTCACCACCCGAAAGTGATTTTGAACTTCTGCTTAACGCCAAATAATTCAAACCAACGTCCATCAAAAACTGTAAACGCGCTCTGATTTCTTTCAAAACTTCAGAAGCAATGGCTTTCTGTTTATCAGTCAATTGACGTTCCAAATCGTTGAACCAAATCGTCAATTCCGAAACATCCATTTGGGATAAATCGGCTATGTTTTTATCTAAAATTTTAAAGTACAATGACTCTTTTTTCAAACGCGAACCGTGACAATCCGGACATTCAATTTCGTCCATGAATTCTTTTGCCCAACGTTTAATGGTAGAAGAACCGCTTTCATCGTGTTGATTTTTGATGAAATGCGAAATGCCTTCAAAATCAATTTTATATTCTTTGGTAACGCCAGCTGCTTTTGATGTGATGGAAAATTTTTCGTTTCCACCGTTCAAAATCATATTCATGGCTTCGGTTGGAATTGTTTCAATAGCGTCAGACAATGTAAATCCGAATTTTTCACCAATAATTTCGAGTTGTTTGAACATCCACGAACTTTTGAATTCGCCCAACGGAGCCAATCCGCCCGCTTTTATCGATAATTTCGGATTCGGAATGATCTTTTTCTCATTGATTTGATTGACCGTTCCTAAACCATTACAATGTTCACACGCACCTTTGGGTGAGTTGAACGAAAATAAATTCGGTTCCGGATTTTGATAAGAAATTCCGGTTGTTGGACACATCAACGTTCGACTGAAAAAACGAACTTCTTTGCTGTCGTGTTCAATCACCATCATGATATCATCTCCGTGATGCATGGCAGTTTTGATGCTTTCGGCTAGGCGTTTGTCAGTATCTTCATTCTTTTCAATCTGCATGCGATCAATGACAATTTCGATGTCGTGCGTTTTGTAACGATCGAGTTTCATTCCAGCAATAATGTCCTGAATTTCACCATTCACTCTCACTTTCACAAAGCCTTGTTTGGCAATTTGTTGGAATAATTCGGCATAATGGCCTTTACGAGCACGAATCACAGGAGCGAGAATATTCACTCGTTTTCCCGTAAAATTATCGATGATTAATTCTTTGATTTGCTCATCCGAATAGGAAACCATTTTTTCGCCTGTGTTGTAACTGTAAGCGTCGGCAGCACGAGCAAATAGCAAACGCAAGAAATCGTAAATCTCAGTAATTGTTCCTACTGTAGAACGTGGTGATTTACTCGTTGTCTTTTGCTCAATGGCAATTACAGGCGAAAGTCCGTCGATTTTATCCACATCCGGACGTTCCAATCCGCCAAGGAATTGACGCGCGTAAGCCGAAAAAGTTTCAATGTAACGGCGTTGTCCTTCGGCATAAATGGTATCGAAAGCCAAAGAGGATTTTCCCGAACCCGAAAGACCAGTAATTACGACCAGTTTTTCCCTCGGAATCGAGACGTCAATATTTTTTAAATTATGAACGCGAGCGCCAATAACTTCTAGTGTTTCTTCTGAGTGTTGCATAACAATTTTACATCCGAAAAGTCGGAATCGCAAAAGTACGATTTTAGACTTAAATTTTATACAGACTAGCGTGAAGTTTTTTGTTAAAGATTTCTATATTTGAAAAAATTAAAATTGAAATAACACATGAATATTTTAGGCATTGGCTCACGTATTAAGCATCCGGAACACGGATTAGGAGTGGTTACCAACGTAACTTCCAAACATTATTGGGTAACTTTTATTGAAAGCGGATTAGAAACTATAGATGTTGATTCTGAATTTGAAGTAATTGAAGCAGTTGAAGATGAGGTAGATACGGTAAGTTTTTATGAAGTAGAACGTACTTTGAAAAACCTATTACAAAAATGGTCGGATGTGTCACAAATTGTTCCGATTGCCGATAAATGGAAAGGCGGAAAATTGGTAATGGAACCCGGAACACCCACTCAAAATAAAGAAGTTCCTATCGATACTTTTTTCAATAAAATAATTATGGTTAGAGATCGACTTCGTGTAATGGAACAAAAAATAAATTCAAGTAATTTAGATAACTCCGAAAAAGTGGAATTACAACAATACATCACCAGATGTTACGGAAGTTTAACTACGTTTAATGTGTTGTTTAAGAGCACGAATGATTATTTTGTGGGTGAGAAAACGAAGTAGTTTATAATTAACCCTTCAAGGGTTTTAAACCCTTGAAGGGTTGAAAAAATAGGTTTTATTCAATTACCATTTCCTTCAATTTCTCTCTGTAGGCTTCAAGAATATCTACTTTAGAAAGCAAACCGTAAAATTTACCTGATTTTATAACAGGAAGTTGCGTTTCATCAGACGATTCAAATTTATCCATAATGGTTTCCATGCCGTCGTCGTGATATAGAATTTCTTTAGGTTGTGAGAGCACTTCTTCGACAGTGGTGAATTTTATTCGGTACGGATTAAAAACGAAAGAGCGAATTTCTTCAAAATCAACCACTCCGAGTAGTTTTTGTTTTTCATCCAGAACTGGAATCAAATTTTGTTTGGAATTCGATAAATGTTCCACGACATTTTCTAACGATTTATCTAAATTGATAGTATGAACATCGGTTTGTACTAATTTTAGAAAATCAATGCTCTGAAGGATGTTTTTATCTTTATCACTAGTAAATACTTCGCCTTTGTCAGCTAATGCTTTTACGTCCATTGAATGTTTTTCAAATTGTCGGGAAACCGCATAACTAATTGACGATACAATCATCAAAGGAACCATCAAATCGTAACCGCCCGTTATTTCTCCGATAAGGAAAATAGCAGTCAACGGCGCATGAAACAATCCACTTAAAATTCCCGCCATTCCCACAATCGTAAAATTGGTAATGGGTAAATTCGAATTGATTCCAGTTAAATGCATGAATTTGGCAACAAAAAAGCCCAAATATGAACCTACAAAAAGCGATGGCGCAAAATTTCCGCCATTTCCGCCCGAACCCAATGTCAATCCGGTTGCGAATGATTTTAGTAAAGTAGTTGTTCCAATGAAAATCAATAATAACCATTCGTTGCTTTTATGACTTTCCAACAACGTATTTTCCAATAAACTTTCAGGATGCCTTGTTGAAAGCGTTTTGATACTTTCATAACCTTCACCAAATAGAGTAGGAAAGAAGAAGATCAAAACTGCTAAAATTCCGGCTCCGAATAGCGCTTTTCGGTAACCGTTGGTTTTAAATTTGCTGAAATAATGTTCGACTTTTCTAAAATTTCGCGCATGCAACACCGAAACAAATCCAGCTAAAATTCCGAGTAAAATATAATATGGCGTATTGTGAAAATCGAAATTTTGTTCTTGTTCAAAACTCAGTAAAATATCTTGTGTCAAAACGATTTTAGAAACCAAAGCACCTGTCGCTGCAGCAATGATTATCGGAATAAAAGCCGAAATGGTGATGTCCGTTAAAACGACTTCAATCGCAAATAAAACGCCGGCAATTGGAGCATTGAACGCGGCACCAATTCCAGCCGCAACTCCACACGAAAGCAATAAAATACGGTCTTTTTGTGAGAGCTTGTATTTCTGAGCAAAATTAGAACCAAATGCTGCTCCAGTGATGGTAATCGGACTTTCCAATCCGGCCGAACCACCCAAACCAACGGTCAATGAACTCGTAATAATTTGAGCATACATTTGTTTTTTGGGTAGAATTCCGCCTTTTTTGGCAACCGCGTATAATATTCTAGAACTTCCTTTTTCGATTGAACCATCCAGAAATTTCCGAATGACAAAAACGGTAAGCAGAATTCCGATAATTGGGAAAATACTATTGGCAAAAGGTAATTTTAAATATTGATTGGCATAATTGGCAAAGATGAACACGTTGTGGGCAAAACTTTTCAGGATAATTACAGCAAAAGCACACGAAATGGCAACCGCAACACTCGATAAATAAATAAAATTGCGTTCGGATAGTAAAGTTTTTGCCAAGAAGAACAACGATTCTAATCGGCGCAATATTTTTCTGAAAAATAATAAGATTGATGCTGTAAACCGGTTTGACATTTTCTTTGCTGTTGGACTACAAAAATAGCTTTTATTTTAAAAAAATGGACACATCAAAGCTTATCATTTGTGGTGTTTCTGAATAGTTAATTCGCTATGGTCTATTTTTTTCAGTTTCCAGCTTATTGTATCGAACTGATAGTAGATTTCAGGTGAAAATCTTGCTTCAATATAGTAGTTTCCATTTCTGGATGATTTAAGTATAAAATCATTATCTTCGAATAAACTGTCTTTTGGGAAACTTTTCATTAATCGTGACGTCTTTGATTTACAATTGTAAGCGACTATTTCTGTCTTGAAAATATCATTTCCGGGAAGGTTGCCATAACGTTCAATCTTGCTTCTGAATGTATAATATTTGTTTACAATTATCTCGTACCTGAGTTCATAATTCCAATCCTTTTTTCCATGATGTATCTTTTTTCCTGTTATATAATAACCGCCATAGCTTTCCTTATAAATCCTGTTTTTGTATAGACCTATCTTGTGTTCATTTTTGAATTCAGGCTCCAAAAAATAATCTCCATCCTTGTACTTTAGTTTATTGACCGTTTCTAATTCATAAAGAACTTGAGCGTTATCAGTAGTATCTTTAAAAACATAGCTATTGTTGTTTTCCAATCCTGCAAGATGGATATTGGTGAGGAAAGGATATGTATCAGTTATTTTTTTTAGGAATTGTCTTGTATTTAGGCTTTTTATTCGCTCTAATTTTTTGCTTTTACGATTGATTATATAATAAACATCTGGAGGAAACCGGTTTCTATTTTGATTGTTAATTTCTCCTAACGAATCGCCATAACTTGTTGTGCCATAATCACGTTGTTGAACAATCCAATTATTGCGATTATTTATGTATTTTAATGATACAGCATTGATGATACTTTTGTCAAGATGGCACAAAATAGTGTCCTCTTCTTTGTTTTTAATGATGATAAGACAACTGTCAGTTTGTTTATTTGTGTATAAAGAGATGTTTTTTTTAAAAGGTGTGCCCTCTGAATCCCAATGCGGAAAATAACTTAGCCTGTGTTTCCTTATTATTTCTTCCGTATGTAATGTTTCATTCCTGCAACTTGTTAAAAGTAACAGGAATGAAAGGGCTACAATTATGAAACTTTTTTTCACAATAGAATTTATAAAACTAAAGGTTTAACATCACCAGTTGCTGTTATAATATAATAACGATTATTTCTAATAATAGTATTTTTGGGCAACTGATCTTCTCTTAATTTGATTCGTATGGTGATTTCATAAAATGCCTGAATGGTTGGTTCGGTAATGTCAGCATTGAAAACAAAATTATGGTCTTTTACCAATGCTGCGTTGTAGTATTCAGTGGTGTTTTTTTTGATGGTATTCACGTCACTTTTCGGGTCAAAATTGGCGTTGGCTTGAGAATAGGCTTGATAACTTCTGTAGCTTTCCATCGGATACGTAACATTAAAACCTTCCTGTAAAATCTTCTCTTTTTTGTTCAAATCGGTGTTCATAATGAGCGAATAATTGTTCATCATGTCTTTGAATTGCTCCAAGGCTTTTTTTTGCATTTGCAAGCGTACCATATCAAAATTGGTCGTGACGTAATCGACTTTAGCCAAATCATAAATTTCGTTTTTACCGCAAATGGCTACAATTTTGTCAAAGTCATTGTTGACTCTAAACTTGATGATGATGTTCTTTTTTAATTCGAATCCCGATGGTTTTTCGTTGTACGTTTTCGGATTGAAAATCTTTTTTTCTATGGCGTAATCATAAGTAGGAACAAACGAAATCATATCGGTAGCTACTTCAATTTCTTTATTAAAAGCACTCAATTCTTTCATAACATTGTTCACGCGTTCGTCTATCAAACTCGTGGCTTCTTCTGCGGTTTTTCCCAATTGTAAAATGCTGAAAGTAGCAATTTGAGAGGTGGCGCGTTCGTTGTAAATTCCTTTGATGACCAACACCATTTCGTCTTGACTGCTCGAAGTCGTTTGAATAGTGTTTACTCGATTGACCTGATAATTTCCGTTACCGTAATTGGCATTTCCTTTTTGTTCAGCATAGTTGGCGTTTCCTGAAACTTGAGCGGTTGTTGCATTAAAGAATGCAATTGTTAGTGCGATGGTTGTGATAAAATTTGTTGTACTCATGATTTTTTTATTTGTTTTTGTGTGTAATTGGTGAACTTTTGATTTCATAATTTTAAAGTTTAAAGGTTTTATTTAATAGAATTTTATATATGTGAGGATGTTTGATTTTGATTAAATTTCATCTACAGTCCAATGAAAAAGAGGTTTTAAAAGAGGAAGTTCTCGCCATGGTATTGATTTTGAGGTTATGGATATTCCTAAATCGACTGATTTGAGTTCTAGTATTTTTGATGTTTCTGAATAATTATAGTCAACAATATGAGTTTCTCCATTTTGATTTGTTAAAATAAATTGATGTAAAAGTGGATGAACTTCTAAAGAAAAATCTTCCATGCTATCATCTGCATATTGAACAATAAAATAGTTCTGTCTGTGGATAAATATTCTTTTCAGATTTATTGAAGCGTCGGAAGCCAAACTCTTTTCGATTTTGGTTACTTCATACGAACCGTGTAACGGATTTCGAGGCGAATTGTCGTCATTATAACAGCCATTTTGTAAATAAGGAAAAAAGGATTCCATCAAAATATAACTTATTGCAATTGCCTTAATACCATATCTTCTAGTCGTTGAACTTAGAATCTCTCTTCCCTTAAAAACGCAGAGAACAGTTGATTGATTTAAGATGAAAAACTGCATCAACTTATACCAAAAAGGTACAAGCAGCAACCAACACAGAAACAATAGAAACGTAGCGTATAATTTTACCGAAATATCAAAACTAAAATTGATGAAAACTACATTGGTCATGACTCCAGAAAGTAGTAATAATCCTAAAACTCTCGTTTTGTTGTGCAAAAGCATTAGTGCCGGAATGATTTCCATTAAGCCCATGAAAATAGAGTAGGAGTAGGAAGTTCCCATTGTACTCCAGAACAAGATGTCTTTTTCCAACATTCCCAATGGTGTATACAATATATTGGGTTCGGGCATGTAAAACTGAACTTTAAACAGTTTATCACAACCATATTTTAGAAGAACAGCAGAGAGATAATACGTCATTATTAGTTGAATGGATTTGATGAGCAACGACTCTTTGGTTTGAATGGATTTGATGAATGAGGTCACACTAACTATAATGATAGCACTACCAAACAATAGAACCAACAGTACATAAAGAGCCGTTGAATCAGATGAAATTTCTGAATTAGTGATGTGAATCCAACTCAATTGATTCGTAATGAATACAATGCTTTTTTCAAATAAAAATGTTGTTATTTTAGATTGAAAAGTAAAGTATTGAAACGAAAAAGGAATGAATAGTATCCCTAAAAGCCCAAAAGCAAGCAGTACTCTATAGATGATGAAAGCAATTTTTTTCATGGATTTGTTTTATTTACGGAAACCAATGAATACTACTTCATCAAGTGAA
Source organism: Flavobacteriales bacterium (assembly GCA_017303755.1). GTDB lineage: Bacteria > Bacteroidota > Bacteroidia > Flavobacteriales > Flavobacteriaceae > Flavobacterium. The sequence goes on along the minus strand of JAFLBS010000004.1, from coordinate 106,504 downwards.
TTGGCAAATTTGATTCGGCAGCTTCTTTTACCCATTTGCTTGATGTACAGTACAGAGTTTCTTTTGTTGAAAATTTTGTCGTTACTCAATGTATCTGAGATGGAACTGAAATTCGATTTATCTACATTTTTATAATTGGTTCCATATAAATAACACGAATTCGATTTTCTCATTTTGAAAATGGTGGTTGAGTTATTCACTGCAATGATGGTGTCTACAATTACAATAGAAGCTCTTCCGGGTAAACCAAAATTGGAACGAAATCCATCAAGCGATTTTTTTTTATACAATTTGGAAAACGAGTGCTTCAATCCACTGTGACTTTTGTGTGCGATTAACTTTGTTTGTGCGACAGAAGTAAAAGTGATTAATAATGCAATAATTAAGAATTTGATTTTCATAATTTTCTTTTTTTAAGTTTAACAAGGCAAACTTAGAACAGTGTTGAGATTTTCGTTTAGCAAAACCACTTTCAACTCACTGTAAACTTTTTTACTACATTTACAGCAGTTTTACAGTAGGTTTTCAGCAGAAGCAGAGCACCTTAATTGTATTTTTGAACCGAATTAAACCATGACCGAATTGGATTATTTTCAGCGATTAAAAGAAAAAGTGCTTTTGAAATACCAAGAGCAGTATCCTTTTTTTCAAGGAAATTGGAAAACATTCAGCTCGCAAGACATTCAGAATTTAATTGGTTTAATCGAAGTGCAATGCAAGCAAACCATAAGCGAAAAATGGATTTACACGCATTTGAAACCCGAAAGCAATAGTAAAATTCCGCGCAAAGACATGCTCAATATTTTGTCGGAGTTTGTGGGTTATTCGGGTTGGGATGAGTTTACTTTTGAGGATAAAACAATCGTTGTCGAATCACAACCATCATCTGAAACTAAAAAATCTAAAAAAGGAATTCTACTGATAGGATTGATTGTAGCAATTGGCATAACAGGTTTTATCATTTATAATAAAAACACAACACCTGAGGCACAAACCATCGAGTTGCAAAATGAATTTACTAATGAAAAAGTCAACAGCGAAGAAGTAAAAGTATATCAGGTAAGCGATTCGACGAAAACCGAATTAAAAGTAAATGAAGGAAAAGTAGAAGTGACAAATTCGCCTGATACAAAAACGCAATTGGTCATTCAGAGTCCGTTTTACGAACCAAAAACCGTCACAATAGATCCAAAAGCTCCCGTAGCCAATCCGGTACAAAGAATTGATTTAAAACCCGATGATTACGCGATGATGCTCAAAGCGTTTATGGTTTCGGATATTAAAAACTGGCAAACACGAAAAGAACAATTGAACCAGATTTTATCGGATAATTTGGAAGTAATTGTGATGTTGAAAGACGATTTAGGTGCCGAATTCTTTAATAAAAACGAGTTTTCGCAGAAGTTGATTGTGCCTTCTGAATCACTCAAAAAGATGAAAATTGTAGAAATTAAAAACGATGCATCGAATAAAATTGAATTCATTCGCATCAAACAAGAATAAGATGGCAAAGAATTTTTTACTTATCGGAATTGTATTGGTTAGTTTTTTTTCAAGAGCACAATCTGCGGGTAACAAAGAAAGTGTTTCAGAGAAAAAAGTGGTACAACAAACTTTGAATCAAAAGTTTGCTGCACCCGTTTTGAGTGCGTATCAAGAAAATTCCAAAACTAAAATAGAAGACTTATTTTCGTATTTTCAAATGCTAACGGATGCCAGTTTATCGGATGATTTGAAAAAAGAAATAGTAAAAAGTATTAACTTATTGTTTAAAGATTCCAATACTACAGTCATCGATTTCACATCGGAATCATTAGATAAAATTACGTTACAGCAATTCATTCAAAAATTATTGATTTCAGAACCCATGCTATTTTCAGTGTCCAATGCAACCCAATTTAATTCAGTTGATTATAATAGTTGGAAAATAGGTTACACGATTTCAATTACAAAATCTGGAACTACAAACAGTGTAAAAGTAGTTCACAAAGTATTTTTCTTTAAAACTCCCAAAGTTTTTGGCGACCAAACTAAAGAAGTTCTTTCTACCATTTTGGGTGAAATGCAGTGATTCGTTTTTGCCGCAGATTCACAGATTAAATTGCAATGTAATTTTTCAGCCTTTTTATTTGATATTCCGCAATGCTTCTCGCTGACTTAATGGTTTCAAATTAGTTGAATTGACGTAGTTTGTAACTCCACTCGGATTGAACCGACTGTAATCGCGCAATGCCCAACCAATCGCTTTTTGAATGAAAAATTCGTTGGAATGTTTGTGTTGTTCGCAAATTGATTTAAGCAAATCAAAATCGGTTTCTTTTTTATAATCGAGTTGAAAAATAATCGCACTTCGGTTCAACCACATGTTCTCAGAATTAGAAAATGATTCAATTACTTCGAGTTTTTTCTCCGGAAATTGCAGTAAATAATTGCCCAGTAAGTATTTGGCAAGTGTATCAACCGAATCCCACCACGAATGAGTAATCAGCATTTTTTCAATGAGTTGAATGTCGTCAACAACATATTTTTTCTTGATTTCTTTGCAAATAAAATCAATAGCACATTGATGAAATTCGCGTTCTTTTTTGTTGAATAATTCCCACGAAATTGTTCTAAAATTGGATTTAATTTCATTCTTATGTTGATCACAGTTTCGTTTTAGAATCGCTCTTCGTTCATCGGTTTTGATTCCAAGAAAAGTAAAATTATTCTTCATGTAATTCTCCATCGGAATGGCAGTTTCACGATTGGAATTTTGACGTAGTTCGGTTTCTAAATCAGAGATAAAATTCATTTTAATGTTGATTCAATTCAATTAATTTTTCGTGACAATGCTGCTGCAATTCCTCAAAAAACAAGGTAAATTCTTCTTCAAATTCAGTATAAAATTGCTGAATTTCTACAATCGCTTTGTGCATGTTTACCCGATTTTTAGTCCGATGATCCATCTGAAACAAAATCATCTCCAAGCCAGCAATTGAAGCATAACTCACCAACCAATTTCGGGCAATCATGTAGGGTAACATTCCTTTGATTTTTTCGGTCAGCACATCATAATTTTCTTTGAGCAAATTGTAGAACGATTCAGAATAATCTTCCAATTTTTCATTCGAATACTGACTCCAGTTTTTGGCTAGAAAATGATCGTACACAATATCCATAATCACACCCGAATAATGGCCGTATTTCTCGTGTAATCGGTGTTTGCTTTTGCGATAAATCGGATGAGCATCCGTAAATGTGTCAATGTATCGATGTAATAAAATGCCTTTTTTAATTTCTTCAGGATAATCCAAATAATGATGACCGCGAATACTATCCGCCATGAAATTCCCGATTTTCAGTAAATCGTTGTCGCCAGAAAGATAGATGTGGGCTAGGAAATTCATTTTCTGTTTCTCGCAAAGGCACAAAGGCACAAAGACAATTAATCGTAAATATAGTAAACTTTACCAAAAATGTAGAAAATAAATTTTTAAAAAAAACTTTGCGACTTTGCGACTTTGCGAGACACATCTTAATATATTTGTCATCAGAAACAAAAAGAAAAACAATGACTTTAATAAAATCAATATCCGGAATTCGCGGAACTATAGGCGGAAAAGTTGGCGATAATCTTACTCCAGTGGATGCTGTGAAATTTGCTTCGGCATACGGAACTTTTCTTAAAAATAATATTTCAAAAGATAAGCTAAAAGTAGTAATCGGTCGTGATGCTCGTATTTCTGGACCAATGATTCATAATTTGGTGGTCAATACTTTAGTCGGATTGGGCATTGATGTGATCGATTTAGGTTTATCCACTACACCAACTGTAGAAGTGGCTGTTCCTTTGGAAAAAGCGGATGGCGGAATCATTTTAACAGCTTCTCACAATCCGAAACAATGGAATGCATTGAAATTATTGAACGAAAAAGGCGAATTTTTAAGCGGTGCCGATGGTGCTAAAATTTTAGAAATTGCCGAAGCCGAAGCTTTTGATTTTGTGGATGTGGATTCGTTGGGAGAAATTACGATTAACGATTCGTATATGGACATTCATATCGATGAGGTGTTGGAATTACCTTTGGTAGATGCAGAAGCGGTTGCCAAAAGAAAATTCAAAGTAGTAGTGGATGGAGTTAATTCTACTGGTGGAATAGTAATCCCGAATTTGCTCGAACAAATGGGCGTAGAAGTAGTCAAATTGTACTGCGAACCGAACGGTCATTTTCCACACAATCCAGAACCTTTAAAAGAACATTTAGGTGACATTTGTAAGTTGGTTGTGGAAGAAAAAGCCGATTTCGGAATTGTTGTTGATCCTGATGTTGATCGTTTGGCCTTCATTTCGAATGACGGTGAAATGTTTGGCGAAGAATATACTTTGGTTGCTGTAGCCGATTACGTATTGAGCAAAACTCCAGGAAATACTGTTTCAAATATGTCATCTTCTCGTGCGTTGAGAGACATCACCAACAAACACAACGGAAGTTATCAAGCCAGTGCTGTGGGCGAAGTGAATGTAGTAGAGTTAATGAAAGCGACCAATGCAATTATTGGCGGAGAAGGAAACGGCGGAATCATTTACCCAGAATTGCACTACGGAAGAGACAGTTTGGTTGGAGTTGCCTTGTTTTTAACGCATTTGGCGAGTTTAGAAATGACGGTAGCTGAATTGCGAGCAAGTTATCCGCAGTATTATATGAGTAAAAATAAAATCGAGTTGACGCCTCAAATAGATGTGGATGCGATTTTGGAAGCGATGACCGAAAAATATAAGAACGAAAATATTTCGACCATTGATGGTGTGAAAATTGATTTCCCAACGGAATGGGTTCATTTGCGAAAATCGAATACCGAACCTATCATTCGAATTTATACCGAAGCACCAACACAAGCTGAAGCCGATGCGTTGGCTTTGCGAATCATAGATGAAATAAAAGCGGTTGCTGGAATTTAATTGCACAGTTTTTGATGAAAAAATAGAACCTGACTGGTTGTTGAAATCGGTCAGGTTTATTGTTTAAAAAAGATATTCTTATGCAGAAAAATTTTCACCAACTTCACGAAGAGTACCACAAAATGCTCCGCAAATGTCTACCGACTTTGCGGATTTTTTTAATATAGCTCAGAGTTAAGTGACTTTAGCAATGTGAACATGAACATAAAGTTTTAACTCTCACAAAAAAATATGTAAGTTTGTTTCAATCGGATGTACAACAAATGCACAAAAAAACTACAAATTAATCAACAACTTATGAAAAAAATCATTCTTTCTTTAGTGTTAGCAATTTACAGCTTGGTAACGTACAGTCAAAACCAAGACAGTTTGGATTTCCTATATGAAAATCGGGAGTACGATAAAATCATCGAACTCTACGCCAATAAAAAAGAGGATTACTCATCGAACGCATTGTACCAAATCGGATTTGCATACTATATGAAAGAAGACGATCCTAATTGCATCAAATGGATGGATTTGTCAATTCAAAAAGATCCACAACAAGTAGCAGCTTACTTTATTAAAGCTTCTACTTTAAATTATATGAAACGCTATACTGACGCTATTGAAACCTTTCAAAGTAGTTTGAAAAATAATCCTAATGATCCACAATGTTTAATTGGGTTGGGCGAATCGTATTATCAATCAAAAAACCTCGAAATGGCACTTCAATCCTATAAAAAAGCCATCGAGCAACCGAATTGTCCGAGTAGAGCTTTTTCTATGATAGGGCAGATTTATTCGGATTTAAATGATCATGACAAGGCATTAGAAGCCTATTATTTTGCCAAATCTAAAGTTTTAAAAGATACCGAATCCTATACCAATGCGCTGTTTAATATTGGGTTGTTGGAATCATTAAAAGGTAATCACGCCAAAGCTGAACCCGCTTTTTTGGAAATCATCGATATGAATCCTTCCGATTACCACGCGTATTCCAAACTTATTCAGGTGTATTATCGTTTAAAAGAGTACGATAAGGCAAAACCTTATAAAGATAAACTTTACGATGCCTACAAAAAAGGACTGTTGACTGATAATCTAAAAGATATGTTTTGCTTTGATCAATTCAAATGGAATAACTATACTGTATTAGTTTTTGAACGTTACGAAAATGAAAGCAAAAACGCAATTTACAACAAGCACATTTTTTATGTACAAGACCATGAAGGAACTATTGTGTTTAGGGTACAAACCGAGTTTTCTCGTGTATCATTAGAATTGGGTGGTACAAAATACATGCTGTGTGCTAATTTGGGCGATGCACACATCAACTCGGGTTTGGGTTTTAATGACGATTTTGATTACGAAGTTTTAAAAACTCAAGCCATTAACATGATGGAAAAACATCTAAAATAAAATTATTGTTTTGCGGTTTTACTTCAGCCTAAATAAAATCGATAGTTTTGTATACCGCGATGTTATTTAAAAAATAAAATTATATGCACAAAAGCACCCTTGGATTTTTGGTTTTGATTTCAATTGTATTGACCAACTGTACTTCAGTCAATCAATTCAACAAAAAATTAGAACAACCCATTCCAGCAGAACAACTGCAAAAAGATATTGATTTTACCCAACGCAAATTAGAACGTTATTATCCTAATTTGTACGGTTATATTTCCAAAGAACAGCTCAATTATAAGTTTGATAGCATCCGAAATGTGGTGTCAAAACCCATGACGAGTAAGGAGTTTTATTTTGTAATTAGTCCGGTGATTGCTTCAGTACGCCAAGGTCACATGAGCATGACGCCCGTTTCTAAAAGAGTTTCTAAAAAAGAAGCCAAACGGTTGAAAAAGAGTGGTGACGGACCATTATCTCAGTTTGTTTTTGAATGGAAAGCAGAGAAATTGTATGTCGTTAAAAGTAAATCCAAAAAGAACAAAATCGAAGAAGGAACAGAAGTCGTTTCAGTAAACGAAACAACTCCTCAACTTCTTTTTTCAAAATACAGAAAATCGTTTACTTCCGATGGTTTCAATTCTACGTTCATTCGAAAATCATTTGGAAAACGTTTTTCTCTTTTTATGACCAATGAAATCGGAATTAATGATAGCTTGACGTATGTTTTCAAGAAAAAAGATTCGTTGTTTACTAAGGTTGTTTCTCGAAATAAGCCTGTTGTTAAAGCTACTACTGTAGTGAAAGATTCGGCAAAGATTGTCTCTAAAACTCCTGTCGACAAAGCCAAACTCAAAAAAGAGAAAAAACTCAAACGAATTTATGGTTTTGATGCTACCAGTAAAGAATACGTCAAAAGTTTAAAAGTAGTTCCAACGGACAGTTCAGTGGCGATTTTAAAAATCAAAAACTTCTCTCAAGGTAGATATTACAGAGTATATGATGAATTTTTTGATTCGATTAAAAAGATGAACATCAGAACGTTAGTGATTGATTTACGTGATAATCCTGGTGGAAGAGTTTCGGATGCGGTTGATTTGTATTCGTATCTTACCGACAAAGAATATACGATACTGCAACCTGCTGAAGTAACTTCAAAAACCAGTATGTGGAAATGGGGCGCATTTCGTTCGGCGCCGAAATTGTCGTATCCATTTTTAGCAGCTGCTTATCCATTTTATATGGGATTTTCCTATTTCAGAACCACTAAGAACGATGACGGAAAGTACTACTACAAATTAGTAGGTTCACGACCACAAAAAAACAGTCCCAATTATTTTTCTGGAAAAGTGTACGTATTGATTAATGGCGGAAGTTTCTCTGCTGCTTGTATTGTTGCGTCTTCGTTAAAATCGAATCCCAACATAACTTTTGTAGGTGAAGAAACAGGTGGCGCTTTCAACGGAACCGTTGCTGGTATAATGCCTGTCGTACAATTGCCTAATTCAAAAATTGCCTTGCGTTTGGGATTGATGAACATCAAAACAATCAATCAAACGGATGTAGACGGAAGAGGAATTTTTCCAGATAAAGAAATCATTCCGACTTTAGAAGATAAAATCTCAAATAAAGATCCTGAATTAGAATGGATTTTAGAAGATGTGAAAAGTAAAAGGCAATAATTTTTTATACCACAGATTCACAGTTTAAGCTTTGAAAATCTGCGAATCTGCGGCAAAAAGGTGTTATTTTGGCATTTCGTCAAAATTCACCATCCAATTGATGCCGAATTTATCCGTAAACATCCCGAAATAGGCACCCCAAAAAGTGTTCGTCATTGGCATGAATACATTTCCGCCAGCTGAAAGTCCGTTGAATATTTTATCGGCTTCCTCACGACTATCGGTATTGATTGAAACCGAAATATTAGTTCCAACAATTACATCGCCACTCTGACTGGTACTGTCGCTTCCCATCAAAGTTGTTTCTTTGCCGATGGGTAAACAAACGTGCATGATTCGGTTGGCTTCATCTGCTGGTGGTGGTGGACAATTTTCATCGTCAGAAGGCGGCATTTCACTAAATCTTCCCATGTAAGGGAATTCGCCGCCAAATACTGATTTGTAAAACAGAAATGCTTCTTCGCAATTTCCGTTAAAAATTAAATAAGGGTTTACTGTTGCCATTTTTTTATTGATTATTGATTGTTTTCTGATAATGTTTTCACGCGTTCTAGTGCTTTCGGAAAAGTGGTTTCAAAATACTCGATGTACTTTTCTAAGGTATCCATCAACACTTTCAAAGTTACAGAAGATGTGCTAGGGATTAATTCATAAATTTCCATTGCTCCAGTCCACTCAGAAGTGGTTTCATCAACAGGTTGTGGTTCAAAATTTTCCAACTCACTGATGTGTTTGAAGGCAATGTATTGGTGTTCTAGTTTTTTTTCGATGATACTATTCATTCCTTTTCCATCTGGGGTCAAAAAATGAACGCTATCGCCTTCATTCCAATTGGTTTTCACATAGGTTCCTTCGCAAAATACAGAAACCCAATCGCGGTAGGTTGTATCGTTCCAAAGTGTTTCCCAAATTTTTTCTATGGAAGTATTAATTTCTATTGTAAATTCTAGTCTTTTCATGATTTGATGATTTTTATGAATAAACGCATTACTGTTCGTTTTGTAATTGATGATGAATTGTATTATTGACGTAAAATTTTTTCCATTTTTTTTCCTTTGGCTAATTCGTCTATGAGTTTGTCTAAATACCTAGTTTTTTTGGTTAACGGGTTTTCAATTTCTTCTATTCTGTAACCGCAAATTACTCCTGTAATGAGTTGAGCATTGGGATGCAATGTTGCTCGTTCGAAGAAGGTTTCAAAAGTGACTTTCTCATCGATTAGTTCCTGCAATTTTTTTGCGTCAAATCCGGTGAGCCATTCAATTACTTGTTGCAATTCATCAAGTGTTCTTCCTTTGCTCTGAACTTTTGTTATGTAATGCGGATAAACAGATGAAAAGGTCATTTTGGCTATTCGTTCGTTATGTTTTTCAGTTTCTTGCATACTTGCTATACTTTTTTTTGAGTTTAAAAGCCTTAATGTCAAATGGATGAATTATTGCGGCATTTTAGAAAAATCCATGTACAATACATTCCAACGATGTCCATCCAAATCGCAAAATCCGCAACCGTACATCCAACCCTGATTTTCGCCTGGTTCACCATAAACAATTCCGCCCGCTTCTTTGGCTTTTCGGGCTAATTCATCAACTTCTTCACGACTTTCAGCATCCACTGAAATCAATACTTCAGATGATTTACTAGTGTCAGTAATTTCGTGTTGTATGAAATTTTGGAACATATCTTCTGCAAAGAGCATAACAACGAAATTGGTTGCTCCCAAAAGCATACACGCCGAATGTTCTGTAGTTCGTTCTTCTAAAAAGGTGAATCCTAAATGCGTAAAGAACTCTTTTGATTTTAAGGCGTTCTTCACTGGAAGATTCAGCCATACTTGTTTTGTTGCCATAATTTAATTGCTTTCGCAGTGTTTTTTAAAATTATCTAAAATCGCTTGCCAGCCATCTCGTTGTAACTCTTCTGAATGTACATTTTCAGGATCAAATGATTCGGTAATTTGAACTCCGTTTTCTGTTTTCTCAAATTGAATAATTACTTTTCTTCCATCAATAATATGGTATTCAATCAATGAAAAATCGTCTACTTTTGAGTATTCGCCTTCAAAATCAAAACTCATAGTTCCGTCTTTAGAAGCCATAGTATAATTGAATTTTCCGCCAACTTTTAAATCGTTACTTGCTTTAGGACAATGCCAATCATCAGAAGCATTATTCCACTGCATTACATGTTCGGGTTGTGTCCAAAATTCCCATGCTTTTTCTATTGAAGCATGAACTGTAGTTTGTACTGTTATCATTTCTTTTTCTTTTTTTCTATGTTTTGTTGCACTCGAAAAGTAGTAATTTTTGCTATTAAGTCATAAGGAATTGGCTCATTTAACAAAAATTGTATCGTTCCTTTCGATGTGTTGTATTTTTTGATTTCATCTGTAAAAGCTTCCACTCCAGCTGCTCCAGGATAAAAACCAATGTGATTTTTATAGCCTGCAAAATGGACTAAATTTCCGTAGTATTTAAACGTCGGAATTCCGTATCCAATGGTTTCTTCAGCTTCCGGAATGACATCGCGAATGGTCTGCCGAACTTGCTCTAAAACCAAAGCCACTTCTTTTGGTTGTGTAGCAATGTATTCGTCTATTGTTTTAATGGTTGTATTCATAGTTTACAAAATTACTTCGCATTGAAAACCGTTAGAATGCATCAATTCAATAATTTCCAATGGATTGATTTTTTTAGCTTCGACTCTTAAAATGTTATCACAATCATTCAAATCGAAATTGATTTTTAAACTATCACTTTTCTTGGATAGTTCAGAGGCTAATCGTTCTGCATCAGAATGATTTTGAACATTAGTTTTAAACACTTCTACCATAATTAATTTTGAAATTAGGCGCTTAGTTTTGTTGAATTGATTTTGTGATAATAGGAATAGGATACCAAAAGGATTCCTAAAACAATTAGTGGGAATACTGCATAGAACCCAAATCCATCAACAAAAAGATGACTTAAACTGGCAAAAATGAAATCGAATGTAAATCCGGCATACGACCATTCTTTTAACCATTTCGGTGCATTTGGCCACATTAAAATAAGCGTTCCAATTACTTTAAAAACTACCAAAATGTTTCCAAAATATTCAGGATAACCCAAATGACGAATTCCTTCTTTTGCCAATTCAGATTGTGAGGTTAGTGCTGGCATTACACCTTCAAATAAGAAAATGAGTGTAGTAGCTACCCAAAAAATAATACGGTCTTTTTTCATAATAGTTGTGTGTTCGTTTATTTTGTTTAACAAAAATAACACAGAATAAAGGGGTAAAAGTTATTGAAAAGTAAAATTTAGGGTCATTTAAGACAAAATTGCTATTTTTGGAAAAAGTTATGTTATGAAACACATCGGACTCATTTTACCTTACGACTATAAACTTCTGAGCGTTGCTGCGTTGATGGAAGTACTCGAAACTGCCAATAAATTAGTTGTTGAAAGCGGAAAACCAATTCCTTTTTTGATCAATGTGTTTCAATTACCCAATCAATTAGAAAATGGTGAGGCAAATTTTCACAATTATCAGATTCAGTCCACATTGGAAGTGAAAGATCCAATTGACATGATTCTGATTCCCGCTTTCACTACTGATGATATGAAAGAAACAATAGAAAAAAATGTGGCTTACATTCCGTGGTTACATCAACAGTATCAAAGAGGTTCTGAAATTGCTAGTTTTTGTTCAGGTGCTTTTCTATTTGGTGCCAGCGGATTGTTGAACGGAAAGTTTGCGACAACGCACATCGATGCGTGTAGTGCTTTTGAGCGACTTTTCCCAGAAGTGAAATTGAAATCAAATGAAACCGTAACTGCTGATGAAAGAACTTATACAAGTGGCGGTTCAACGTCGCTTTTTCATCTAATTATATTACTCGTTCAGAAGTATTGCGGAAGAGAAATTGCCATTCAAGTTGCTAAATTATTTGCCATTGATATGGATCGTTATCAGCAAAGTTATTTCGGAACCTTTCGACCTAATTATACGCACAACGACGAATTGGTTTCAATGGTTCAAGAAAAGATCGAAAAACAGTTTCATCAAATTGAAAAATTAGACGATGTATTGAATGAAATTCCATCCAGTCGTAGGAATATTGTACGTCGATTTAAATTAGCAACCGGAATTCCGCCCATTGAATACTTGCAAAACATCCGAATTGAATCGTCAAAAAAATATTTGGAACAAACTCAGCTAACGGTTTCAGAAATTATAGATAAATCGGGTTATACCGATCCTAAATCATTCCGAAAAGTATTTCAGAAAGTAGTCGGAATGAAACCTTTGGAGTACAGAGAAAAGTTTAAAGTGCGTTAAATTACGAACTGCACGAAAGCATCGAACAGCCTATTTTTACTCGTGCCCAATCAGGTCTTTTGGCAAACCATTTTTCCATTTCGGGTTGTTCATCGTACGGTTTTTTGAGTAAACGATACAGTTCATCAACAACAGAATAATCGTCATTATTGGCTGCATCAATAGCCAATTGTGCCATGTAATTTCGCAAAACGTATTTCGGGTTGACCTTATTCATAGCTAATTTTCGTTCCTCATCAGAAATTGTTTCTTTTTTCAAACGATCAATGTATTTGATGAACCACTTTTCCCATTCATTGAGAACTACTTTTTTCTTGATTTCTTCGGGTTTGTAAAAGGCAGTTGTAATGGTTGAAATAGCGCAACCTGAAGTAAACTCTTTTTTTATCCGACCTAATTCTCTGTAAAATAAAGTCATGTCTGTCTCCGATAATTGAAGTGTTTTTTCCAAATCAGCAATGAGTTTGGCATCTTCTTTTAGCGAATTCATCAAACCTAATTTACTGCGCATCATGGTCAGATAATCATCCTCATATTTTTTACCAAAATCATTTAAAATGGTTTCTAAATCTTTGGTTTCTTCAATCAACGGATACAATGCATTGGCTAATTGATACAAATTCCACAATGCGACATCAGGTTGATTGCCATAAGCGTAACGTTTGTTTTCATTATCAGTTGTATTGGGTGTCCAATTCAAATTGTAATCTTCCAACCAACCGTACGGACCGTAATCAATGGTAATTCCGTGAATCGACATATTGTCTGTGTTCATTACTCCATGTACAAAACCAACACGTTGCCAATGAATCATCAATTGGCGTGTTTTTTTGGCAATCGATTTAAAAAAAGCGAGGTATTTTTCTTTTCCAACTTCATTAATTTCTGGGAAATAGTATTGAATAGTAAAATCGGCTAATAATTTTAAATTTTCAGTATCTCTTCTCGCAGCAAAAAGTTCGAAACTACCAAATCGAATAAAGGTTGGCGCCACACGGCATACTACAGCACCTTTTTCGTATTCGGCATTTCCGTCGTACATCATATCGCGCAACACTTCATCTCCAGTCAACATCAATGATAGTGAACGCGAAGTTGGAACACCCAAATTATACATGGCTTCACTACACAAATGTTCTCTAATAGAGGATCGCAAAACGGCCAAACCATCACCGCGACGCGAATACGGCGTTTTTCCAGCGCCTTTTAATTGTAGCGTAAAATGCTGATTGTCATGATCGATTTCGAATAAATTTATTGCTCTTCCATCGCCTAACTGTCCGGCCCAATTTCCAAATTGATGACCTGCATAATTCATGGCAAATGGTCGGGTTTGTGGCTGATTTTTTTTCCCTGAGAAAACATTGAGAAAATCTTCCGAAAGAGTCACTTCTTTATTAATGCCTATGAGTTCAGCAACATCGTCTGAAACATGAATCAATTTAGGGTTTTTGGGAATAATAGGATTCACATAACTAAAACACGATTGTTCTACTTGGCGAACAAAATTTTTCTCTTCTGAATCAGCTGGAAGTTCGTTGGTAAATCGGTTTTGAATGTTGAAATTCATGGAGATTTGTTGTTTTTTTCAAAGTTACTAAATAAATAGCAACTCTTATGCAATTGAAATTACGAAATAATTAAAAAAATGTATCTTTGAGCACAAATTTTTCAATTATGATTTCAACCGAAGTTACCACTCAATTGGAACAGTATTTTCAGCAATTCCGAAAAAATATCATCGGAATTGATCAAGAATTTGAGTCGCCTTATGGTTCTCAAAAAATCATTTATACGGATTGGACCGCCAGCGGACGATTGTACCGACCTATTGAAGAAAAATTAATGAACCAATTTGGACCTTTTGTAGCCAATACGCATACTGAAACTACGGTTTCGGGAACAGCAATGACTATGGCATACCACGAAGCCAAACACATCATCAAAAAACATGTCAATGCCAATGATAATGATGTTTTGATCAATACTGGAACAGGAATGACAGGTGTGGTGAATAAATTTCAACGCATCTTAGGATTGAAAATTCCGGAAAACATTAAAGAATACGTTGATCTTCCTGATGTAGTAAAACCAATTGTTTTGATTTCCCACATGGAACATCATTCCAATCAAACTTCATGGCTGGAAACCATTGCCGATGTTGAAGTGATTCCGTGTGACGAAGAAGGTTTATTTTGTATGGAAGAATTCAAAAAAACATTGGATAAATACAAGGATCGAAGTTTCAAAATTGCTTCAATCACTTCGTGTTCTAACGTAACTGGAATTCAAACGCCGTACCACGAAGTTGCTAAAATTATGCATGAAAATAATGGTGTGTGTTTTGTAGATTTTGCGTGTTCTGGACCGTATGTTGAAATCGATATGCATCCTGATGATGAACGCTATTTGGATGCTATTTTCTTTTCACCACATAAGTTTTTGGGCGGACCAGGAACTTCGGGTGTTTTGGTTTTTAATAAAAATCTGTATAAAAATAATGTGCCTGATTGTCCGGGTGGCGGAACAGTAAGTTGGACGAATCCTTGGGGCGAACATAAATACATTGACAATATAGAAGATAGAGAAGACGGTGGAACTCCCGGTTTTCTTCAAGTAATTAAAACTGCTTTGGCCATTCAGTTGAAAGAGCAAATGGGCGTGAAAAATATTCTAGAGCGTGAACACGAAATCGTGGATTACGTTTTTGATCAATTGGGAACGGTTGATACTATTACTATTTTAGCAGGACAACACCAAAATAGGTTAGGAGTGATTTCGTTTTACATTGATGACATGCACTACAATTTGGGCGTAAAAATTTTAAATGATAAATTCGGAATCCAAACGCGTGGTGGTTGCAGTTGTGCTGGAACGTATGGTCACTTTCTACTTCACGTTGATCAAGAAACTTCGCATGATTTAGTATGTCAGATTTCATCAGGCGATTTGATTAAAAAACCAGGGTGGATTCGAATGTCCATTCATCCTACCACAACTTCGGAAGAAATAAAATACGTATGTGATAGTATAAAAAGTCTTGCTCAACATCATAAAGAATGGGCAAATGACTATGTTTACAATCCAAAAACCAATGAATTCAGCCATAAAAATGCAAAACACTCTGAAAAAGAAATGATTAAAAGCTGGTTCACTAACTAATTCAAAATTTATAATTCAAAATAATTTAAAATGTCAGACGATAAAAAAGTGATTTTCTCAATGCAACGATTGAGCAAGTCGTATCAAGGAAGTGATAAACAAGTATTAAAAAACATTTATTTAAGTTTCTTTTACGGAGCTAAAATCGGGATTCTCGGTTTGAATGGTTCGGGTAAATCTACCTTATTGAAAATCATTGCTGGTGTCGAAAAGAATTACCAAGGCGATGTGGTGTTTCAACCCGGATATACGGTTGGTTATTTAGAACAAGAACCGCAATTAGATGAAACTAAAACCGTAATCGAAGTAGTTCGCGAAGGTGTAGCCGAAACGGTTGCTATTTTAGACGAGTTCAACAAAATCAACGATATGTTTGGTTTGCCAGAAGTTTATGAAGATGCCGATAAAATGCAAAAACTAATGGATCGTCAGGCAGAACTTCAAGATAAAATTGACGCTTCTAATGCATGGGAATTGGATACTAAATTGGAAATCGCAATGGATGCTTTACGAACTCCAGAAGGTGATATGCCAATTAATGTGCTTTCAGGTGGTGAAAAACGCCGTGTAGCGCTTTGTCGTTTACTTTTACAACAACCGGATATATTGTTATTGGATGAGCCAACCAACCACTTAGATGCAGAATCAGTTCTTTGGTTAGAGCAACACTTAGCGCAATATTCAGGAACTGTTATTGCAGTAACGCACGATAGATATTTCTTAGATAATGTAGCAGGTTGGATTTTGGAGTTGGATAGAGGAGAAGGTATTCCGTGGAAAGGAAACTATTCTTCTTGGTTAGACCAAAAATCAAAACGTATGGAGCAAGAAGAAAAAGTAGCTTCTAAACGCAGAAAAACCTTAGAACGCGAGTTGGATTGGGTGCGTCAAGGTGCCAAAGGAAGACAAACTAAACAGAAAGCACGTCTTCAAAACTATGATAAATTGTTGAATGAAGACCAAAAAGAACTCGACGAAAAATTAGAAATCTACATTCCAAATGGTCCACGATTAGGAACCAATGTTATCGAAGCTAAAAGTGTGGCAAAAGCATTTGGAGATAAATTATTATATGACGATTTAAATTTTACACTTCCACAAGCTGGAATTGTTGGAATTATCGGACCCAATGGTGCTGGTAAATCCACAATCTTCCGAATGATTATGAAAGAACAAGAACCTGATGGTGGCGAGTTTACCATTGGTGAAACAGTGAAAATTGCCTACGTTGATCAATCGCACTCTAACATCGATCCCAATAAATCAATTTGGGAAAACTTCTGCGACGGTCAAGAGTTAATTATGATGGGCGGACGACAAGTTAATTCAAGAGCGTATCTTTCGCGTTTTAATTTCGGTGGAAGTGACCAAAATAAAAAAGTAGCTACACTTTCGGGTGGTGAACGAAATAGATTGCATTTGGCCATGACTTTGAAAGAAGAAGGAAACGTTCTTTTATTAGATGAGCCAACCAACGATTTGGACATCAATACGCTACGTGCTTTAGAAGAAGGTTTGGAGAATTTTGCAGGTTGCGCTGTGGTAATTTCCCACGACAGATGGTTTTTAGATCGTATTTGTACTCATATTTTAGCATTTGAAGGCGACTCACAAGTGTATTTCTTCGAAGGTGGTTTCTCTGATTATGAAGAGAACAAGAAAAAACGTCTGGGTGATGTGAATCCAACCCGAATCAAATACAGAAAGTTAATTCGCGACTAACATCATTTAAATCGCTCTAAAACCATTCGATTGAGAAGAATTCATCATTCAATTATACTTCTATTTGCTTTTTTAAGTAGTGTAGCTTTTTCCCAAGAGACTACGCCAACAAAGAAGCAAGTAGATGCTTTATTGAGAGATGCAGGAAATGCTTTTGTCAATTTAGAAATTGATAAGTCATTAAATTTGTCTAAAAAAGCGCTGGATGCTGCTCACATACTAAAAGATGATGTATTAAAAGCCAAAGCATACAACTTAATTGCACTCAATTTTGAAGAATTCTACGATGTTAAAAAAAGTATCGAATACTACGAAAAGGCGCTTCATTTTGCCAAATTAACTTCGAATGATAGTTTGAAATGTTGGGTGAATAATAACTTAGGAAGCGTTTATTCGTACCGAGAAAATAATTTAAAAAAGAGTATTCCTTATTACAAAGAAGCTTTAAAAACAGCCAAGAAAATCAATGATTCAATTGAGATTACGTACACAAATCTTAATATTTGTGGTGCGTATTTTGCTGAAAACGATTTTGAAAACGGATTGGTTTACCTGAAAACTCCAGAACAATTCATCAATAAAAGTGATTTAGTCGAAGCCAAAATTACTCAATCTACTTTGTACGGTTCGTATTACAGCCATTTAAATCAAGATGATAAAGCGGAATATTACTATAAAAGAGCAATACAATTCGGAACCATTAACAAAGACAATTTATACGAATCGTATGTAAGTGATGTGTACAAGGATTTTTCTAACTTTTATAAGAAGAAAAAGGACTACGAAAAAGCATTGTATTACCTTGATTTACACGATAAACTAGTCGAAAAAATCTACAATGATGATCGTGTAAAAAAAGCAAAACTTTCAGGGAGTTCGATTGAATTTGGTGAATACGAACGCAAGATCAGCCAAATTGAAGAAGAGAAAGACATTCAATACAAAAACCTGCGCAAATCGAAAGTGATTGTAGGTTTGTTTTTGATTATTTTGCTTACACTCGGACTTCTAACTTATAATTACTACAAAAACTATAAGTTGATTCGGAAGCTCAACGGAAAATTACTCAAAGCCAACGAAGACCTTAAAGTAGCCAAGGAAAAAGCCGAAGAAGCGTCTCAATTGAAGTCGCAATTCGTTTCCACTATCAGTCACGAACTTAGAACGCCTTTATATGGTGTAGTTGGGATTACTAACATTATTGTTGATGAACACAAAGAGTTAGAGAAAAGTCCGCATTTGAATTCACTCAAATTTTCAGCTCGTTATTTACTTTCGTTGGTGAACGATTTACTACAAATCAATAAAATTGAAGAAAATCGGGTGAATCTTGAAAATATGATTTTTAATATCAGTGACGAAATCAACACCATTGCTGATTCGTTAGAATTTATCGCTATTAAAAACAATAATAAAATCAGCACCGAAATTGATACGGATATTCCAGAATATCTGATTGGTGATAAACTCCGATTATCGCAAGTAGTCTTGAATTTGTTGAGTAACGCTTTGAAATTCACCAAAGATGGAGAAGTTAAAGTAATCGTAAATCAAGAGCGAATAGAAGGCAACAAACACTTTATCAATTTTAAGATTAAAGATAATGGAGTTGGAATTGCCAAAGAAGATCAGGATAAGATTTTCGATAAATTTGTACAAATCGAACGCAAAGAAGGCGACTATCAAGGAACTGGTTTGGGATTGTCGATTGTTAAGAAGTTAGTTGAGGTTTTTGATAGTTCTATTTCTTTAGAAAGCGAACTCGGAAAAGGAACTACATTTTCATTTACGATAGGTTTTATTGTAGATGAAAGCAAACGAAACGAAATCATCAACAATATTGAAGTCGATCTTTCGACCAATCATTTGTATAAGATTTTGGTGGTAGAAGACAATAAAATCAATCAAGTAGTTACTAAAAAAATCCTGCAAAACAATAATTTTGTTTGTAAAGTAGTCGACGATGGTTATACAGCGATTGATTTGTTAGAAACTGAAAAATACGATTTGATTTTGATGGACATTAATATGCCTGTCATCAACGGATTTGAAACTACCAAACTCATTCGCAAAAAAGGCTACACGATTCCTATTGTGGCGTTAACCGCTTTTGATAAACAAGAAATCTCCGAACAAGCACTTTCGTGCGGAATGAACGATGTCATCATCAAACCATTTGATTCTTCGAGGTTGATTATGATCATCAACAACAGTATACAAAATACAAATTCAGAACCAAAAATAAGCTAATAAAAAAGGCGTTTTGTCACAGATTCACAGATTTAATTTGTTTAAAATCTGTGCATCTGCGGTAAATTAATTTGTGATAATTCGTGTAATTCGTGTAGAAAAAGCCAAAAAAAACGCCAGTTAATACCAGCGTTTTTTATTCTTTTTGGAAGCATCCGATTTTCTCGAATTACCCGAATTTGTATTGGGTTTCTTTTTATTTCTTAAGTCGGGTTTTGCATCCGGATTGGGTTCTTCCTCTTTAAAAGGATACGGATGATCTTCGACTACTTTAACCTTAATTCGGATTAATTTTTCAATATCTTTCCAATACGTTAATTCGTCTTTTCCGCAAAATGATATGGCTAAACCTGAATTTCCAGCTCTTCCTGTACGACCAATTCGGTGAACGTACGTCTCAGAAATATTCGGAATATCAAAATTGATTACAAATGGCAAACTTTCAATATCAATTCCACGTGCCGCAATATCTGTAGCCACCAAAACTGAAATTTCTTTGTTTTTAAAGGCTTCTAATACACGTTGACGTGCGTTTTGCGATTTGTCACCATGAATGGCTTCGGCCGTAACTCCGTTTTTCTTTAATGCTTTTACTACATTGTCAGCGCCGTGTTTGGTTCGGGTAAACACCAAAACATTATTGATTTTATCATTGCGAATGATGTGGTACAATAAACTTCGCTTGTCTTCTTTACCAACAAAATATACTTTTTGGTTTACGGTTTCGGCTGTGGATGAAACTGGTGTAACCGAAACGTATTTTGGAGTAGTTAAAAATGTATCTGCTAATTCACGTATTGCCATTGGCATTGTAGCCGAAAACAATAGCGTTTGACGATTATCTGGAGTCAATTTTACAATCTTTTTTACATCATTGATGAAACCCATATCGAGCATTTGATCGGCTTCGTCTAATACTAAAAAGTGTAAATGATCCAAGTCGATGAACCCTTGTTTGTGCAAATCTAAAAGTCGTCCTGGAGTGGCAATTAAGATGTCAATGCCTTTTTTAAGTTGATCCACTTGTGGCACTTGACTCACACCACCAAAAATCACCATCGAGCGAATGTTGGTGTATTTGCCATACGTATTGAAACTTTCGTCAATTTGAATAGCAAGTTCACGAGTAGGTGTAACAACGAGCGTTCGTATAACTTTACGCTTGTTGGTTGAACCGACCATTCGGTGTAATGAATTGATAATCGGAATGGCGAAAGCGGCTGTTTTTCCGGTTCCGGTTTGTGCGCAACCTACTAAATCAGTTCCTTCTAGAATAATCGGAATTGCTTGCTGCTGAATCGGTGTAGGCGTTTCGTAGCCTTCTTCAACCAATGCAGTTTGTATGTTTTTTAATAAATTTAAATCGTTGAATGTCATAAATATAATGCTGCTTGAACTGTTTCAAGTGAGTGCAAAGATAGGTTTTATTTAATTAATGAGTTTTAATAAGGCGTTTTCACTAAATTTTCTTAGAAATTTTACTTTTACAAAAGACGTTCATCAACTAGCCCTGATTGTAGGAAATGCCGCGCATGACGGAAAGCAGGAAAATGGATTACAAGAAAGCCCAAGCCATTTGCTTCAAAAACTACACACTATCGCGTTTGGCCTTCATGAAATCGGTGATTAAATAACCAATTAATTTACCCACCAAATGATTGTTTTTTTCGTTGTCTAAACTCGGCGCGCCTTCGCAAATGTGCAAATAAGCCGCATTTGGGTGTTTGCCAAAGAAGTAAATAAAACGGCGCAATTCTTCTACTGAAAATCCGCTCAACGTCATAGCACTACTCGGAATATTCGGAATTGAATCCAAGTCAATTTCAACTCCGTAATGCGTATCATTGATGAAATTATGCGCCAAACTCATTTCGTTTTGAAAGTTTTTTTCTTGTCGAATGTTGATTTGGTCGTAGGTGTTGAATTGCACACGGTTTTCAATATCGCGTAGTTTTTTCAGCACACTTTTGGAAGTATAACTTTCGTGTAGACCAAAAATGAAGTAGTTTTTAAGGAAACCTTCTTCGTAAGCGTAGGAAAATCCGTTGCCGCTATGGCGACCTTCTAGAATTCTAAAATCGGAATGCGCATCAAAATTGATAGCATTGATTGGTTTTCCTTTGGCCAAAGCGGTTCCTTTGATGTTTCCGTAGGCATTGTTGTGTCCGCCACCAATTACAATCGGAATTTTTCCCGCTTTGACAATTGTGGTGATGATGTGGGCGACTTCTTTATCGATTTGCACCACCAATTCGCTCATTTTTTTACGATCTGCAGTATTGTGGAAATCCAATTGCTGAATTTCGAGCATTTCTTCTGAAACATCTAATTGACCTAAAATCAGTAAATTATAACCTTTGCAAAAACGATTGTGTTGAATATTGGCAATACTTTTGATGGCACTTTCCCAGGCAGAATCGGCTCCAGGGCGACCAAAATTAGCACGTACACCAATGTCTTCAGGAATACCAAAAAGCACAAATTGAGGTTCGGAGTTTTTTAGGAAATTGACAATATCAGCGTCTTTGGGAATGGTTACCATTTGCTCGCCGAATTTTACTTCACCGCTTCTGAAGTTGGTTATTTTTGATAAATCTGAAGTTGTGAATCGAATCAACTTTTCCATAAAAAAATCTTTCACCAAAAATAATATAATTATGCAAA
The DNA here is from genome assembly GCA_017303755.1 of Flavobacteriales bacterium. Classification (GTDB taxonomy): domain Bacteria; phylum Bacteroidota; class Bacteroidia; order Flavobacteriales; family Flavobacteriaceae; genus Flavobacterium. The sequence continues at coordinate 84,373 of JAFLBS010000004.1, read as the reverse complement.
ATTGCGTTATACAGTTTAATATATTAATGTAAATTTGTGTAAAATAGATACTACATGGAAAATCAAAAAAGTAACAACGGATTAAAAGCGGCAATTCTAGTTTTAATATTAGCTTTATTAGGAAGTTTGTATTACAATTTCAAACTTTCGAATGAAACCAATAAATTAGAAGCTGATGTAAAAAATGTTTCCACAGAAAAGGAAAACATCTTAAAGGATTTGGAAGAGTTGAAAAACAGTTATGATACTGCTTTAGCCGAAAACACTACAATGTCGGATGAATTGATTGCCGAAAGAGAAAAAGTGGTTCAATTGATGGAAGAGGTAAAGCGTACCAAAAATGACGTGAATTCATTGTCAAAATACCGACAAATGTACAACAACCTTGAGACGAAAAACAAAGCGTTAATGCAAGAGATTGAAGTGTTAAAAGCGCAAAATCAAGAGTTAACCACCAATTTAGACAGCACGAAAGTGGTTTTAGAAGAATCTAAAAATTACAATCAAGTGTTGGTGGGTCAAAACGAAGAGTTGACTAAAACAGTTGAAAAAGGTTCTAAATTATCAGTATTGAATTTGCAAACGGCAGCTTACAAACAAAAAAGTTCAGGTAAAGAAATTGAAACTGAAAAAGCACGTCGCGCTGATTTATTAAAGGTGAGTTTTACAATTGCTGAAAACAATATTGCAAAATCGGGAGACAAAACGTACTACGTTCAAGTTATCGACAGTAAAAACAATGTTTTAGGAGATAAAGTAACGACTTCTTTTGGTGATAAGTCATTAACTTATAGTTTCTTGACTACAGTTCAGTATGAAAACAAAACGGTTAAGGTTACTGAGAATTTAAAAGGTTCTAACTTCGAAAAAGGAACGTACTTTGTGAATATTTTTGACAAAGGCGAATTGGTTTCTAAATCTAGTTTTACTTTAAAATAAACGATTTACAATAGATTTTAAAAGGTGCATTTTTGCACCTTTTTTTGTTTATAACTTATAGCGACTGGCATTTTTGTCGTATTTCTATTTATTATTTTTGTTGAAATGCTACTTGAAAATGGACGATAAAAAACGCACTTCTTATTTACTATTGATTATTGGAGTTTTGGTTTTGGCTTTGGCTGGAGCGATTGGCTATATTGTGGGCGATTTTAATTCGAGTAAACAACCTACCAATTCAATTTCTACCAACGAGGAAGTAATGAAGGAAATTGAAGAGTTGAAAAGCATGTACGATTCGAAAATTGCAGAGAAAACCACTTCCTTCCAAGAATTAAAAGAAGAAAAAAAGAAAGTAGCATCGTTGATGTATGAGTTGGAAAAAACCAAAAGTGATGCCAATTCGCTCATCAAATACAAAACACAATACCAACAATTAGAATCAAAAATGCGGGTTTTGGTGAACGAAATTGTGGCATTAAAATCGGGTAAAACCAATGCAGTAGCTAAAGTAAAATCGACCAAATTACCTGATAACAATTCGGTTAAAACTACTACTGCTTTTTCAAAAAAGGAAACTTCTACGGTTGCCAATCCGAAAGTAACTAACACTCCAAAAAAAGAAACTCCAAAAACTAATTTTGTTACTCCAACGAATACTGTAAATGAAACTCCAGTTGTGGTTCAGCCAAAAGCACAACCAAAAGTAGAAGAAGTTAAGGTTGAAGAATTCAGAGTGTCCAATTTAAAAGCATTAGCTTACATCACTAAAAGTTCAGGAAAACAAGAAGAAACGGTTTCGGCTAGCAAAGCGAAAATGCTGCGAGTTTCGTTTGTTGTAAGTGGGAATTCGGGGAAAAATCAAGAAGATAAAACCTATTACATTCAGGTAATTAATAGTAAAAACAATGTGATGGGTAAAAAAATCACGGAGTTTTTTGGTGATAAATCGCTAACCTATAGTTTTTCTAAAACCGTTGATGTGTCAGATGGAACGGCAACTGTAACTCAGGACTTTTTTGATGCTGATTTCGAAAAAGGAACGTACTTTATTAACATTTTTGATCATTCTAAATTGGTGGGAAATTCGAGTATTACGTTGAAATAGTTTAAAAGGTTTAATATGGTTTAATATGGTTTAATATGGTTTAATATGGTTTAATATGGTTTAAATTAGTTTAAAATCGTTTAAAAAAGATTTCTTTAAATTATCTTCCCTTCAATCAGTACCGAATCAATCAAATTGCTTCCAAACGCATATGGTAATTCATAATACGAATTTACTTCTTTAGTGATAATCAAATTCGCTTTTTTGCCTTTGGTGATACTTCCGTGTGTTTCTGAAATTCCCATTGCATACGCGCCGTTAATGGTGGCAGCGTTGATTGCTTCTTCGGGAGTCATTTTCATTTTGATGCATGCCGTTGCTACTACAAAATTCATATTTCCGGATGGAGTAGAACCTGGATTAAAATCGGTTGCCAAAGCTAAAGGCAATCCAGCATTAATCAATTGGCGTGCTGGAGTATACGGAATGCTCAAAAAGTACGAACAACTCGGTAAAGCAACAGGCATTGTTTCTGAGTTTTTAAGCGCTTCGATGTCGTCTTCGGTGACAATTTCCAAATGATCTACAGTCAAGGCATTGTGTTGAACACAAGCGGCGATTCCGCCAATAGTGTTGAATTGATTCACGTGAATTTTCGGTGTTAATCCGAATGCTTTCCCAGCTTCCATAATGCGTTCGGTTTCTTCCACCGAAAAATAACCCGTTTCACAAAAAGCATCAATGTATTCGGCTAGGTTTTCTTCTGCAATTTTAGGTAACATTTCATTGATAATCAAATCAATATAACCTGAATGATTTTCTTTGTATTCGATAGGAAACGCATGAGCTCCAAGAAAGGTAGCTTTAATTTTTATCGGATAATTATCGGCCAATTTTTTGATGACGCGCAACATTTTCAATTCGCCTTCCACGGTCAAACCGTAACCCGATTTGATTTCGACTGCGCCCGTTCCGAGTTGCATGACTTCTTCCAAACGTTTTTTGGATTGGTTGTAAATTTCGTCTTCGGAGGTTTCGTTGAGTTTTTTGGCCGAGTTTAGAATTCCGCCACCGCGATTCGCAATTTCTTCATACGTCATTCCGTTGATGCGGTCTACAAATTCTTGTTCGCGATTGCCTGCATAAACAATATGTGTGTGGCTGTCACACCAAGTTGGAAGAACCATTTTTCCAGTGGCATCAATGGTTGCATCAGCATTGATTTTGGGACAGTTTTCCATCGAACCAAAATCGGCAATTACATCATTCTCAATCAACAAAAAAGCATTTTTAATCGATGGTAAAACCGCCATTTCCTTTCCTGAAACCTTAGAAATAAATGTTTCTCTTACTTGTAAAAGTTCTTTGATGTTGTGAATTAATGTAATCATGAAATAGTTTTTGGTAAAAATACTTTGAAAAAAAGAAATATTACTAATTTTAGAAAAAATTTGAATCCGTGCGAAAATTGGTATTTAAAAAAGAGCGTAAAGTTCAACCCACACATTTAGATTATACTGGAGTTCACAAGCAAATCAAAACTGAGATGCAGTTGTTTGTATATGATACTAATCAATTGGTTGAATGTGAAGAAATTAAAGTAGATGAAATCAAAGAACAAATTGATTTGACCAAAAATAATTGGTTGAATGTACACGGATTGAACGATGTTGATATCATTAAATCGATTGGAGATTATCTAAAAGTAGATAATTTTATGTTGGGTGATATTTTGAATACGACCAAGAGAACCAAACTGGATGAATACCACGACGTTCTTTTTTTCAATATTAAATCGATTTTGCCCGAAGAAAACTCAGATAACATCAAAGTTGAACAAATCAGTTTTTTGTTGAAGAAAGATATTTTGGTGTCGTTTCAAGAAAAAAGAAGTGATCATTTTACCTTCATTCGAGAGCGAATGAGAACGCATTCCGGAATTGTGCGTGATAAAAACGTTGATTATTTACTGTATTTATTATTGGATGCAGTGATGGAAAATTTCTTTATCACTATTGAAGCGGAAGAAGCCAAAGTAGAAGAGCTGATTAATTTGTCAAAAAGTAATGATAATCCGAAAGTTTTAGAGCAAATAGAGTTGCACCGAGATAATTTTAATTTTTTAAAGCGTTCGATTATTCCGTTGCGCGACTCGTTGTATTCGATAAAAAGCATCAAGCACGACGATATTTTTAATGTAATAGAAATTGAGAATTATTCTTTTTATGATCGTTTGCATCAAGAAAGTTTGGAACTTTTAGAGCAAATTGAATACGATGTTTCATCTTTAGACAGTGCGGCAAGTTTCTTTTTTTCGTCTCAAAATCATAAAATGAATGAAGTAATGAAAACGCTAACAGTGGTTTCAGTGTTTTTTATGCCATTGACGTTTATTGTCGGTGTATACGGAATGAACTTTGACAATATGCCCGAATTACATTGGAAATACGGTTATTTTATTATTTTGGGAGCCATGTTTTTATTGCTTCTCGGAATGATCATCTACTTTAAAAAAAGAAAATGGTATTAATGTTTATAAAGTAGTTAATATTTATTTAAGTTTTTTTGCTTACAATAAATTTATCTTTTACCTTTGACAAGAAATAATAAAATATCTCAAAAGACATGCATACTTTCTCACAATATTTAGGTTTTTTAGCTTTCATGACTATTTTAACAATGGGATTTTGGTTAATGATTTTTTTAATTCACTTAATTCCGTATTGGATTTTTGGTGCTTCAAAAGAATTACTACAAGAAAGAAAAGCTAAAAAAGCCGCTGAACAAGCTTAATTTTTAGTTTGTACTGATATAAAAAAGTTCCACTCAACAAGTGGAACTTTTTTTTGTGGGTTATTTGTCATTCATTACTCCATTAAAGCAGAACTAAAAAAACCTTGTTCAATCGATTTATGAACAAGGAATTTTAGAATTTCGGTTAATTATTTCTTAGAAATCGCCGCCACCGCCATCGTCTTGCATTTGGCGTTTTGGTTTCTCTCTTTCGTTTTTAGGTTTGTTGAAACGGTAGGTAAATGATAATGTAAATTGACGTTCTCTCCACTGCATTTCGGCATACGAACTGATAGAACCCGGAATTAAAGTTTCCATGATTCTCTTGCGTGAATTGAATACATCGCTCACGTTGAATGCCAATGTTCCTTTGTCTTTTAAAATATCTTTACTGAAAGCCAAATTCATGGCAAAAACACCAATACGTTTTCCTTGAGCTGTTTTTTGATCACCATCATAGTTCATGTTGGTTTGCCAATCGATTTTGCCAGGTAAGGTAATTTTTGATGTCAATCGAGTAGTCCAAGTAGTTGCTTTGTTGTCAAAATTTTGAGTTACAACTTCGTCATCAAAATTTACGTAAGTATAATTTCCTTTATTGACTATGCTATAAAAATTAAAGTTACTGTTCAATCTCCACCATTTGTAAGGTGTATAGTTTACGGTGAATTCAAATCCAGCTCTGTCTTCTGTAGAAAGGTTAATAGGTGAACTTAAGATAACTGGAATTCCGTTTACAAAAGCGCCCGATTCTCTTCTAACAAATTGGAAAACATCTTCGGTATGATTGAAATAGGCTGATGTACTCAAAGTTACTTTTTCCCACGATTTTAAAAATCCAATATCAAAGGCATCGGTAAGTGCTGGATTCAAATCAGGATTTCCTTGAAAGATATTAATGTTACTCGAATAGTTGCTGAACGGATTCAATTGCCTTCCTCTTGGTCGGTTAATACGTTTGGAATAACTAAATGAAACGTTGGTTTTCTCTTTAATTTCATAAGTGAAAAAGGCACTAGGGAAGAAGTTGTTGTACTTTTTATTGTTGAAATCTCTGGTTTTGATTTGGTTTACATCGATGTTCGAATCTTCCCAACGCGCTCCAAAAAGGAAAGAGAATTTCTTTATTTTAAATCCATATTGAGTGTACAAAGCATTTACTTTCTCTTTGTATTCTAATTGATTGGTAAAATTATCATTTAAAACACCATCTTCAAATACTACGACATTGGTATTTTGATTGGTAAAATCACCGCGATAACCAGCTTCAAACTGACTTTCTTTTCCAACAGGTAGAACATAATCCAATTGAATTAAACGTCTGCTTTGACTTTGATCATTATTGGTTTTGTCGTTTCCGAAAGTACTGTCGTAAATGTCGGCAATGTTCAGGTCTTTATTCGAAGAAACTTGAAAATCAAGGTTTAATTTATGTCCGTCTTTTTTGAATTTCTTAGCTAAAGTTGAGTTGAATTCGACGTTTTCACTTTCACTTCCTTCAAAACTAGTACGAGTTCTAACATTATTTAAAGCTGAATCAGTATAAAAATTATCAAAAACTACATTGTCTTGGTTGTCACCCGATGATTTTCTGTAATTCACTACATTCATCCAGTTGAGACTTTTGTCTAAATTCCAATCCAAACCATAACTTCCGTTGTAGGCTTTGTTCAAACGATCATTGTCTCTGTTCTCGACAATAGAAGCTGGAGATAATGCATTTCCAGATAAATAATCGGTTTCTACATAAGAATTTCCAGGATTGCTTCTGTAATTATAACCTTGAGTTGTAAAAAAGTTAAAATCGTCACCTTTATAATTAATCGTAGCATTTACTCCGTGATTGTCTGGATAACCTGTTGTCAATAAAAAAGTACCATTTAAGCCACTAGTTCTTCCTTTTTTAAGGATGATGTTTAATAATCCGCCGCCGCCTTCTGCATCGTAACGAGCAGATGGATTGGTGATTACTTCAACTTTATCAATAGCATCGGCTGGAATTAGTTTTAAAGCATCGGCAATACTAATAGCATTGGATGGTTTTCCATCGATCAAAACACGCACATTTTCATTTCCACGTAGGCTTACATTTCCTTCTACATCAACTGCAACGGATGGAATATTATCTAAAACATCACTTACTGTTCCGCCTTTCACCATCAAATCTTTACCTACATTGTATACTTTTTTGTCGAGTTTGATTTCTACTGTAGTTTTTTCGTTACGAACCACAACTTCATTTAATTGCTGCGAATTATCTTCCAAAGAAATTACACCCAAATTAGTATTGTCAGTAATTGCTTTTGCTTTTAACTCCACTATTTTAAACGAAATAAACTCTATTTTAATGTCGTAGGTTCCTGGATTTGCATCTACTTTAAATTCACCATTAGCATCGGTGATTCCACCACTAGTGATTTTGTTAGCTTTGGTATTGAACAAAGTAATTGTTGCGTATTCTAAAGGCTGACTAGTTGTTTTTTCAATGACTTTTCCCGAAACAATTATTTTTTTTGCGTCAGGTTTTCCTTCAGGTTTTTGAGCGAAAAGTGGAGTTGAAAATAGGATAAAAATGGATAATGAAAAAAGATAAAAATACTTCATTTGCGATACTTTAATGATACATCAATAAAAGTGCAAATTTAAATCTTCATTATACGTACAATTCCCAATGCTTTGTTAAATAAAACACTAATTAAAGAATTTCCTTGATTTTGTCTAGCGGACGAGCAATTATTGCTTTATTTCCTCTTACAGCAATTGGTCTTTCAATCAAAATAGGATGATCAATCATGGCTTGAATAATTTGAGCGTCAGAAAGAGCACTGTTTTTATATTTTTCAACCCAAATAAGTTCTTTAGTGCGAACCAATTCAATCGGCTTGATTTTCAATTTACCAATAACTTTTGTTAACTCGTCTTTTGTAAATGGAGTTTCCAAGTACTTAATGACTTCATACTCAAGGTTTGAATTTTGGATGAAAGCTAAACAATCTCTCGACTTTCCGCAACGCGGATTATGGTAAATTGTAATCATAATTTTTTTGTAAGATGTAATGAATTACTTAAATAAAAAAGCTAAATTAGGCAAGTAATTCTAAACTGACAAAAATGTTTATTGAGCAAGCCTATAAAGGGAAAAATGATTTGTGGAGAGTAATTGTAACCACTTTGGTTTCAACAGGTATCTTCATTGCTAATTTTATTGGTTATCTTCTTATTTCTGATGAAGAGATGGATCAAACCTACGAACTAATGAAAAGTTTACCCAAATGGCTATCATTGACGATCAATTTGATTCCGTTTGTATTTTTGTTAGGATTGCTTTTTTTACTAGTGCGTTTCATTCATGAAAGAAGTATTTTATCATTGAGTACAAGTCGAAAGAGCTTTGATTTTAAACGATTTGGATTTTCGCTTGGCTTGATTATTTTTATCACACTATTTACCTTCGGAATATCCTATTATTATGACAATTCGATGATTCAGTGGAATTTCAACCCAGTTAAATTTGCCGTTTTATTAATCATCAGTTTGCTGTTATTTCCTTTTCAAATTGGTTTGGAAGAATATTTGTTCAGAGGTTATTTGATGCAGCAAATCGGAATTATGGCTCGCAATCGTTGGACACCATTAATTATAACATCGGTAGTATTTGGAATCATGCACAGTGCGAATCCAGAAGTGGCCGAAATGGGTTACGGAGTTATGGTTTTTTACATCGGCACAGGTTTGTTATTAGGTGTGATGACTTTGATGGACGAAGGAATGGAATTGGCTTTAGGATTTCATTTAGGCAATAATTTGATGGCTGCATTGTTGATTACATCTGATTTTTCGGCGTTACAAACTGATGCTGTTTTCAAATATACTAGTGAAACCAATCCGTCGAATGCATTGACCGAAATGATACTTTCGATGGCCATCATGTATCCATTGATTTTGTTCATTTTTGCCAAAAAATACAAATGGAATAATTGGAAAGAGAAGTTAACGGGAAAAGTGACCGAACCTGAAATAGCAACTAACTATAAAATTTACGAATGATGATCGATTTTACACCTACCTACGAAAACGTACACAATCAGTTTAAACTAAACGGATTTCATTTGAATCGTGAAGATTTGTGTCGTGTTGCCTACAGTTTCATCAAAGAAGGAGACGATTTTGAAAAACCTGTTGGCGATTTTATATTGGATTGGTTTGATAGTAAATCGTATTTAGAAGTGAAAACTTCGGGTACAACGGGTGATGCAAAAACGATACAAATTGATAAGCAAGCCATGGTGAACTCTGCAATTGCAACGGGCGATTTCTTTGATCTTCATCCCGGAAACAAAGCACTTCATTGTCTTCCTGTAAAATACATTGCAGGAAAAATGATGTTGATACGAGCGATGATTTTAGGATTGGACGTCGATTTTGTAGCACCAAGTTCACATCCGCTGGACGAAACTGATACAGAAAGTTACGACTTTGTTGCCATGGTTCCGCTGCAAGCCAAACATTCAATCAAACAACTCAAAAGAGTGAAAAAGCTTATTGTGGGTGGAGCAAAAATGGAGAAAACATTGGAAGCTTCACTTTCAAAATTACCAACTGTAGTGTATGAAACCTACGGAATGACCGAAACCATTACGCACATTGCAGCACGAAAAATAGGTGAAAAAGCATTTACGGTTTTGCCAAAAGTGACAATTTCCTATGACGATAGAAACTGTCTAGTAATTCACGCGCCAAGTATTTCTGATGATGTAATTGTAACCAATGATTTGGTAGAATTGGTCAACGAAAATCAGTTTGTATTTTTGGGAAGAATTGACAATATAATCAATACGGGCGGAATTAAATTCATACCCGAAAGTATCGAAGAAAAGCTTTCTGGAAAAATTGAACCTCGATTTTTTATTGCTGGCAAAGCCGATAAAGAACTAGGTGAGAAGGTGATTTTAGTGGTTGAAGGCGATGAGTTTAACGTTGATAACAGCGTTTTTGACAGCTTAGATAAATACGAAAAACCCAAAGAAATCGTATTCATATCCAAGTTTAAAGAAACCGAAAATGGGAAAGTATTGCGAAAAGAAACGCTAAAATCGAATTAAAACTACTGAACTTTGGCTACTTCAATAAAAACTTCATTGTTTTTAATAATGATGTCTTCCCATTTTTTGATTTTTTGTGGAAGTTTTTGCCATTGCTGAGTTGGAGTTAAGCGGATTTCTTCTCCTTTGACTATAAATTCTACAGGCATTTCAAAATTAGGTTCAGAAGTTACCCAACGATAGGAAACTTTGGAACCTTTTTTTCTTACCTCCAATTTCGGAATTTCGGTATATTTTAAATATTGATTGAAAATCGGTGTGAGATTCATTCCGCTTTCACTATTGAAAAATGCGATAACGGTTGGTGTGTCAATTATTTTATGACGGAATGTTTCAGAATATTTTAATATCATTTTCCACCATTTTTCATCATCATTGATCACATGTCGAAGCGTATTTAAAAGCAGCGCACCTTTCGGATACATGTCGCCACTTCCTTCGTTATTCACACAACACTGACCAATAATCGGACGGTCATTTTGTACATTATTGCGCAATCCATTGGCGTATTTCATTGCCTTTTCATAGCCAAACTGACATTCTACAAAAACAATTTCGGTGTATTGGGTAAATCCTTCGTGAATCCACATATCGGCTATATCAGTCGATGTGATACTGTTTCCAAACCATTCGTGTCCACTTTCGTGGATGGTAATGTAGTCGAAAAGCAATCCGATTCCTGTTCCCGACAAGTCATTACCTAAATAACCTTGCTGGAATTTATTTCCGTAAGCAACGGCACTTTGATGTTCCATTCCCAAATAGGAAGTTTCTACCAATTTATAACCATCTTCTACAAAAGGATATGTGCCAAATTTACTCTGAAAACAATCCATCATCGGTTTTACTTCTTCAAAGTGCTTTTGAGCAATGTCGCCGTTTTCTCTTAACACATAGTAATCCAAATCCAAACCTTTGTGATTTTCATGAATGTGAACGTAATCTGCAATATTGACTGTAATATTATAAGTATTAATCGGATTTTTCACTTCCCAATCCCAACGAGTGTAGCCGTTTTTTAAATCTTCAGAACCAGTCAAACGCCCGTTGGAAACATTCATCAAACCATTAGGAACTGCTACTTTTATGGTTGCACCATTGTCGGGTTCGTCGGTTTGAGTGTCTTTTACCGGATACCATAAACTTGCTCCAGTTCCTTGAACGGCAACTCCGATGAACGGTTTTCCTTGTCGGTCTTTTTTAAATACAAATCCGCCGTCCCAAGGTGCTCTTTTGGCAATTTTAGGTTTTCCCGAATAGTAAAAACGAATTTTTTCAGTACTGTTTTGACTCAATTCTGATGCAAATTGAAGAAAAACAGCGTTGAATTCGCGTTGGTATTCTATTCTTTTTGAATTGTGAATAATGCTGTCAATTAGCATATTATCAAATAAATCAATTTGAATTCTTGCTGTTGGGTTGACTACTTTAAAAGTAATTTCATTGTAACCTACAATCGATTTTTCATCTGGGTTGATGGTGATATTTAAATCATAGTGAAGTACATCAAAACAAGTTCTTTCAAATCGTAAACCGCCATGAAGAGAATCTTTTCGTGTAAAATTTTGAGCAAAACTAATGGATGATACTAATAGAAAGAAGAGTATTTTTTTCATTTTTTGAGACGATTGGAATCAAAAGTAAAAAAAATAATCTTCTTTGGGCTAAATATAATGTTAATGTCTTATCGTATTGAAATCATCCGTTCATCAAAATTGTGTGTATTGACATCGGTGATGACCGTTTCGAAGAGCTGCATTAATTGTTCAGAATGAACCGTGGGACGTTGTGTTGTTAAATCAAAGTGGACAAAATTTACCCAATACAGTGATTTGAGTTCGGTTTTAGTTTCGTTATACATGCGCATTTCAACTTTTAAACTTTTGTCGGTATACTGAATTAATTGTGATTCGATTACAATATTTTCCATAGTAAAAGTAGGTTTTAAATACGCTATCTGATTGGTTGTTACCACCCAACTTTTCAGTTCTGTTTTTGCCATTTTGAAGATGTCAATCGAATAGTGTTCCAACAATTGATCTTCTCGAGCATTCATAAAATAGTCAAGATATTTGGCATTATTCAAGTGATTAAAAGGATCACAATCTTGAAAGCGTACTTTGGTTTTGGTTTCTAAAATTTGTTTCATGGTTCATCGGATTTAAAATATACCAATCGGTATAATTTTGATTAAAAAAAAATTAAACTACTATTTTATTTTGGATGTATTCCTCTAAAAGATCCATCATGTTGGAAATATAGGTTTTGTCTTGATGAGTGAAAGCCGTAAACACGCAACCTTCAATCATTGAATACATGTTTTTGGCAATAGTTTCGTGATTGATGTCAGATTTAAATTCGCCATTGACAATTCCGTTTTGGATGATAACAGCCAGTTTATATTCCATTTTTTTGGCTTCGATGCAACCTAATTCATACAAAACCGGATTTACATTTTTGGCGTCGACGGTTACATTCAAAATGGGACAACCTCCAAAATCAAACATGTTATCATAGTATTCTCGGTAATAATTCGTGAGTAAATTCAATTGCTCAGTCGGATTTTTTGCAGAAGACAAATAGTTCGACAAAGCAGTTTTCATCCTTTTGACATTGTATAAAAACACTTTCACAGCCAAATCTTCTTTTGATTCAAAATTGCCGTAAACTGCACCTTTAGTCAAACCAGTTAAAGCAACTATATCCGACAAACTCGTTGAATCGTATCCTTTTTTATTAAAAATAGGAGCAACGGTTTGAATAATGTAGTCAGTGGTTTGTTCGGATTTTGTTTTCATCGAATCAAAAATATTAAAAAAATACCAATCGGTATAAAAATACTTAAAAATTAAATTGAAAACTCAGCTTCTTTTGAAATGGTCATGATTTCTTTGGAAATTGGATGTTGAAATGTGATGCTTTCGGCGTGTAAATGAAGTCGGTTGGCTTTGGTTCCGTATAAATCGTCGCCCACAATTGGCGCATCCAAACCAAGAACGTGTGCAGCATGAACCCGAAGTTGATGCGTTCGTCCGGTTATAGGATAAAAATAAACCAAAGTTTTAGTGCCTTTTTGTTGAATTACTTCCCAATGGGTTTCGGCTTTTTTTCCGTATTTGTAACAAACAATTTGATTTGGTCGATTGTCTAAATCCACTCGTAAAGGTAAATCGATTACACCTTCTTTTCCAATTAAAGCTCCATCTAAGAGAGCGACATAGCGTTTTTTGATTTGACGTTTAATGAATTGCGATTGTAGTTTTTTATAGATTTCACTCGATTTTGCAATCAGTAACAAACCCGAAGTTGACATATCCAATCGATGCACTATTAATGGACCCGTTGCTTCAGGATATTTTTCTTTCATCCGAGTGTAAACTGAATCGGTGATTTGCTTTCCTGGAACCGATAAAAATTCAGAGGGTTTATCGATGACTACCAAATAATCATCTTCAAAAACGATGTCCAATTCTTTCCCTTCTGCTGGATTGACGATAAACGGATTGTCTTCCAAGTTCATTCCTTCCAACATGTGTTTTAATATGGGTTCGCATTTACCCATGCAGGCTGGATAAAACTGCTTGTGTTTCCGTACTTCCGATTTAGGTGATTGTCCCCACCAAAATTCGGCCATTGCAATGGGTTTTAATTGATGTTGAAAAGCGTAGTGTAATAGTTTTGGAGCAGCACATTCTCCGGCGCCAGCGGGTGGATTTCCTTTGAAAATTTTCTCCAAACTCTTCAGTTCTCCATGTTGATTTAGAAACGAATAATTTTCAAATAATTGTTTTTGCAATTCGGATGATCGAACACGGCGTGTTTCTTTTAATGCATTTATTTTGTGATGGTAAAAGTCGACATCTTTTTTAGCATTAATGATTTCGTTGTGCCAATGTTGTTTTAATTTCTTCAGCAAAATGCTCTCAGCCTGACTCATTTGTTCGAAGAGTCTTAATTCTTCAATAGAGCAAACTTCACGTCTTTTGGCCCGATATGCTTTTCCTAACTTAATTTGTTCTTTATGAGCATTTATTTCGGTATCTGCTTGATTTAGGATATCAATTAAGTGGTTAGTTGCAGTTAAATACGATTCAGAGTTGACTAATTGGTCAATTTCTTTATTGTATTTATTGAGAATTTGTTCTTCTTTTTTAAAAAATCCTTCTTCTTCCAACATATCAAAAACCGTTGGCACAAAATAGGGGAGATGATTGGTTTCTGCCAATTTTCCTGAAAAAGCAGCTAAATAACCCAATTCATTTTCCTGATTTTGAACTACTAAAACACCAAACATTTTTCCGATAACCAACCCGTTTTGAGTTTCGTCTAAACCAAAATTATGTTCCCAATCGATTTGATTTTCGAGGTAATTTTGAAGTTCACTTGTCGCAATTTTACTGAGTTGGTGTGGCTCATAAAAAAACGGAAAGGTAAATTTTTCGGGTATAGCAATACCAGAAACGTTTTGTTTGAATGAATGGAAAAGATTTTTTTGCATTACATGAATTAAGACATCAAAAATAAGCTTTATGTTTTTTAATAATAAACTTTAAAAAGAAAGATTTATTTTTCTACTTTTATACACGTTTGTAATTCGGTCAAATATGAGATACTTATTTTTACTTTTGTTTCCTTTATTTTCTGAGGCTCAAAACATCAATATCCCCGATCCAGTTTTAAAGAGTTATTTTGTTGGACCTTATGGTTATCATATTGATTTTGATAATGATGGTGAAGTTAGTCAGACAGAAGCCTTAACTCTTACATCTTTTGTTGCAGGATATTTTTATGGGATAGGAGGTGTCTCCACCATTTCCGATTTTACTGGTTTGGAGCATTTTACTAATTTACAGTCCATACAAATAGTATTCAATTATGCAACCTCTTTAAACCTTACTAATTTATCTAATCTCAAAACCTTACAGATAAACGGATCAAGTTCAGGACCATTCCAAGTGTATTATTCTCCTGTATCAACTTTAAATTTGACAGGATGTACAGCTCTTGAATACATAAACATTGATTACAGTAGTGTTCAGAGTTTGGATCTGACCACAAATGTTTCACTAAAAGAATTCTATGCGAATAGTTCTAAACTGGAAAATGTTAATTTTAGCGGATTGAGTTTGTTAGAAAAAGTTGAAATTAATTATGGGTCATTACAAAATGCAATTTTTAGTGGTAACAATTCTTTAAAAGAACTAAGAACAATTTATCAACCCAATTTACAATTTTTGGATTTGACAGAAGCTCATGATTTATCTTTAATAGAAGTTCAACAATCTAATTTGAATACTCTAAAGGTTGATAACTTATCTAATTTGGAATATTTATATTGTCACAATAATCAAATTACTGAGCTGAATTTAGAAGGAGCAAATAGACTAAAAAAAATACATTGTGAATACAATAAAATCAATAAATTAAACCTTTCCAATAGTAATGATATTGAAATTATTTATTGCCATGATAATCTAATCGAAGAACTAAAAGTTTCTCCTGAATGCGACAAACTTCAGTATGTTTTTTGTGGATTTAATAAGATTAAAGAATTAGATTTTGAAGGTTTAGGAAATGAATTTGTAGGTTTAAGTTGTGAAAATAATTTATTGAATGAACTTCACGTGAAAGGAACCAATCTTTTAGGATTGAATTGTAGTAATAATCTTCTTACTGAATTGGATTTGGAATGGCTTCAAAATTTTGAAGGATTAGATTGCAGTAATAATCAAATTAAATTTATAAATCTAAAACATGTAATAAATAATCCGTATGATTTATTAGTGAGTAGTAACATTCGTTGGAAGTTTGAAAACAATCCATTACAATTTTTATGTGTTGATGAATTTCAAATAAATAATTATAAATCATATTTTTCTGCAGTCAACATTAATAACGTCAGCATAAATTCTGATTGCGTATTTGAATTCGTAATTTATCCGAATCCAGTTGATGACTTACTGACAATTTACGACACCGAAATTGTTGAATTTTTAAAGATTTATGATGTAAATGGTAGGGTCGTTTTTACTACTCCGGTCAACAGCAATAGTTATTCGGGTTCGGTTGAGCATCTTCAAACAGGGATTTATTTAGTTGAAGTTAAAACTAATTCTTCCTTAAAAGCAAGTAAGTTGATTAAGAATTAGACCTGAATCACACCTAAATTAAACTTCTTTTCAATTGGCGAATGGTTCGCGGCTTCGATTCCCATTGAAATCCATGTTCGAGTTTCTAACGGATCAATAATGGCATCGGTCCACAATCGTGATGCTGCGTAATACGGAGAAACTTGTGCGTCGTAACGCGCTTTTATTTTATCAAACAATTCTTGTTCTACTTTTTCATCTACGGTTTCACCTTTGGCTTTTAAAGAAGATGCTTCAATTTGAGCTAGTACTTTCGCTGCTTGAGTTCCGCCCATAACGGCCAACTCAGCACTTGGCCAAGCTGCAATTAGTCTTGGGTCGTAGGCTTTTCCACACATCGCATAATTTCCTGCTCCATACGAATTTCCTATTACAATAGTGAATTTTGGAACGACCGAGTTGGAAACCGCATTCACCATTTTGGCTCCATCTTTAATGATTCCGCCATGTTCCGATTTGGAGCCTACCATAAATCCGGTTACGTCTTGTAAAAACACCAATGGAATTTTCTTTTGGTTGCAATTGGCTATGAATCGAGTGGCTTTATCAGCCGAATCGGAGTAAATCACACCACCAAACTGAATTTCACCTTTTTTCGTTTTGGAAACCGTACGTTGATTGGCTACAATTCCGACAGCCCAACCATCAATTCGTGCATAACAAGTAATAATCGATTGACCGTAACCTTCTTTGTACATATCCATTTCTGAATTGTCGACCAAACGTTTGATGATTTCCATCATATCGTATTGTTCAGCACGGGATTTTGGTATAATTCCGTAGATATCGTCTTCTTTTAAAGCGGGTTTCTGTGATTTTTCGCGATTGAAACCTGCTTTTTCATAGTCACCAATTTTTCCCACGATACTTTTGATTCGATCCAAAGCGTCTTTATCATCTTTGGCTTTATAATCGGTTACACCCGAAATTTCGCAGTGTGTAGTCGCTCCACCTAAAGTTTCATTATCAATATTTTCTCCAATAGCGGCTTTTACTAAATAACTTCCTGCTAAGAAAATACTTCCCGTTTTATCAACGATCATGGCTTCATCGCTCATGATAGGTAAATACGCTCCACCCGCCACACAACTTCCCATAACAGCTGCAATTTGAGTAATTCCCATACTGCTCATGATGGCGTTGTTTCTAAAAATGCGCCCGAAATGTTCTTTATCCGGAAAAATTTCGTCTTGCATAGGTAAATACACTCCAGCTGAATCTACTAAATAGATGATTGGTAAGCGATTTTCCATTGCGATTTCCTGTGCACGAAGGTTCTTTTTTCCCGTAATCGGAAACCAAGCTCCGGCTTTTACAGTAGCATCATTGGCCACAACAATACATTGTTTACCTTTAATATAACCGATTTTTACAACCACTCCGCCCGATGGACAACCGCCGTGTTCCGCATACATTCCATCTCCAGCGAAAGCGCCAATTTCGATACTATTTGCTTTGGCATCCAACAGATAATCAATGCGTTCGCGTGCTGTCATTTTACCTTCAGCATGTAATTTTTCGATGCGTTTTTCTCCGCCACCAAGTCGAACTTTGGCAAAACGTTGTTTCAAATCGGATAATAAAAGTTTGTTGTGGTCTTCGTTTTTATTGAAGTTGATGTCCATAAAATGATGCTTTTTTTAGTGTGGCTAATGTACGAAAACGATTTCATTTAAAAAGAGTGCAATTTAATATTACGAAATTGTAAAAATTAATAACCTCATAATATTATTTAGTTAATGTTTTCTTAACATTGGGTAAATACCTTTGCGCCAAATTAAACAGAAAAAAAGATGTCATTAAACAGTATTTTCCAGTTTTTGGTTCCGAAAGATAAAAAATTCTTTCCTTTATTTGAACAAGCATCAACCAATTTGATTTCATTAGCTGAAACGCTACACGAAGCAGTAAATGCTCCGAAAACCGAGCGCGAAGATTATTTCAAAAAGATAGAAGAATTAGAAGCTACTATCGAAGAAATCACTCACAAAACGCACTTAGAATTAAGTAGAAATTTCATCACTCCATTTGACAGAGAAGACATCCACTCATTAATCAAAGCAATTGATAATGTGGCCGATTTTATGCATGGTGCAGCAAGTAAAATGCGTTTGTATCAAGTAGAAAAAATTACGAAATCAATCCGTAAATTAACCGAAATCAACTTAGAAGCATGTCAATTAATTGGTGTTGGAATCAAGGAATTGAAAGACATGAACAATCATAAAGCAATCAAAGATACTTGTAAGAAAATCAACAAGTTAGAAAGTAAAGCGGATTCAGTTTTTGATAAAGCGGTTGCTGATATTTTTGAAAATGAAAATGATGCTAAAAACATTATTAAATACAAAGAAGTACTTTCTGCCTTAGAATCAGCTTCGGATAAATGTAAGAGTGTTGCTAACGTAATGGAGCAAATTTCAGTTAAACATTCATAATAGTTCTCACTAAAAAATAACTTTTATGGATTTTACTTTACTTATAGTAATTATTGTTCTTGCCCTGATATTTGATTATATCAATGGGTTTCACGATGCAGCCAATTCGATTGCGACGATTGTAGCCACCAAAGTATTAACGCCGTTTCAGGCCGTTTTGTGGGCAGCATTATTCAACTTCCTTGCGTATTGGGTTTTCGGATTTGGTGTTGCTGATACAGTAGCCAAAACCGCTCACACTAGTAGTATTGACTTGATAGTAATACTGGCCGGAGTAATTGCTGCGATAGTATGGAATTTGCTCACGTGGTGGAAAGGAATTCCATCTTCATCCTCGCATACATTAATTGGTGGTTTTGCAGGTGCTGCGATTGCACACGGATTTTATGGAATAACTGATCCAGAACACGCTGGATTTAAAATTGTAAACTGGTTAAAAGCAGCTAAAGAAGGAGAATTATTACCTTCAGGTGTTTTCATCGTGATTTTATTTATTGTTTTTGCGCCATTATTAGGAATGATAATTTCGTATTTCATTTCACTCTGGTTGATGTATTCTTCTAAAAAAGAAAAATGGCCAAAAATATTGACTATAGTACTGATGATTTTAGTTGCGTGGTTTTTATCGACAGTGCTAAAACCTTATGCAGACATTAAAAAACCTCGTTTTGATAGTCATTTTTGGAGTGTCATTACTGAACCTCACAACATCAAATGGTTTTTGGTTGCTATCATTTTTTACAGTTTAGCAATCTTTAACTTAGTATTCAGTGGTTTTTCTACAGCTAAAGCTGAAAAAGTATTGAAAAAAATGCAGTTGTTATCATCAGCAGCTTTTAGTTTGGGTCACGGTGGAAACGATTCCCAAAAAGTAATGGGAATTATTGCTGCGGCTGTAGCAGTTTACATTAGAATGAATCCTAACATCGATATGTCGGCAGGTTGGTTGGATTTAAATGTTGTATTACCAGATGAAGATAAAGGAATTAAATCAAATATGCCAGGTTGGATTCCGTTGACATGTTATACCGTAATTGCATTAGGTACTTTAAGCGGTGGATGGAAAATTGTAAAAACAATGGGTTCTAAAATCACCAAAGTAACTGCTTTTGAGGGTGTAGTTGCTGAATCGGCTGGAGCTTTGACCTTGTTTACAACAGAGCATTTTAAAATCCCAGTTTCAACTACACACACTATTACAGGTTCAATCATCGGAGTAGGAGTAACCAAAAGAGTTTCTGCGGTACGTTGGGGTGTAACTGTAAAACTATTGTGGGCGTGGATTTTAACCATTCCGGTTTCTGCCATCTTAGCTGCTTTAGTATATTATTTATTGAAGTTATTCATCTAAAATAATTATCTCACAAAAAAACTGTCTCTTGTAGGCAGTTTTTTTTAAACCTTTTTTGAAAATGTTAAGTAATTGTTATTGATTTAATGAAAAATAATTAATCCGTAATTGTAACTTAATTATTTATAAACCATTTGAAAACATAAAACACAACTAAACTTTACAAACAACACAATAATGAAAAAATTAACCTTATTAGTATTCCTTTCGCTTGCTTTTTCGAGTCGAGCTCAGGTTACTATCGAGCAAACCAAGCACGATAATGATATCAAATTATCGACCTTACCTTATTATAGTTTTGGGAAAGGAATCGGAATGACTTCACCTGATAGTTTGTTTCAGATGAACATTCGTTTTCGTATGCAAAATCGCGTTACTTATTTGGAAAATGATGGTGAAAGTGGTGCTTATGATGGACAAATTCGTCGTTTGCGTTTGCGTCTAGATGGATACGTTGGAAATCCTAAGTTCTTGTACGCGATACAATTATCATTTGCACCGGGCGATGTGGGTGAAATCAAAGAAGGTGAAAACATCAATATCATCAGAGATGCGGTGGTTTTTTACCGCCCAAATAAACATTGGAACATCAGTTTCGGGCAAACTAAATTGCCAGGAAATCGCCAACGTGTAAATTCGTCTGGAGGTTTGCAATTGACTGATAGAACTATTAATAATGCAAAGTTTACTATTGATCGTGATTTCGGTTTCCAAATTCATAATATGAATGAGTATAAAGATAAATTTTCATACAATTTAAAAGCGGCATTTTCAACTGGCGAAGGCCGAAATGTTACAGGAAAAGCCGATAATGGTGTTGCTGTAACAGGTAAAGTTGAATTACTTCCATTTGGTGCTTTTGCTAAAGACGGAACGTATTTTGAAGGAGATGTGATTCGCGAGAAAAAACCAAAATTGATGCTATCTGGAGCCTTTCAACAAAACAATCATGCACGTAGAACACAAGGTCAGTTGGGGAATGATTTATTTGAAACACGTACGATGAAGTCGGTTTTATTAGACGGAATGTTCAAATACAACGGTTGGGCTGCAATGGCGAGTTATATGTCGAGAACGACAAATGAAAATGCCATTACGTTCAATCCAGAGGATATAACCGAATCCAATTATGCTTTTGTGGGTAACGGATTTGACTATCAGTTGAGTTATAATACCAAGAAAAACTACGAAATTATTGGTCGTTATTCGATTCAAAAAGTAGGTAATGATATCGAAACTAAAGCACCAAACACTAAGCAATACAGCTTTGGTGTTACCAAATACATCTGGGAACATACTTTTAAATTACAAGGTGAAATCAACTACGATACATTGGATTTTTACAACGGAACAAGCAAAAACAATTGGTACGTTCGTTTCCAAGTTGAAATCGGAATTTAATTTCATACCAACTCAATCATTCAAAGCGTCTCCAAAAAAGACGCTTTTTTATTACCAACTTAACAACTGTTTTTCAAAGAAATTGATACATTTACATTAAAAAAAAGATGAAGACTAAATTATACTTACTTGCAATTATCCTTTTACCAATGGTTTCTATGGCGCAATTTATTGAAGTAAACTACAATGATGGCGATCAAAAATTAATCGGATTGGCTGCTGTTCCTAAAACGTCCTTACAAGACAAACCCGGAATTTTAATTCTTCCTGCGTGGATGGGAATTGACGATCATGCTAAAGACAGCGCGACTCAATTATCCGATTTGGGTTACATCACTTTTGTGGCCGATATTTACGGTGTAGGAAATAAACCAACCAATTACCAAGAAGCAGGCAAGCAAGCGGGATTTTACAAAAAGAACATTACCGATTACCATCGTCGCATTCAATTGGCTTTGGATGAATTGGTGAAAAAAGGAGCCAATCCCGATAAAATAGTGGTGATAGGATATTGTTTTGGCGGAACTGGAGCTGTAGAAGCGGCGCGAACCAACATGAAGGTAAACGGAATTGTATCGTTTCACGGTGGTTTAGGAAAAGATGAAACACGCAAAGTAGAAACCATAAACCCAAGAGTTTTGGTGTTGCATGGTGCCGATGATCCGTACGTTCCAAAAGCTGAAATTGATGCGTTTCAAAGCGAAATGCGTACTGCCAAAGCCGATTGGGAAATGATTTATTATGCCAATGCAGTGCATGCTTTTACCGAAGTTGGAGCAGGAAATGACAATAGTAAAGGCGCAGCATACAACGAAAAAGCAGCCAAACGCTCGTGGATAGCAATGTTGGAATTTTTAAAGCAAGTGCTATAAAATACAAAAGTCGACCTGGAGCGATCGACTATTGTGGTGAGGTGTAACTTCCTTTCGGAATCCTCGTTGCAAATATACATCATTATTTTAGTGTTTTACACGAATTTCACAAATTATCACAAATTAATTTATTTTAATTTTTACACTAATAATCCTTTGTGAAATTTGACACTTAGTATTTTTCGTGGTAATTCGTGAAATTCGTGTAAAATTTACTCCTCTTTTTGTCCCATCATCATCAAATACGCTTTTAAAAACCCGTCGATTTCACCGTTCATTACACCATCCACATCGCTGGTTTCCTTTCCTGTGCGAACGTCTTTGACCAATTTATACGGTTGCATCACATAGTTTCGGATTTGCGAACCCCATTCGATTTTCATTTTTCCCGCTTCGATGTCGTTGCGTTGCTCTTGTTGCTTTTTCAACTCAATTTCGTACAACTGCGACTTCAACATTTGCATCGCACGTTGGCGGTTGTCGTGTTGCGAACGCGTTTCCGAACACTGAATCTGGATTCCAGTTGGTTTGTGTACTAACTGAACTTTGGTTTCTACTTTATTTACGTTTTGTCCACCAGCGCCACTCGAACGAGCCGTTGTTATTTCGATATCGGCTGGATTAATTTCGATTTCAATAGTATCATCTACCAAAGGATACACATACACTGACGCAAATGAAGTATGGCGTTTGGCATTACTATCAAAAGGGGAAATGCGCACCAATCGATGCACGCCGTTTTCTCCTTTTAAATAACCAAAAGCAAAATCACCTTCAATTTCCAAAGTTACCGTTTTGATTCCGGTAACATCACCTTCTTGAAAGTTCAATTCTTTGATTTTATAACCTTGGCGTTCGGCCCACATCAAATACATTCGCATCAGCATCGAAGCCCAATCGCAACTTTCGGTTCCGCCAGCGCCAGCTGTAATTTGCAATACTGCGCTCAAATTATCACCTTCATCGGACAGCATGTTTCGGAACTCCATATTTTCAATGTGTTCGTTGACTAAGTTGTACTGATGATCGAGCTCTTCTTCGGTTGCATCGCCGTCGCGGAAGAACTCATACGTAATTTGAAGTTCTTCGGTTAATGAGTTGGCTTTTTCAAAATCTTCTACCCATTTTTTCTTTGAACGAAGGTTGCGTACAATGATTTCAGCTTCTTTGGCTTTATTCCAGAAGTCGGGCGCAAACGTCTTTTCTTCTTCGTTGGCTATTTCAATAAGTTTGGCATCAATGTCAAAGATACCTCCTCAACGCACCAAGACGTTCTACTATACCTTTAATTTGTTCGGTATTTGTCATAAATTAATGTAGTTTTGTTGTCGCAAATGTATATAATTATTCCGTAGTGACAAGTCGCGACTTGTCACTACAATAAAATTAAATATGGAAATAAATTTAATCAGCGATACGGTTACCAAACCCTCACACGATATGTTGCAGTACATGTTCAATGCCAAAGTAGGCGACGACGTGTTCAAGCAAGACCCAACAGTAAATGAATTTGAAGCCATTGTAGCGGATTTATTCGGAAAGGAAGCAGCGTTATTTTTCCCAACAGGAACTATGACCAATCAAACGGCGATTAAGTTGCACACCAATCCGGGTGACCAAATTATTTGCGATAAATGGTCGCACATTCATTTGTATGAAGCGGGCGGAGCATCAGCCAATAGTGGAGTGAATTTTAACTTGCTAGATGGAAACCGAGGCATGATTACGGCAGAGCAGGTGAGAGCAGGAATCAACGATCCTGAATTTTATCACGCACCTTTGTCGAAATTAGTTTCAGTTGAAAATACTACCAACAAAGGTGGCGGAGCGTGTTATGACATGGAGGAATTAAAGAAAATAAAGCAGGTTTGTATAGAAAACAACTTGAAATACCACTTGGACGGCGCACGTTTGTGGAATGCCTTGGTGGCAAAAAAAGAGCATCCAAAACAATACGGCGAGTTGTTTGATACTATTTCCGTTTGTTTTTCAAAAGGATTGGGCGCGCCGATTGGTTCAGTTTTGGTAGGCGATGCCGAAACCATCAAAAGAGCCATTCGTATTCGTAAAATATTTGGTGGAAATATGCGTCAGTCGGGTTATTTGGCTGCAGCCGGAATTTTTGCACTCAAAAACAACATCAGTCGTTTGGCTGAAGATCATCGACGTGCAAAAGAATTAGGCACTATTTTGCAACAATTACCTTGGATAGAAAAAGTAGAACCTGTCGAAACCAATATTTTGATTTTCAATTTAAAACCACATTTAGACGAGAAAGCCACCATCGAAAAACTAAAACAAAAAGGCATTCACATCAGTTCGATGGGACAAGGCAAATTGCGCATTGTCACGCATTTGGATTACAAAGAAGTAATGCATGATTATGTGAAGGAAGCGTTGGTGAAATTTCAATGACAATATCAAAAATCAATTGCAATAGCAAAAAACAAATTTCAATTTAGTTTTAAAAGTTGAAGATTTACATTGTATTGACATTGATATTGTCATTGACATTGATTTTTGCCATTGCTATTTAAAAAGATCCATCCCAGGAATATTTGGCATTCCGTCTTTAGCAACGGCTCCGAGTTCGGCTTCGTTGACGTTGGTCGCTTTTTCGATGGCTTTGTTGAGAACCAGAATTAAGTAATCTTCGAGTTGTTCTTTGTCTTCCAAAAGGCTTTCATTAATGTCAATTGATTTGATTTTTCTATTGGCAGTTAAAGTCACTTTCAATAGTCCATCCGAACTTTGTTCATCTACCAAAACGGTGTCTAAGCGTTTTTTAGTTTCTTCTATTTTTTGTTGGGTTTCTTTAAGTTTACCCATCATTCCCATTAGGTCTCCAAACATTTTAAGATAGTTTTAATAGTGTTACTTTGCAAAAGTACTATATTGCATGTAAAAAATAAAAATTTGTTATGAAACCGCTTATTTTAATCTGTTCCTGCCTTATTTTTGCAGCCGGAATTTCACAAACCAGTACACCCAAAATGCAAACAACTTTACTTCCTCCTGTGGCGAAAAAAAAGCCGCATACTATAGAAAAACACGGAAATGTCAGAACTGATAATTATTATTGGTTGAACGAACGAGAAAATCCAGAAGTGATTGATTATTTGAATCAGGAAAATGATTACTATCAGAAAGCAACGGCTCATACCAAAGAATTCCAAGATCAGCTGTTTGAAGAAATGAAGTCGAGAATCAAAGAAGACGACGAATCAGTTCCGTATTTATACAACGGATATTACTACATTACACGTTATGAAACGGGCAAAGATTACCCCATTTATTCGCGAAAAAAAGGTTCGCTAGAAGCTAAAGAAGAGATTATGTTTGATTGCAACGAAATGGCAAAAGGACATTCGTATTTTCAGTTGGCAGGATTGAGTGTAAGTGAAGACAATAAATGGGTTGCATTTGGAGTTGATTTGGTGTCAAGAAGACAGTATACACTTCAATTCAAAAATTTAGAAACGGGAGAAATTCTATCTACTAAAATCGAAAACACAACTGGTGGTGCAACTTGGGCAAGTGACAATACTACTGTTTTTTACACTCGAAAAGACAGCGTGACATTGCGTTCGGATAAAATTTACAAACATAAATTAGGAAGTGATGCCAGTAAAGATGAATTAGTGTATCACGAAAAAGATGAGACTTTCAATACGTTTATTTACAAATCTAAATCAAAGAAATATCTTGTGCTTGGTTCGAGCAGCACGTTGACTTCTGAATATCAGTTGTTATTGGCGTCAACTCCAGATGAAAAATTTACTATTTTTCAAAAAAGAACTCGAGGTTTGGAATATTCGCTTTCTCATTATGAGAATAATTTTTACATCGTAACGAATAAAGATAAAGCGACCAATTTCAAATTGATGAAAACTCCAGAGGACAAAACATCAATGGAGAATTGGGTTGATTTGATTCCGCATAGAGAAGATGTTTTATTAGAAGATATAGACGTTTTTAAAGATTATTTGGTGGTTTCTGAGCGTTCTAATGGTTTGAATAAAATCAGAATTATGCCATGGAAAGGTGAGGAGTATTATTTGCCTTTTGAGATTGAAACCTACACATGCTATACTACATCCAATATCGATTTTGATACTGAAATCTTGCGTTATGGCTACCAATCAATGGCTACACCTGCTTCGGTAATCGATTTTAATATGCGCACCAAAACCAAAACAGTTTTAAAAGAGCAAGCGGTTTTAGGCGGAAAATTTGATAAAAATAATTACGTTGAGAAACGAGTTTGGGCAACAGCCAAAGACGGCACAAAAGTTCCGATTTCAATTGTTTATAGAAAAGGAATCAAGAAAGACGGTAAAAATCCGCTGTTGTTGAATTCGTATGGTTCGTATGGTTATTCAATGGATCCGGGTTTTAGTTCGACACGATTAAGTTTGTTAGACAGAGGTTTTATTTTTGGAATTGCTCACATTCGTGGTGGAGAAGATTTAGGTCGACAATGGTACGAAGACGGAAAATTGTTGAAAAAGAAAAATACATTCACTGATTTTATTGATTGTTCAGAGTTTTTAATTGCTGAAAAGTATACTTCAAAGGATTATTTGTTTGCAGAAGGTGGTTCAGCTGGAGGATTGTTGATGGGAGCGGTCATCAATATGGCACCACAATTGTACAAAGGCGTGATTGCTCAAGTGCCTTTTGTTGATGTTGTAACGACGATGTTAGACGATTCGATTCCACTTACTACTGGAGAATACGATGAATGGGGAAATCCGAATGATAAAAAATACTACGATTATATGTTGTCGTATTCACCGTATGATAATGTAAAAGCACAAGATTATCCAAACCTATATGTTTCAACTGGTTTGCACGATTCGCAAGTACAGTATTGGGAACCAGCTAAATGGGTTGCCAAATTGCGCGAAATGAAAACCAATACTAATCAGCTTTTTTTGGATACCAATATGGATACGGGACACGGCGGAGCTTCAGGAAGATTTGAAGCTCTGAAGGAATTAGCCAAAGAATTCACTTTTTTGTTAGATTTAGTCGGAATACGAAAATAGTTTAAAAATTTTTATTAAATTTGCAAGGTTTTGAGGTAGCATTTTTTATATTTACCTTGACTAATATTTTTTTTATGAAAGAAGAAATAAAAGCCTTTAATAATGTGTTAGAATTAATAGGAAACACACCACTTATTAAGCTTAATGCAATAACAGACGGATTAGAAGGAAATTTTTATGCTAAAGTAGAAGCTTTTAATCCTGGTCATTCAACCAAGGACAGAATTGCTCTTTACATCATTGAAGAAGCTGAAAAGAAAGGAATTTTAACTCCAGGAGACACCATCATCGAAACTACATCAGGTAATACTGGTTTCAGTTTGGCAATGGTAAGTATCATCAAAGGATATAGCTGTATTTTAGCAGTTAGTTCAAAATCTTCTAAAGATAAAATTGATATGTTGAGAAGTATGGGCGCTAAAGTTTATGTTTGCCCTGCTCACGTTTCAGCAGACGACGATCGTTCGTACTACAATGTTGCTAAACGCTTACATGAAGAAACAAAAGGTTCAGTTTATATCAATCAATATTTTAACGAATTGAATATTGATGCTCACTACAAAACGACTGGCCCAGAAATTTGGGAACAAACTCAAGGTAAAATTACTCACTTAGTGGCGTGTAGTGGAACAGGCGGAACTATCTCTGGAACTGCAAAATATTTAAAAGAACAAAATCCGAATATTAAAATTTTAGGTGTTGATGCTTTTGGTTCAGTATTGAAAAAATACCACGAAACCAAAGAATTTGATGCAGAAGAAATTTACCCATACAGAATAGAAGGTTTAGGTAAAAATTTAATTCCAACAGCAACCGATTTTGACATTATCGATAAGTTCATCAAAGTAACTGATGAGGAAAGTGCGCACACTACAAGAGAAATTGCCAAAAAAGAAGGTTTATTCGTAGGTTATACTTCTGGAGCTGTAATGCAAGCCATCAAACAATTCTCTGAAGAAGGTGAATTTGATGCTAACAGCAATGTAGTCGCTATTTTCCCAGATCACGGTTCGCGTTACATGAGTAAAGTATTCAGCGATGATTGGATGAATGAACAAGGTTTCTTTGATAGCGTAAATGCTGAAGAAGCACAGAAGATTGAATTTATTAAATAGATTTCTTAGAAGGTTAGACTGACTTTGTCTTCTCAGATTTTACGATTATAGATATAAAAAACTCCGAGTGTTTGCTCGGAGTTTTTTTATTCAATACAATAGCATTTTACGGTTTTTTCAAAATTATATCAAGCATAAAGCCAATTCCTAAGACAACAAAATAAAAGGACAAATGTCCTAATAGAAAAGTAAGAAATGCTTTTACATAACTTGTTATTTTTGATTTATCGAAAAATTGTCCAATTGCAAATGTTGGATAAGCCAATGTGCTTCCAATGGCAATGACATTAAAAACGTACTGATTGATGTATTTGTGCAAAGGTAATTCGAGCATAGTAAATAGCATTCCTTGACCTAAAACATAGCACAAAAGGGTCATTATTTCATAAAAATTATAACTGTATTTTTTAAACAATAATCTAGCCCAACCTGCAATAAATACACTCATCATGATATAAGTGTATCCATAATGAGTATCAATCCATTCACGAATAACTTTTACGTAAGAACCTTTTACAAAATCCACCTCATCATTTACAACTTCTATTGGTTTGAAATAGTGAGCAATTACTGTATATAATAACGCACAAAAAATAAGAAACGGTATCGGTTTCATGTGCTTAGTTCTATCTGATGTGATGTAATGACGAATGCTGTCTCCTGGTCTTGTAATCAACTCTTTGACACTGTATAAAAATCCTTTTTCAATATGGAATAGATGCATTAATTCGTGAGTGACGTAATGTCGATCTATTTTTTTAAGTTCGGGTTTAGTAACGCAAGATAGACAACGGTCATCTAAAATTGGGCTGTTGCAATTGGTACAGTTCATGTTTTTTTAAAGTTGATTTGTGATTGTTTTGTTAAAACCAAATATAATAAAAAACTCCGAGCATCACTCGGAGTTTTTCTTTGCATTCCACTGAACTTATTCTTTGTTTGATTCAGTAGTGTCATTTTTGGTATTCATCATTTCCATTAATTTCATACCTAGTAAACCACTGATTCCGCCTTCAGAACCATTGGTTCCGGTAATTAATACATCTGGAATCACTTTAATATTTCCTTTACCAATTTCTTCGGTAATTTTATACTTGGTAAAGTTGTCGCCACCCATTGCCGAAACTTGCAATTCATACGCTTCAGCTGTCGATTTACCAATGGCCATGATTTTCTCTGCTTCAGCCAAACCTGTTTTAGATATCTTTTCTGCTTCTGCACTGGCATTTAAGCGTGTAGCTTCTGCTTGTGCTCCAGCTCTTGCTTTAGTAGCTTCTGCTTCAGCTTGTGCACGCATTTTGGTAGCTTCCGCTTCAGCATTTACATTTAATTTCAAACTGGTTGCATCACCTTCTGCTTTTTTAACTGTGGCGTCGGCTGTACGTTGTGCAATTTCAACACTTTGTGAGGCTTTCACTATCTCTTTTTGCATATCGGCAATGGCAGTTTCTTTTTCTACACCTTGACGTTGTTCTTGCGCCATTTTTTGCGTTTGATAGGTTTTTTGCTCTTCTTCGGCAATTTTTCTATCAGTTAAAGTTTTCATCAACGATTCTGGCGGTGTAATATCACCAATTAAAGTATCTACGGCGTTCACATTGTATTCATCTAAAACAGTTTTAATGTGATTTTTAGCCGATTCTTGACGCTCTTTACGCGTACTTAAGAACGAAATCACATCACTGTCTTGAGCCGAGTTTCTGAAATAGTTTCCAATGGTAGGTTCTAACACTTGAGAAACTAAGTTGTTCATACTTCCAAAGCGAGCAATTACTTTTGGTGCTTCGTTGGCCGGAACGTGTATAATTTGAGAAACATCCAAATTGAAAGGGAAACCATCTTTGGAACGAACCGTAATAGTTGAAAGATTTTTATCCAAATTATGTGATTCGCTTCTCGCATTGGCCCAATTCAGAACTAAGTTCGTCGTTGGAACCAATTCCAATTTAGTAGAATACTTGTTCAAAGCATATTTACCTGGTCCAAATGGTTCCATCCAAACACCGCGTTGTCCTTTTGAAACGATATTCCCGTGTTTGAAGGTTTCACCAGTAACGTCTTGTCCGTCTTCACCAATATATGAAATAACAACACCTACGTGACCAATTGGAACTTCAGTCATCGGATTTTGCTCCAACTGAATTGCCCAAGGATTGATGTAATACGAACCTGCTAAAATCACCTGTGGTTGCAATCCGCGGTTACCACCATTGGTTAAAAAGGTATCAAAATCCTGAAAGTTATTATGACCATCAATGAATTTACCCGCAATTTGACCTTGTGGAATCGGTTCACCATCCAAAGCAGTTACAATTCCGACCATGTTTTCATAGATTTTTACTTGATCTACGATTACAATTTCAAATAAGAAGGTATTGATACGATACGATCCACTAGTGATGAACGCCGTTTGTCTTCCTTTTTGTCCACCGTTATTTAAAAATTCAATGGCATTCTGATAATTGTCAGATTCTACTTTTCGAGCTAAAATACGTCCAGTCGGAATTTCTTGTCCGTCTTTGCTTAATACCAATCCGATTTTTCCTTCGGGTATGATGGTAAACGGAGTCATTTCAACTGAATACTGCCAAATCCATTTGGTCCAATACAATCCTGGAGCTAAAGTTTGAGCTTGAAAACCCGATTCGCCTTTAGTTGCAATAATTCGTCCATCAGGTAAGGATTTATCAGCACCGAATAACACGAATTTTTTGGTTACTAATCCAATTTTATCTTCGGGAACGATTACCATTCCGAAGAAAAAGCGCAATACAAATTTGTAAAAGATAATACACAGCGCTAGAGGTATTATCCACATTAGAGTAGAAATTGTTGTCATTGTAACTGAAATTAAACTGTTAATAAATTAAAATTGAAACAATACAAGTCCGCAGAAAAAGAAGATTTCTTTTTTCCGTTGGTGAATTCAAGAAAGTAGTATTAGATGAATTACGGGAAGTTGGTTAACACCTCTGTGTCATTTTTTGTGTACTTGTTTGTTGATAACAGTAATTATACGATGGGTAAAAAAGAAAGTTACAGATTTTATTAAAAATATTTTAGTTATCAATTCAATGTGCTGATTGATAGTGAAATAAAAAATCCGTTCTGCTTTCACAAAACGGATTCATATCTATTTAAAATCTAAAATGTCTTACAATCTTACTGTCTTATAATCTAACAATCTAAGCAGTCTAACAATCTAAGCAGTCTAACAATCTACTCTTGCATCGTATGATACACGTTCATCACATCGTCATCTTCTTCAATTTTTTCTAGCAGTTTTTCTACGTCGGCTACTTGCTCTGCAGTTAATTCTTTAGTGATTTGCGGAATACGCTCAAAACCAGAAGATAAGATTTCTAAACCTCTGTTTTCTAGTTCTTTTTGGATGTTACCAAAACTTTCAAATGGTGCATACATGATGATTCCGTCGTCATCGGCAAAAATTTCTTCTACACCAAAATCAATCATTTCCAA
Organism: Flavobacteriales bacterium; assembly: GCA_017303755.1. Classification (GTDB taxonomy): domain Bacteria; phylum Bacteroidota; class Bacteroidia; order Flavobacteriales; family Flavobacteriaceae; genus Flavobacterium. Next base: position 52,634 of record JAFLBS010000004.1, on the reverse strand, counting down.
TTCTAATTCTTCTACGTCTTGACCTTCTGCTGGAATTCTAAAGTTACAGGTATGATCAAACATAAATTCAACTGAACCTTGCGTTCCCATTGTTCCGTTGCATTTGTTGAAATAACTTCTGATGTTCGCAACTGTTCTGTTGTTATTATCTGTAGCCGTTTCAATTAAGATAGCAATTCCATGTGGAGCATATCCTTCGAATAAAACTTCTTTGAAGTTGGCCGTATCTTTGTCAGATGCTTTTTTAATAGCGCGCTCAACGTTATCTTTTGGCATGTTTGCTGCCTTAGCATTTTGTATAACTGCTCTTAAACGCGAGTTAGTCTCTGCATTCGGTCCGCCTTCTTTAACGGCCATTACAATGTCTTTTCCAATACGAGTAAACGTTTTTGCCATTGCTGACCAACGTTTCATTTTTCGTGCTTTTCTAAATTCAAACGCTCTTCCCATTTCGTGTAGATATTCGATTATTTTTTTGCAAAAGTAAAACTATTATGATGTTTTCCAAAACCTTTTTAATCTTGTGGTACATGTCGCGCAATAAAGTCGTCAGCAGCAGTATTCCAACCGTTAATTGTATTGGTTCTATCTTGAAAATTTGAACTGGAAAATTTATTGTAATTGGCAATTTCTTTGTTGACTTGCTTCACCATAGTGTTGTAATTATCCACTTCTTCTTTGGTTCTGTCATTCTCTGATTTGGATTCTAATGTTTTCTTAGCATTTTCGAATTTATCATAAAACATCAAATACGCTACTACTTTTGGAGTGTGTTCTTCGGCTACTTTTTTGTAATACAACAATGTTTTTTTTGTTTCATCAAGTAATGAAGCATCGTTTTTGTATTTTGATAAAGTTTTGATTTTCTCTAAACCTTCGTCAGCATATTTACTCAGCGAAGAAGCATTTTGTTCAATTGCAACTAAGTCTTTATTTTCAATGGCTTTGGATAAATTAAAATCGGTAATATTTACTTTAAAGAAAATCAGATACAAAACAGAGTGATAGTCGAAAACTTCATTAGAAATTTTGATTTTTTTACTCAATTCGCTTTCTTCATCACTCATATTTACATTGTATTTTTGAGCGAATTCATTTTGTGCCAATTTCACTTTCTCAAACTCATCGTCTAGTTTTTTATTCACTAAATCACGAGTCATGATGTACGCTTCCATAAAATCATACGATTGTTGAGCAACTTCTTGCATATCGATGATTTTACTGTATTCTTCGTTGATGTTTTTTTCAGCAAAATACAAGTAATTTAATACTTTGTCTCTGAATTCAACATCGCCTTTGTAACCGTTTTTCAACGCTTCGATTTTTTTACTAGCAACCTGAATGCTTTTCACTAATTGTTTACGAGTTGCTTCTATTCGGCGCGCGCTGGTTGAATGAGCTACCGCTGAAGTATATTTCCAAGTGCTTCTACCGATGGCTTGTTGTTCTTTACCTAAATAATTTAAATAGTCAACAGGAGTTTTAAAGTCTTGTGCAACCAAATTTAGTGTTGCCAACAAAAACAGGAGTGTTAATTTTCTCATGGTTTATCTTTTAAATCGTGAATAATATTTAAGGCTTCTACAATATGAATATTTTGTTTAATTGCTTTTATTTTTTCGATGTTACTGCTTTTTAAATACTCATCAAATTGTTGATATTCTTCATTCATTGTGCTATTTACCACATCAATTGGGTATTCATTTTTACTAAAATCTGCTATTTCTTTCCAAAGTTGATTCACTTTGTTTACTTCCTCAAAAACGTTTTTAAATTGAAGTAAAATTGGAGTTAAGTCGTTGTTGAATAGATTATTGATTTTAGCATTCAAATCGCTGATTGCTTTTACGGATGAGTTTTCTTTTAATCGGTTGATGCTTTTTTCAATGGCAATTGCATTTTGATTATTCTCCACTTGATATTTTACTTTCGACTCAATAACTTCATTGGGTAGCGCAGTCAAATTGTCTTTTTCGCGAGGCATTTGCTCGTTAAAAAGTGTCGGAATTTCAACATTCGGTGTGATTCCGATGGTTTGATTGCTTTGACCTGTTATTCTGTAGAATTTTTCGATGGTAATTTTTATGAACTCGGTCGGTTCTTTGCCATCTGTGAGTGGAAAAATACGCTGCATGGATGCTTTTCCGTGCGATTGATTTCCGATTACGATTCCGCGGTTGTAATCCTGAATAGCATTCGTAAAAAACTCACTAGCCGAAGCCGAATTTCCGTTAATTAACACTACAATTGGTCCTGAATAAACGGTTCCGCGATTGTAATCTTTTACAACTTCTTTTTTTCCAAAACTATTGTGTAATAAAGCAATCGGACCAATATCAATGAACATTCCGGTCATTCGAACGGCTTCATCCATAGAACCACCGCCATTGTCTTCCAAATCTAAAATTAAGCCTTCAATTTTGTCTTCTTTTAGTTTGTATAATTCTTTTACTACATCATCGCTTACATTGGTAGTTCCATCTTCAAAAGTCGAATAAAAACTCGGAATTTTGATGTAACCAATTTTGAGACTGTCTTTTTGTATGACATAACTGTACACATTGTTTTGGTAATCTTTCATTACCTTTTTGACTAATTTTACAGTGACAATTTCACCCGTCTTTTTTCGAACGGTAAAATCAGCTTTTTTAAATTTATCGGAAGTAAAAATCTCTTCAATTTTTTTCAAAGAAGAACAAGCTACGCGGTATTCGGTATTATCAGAAGTAATTTTGGTAATTACATCTCCTGAACTAATTTTTTGAGTAGAATAGGCCGAACTACCAGGAATAACATCTTCAATTACAATTTCATTGCTTTGATTCAAGGATACATAAAATCCAAATGTTAAGTTACTTGAACTCACACCCGACAAAAAGGAATAACGATCACTTTGCGACAAATACATCGTGTGAGGATCAAAATAGCGACAGAAAACATTGTAAAAAACCGAGTAAAATTCAGCCTTAGACAATCGATACGATTCGGTTTTACATTTGTAGGATTCTAAAACTTTATCCTTAGAAAGTGGAGCAATTTTATCAAAATTCTGAATCAATGAATCTTTGTTTTTACTGATTTCAGAAATGTCTTTTAAAACATGAAATAGAATGCTTTTTTGAAAGATTTTGTTCTGTTCTGCTTCGTTTTTTGGATACGGAAAATTCTCTTTTGAAAATTGGATAGTGTCGTTTCGTTTGTAAGCAAAAGGCGAACCAATAATTCCGTCAATTATTTTTTCATAACGATTGACTGCGTTGGTATATGAGGTATAATATTCATCAAGAAAAGCACAGTTTTTTTCATTCAGATAATCATCAATCTTGAACTTGTGTTTGCTCAGTTGATCAATTTCGGGTTGAATGAACAAACGCGAATCTTCATCTAGTTTTAATAAAAAAACACGATGCACATACGCCGATAAACTATCGTCAATAGGTTTGCTTTTGTAATGTTGGTATTTAATTAATTTCTCAATTCGTCCCAAAGTTTCACACGGATTCGCATCGCTTTGAGAAAAAGCAACACTTGAAACGAACAGCAAAAGATACAAATAGAATCTCACAAATTATTTTTTATAAAACGGCATTTTGACTACTTTGGCAGCTACTTTATTGTTTCTGATTTGAATGAAAATTTCAGAATCAACAGCTGCAAATTCGGTTTTTACATAACCCATCCCAATTCCTTTTCCCAAAGATGGTGCCATTGTTCCCGAAGTAACAATTCCGATGTTATTTCCATCAGCATCAACAATTTCGTAATCATGACGCGGAATTCCTCTTTCGGTCAATTCAAAACCAACTAATTTTTTAGTAACTCCAGCTTCTTTTTGTTTTTTCAAGTTTTCTGAATTGACAAAATCTTTAGTGAATTTTGTAATCCAACCCAAACCTGCTTCTAAAGGAGAAGTTGTGTCGTTGATGTCGTTTCCGTACAAACAAAAACCCATTTCCAAACGCAACGTATCACGCGCAGCCAAGCCAATAGGTTTGATTCCGAATGCTGCACCTGCTTCAAAAACTTTATTCCACACTTGTTCTACTTCATTGTTTTTACAGTAAATTTCAAATCCACCCGAACCCGTATAACCAGTTGCAGATATAATCACATTTTCAATACCAGCAAAATCAGCCACTTCAAAATGATAGTATTTAATAGCGGATAAATCAATTGAAGTTAATGATTGCATCGCTTCAACCGCTTTTGGACCTTGAATAGCCAACAACGAATAATTATCAGAAAGATTTTTCATTTCAACGCCTAAATCATTGTGCGACGAAATCCAATCCCAATCTTTATCAATATTCGAAGCATTTACGACTAGTAAATACTGTTCTTCTTTTACACGATACACAATTAAATCGTCTACAATTCCGCCATCATTATTAGGTAAACATGAATATTGCGCTTTTCCGATTTCTAAAACCGAAGCGTCGTTAGAAGTCACTTTTTGGATTAAAGCCAATGCATTTTCACCCGTTAATAAAAATTCGCCCATGTGAGAAACGTCAAAAACACCCACACCATTTCTAACGGTTTCGTGTTCGGCGTTAACTCCTTCGTATTGAACTGGCATATTGTAACCAGCAAATGGAACCATTTTTGCTCCTAAACTTTCATGAATGTGCGATAAAGCAGTATTTTTCATTTGGATTTGATATAAAATTAAAGTCGCTAATTTATTTAAAAATTCCCGATGGAGAATGACTTTTGACTAAAATTTTATTCTTTATTTTAGATGAATTTCAACAACTCACATTTGATTAATTCTCTACCTTTGTAAAAAAGAAATTATGGCACGAATTTTAGCTATTGATTACGGAATAAAGCGCACCGGAATTGCCGTCACCGATGAATTGCAAATCATTGCTTCGGGTTTGACTACGATTCCATCTGAAACTGCAATTGCCTTTTTGAAAGACTATTTTTCTAAAGAAAATGTAGCTAAAGTACTCATTGGAGAACCCAAACAAATGAACGGTCAACCTTCAGAAAGTGCTGAAATAATTGAAAAATTTGTGACCAAGTTCCAACAAGAATTCCCCGATATGAAAGTGGAACGCGCCGACGAACGATTTACTTCCAAAATGGCATTTCAAACGATGATTGATAGCGGATTGAAAAAGAAACAACGTCAGAATAAAGCATTGATTGACGAAATTGCCGCAACCATTATGCTACAAGATTATTTAAGCCGAAAAATGTTTTAATATGGAAGATTCAAATCAAAATCCAGATGTAATTTTAATTGGCGCTGGAATCATGAGTGCGACTTTAGGTGTTTTATTAAAAGAACTCAATCCGAAGTTGACAATTGAAATTTACGAGCGATTGGATCAACCTGCACAAGAGAGTTCAGATGCGTGGAATAATGCTGGAACTGGACATTCGGCGTATTGTGAACTCAATTACACTCCACAAAATTCAGATGGAACCATCGATACCAAAAAAGCCATTAAAATTGCCGAAAGTTATGAAGTAACGCGACAGTTTTGGAGTTATTTGGTGGCGAATGATAAACTCCCAACTCCAGATACATTCATTCATCGCATTCCGCATTTGAGTGCTGTTTTTGGTGAAGAAAATGTGATTTTTCTCAAAAAACGATTTGAAGCATTACGACAACATTCTTTATTTTCTGAAATGCAATTTTCTACTGATAAAACTCAATTGGAGTCGTGGATGCCATTAGTCATGAAAAATAGGAGTAATGATCAAGTTGCCGCTACTTTTATGGAAGATGGAACCGATGTTAATTTTGGAGCATTAACCAAAAGTTTACTCAACCATTTATCTAAACAAGAAGGAGTTTCTATTTTTTATAATCATGAAGTTCAAAAACTAAAGCAAAAAGAAGATGGCGTTTGGCGTTTAAAAATCAATAATGAAATTACGGATGAAACAGTAAAATCGAGAGCAAAATTTGTTTTTATTGGCGCTGGCGGAGCTTCGTTATTATTGTTAGATAAAGCTGATATCAAAGAAGGTGAAGGTTTTGGAGGTTTTCCAGTAAGCGGACAATGGTTGAAATGCACCAACGAAACGATCATTGCACAACATCAGGCGAAAGTGTATGGAAAAGCGAGTGTAGGTTCGCCGCCCATGTCGGTTCCGCATTTGGATACACGTATTATCAATGGAAAAAAAGAATTATTATTTGGTCCATTTGCAGGTTTTTCAACTAAATTTTTAAAGAATGGTTCGTATTTGGATTTGATAAAATCCATCGAATTCGACAATATAAAACCGATGCTGTATGCTGGTTGGAATAATATTCCGCTTACAAAATATCTTATCGAACAAGTCATGCAATCTCAAGAAGATCGAATTGAGGCATTGAAAGAGTATTTTCCTGAGGCAAAATCGGAAGATTGGGTTTTATTAGAAGCTGGTCAACGTGTTCAAGTAATTAAAAAAGACGAGAATGAAGGCGGAATTTTAGAATTTGGAACTGAAATCATACATTCTGAAGACGGAAGTTTAGCGTGTTTATTAGGAGCATCGCCTGGCGCATCAACAGCAGTTTCCATTATGTTAGAAGTAATTACTAGTTGTTTTGGAGAGCAAATGAAAGCAGCCAATTGGCAGGAAAAACTCAGAGAAATGATTCCGTCGTATGGGCAATCGCTTAATGCAAACCCTGATTTGTGTAAAGAAGTTAGAGCGAGTGTTCAAAAAATATTAAAGTTAAGTTAGTCAGTCAAAATGAAAATAAAAATTGTTACACTCTTGTTACTTATGCTATTGATTAATAGTTGTACTTCTGTTGCTCAACCATCCGATGATTACTCAATGAAATTAGACAGTGTAATAAAAACAATTACTCCTCGTCAATTCAATGGTGTGATTTTAATCTCACAAAAAGGAAAAACAAAGTATTCAAAAGCCTACGGATTGGCCAATTTTAACTCCAAAAAGGCATTAAAAATTGAAGACCAATTTGAAGTTATGTCAGTCAGCAAACAAGTCACCGCAGTTTTGATTTTAAAAGAAGTTGAAAAGGGAAAAATTGATTTGCAATCGCCGATAAAACGATACTTGCCTAATTTAAAACAAACGTGGATAGATTCGGTTACTGTTCATCAATTATTAAATCATACGCACGGAATTACGGCTCTGGATAAACCTTTAGCTTTCCGCCCAGGAACTGAGTATAAATATGGCAATCTATCTAATATCCTTTTAGGAAAAATACTTGAGTTTTCCACAAAGAAAAGCTATTCAGAATTAGCTAATCAATTATTCAAAGAACTAAAAATGAAAAACTCTTTTGCTTATTCAAAAGATAAAATGCAAAATGTGGTTTCAGGGCATACAACTAAAAACAATGATTTTACATTAGTAACCACAACACAAATCGATAATGAAAGTATTCCAGCCGATGGTATCATAACTACTGCAAATGATTTGTTGATATGGAATTCAAATCTTCACAAAGGAAAATTGCTTAAACCTGAACAATATCAATTGATGATAACCTCCAGTAGTAGCGCGCAACATAATGTTTTTGGTAAAGAAAAAGTGGGTTATGGTTATGGAATTCGTATTTGCAATAATGATAAAATAAAGTATTATGGCCATACTGGGTTAGGTGATGGATTTGCAGCAATGAACTTGTATTTTCCAGAAAGCGACGTAAGTGTTATTGTTTTAGAGAATCAAATGAATGAGAACATTGAAATTTGTTATCATTTCGGAATTGAAGTGAAGAAGATTATAATCAACAGCACTTTGATGAAGAAAGCGCGTTAATTTTATCTAAACAACATCCGCCAAACTCACAACTATTTCTTTTTTTGATTACTTTTGCCCAATAATTACAGAATTTCATAAAAATGATACTACCTATTTACGGTTACGGAGAAGCCGTTTTACGCAAAGTGGCCGAAGACATCACGCCAGAATATCCTAATTTGAAGGAGTTAATTGCGAATATGTACGACACCATGTACAACGCTTATGGTTTGGGATTAGCGGCTCCGCAAATTGGTTTGCCAATTCGTTTGTTTATTCTCGACACTGAGCCTTTGAGTGACAGTGAAGACTTAACGCCAGCCGAGGCCGAGCAATTGAAAAACTTTAAAGAAGTGTTCATCAATGCCAAAATGCTCAAAGAAGAAGGCGAAGAATGGGCATTTAACGAAGGTTGTTTGAGTATTCCTGAAGTTCGAGAAGATGTATACCGTCACGAGCAAATCACGATTGAATATTACGACGAGAATTTCAATAAAAAAACGGCCACATACAACGGTTTGATTGCACGTGTAATTCAACATGAATACGACCATATTGAAGGTGTTTTATTTACCGATAAAATCGCACTTTTGAAAAAAACATTAATCAAAAAGAAACTTCAGAATATTATGGAAGGTAAGTTCCGTCCTGATTATCGAATGAAGTTAGCCAATCTTAAGAAATAACAATGTCAATGTCAATATAAATAACAATGACAACAGTAAAATAGGCTTTGAATTTGAAGTTTGACATTGCAATTGATTTTTGATTTTTGAAATTGCTTTTTGGAATTTAAAATCTATATATTTGCCACCGCTTAAAAACAATTTTTAGAAATGAATGTAGAAAAAATATTAGCCATTTCTGGGAAACCAGGATTATACGAATTGAAATTACAAACGCGTTCGGGTTTTGTTGCCGAGTCGTTATTAGATGGGAAAAAGATTACAGTTGGAATGAGAAGTAACGTGAGTTTATTATCTGAAATTTCAATGTACACACACAGCGAAGAAAAACCATTGGCCGAAATTATGCGTGCAATCGCTGTAAAAGAAAATGAAGGTCCGGCGATTTCTCACAAAGAAGACAATGCGGCATTGATTACTTATTTTGCTGGAATTGTTCCTGATTATGATGAAGATAGAGTATATCCTTCTGACATCAAAAAAGTAATCAATTGGTATAATATTTTGCAAGCCAAAGGTTTAGTTTCAAAAGAAGAGCCTAAAGTTGCCAACGCTGAAGCGATTAAAGAAGAAGTCGTGGAAGAAGTAAAAAAAGAAGCCAAAAAAGAACCAAAGGAAAAGACTCCAAAAACTAAAAAATAGTTAATTTCTTTTTCATAACTATACATCCTGTTACTGCATTGTAGTGACAGGATTTTTTATTTTTACAAACCTGAAACCTGAAACCTGAAACCTGAAACCTGAAACCTGAAACCTGAAACCTGAAACCTGAAACCTGAAACCTGAAACCCCATGAACTCTCGCCAAGACCAACTCAATGCTTTCAATCGCTTATTGGATATTATGGACGATTTGCGTGCTCAATGTCCGTGGGACAAAAAGCAAACCCTCGAAAGTTTACGTCATTTAACCATTGAAGAAACCTACGAATTAGGTGATGCCATTTTGAATAATGATTTACAAGAAATCAAGAAGGAGTTGGGTGATTTGCTGTTGCACATTGTTTTTTATGCCAAAATTGGTAGCGAAACCAACGATTTTGATATGGCTGATGTAGCGAATGAAATTTGTGATAAACTCATTCATCGTCATCCACATATTTATGGAGATGTTGTGGTTGCTGATGAAGAAGAAGTAAAGCAAAACTGGGAAAAACTCAAATTGAAAGAAGGCAAAAAATCAGTTTTAGAAGGTGTTCCCAAAGGATTGCCAGCATTAGTAAAAGCGAGTAGAATTCAAGATAAAGTAAAAGGCGTTGGATTTGATTGGGAAGAACCGCATCAGGTTTGGGACAAAGTTCAGGAAGAATTAAACGAACTCCAAACCGAAGTCAGTGCTGGAAATCAAGACAAAATAGAAGCCGAGTTTGGCGATGTTTTGTTCTCGATGATCAATTACGCTCGATTTTTGAAAGTCAATCCCGAAGATGCTTTAGAACGCACCAACAAAAAATTCATCAAGCGTTTTCAATATTTAGAAAGTAAAGCTGGAGAACTCGGAAAACCTTTGGCTGATATGACGCTAGCAGAAATGGACGTTTTTTGGGAAGAAGCGAAACGGCTTCCCAAATAAACAGTAATCAGTAAAATTTAGGAATATCCAAAAAGTTGTAATCACCTATAAAAAGGAGCTATTTTCCTGCTAATACTTAATTTCATATAATGAATCTATCCAAAAAAGGTGAATTTTACGGAGAAACTAATACAACAATTCACTTAGAAGGAATTACATTAACGGATACCGTGTATACTCATGATAAAGTAGATTGGCATTATCATGAAAATGCCTATTTTACGTTCATTCTTGAAGGACATGTAATGGAGGGAAACAAAAAAGAAACATACAATTGTTCTCCTGGTAGTTTATTATTTCACAATTGGCAAGAGCCACATTATAATATAAAACCCAAAGGATTTACAAGAGGTTTCCATATTGAAATAGAACAATTATGGTTTGATGATCTGGATTTAAATTTTTCAGATTTACAAGGAAGTATAAATATCGCAAACCCTGATTTGAAATTTTTGATGTATAAAATTTTCAGAGAGACCAAAAAAAATGATACTCTAACTCAACTTTCAATTCAAACATTACTTATTGAAACTCTTTCGAAAATGAATCGAGAAAGACAAGCCAGTTGCAACAAAAAACCGGCTTGGGTTTCTGAAATTGAGGTAGTTTTAAAGAATCAATTTACAGAAAATCTTACTTTAGAATATTTGTCAAAAACGCTCAATATTCATCCTGTTCATTTATCAAGAGATTTTTCTAATTACTTCAACGTTACTTTAGGTGAATACATTAGAAAGCTAAGAGTTTTGAAATCATTAGAACTCATCGCTCAAAAGAAACTGGATTTGACAGCAATTGCTTTTGATTGTGGGTTTGCTGACCAAAGTCATTTTACACGTTGCTTCAAAGAAATAAACGGAATTAGTCCTTTTAAATACAGAAAAATGCTTTTTGGTTAAAAATCCGTAAATGTTAATTTGGTTCTATTTTTAAATTGAAATAGATTTTATGTTTGCCCAAAAACAACAATTATGAAAAGAAGTTTGATTATTTTACTATATCTATTCAGTTTATACTGTAACGGACAAGTAGTTAATATTGTAAAAATTGATTCAATTACTTCAGATTTGCACCAGTCAAATCTTGGAAGAATCATTTTTATGAATCGAAATATTCCTTTAAGCGATTGTACAGAAGCTGATTTTTTAACAACATTCCAATTAAAAAAAGATTGTGATTTGAACATCAGAGTTTTCATGGACAATTCGATAACCAATTACATGCACCAATTGGCACCCGAATTGTCAGAAGAAGAGCTTAATAGGAAAGGGAATTATCAATTTTCATTTCGGGTAGACCATATCCTTATTTATCAGGAAAACATCCATTACGGTTGCGGGTTGAAAAAAAGTACTACCACAACATTTAGAGTTCCATTGATTGATTCATCTGGTGGTGATTGGTGGTCTGTTTATTTATTTGAACGTTTTATGGCAAATGGTGGTACACAAGCATTAACAAAAGGAAAGCATCAATTGACTATTGAAATGCGTCCTTATGTAAAAGTAAATGAAGAAAGTGATGCAATGGTTGGCAATTTAATTGCCTCGGGTAGTATTAATTTAATCATTAAACCAGTAAAAATATCCAGCAAACAAATAGCGATTCAATTGATAGATTCTAATAGTGGGTTTGAACGATCACAAGCAAAATACAATGAAAAAAAGATTAAAGAACTAAATAAAGCTATAGCTTTAGATGAATTCAAGTCAATAACGAGCATAGTTGTTATCAAAGAAGGAAAATTAGTATTGGAAGAATATTTTAACAATGCCAATCGAACTACTTTACACGATACACGTTCTGTTGGGAAATCGTTTACATCAACATTAATGGGAATTGCCATCAAAGAAGGTTACATAACAAATGAAAATCAAACGTTGAGTTCTTTCTATAAATTAGATGCATTTTTGAACCCATCAACTCAAAAGGATTCGATTAAGTTAGTCGATTTATTGACTATGAGTTCGGCGTTTAATGGCTCAGACTCCAATAGTGAATCTCCCGGAAATGAAGAAAATATGTATCCAACAGACAATTGGGTAAAATTTGCCTTGGATTTACCTATCGAAGAAAATCGAGCTAATGGTCAAAAGTGGAATTATTTTACCGCTGGTGTAATTCTATTGGGTGATATTTTAAATAAATCAGTTCCCGAAGGACTAGAACAATATGCAGATAAAAAGCTATTTAAACCTTTGGGAATCATCAACTATAAATGGCAATATACTCCGCAAAATGTAGTAAATACTGCTGGTGGTTTGCAAATGACTTCATTAGAATTAGCTAAATTTGGTCAACTCTATAAAAATAATGGAGAATGGAATGGTCAGCAAATACTGCCTTCAGAATGGGTAAAGAAAACATTTACCAAACAACTTCAAATTCCGGAACGAACAAATGAATACTACGGATACTTATTTTGGAACAAAGCATTTGTTGTAGATGGAAAAAATTATGAAACATTTTATTGTGCAGGAAATGGCGGAAATAAAATTTTTGTTTTTAAAGATGTACCTCTTACCATTGTCATTACTGCCAAAGCATATAATAAATCCTACGGGCATTCACAGGTTGACAAAATGATGCAGGAATACCTTTTGCCATCACTGCTAAAGTAAACAACATCAGACTAAAATAATGTACTATGAAACCACCTTACTACGCTGTTATTTTTACCTCAACTCGAACTTCAGTTGATGATGGTTATGCCGAAATGGCAACTAAAATGGTCGAATTAGCCCAACAACAAGAAGGATTTCTCGGAGTAGAATCGGCCCGAAATGATGTCGGAATCACCGTTTCGTATTGGCGCGACTTGGAATCCATCAAAAACTGGAAGAACAACTTAGATCATCTTGACGCGCAACTAAAAGGCCGAAGTAAATGGTACGAAAATTACACGGTACGAATTGCTTTAGTCGAACGTGAGTATTCTTTTGATTAGTTTTTTAGCGAATAATTTCGATTCACCAACATCAAACAAGGTTTCAACCATTTACTACTCAGTTTCAAATTCAATTAAAAAGGGTTTTAAAGGAATGCCTTTTTCACTAGTAAAATTACTGGTAACTAAACTTTGGTATTTCCTGTTGGGTTGCAACTTTACTTCAAACGTAAATGATTTTTTATCTTCAGAAAAACCAATCACTTTTTCAACACGTACAACATATTCTTCACCCAAAGGGCCATAATCAAATCCACGCGTTTCCGTATTCATGGGATCAGAAAAGTGAAGTGTAATTTGCTTTATCTCAGAATTTACTTTTTTAGTGTCATTATTCAGAGGTGTGATACTGACAATTGTTGGTCGACTTTTTTCATAATCATCATACATTTGTTGTATCGAAGTTTCAAAAAAACCTGATTCATTGATGATTCGCTCAACCTCAGCATCATTACTGTAATCCAACTCAATCAACTCTTCTATCGCCTTTTGTTTATTTTTTGATTTAGTATAGTAATTTTCGCAGATACGATAACCAACATAATAGCCCAAATCACGTTCTTTTAACTCGTTTTGGTTATCGCCCCACAACCAATTGTAAAGTCGATTCGGAATAAAAAGATCTTCAACAAATTTTTGTTTCACTAGTGTTTCATTGTTTCGTCCAAATTTAAATGAAGGCGTATTGGAAGGCAATTTTGTGGACAAACAGGAAATGAATTCGGCAACACCTTCACGTAATGAATAGCATAGCAAGTTGTCTAAGGCTTCAGTTTGTTGAGTATGAACGTATTCATGAGTGCACAATAATCCAATATCATGTATTGGGTTGTACATTTTATAAAAAGGTTTACGCCACTCTGGCAATTCATCTGTAACCACCTTTGAATCGGCTAAAGATAGCTCACAACCAATCAATACTTGATTTTGAAAAGTAGTTCCGCCGCTGCGAAAAGCACCCATTGAAAAGTAAATAGTCGAAGGTTTTAGTTTGGGATAAACGCGCTTCAATTGGCCTATATTTTTCTCAACCTCGGGTAACACTTTTTTGTAATTCTCAGTGTTTTTCCGAATCGATTGCCAAAATTTAGGGTAATTTAGAATGGCGTTTAAATACTCTTTTTCGGAATAATTCTTGACTTGCATTAGGCTTTTTAATCCATCAGAAGCTTTGTCAAAATACAGCTCTTTGAGTAGTTGTTGCTGCTGCAAAGTATCTTTGGAAGTTATAATTTTGTCGTAAGCCGACCAAAAATGAGTAATGTCGTCTGTAACAAATTTTTGTTGTGAAAAACTAAGATTTGTAGTGAACAAAAAGGCAAATAGGAAGGTTATTGATTTTATTTTCATAGCATTAAAAGTGAATGTATACGAATTTTTATAACGTAAAATTAGTGGTTTTATGCATAAATAGGTTTTCAGAATCGTTTAAAAATAAAAAATCCGAAAAAATGATTCTCCGGATTTAATAAGATGATATCGCAATGAAACAATTACTGTCCCAAATCATAAATCTCCATAATGTCTTTCAACACTTTTGGAAAATCAATTTTTAAGTCGATGAGTTTGCCCGAATGAATATCAAAAACCCAACCGTGTACTTGTAACCCACGATCTTTATACGCTTCTTGAATCGCAGCAGTTTTAATCAAATTGACGCATTGTTCTTGAACATTCAATTCTACCAAACGATTGTAACGCAGGTTTTCATCAGTAATGGAATTTAGTTCGTCTTTGTGTAAACGATACACGTCGCGAATGTTGCGCAACCACGGATTCAAAATCCCCATGTCTTGAGCTTGCATCGCCGCTTTTACACCTCCACAAAAATAATGACCACAAACCACAACATGATTCACTTTTAAATGGCGAACTGAATAATTCAAAACCGACATCACATTCAAATCAATACTAATCACCATATTGGCAATGTTGCGGTGAACGAACACTTCACCCGGTTCAACTCCCATTAAATCTTCGGCAGTAACTCTACTGTCTGAACAACCGATGTATAGAATATCCGGACTCTGACCTTTGGATAAATTCTCGAAATAATTTGCGTCAACAGAAAGCTTTTGAGCAATCCATTTTTCGTTGTTTTTGAATACTTTTTCTATGTCCATATCAATTAGAATTACATTACAATATTATTAGTTGGTGTTATTGGCTTGGGTAAATCAGTTTCGTCCAACATATCGCGAAGGTCGATTTCAATCGTGCGACTGATTTGTGTAATCGGAACGTCATTGGCATTGCCTTCAAATGGATTCACCGAACTTTCACCTACCAAATCCAACGACACAAAAACCCATGTCAACATGGTGGCAAACGGAATGTTCAACCAAATGGTGCAACCTTCTAAAAATGTTCCTTTTCCCATTCCATCAAATTCTTTGAGTAATCCATACGGAACCAAAATAACAAAAGCATAGAGTAAAATGGTGGTTATGGAAGAAAAATTCCTAGGATACGGAAAATTTTTAATGCGTTCGGCTTTTCCTTGGTGTTCGTAAAAAAGCGACAAGTTGGTTTGTAATTGCATTTGCTGAAAATCGGATAGTTTCCCTTTTTTGTGTAAACTATTGATCATTTCAGACTGCAAAGCCAATGCTTGAGTAGCTCTGTTTTTTTTACTTAATAAGTAGGAGTGTTCCGCTTCAGAAAGGTACTTTTTTAGTTCCTCTTCCAGTGGGGTTTCCCTTTCTGGGATGGAAAAATAGCTGTTCAAATACTCAATATTATTCTTCTGATCCATATTTTCCCAAACACGCGGTTCTCTCAACTGATACCGTAAGGCAGTCAACCACGCAAAATGGCGGTAGAAAATAGCAGTAACATCAGCATCATTTTTTCCGCCTAAAAAATCGCGAACCTTCACGCCAAAACTTCGACTATCATTGATAATTGCACCATAAATTTGTCGTGCTTCCCACAAACGACTATAACTAGCGTTGTTTTTAAATCCGACGATGAACGCCACAGCAGTTCCTAACATCGCTACTGGAACCCAAGTTATCGACAAAAATGTCCAACCTAAAAAATATAAAATAGTCGGAATCGTGGATAAAATCAGAAGTTTATAAATATGTCTTCGTGTCCAATAAATAAACTCTGATAAAGTGTATTTCTTTCCTGCATTCATAGACTGAAATTCTTATTGTTTCATTTTCCATAAAAATAAAAAAAAACTGCTTACGAAAAGCAGTTTAGATTGTAGTATTATGTTGATGGGATTAATCCGCTAAACGTTTCAATTTGTTGCGATCTAAAATGGTAATTTTCTTTCCAGTCAAATCAACATAACCGCTTTTGTTGAATTCCGACAATAATCGAATGCAACTTTCGGTAGCAGTACCTATCATTCCTGCCAATTCTTCACGAGATAATTGAATATGTAATGAACCATCAGCACTTTTTCCAAAGGTTTCTTCCAAATAGAGTAAGGTTTCGGCCAAACGTTCTTTTACACTTTTTTGTGCCATCGAAACCATATGATCATCAGCTTCTTTCAAATCGCCACAAATAGTCTTCATCACGTTCATTGAAAACTGATTGTTATGAGTAAAAAATGCCATAACTTCATTTTTTGGAATAAAACACACTTCCATGTCTTCTAATGCAACCGCACTTAAATTGGCAGGTTCGTCGCTAATCATGGAACGCTGACCTAATAGTTCGCCCGATTTTACCAACTTTACTATTTGGTCTTTACCATTGGCACTTAATTTGGTCATTTTACAAACTCCGTCTTTTACACAGTAAATTCCGTTAGTCACTTCACCTTCTTCAAAAATAGGTTCGCCTTTTTTGATGGTATACGAGGTTTTACACTCGGCCATTTTTACCAACTCGTCCTTGGTTAACGCTTTTAAAGAGCTAAATTGTCTTACAATACACTGTTCACACTTACTACTCATACCTAGGTTTTAGTTTAAGTTCTACAAAGATATTAAAACCATGACAAATATCATATTTTAATTTTAAGCATTGTGTAACCTTTGTTGCAGGTAAAATGAGCAAATTATGGACACAGAAAAATGTTTCCATTGTGGTAATGAAATTATAAAAAAAGACGAAGTTGTATTTGATGAAAAAAGCTTTTGTTGTACGGGTTGTAAAACCGTTTACGAAATTTTCAGTCAGAATGATTTAACGTGTTATTATGATTTTCAAGCGTCACCAGGCGCGACTCCACTGGATATTAAAGGTAAATATGATTTTTTAGACAATGACGAAATTGTTGCTAAACTTCTCGAATTCCAAGAGGATACAACGAATATTGTTTCACTGTACATTCCTCACATACACTGTAGTTCGTGTATTTGGATTTTGGAGAATCTACAAAAACTTCAAGAAGGCATAAGTACTTCGCAGGTTAATTTTCCGGAGAAGAAAGTTCGAATCACCTACAATCCCGAAAAAACAACTCTTAAAAAAATAGTTGAATTACTGAGTTCGATTGGTTACGAACCGTACATCAGTTTAGAGAATTTTGAAGAAGGAAAAAAGAAAGTAGATCGCTCACTTATATATAAAATAGGTGTGGCGTTTTTCTGCTTCGGAAATATTATGTTGCTTTCGTTTCCCGAATATTTTGAAGTAGAAGAGTTTTGGATCAATCAGTACCGCGGATTTTTCCGTTGGTTGATATTTGCTTTATCGCTTCCTACATTTTTTTATTCGGCTTCAGGCTACTATGTTTCAGCTTGGAAAAGCATCAAATCGGGCATGCTCAATATTGATATTCCTATAGCTTTGGGAATTGTAGTTATGTTCGTTCGAAGCACGGTTGATATCGTTTTTGACTACGGACAAGGTTTTTTTGATAGTATGTGTGGATTGATTTTCTTCATGTTATTGGGGAAATTATTTCAAATCAAAACCTACGACTTCTTATCGTTTGAACGTGATTACAAATCGTATTTTCCTATTGCCATTACAAAAGTTTTATCCGATGGAAGTGAAGAAGCCATTCAAGTCTATGATATAGAAAAAGGCGATCGATTGCTCATCAGAAACCAAGAATTGATTCCAGTTGACGGAATTTTAATTTCTGAAAAAGCATCGATAGATTACAGTTTTGTAACTGGTGAAGCCGTTGCGATTGACAAAAAATCGGGCGATAAAATTTTTGCGGGTGGAAAACAAATGGGCAAAGTCATCGAAATGGAAGTGCTGTTTTCAGTTTCTCAAAGTTACTTAACGCAATTGTGGAGCAATGATGTGTTTCAGAAAAGAGTGGAACAAAAGCATAAAACGATTACCGATAAAATCAGTCGCTATTTTACGCCTGCTTTATTAGGATTGGCAATAGTTTCCTTCATCTATTGGATATTTTTCGATACAGCCACTGCATTCAATGTATTTACAGCAATTCTAATCGTGGCATGTCCGTGTGCATTGGCATTAACTGCACCCTTTACATTAGGCAATGTGTTGCGTATTTTAGGTAACCGAAAATTCTATTTAAAGAATGCTTTAGTAATTGAGCAATTAGCAAAAGTAGATACAATCGTTTTTGATAAAACAGGAACGATTACAACCAACAAAAAGACATCCATTACTTATGAAGGAACTCCTTTAAATGATGCCGAATTAAAATTATTAAAAAACACATTACGAGGTTCGAATCACCCATTAAGCAGACGATTGTATGAGTTCATTCCGAATTACGATAGAATCGAAATCACAAGTTTTGAAGAAATCATCGGGAAAGGTGTTTTTGCCACTTTGGATGGAAATTCCATAAAATTAGGATCATCTCAGTTTTTGCAACACATGAGTGAGAACACGCATAAGAAAACTAAAGTGCATGTTGAAATTAATGGGGTGTATAAAGGAAGTTATGTGTTCAACAATCAATACCGAATTGGTTTAGAGCAATTGTTTGAACAATTAGCCAAAAAATACAATATAGTCGTATTGTCGGGTGATAATGATGGTGAACGAAAAATTCTTGAAAAAATGCTACCTAGCAATGCCACTTTGGTATTCAATCAGAAGCCTGAACAAAAACTAGATTTCATTGGAAACCTTCAAAAACAAGGGAAAAACGTAATGATGGTGGGTGATGGTTTAAATGATGCAGGCGCTTTGGCACAAAGTAATGTCGGAATTTCAATCTCAGAAAATGTAAACGTGTTTTCTCCTGCTTGTGACGGAATTTTAGATGCAACCCAGTTTGATAAAATAGCCTTTTTTATGAAGTATTCTAAAAATGCAATGAAAACCATTTACATGAGTTTTGGACTGTCTTTGTTGTATAATGTTGTTGGTTTAAGCTACGCAGTTACAGGCAATTTATCTCCGTTAGTGGCGGCAATAATTATGCCTTTAAGCACAGTAACTATAGTGAGTTTTGTGACGATTATGAGCAATTATTTTGCTCGAATGAAATAAAAATTTAAGACAAATTTAAGAGTATGACAAATGTCATATTTTAAGAAACTAGGTAAAAGTAATTTTGTTAACACAATTAGTAAGGTATGAGTGTCATTTATTTATTAATCTCAATTAGTATAATCGTAGCAGTAGCGTTTTTGTATGCTTTTATTCGTGCCGTCCGATCAGGACAATACGATGATGATTATACGCCGTCTGTCAGAATGTTGTTTGACGACGAACTTCTCAAAGAAACGAACAAAAATCAAATTAATATAACCGAAGAAAAACAATTATAATTATGGAAATGCAACAATTTTATTACGACAACAAAATTGTAAAGAAATTCCTCTACGCGAGTATCCTTTTTGGAGTAGTGGGAATGCTAGTCGGATTGATTCTGGCTATTTTATTCCTTTTCCCAAATCTTACAGACGGAATTTCATTTTTAAGTTTTGGACGATTAAGACCGTTACACACTAACGCAGTTATTTTTGCCTTTGTGGGTAATGCCATGTTTGCTGGGGTCTATTACTCTATGCAACGCTTGTTAAAAACAAGAATGTTGAGCGACTTTTTAAGTAATCTGCATTTTTGGGGTTGGCAATTAATCATTGTAGCCGCAGCAGTAACTTTACCATTAGGTTTCTCAACTTCTAAAGAATACGCCGAATTAGAATGGCCAATTGATATTGCCATTGCTTTAATTTGGGTAGTTTTTGGTATCAACATGATTGGAACCATTATCAAAAGAAGAGAACGTCACATTTATGTAGCTATTTGGTTCTACATTGCTACGTTTGTAACCGTTGCTGTACTTCACATTTTTAATAGCTTAGAATTACCTGTTTCTGGATTAAAATCCTATTCAGTTTATGCAGGAGTTCAAGATGCGTTAGTACAATGGTGGTACGGACACAATGCAGTTGCATTCTTCCTAACTACACCATTCTTAGGTATGATGTACTACTTTGTTCCAAAAGCAGCTAATCGTCCAGTATATTCGTATCGACTTTCTATCATCCACTTCTGGTCGTTAATTTTCATCTACATCTGGGCTGGACCTCACCACTTATTGTATTCTGCTCTTCCAGACTGGGCACAAAATTTAGGTGTTGTTTTCTCTGTAATGTTGATTGCTCCATCTTGGGGTGGTATGATTAATGGTTTATTAACTCTTCGTGGAGTTTGGGATAAAGTGCGTACCGATGCAGTATTGAAATTCTATGTAGTAGCGATTACAGGTTACGGTATGGCCACATTTGAAGGTCCGATGCTTTCATTGAAAAACGTAAACGCAATTGCACACTTTACCGACTGGATTATTGCTCACGTTCACGTTGGTGCTTTAGCATGGAACGGATTCTTATCATTCGGTATGATTTACTGGTTGATTCCACGTATGACTAAAACCAAATTGTACTCTGAAAAATTAGCTAATTTCCACTTCTGGATTGGAACTTTAGGTATTATTTTATATGCTCTTCCAATGTATGTTGCTGGATTTACTCAAGCTTCTATGTGGAAACAATTTACTCCAGAAGGAACATTAGTATACGGTAACTTCTTAGAAACTGTAACGCAACTTATTCCAATGTATTGGATGCGTGCTATCGGTGGAACTCTTTATTTTACAGGTGTAATTGTGTTAGTTTACAACATTGCTAAAACGGTAACATCAGGTTCAAAAGTGGAAGACGAATTAGCCGAAGCTCCAGCATTAGCAACAATTGGAGCAGGAAGACTTAAAGGTGAAAAATGGCACTCTTGGTTGGAAAGAAGACCAGTTCAATTTACCTTATTAACTACTGTAGCTATCTTAATTGGAGGTCTTATCCAAATTGTACCAACCATTATGGTGAAATCTAACATACCAACAATCGCAGCAGTTAAGCCTTATACTCCGCTTGAACTAGAAGGTAGAGATTTATACATCCGTGAAGGTTGTGTAGGTTGTCACTCTCAAATGATTCGTCCTTTCCGTTCAGAAGTGGAACGTTATGGAGAATATTCAAAAGCGGGCGAATATGTTTACCAACATCCATTCTTGTGGGGTTCAAAACGTACAGGTCCAGATTTACACCGTGAAGGTGGAAAATACAACGACAACTGGCATTTCAACCACATGTGGAATCCACAAAGTACTTCTCCGGGTTCAATCATGCCAGGATATAAATGGTTGTTTGACAATAGTCCGATGGATTACTCAATGACTGAGAAAAAAATGGAAGCTATGGTAACTTTAGGTGTTCCTTATACTAAAGAAGACATTGCCAATGCTAAAGCAAGTATTGCAACTCAAGCAGAAGCTATCGAGAAAAACTTGTACAACGATCCTGATTTTGTGAAATCGTATGAAGACAGCAAGAAAAATGCTGCTAAGAAAGGTGAACAATTTGTTCCTATGAAAGATAGAGAAATCGTTGCGCTTATCGCTTATCTACAACGTTTAGGTACTGATATTAAAGTTAAAGATAAAAAATAAGAGTCATGTTAAAATTCATAAAACATAATATGGGAACGATTGACGGAGTGTCTATCTATCCGATTATTTCGCTGACCATTTTCTTTACCGTGTTTGTTGCTTTTTTTATCTGGGCGATGACCTACAAAAAAGAGACTATCAAAGAACTAAGTGAATTACCTTTTAAAGACTAATTAAAAATTATAAACGATATATAATGAAAAAATTATTTCCATCATACGTTAGAGTTCCAGTGATATTTGCAATGGTATTTGCAGCATTGGAGTATTTTATTGATTCTGGCGATCATCCCGCTTTTATTAAGTATCCTATGGTTATGCTCTTTTTGGGAGTGTTCCTTTTCTTGTTGATTGCCATCGAAATCGTAACTAGTGCTGTTGACAAAGTGACGTATCATTTGTTGACCGATGAACAAAAACAAAAATTAGCCGAAGCTCAATCCGTTTCTTTTTCCGAAAGTCCTTTCATGAAAAATATTATGAAAAAGCTAACTCGTTCTAAAGAAATGGAACAAGAAGCAGATGTAATGTTAGATCATGATTACGACGGAATTAAAGAGTTAGACAATGTGTTGCCGCCATGGTGGGTCAATTTGTTCTACGCAACCATTATTTTCGCTGTGATTTATTTATTGCGTTTCCATATGTTTGGTGACTATAATCAGGCTCAAGAATATCTTGCTGAAGTTGAAACTGCAAAGATTGAAATCGAGAAAAATAAATCGATTGCTCCAGATGAAATGAATGTGGATAAAGTGACTTTATTAACTGATGCTGAAAGTTTAGCAAAAGGAAAAGAAATTTTCACTAATGCTTGTGTTGCATGTCATAAAGCAGATGGTGGTGGACAAATCGGACCTAACTTAACCGACGAATATTGGATTAATGGTGGCGGAATCAAAAACGTGTACAAAACCATTTCTGAAGGTGGACGTGAAGGAAAAGGAATGGTGCCTTGGAAATCAAACATCAAACCCTCTGATATTCAAAAAGTGGCGAGTTACGTTCTTTCTTTACAAGGCACAAAACCAGCTGGAGCTAAAGCGGTTGAACCCGAAGCAAAATTATGGGTAGAAGAAGGTGCTGCGCCTGCTGATGCCAAAGCAACTGCTACTGATAGCACAAAAGTGGCAGCAAAATAATTATAAATTAATATCACGCGGGTTGCTACAATTCGCGTGATTCATTTCAAATACCATGTCAAAAATTCAAGACGATAGTTTTAGAGATACCATTGCAACTATTGACAGCAAAGGTAAAAGAGCGTGGATTACCCCAAAAATACCCGTAGGAAGGTTTTACGATAAAAGAAAACTACTCAGTTATTTTTTGTTGATCTTCTTGTTAGGCGCGCCATTCGTAAAAATAAATGGCAATCAGTTCTTAATGTTCAATGTATTGGAACGAAAATTTAATATTTTCAGTTTCCCTTTTTGGCCTCAAGATTTTCACTTGTTTGTAATCTCCATGATTATTGGAGTTGTTGGACTGGCACTTTTTACAGTTGCTTTTGGTAGAATATTTTGCGGTTGGTTTTGCCCTCAGACTATTTTTATGGAAATGGTATTCCGTAGAATTGAATTTTGGATTGAAGGCGACAGAGCAGCTCAAATGCGTTTAGCAAAACAAGATTGGGATGCCGAAAAAATCAGAAAGAAAGTAATCAAGTTCGTCATCTTCTTTCTCATTTCTTTCATCATTGCTAATGTGTTTCTAGCCTATTTGATCAGTAGCGATGAATTAATTAAATTCATCAAAGAAGGACCGACTAAAAACGCGAGTACGCTCATTGCATTATTGATTTTTACAGCAGTATTTTATTTTATCTATGCCTGGTTCAGAGAGCAAGTATGTATTATCGCTTGTCCGTACGGAAGAATGCAAGGTGTATTGTTGGATAATAAAACCATCAATGTTGCCTACGATCACGTTCGTGGTGAAGGTACTACAGGAAGAGCTAAATTCAATAAAAATGAAGATAGAGCGGCTTTAGGAAAAGGTGATTGTATCGATTGTAAAGTATGTGTTCACGTTTGTCCTACCGGAATTGACATCCGAAATGGAACTCAATTAGAATGCATCAACTGTACTGCTTGTATTGATGAGTGTGATACCATCATGGAAAAAGTAGGTTTGCCAAAAGGACTAATCCGATACGCCAGTGAAGATGAAATCGTTAAAAAAGAGAAGTTCAAGTTGACCACTCGTATGAAAGGTTATATTGCTGTTTTGGCAATTTTAACGGGTGTTTTTATTGGAATGCTGTTCTTACGAAATGATGTTGAAGCTACCGTTTTACACTTACCAGGGCAATTATTCCAGCACAAAGGAGACAAGATAAGTAATATTTATACGTACAAAATTGTCAATAAAACAGAAGTTACTTTTGAGGATGTTACCTTCAAATTAATCACTCCAAAAGGAGAAGTGAAGTTGGTTGGAAACGCCAAAATTAAAGTTCCAAAACAGGGTTTGGCAAAAGGTACATTATTCATCGAAATTGATCCTGCTTATTTAACAGGAGATAAAACCGAATTAGAAATGGCCGTTTACAACGGAAATAAAATAATTGAAACAACGTCGACCAATTTTATTGGACCAAGAAGTTTCGACTAAAAAAATAGAAATCATGAAAATAAATTGGGGAACCGGAATTGTAATTGCATTTGGATTATTTATGAGTTTTATATTGTTCTTTGTTTTCAAAGTGCAATCCAACAGTAAATACGACAACGAATTGGTAGTAGAAAAATACTATCAAAAGGAGCAAGGATTTGAAAAGGAAATGGAGAAAGAGCAAAATGCTCATGATATGACTACTGCAGTAAAATTTACTGTTGAAAATGACGGAATTGTAGTTCAGTTCCCAGAAGATATTGATTATACTAAAGTTACAGGCAAAGTGTCCTTATATCGACCGTCCAACAAAAAACTAGATTTTGAAACTCCAGTTTCACTTTCTGGTCCTCGTTTGCTCATACCTAAAAACAACTTGGTTGGCGGTCGTTGGGACATTGCTTTAGATTGGAGTTATAACGGTGTCGATTATTTAAGTAAAGAAAAATTCATTTTGTAACACTCTCATAATGTTATTTACTGCTTTATTTTTTGGATTAATTAGTAGCTTACATTGTATTGGTATGTGCGGACCAATTGCGATGATGTTACCTGTAGATCATAAGAATCCAACGAAAAAAGCGCTTCAAATCCTAACGTACCAATTGGGTAGAATTACTGCTTATGGTATGTTGGGATTTATTTTTGGACTACTTGGAAGAGGTTTGTTTGTAGCTGGTTTTCAACAACGATTATCTATTGTAGTTGGTGTTCTGATGATTATTATCGCGCTTGTACCTGATCGGGTTTTTGCTCAATATAATTTCTCAAAACCAATTCATAAACTCATCTCTAATATTAAAAGCAAATTAGGCGAACAGTTCAAACGCAAAAGTCCAGATGCACTATTTACTATCGGATTTTTAAATGGTTTATTGCCATGCGGAATGGTCTACGCAGCCTTATTCGGAGCTATTGCAATGCAAAACACAATGCTGAGTATATCGTACATGCTTTTGTACGGTTTAGGAACTATTCCACTAATGAGTGCTGTAGTTTATGCCACCAGTTTTATAACACAACCTTTCAGAAACAAAATTCAAAAGGTGATTCCATTGGTAACCATACTCATAGGAACACTATTTATCCTTAGAGGATTAGGTTTGAATATCGATTATATTTCTCCTAGTACTATGGATTTATTTGTTCAAGCCAATGCTAATTGCCACAATTAATAACCAAAAAACTAAAAGTCATGGAAAGACACGATTTATTACACGAGTTTCCTGAATACCAGGAAAAAATACACCAACTAAAAGTTGATGATCATCATTTCAGAAAATTATTTGACGATTATCACGAGTTGGAACACCGAATTCACCGAATCAACACTGATGAAGAAGTAGTAATTGACGAATATGCACACGAATTGAAATCACAATTATTACATCTTAAAGACGAGATCTATACGTATTTGAGTAGATAATTTAGTTATTTTTTAAACAAAAAAGCACCTGAAATCAAGCAGGTGCTTTTTTTTCATCAAATCAAACTTAATCTAATTTTTCACAGCAATTTTATTTGTTTGATGCATTAATAAGTCTTTGTTATTGATTACTGGATTATTTCGGTCGCAAAAATAAATTTCGTTTTTTCCATCTCCATCAAAATCGGCTGCGATTACACCCAATGCATCGATGATTTTTATTCCGAAAGTAATTTCTGTAGCATCTGAAAACACTCCTTTTCCATTGTTAATATAAGCTTTAATCTGACCTCCAAACACATTTCCTAAAATCAAATCAGGAATTTTATCATTATTCACATCTTCAAAAATGGCATCAATAGTATGGTCTTCATCTTTAGGCAAACGTTGATTGGTCTCGTCAGTAAATTTTCCTTTTCCATTATTGATGTACAGTCTGTTTTGCGGATTTTTTGTTCCTAAGAAATTCACATTGGCCAAAAACACATCCATATCGCCATCGCGGTCTACATCGCTTAGTGCTATTTTTCGTGTCTCTAAGTCATCATTTTGTTGAGGTAAATGAGTTGCTGAGCAATCTGTAAAATACCCTTTTCCATTGTTTTTGTAGAGTAAATTCCCATCTTCATTAGCCAAAAATAAATCCATGTCACCATCTTTATCCATATCAATTAAAGCAACATCTTGAGTTACTTTGTCAATAATTGGTAATCGATTGGATTCTTCCCTAAAATCGCCATTTCCTTGGTTGATTAAGATGAAACTTTGGCCATTATTTCCCAAAAGCAAATCCATTTTTTTGTCGTTGTTGAAGTCGGCCGCAATCACCGCATTTGCCTCACAATTTGGAAGTTTAAAAGCAGCTTCTTTGAAAATACCTTTTCCTTGGTTAAGGTAATATTCGTGTACTTTATCATCTTCACTGCAAAATACTAAGTCTACTAAACCATCTCCATTAAAATCAGCTGTAGCAATATCTTCACTATCATGTACTACTTGTGGCAATCTTTTTTCAGATTCATTGATGAAATTACCCTTGCCATCGTTAATGAGAATGGTGTTAGGTTGAAATTCATTAGCCAAGATTACATCTAAACGTCCATCACCATTGATGTCAACTGCTTTTACATCCATACTTGCTCCATGACTGCCAATATCGGGTAATCGTTCACTAACGTCGGTAAAAAGTGGTTTCACTTTGTTTTTTTTGGGTTTAGCAACTATAGTTTTCATCCAATCACAGGTATAATCAAATACTTTTGGGTTGAATTTTGAAGCAGCATATTGCTGAAAAGCCTGTGGATTGGACTGCCACTTAATGAATTCTTCCATAGTGCCAATTTCCTCAAATGTGTGTGTGGTTTTAGGTGCCAACCAAAAAGTTCCGTTTCCGGGATTCTTTTTATTGACGTAATCAATCAAAGCTACATGATCTTTCTCGTTGTTGGCTGCAATATCACATTCGCCATAAATAGCCAAAACATCATTTTCATAGTTGCCCCAAGCTTTTGCTAAGGGTTGCTGATTGAGCTCTTTAAAGGTTAACGGACTTCTTCCTGAAGCCACCAAACCGGTTTCGGGATTATAGCTCAAAACTTGCTGAAGTGCCATTAAACCCATTGGATCTTTGGCAATTTCCTCAATGCTTTTGTTGTTATAAAAATAATCGTAAATGTAGGGTTTGTACTTTTCCAAAGCCATGCGTAACCTTCCTAAATCTTCTCCATAATACTGCGATTGAATGAGGAAAGCATCAAAAAGATATTCTTGCCAAGGCTTGAAACCAGTTCCATAAACTACTACACCTTTGGGTTGGTATTTCTCGGCCAATAATGGTGCTGTGATTCCACCCATCGAATGTCCGAAGAGAAAAATAGCATCAGGATTAACTTCTTTTAATGACAATAAATTTTTATATCCTGCATCGTACATGGCCAATTCTTCTACAAAACCCATTGGTTCGCATGGCGGAGTGTTTACATTATCACCCATATCGCCTTTTTCCATTCGATATACAGCAAAACCTCTTTCGACCATGGCATCAATGGCTTGTTTGGTTTTATCTAAAGCCTGAAAATTATCCATTGAATAACAGGGTAATCCTTGCAAGAAATAGATTGTTCCAAGTGGTTTTTTCCCTTTTAATGATTTATAAATTGTACGAACATAACCATTCTTGTATGGAAATTCACCATAGACTACATCTGCGATTTCACTAGTTTCTTTAGGCCGTTCAATTGCTATTCCTTTGAGAATTTGTATTTCTTTATTTCGAATTACGGTTATTTCAACAGGATCACCAGAACGGAATTTTTTAGCTTCAGTTACTATTTGTGTTGGAGTATCAATAGGAGTGGAGTTAATTTTTACGATAATGTCGTCCTTTTTTACACCAATACTTGCAGCAGTAGTGTTTGGAACGGTAAACTGTACAACTGCTCCTTTTTCGTACTGAAGTTTAGCAATTAATGAATCAGGTGTTTTTTGATAATAGGCAACTCCCAAACTACCTTTTCGTTTGATGTTTTGACTGAATGATTGAAACCCAACTACTACTGTGATTAACAGAAAAAAATATTTCATAGATACTATTTTATTTCAAAATTAAGAGTCAATTTTGAAATAGTATTGTCAATTTCTGCTAATTACAAAGTGGACTTATTTTGTATTTTCGAAGGAGCTAATCCGTACTGTTTTTTGAAGCTTTTACTGAAGGTAGGCAAATCATTAAATCCGGTTAAAAAAGCGACTTCTGAAATATTTAGTGCTTTATCCTTGAGTAATTGATACGCCAATTCTAATTTCTTTTTTAGAATGTATTGATACGGACTTATTTGATAAACATGACGAAACAATCTAAAAAAATGGTATTCAGACATAGAGCATTCTGACGCTACTTCTTCTATGTTTTTAATTTGACTGAAATGGCTGTCAATGAAATTTTTTCCGAGCGCTATTTTTCTGAAAAGGTCTTTTTTGGTGGCTAATTTAACTGATGGAATAGCGTTAAGGTCTTTGATGTTGGAGTATTGGTCAATGACTAATTTTTCGGCCAAATCATAAAAAAACTCATTGGTAAATTCGAAGTTATGTTCAGTATTCAAAGCTAATTCTTGACTGATTTGCTCAAGTCTTTTTCCTAACGCATTTTGTTTTGCATTGTATTTGTTTTCTGGAAAATAATTGGTTGTAAAGTAGCGTTCCAAATCGGGATTGAATTCGGTTAAATCGGGTTTTTTTATACCACTTACTACTTCGGTTAGAATAGATGGAGCAATGTCAATACACATTCCTTCAACCATTGTTGGGTTGTCGATAATCAGATTACCGCCAGAAAAATTATTCGCTAAAAGATATTCGCCCGTTTGTATTTTAAATTGATTGCCATAGATTCGGTATTTTTCACAACCTTTAATAACATATTTGATGCTAAAACTTCTAAACAAAACGTCTGTTTCCAACTCCTTAAAACGCGAGTAATTAACCAAACTACTTTGTTTGGGCAACTGTATTCTTCTAAAGTTTTCCTCTGAAATTCGATTGAACATTGACACAATTGTTTCCTTAATATGTCAACGAATATTCAAATATGTTACGAATTACAAACTGTTATTTTTCAATTAGATATGAAGTGGCATTATATCGT
This sequence comes from Flavobacteriales bacterium, assembly GCA_017303755.1. Taxonomy (GTDB): domain Bacteria; phylum Bacteroidota; class Bacteroidia; order Flavobacteriales; family Flavobacteriaceae; genus Flavobacterium. The sequence continues at coordinate 23,139 of JAFLBS010000004.1, read as the reverse complement.
CATCGAAAACAATTCGGTATGTGGAGCTTTTCGTTTTAAACGCAAATCAAAAGCCATGCAAATATTCCGTACAAACGGTTTGCCTTTTTCGGTAACGGTAACCGAATTCGATTTAATCTCAACCAAGCCATCCTTTTCCATTTCTTTTAATTGTGATAGTACTTGCGGTAAATCGGCAAAAGTAGTCTTAGAATCACTCCAAGTAGTTTGAAACTGACACATTAAATTCAATATGTGTTTGCGAATGATTAAATCTTCACGAGTAAGTAAATGTCCTCTAAAAACGGGCAATTCGTTAGCGTTTAGTTTTTGATAATATTCTTCAATAGTTTTTACATTTTGTGCAAAACTATACCAACTGTCACTAATAGAAGAAACACCTAAACCAATCATTAATTGAGTTTTAGATGAAGTATAACCCATAAAATTGCGATGTAGTTTCCCTTTTGTAAACGATTGATACATACTGTCATTTTCTAAAGCAAAATGATCCATTCCAATTTCGTGATAATGATTCGTTGCCAAACGCTTTTTGCCTTCTTCGTATAATTTTCTTTTTTCGTCGTCTTTTGGTAAATCTTCATCGTTAAAACCTCGTTGACCGTTGCCTTTGATCCACGGAACATGAGCATAACTGTAAAATGCCAAACGATCAGGCTGAAGTGAATTGGTTTTGTCAATTGTATCTAAAACATCGTCCATCGTTTGAAATGGTAATCCATAAATCAAATCATGGCTGATGGAAGTATAGCCAATCTCGCGCGCCCAAAAGGTTACTTTTGCTACATTGTGAAACGGTTGATTTCGATGAATCGCTTCTTGTACTTTGGGTGAATAATCTTGCACACCAAAACTCACCCTTCTGAATCCTAAATCGTAGAGTTTTTGAAGATGAGTTCGAGTTGTGTTATTAGGATGACCTTCAAAACTGAACTCGTGATTGGCCGCTTTCTTGGCTCTTTCAAATAAACCAGTGATCAGACGTTCTAAATTTTCGGGTGAGAAAAAAGTAGGTGTTCCGCCACCCAAATGAATTTCTTTGATATTGGGTTGTTCTGGAAGTAAATCACAATACAAACTCCATTCTTTTAAAACGGCTTCTATGTACGGATTTTCTACATCATGTCGTTTCGTAATTCGTTTATTGCATCCACAAAATGTACACATGCTTTCGCAAAAAGGCAGATGAATGTACAAACTAATTCCTTCAGAAGTATTGCTTTCTCGAAATGATTTTACACAATCGGTTTTCCATTTCTCTACCGTGAAATCGCTCTCTTCCCAATACGGAACAGTAGGATAACTGGTGTATCTTGGACCCGGAACATTGTATTTTTGAATTAATGAAATTGACATACTCATACCTTTTAAGGTACAAATCTATATCAGACAAATCGAATTTAAAATGATAATTATCATACGAGTCAAAAAGCTGTGCTACTGACTGCAAGGTGTTTTGATTAAAGGCATATCATTTGGAAATGTCAAGGAATTGGTATCTTTAAAAGTGGTTCCATCAGCGTTCATTTCGCCATAACCTTCTAACAATTTATTGCCGTTAATTTTAAAAGCTACTTGTCGTGTGCTTTCGGTTCCTTCCGATTGAAAAGTATAGGTTCCAATTAGAATCCCGTTGTTTAATTGACCCACAAAATTTCCTGAATTTCGGTCTTTTTCGGCAAAACTGTAGGCTAAAAGTCCTTTGATTTCGCTCTTGTTATCCGTAATTTCAAACGATATTACATTTTTAGTATCATTGAAAACATAACAACCAGTGGGAATAAAAGAACTTGTCATTTCCATTTTTGGTGGTTCTTCAATAGCGTTTTCTTTCTTTTTACAACTGAAAAGTAGTAGCGTTGTAACAAAAAGTATAAATAAGTTTTTCATACGGCTCAATTTAATCTCAAATCTATTCTCTTTTGATTTCATTTTTTAAATAGTTCGATGGACAAATATAAGATTCATTTAAACATAAAAAGCAACTCAATTCTTATTAATGGAGTTGCTTTTATATATTCAATGTAGTAGAAACGGTTTTATATCTTGATATGTCCCCAATTTTCGCCGCTTTTAATTCGTCTGATTTGCATTTCGCTCACACCAAATTGTTTTGCAATCATTTTTAAACGCGTTTTTCGATCAGGTTTTGCTAGTAATTTCTTGATGAGGATTACTTTGGTAACGGTAAGTTTTTTGCCGTCGGATTTGATGTTGTGTTCTAAAAGGTTTTTTTTGGCTTGAATCACAAACGGACTTTTACGACTGTGTTCAATCATCTCTTCACGAGTTGCCCATCTTAGATTTCTATAATCATCGTTATCTCTTACACGATCTAAATGTAGCACATAGGTTTGATCTTCTGAGAATTTTGGCACGAAATGTTGTGCAACTAATTTGCAAACAAAGAAATGCTTGTTAATTACTTTTCCGTCTCTTCGCATGCGATAACGGAACATTTTATATCCATCTGATTTGCTTCCGTTTAATAGTCTTCCATTTTTAATTTCATCACTGAAACTGATAAGTCGACCTCTGTTTGAGACAGCATAGCGAAAAATTAATTTGTCTTCAAGTTCGATTTCTCTGAATTCCTCTCCAGGATAAATTTTAAGTGTACTCATGAGTTAGTTGTCATTTAAAAATTGAAAGTTGGGATTAATTTTTAATAAAAAACAGTATTGTGTCTAGACTGCACAATATTAAATTCTGAATGGCAAGTAGCTTATTGGTACAAATATATAAAAAAAATGATAAAAAAAAATAAAAAACAGGTGTTTTTACCTAAGAAAAAACTTACTTTTTTTAATGATTACTAATTTTCTCTCAATCTATTTTTAATTAAAGATTTTTTTTGAGGCATAGAAATCAGGGCATTTTTTTAAAATTTATATGTTGAGATCCAATTATAGTAATGCTTTCAGTGTGTTTTGTTTTTTTTTGTTGATATAATATTTGTAGGATTTTGTAACGTTTTGCGACTTGTGTAAGATGATGAATTAGAAAATATTTTCTTTGACTTATTTTTAAGGAGAAAAAATTTTTAAAAGTAGTTGATTATTTTGGGAAACAATCTAGCGCAAATTGATCGATTCTTTTGATTAGTTCTGAATTACAATTTGTACAATTTTTTGTCATTTTTGAAATCAAACTGAGTCTAATCTTAGCACTATTTTTTGAATCCTCTAAATCATAAAAACCACTATATAAAATTGAATTATGCCAAAGCGAATATTTTTGACCAGTCGAGTCAATGTCCATGTATTCAAAGAATTCATTGGGATATTTTTCTGCATATTTTCGAGCGGGAACGCCAGTATATTCTCCTAAAGCACCGTCTTGAATTTGTATTGTTTTATTTAAAATCCATCGGTAAAAAGGGCGTAATTCGTTGTTTTCAGTTTCAATCAAAGCTAAGAGCTTGGCAGTCTTTAGCTCGTCTGTAGGTCGGTATTTTCCGTAATAAAAATTAATAGCCGTTGAATCACAATCTTTATTTTCAATGTAATATCGAACAGGTTTATACCAAATTGAATCGACATCAATCTTGTGTGTTAGTCCAAATCCTTCTTGCCAATCGTCTGAGTTTACAATTATTTTTTTTGTTTCAGAATTTGTCACTGAATTGACTTGTGTAGTATCAATTGCCCTTGACTCTGACATTTCATTACTTTTTTTGCATGAAATTAATAAGATGCAAATTATACTGTAATGAGCAAATATTGTTTTCATTTTACATTATTTGATTAATAAATAAAAGTAAAGCGGTGAATAGTATTCCTTTTTTGAATTTTATCTTTTCTTTATTGATTTTATAGCCTAATAAGAAAAGTAAAAGGATAATACTGATTTTGATACAACTTTCAATTACTGTCATTCTATTCATGTTGGGAACAAAATTGGCTTCGATTTCGATGATAATTGTTCGAATAGTAATAAATAAACCGACTCCTAAAATCAATAATCCAATGTCTTTTTGATGTTCAATAGTAGTTTGTTTAGAAAATCGAATGGAAGTTATATAAAGTACAACTCCAACTACTCCTAAAAGATTAAGCAAAGTGTTTTGCAATAGGTTTATTCGATTGATGCCATGAAATAATAAGTCGATAATATACTGATTTACAAATAGTATCATTGGGAAAATTAAAACTGCAATAATAAAAAAACGAACGAATCGCTCACCGTTTGCATTTATAATAAATAGCGAAGTCAAGGCTAAAAGGGAAAGTAATGCATTTGAAATTCTTATTAAATAAGCACTAAATAAGTCAAATTCTAGAGTCAATTTTTGAATACTGATTATCGTAAAGTACAAAGTTATCGTTATCAAAATTAGATTGAAATACCTATTTGAAAATGTTTTTTTGATATGTAACATCTAACCGTAAAGCTTTACTTAATTGAATATTTGATGTAATATGTAAATTTAACTACTATTTTTTCAAAACTGGTTCCGTCATTACTCGAATACGAAGAAGTAACATTGGGCGCCAGATTTGACCTAAGTGATGAGTCGTTTATTTCGTTTATTTCCAAAGGTTTGCCCAATTGTTCTCCAATGGCAGCTAATAGGTATTCGGCTTTTTCCTTAGCCACTTTTATGGCGTTTTCTCTTACTTCTCGTCTAATAGCATCAATTCCGGAATGCTCTGTTTTCCGAACACTGATTTCTTTTATATTAATATTTGTTAGTTCTTGAAAAATTTTCAATACTTCATCAGCATCTTTTAAAATTAAAGTGAATTCTCTTGTAAGCTTAATTCCAGTTTCTTTTCTTTTACTTTTTGTAATCTCTGAAATCGCATCCGACAAAAATAAGTTTTTAGAATCGATGTTGTTTTTGGCTACTATTTCTCTTAATTTTTCTTCTTGAAATTGAATAGAATAGTCCTGGTTGTTAACTGTTTTTTCGGTAAGTAAAATGGAAATATAGATTTGATCAGGAACTACTTCTTTTTGGGCCGTTCCAGTAACTTCGATGAATGGAGTTGGATTGCTGTAGTTTAAAGTTGGTGTGGTTTGCCCAAAAGCAGCAAAGGTTGCAATTGTAATAATTAAAGTAACTATTTTTCTCATAATTTATAATTCTGTTTTCTATAACTCCTTTTCCATTTGATCTAAACTTAAAGTGAATTTATTTTCACTTGACCATTTTCGGACTTCTTTACTCCATTTTTTAAAGTTCTTTTTGTCTTTTATTTGGTAATAATAAAAAGCCATGTTATAGGCTGTTTCTTGAACATAGAATTTAGTATCGCAAGCCGAAATCATTCGGTTGTACACTTCTTCCGATTTATCTAAAACTTTCATATGTCTGTATGCGTAGGCTAATTCTTTTAGTGCATAACAATCACTCGGACTTTTAGCAAGTGTTTTTAACAAAGCAGTTTCGGCTTTTTGATATTCTTCTAAAGCGTTGTACGAATAGGCGAGTTCGGTTTGTAAACCTTCATAATTAGGATCAATTTTTTCAGCTTTTTCTAAAAAAGTTAATGCTATTTTGCACTCGTTCCAGCCGTTGTACATATAACCCCATTTGTAAAGACGCTCTATAGAATTCTCGTCTTTTTTATATTCTTCTAACCATTTTGGTTTTGCTTCAATCTTAAGTTCAGCAAACTTTGAATCTGGAATTTCCGCTAATAGAACTTTGTTGGGTTCTAATCGAACTTTTATTGACGATGATTCGCTTTCATTGCCTTCCTTAATGAACTGTCCGACAGTATTTATTTTGAATTTTCCTTCGTAATTGAATGTCATTCCAGCTTTAGAATCAATATAAATGAAGCCATAGGTATACGTACTGTCTTTTGCCATTGGAAAAGCAATCCATTTGTCTTCGCATTGTACATTTTTCTTATCAAAAACTAACCCATTTTGCGCTTTTGTAGCAAATGAAAATAGGACTGAAAGTAATAGAAAGTAGTTCATTTTATGATGATTTTGGAGGATGATTTTCGATTACAAACAAATATACTATTTTACAACAAAAAACTGCTGTAAAAAGACTAAATTCTATTACAACAGTTTTGAATTATTTTTTGGGTGATAGTATTACTCTTGGTATTCTAAAATATCAGCAGGTTGACAATCTAGCGCTTTGCAAATGGCCTCGAGTGTACTGAAACGAATCGCTTTGGCCTTGCCAGTTTTTAGAATAGATAAGTTCGATAAAGTTAAATCTACCTTTTCAGAAAGTTCGTTGAGCGACATCTTTCTTCTGGCCATCATGACATCTAAATTTACAATTATGGGCATAGCTTATATTGTTAGTTCGTTTTCTGATTGAATTTCAATTCCTCTTTTAAAAATTTGTGCAATTACCAAAAGCGTAATTCCCATAAAAATCCAAACATCGGCTCCGCCTAATTTTAGTGATTGAATAGTTGGCATAACAACTCCTTGTTTTGTGAACCATTCTGCATAGTTGCCTCCAAAGTGTGAGAACAAACCAATTCCCAATGCTAAATACGCTATGTTTTGTATAAAACGCTTCACATACTCATTAAAAGGACGTGATAAGCTTAGTTTATTTTCGTGTAGTAATTTCACAATCAGATAGAAGAGCAATGCTTTCATTACGGCAGCAATACTCATGAAAAAGATTTCTACAAAGAAAAAGACAGGGTCGAATTGATACAGACTTGATAAATCAGCGCCCATCCAATAATTTTTGGCACCACCCGGATTAATCGCTAAGGTATAGAAAGCATTGGAAATGATTCCGCCCGCTTCAATACACAAACCAATAAAAATTACCCACGAAAGAATTTCTAATACTTTCAACATTGTTTTACTTGTGATTTTAATTTCCATAATTATTTGTTTAATTAAAAATGATGGAGCAAAAATAATAAAAATTTATTGATAAACAATAAAAATACATTATTTTTAAATTAAAATTTGTTGAATAGAGTTTTTTTTGATAAAAGATATGGTTAGATTTATTATTATTCAAAATGAGGAGTTTAAAAAGTAAAGTTTACTAACTTACCGCAGCAATTATCAAATAAATCCAAAAATTGTACACCAATGTATATCCCAAACCATACATTAAACTCTTGATAAGATTGCCATTACATTCGGAAGCATTTTTAAAAACCAATCGCAATGCTCGGTAGAAAATCCAATATAACATAGCACCAAAAGTTAGTATAGTAACCCAGATTACAGCACTGAAAGCAAAAAGGATGTACCCAAAAAAAATAGAAGCCAATAACCATAAGACAATACTTAAGATTACGCCTTCAATTTCGTCAAAATCAAAAGGTTCACTTGGGGTGAAATTTTTTAAAAAATTTAATTTTTCAAAATTAATAGTGTCCGTTATTTTCCCCAGATTATCTTTTAATTTTATTCCGTTGTACAATCCAATCGATATAAATAGAAAAAATGAAATGGACAGGATGGAAGTAGAGAAGAACGAATTTTCAATTACGGTATGATGTTTCCCGATACCATAAAACCAAACGCTTAAAATGGTTACTATTATTACAATTAATGATATAAAGAAACAGATTTTCGAGTTGATTATGGTTCTTTTTTTCATCGATGGAAAGATGGAAGCTTAAAAATTAGAAGAATTTAAAGATTAAATTATAGCCAAATTAAAAAATGATATAACCTGCATTCGCTCTGTAGGGTGAATGGTGAATGGTGAAATTGTTAGTACCTAAAACTTCTCTAAACGCTTGAGTTTCACCAGGAAATTCGGCTACGTTAATTTCGTCGAATGCTATAATTGATCCTTTGGATAAATAAGGAATTATTTTCTCTAAACATTCTTTGGTAGGTTTATAAATATCAAAATCAAAATAGGCGAGAGCGATAATAGTTTCAGGATGATTTTTAAGATAGAGGTCAATTGTTGCAATTGCGTCACCTTTGACTAATTCGTGTTTTTTTACATTGGGAATTGGTGCCATATCTTCGTGAACGGCGATTACTTTTTCAAGAAACAATTCGTAATTTTCAGGAACTCCAAAATCGCCTTTTTTCCAATTGGATGTGTCGCTATTTTTGTCAACATCTGGGAAACCTTCCCAAGTATCAAATCCAACTATTTTACGATTGTGATTGAAAGGTTCGTAAATTCCTCTATAACTAGTGAATAATGATATATTTTGTCCGTAGCGCACACCAAATTCGAATATGCTACCATGAATTGGAACTATCTTCTGATAAATTTCGTTGATGAATAAAAAACGCGAGAGTGTTCTTCTATCAATGAATAAACCGATGTTGTTGAACAATTCTTCAGACGGAATTGGCGCATCAAACATAAAATCTTTAAGATTATTACGGCTTACAACATCTTCAGAATTGTACAGATTATTTATGATTACCTCACTTTTAGTATCGATTTTTTTCATTTTAATAGTTGTTATACTTGAATTACAAGTGTAGCAATAATTTTTTACACTTATTTTAAAGAGAAGTTAAAAAAAGTTATTTTCTTTTTACTATCGGATGATTTAAACCATTCACATCATTTCTAATTACAACATAATTGGGTAAATTTTCAAAAAGACGCGTAAGATTTTTATATCCAAATGCTCTTGAATCAAAACTAGGATCGAGTTTTCGTAAGTTGAGTCCGATTTGAGCAATATGAACTTCTTCTTCTTCACCCACTGAAATATCAAAAGCTTTATCAATTACTGTCGTATCAATTTCTTCTTTTTCAATGACTTTTTCTGGTTCGATTGGTTTTTCAATCTCTATTTCTTTTTTAACTTCAACTTGTTTTTTTGTTTTGGATTTTGGTTTAGGAATTGCTTTTTTCTGTTCATCATTTGAAGCAACTTCGGGCGAAATATTCTCACAAAAAGTAAAAATCTCACACGACTGGATGAAAGCAATAGGAGTTGATTTTCTTCCAATTCCCATTACAAAAACACCTTGTTCTCTAATTCGTTTTGCTAAACCAGTGTAATCACTATCACTCGAAACAATGCAAAAACCATGAACATTTTTCTCATGCAAGATGTCCATTGCATCGATAATTAAGGAACTATCGGTTGAGTTCTTCCCAGTTGTGTACGAAAATTTTTGAATCGGATTAAAAGAATATTGATTAATTATTTCCTTCCAACCATTCATTTGTACTATAGTCCAATCGCCATAAATTCTCCTAATTGTGGCTTTCCCATACTTTGAAACTTCTTCAATTATTGCTTGTAAAAGTTTTGGTTGTGCATTGTCGCCATCAATTAAGACCGCAATATTAAATTTTGTCTCCATACTCACATGATTTCAATTAGTAGTGCCAAGAATCGGCTTATTCATGTCAGCGGTAACTGCTGGCATTGGTCGAAACAAAACTACTGAATTTCATTGAAAGATAGAGTAGTAGTTTTTATCTTTTTTTGACTTCAAAATCTTCAACGAGATAATGATTCCATATTCCTTTATGAACTCTAATGTCAATTTTATAGTCTGTTGGATTTTCTTCTGAATACATTTCGATTTCAGAGTACTTTACTTTAAGCCTTTCACTTTTGTTGTCAAGTTTAAAATCTATTGTTGGATTTTTTTTTACCCAAAAGCGTTCTACATCGCATTCAATAATTTCTTGAGGATTTTGTTTGGCTTCGTTGTAATTTAATAGTTCCCAAGTAATACTTGCTAATTGTCCGAAACTTAAATAGGAGAAAATGATTCCCTGAACTAGAAAATAGAATGCATCAATAATAAATAAACCAATTGCCTTTTTTGATGTAAAACGTTGTATGAGGAAGTTTTTACGATATAATCCAAGTGCAAACATTCCAATAATTGTGGGTAGCCAAAATATGTAAATTGAATATCTAATATCGTGACCAATTGTTATTGGTTTAATGAAAAAATAGAATATTACACCACAAATCATTAATCCTATACTGATTTTATAATGCTTCTTATCAAGCTTTTTCTCGATTTGATTAGTTTGCATTTTAGTGCAATTTTCTGTTTTTTAAAATTTTAATGTTTAGAGGTAAAAATTACCACTAACACATATAAGGCAATCCTAATTTTATTCTTTTATGAGTATTTTTTTCATTGAAGATTTATTGTTTGTAAAGTTTAATTTTAGAAAATAAAAGCCTGTTGAAAAATGTGATACATCTAATTTTATATTTTCATTTGTCTTTGCAATGATTTTGGGATAAAAAATTCTTCCTTCTAAATCAAACAACTCGAAAGATTCTAATTGATTACTCTCATCTAATTTTATATTTAAATAATCAAAAGTTGGATTTGGATAAACAGAAATTTGTTGATTCATTTCTAAATCTGTTGTATTTAAAACCGGAATTCCTGTATAACTTCTGTATATCTTACCATTTGTTCCAGCTGTAAAAACATAATTATCAACTAGTTCAATTGAGTTTATTGAGTTTTGGCTTGCGATTTGAACCCAGTTTTCTCCTCCATTTTCAGTTTTATAGATTACACCGTTTTCGTCTACAATGTATCCAATATCGGTTGAATAAAATTTGGTCAAAGTATAATAACCATAAGGAACTGTGAGTTGTTGCCAAGTTGTTCCACCGTCAGTTGTCTTGTAGAATAAAGAATCATCGCCAACAAAGTAGCCATTGTTTTCATCAAGAAAATGGAAAGAATTTATATCTTCTCCTTCCAATTCAATGCTCATATTCCATGTTGTACCACCATCAATGGTTTTATACATTGCTCCATAATAATTTCCAATTCGATTGGCATAACCTACAAGCGAATTAACAAATTGAATATTTCCAAAAATTTGATTTGATACCTGAGTCCAAGTAATGCCTCCATTAGTGGTTTTCATAACTTTTTTCTGATTATAACCACCTGAAATAAAACCAGTGTTGCTATTTAAAAAATGAATAGAAGTGATACCTTCATCTATAATATCTAAACCATTATTTAATATTGTCCATGATACACCTCCATCAGTTGTTTTGAAAACATGCCCGCCATAAGTTCCACTTGAAGTTGCATAACCTAACGTTTCATTTACAAATGTAAAATCACCACTTGAAACGGAAGTTCCTATATTTATAGAACCAACCAATGCCCAAGTGTCACCAAAATTAGTGGTTTTATAAAAATGACTGCCAGTTTGAGCAAATCCAGTAGTATTGTTTACTATTTGTAATTGTCGAAAGTCATCGTAGGTTAGAGAATTTTGCATCCATGCGTTTCCTCCATCTATAGTTTTGATTATTCGTCCGCGTGCACCAGTAGCAAAACCTACATTATTATCGTGAAAGAAAATCCCATACATAGCAGTATTGTAGATGTATCCATTTTGGAAAAATATTTGACTCCATGTAGCTCCACCATTGGTTGTTTTATATGTTGCTCCATGATCACCAGTAGCAAAACCATTATTTTCGTTTAAAAAGTGAAAATCATAAATAGCTTGAAAAGAGCCTAAAATTTCAGTCCATGTTTCGCCTCCATTAGTAGTTTTAAATAGATTGTCATGTTCTCTTGAAGCAAAACCAACATTTTGATTGATAAAATGAACGGTTAAAAAATTTGAAGGAAATATATTGGTACTGTAAGTATTGTACCAGTTTAATCCTCCATCAATTGTTTTTTGTATTCTACCATTGGCACAAACTGCATGTCCTACTAAAGAACTTGTGAAAGCCGTTTTGACAATAGTTACACCAGAAATATTGATACTTGACCACGTAGCACCTCCATCAATAGTTTTAACAAGACCATACGAACTGGAAAAAATGATTGTATTAGTATCTATAATATTTACAGTATTAAAAGAAGTATAAAATCCGGTAGAAATTTGTTGCCAACTAGCTCCATTATCAATTGTTTTTAAGACATATCCGTTGTTTCCAACAATATAACCAACACCATTTTTAATACTAATATCATTACCACTGTTTATGTTTTGTTTTTTTAGCCATGTTGAACCAGAATCTACGGTTTCGAGTAGTTCATTAGATGTTATTATATAGCCAATATTGTTTGAAACAAACTCAATATTTCTTCCAGTATTTGGAGTTGGTTTAGGGTTTAATAATTCCCAATTTGTTTGAGAGAACAATAGATTAAAACTTGCTAATAATAGAGTTAGGAAGACTATTTTTTTTGTCATTTTGATAATTAATTTGAATTCTTGATCTTATTATTTTAGAATATTGTTTAGTATTTGCGTAGTTACATAAGTTACTGTAAACACTTAACAAAGCTACAATATTTCTTTGAAACATAGATTAATAACAATCAACCAATTTTATAAATAAAAACGGCATTGCTAGTTCGGAAATTGATAAACCAAAATTAGTAACATTACTTACTATGAACCTAAAAAACCACTGTAGTAATTGTAAGTTATAAAAATTGCAATTAATATTCCAGCAATCAAATTACTATTCAATTCCAAAATTTTTCCTTTTTTTTATAAGAATACATTTTGAAAATAGTGTAAAGAATAGGAGGAAAGACGACAAAGTAAATCGCTATTTTTCCAAATAAGATTGCTTTTTCACTTGAAGCTCCAGCTCCAGAGCCAAAGTTTAAAAACAAAAATAATCCAAGCCCAAAAAAAGCAGTATAGAAGTATAAAATTTCTAGGATAATAAGTTTGATTAAAAGAGTTAAATTCAATTTCATACTTGTTTTTGTTATCAGAGGAACGCTAAACAGAAATGCAGAATTAATTTAGTACATTGGAAAGAAAACAAAAGTGTAAGCTGAGTGTTGACTATGGTTTTTAGACGCTACTTTTTTTATTTTACTGTTTCATCTTTCATTATTTTGTCATATTCTTCAACTGTGTAGAAGTGTTTAAATCCATCTAATGAATTTATTTTCCATGTTCCATCTTCTTTTTTAGCTATTACTTTGTAATTATGAGATGAACTTTTGTCCCAAGTCCAAATAAAGTCTGCAAAATTCCCATTTATGATTAAACTATCAATCGTTAGCATAGTCCAATATTTTTCTGGATAATCTTGGCAACCACACCAATTATCGGCTCCTGTTTCCCAGATTGGAATTCCATCATTGATATTCCGCCAACTTATGTCTGCTCTTTTTATGGAAGTATCTAATGCTGTAGCAATATCTTTATGTTTTTTCAGAAATTCTTTACTGAAGAACTTTGTCTGTTTAAAATACTCAATATTATCTTGATACTTATCCCAATCAATTCCCACAAAAATACTGTCTTGCTTTTCGTGATATTTGTATGGAAAGTCTTCTAATGTTTTTTCATTATGCCATTTATAAACTTGTTTGATTAGTTTTGTTAATTCGATACTGTCAGTATTTATTTGTTTACCACTTGTATTTTCATTCACAGTTAGTTTTTTTTCTTCCTTGTAATTACAACTAATAATGACAATGATTGTCAAGCAGTAGAAGAATAAATTTAATTTTTTCATACTCAAGAGCGTTTTTACTAGTGCGAATTTTTTAGAGTTGTAGTTATTTTTTGTGGTTTTGTACTACTATTGATTTTCAAACACAAACCATAACAAAGCTACACTTTTTTGAAAAGTAAAGTTGTATTACCAAATTATTTCGATGAAAACAAAATCTGCTTGTGCTGTATAGTTATCAAGCACAAGTCTAGCTATTGCGATAAATCTTTCATTTCAATACATTTGAAAATCTTTGGGTAATCTTATATTTATAAATTTGATGAGTTTCCCTATTTCTGGATCAGCGTTTTCCGCTTTGTCCAAACCTTTGTATGAAAACGATAGTGAAGCACAACTATTTCTTATTGAAATACCAACTGAAGTTCCATCCATTACACGAGTTTTCCTATTATCGATCTTAAAATTATTTTTAATTTTTTGAAAGTAGTTGTAAAGAGAATCAATTTCATTTGGCTTCAATTTAATTTTTTTTAACGATTTAATTTCTTTTCCCTTGCTATTCTCAAGTTTTGAAACATACAATGTATCAATAGACTCTTCAGTCGGGTTAAAATAAGCTTCAAATTGATCTTCCCAAGGTGCGCCATAAGTGTATATTGATATCTCATTATCTCTAGTTAATTGTTCTATATCTTGTTTTTTTGAACAAGAAATAAGAATAAAAGGAAGAATTAATACTATCAAATTTTTCATGGTTGCAACATTTTAAAACTAACTACTGAATATGGGAAGCATCAGTTATTGCAGGCAATACTGAGTAAAACAAATCTACTAAATTTTAATTAAATGTGTAATTGAGCAATCAGAATTAAAGCGAAGACAAAAAGTCAAGTATTATCCAATAATGAACAAAAACCACTTTTTGCAGGAGTATTTTATTTCATACGATTCAGTTCATTTGCACCATAAATTGCTTCAATGGCTTCAAAAACTTCATCTTGATTTTGTTTTTCTGTCCAACCTTTATTTTTTAATTCATTTCTAACCTGCTCTTCTGTTTTTTCTTTTACAAAATGATAAAATGCAAAATCAACAACTTCTGTCGGAATTCTTTCTAATTGATATGAAGTAATGCTTGTGATAAGCCTAAGTAATCCAACGTAGTAGGTTAATATAATTTGTAATCCCCAACTAATAATTAAACCAATCCAACCTGTATTTAGTTTTTTAATTGTCAATCCTTGTTCAAATCGTAGTTTAATAAATTCAAAAAATCCAATACGTTCATAGTTGTTTTCTCTTAATATTATTTCATATTGGAAATATTGATTCATAACATAAATTAGAACGATCATTCCAATTAATAAATACTTTAGTTTTAAAAATTCTGTAAAGTTTGAAAACTTGATGAGATATTTTAAAGAAAAACCTATTGCAATTGCAACCAAAAGTTCAAATAAACCAATTATGTAACCTCCACTTACAGAAACTTTTGCTAAAATAAGGGCTAAAATAATTGATGTGAAAAATCCGCCAATTAATGGAATTGCAAAATTTGGCTTTTTTATTCTATTTGGTTTTGGCAAAATTTCTGGAATAACATAATCATCCCAATTATTTTTTCTTTCTACTTCAATTTCTAATTTTTCAAGCGATTCTTTGTCAAAACTTTTTTCAGTTTCCTTAAATGAGTGAATAAACAATTTTACTCTTTTTGAGTTTCTACCATTATCCCACATTTCATTTCCCAAAGATTCACTTTTTACATTAATTTTTCCATGCCTATATGATATTGTGATAGATTCTGTCCATTTCTCGATTCCGAAATTGCTTTCTTTTCTTTTTGCTTCTATGTTTTTATCATCTTTAAAAACTAAATCCCAATCAAGTTTTTCAATAGTCTTTTCTGTAATAGGTATAAAAACTTTTTCATTTAAATTAGTTCTAAATTCCTCTTCATATTTTGGATTCCAACCAAAGCTGTGTTTTTTTTCAATATTTTTTTCGTAAGTTTTTAAACTTTCTTCCATAAATAGATTCTGTATTTTTTCGTTTTTTTTGGAGTAATATTTCCGCCAACGTATGAGGCTTGTATCAGTTGCATGATTGATCAATGACCAAAACAAATCTACAAAATTTATAAGAAAGATTGAGTTGTATCAAACAACTTATTACACACCAAGAAAAAATAGAAAGCACAAGAACAGCAATTACAGTTTAGTGTTAGTATTTTAAGTTTCAATTCCAAGGTCCATTTTGAGAAACATTGGTAATTGAATTTTCTTTGAGACGAAAAAGACCTCCTGATAATCCAAACCAAATATTTCCTTTTTTGTCCGCCAATATGTCTTGAATGCCATAACCAAAGGGCATTAAATCTTTTCTGTCTGTTTCACTGAATAAAGTGAATTCTTTTCCGTCATAGCGATAGGCTCCCAAGCGATTTGCACCAATCCAAATGTTTCCGTTTTTATCTTCATTGATAGCATAAATGTCATTTTTGCTGAGACCTTCAATTCCATCAAACCGGGTAAATGTTTTGCCGTTAAACCGACTAAGTCCACCGTCACCAGTTCGGCCATCACGATTCGGATTGTCTTTTTCCGCAACTCTTGAACCAAACCAAAAATTTCCTTGATTGTCTTGATGAATAACTTGAACATTATTTGAAGCAAGACCCTCTTTTTTTGTGTAGTGAGTAAATGACTTTCCATTGTATTTGCTAACTCCATAACCATCTCGGCTGAACCAAATATTCCCTTGCTTATCTTCGATAATTTCTGTAATCCAATTCTTCATGGTTAACTGATACTGCAATAACGTAACATCGGGTTTTGGAATTGGAAAATTGGAAAATGTTGTACTGTTTAACACATAAACTCCATCCCAAGTTCCAACCCAAATGTTGCCTGCTTTATCAATTAATAACTCAGAAATTCTGTTGTCAACAAGACCATTTTTATCATTAAAATTGGTGAATTTTTTGCCATCATATTTTGAGAGACCCGAATGTGTTCCAAACCACATTGCCCCATCTTTATCTTCGGCAAAACTTGTTACTGTATTCCCAATCAGTCCATTTTCTATTGTAAAATAGGTAAGCACTTTTCCGTCATATTTTGCTACTCCATTTTCTATTGTTCCAAACCATAAGTTTCCTTTTGAGTCTTCAAAAATTGCTACAACATATTCAGCAATTTGTGAATCTTTCGGTTGAGATGGCTGTTTGGTATTTTCATTTAGTGTGTTTGTTTGTGAATTACAAGAAGGAGTAGTAGTCACAAATGACATTATGATGATAATCTTTATCCACAAATCAGAAATCTTCATTCTTTTTCAGTTTTTAATTTAATACACACGCATACTTTTTCCATTGGCTCTACGAGAGATTCTGGGAACATTTATTAGCGATTTTTGAGAAGTTAGAGCCCGATTTAATTCCTGTTTTCATCGACAATAGCTAAGCTTCGGGAAGTCGTTAATCGCAAGTCACTTAAACTTCAGCAACCCTTATTTTTGCTAAAGTCACGTTTAAAAAGGATTTTATTATTTTGTGCAATATAGTCACCCGATATAATCAAATAGGGATGATTAGGCGAATACCCTGCGCTGCGGCTTCTTACAATTATTTTGTCGTTAACTTTCAGGTTTTTTAACTGTTGAAATTCCTTAGGAATAAATTGCATCATGTATTCTTCGTCATTAATCTTGACAATAAGCCATTTTGGCCCTGATGATTTCGAGTTTGCTCGCTGAAAAGTAACAGAGGTAACCACGGCCTCCATATTGGAAAAGTCCTTTATGTTCTTTCTTATTTTATCATGACTGGCACGCACTTTTTTTCCTTCAGGAGAAGCCTCCCATTCTTTGTACTTTATACCATCTGGAGAAGCCTCCCATTTTTTTCTTTCATCCATGTTGACTTTTTTATTAGCAATGGATAACGTTTTTTGAGATGGTTTAGTTTGATTTTTAGTTTCACAATTAGTAAATACTAGTCCGCTTACAACAGCCAGCGGTAAGATCAGTAAATAGATGTTTTTTTTCATAAGTTGCATATTCTATTAAATTGTTTTTGCGAATTTAATTTGATATTTTCTGTGCGGAGTGATTTGGATTGTAAATAAAAATGTAAATTTTGTAAATTAATCGTAAAAAATAGTTATTAAAACAATCCCTGTACTTTTTTACGACTTGGGAGCGGTTAGTTAAACTTGGATTCAATGTTAAAAACCAAGTTATTGTTGCCGAATAGAGAGGATTGCTAATTTTTAATACTAAATCACAATAATTCTTTTTAAAGAAACTATGGACACTGACTAAAAAATCTACAACATTTCTTAGAAAGACAGAATTGTAGCTATCAGATTATTTTTCACGAAGACGAAAACAGCAAGCGCAAGCCCAGTAATAGTGGCAAACATGTGTTAGCAGAAGTTTTTTTGTTCTCTCAATTCCTTTTCAGCTATTAATTCATTCATTTGATTCCGGGACATTTTTCGACCTTTCAAATATCTTCCATTTATAGAACTTTCGTTATAATAATTGATAAAGTATTCTAATTCTTCATCATTCATTTCGTTGGGTTTTAGAAATCTCTTATCATCATTAATTTCAGAATTATCAATTTTTTGATTTTCTAATTCATTTGTTTTTGAAACTGGAATTTCTTCATCAACTTCAATAATTTCATAAAGCCTAAGATTCAGATTTTGTAGATTTATTATTTTTAGATATTCATTTAGAATTCTTTTTTCAACATAAATTTTTCCACCACCGTTTGTATGTCTGTCTTTTTGATTTTTTTTGACACCAGAAATCCAATATTCATCTCCAGATTCAATTTCATAATAATTTCCTGAAATTCCTGTTCCATTCAAACTTTTAAACGCTTTTCCATCAAAATAGATTGTTTTTCCACTTTTTGAGAATGAAACAAGTCCAATCCATGCTGGTCCATCATCACTAAATCCAGATTTTAATTCTATATATTTTATTTCAGATTTCATATTTGCGGTTTTTTGGATAAACTTTCTGCTAACGTTACCATTCTTGCCATCTGTTGCTGTTGCAATCACTGACCAAACAAATTTACTGAATTTCTTTAAAAGATGGAATTGTAATAACCAGCTTATTTTTCACGAAAAACAAAATAGCAAGCGCTAGCCCAGCAATTGGTGTAAACTGTGGTTGTGGGCTCGTGTTTTTTAAAATTGCTTTTCAAAAGTCTTTCCGTTAAACTTAAATATATTTCCATCTGCCATTCCAAAAAGCAAACTGTTATTCTTGTCTTTATAAATTGTCCAAATCATTGGAGATTTGAGATTTTTTTCTAGGGTATAATTTTTCATAGTCTTACCGTCAAATCTCCAAGCTCCAGTATCTCTATCTCCAAACCAAATGTTACCTTCACTATCTTCTTCAATTGCAAAAACGTGTTCCATTGTGCCTGGTTGTGATTTATCTCCTCGTCTTGTACTAGTTGGATGAATTAAATGATGCTTTTCAGAAAAATTAATTGTTATTTCATCTTCTTTTAGTAGTACGCCAATCCCGTTATTTCCTATCCAAATCCGTCCTTTTGAGTCGGCTAATACGCTTCTGATGTGTAAAAACTCATTCTCTTTTAAGTTTAATTTTTCATTATCAACGATATTTACCATTTTACCATCAAAGTTGAATAGTGCTGCATAAGTCGCAATCCAAACTTTACCGTCTTTATCCTTTGATATATCCGTTACACCATAAGCATTATTGGGATTTTCATTTTTGGGTTTTGGAAAAATTAAATAGTTCATATTTATACCGTCAAAACGATTTATTCCGTCTTCTTCACCCGCATAAAACCATAAATCCCCATTGGTTTCATTCCATTCATATCTTGGGTTGTTAAAATTTGTTGAATAAGTGGTAAACTTTCCTTTGTCATATACACTAACGTCTTTTGCAGTTCCAAACCAAATTTTTCCATTCTCGTCTTCTTGGATTGAACGGATTTGATTGTCAGATAAACCTTCATTGGTTGTAAAGTATTCAAACGACTCTCCATTATAATAGCTTACGCCTTCATTATGACTTCCAATCCAATAATTGCCTTTATGATCTTGAAGAATAGCACGTATTCCGGAAGTAAATTTTAAGGTGTCGGTTTTTGAAGTCGCTACCATTTCAGGCTTGTTGGTTTCTTTTTCTGTTGATTTCTTTTCAACACAAGAAAAGTTCAGGGTCAATATGAGTAATAGGTAAATCAATTTTATTTTTTTGTCCATTTCGGGTTTTTCTAATATGAC
This sequence comes from Flavobacteriales bacterium, assembly GCA_017303755.1. Classification (GTDB taxonomy): domain Bacteria; phylum Bacteroidota; class Bacteroidia; order Flavobacteriales; family Flavobacteriaceae; genus Flavobacterium. Next base: position 3,521 of record JAFLBS010000004.1, on the reverse strand, counting down.
ACACAACGTGTCGCGGTTTACACCAGTTGCTGCTGTAATCACTGACCAAAACAAATGTACAGAATTTCTTTCGAACTGAATTAGTGAAAACAAGCCAAATGTCAGCTCAAGCCCAGCAATTGATATAAACCGCTATTGTAGACTGTGTTTATTTTTAATTACTTTATTATTTCAAAAATCTTTATAAAGCTTTCCTCCAATTTTCTTCTTTTTCTTGTGATGTGAAAATATGCATAACCAATCATGAGTATCATAACTATATTCGTGAATAAAATAGTTTCTAATTTTGAGCCATGTAGATCATTCACTAAGAGATAATTAAATACTAAAAATCCTAAAACGAATACAAAAATCCACCAATGAGTTTGATATTTATATCTTGGATAAAGTTTGTATTGAATTTGCAGCTTACCGTTAATTGTTTTGTAATTACCTCTTAAAATGAAGTAAGTTGGATTAATGATGAAATTTGATGTTAAACTAAAAGAAGAATCATCGTAAAGACCGTAAAAATTTTTTGATGAATCTCCAAACATTGAAAAAGTAGGAAATGGACTCAATTTAAGTTTTGGATGTCCAATTTTGGTAAAATTCTTCAGTCTATTTCTAAATTCATTTATATTGAGATTCGATTGCATTAACTCTAAATTTTATAGTTTTCGCTTGGCTAACATAACCTACAACGTATGCGGCTTTGCGTCTGATGCTGCTACAAACACTGACCAAAACAAATCTACAAAATTTATGAGAAAGATAGAGTAGTAGTAACTGGCTTATTCTCTACGAAGCACAAAATAGCAAGCGCAAGATAGCAATTGGTGTAAATCGCTGTTGGTGGTCGTTTTTTTAAACGGATTGTTTTAGTTTTTCTAAAGTGTTTATAAGCCACTGCTCATTTACTTTTTTAGTTTTCTTGTTCTTTATAATTTGTTTTTCAATAAGCTCTATAAAATCTACATCGTTAAACTCTTCAATAGATTCCAAAATTAATGAGCCAAATTCATCTATATTTTCAAGTTCAGTTTTTAAAACTTCTTTAATTCTGTTATCTTTTCGTTTGACTAAACCAGAAATTGCTTCAAATCTTGTTCCTTCATCTTTATCATTTATTCTTTCCCATAAAGCATTACGAATTAATTCATTATCTAATTCAATTTGTGTTCCAAGTCCGAATGTCGCCCAATCCCTAACATCAGAATCTTTGTCTTTAGATAATTTGATTAATGTATTAACTGCTTCATTTTTTTCAATAGTTAAAAGTGAAGAAACTACACTATGTCTAATGTTTACACTTTTGTGATCTTTATATGAGCATATTATTTCAATTTGCTTTTCTGTTAAATTTTTATTGTTATGTCCAATTGCGTATAATAAAGAACTTATTACATTTTTGTCAGTTTCACTTTTGAGTAATCTGAAAAAGACTCTTAAAATTTCTTTTAAATGTAATCTTGGATAACCAAATTGGGCTAAAATATTTATTCCTATAATTTTCTCATTGGAAATATTGGATTTAGTAAATTCAATTGACTTTAAGAAAATATCTTCAGTTTTTCGCTTTCTTAGTTCAATGATGTATTTCCAATAGTTTTTACTCGTCTTATTTTTTAATAATCGAAGAAATATTTTATCATTAGAAAATTCAGATATCTTATTCAATGTCTAATTTTTTTGTTTCGTTGAGTTAAAATTACCACCTATGTTCGGCGGCTTTTGCTCTGTTGCTGCTGAAATCACTGACTAAAACAAATCTACAAAATTTATGAGAAAGACAGAGTTGTAGTCACCAGATTATTCTCCACGAAGACGAAAACAGCAAGCCCAAGCTCAACAATTGGTGCAAACTGTGGTTAACAGCTAATTTCTTTACTTAAGATGTAATTTTTAGGAATGCAAACATTATTTGCAGATTTGCTTACAATGATTTCAATAAATTTATCAATTTCATTACTATTGTACTCTTTTGTTTGTATTGTAATATCACTTTTTGTTTTGAAGCTAAGTTCTAGATCTTTTGAAAATCTATCAAATGTAATTTCTGTCAATTCAGATAAATCTCTTTCTTTTTTCCAAGGCGTGTTCAAAATCAAATTGTTATCTTTTATAAAAATAGTATATGGTTGCTTTTTTCTGTAAACATAAACCATTATTATATCAATTAATGGATACAACCATATAATAAGAATAATAAAAAATAAGCTTTTCAGTTTATTGTCATATATCATTATGCCTGTTAAAAAAAATGCATAGATGAAACTTCCGAATTTTAATTTCCTACTACAACTACGAATTTTGAAATCAGATATAAAATCTTTATTTAAAACTGAAAACTCCCAAAAAATTGTTAGAGTAGAAATTAAAACAACTAAAAAAATATTTAGTGATATAGGAAAATTTAATTCCATTATTTGTCCTGTGGAAAGAATTAAAAATAAAAGCACTAATATAATTGCGTTTCTCATAAGATTTCAATTGGAAAAAATAGCCGTTAACGTTTGTAGCTTTGCGTCTGTTGCTGCCGGCACTTACCAAACAAATTTACTGAATTAATTTGAAACATAAAATTGAAAATATCTGAGTTTTTCCACTAAGACAAAACGCAAGTGCAAGCCTAGCAATGGCGAAAACCACGGTTAACGGCTTTTTTTTTCTTTTTCCTTTTGTCTTTCATTTTCATTTAACCAAAGTGGAACTCCTATTAACCCAAACATTAGCGTGCCAAAAAAAACCAATATTCTAGTGGGAAACATTTGATCGCTTATTTCCGAAATTTCAAATTTATAAATAATGTTATTGCTAATTATCTCAAATGTTTTATCATAAGCTTTTTTCTCAATTGATGAGTTTATTGTTATTCTATCTACATTTTCATAGTTTTTTAAATTTATCGGATAAATTGAATCGTTTTCTAATTTGACTACTAAATAATAGCTTCCTTTACTATAAGATGATTTAACTGAATTAGTGTCAATAATAATTTGTCTATTTATTTCATCCTTAATAAACTTTTCGTTTTCTATGTTTTCTGTTTTATAAGAATTATTTACGCTGATTTGGCCAATTGAAATAATAACTAAGACAAATAAAAAGTAAAGGAATACTTTTTTCAAATTTATTTTATTATCATCTTCGTTTCTTAAGAATTTCAAAATATCTGAAAAATAATTATTAATGTCTATGTTATCCATTTTTTTAAAATAGCCGTTAACGTGTCGCGGCTTACACCATTTGCTGCTACGAACACTGACCAAAACAAAAGTACGGATTTTCTTAGAAAGTTAGAATTGTAGCCTCCAGATTATTTTCCACGAAGACGAGAATAGCAAGCGCAAGCCCAGCAATAGTGCAAAACGGTTGTTAGCGATTCGGCTTTTCTTTTAAAGTCTTTCTCTTTATTATTTTACCTTCTTTATTAGAACGATGATATAAAAAAACACCTATTGAAAATAAAATAAATACAGTTATAATAGAATCTTCAATTCCAATTCCTCCGCCTGTAAACAAAACTGGCCCTTCAAATT
>JAFLBS010000003.1 GCA_017303755.1 Flavobacteriales bacterium | reverse complement strand
ACGGAACACCTTGTAACATTACTACACCAAGTTTCCCAACTACACAGTTGCAATTGGCACAGTGTGATGTTATTTTAACCAATCCAAATACAGTTATTTATGCTGATTCTTATGCAGGAGCAACTACGTACCGATTCAGATTTACAAACACAGGTTTAGGTTATACCTATCAATTTGATCGTTCGCTTCGTACATTCGAATTGAACACTGTTCCAGGATTAGTACCAGGAGAAACGTATTCAGTACAAGTAAGTATCGAAATTGGTGGAGTGTTTGGACCATTCGGAAAAGTATGTACACTTACTACTCCAGGATCAGCGAGAGCAACCGAAACAACAAAACCTGCATTATCATTCAATGCTATTGTATCGCCAAACCCATTTGGAGAAAGCTTCGGATTAGAAGTAACAGTTTCAACAGAAGAAACCATCCAAGTGAAAGTATACGATATGTTAGGTAAATTAGTAGAAAGTAGAGAAGTTGATTCAACTACCATTTCTGAACTACAAATCGGAGCTACTTATCCATCTGGAGTATACAACGTAATTGTGTCTCAAGGGGAAGAAGTAAAAACGATGAGAGTGATTAAAAGATAAGCTCTTTTAGAATAAAAAAAATAAAACCTTCTCAATTTTGGGAAGGTTTTTTTATTGGTAGATGTATCCGCTACTATGATCTTTTTTAGCTCCAGTAACACTGCTTAAAACATTAGTTTCATTTCGTAATTTCAAGACTCCAAGTAAAGCAAAAATCAACGCTTCTTTGAATTCAATGGTTTTAGCATCGGGAATCGTAATGGAAATTTTAGGTAAATGTACTTGCATGCGCTCAATCAAAAAATCATTGTATGCGCCACCACCAGTAATCAGTAATTTCCCCTCTTTTTTGGGTAACGCTACTGCAGTTTGAATGGCAATGTGCTCAATAAAAGTGTGCATTTTGTCTTTACTGTCAATTGAGTATTTTTCCAGTAATGGTAGAACGATTTCCTTTACAAACTCAAATCCTAACGATTTTGGATACGGTTTTTTAAAGTATTCTAAATCGTTCAATTCATTCAATAAAGTGTCATTGAGATTTCCTGAACGAGCAATTAAACCTTTGTCGTCATAATTCAAACCAAAAAAAGTATTCGCATAAAAATTCAAAACCGTATTGACAGGCGAAATATCAAAGGCAATTCGCTTGCCATTATCGTCAAAAGAAACATTCGAAAATCCACCCAAATTCAAACAATAATCATACTCTGAAAATAAAATTCGATCGCCAATCGGAACCAAAGGCGCACCTTGGCCGCCCAATTGCACATCTTGAACTCGAAAATCACAAACAGTTGTTTGTCCGATTAGTTGCGAAATTTTAGGTAAGTTGCCAATCTGTAAAGTGAATCCATTATGAGGTTGATGCAAAATAGTGTGTCCGTGCGAACAAACCGCATCCATTTCAGAAATCGAGTTTTTTTCAATGAAATTCCGAATGGTATTCCCCAAAAAATCAGTGTATTCTTCGTTCAAAGTAATCAGTTCTTCTTTTGAAAAACCTACAGCAACTTTCAATTTGTTTAACCAATCGATGGGATAGGAAACAGTAGTTGATTCTAGGATTTCAAACGACCATTTTTGGTTCTTTATAGTAAAATGAATGTACGCCAAGTCAATACCATCAAGCGAAGTACCACTCATCACACCCATCACTGTATACGAATCTTTAAACATAATCTAAATTTACGAAATCGTTTGAAATTTTGTCAAAAATAGGTTACTTTTGAAGTCTCAAACAAAAAATGTACTAATTATTTTATCAAAAATATGGATTTTAATCTTACCGAAGAGCATTTAATGATTCAGCAAGCTGCCAGAGATTTTGCTCAAAACGAATTATTACCAGGTGTAATTGAAAGAGACGAACACTCTAAATTTCCAACTGAGCAAGTAAAAATGATGGCTGAATTGGGCTTTTTAGGAATGATGGTCGACCCAAAATACGGTGGCGCTGGTTTAGACAGTGTGTCGTACGTTTTGGCAATGACTGAAATTGCAAAAGTAGATGCTTCTGCTGCCGTAATCATGTCGGTGAACAACTCATTAGTTTGTGCTGGAATGGAAAAATACTGCAACGAAGAGCAAAAAATGAAATACTTAGTTCCGCTAGCTAAAGGTGATGTAATTGGTGCTTTCTGTCTTTCAGAACCTGAAGCAGGAAGTGACGCAACTTCGCAAAAAACCACAGCGATTGACAAAGGTGATCACTATTTGTTAAACGGAACTAAAAACTGGATTACCAACGGTTCAACCGCTTCAACCTATCTTGTAATCGCTCAAACTGATGTCGAAAAAGGACATAAAGGAATCAACGCATTCATAGTTGAAAAAGGCTGGCCAGGTTTCGAAATTGGACCAAAAGAAAAGAAAATGGGAATCCGCGGAAGCGATACACACTCCTTAATGTTTACGGATGTGAAAGTTCCAAAAGAAAATAGAATTGGTGAAGATGGCTTCGGATTTGCATTTGCCATGAATGTATTGAATGGCGGACGCATCGGAATCGCTTCTCAAGCACTCGGAATTGCCACTGGAGCTTATGAAATCGCTTTGAAATATTCGAAAGAAAGAAAAGCATTCGGTAAAGAAATTTTCAATCACCAAGCGATTGCTTTTAAATTAGCTGATATGTATGTGAAAGTTACGGCAGCAAAATTATTAGTAATGAAAGCCGCTTGCGAAAAAGATGAAGGAAAAGACATCGCACACTCAGGTGCAATGGCTAAATTATACGCTTCTGAAATCGCTTTGGAAGTTGCCAACGAAGCGGTTCAAATTCACGGAGGAAACGGTTATGTTGCCGAATACCACGTTGAACGTATGATGCGCGACTCTAAAATCACTCAGATTTATGAAGGAACTTCCGAAATCCAACGCATTGTAATATCAAGAGGATTAGTGTAATTCTTCAACAATAAAAAATTTAAAGAACCGTTTCGTTTTTTCGAGGCGGTTTTTTTATGCGAAGTTTTACCACTTTATTTTCATTAGGTAAAGACGTACAGCAGTGCTTTTCAATTATCAAATAAAACTATTAATTTCTGTAAACTCTTTTTCAAAAATTACTACATTTACCTAAATAACTTCCAATGTACGAAGAGTTAAAATACTGGTATTTGCGTGATCATAAATTGTTTTGGACATTAAGTATGTCGCAAATCAAGCAATTGTGCATCATAACAGGTTTTAAAAAAGCCAAAAAAGGCGACGTTATTTATTTTTCATCTTCGGATGTGCCGCGTATTTTTCTACTCAAAAAAGGAAATATCAAAATTGTTTCTGTTGATGACGAAGGCAACGAAACTATCAAAGAAATTTTGCAAAAAGGCGATTTGTTTGGCGAATTATCACTCGAAAGAGACAACGAAGTCAACGAATACGCAAAAGCACTCACCGATGAAGTGTCAATTTGTAGTTTTTTACTTTCCGATTTTGAAGATTTACTCGTTCGAAATCCAACTTTAGCGTTATCCTATACCAAATTTGTGGGTTTGAAGATGAAACGTATCAAAAATAACTATGCCAATTTGGTTTCTAAAGATGCTAAAACACGTTTAATCACATTTTTAAAAGATTGGTCCGAACGCGAAGGTAAAATCGAAGGGAATAAAGTAACTCTTGAAAACTATCTTACCCAAAACGATATCGCCCAAATTATTTGTACTTCTAGACAAACCGCTACTTCATTACTCAATGAATTAGAAGAAAAAAACCTTATTTACTATACGCGTAAAGAAATCATCATCGACGATATTTCTAAATTATAAGCTAATTTCTCCTCAATTGTAAACTAGACGACATTTCGCCTTTTTCATCACTTTTATCTTTGTTCAAAAAGATAAACTTATGAAAACAACATTTTTAATCCTTTCGCTTTTGGTGGTATTTACTTCTTGCGAAATTGAAGGCGATTTAACCAAAAACGAACTCCGATCAACCACAATTTCCAATTCTTCCGAATTAAAATTTCAAGGAGTTTTTAGTCCAACTTCTGGAATAACAGTCGCTGGCGGACCAAAAATCTATCAAAGCGGAAATCAGTATCAATTAAAATTGGATGGTTTTAGTATTTCTGACGGACCTGATTTAAAAGTCTATTTGTCTAAATCCGACTCGCCAACCGAATTTGTTAATCTCGGAAATTTGGTTCCAACAGCCGTTTATACCATTCCGTAACAAGTCGATTTGAGCGAATACAAATACGTTCTCATACACTGTCAACAGTACAACCATTTATTTGCTATCGCACTTTTAAACGAAATTTAATCATGAAAAAATCAATTGTCATTCTATCGTTGTTCTTCTATTCGTTTGTGACCGCTCAAGGTTGTAGCGATGCCGGAATTTGCACCATCGGAACAGCATTCCAATCCAATGAAAAAGAACACAAAAACAGTATTGAGTTGGCTACTATTTATGGTGTTGGTGAAGCTGATGTGACTTACATTTCTCCTTATGTTTCTTACACTCGAAAATTCAATGAAAAAATAGCTCTTAGTGCCAAAGTTACCTTTTCTTCTGCGAATGGAAGTTTCGGGACTCGAGCTTCATTTGGCGATGCTTATTTGATTGGGAATTATACTTTCAAAGAAAAAAAGAATACACAATGGAGCGTAATTACGGGTTGGAAATTTCCTTTTACAGCATCCAATTTGAAGATTAACGAGTTCTCTTTACCATTGGATTATCAAGCGAGTTTAGGAACGTTCGATTTATTTTTAGGAGCCAATTTGAAGCATAAAAAATGGGATTTTAATTCGGCATTACAAATTCCCGTTTTTAATAATAACAAGAATTCTTATTTTGCTGAATATTCTGCAACTACTGATTTTCCATCGACAAATTTATTCGAACGAAAATCAGATGCGTTGTTTCGAACCACGTATACTTTCAAAACAAGCAAAGAAAAACTCACATTCAAACCTAATGTTTTATTCATTTATCACTTAGGCGAAGACAGTTATGAGAACATTTTTGGACAACGCCAAACCATTGCAAATTCAGATGGTTTAACTATTAATGGAAACTTAGTCACCAATTATCAATTAGATAAACAAAGCAGTTTGGAATTATCATTAGCCACTCCGTTTGTGGTCAGAGAAATTCGTCCCGATGGATTGACCCGCGGCTTTGTTGCCAGTATTCACTATCGAATTGCTTTTTAATTTTCTTAATCATGAAAAAAATCTTTTTAATCGTAATTGTATTTCTTTCAATTACTACTCAAGCCCAAAAATCTTCCGAATACAATCAAGACAAGGGAATAGCACTTCAAGGATTTGATCCTGTAGCGTATTTTGAAAGTGCTAAAGCGATAGAAGGAACAAAAGAATTTTCGGTCACTCACAATGGTGTCATTTATTTATTTTCTTCCGAGAAAAATAAAAGCTTATTTTTAAACAATCCTGTTCAATACGAACCACAATTTGGTGGTTATTGCGCGTACGGAATGTCAAATGGATACAAAGCGCCCATTCAGCCAGAAGCTTTTACCATTGTCAACAATAAATTGTATTTGAATTATAGCCTAAAAGTAAAGGAAATGTGGCTGAAAGAACAGTCTACCCGAATTGAAAAAGCCAATAAAAACTGGGAAGAAGTAAAAAAATCGTAATTTTTTATTCTTTTTTCACCCAAATGTAAACTAGCAGACAGAAGCAGATTTCAAGCAGGTTTACATTTGCATCATAATAATACAAAACAATAAATCATGAAAAAATTAATTCTTATTGTAGTCGCTTTACTATCAATAACCACTTTTGCTCAAACATCAACTAAAAGAACAACCGAATTCAATCTAGAAAAAAAAGTTGCCATTCAAGGGTATGATCCTGTGGCATACTTTAAACAGAAAAAAGCAGTAAAAGGTAAAAAAGAATTGTCGTCTTCTTTTGAAGGAGTAATTTATTATTTTTCATCGCAAGCCAATAAAGATGCTTTTACTAAAAGTCCGTCTTCTTACGAGCCACAATACGGTGGTTGGTGTGCGTATGCCATGGGAGCGAACAACGAGAAGGTTGAAGTTGACCCAGAAACATTTAAAATTATTGAAGGGAAATTGTACTTATTTTACAATGCTTATTTCAACAACACTTTAAAAAGTTGGAACAAAGATGAAACCAATCTTAAGAAAAAAGCGGATGCCAATTGGGCAAAAATCATTAAGTAGAAATAACAAACTGAAAACATGAAAAACCCATTATTCATCTGGATTATTAAGCTGATAGCAGTTGTCATCTTAGTGCAAACATTATATTTTAAATTTACGGGAGCTGAAGAAAGTGTGTATATTTTTTCGACGTTGGGAATAGAACCTTTTGGCCGAATTGGATCGGGTGTAGTCGAGTTAATAGCATCTATTTTGATATTAATTCCACGAACTACATTACTTGGAGCGATAATCGGAGCCGGAACTATGGCTGGTGCTTTGCTTTCGCATTTGTTAATTTTAGGAGTTGAAGTGAAAAACGATGGCGGCACGCTTTTTATTTTGGCAATAATTACGTTCCTTTGTTGCTTAGTATTGATTTACAATCAAAAAGAACGGATTCCAGCATTATTGAAATTCAGGATTTGATTGTAAGTTGAAACCGTTTGAAAAAATAAATCGTACATCATTAAGAACCATTATCGCCCCTATGTTAATCCCGTCTATCCAGAACACTTTAAATGAACTGACCGATTTATTATCGCAACTTTCTAATGATGATTATGCTTGTCCATGTCACGGTTTGAGCAATGCAACTATTGGTGAGCATACACGTCATATTGTTGAAATGTTTCAATGTCTTGAAAATCAATACGAAAGTGGTGTGGTGAATTACGACAAACGAAACCGCGATTACCGAATTCAAACGGACACTCAGTTTGCAAAAGAAAGCATAATTTCTGTTTTAAATCAATTGGATCGACCGAATAAAAATTTGCAATTACAGCAAATAGTAGACGGCGAAGAACTCTTAATCGATAGTAATTATAACCGCGAATTATTGTACAATTTAGAACATTGCATTCACCATCAAGCATTGATAAAAGTAGCCGTTTTACAAAATGAAGGTATCGTTATCGATGAAAATTTTGGTGTGGCGCGTTCTACAATTGAATACAGAAAACAATGTGCACAGTAAGTTTTGTTTCTTCTAATGGCAAAACTATAATCACGTCCAATCGTGATGAAAAAGTTCACCGTCCAAGTGCCATCGAACCTCGAAATTATCAAATCAATAACAAGAATGTTTTTTTTCCAAAAGATCAAAAAGCAGGCGGAACTTGGTATGCCGTAAATGAAAACGGAACTATTTTGGTATTGCTCAATGGCGCAGAAGAAAAACACCAACTAAAACCATCGTATCGAAAAAGCCGCGGGTTAATTGTGCTTGATTTAATCAGTTCAAATTCGGTTGTGCAAGCATGGAATGAAATTGATCTAGACAACATCGAACCTTTTACTTTAGTGCTTTTTGAAAAAGGCGAGTTGCATCAGCTGCGTTGGAACGAAATCGAAAAATCTACTTTGAAATTGGACGTACATCAGAAGCACATTTGGTCTTCTTCTACATTATATCCAAAAGACATTAGAGAACACAGAGCACAATTATTTCATCGTTATTTAGATGATAAAACTACTGTTTCAAGTGATGAGATGCATCATTTTCATCGCTATACCGAAGAACATAATGAGCAAAACGGCTTAGTCATCAATAGAAACAACGAATTAAAAACACTCAGTATCACCCAAACGGTAATTGAAGAAAATAAAGTTGTACTTTCGCACTACGATTTACAAAATCAAAAAAATAGCGAAACAACTTTTGTTATTTGCTAATAACACTAAATTTTAAACCTGAATTTGAAACTTTTTCTTCACAAACTTACGCATTGGGAATATTGGCCGTTTCAGATTGTTTATATTCCGATTTATTTTTTATGGGCTTTTTACGCCATCAAAGCACGAACGATTTTCTTCTTTAATGCTTCCAATCCTACGATTAAAAACGGTGGATTTATGGCCGAAAGTAAAAAGGAAATTTATGATATAATTCCACCACAATATTATCCTAAAACCGATTTAATTCACGAGAACATCGATTTTGAAAAGGTGAAAGATGTACTTGAAAAATCTCAAATTCAATTCCCTTTTATTGCCAAACCCGATATTGGTTTGCGTGGTTCAGCAGTGAAGAAAATACATTCAACAGCCGAATTACAATCGTATCATACCAAAGCCAATTTTGACTATTTAGTACAAGATTTGATTCCGTACGAGAATGAAGTCGGAATTTTTTATGTGCGTTTTCCCAATGAAGATAAAGGCAGAATTACCGGAATTGTAGCCAAAGAATATTTGATTGTTGAAGGAAACGGAACTGCTACTATTTTAGATTTGATTAAAGCCAATCCGCGGTTTGAGTTGCAGTTGAATGCCTTGAAACGCGAATATGGAAATGCATTAAATGAAGTGTTGAAAGTAGGCGAGAAGCGCAATTTGGTTCCGTATGGCAATCACGCACGCGGTGCTAAATTTATTGATGTTAGTGCTCAAATTTCGCAGCAATTAACTGATGTGTTCAATGAGATTTGCCTTCAAATTCCAGAGTTTTATTTCGGTCGATTGGATGTCATGTATAATAATTGGAACGAATTAGAACAAGGGAAAAACTTCTCAATTGTTGAGGTAAATGGAGCTGCAAGCGAACCTACTCATATTTATGATCCTAAACATTCACTCTTTTTTGCATGGAAAGAATTAGCGCGACACATTACGTACATGTACAAAATAAGTGTTGCTAATCATAAGCGCGGTTTTCCGTATTTGAATCATAAAGACGGAATGAAAGAATACCGATTGCATTTGGAGCAAAGTAATAAGATTGTCAATTTTTAAATAATTTGTATCGTTTTTGTCATTTCGACGAAGGAGAAATCACATAATATGAATCACTTGATGCGATTTCTCTCAAAGGTCGAAATGACAACTTAGGCTTCATTTTTTTATGGTAAAAATAAAAAACATATTCGTTGGATTTTTAGTCAGCTTCATTGGTTCGATACCTTTGGGATATTTGAATATTGTAGGTTATGAAGTGTTCAAACAATTGGGTTTGAATGAGACGATTTTCTATTTATTGGGAGTGATTTCCATCGAATGTGTTGTGATTTATTTGACGCTAATTTTTGCTAATCAATTAATAAACAACAAAAAACTCATTCAATTCATCGAAGGATTTTCAGTAATTTTCATGTTTTTATTAGCGTATATTTTCTATTCGAGCGCATCAAAAGAAACAACAGAAACTTCAGTTTTAGAAAAATACATCAATTATTCACCTTATGTAGTTGGTGTCATTTTGAGTTGCCTTAATTTTATTCAGATTCCGTTTTGGACGGGTTGGAATTTGTATTTACTCAACGGAAAGTACATCGAAATTTCAAAATCAAAAAAGTATTTTTACGTTATAGGTACATTAATCGGAACGTTTGCCGGAATGTTAGCGCTAATTCTTTCTTTGGATTATGTTACCAATCAAACGGACTTTCTAGCCAAATACTTAATGAAAATCATCATTCCATTGGTATTTGTTGGATTGGGATTGTTTCAGGGTTTTTCTTTTTATCGGAAATACAAAAAGTAATATTTCCTATCTTTATCACAAGAAACAAGTTATATGAAAAACATCATCATCACAGGAACTTCACGCGGAATTGGCTATGAATTAGCGTTACAATTTGCTAAAGCAGGTCATCAGGTTCTTGCTATTTCCAGAAAAATGCCTCAAGAATTAATTGAGAATCCAAATATAACATGTTTGGCAATTGATATTTCGAATCCAGACGAACTAGTTCAGGTAGAAAATTTCATTGCTCAAACCTGGAAAAAAGTGGATGTTTTGATTCACAATGCCGGAAGTTTATTGCATAAACCGTTTACACAAATCACGTCAGAAGAATTTCAAAATATTTATAAAGTAAATGTTTTTGCCGTAGCCGAATTGACCAAAATGTGTATCCCGTTTCTATCAAAAGGCAGTCATGTAGTTTCGATCAGTTCGATGGGTGGCATTCAAGGAAGTATGAAATTCGCCGGACTTTCAGCTTACAGTTCCAGTAAAGGAGCATTAATTACCTTGTCCGAATTGCTGGCAGAAGAATATAAAGAACAAGGAATTGCGTTCAACGTTTTGGCGTTAGGCGCAGTTCAAACCGAAATGCTACAAGAAGCGTTTCCGGGTTACGAAGCACCAATTTCCGCAGCAGCAATGGCCGATTATATTTTCAATTTTGCCTTGACAGGAAATCAGTTTTACAACGGAAAAATTCTGCAAGTTTCTTCTACAACGCCATAGTTTTGAGTGAGGTTTTAATCAAATATTTACCCGAACACGCTGTTCATTCTTGTTTTGAACTCATCAAAACCAATTCAGTGCATTTGAAGATTGTCAACGAACGTCAAACACGGCATGGTGATTATCGAAGAGCATTGAATGGGAAACACGAAATCACGGTCAACGCCAATTTAAATAAATACCGATTTCTGATTACTTTGGTTCATGAAATTGCTCATTTGGTTGCTTACGAAAAACACGGTCGTTTCATCAAACCTCATGGGAACGAATGGAAAATGACGTTTCAACGCTTGATGATTCCGTTCATTCGACCTGAGATTTTTCCGCATTCGGTTTTGCCATTAGTAGCCAATCATTTCCGAAATCCAACCGCCAGTAGCGATACTGATGCGCGATTGGCTTTTGCCTTAAAACAATTTGACGAGCGAAAAACCGATATCCATTTCATACACGAAGTGCCAAGTGGTAGCTTATTCCGAATTAAAAACGGACGTGTTTTTCAGAAAAAAGGACTTCGAGTAAAACGCTACGAGTGTTTAGAAATCAAAACAGGTAAGGTGTATTTGTTCAATGCAAATGCTGAGGTGGAGATAATTCCAGGATAAAAAGGAAAGTTAATTGTTTGGGTTCTTCAATGGATTACGGCGAATTATAAATATATTTGCATCACTAATAAAAAAACGAAGTAACTCTCCCGATAGCTATTGGGACTTAGTAACTCAGCAACTAAAAATGAACAAAAATTATTACGCAATTATAATGGCTGGTGGAGTTGGTTCTCGCTTTTGGCCTGTTTCAACTACCGAATTTCCGAAGCAATTCCACGATATGTTAGGAGCGGGAAGTACGTTGATACAAAAAACGTTCAGTCGTTTGTCAAAATTAGTTCCAGCTGAAAATATCTTAGTGTTAACTAATGAGCGTTACAACAACATCGTTTTAGAACAATTACCTTTATTAAAACCTGAGCAAGTGCTATTAGAGCCAGCCATGCGCAATACAGCTCCGTGTATTTTATACGCGTCTTTGAAAATTCAAAAGCAAAATCCCGATGCTGTTATGGTTGTTGCTCCAAGCGATCACTGGATTGAAGATGAAGTGGCATTTGCTGAAAATTTAAAATCGTGTTTTGATTATTGCGCTACTGAAAATGCATTGATGACCTTAGGAATCCAACCTACATTTCCGAATACAGGTTTTGGTTATATTGAATATGATAAAGCCGATGCTAATGCGATAAAAAAAGTAAATCAATTTCGTGAAAAACCCAATTACGAAACAGCAAAATCGTTTTTAGAAGCAGGAAATTTTTTATGGAATGGCGGAATTTTCATCTGGAGTGCAAAAGCAATTACGGAAGCATTTGAAAAATTCCAACCTCAAATGAATGCTTTGTTCTTTCAAGGTTACGAAGCCTACAATACGGATTCTGAAAAGCAATTCATCACTGATAATTATGATAAAGCAGAAAACATCTCTATCGATTATGCTGTGATGGAAAAAGCAACCAATGTATATGTTTTGCCTGCCACTTTTGATTGGAATGACCTTGGAACTTGGGGACAATTGCACGATAAAATTGAAAAGGACGAAAACAACAACGGTGTTATCAATGCAAAAGTTATTTTAGAAAATGCCTCCAACAACATTGTGCGTTCCGATGCCGATAAGATTATTGTAATTGATGGTTTGCACGATTACATTATCGTTGACAAAGAAGGAGTCTTACTAATTTATCCAAAAAGTAAAGAACAAGACATCAAACGAATCACTTCTTTGGCAAATAATCTGTAGTTTCCAAAAAAAATAATTATCTTCACAGTACTATTTGATTTCATTGCTATGAAATAGTAAAAATGCTGCTATGAAAATAAAACTAAAATTGGTTTTGGTTTTGTTGTTGTTCTTCCATTTAGGGTATTCACAATTGTCAAATTTTACTCTGAATGTTACTGCAATAAACGAAACTTGCCCAAACAATGGTGAGTTGAATTTTAATGTGACTAATACAGTTCCAGGTTCAACTATTGTTTATTCGATTTATCTTTTTCCTAATCTTACAACTCCAATTTCAGTGCTCAGTGCTAATTCGTTATCGGGTTTAGGCGCTGGGACTTATCGTGTGGTTGCTACTCAAAGTTTGGGTAACCAAAGTGGAACCCAATTTCAAGATGCAATTATTGAAGATGATGTGGTCAATTTGACATATCAAGTCACGAGTCAAAAGGAAATTTGTGGTTCAGATGGAGTGATTACGGTAACGGAAATAACAGGAGATGCTATTCAATTTGAACTATTCTCAGGTCCGGAAATACGACCATTACAACCTTCAAATGTTTTTACAGGTTTACCTGCAGGAACCTACCAAGTTCGTGCTTTTGACGCTTGTGAAGAAGGAGTCGTTCAAACGCATACGGTTCAAAGCGCGAGTCCAGCACTACAATTTACCTTGACAACACCAGCTGCTTCAGGATGTACAAACGTAACGGTTGGGTTTGGTCTTGCCTTAGTTTCTGCTACAGGAATTATTAAATATCCATTGCAAATTCAAACGACTGTGTATCCGCCAACAGGAGGAACTGTAGTAACCAATTCAACCTTGAATTCGGGGAATCAGTTTGCAACTACGATTCCATTATATCAGCAACAACCGTATAATTATTCCTTTACAATTGTTGACGGTTGCGGAATATCCTATACATTAAATGGTACAATTAATAATTTATCAACAAATGTATTTTATACTCTTTTGAATGTCAGTTGTTCGACAAAAATCATAAAGTTCAGTAATGTGAGTGCTTTGCAACTAATTTCAGCACCTTCAGGATATCCAAATGCGTTACCCGAAAATTTAACAGCACAAATTGTTTCTGGTGGTTATGCTAGTCAACCGTTACCCGTTGGAACTTATGTTTTTAATGCAACAGGTTTGTGTGGTGGACAAGGTACCTATACTGTTCAAATTCAAGCGCAAGATTTTCCGCCGTATTCTTTTGTGTACGGATTGACCTGTAATCAAGGTTCGCTAGCATTTTATAATGTCACTCAAATAGTATTGGTTTCGGCTCCGCCAAGTTATGTTGGAATTCTTCCGTATGATTTTACAGCAACAATTAATAATGCCAATATTGCTGTATTAGAAGATTTACCAGCTGGGACGTATGTTTTCGATGTGGTAGATGTTTGTTTGAATTCGTCTACAATTACAGCAACAATAAGTCCTGTGAATCTCCCACCTACTTTTGAAGTATTGAAAAGTTGCATCAATGATAAAGGAAGTTTGAAAATTATTGGTGCGGGTCAGATGAATTCGGTGCAACTCATTGCTGCTCCTAATAATTATGTTGGAACTCTTCCTCAAAACTTTACATCATTAATCATTTCTAACAATCAATTTACATTGAATAATTTGCCTTCAGGGAATTATGTTTTTATAGTAACCAATGCCTGTGATGCTCCAAGTACAATCACAATTGCTATTCCTGATTATCAGGAGACCATTCATATTGAAGAAACGCCCAACTGCGGTTCATTTGATGTACAAGTTCAATACTCTGATAATTCAACTAGTTTAAATACTTTTTGGTTGCAAAAATTTTACCCTTTATCCAATTCTTGGGGACATCCTGGAACTGGAGTTTTGTTTGCCAATGGAGACAATCCAACTCCATTGAATTCCTATTTGTTGACCAATAATGCGACTACTTATAATTTAACTTTTACTGGTCAGTTTAGAGTAATAAAAAGGCATCAGCAATTTGAAACGGGTATAAGTCTTCCTCAAGATTGTTTGCAAGTGCTTCACGAATTTGAATACGATGGTCAACCCGACATTATTGATATTTATAGTATTTCATGTAATACTACTTTTGAAGTTGTTGTAAATGCAGTTGGACTCGGACCTTTAGTGTACCGAATTACTACCAAAAACGGGCAACCATTTGTGGTGCAAAACGGAACGTCTAATTTGTTTACCGGACTTGCCGCAGCGGTTTATAATTTTCAAGTAGAAGACGTTTGTGGTAATATTTTAAATAATTCATTTGAAGTCAATATTCCAAATCCGCTCGAAATTACTCCTTCCACAATTTGTCAAGGTCAACCTGTGTCTTTAAGTGTTCCGAATTTTGATTTTTTAGAATACCAATGGTGGAAAGGAAACAATACAACAACTATTTTAAGCACTTCAAATTCGTTAGTTTTTAATCCGTTTAATGCTTTAACGGATGCTGGAACGTATTATGTAAGTACGGTTTATAATGGTAATTCTAATTCGTGTTTGAATTCAGTGCTAAGTTTCACAATTAGTTCGGAAGGATTTAATCCGCAAGCCGGAAGCGATGCATCACTTTCGTATTGTGGAAATCAAGAAATAATCGATTTATTTTCTTTACTTCAAGGGAATTTTACCACAGATGGAACTTGGCAAGAAGTGACTTCAAGCGGCATGCTAAGTGATTTTTACTGGGATTCTTCAATGGTTTTACCAGGTGTTTACCAATTTAAATACAGAGTTGATGGTAACTGCGATTTGTTTGATGAAGCACTTATAACCATCGAAATAAAATCCATTCCTGATGTTCCAGTTGCTTCAGTTGATCCTGTTTTGTGTGATGGACAAGAGCTGAATTTATATGCATCCACGATTCCGAATGCAAGTTACAGTTGGTCAGGGCCAAACAATTTTTCTTCAACTCAACAAAATCCACAAATTAGTTCTATTTCTTCTGCTGTAAACGGAATTTACACTGTTAAAGCAATAGTCAATGGTTGTGAATCGGGAACTTCATCTACAGAAGTGATTGTGAATCCGTTGCCCGAGTTTGAACTTGAAAAGGCCTGTGTTGGATCACGTTTTTTATTGACTGCTACAGTGGTGAATGATTCTTTTGATGTGACTTTAGCAACGTTTAATTGGACTGGGCCAAACGGATTTAATGAAACTGGGAATCCAATAGATATTACGGGAAATGAAGCTGGTGATTATGCTCTAGAAGTAATTAGTGATAGTGGTTGTTTGGATTCGAAAACAATATCCATTTTGGGAACCTATTGCGAAATCCCCAATGTAATTACTCCCAATAATGATGGATTTAATGATACTTTTGATTTATCGGGACTTGATGTAGCTAAATTAGAAATATACAATCGTTACGGAAGAAAAGTGTATGAAAAAGAAAACTATTTGAAAGATTGGTACGGTCAAAATAATAACGACGGATTACTACCCGAATCAACCTATTACTTTGTCATAACACTGAAAGATGACACAACAAAAACAGGTTGGGTTTTGATTGCTGGAGTAAAGTAAATTAGTTTTCAGAACATTAAGTTTTTTTGTACATTTATGAAATCTTATTTGTTGTCTGTATGAAAAAACTTTTTCTAGGATTGTTCATTTTGTTCTTTACTCAACTATCGTTTGCGCAATTAACTGACTTTTCACTGTCAGTTACCAAAACAGATGAAACGTGTACAGGAAATGGAAGTCTGAATTTTATAACGACCAATACAACTTCGGGTGCCACGATTATTTATTCTGTTTACTTGCATCCTAATTTAACAAACCCTGTAGCGGTGCTCACTGATGTTAATTTGACAGGATTGAGTTCTGGACTTTATAGGGTAGTTGCAACACAATCTCTAGAAAATTTAAGTAATTCACAACAAGTCGATATTGAAATTTTGGATTTAAGAGTGCCTCTTGTTTTTTCTTTATCCAGTCAACCAGCAAGTTGTTTTGTGCCAGGTAGTATAACGGTTGAAGTGACGGATGGAACTCCAGTTACATTTGAAATAATTGCTGGTCCAATAACTGTTCCTCCACAAACTTCTGCCATTTTTTCAAATTTAGTTGCTGGAACTTATGACATAAGAGTAAATGATGCCTGTGGAGATGGTGTGGTTCAAACTCATACCATCCAAGAGGTAGAAGAACCCGATTTAATTGTCGAAGTAGGCCAAAATGATTCTCAAACCTGTGTTTTAGTGGATTGTGGAACAAGAGATATTTCCCTTGAAATCACTCCTCAGGCAGGAAATACTATTCATTATCCACTACAAATTCAAATAACAATTTACCCTCCAGGTGGCGGAACTCCTATTGTGATTAATGAAACCATTACTTCTGGAAGTCCTTCATTATTTTTGTCCAACTATACTATACCATTTTATAATGCTCCAGAATATAGCTACGATGTTGTTATTACTGGACCTTGCAATTTTGAAACAGAAGTTCTTGGAAACGTGATTGCTGCTCCACCGATATTTAATTTGTCGGGCGGAATTGGTTTTAATTGTAGTAACTATTTGCTTGTAGATGATATTTGCAATATGTTGCCTCCGTATCAATTAAATTTTACTGAAGCACCAGCAGGCTTTAATCCTGGTGATTTTAATTCAAATACTTCAGGATTGTTTACGACTTTTCCAATAAATTATTCTTCATCTTCACAGAATCTGCCGATAGGAGTATATACTGTAGAAATTACAGATTCATGTGGGAACACGATTGCACAAACATTTGAAATAGAGGAACCAGGAACTGAGTATCTTTTAATAGAAATTCCTTGTACTGGAAATTATCAAATAATAATTGAAGATATCATCACAGTAATAATAGTTGAAGCTCCAGATTCTTCGGGTATTCAAGTTCCATTTAATGCAACAGGAGATATAGTAAATAATAACTATTCTTTGTTACTGGTTCCGGGGAATTATCTTTTTCAAGGAATTGGTATTTGTGGAAATACGTATTCTATTCCAGTTATAATACCCGAATATGGCTTGGAAATTGAAGTTGAAACCAATAACCTTGCAGGTTGTTCAACGAATTTCGGAACAATTAGACTGATTAGTGATGATCAATTTGTATCAGTAATTATTACAGCAGCTCCTGCAAATTTTGCTTTTCCACTACCTTATGATGCCTCATCAACAATAAATAATACAGGATGTTTGATTCAAAACCTTCCAGCAGGTGAATACACTTTAATTGTTACAGATGAATGTGGAAATGTTAAAGAAGTTACTGCTGTAGTTCCGTTAATAATATCCCAAGGACCATTAGTTTTTCTTCAAGCTAGAGGATGTGGGCCAGATTTTGATTCTGTGGCTTTTATTTCTCCAAACGGAGCATTTACTGAGTTTGTAATTACTGCAGCACCAGCTAGTTTCCCTTTTCCATTGCCCTATGATGTTTCTTTTAATATTGCAAGTAACGGTTTCTTTTGTATGAATTCATTGCCAATAGGTAACTACACTTTTTATACTAAAGATGATTGTGGTGTCGAACGAACGGTAAGTAGACTTTTAACAGGTTTTACAGGAACTGATAATTCGGCAATTATTCCAAATTGTGGTTCATTTGATATTGATTTACAATACGTAAATAATGCTTCTCCTAGCCAAACATTTTGGTTGCAAAAATTTGATGCAGTTAATAATCAATGGGTTCATCCTTTGACAGGAGTTCCTTATCCTGAAAGTTCGGTTCCAAATGCTACCAATTCTTATTCTCTTATTAATTCATCAATTAATTATAACATTGCTACTACTGGTACTTTTCGAATCCTAATCGTGTATAGAATCTATCAAAATGGTTTTTATTTGACACAATCGTGTGTTGATGTGATTAAAACATTCGATTTTACGGGAACTTTAAATATTGATTCGGGTTACACTATTTCGTGTAATTCTGGAAGTTTAGAAGTGGCAATAATTGCATCTGGTGTTGCTCCTTTTGTGTATACAATCACTTCAAAAGATGGTGTTCCGTTTTTTATTAATAATGGAGATTCAAATCTTTTTACGGGTTTAGAGCCTGCAATTTATAATTTCCAAATTTTAGATTCTTGTGGTAATATTTTGAATAAATTAATTGATTTAAATACGCTTCCAGAACCTCAAATTGTGCCAAGCAATTTATGTGAAGGTGAAATCGGACAGTTAAGTGTTCCCGCAATTTCCTACCTAAGTTATCAATGGTGGAAAGGAACAGATACTTCTACTATTTTAAGTACAACAAATAGCTTGACATTTAATCCATTTTCAACAGTTACATCTCCCGGAACCTATTATGTTAGAATCTATTCAACATCCACTTTATCTTGTATAGATAAAATTATTTCTTTTGTGGTTAATGATGTAGACACACCCAACGCAGGTCAAGACGGCGTATTAACAATCTGCGGAACATCGGCACCAATTAATTTATTTAATGTACTCAACGGAACTTTTGATGATACTGGAACTTGGCTAGAGGTAACTACAAGCGGAACGCTAAATGGGAATTCTTGGACACCAACTGGAACCAATTACGGACAATACGTTTTTAATTACACAGTAAATGGTTTGTGTGGAACAGAAGATGAATCGACTGTGATAATCAATTATAATGCAGGACCAACTGTTCCAGTAATTAGTGGAAACCAAGTGTATTGCAACAATGATACAATACAATTACAAGCAGATGACCAACCCAATGCTGTTTTTGAATGGACAGGTCCAAACAATTTCTCATCCAACAGCCAAAACATAACTATTGAAAATGCTGTTGAAGCATATGAAGGTGACTATACTGTAAAAGTCATTCTTAATGGCTGTGAAACAACATCATCGATTACTGTTCAAATCAATCCTAATCCCGATTTTACTTTAGAATCATTTTGTGATGGAACAGAATTTACAATACGCATTCTACCCGTTGAAAATTCATTTGATCCGAATTCTGTGACTTATCTTTGGTCTGGTCCAGGTGCATTCAGTAGTAGTGATGGCCAAATTGTGATTACCAATCAACAAATCGGAACGTATTCGGTTATAGTAACTAATAGTGATAATTGTTCTGAAACAAAAAGCATTGATGTTGAAAGTGCATTATGTGATTTTCCTAATATAATTACACCCAATAATGATGGTAGTAACGACAGTTTTGACTTATCAGGCTTTGATATTGATAAATTTGAAGTATACAGTCGTTGGGGACGATTAGTTTATGAAGAATATAATTATTCCAATGGTTGGAGAGGACAAAACATGCACAATGAATTTCTTCCAGCTTCCACTTATTATTACATACTAACATTAGCAAGTGGTGAAGAAAAACACGGTTGGGTTTTAGTCGCCCGATAAATCACCTTTGATCTGTGCTTTTCTGATTTTTTTGAATAGATTCGATGAATATACGAAGTCAACTATGGCTTCATTATCCGTTTTGAAGATGTCTTTTTTGGTGCCTTCCCAAGCTAGAATTCCATTTTTAAGGAAAATGATTTTCTCACCGATTTCCATCACCGAATTCATGTCGTGCGTGTTAACAACAGTAGTAATGTTGTATTCCTGAGTGATTTCCTGAATTAAATTATCAATCACAATCGCTGTTTTTGGATCTAAACCTGAATTCGGTTCGTCACAAAACAAATACTTTGGGTTGTTTACAATCGCTCGTGCAATTGCTACACGTTTTTGCATTCCACCCGAAATTTCAGAAGGTTTTTTGTGATTGGCATCAATCAAATTAACTCTGTGAATAACAAAATCAACTCGTTCTTTAATTTCAGCAGGAGTTTTGGTTGTGAACATTTTCAATGGGAAACCCACATTTTCTTCCACAGTCATACTGTCAAACAACGCACTTCCTTGAAAAACCATCCCGATTTCAGTACGTAATTCTCGTTTTTCATCCGCAGTCAAATCAGAGTAAATTCTGCCGTCAAAAGAGATAGTTCCTACATCTGGAGTAAAAATTCCCAATAACGATTTTAGCAAAACAGTTTTTCCCGATCCACTTTGTCCGATGATCAAATTGGTTTTTCCCGTTTCAAAAACGGTAGAAATTCCTTTTAGAACTTTCGATTCGCCAAACGATTTTTCGACATTTTTTACCTCTATCATTTTGCTAAAAGTAATTGAGTTAATATATAATTGACCAAAATAATGACTACTGAAGTCCAAACAAATGCTACAGTACTCGCTTTTCCTACTTCCAAAGCGCCACCTTTCATATAATAACCATGAAACGACGGAATGGTTGCCAAAATCATCGCAAAAACGGTTGTTTTAATGAATGCATACGCAATGTGAAACGGAATAAAATCGGTTTGAATACCTTTGATGAATTCATCTGCTGAGGTAAATCCGCCATAAACTCCAGCCATCCAACCGCCTAAAATTCCTAAAAACATCGCAATTCCAATTACAAAAGGGTAGAGTAGAAGCGCTATAATTTTTGGAAAAACTAAATAGTTCAACGAGTTTACTCCCATTACTTCCAACGCATCAATTTGCTCGGTAACACGCATGGTTCCTATACTTGAAGTGATAAACGAACCCATTTTTCCCGCCATGATAATGGAAATAAAAGTAGGTGCAAATTCTAAAATCACCGATTGACGCGTTGCAAATCCAATCAACTCTTTCGGAATCAATGGATTGGTTAAATTGAGCGCTGTTTGTATCGAAACTACACCACCAACAAAAAATGAAATGAACGCCACAATTCCCAAAGAATCAATGACTAAGTCGTCAATTTCTTTGAAAATAAGCCCACGCATCACACTCCATTTGGTGGGCTTGTTGAAGACTTCTTTCAGCATCAAAAAGTATTTTCCTATTTGCGATAAATAGCGTACTAGCATCATAATTTTAGAATATGGTCAAAAATAGTGAGAAGTTATGAGTTTTACAGTATGTGGTTATAGTTTTTTTGGGCGTTTCCCTTCGGGCAGTCGACTTAGCAGTCTCGTGTCCCTTCGGGCCGGGCTATTAGTTTCAATCTTTTGCTCCATTGCATTCCGCAAAAGGATTTTCACTTCACTCGAGGCCATAGGCCGAACAGACCGAAAGGTAATCCCTAACGCAGTTTTTTTAAAAAAAGCAAATTCTCGGTCAAAACCAACAAATAATAATTTCACTACAATTAAAAGCAACTTTTTGCATTACTTTACATCTACTATATAACAAAAGAAAAAACATGAAAAAGAAACTTTTTTTTACCGTAGTACTAATGTTGTTTTTAACTACAGCATTTTCTCAAAATCCCTATTTGTATTTCAACTATCCTTCATCAAGTAATGCTATTGAAGGAAATTCTATTGCCTGTAGATTGGCAATATCAGGTGCAATTGCAACACCAATTTCAGTTGCAGTGACTACTCAAGATGAAACGGCATTGAGTTCTGATTTTACAGCAATCAGTACAACAATAACCATTGCAGCTGGTCAAACTATGAGTCCAATTTTTTATGTAAATACCATAAGTGATGCGCTTCCAGAAGAAAATGAATACTTCAGAATAACGGCAACAGTTACTACTGGAAATACATCAAATGCTTCTAATTATACCTATGCATATATCATTGATAACGATACAGTTCCTACCTTGAATTCAAATGGTTTTCTCAGTAAATATGAAGGTGCGGGAGATTTATCAGTAGGTTATAGTTTGTCAAATCCTTTTAATACAGACATTTCATTTTCTTGTGTTAGCTCATACGGAACTGCTGGTACTGCTGATTTTACACCTGTCAATACAGTACTTACCATTCCAGCAGGCCAAACTTTAGCAGCAACAAGTATTTCAATTACTGACGACGCTTTAATTGAATCTGATGAAGATTTTATACTAACAACCAACGTGATTAGCGGAAGCACAACTAATCCTGTTTTTACGAAAACAGTTTCCTTATTGGATAACGATACCACGCCTACAGTTTCAATTGACAGTACTTTGGTTAGTGAAGGTCAAACGGCAACAGTTTCGGCTCGTTTAAACAGACCTTATAACTCTAATGTAGTTATTAATTTTACAACTTCTCCTGGAACAGCATCATTAGCCGATTATACCTCAATAACCAATACAAATACCATATTAGCTGGAAGTAGATCAACAACGGTTGCAATTCCAACTACAAATGATGTTGTTGATGAACCTCTTGAAAAGTTTACTCTAAATGCTACAGTTGCTTCTGGAAATACAACTAATACGTCACTTGTTTCGGAAGTGTCAATTAAAGATAATGACGGATTACCCGACTTAGATGTTTTTGCAGACGATGGAGGTTATGGTGTTGATGAAGGAGATACATACTATGTTATTGTAGGTATTTCAGATGTAGTATCAACCGACACGGTTTTGCAAGTTACTACTCAGACGGGAACGGCAGGAACTACCGATTTCACCTCAGTTAATACAACTGTTACAATTCCAGCAGGGCAAATGTATGTCATGGTTCCAATAGAAGCATTAATGGATACATTACAAGAATCAACAGAAATTTTTTCAGTTGTAGTTACTAATACTTCACCTTCAACCTTTAATAATACAGCAACACTTCTGATTAATTTGCATGATATTTATAATATACATTTAGAATATGATACAGTAGAAGCCGTTTTTGGTGTAGAAGGGAATTTTAATGTATTGGCCAACGACTTATTGCACGGATTACCTTTGAATGCAACTGATGCGGTTTTAACATTAGATGCAAACCCTATTGGAGCTACATTGAACGCTCAAGGTCAACTTACTATTCCTTCTTCAACACCAATGGGTTATTATCAATTAATTTACAACGCTTGTGAAGTTGCTAATCCGACGTACTGTAGCACTAGCCCTATTTATGTATATGTAAAATCACCACTCACAGTGAGCCATTCTGCAGCTTATTTTGATTTGAATGGCGACGGTTTTACCAATGTTGGCGATGCAATCAATGTATCCTATATTATTTCTAATATTGGAAATGCTCCCGTTACTAACGTTGAAGTTACTTCGGTAGCTAACGTAACTAATTTTACAGGCGGACCAATTGCTAGTCTAGCAGTCGGAGCATCTGACACAACAACTTTTCAGGCCTTTTACATCATTACTCAAAGTGATCTTTCCAACGGAGTTGTTGCTAATAATTTTTACTCTGTTTTTGAAGGAATTTACAATGGTGTTACGGTCAATGCATACACCGATGATCAAGCATCAATTGGTCTGTTGCCTATAGTTTTAAATGTTAGTGATGGTTTAAAACTTAATGCATTTATTGATTCTGATTCGAATGGAAACCAAAATGGTTTAGAGGTGAGTTTTCCTTACGGAAATTATGACTATTCAATCAATGGAGGTGTGGTTCACAACATCTACGCTTCCACACCACAATACTTATATGAATCGGACCCAACTACTGTTTATAATTTAACCTATAATGTTGATACACCGTATTATACGTATAATTCTTGTTCGACTTCATATTCAAATGTAACAGTTCCAACGGGTTCCGGAATAGCAACTAAAAATTTTCCAATTAATGCCATTCCTTATCAAGATTTGTCCGTTCATCTAATACCATTTTGTTTTTCTCCACGATTGGGTGAAGTGTATAACGATTATATCATCTACAGAAATTATTCTAATCAATTGGTGCCTTCGGGAACAATAACCTATACAAAACCTAGTGCTGTAACACTTATAGGAACATCTGAATCCACTGCGGTACTAAATGCAACAGGGTTTACCTATAACTTCACTGATTTATTGCCTTATGAAACCCGTTATATTTTTATAGAAATGCTAGTTCCCACTTTTCCAACTGCAAATTTAGGCGATCAACTTACCAGTTCTGCTTCTATAACAATGCCTCTTGGAGATATACTTCCAGCAAATAATACTTCCAGTTTAACTCAAACAGTAGTTGGTCCGTATGATCCAAATGACAAGAAAGAATCTCACGGAGGGAAAATACTATTTTCAAGTTTTACTCCAGATGATTATTTGACGTACACCATTCGTTTTGAAAATACAGGAACAGCTAGTGCTAATTTTGTAAAAATTACTGATGTTTTGGATGATATGTTAGAACCTTCCTCTTTGAAGATGATTGATGCAAGTGCAGATTATATTTTGGAACGGATAGGTGCAAATTTAACATGGAAATTCAACGGAATCAATTTACCACCATCTATTGAAGGAACTACTACTGGCAAAGGATATGTAACTTTTCAAATTAAACCTAAACCAGGTTATGCAGTTGGTGATGTTATACCTAATTTTGCAAGCATCTATTTTGATACCAATCCGCCGATAGTTACTGAGGTATTTACTACTGAGTTTGTAGCTAGTTTAGGAAATGCTATTTCAGTATTTAATCAATTGAAATACTATCCAAATCCCGTTAAAAACAATTTGTACCTATCCAATGATTCGATTATCGATGCAATTGAAGTGAATTCTATTTTAGGACAGGTTGTATTGAGAAAAGAAGTAAATGATTTGCAAACTGAAATTGATTTCTCATCACTAAACAAAGGAGTGTATTTTCTGAAAATTACAAGTTTAGGTGAAAGTAAAGTTATTAAAATCAGTAAAGAATAAATAGTCTATTTTAAAGTATAAAATCCAAATTCGAGTTATTGAATTTGGATTTTTTCTTTAAAACAATTTTTCTTTCATTTTTTTCCAACGGTAGTTGCGAATGAATTTTGCTTGCTCGTCAGTAACTAATAGTGGTTTATTCTCGATTTTAGCTTTCCAAAACCCTTTGATGTAATCGATAAAGAGAAGTGGTTTTTTCTTCATCATTGCCAATTTAGCTGAAGCTATTGCTGTGATGAGAAATCCATATCCCAAAGTGTAAAAAGCTTCACCTTGTTTGTAACGAGCGGTTTTGTTATAGTTAGCACCAGTTGGTTTTAGATGTTTTACTTTTAATGATTCGTCGGTTACGACTTTCCAATTGTAAAATTTAGAGAGTAGTTCGTCAACTGTATCCCAACCCATTGCAGATTTTAAACCGCCAATTTGTTTGAAACATTCTTTTCGGTACGCTTTAAAAGCACCGCGAATGTGATCTTTATCAGTTAGGTTTTCTAAAATCCATTCGCCGTTTTTTTCGATGTAAGCAAATCCGCCGACCATACCAATTCGCTCATCCGATTGAAAATGGGTGATGATGGTTTCAAAATAATTAGGCGGAAAAATCAAATCGGCATCGGCTTTTACAATAAAATCATAGTTGTCGTCTAAGATTTCCAATCCTTTTTGAAAAGCTTGAATCACTTTGCTTCCGGGTAAATGAATTGCATCTGAAGTTGAATTAACCAGAGTAATCCACGAATGTTCATTAGCGAAAGCGTTAATTACTTCTTCGGTTCTGTCAGTAGAATTATCATTCACGACCACTACCTTGGATGGCAAAATCGTTTGCTCCACCAAAGAATGTAAGGTTTTAGAAACAAAATGTTGCTCGTTGTGCGACGGAATGACAATATAGTACTTCATGGTTGTTTTCTGAGACTGAATACTGCGACTGTGACTATTTTCTTTCGGCGTACACCATGTAATACCGTGGCGTAAAATAACGCAACAACGGTCGGAATCCGAATTTTTTAACTGGATGTGTGAATTTTAATCGATCGACAATTTTCCAACCGGTTTTTTCCAAAAGCCAATCGAGTTGCCAATCTTCAAATTCGTGGTAATGCCTGTCCCACATATCGGTTTTACTACGGTACGCAGGTGAAAACCACAAACGAAGTGGAATTGAAATCAGTGCTTTGTTGCATTTTACATTTTGTAAAACGGTGTATGGATTGAGTAAATGTTCGAAGATTTCAAAAGCGGTAAACACTTCGTAACTCTCGGTTTGTAATGCAGTTTGATCGTTGTCTAAATCTTCACCTTTAGTGTTTTTTACGGTATACCCATTTTCTTCCATGATTTTAGAAAACGGATTTGGCACACCCAAATCGAAAATAGTTTCGGATGTTGTAATGTGTTTTTGTAAAAACTCTAAAGTGTGTTTGAAGCGTTTATTTGGAAATGTTTTTTCGTACATCGAACAGTTTGTGGTTTATTGTTTATGGTTGCACAAAATTAACCATAAACCATAAACAACAAACTATAAACTTAAAAAAATCACATCTGATACACAATCGCATTAATGTTCATTCCAGCTCCAACAGAAGCGAAAATAATTACATCGCCTTTGTGTAGTTCTTGATTTTCAATTTGGCCTTTTACTAACGAATCGTATAGTGTTGGAACCGTTGCTACGCTTGAGTTTCCGAGTTTGTGAATGCTCATTGGCATAATTCCCTCGGGTGCGGTTTGTTTGTATAAACGGAAAAAACGTTGAATGATGGCTTCGTCCATTTTTTCGTTGGCTTGGTGAATGAGTATTTTTTTCACCTGACTGATGTCGATACCGCTTTTATCCAAACATTCTTTCATGGCAAGCGGAACATTACTCAAAGCAAACTCGTAGATTTTTCTACCGTTCATTTTGATGTAACGCACATCGGGATCGTGCTCTTTGTTGAAAGAATTTCCAAAGTGCAAATAGTAGGCTTCGTCGTAAGCATAAGTCGCTGTTTCGTGCGCTAGAATTCCGCCTTCATCTTCAGTGGCTTCTATGATAGTTGCTCCAGCTCCATCGGAATAGATCATCGAATCGCGATCGTGTAAATCAACCACACGTGATAGAGTTTCGGCACCAATCACCAAACATTTTTTTGCCATTCCAGCTTTGATAAATGCTTGTGCTTGAATCACGCCTTCCACCCAACCCGGACAGCCAAAAAGCATATCATAAGCAACGCATTTTGGATTTTTAATGCGCAAATCGTATTTAACTCTTGATGCCAAACTAGGCAATAAGTCGGTTTGAATGGCACCTTTTTTTACGTTACCAAAGTTGTGAGCAAAGATAATGTAATCTAGGGTTTCGGGATCAACTTTGGCATCGGCTATGGCTTTTTGAGCTGCGATTACAGCAATATCTGAAGTAAGCAAATCATCAGTTACATAGCGACGTTCTTGAATTCCGGTTATCTCTAAAAATTTTTGTGCTACCACATCATTTGGATGTGGAAAAGGAGTTCCGTCATCATTCAGAAAAACATGTTGCGCAAAATCGATATTGGAAACTATTTCGGTTGGAATATAACTTCCAGAGCCAGTAATTTTTATATTCATTGTATAATTAATAGTAGTACTAAATTATCGATAAAAAAAAATATAGGAATCAGTTTTGCCAATTAATTGCAAACTATTATGAATAGTGTAAAAAAAAGCAACTAAAATTAGTGATGTAATAATTATTTTAGTTTTGTTGAGCGATTTTAATCTGCATTATGGTAGCAATACTCAAGGCTTGGGTTTTGATTTGCTCTGCTTTTTCACCTTTGAAATTCTCATCAACAGAAGAATAAAAGTGGTGCAACCAGATTTTAAAGAGTTCGGGCGATAAGTATTCTTTGGCATTGACATCCAAATGAATTTGCGTCAAATTGTTGGTGTAGCCGCCAGTTCCTAAAATGGCTTGCGACCAAAAAGTAACTAAAATAGGCAAATGTTCTTCTAGTTTAATCTTTACAACATCGGTAAAAATATAACTGATGGTATCGTCAGCCAATAGTTTTTTGTAAAACTCGTCAACTAATAGATATAAATCGTCTTGGTTTTGGATGTCGTTCATAAATCATTTGTTTCAAGTTTAAAGTTTCAGGTTTCAAGTTAATCGTGTGCAACATGAAACCTGAAACTTGAAACAAATTTTTACATATACGCTTCTATCGGAGCACAACTGCAAACTAAATTTCTATCGCCATACGCATCGTCTACACGACGTACACTTGGCCAGAATTTGTTTTCAGAAATATAATCTAATGGATACGCTGCTTGTTCTCTGGTGTATGGGAAATTCCATGTATCAGCAGTTAACATTGCTAACGTATGTGGAGCATTGTGTAATACAGTATTATGATCATCAGCAGTAGCTGTTGCAATTTCTTTTCGGATGGAAATTAAAGCATCACAAAAACGATCCAATTCTGCTACATCTTCTGATTCTGTTGGTTCTACCATCAAAGTTCCGGCCACTGGGAACGAAACGGTTGGCGCATGGAAACCATAATCCATTAAACGTTTAGCAATATCGGTTACTTCAATGCCTTGTTGTTTAAAGGCACGACAATCCAAGATCATTTCGTGAGCGGCACGTCCCATTTCACCTGAGTATAAGACAGGATAATGTTCTTCTAAGCGCGCTTTCATATAATTGGCATTCAAAATGGCGAACTGCGTTGATTTTTTCAAACCTTCAGCACCCAACATCGTGATGTAACCATAAGAAATTAAACACACCAAAGCCGAACCATAAGGTGCAGAAGAAATAGCAGTAATCGCTTGATTTCCACCTGTTGGAATTACAGGATTGGTTGGTAAAAACGGAACTAATTTTTCGTTTACACAAATTGGTCCAACTCCTGGTCCGCCACCGCCGTGGGGAATAGCGAAGGTTTTGTGTAAGTTTAAGTGACACACATCAGCACCAATAGTAGCAGGATTGGTCAAACCAACTTGTGCGTTCATGTTGGCACCATCCATGTAAACTAAGCCTCCATTTTCATGGATAAGATCAGTGATTTCGATAATGGCACTTTCAAAAACTCCGTGTGTCGATGGATACGTTACCATCAAACACGAAAGTCGATCTTTATGTTCAATTGCTCTTGCTCTTAGGTCTTCAACATCGATATTACCATTTTCCATGGTTTTGGTTACGATGATCTCCATTCCAGCCATTGCAGCCGAAGCAGGATTGGTTCCGTGAGCCGAAGATGGAATCAAACATACATTTCGATGATGATCACCACGTGATAAATGGTACGCACGAATCGCCATTAAACCAGCGTATTCACCTTGAGCACCCGAATTAGGTTGCAAAGTAGTTCCAGCAAAACCAGTCACAACATTCAATTGTTGCTCTAATTTTTTAAGCATTATTTGATAACCTTCAGCTTGTTCGATAGGAGCAAACGGGTGAATACTGTTCCAATTCGCCATTGAAAGCGGCAACATTTCGGCTGCAGCGTTCAATTTCATCGTACAAGATCCTAATGAGATCATCGAATGGTTTAACGATAAATCTTTGCGCTCTAACTTTTTGATGTAACGCATCAATTGCGATTCTGAATGATGATTATTGAATACGTCGTGTTTCAAGAACGACGATGTTCTCTCTAATGAACTTGGGAAGTTGGTAGTTGAAGCTAATTCAGAAACTGTAAAAGCATCTTTTCCTGTCGCTTCAGCAAAAATGGAGATTACTTGATTGATATCAGCAATAGAAGTTGTTTCGTTTACCGAAATAGAAATCGTTTCTCCATCTACAAAAAAGAAATTTACTTCGTGCTTTTCAGCCACTGATTTTACTTTTGAGGCATCCGCTTTTACTGAAATAGTATCGAAGAAAGCGGTGTTGGTATTGTAAACGCCTAATTGATTCAAAGCATCAGCCAAAGTCACCGCCGAAGCGTGAACTTTGTTGGCAATGTATCTCAATCCTTTTGGTCCGTGATATACAGCGTACATTCCGGCCATAACAGCCAATAAAACTTGAGCAGTACAGATGTTGGATGTTGCTTTTTCGCGTTTGATGTGTTGTTCGCGTGTACCTAAAGCCATGCGCAACGCACGATTACCATTTGCGTCAATAGTTACACCAATGATTCGTCCTGGCATCGAACGTTTGTATTCTTCTTTGGTAGCAAAAAAAGCAGCATGCGGTCCGCCATAACCCATCGGAATTCCGAAACGTTGTGTAGTTCCAACAACAACAGCGGCGCCCATTTCTCCTGGAGGAGTTAATTTTACTAAAGATAAAATATCAGCAGCAACGGCCACTTTTATTTCTTTAGAATTAGCAGTTGCTATAAATGCTGCGTAATCGTTTACTTGACCGAATTTTCCGGGATATTGTAAAATTGCTCCAAAAAAATCAGATGAAAAATCAAAATTTTCATGGTTTCCAACTACTAATTCAATTCCTTTTGGAGTAGAACGTGTTTGTAAAACCGATAAAGTTTGCGGTAGGATTTCTTCAGAAACAAAGAATTTATTGGCATTATTTTTCTTTTGATCACGAGAACGAACGTCAAACAAAAGTGCCATAGCTTCAGCAGCTGCGGTTCCTTCATCTAATAGAGAAGCATTGGCGATTTCCATTCCTGTAAGTTCAATCACTGTGGTTTGGAAATTCAAAATCGCTTCCAAACGACCTTGAGCAATCTCGGCTTGATACGGCGTGTAAGCAGTGTACCAACCTGGATTTTCAAAAATATTACGTTGGATTACAGCCGGAACAATCGTTGGATGATAACCCAAACCGATGTACGATTTAAAAACTTTGTTCTTTTTACCTAATTCTTGAATGTGTGTTAGGTATTCGTATTCGGTCATTGGCGCGTCTAAATCGAGGTCTTTTTTTAAACGAATGTCGTCTGGAATGGTTTCGTAAATCAGTTGATCCATAGATTCAACACCAATGGTAGTAAACATATGTTGTAGGTCGCTCTCACGTGGACCTATGTGGCGTAATGCAAATGCGTCTGTTCTCATTAAAGTAATGGTTCTAAGTGTGTTTAGTTGTGCTTGTTCCGATGTAAATCGGGTTTGTTTTTGTGCCAACAAAAGTAATTATTATACTTCTAATTTTACGTTAAACAAGACGTAATGTTTTGAGAATTTTTCAACCAAAATGCCGATTTATTAACAGAATTTCTTTTTGTGTACAAATGCGATTGATTAGTTTTGTAGAATGAAATTCGCGAAGCAACTTTTCGATTTTTACCTACATTCTTCACTTCATGTTGCATTCGCAGTAATGAGTTTAGTTTACATAACTATAATTTCATCTAATTTACTCAATCATTTTGTTTACCCTGGTTGTGTTTTCTTCGGAACAGTGTTAGGTTATAACTTCCTGAAATACTACATTATTTTTTACAAAGGAGAATTTCACACCAAGAAGTATTACGGAATTTTAACCGTCAGTATACTTGCTGCAATCGGAATGATTTCTCTTTTTTTTATGATGAGTACAACCATTCAAATTTCAATTCTTTTTTCGGTTTTTTTTGTGGCAATCTATCCGTTTTTAAGACGATTTGGTTGGCTGAAATTATTTGTGGTGAGTTTTGTTGTTACTTTTATTACCGTTTACATTCCGTTTATTTTTTATAAACCCATTGTTTTGGATTATTATCTTACTTTAATTCAGCGGTTTTTAATTGTAATCAGTTTGCTTATTCCTTTTGAAATTCTTGATAGTGAAACCGATTGTAAAACGATGAATACGTTACCGCAACGATTCGGAATTCAAAAGGCAAAATTATTCGGAATACTATTGGTTGTTCCTTTTATAGTATTGGAATTTTTAAAGGTAAATTCATCGTTAGTAGTCATTCCGATTGGTATAATTACGGTTTTGGCCATTCATTTTACTTCTTTAAAACGGAATGACTATTATACTTCTTTTTGGGTGGAAAGTATCCCGATTGTATGGGTGATTTTAGTGTTTTTTTATAAGTAAAATAATAAAAATCAGGTATTTATACGGGGTTTTAGTGTAAAGGTTTGGGTTACATTTGAAGAACCAACCAAAACCTTTAATCATGAAACTTAAAGAAATTAACTGTAAAGTTACAGCATTAAATACTGTACTATCGGCAACAAATATCACTTCATCAAGTAAAGGAACACTATATCCAATTGCACCTGCGGTAACCGTTTATTCCACCAAAGGAGCTTCGGGTAATTACAATTATTTTTTTAGGATTGTTGTTTTTATCGATAGTGATGCTACCGAAGCGCCTACTTTTTGTATTGATGAAGCTACAGGTGTTGATTTTTATGTTGTATTCGATTTGCCTGCTAAAGTGCCCGCAAATTATACTCCTTGGTACATTGAAGCAAATTACGAAATGAGTAGTTTGCGTGGTGTGACCGTATTTCTGCAAAATAATGATCCACGAACATCAAGAGGAACAGTGACTACTGTTATTGTTATAATTCCAGATGGAGTTTCGTCAGACTGTTAGACCTACATCACTATTTTGAACTTCGGAACATGATAAGAAAATGGGTGTTTTTCATCGTTGTATTTTTCATTACTACATCAATTATCAAGGCTAGTAATTTTGATCAAAGATTATTTTTTGAAAATGAAATTAACAAAGTAGCGATAGTATTTAAACGTGAGATTCATTTTACAAAGGCACATTTTTACTTTCAGAAGAAAAACTGGGATTCTACTTTGGTCTACAGCATGAAACAATTGAATAGTTCCAATACTAACATTCAATTGAATAATTTTACCCACTACATGCGAGGAACTAGCTTTTTGAACAAAGGTTTGTTTTCAGAATCTAAAAGCGAATTCAAAGCAATCTCCAATGATTTTCCATTTCAGTATAAAATCAAAATTGCTCGCGGAATAATTGCTCTTAAACAGAATAAGTATATAGAAGCGATTGCTTTTTTTGAAGCAGTAGAAAAAGATGAAGCATGTCATCACGATATTGATAAAAGTTCGTTTTACCACAATCTCGGACTCTGTTATTTTCATACGAATCAGTTTGATAAAGCCGAAAAATACTTAATCAAAAGTTCCGATTTGCATTCGAAAGAAAAGGATACAGTTCAAATTATTAGTTCGTATATGGATTTGGCCAATCTCTACTACGAACAGTATAAAGACGCTCAGGCGATTCCGTATTTCGAGAAAGCCTACCAACTTTCTAAAAAAATCAACAGTTTTGAACTCAAACAAAATGCGGCCGGAAATATGGCTGCGGTGGAAGAAAACAGGAAGAATTTTACTAAAGCTTTGGCGTACCGAAAAGAAATGGAGCAATGGAAAGATTCGTTAAACGATCAAAACAAAGTTTGGGCCATTGCGCAACTCGAGAAGAAACACGCTGTTCATCAGAAGCAGAAAGAAATCACTTTATTGGAAGCCGAAAATAAAATCAAAATTGCAGAGCGAAACGGTTTGTTTTATTCGTCACTTTCGTTGTTGTTGCTGTTGGGAACTTCCATTTATTTTTTCCGACAAAAAGTCAAAAGAAATAAAATAATTCTAGCTCAAAAAGAAGAATTGGACGAATTAAATGCAACCAAAGACAAACTATTTTCGATCGTCAGTCACGATTTGCGGTCGTCTGTTAATGCTTTAAAAACGAGCAACATCAAATTAATCTCCACTTTAGAATCTAAAAACTACTCCGAGTTAGATCAACTTCTTCATACCAACAGTTCGATTGCGAATAGCTCCTATAATTTATTAGATAATTTACTCAATTGGGCTTTGTTACAAACCAAACAATTGTATTTTCAGCAGGAATCACAGCATTTGTTTTCGGTCATTCAGCAAATAGAATTCAATTACAAACCGCTTTTTTCAGATAAGAAAATTACGTTTTCTAATCAAGTTTCTAAAGATGTTTTTGTATTTGTTGATTTGGATTCGTTTAAAATCATACTACGGAATTTGTTGGACAACGCCATAAAATTTTCGAAACCAGAAGGCAAGATTTCAATTTATACTAAAGATTCAGACGATGAGTTTTGTACTTTGATAGTAGAAGATATTGGAATTGGAATGAGTGCTCAAATTCAGGAGGAACTGCTGAAAGAATCGGTTGTACTTTCCAAAAAAGGAAATTCTGAAATTATGGGAAGCGGATTGGGAACGTATTTATGCAAATCGATGATTGCTAAAAACGGCGGAAAATTAGCCATCGAAAGTAAAGAAAACGTCGGAACCAAAATTTGTGTATCTTTATTGAAATCTGAAAACCATGGATAGCATTAACGTACTTGTAATTGAAGACAATCCGCTGGAGCGCGATGAATTGACTCAAGTTTTAGAGAAAAACGGCTATCATGTAGTAGGTGTTGCAGCTAGCTATAATGAAGCATTGACGCTTTTTTATGCGCATTCAGTAGATGTAGTCATCATCGATATCTTTTTGGATGGAAAACCCGACGGAATCACTTTTGCTGAAACAATCAATATAGTTCCGAATGCTTGTAAACCATTTGTATTTCTGACATTTTCTAAAGATCGACAGATTTTTGAACGCGCCAAATTAACGCATCCTTTTAGTTTTTTACTCAAACCATTCAACGAACTAGAAATTTTATACGCAGTAGAAATGGCCGTTGAAAAATTTTACGCCCAAACGAATGTTTTTCTTACGGAAAAAGAAAATACGGTAATCAGCAATGATTTTTTATTCATCAAAAAGAAAGATTCACTCAAGAAAATTGCTATTACTGATATCGTTTACATCGAAGTAGAAGAACGGTATTGCAATGTCATTACTGAAAATGAAAAGTTTGTAATTCTTATTTCATTGACCAAAATCATCGAACTGTTGGATCCATCGAAATTCACTCGAACGCATCGTAATTTTATTGTCAACACTGATAAAATAACCGAAATTTTAATCGCCGATAATCTCATTCTTCTAAAAGGTAACCACAAAGTCACTTTAAGTGATAAATACAAAGACTTCATTCATAAATTTCGCATCTTAAAATAAAAGAAGTTTTGTTAACTTGTTTATAATCAATGTAAAATCTTCCAATCTCTGGGAGATTTTTTTTTAAATTATTCCATAAAATCTTATACATCATATTAGCAGCTTCATGACAATGAATGTGGCTTTGGTGTCATTTTCAATTATTTACTTCCAAATCAAAAGTAGCTTTACTACAGAAATCAAAGATAATTTGATTGAATAGTGGAGTTCAGAAACCATAAAAAAACGAGGCGGAATCGAAAAGCCATACGAGTAGAAAAATTAAAAATGAAATCAAATGGAAACAACAGTTAGTTCAACAACAAATCAAGCTCAAATGGCCGCTGACATCATCAAAAAGTTATACGATCAAGCAAATACAATTATAAGCAGCGCCAATAGTGTAAACTTAAAACCAATTGACATGGGTGCGATGGGAAAATTCCCTTACAATTGGCATCTCAATAATGATACTAATTTTAATGCAGCTACTTACGATTGGATCAATAAAAACACAATTATTAGTGACAACAACAACTTGGTATCATCACAAGATTTGTTCACTAATCTATACCTTAAAGTAATTAGCGCGATTAGTTTTAGTTATTCAACTCAAGACAGTAAAACACTCGCCGATGCTATTGTAAATTCACAAGCTAAATCGACTTCACTTGTAACCGAATGGAAAATGACCTACGGTTCAGTGCCGCAAGTAAAAAACGGCGAACAAGTAATCGATGCCATAACAGAATTTATTTTGCAAAATTGGACTACACAGAAAGGCGTGACTTTGAAACAAGTGCAAGATGCGATTGATACTGATGCTCTTTTTGATAATCTTCCGGCAACTGGAGCAACTATTTTACCTGCTTTTGTTGATTACGTAAGTTCATTAGGAAATGCAGCTGGATTGATCGATACTTCTAGTTTGAGTAATGGTACAATAAGACGAATTAAAAATGCATTGTTATCTGCAAGTCCGAATAATGGCGGAATCGTAAGAACTGATAATGCCTCAACTTCTCCTTTAGTGTATTCTCCTGCTTTTGATGTAACCACACGAGTAGAAGATATTGCTTTGGGTTTAAAAAACACTAATGCAAATAATACGGTGAATTTGAATATGGTCATGAGTAATTTCAGTGACAACACTGCTGATGTTGTAGTGAACAACGCCACATACAATGGTGTCGATTTAGGATGGCTTTTTGATGTGGGTGTAGGTACTGACGTAAATTATTACAAAGAAACTGTGGTGAAAAGTTCGAGTCAAATTACGGTTTCGATGCAATTTACAGGAGTAACACTAGTGGAATACGGACCAACTGAATTTGATTTGGTAAATAATAAAGGTTGGTATGATCCAACGCCGATTTTAGAAGCTAAAAAGAATGGCACAAATGATGTAACCGGATTTAAATATTCAGGAGGCCAAGATTTTACTCAATTCGGATTTTCAACTGCTGTGGCAATTGCGAACTATCCAACTATTTCTGTTACGATTCATAGTAAAGATTATGACAAATTGGCAAAACATTTTGATGCTGAACAGAACTATCATGTAAGTTCTATGTGTGGTGGTGATACTGCTTCTGGTAAAGTAGCCTATTCAAAAACAGATTTAACAATTGATACAGCAAATCAATCGTTTACTATAAAATTAGGTGCACCACAAGGAAGTACTTTTGAAACTGGTTTAGACGCAAGAGCTTTTGTAATGGGAATCCAAACTAATTTTCCTATTCCTAAATAATAGCAACTAGCTTTTATTTCCCCTGATGCTGCAATTAATTTTTAATTGTAGCATCTTTTTTTAGAACTTATTTTTCTGTGAACGTTTTTAAAGTTTGATTTCGCTCGATTAAAAATTTTTTCAAATGCTTTTTTAAAAATAAAGTATCAAAGAATTTCCCCAAAAAACCATACGGAGTTTCGTATTCTAAAATGTCAGTCATAACGGTACAACCTTTTTTTTCTTCAAAAAAATGAAGATGCTTGAACGATTTGAATTTTCCTTGAATCATTTCATCAACAAAATAATGAGGCTGTTCCATTTTGATTATTTTGCTGGTATGAGTAAGGTAAAAACCAAAATGCTTTCCTCTAAAAGTAACCGTTTCACCCAATTCAATCAAGCCAGAAGTTATTCCAGCAATGGCTTTTTCATGCGTTTGATACGCTGAATTTTGATGCAAATCAATGTTTCGCGCAGCATCAAAAACGTCTTGAATTGGTGCTTTTATTTGAGTTATAAGATGAATAGAAGTCATTTTGTTTACTGTTCAATCCTGACAGGTTTCAAAAACTTGTCAGGATTATTTATTTATCCATTAAAAACAATGCGTTCTTCAACCTGATTTTCTCTTGCTTTACGTTTTCCTCTGAAGAAAAAGAACAGATTTAAAAACAGCATAATTCCCAAATAAATAGTAAATCCGCCAATTTTATAACTGAGTTTCTCAATCAGTAATTGATAGCTGTCTTCGTATAAATTCATTTCTAAAATCAGTAAGGCAAATCCTAAATTGAGTAGATAAAATCCAGTTTCAAAGAGTTTATTGGTCGCGTTTGCAATTTCTTCTCTTCCTTTAAAAATGTCCATCATGTATATTTTGCTGTTTTTAAAAAGTGTTTTTGAAACGTAATAGGTTAAAAACAAAGCAACAGGTAAGTAAATGGCGTAACCGATTAGAATTTTTGTAGTTTCCATGAGAATGAGTATTTAAATTAATTTTTGAATGTATTTAGTAAGAATGAAAATATTGATGTAATGCATTACGGCAATGATGGCAATGATGGTGGCCGATTTGAAAGCAATCACTTCAATTAATTGTGAGAATGAGTTAATTGTTTCCCACGAGATTAAGGTCATTGCACAATAACCAATGTTTAAAAGATAATAACCCAATAGTAAAATTTGGTTGGTTCTGTGGCACAAATCCATGTGATCGGGAATGAGTGCTGCTACATAAATGTTCCCGTTTTGGTAACAGATTCTTCCCACTTTGACGATGATTAAAGTTGTGATGATGAGGTAAAATGAGTAGCCAAGGATGTTGAGGTTCATGATGTTAAATGTTTAAAAGCGTTGTCCAATTCACCAAAGTGAAACTCAAAGCCGTTTTCGACTAATCGTTTCGGAACTACGTTACGGCTTTTCAAAACCAGCTCAGTTTCGGTTCCGATGATTTTGGCTCCGAATTCTAACATCATTTTTGAAATCGG
Source organism: Flavobacteriales bacterium (assembly GCA_017303755.1). Classification (GTDB taxonomy): domain Bacteria; phylum Bacteroidota; class Bacteroidia; order Flavobacteriales; family Flavobacteriaceae; genus Flavobacterium. The sequence goes on along the minus strand of JAFLBS010000003.1, from coordinate 369,841 downwards.
AAATCCAAAAGGCACTTTTAGTCTTTTGCACAAGGTGTTCATGAATACCCTATTTGATGTTGGAGTAGGAGATACAATATTCACAACTCCAGTCATTTTATTTTGTAAGATGAACTCCAACGCACGAGCAAAATCCATTTCGTGAATCCAACTGATGAACTGATTGCCTGTTCCTTGTTTGCCACCAAAACCCAATTTGGCAAGTTCTTTATCGGAACAAATGCGCCGCCTTTTTTACCCAATACAATTGAGGTTCGCAACGCAGTTTTCATCGTATGTGGAGTTTCCGTTTCAAAAAAGGTTTTCTCCCAGGCTTTGGCAACGTTCATAGAAAAATCATCTCCAATTTCGCCTGTAGTTTCATTCATTTGTTTGTCTAAAGAAAAACGATAGATGGTTGAGGTAGAAGAATTCAACCAATGCTTTGGCGGTTGTTGGCAGTGTAAAACCGCTTGAGTTAAAACTTTGGTGCTGTCAATTCTCGAATTTAAAATTTCGGCTTTATTAGCATCGTTGTAGCGGCAATCCACTGATTTTCCGGCAAGGTTAATTAATACATCGGCGTGTTCCAATTCGGTTTCCCAACCAGAAAAGTTTTTGGCATTCCAATTCACATACTTTATTTTCCCAACCACTTTTGATTTTCCGCGCGTCAGAATTACAATTTCGTCGCATTTTTCTTGAAAATAATTCACTAAAACACTTCCTAAAAATCCGGTTCCGGCAGCAATAACTATTTTTTTCATGATTAAAAATTTAGAATGATGAGGAAGGCAAGTACTCGATAGGCGATCCAAGTGGCAGTTAAATAATGAGGTAATTGTAAGATTTTCACTCTTCGGTAATGCTCCAAAACCATGAGTGCAACCGTCATTCCAAACCAACCTAAAATAATCCATTGTGGGATAATGATGAACTTGTTTACAATGATCATTGGAAGTAAAATTAATGCTCCCATCAAAGAAACGGTGAGTAAATTTCCAATGTAATTGAGGTTGGTTTTATAATCGTTTCGGGTTAAAAACACCAATTGAAAAACAATTTGTCCCGTTGCTAAGAGAATTTCTCTCGTCATGCTTGCTTTGGGTAAAAGTGTCAAGATTGAAGCACATTTATATAGTGTCAATACAGTAATTACTGTAGCAAATACAAGGTATAAATAACGATAAGTGAAATTAAAATCGGGAACACATTGCAATTGACTGTTTTCTTTTTTGCGACTCGGAATAATCACTTTACGGTTGTAAGAAATGAATTTGTAGAGTTTTTTCAGTAGAAAATAAATCGGTTGAGTTGTCCCCACTTTTTTCATCCAAGGGAAAGAATGACCGATGATGGTAAGCAAACTATCAATACCATAAATGACCGTTTTATCTTGATGATTCACCAAAGCGATTTCGTTGCTCGCTCGGTTGATGTCGATGAATTGTTGTTCGTCTTCCGTGATGGCTTCAAAAGGTTTTCTACCGTTTTCATCCATCATTCCGGCTTTGATAAAACCTGCAGTGTATAAGTTACACATCGGACATTCTTCGTCGTACAACAGCGTTTGATTTTCTAAAGTTTTCATCGTATTGTTTTTTTACCTTCAATAGTTATTTTTGAACCCAATGCTAAAAAAGCCGATGTGGGTTGTGCATTTTGTAAAAAGGCGAAATCCTGACCGTACACACTTTCAAAATCAACATCAGTACTATAATCGATGACCTCTAATTGTTCCCATTTTGGATGTGTAACTGCGTATTCAATTGATTTTTCTTGGTTGTAATTCGTATAGCCAAAATAATGTTCGGTGATGAATTCAGTCACTGATTCAGCTTCAATCGGAATTGCTTTTTTTTGAGTGGTCATTGTGATTGAATTCCATTTTTGGTCTTTTTTCCATTCGTATACAAAACGCTTGGTGTTGCCGTTTTCGGCACGTGAATGGCGCATTTTTAGTGTTTGATAATGTTCGTTGTAGAGTGTGTTTGCAACGAATGTAATAGCATGTTTGGGAACAATTTCTTTGATAAACACAACGCCGCGTTTCCATTCGCCATTCTCATATCGCTTGACGTAAAACCGCAAATTGACTTCTTCAAAATTCACATGAAACGGAATTTTCATTCCCAACACTTTTACATTTTCAAACATAAATCCAATCAAGCTGATGTAGCATTTGCCGTTCCACAAATCGATTTCAGTTCCTTTTGGAATGTATTTTTCTAAAATTTTCGGATCAATTTCGTAATTAATCATCACTAAATCGTTCCATTCTGCGGTAAGAAAACTCATTTTTTTAAGATATTAAATTTTGAATTTGAGAAAGTACAATAGGTAATGTACATATGAAACAGAGCAATAAAAATACAAGAGTAAAAATAAGAGTCGTATATGAACTCAAAATAAAGAGCTACTAAAAACCAATAAAAAAGATACATTGCAAATAATTTTCTATCATTGATTAAGAAGTAAATTGTAGATCCAATCGAAAGGCTAACTTGAAAAAATGCTAGAAATACAAAAAAAATCGTATTGGGTTCAGTATCATCTCCAAGAATAAAGTTTACCAAACAAATAACTAGTGTAATTGATGTTAATATAGCGTTTAAAAAAAAGGTAAATGCTCTCATAATTATTGATAATTTTAAACTTTCAGAAAAAAATGAAAGTTTTAATTAAATTTTTTTACTTTCTCATGAATTTGACTAACAATTGTGCCAACCAATTGTCTTTGTATTCGGTGATTTTGTCCAACACATTATCGGCTTGCAATACAAAATCGTACAATTTTGTAGTTTGTTCCACAAAATGTTTTTCCTCGGCGGTATTATCAGAAGTGATAGATGATACTTCTTTCAACACTTTCAACGCAGGTTTGATTTCGCGTTTGCTGCGTTCTCTCGAAATTTTCACGGCCAATTCGTCTAAGTCTTTTTCGGCTGTGAAAAACTCACGTCGTTCGCCTGCTTTGTATTCTTTGTACACAATTCCCCAATCCATCAAAGCGCGCAAATTCATCGAAGCATTTCCTCTCGAAATCTGCAATTCTTCCATAATGTCTTCCATCGAAACTGCCTCGTGCGATACCATCAACAACGCATGAATCTGCGCCATGGTTTTGTTAATTCCCCATTGACTGCCGAGTGCGCCCCACGTTTGTACGAATTTATTTTTAGCTTCTTTGTAGTCCATTTTGTCTCGCTTTTCGCTTTTGATGAAACAAAGGTAAATAAAAGTTTTTAAACTTTCAAAAAAAAATGAAAGTTTATTTTTTTGGCGTTCCCAATTGCAGAAAATCTGGAGTTTTATCAAAATAGTAGAGGCAATTGGGTCAGGCTTTCCGCTCTATCTTTTGTTCCATTGCATTTGCTTCGCCAATCGCGTTGCTCGTGTCACAAAAGGATGCCGCTTCAATCCTTAACGCGAACCCAGATTCAATATTCAACTTTTTTTGAACAAGGAATTTTGAAATAAAAAAACCGAAGCCAAAACTCCGGTTTTCCATCTAAAATTCTAATAGTCTAAAAATCTTACTGTCTTACAATCTTAAAGTCTAAGAAGTCTAAGCAGTCTAATAATCTAACCCAGTCTAAGCAGTCTAAGCAGTCTAAATCAATCCCGCTCTTTTCAACAACGCATCTGCATTCGGTTCTTGTCCTCTAAAACGTTTGTACAATTCCATTGGCAACTCAGTTCCGCCTTTGGAAAGCACGTTGTCTTTGAATTTAGTCGCCACTTCTTTGTTAAAAATGCCTTGCTCTTCAAAATACGCAAAGGCATCGGCATCCAATACTTCGGCCCATTTGTAGCTGTAATAACCTGAAGAATATCCACCTTGAAAAATATGCGAAAACGACACGCTCATGCAATTGTCTTCTACATCAGGATATAAAGTAGCGATTTCCATCGCTTGTTTTTCAAACGCTTTGATGTCGGTAATCGCATTCGGATTGTTACTGTGGTACGCCATGTCCAAAATACCAAAACTCAACTGACGTAAAGTGGCCATTCCTTCTAAAAAGCTTGCACTTTCTTTGATTTTTTCTACATAGTGTTGCGGAATCACTTCTCCCGTTTCGTAATGATGAGCAAACAACGCCAAAGCTTCGGGCTGGTAACACCAATTTTCCATGACTTGGCTTGGCAATTCCACAAAATCCCAAAAAACAGAAGTTCCCGATAAACTCGGATAGGTGGTGTTGGCTAACATTCCGTGTAGCGCGTGACCAAATTCGTGGAACAAAGTAGTGACTTCATTAAAAGTCAACAACGATGGTTTCGTTGTTGTTGGTGGTGTAAAATTACACACAATCGACACATGTGGACGTTCGTTAATACCATCTTTTATGTATTGTGGTTTGAACGAAGTCATCCAAGCGCCGTTGCGTTTTCCTTTTCTCGGAAAAAAATCAGAGTAGAAAACAGCAACTAATTTTCCTTCAAAATCCAATACCTCAAAAGTTTGCACATCGTCGTGGTATTTGTCGATGTTGAAGACTTCTTTAAAAGTGATTCCGAATAATTTTTCAGCTACTGTAAACGCACCGTTTAATACATTTTCGAGTTTGAAATACGGTTTTAACAACTCGTCGTCCAAACTGTATAATTTTTGTTTTAATTTCTCCGAATAATACGAACCATCCCATTTTTCCAACTGTTCAATGCCGTCGAGTTCTTTGGCAAAAGCAGTCAATTCGGCAAACTCTTTTTGTGCGGCTGGTTTGGCTTTTTCCAACAAATCATTTAAAAACGATTTTACTTTATCCGGATGTTGTGCCATGCGTTCTTCTAATACAAAATGCGAATGCGTTTCGTAACCTAATAATGTTGCTCTTTCGTATCTAAGTTTTGCTATTTTGAGTGTAATTTCTTTATTATCGTATTCGTTATTTTGAAACGCTTTTTTGCCAGCTGCAATGGCCATTTCTTTACGTAATTCGCGGTTGTCAACATAGGTTACAAACGGTAAATAACTTGGAAAATCTAAGGTGAAAATCCAACCTTCTACGTTTTTGGATTGCGCTAAGGAACGCGCCATTTCTTTGGTTCCATCGGGCAAACCTTTCAAATCGGCTTCATTAGTTATGTGTAATTGATAGTTATTGGTTTCGGCTAACACATTTTCACCGAAAGTCAATTTTAACTTAGCCAATTCAGTGTCAATTTCACGTAAACGTGCTTTTTTATCTTCAGGAAGTAAGGCGCCGTTGCGTGCAAAACTTTTGTATTTTTTATCGAGTAAAGTGGCTTGTTCTGGAGTCAAACTCAGATTGGCTTTTTGATCGTGAACGGCTTTTACTCGTTTGAATAAATCTTCATTCAAAGCAATATCATTACTGAACGCAGTCAATAAAGGTGATACTTCTTGTGCAATTTTTTGCATTTCGTCGCACGTTTCAGCCGAGTTTAAGTTGAAGAAAATCGATGACAATCGATCGAGTTCTTGTCCTGCGAAATCCAATGCAACAATGGTATTTTCAAATGTAGGTGCTTCAGAATTAGTAGTAATCGCATCAATTTCGGCTTTGGCTTTGGCTAAATTGGCCTCAAAAGCGGGTTGGTAATCGTCTATTTTGATTTGCGAAAAAGGCGCAGTATTATGTGGTGTTTTGAATGTTTGGGTTAAAATTTTCATGTTGTCTTTTGAAATGGGTGAAGGGACAAGTCGCGACTTGTCCGTACTGTTTGTGATAAAAATAATATTTTGTTTTTTAATAGATTGCCCTAGCCCTGATGGAAGCGGCATCCTGTCATTGCGAGCTACGCGATAACCCTATTAAAGATTGCTTCGCTCTGCTCGCAATGACAGATACAGCGTACAGCAGGAATAGCTTCTAAAAATTATTTTTTTAATTCGTCTGAAGCTTTTATCACGGCTTGTTTCAGACCTTCTTTATACAAAACGATTTTGTCTAAAACACATTTGTCGTGGCTTCCGATGATTTGTGCAGCTAAGATTCCGGCGTTTTTGGCTCCGTTTAACGCAACTGTCGCAACAGGAACGCCACCAGGCATTTGTAAAATGGACAACACCGAATCCCAACCGTCAATCGAATTGCTTGATTTTACAGGAACGCCAATCACGGGCAATGGCGACATCGAAGCGACCATTCCGGGTAAATGCGCCGCGCCACCAGCACCAGCGATTATAACCGAAATGCCTCGCATGTGAGCATTCGTACTAAAATCAAATAATTTTTCGGGTGTTCGGTGTGCTGAAACGATGTCAACCTCGGTTTCGATGTCAAATCCTTTTAAAATATCGATGGCTTCTTGCATAACAGGCATGTCCGAAATACTGCCCATGATAATGGCTACTTTACTCATTGTTTTTGTATGTAATGTTTTTATATCATTTTCAAATTGACAAATTTTCAAATTTTCAAATTGAAATCACTCTAATACTATTCTTTACTTTTTCCGCCACTTTTCGAGCTTCAGTCATATTTTCATTCACTATCGTTACGTGTCCCATTTTTCGAAACGGACGTGTTTCGCGTTTGCCGTAAATATGCGGCGTTACACCTTGAATGGCCATTATTTTTTCGATGTTTTCGTAAATTACTGGACCGGAAAAGCCTTCTTCGCCGACCAAATTGACCATAATTCCGGCAACTTTACTATTCGTGTTACCCAAAGGCAAATTTAAAATGGCACGTAAATGATTTTCAAACTGTGAAGTATAACTCGCTTCAATACTGTAATGACCTGAATTGTGTGGGCGAGGAGCGACTTCGTTGACTAGAATTTCATCGTCTTCGGTTTGGAACATTTCAACAGCTAATAAACCAATATGGTTGAAAGCTTCTGAAACTTTCAAAGCTATTTCAGTGGCTTTTTGCGCTACTGTTGAATCAATTCGAGCAGGACAAATCACATATTCCACTTGGTTGGCTTCGGGATGGAATTCCATTTCCACCACCGGATACGTTTTAACTTCACCCGAAACCGATCGCGCTACAATTACCGCCAATTCGTTTTTAAACGGAACCATTTGCTCGGCGATGCATTCTACTTCGGGCAAACCAACTAAATCAATGGCTGAACGAATTATTTTTACTCCATTGCCATCGTAACCAAACTGCGCGCACTTCCAAACAAAAGGCATCTCGACTGCGCTCGATGTGATAGCAGATCTTAACGCATTTAAGTCTACAAATCGTTGGTGTGGTGAAGTCGGAATGTTATTTTCAACATAAAAATCTTTTTGTCGGCCTTTGTTCTGAATCAATCGTAAGGTTTTGGGCGATGGAAAAATCGGTAGACCTTCTTTTTCTAAAGCATCCAAGGCGTCAAGATTTACGTTTTCAATTTCGATGGTCAATAGATTCACCATTTTACCAAATTGATAGACAGTGTCGTAATCCAATAAGGTTCCGCGGTAAAACGCATTGCAGCCAAATCGAGATGGTGCTTCTTCGCTTGGGTCGAGCACTAAAGTGTGTATGTCGAATTTTCTAGTTTCGGTCAGCAACATTTTGCCGAGTTGACCGCCACCTAGAATTCCTAATTTAAAGTCAGAAGAAAAATAGTTCATTCGTTGTAATTGTAGTTGTCGTTGTTGTGGCACAAAGATAAACATTTAGCAACTTATTTCAACCGTTTCAAAATGTCTTTCACAGCAAAACGATAACCTGGTGTTTGATCGCTGAAATTGCGTGATAGTAATTCTCTTAATTCATCATTTACCCACGAATGTTTTTTTCCTAAGAGATACAAAAACCGCATGGTATAGGCCGCATTAGCAGCTTTGTCGGTTTGAATGAGCCAATCCAAACCCGATTCGATGAGTTTTTCTTCTTGCGATTCGGTGAGTTGGATTTTTTTATTTTTCACCAAAAACAGACCAATTTTTGAAATCGAACGAATGGCTGAATCGGAGTGTTGCTGCGCCAATGAATTACAATAACCATCAATAAAAGGAATAAAAAGGTCCAATTGTTCTTCGCACACTAATTCTAATATCCAACAGGCTTTATGGTGGTTTTTGTCTTTGGTGTTAAAAGCAATTTCAGTCAACTCTTTTAAGTACGACGGATGAGCAAAAATGAAATCTTTATTGTCATCTCTGCTTTTTCGATGTGCTGTGCTTTGGGCTATTTGATTGTAAAATTCTGCATTCATTTGGTAAATGAAGTTGTTTAAACTTTTTTGATTGAAGCGAAAAGTTAGAATTTTTGTTCTAGATTTTAGCTTTTTTTCATTGCATAGCAGCGTTACGGAATTAAAAAAAGATGAAATATGGGATAAAAATACAATTTTGCAGCCAATTGAAAAAGTGTAAACAACTTCCCTATATCAAATTAGCAAAAAAGTCAAAATACTTGTTATTAAATAGTTATTACTTCGTAAATTTGCTCCTTTATTTTTTAAAACAAAAAAACACAATGATACACCTTCACGATAAAACTTTTGAACCCTTTATTTCTTCTGAAGAAATTGATTTCGCAATCGCCAATATGGCCAAACAAATGGATGATGATTTCTTTGATGAAGTTCCGGTTTTTGTCGGAATTTTAAATGGTTCGTTTATGGTAATGGCTGATTTGATGAAGCATTACCGCGGAATGTGTGAAGTGAGTTTCATGAAAATGGCATCGTACGAAGGAACACAAACGACCAATGATGTGAAACAACTCATTGGAATCAACGAAAATTTAGAAGGCAAAACCGTTGTCATCGTTGAAGATATTGTCGATACTGGAAATACCATCGAAGAATTAAAAGCCATTTTCAAAGAGAAAAATGTAAAGCATCTTAAAATTGCTACTTTATTCTTCAAACCCGAAGCCTATAAAAAAGACATCAAAATCGATTATGTTGGCATCCGAATTCCAAATAAATTCATTGTAGGTTACGGTTTAGACTACGATGGTTTAGGAAGAAATTTAGCCGATGTATACCAACTAGCACAATAGTTTTAGGCTAAAAATTTCAAACTTTTAAACAATAGTAAACAATTTTAAACTAAAAATTAAAATGATCAACATCGTTCTTTTCGGAAAACCAGGTGCGGGAAAAGGCACACAAGCTGAATTTTTAAAAGAAAAATACAATTTAACACACTTATCAACGGGTGATATTTTCAGATTCAATATTAAAAATGACACCGATTTAGGCAAATTAGCCAAAACTTATATGGACAAAGGCGATTTAGTTCCCGATGAAATTACCATTCAAATGTTGCAAAGTGAAGTCGATAAAAACCCACATTCATCCGGATTTTTATTCGATGGTTTTCCAAGAACTTTAGCACAAGCTGCCGCTTTAGATCAGTTTTTAGAGTCAAAAGGACAAAGTATTACCGCAACGGTAGCTTTAGAAGCCGATGATAATATTTTAGTTGCTCGTCTGTTAGAAAGAGGTAAAACTTCAGGAAGACCTGACGATCAAGACGAAGAAAAAATCAGAAACCGTTACGACGAATACAATCAAAAAACAGCGCCATTGATGCACTATTACCAAGATCAAGGCAAATTTTACGCTGTTGATGGCATCGGAACCATCGAAGAAGTAACCGCTAGATTGACTTTGGTTTTTGATCAATTGTAATAGAAGCTAATCCAGCTTTCCGCTTCAAGTCCGCAGTAAAAACAACCATTTTGTACGTTAAAAAAAAGGCTTCTTTGGTCGCCTATTTTTAACAACAAAATTTGGTTGTTTTTACTTTACGGGCTTTCCACTACAATCTGGGCTAATGGCTTTAGTGGTCATTACAAAAATGTCGTAATAGACAGGAAAATATAAATTTCGAGCATTCAATTTTTTTTCTGATATTTGCACACAGAAAAGGAGCTATTTCCGAACTAGGATTTATGCTCTTTTTTTGTAATTTTAAACTATGGAAATTTTAATAATTCTTTTTTTAATCATTTTGAATGGTGTTTTTTCCATGTCGGAAATCGCCTTGATTTCAGCTCGAAAAAATCGTTTGGAAACCGCCGCCAAAAAAGGGAATAAAAATGCAAAAGTAGCTCTTGATTTGGCCAATTCACCTAACGAATTTTTATCAACAGTTCAAATCGGAATTACCTTAATCGGAATTTTAACGGGTATTTACTCTGGAGATAAAATCACTACAGACGTGCAAGCCTTTGTGGGAAGTTTTGAAGTTTTAAAACCGTATGCTCAAAGCATTGGAGTTGGAATTGTAGTTGTGGTGCTTACTTTTTTCTCCTTGGTTTTGGGCGAATTATTACCGAAACGTATTGGGTTGAATTACCCAGAAGCCATAGCCAAAGCAGTGGCTGTTCCGATGAAACTGGTGTCAAAAGTTACCATGCCTTTCATTTGGTTGTTGACCACTTCAACTGATTTTTTACTCAAAGTATTGCAAATCAAGCCAACAGCCGACGGTAAAGTAACCGAAGAAGAAATCAAAGCCATCATCAAAGAAGGAACCGAAGTAGGTGAAGTTCAGGAAATTGAGCAAGACATCGTGGAACGTGTTTTTCATATTGGTGATCGTAAAGTAAATTCGTTAATGACACACCGAAATTCGATAGTGTATCTTTCGTATGAAGATTCGGTTCAGGAAATAAAAGATAAAGTATTAGAAGAATTACATTCAGTATATCCTGTTTGTGGAGACAATTTAGATGATGTTGAAGGAATTGTTTTGTTAAAGGATTTATTTAAAAGTTTTGAAAAAGGTGAAGGCGATTTTGATTTGAAGAAAATCACACGAGAACCTGTTTATTTTATCGAACACACTTCGGCATACAAAGCCTTAGAAAATTTTAAAATATCAAAAGTACATTATGCTTTGGTTACTGATGAACATGGTGTTTTTCAAGGAATCATTACTTTAAATGACATATTGGAAGCTTTAGTAGGTGATGCGGCCGATTTCTATGAAGACGAATTCAAAATCATTACCAGAGAAGACGGAACATGGTTGGTTGACGGACATTATTCACTACACGATTTCCTAACGTATTTTGACATGGATGATTTAACTGGAGATTATGAAGTAACCACAGTTAGTGGTTTGATCGTAACCGAGTTAGGTGTAATTCCAAAACCAGGTCAAAAACTCATCTGGAACAAACTTGAATTTGAAGTAATGGATATGGATGGAGTTAAAATTGACAAAGTTTTAATCACAACATTAAAAGATAAATAAAAAGTTTACAGTCTCAGTAATCAGTCACAGAAACTGAAAACTGCGACTGCGACTAACACAAGCGCCAGTGAACTGACGCAGTAATACTAAGAAAATGACAGAGGGTAATTTCGTAGACTACGTAAAAATATATGTTTCTTCCGGAAAAGGAGGAAAAGGATCGTCGCATTTGCACCGTGAAAAATTCATTGAAAAAGGCGGTCCAGATGGTGGTGATGGTGGTCGCGGTGGTCACGTGATTCTGAAAGGAAATAAAAATCTGTGGACACTTTTTCATCTTAAATTTACCAAACACGTAAAAGCAGGTCACGGTGGCGATGGCGGTAGCAGCAGAAGCACAGGTCATGATGGTGAAGATAAATACCTGGAAGTGCCTTTGGGAACGGTTGTGAAAGACATGGAAACAGGTGAAATTCTTTTTGAAATTACAGAACACGATGAAGAGAAAATACTAGCAAAAGGAGGAAAAGGAGGTTTAGGAAACTGGCACTTTAGAAGTTCAACCAACCAAACGCCTCGTTATGCTCAACCCGGAATGCCAGTTGAGGAACACGATGTGATTTTGGAATTAAAAGTACTAGCCGATGTTGGTTTAGTAGGTTTTCCGAATGCAGGAAAATCAACCTTACTTTCGGTGTTGACTTCAGCCAAACCCAAAATTGCCGATTATCCGTTTACGACTTTAAAACCCAATTTAGGAATTGTAGCTTACCGCGATTTTCAGTCGTTTGTAATGGCCGATATTCCCGGAATTATAGAAGGTGCTGCTGAAGGAAAAGGATTAGGTCATTATTTTTTACGCCACATTGAACGCAATTCAACTTTATTGTTTTTAGTTCCAGCGGATGCCGATGATATCAAAAAAGAATATGAAATTCTATTGGATGAATTGCGTCGATACAATCCGGAAATGCTAGATAAAGATAAGTTGCTGGTCATTTCTAAATGTGATATGCTCGACGATGAACTTAAAGCCGAAATGAAGCATTTGTTGAACAAAGAACTAAAAGGTGTTCCGTATTTATTTATTTCTTCAGTAGCACAACAAGGCTTGCAAGAATTAAAAGATCAACTTTGGCAAATGTTAAATAATTAAAAATGTGCGACTTATTTTTTGATAATTAAGAATAAGTTGTAAAATTGCAAAAAAAATAAACTACTTTTTTATGAAAATTAAATTACTATTGGCACTTTTTGTAGTGCAGTTGGGTTTTGCTCAACAACGTACTTGTGGTACAAAAGAATACATGCAAAATATGTTGGCAAACCCTGAGTTAAGACAACAATACCTTGACTTGCAACAACAGTTTGAGTCTGAATTACAACGATTAGAGTTGTTACAGCACTCAAGAAATGCACAAGGTGTTAATGCTCCTAATGTAACAATCCGAATTCCAGTTGCTGTACATTTTCCATCAGTAACAGCAACATCAGGTAATGCTTCTTTACGTGATTGTTTAAAACTTTTGGCACAAAGACAAGTGAATATATTAAACGCTGACTATAATGCAACCAACTCTGACATAACGTTATGGCAAGCAGCAAGTGAATTTTATCCAGGTGTTAATATTGGTGACATGGATGTGTCATTTGAAATAGCTACGCAAAGTCACCCTACAGGTTCTGGTCTTGGTTTCCCTATCAACGGACAACCTGCTGTAACTTTTGGTACAGACTTTTTATCAAATGCTGACTCAGATTCTACTTGGGCGGGTTATTGTAATTTAGTAGTACGAAATATTGCTAATGGCATTTTGGGTTATTCTCCACTTGGAGGTTCTCCATCTGCTGGAATGACTGTAGTAATTGATAACAATGCTTTTGGTGCTACCATGACAGGTAGTCCTGCAACTTGTTCAGGTTATGTGCCAAGCGCGCCTTATAATTTAGGCAGAACATTAACTCATGAATTAGGACATTTTTTTAATTTAGATCATACTTTTGATGCTTGTGATGGCAGTAATTGTGCTACTTCGGGTGATAGAGTTTGTGATACTCCACCAGCTGATACTCCTTATTTTGACTGTGATGCGCCAGGTACTGTTTTTACCAACTGTGGAGCAACTCAGTTAACCATGAACTATATGGATTATGTGCAAGATGCTTGTATGTACATGTTTACAGCAGGACAAGCTACAAGAATGACCGCTTGGTATAACACCATTGCATCACAATTACAAACAGATGTTTTAGCAAATAATGACTTTGTAACATCTAATTTCTCAATTGCGCCTAATCCTAATAAAGGTACTTTTGCAATTCAATTAAAAGAAGCTACAGACAGTTATTCAGTTATTATTATTGATGCTTTGGGAAGAGAAATTTACAACACTGATTTCAATCAAACTACAGATTTAGTTCAAAACATTCAAATTGATACAACATTAAGTGGTTTGTATTATGTAACTATTCAAAGTAATGGCGCTACAATAACTAAAAAGATTTTAGTAGAGTAACCTCTGCTCCATAAAAAAAAGAAACAGTTGAAGGGTAATTCTTTCAACTGTTTTTTTATTTTGTTAATTGAATTCTAAAAATTAAGTTAAAATTAGATTTCTGTTTACAGTTTTTAATGGCTATTTTTAATAAATATTCAAAAAAACAATACCTTCGCACCACCTTTTTAGGGAATATTCTATGAATGCTTGTAACAAATTACGAATTCGATAGACTATTAGCTAACAACAATTAACTTTATATTTTACTAAAATGAAAAAAATTATTTTATCCTTAATCGTTGGGATTATGCTTGTTCCTACAAGTGTTAAAGCCGATGAAGGAATGTGGTTTTTAATGTTCATCGAGCGTTTGAATCACCGCGATATGCAAAAAATGGGATTGCAACTAACAGCAGAAGAAATCTACAGCATCAACAATCACAGTTTGAAAGATGCTATTGTACAATTTAATGGAGGATGTACTGCTGAGGTAATTTCAAAAGACGGTTTAGTGTTGACAAACCACCACTGTGGTTATGATGCCATTGCCGAATTATCTACTGCTGATAAAAACTATTTGAAAGATGGTTATTGGGCAGCCAACAAAAAAGGCGAATTAAAACCATCGAGTTTATTTGTGCGTTTCTTCGTTCGTATGGACGATTGTACTAAACGTATTTTATCAAAAGTAAATCCATCAATGTCAGAAGCAGACAGAGAAAAAGCAATCAACGCTGAAATCGCTGCAATCGAAAAAGAAAACAATGAAGGTGGAAAATACACCGTTTCTGTTCGTCCTTTCTTTCAAGGAAATGAATACTACTATTTTGTGTATCAAGATTATAAAGACGTTCGTCTAGTAGGAACTCCGCCAGAAAGTTTAGGTAAATTTGGTGGTGATACTGACAACTGGGAATGGCCACGTCATACAGCCGATTTCTCTATGTTTAGAATTTATGCTGATGCTAGCGGAAATCCAGCAGATTACTCTGAAAATAACGTTCCGTTAAAACCAAAACATTATTTACCTGTAAATTTAGGTGGAGTAAAAGAAAATGACTTTGCTATGATTTTAGGTTATCCAGGAAGAACCAACCGTTGGATGCCTGCAGGTGGAATTGAGCAAAACGTAAAATTCGCTTATCCTGCTTGGGTTGAAGGTGCAAAAACTGGTATGGATCAAATGAAGAAATACATGAATCAAAGTGATGCTTTAAATTTAGTATACGCTTCAAAATACGCTTCAACGGCTAACTACTGGAAAAACCGTCAAGGAATGATTGACGCGCTGACTAAATTTGGAACAGCCAAATCAAAAGCAGCTCAAGAAGCTAAATTTGACAAATGGGCCAACAAAAAGGCGAATAAAGCGAAATACGGTAATGTGATTTCAAACATCAATAAGTTTTATGCTTTAACCAATGAAAAATCACGTCACGATAATTACTTACAACAATTATTCAGAACTACTAGTTTCGGTACTATTTCAAGAAGCTTAGGAAGACAATTGGATTTATATGTAAAAGCAGATGCAACTAAACGTGCTCAAATGGCTCCAGCTATAACTGAAATGGCTCAGGAAATGTATAAAGAATTACACATTCCAGCTGAAAAAGATTTGTTGGCCGCTCAATTGAATGTGTACGCCACAAAATCTACAGGGTATGCAATTGCTCCAATGGTGAAAAAAATTGGTGACGAAAACAACAACGATTTCACCAAATACGTTAACGCAGCTTTCGACTTGAGTATTTTTACTTCATTAGATCGTATTAATGCATTTTTACAATTACCTAATGAGGCTTTATTAACAAATGATCCTTTGTATGCTTTGTCTAACGATTTGACAACTCACTTTGGAACTCGTTCAGATGAAATCACAAAAGCTCAAAACGATTATGCAGCTTCATTCCGTTTATTAGTAGAAGGTTTAAGAGAATCAAAAATAGGTGCAATTAAATATCCAGATGCTAACTCAACGTTGCGTTTGACTTACGGCAAAGTTCGTTCGCTTCCTGCAGATAAAAGAAATGATGCTACCATTAACAACTACACCACTTTAGCTGGTCAGGTTAAAAAATACAAAAAAGGAGATCAAGAATTTGACTTACCGACTCGTATTTTAGACATGCAAAAAAATAAAGAGTTTGGTCGTTACGCTGATAAAGACGGTTCATTACACGTGAATTTCTTAACGGATAATGATATTACAGGTGGAAACTCAGGTTCACCAGTATTGAACGGAAAAGGTGAATTGATTGGTTTGGCTTTCGACGGGAACATCGAAGCGATGGCGGGTGACGTAATCTTTGACAAAAACTTACAAAGAACCATCAACGTAGACATTCGTTATGTACTTTGGGTAATCGAAAATTATTCGGGTGCAAAACACATCGTAGACGAAATGACTTTAGTGAAATAATTATCCTAACGGGTTTTTAAAACCTGTTAGGTATAAATAAAAAAAACCGACTTATTAATTTAAGTCGGTTTTTTTTATGAGCAAATGGCTTGGGCTTTCTTGCAATCCATGTTCCTGCTTTTCCTCCAAGTTGTTCGTGCCTCACAAGCTTTCCTCGCAATCAGGGCTAGTAAAGAAACGAAAGACATTTTTGTAACCTTTATTTCACCTCAATATGAGTTGCCGTACTGTGCGATCCGTATTCGGGTGCGTACATACTTTGTATCGTTGCAATTCCGTCGTTAAATTCGCCCAAATTATTCACTCTAACATCGTATTCAAAAACATACGTTCCTTTTTGTAAATCATCAAAAAAGAAATGCGTCGCTACATCTTTGGTGCTTTTGTAGTAATCTGTATTTTCTCCCCAATGGTAGTTCGAAATCACATCAACAGGTTCAAAACACGATGCTCTTAAATCTTTTAGATGCACAAATTCTAAATTGTCTTTTGAGCGAACAATCAATCGAATGGTAATTAAATCACCTACTTTAATCGTTTCTTTATCCAATTCAACCAACTGATTCCCTTCGGTTGTTTTGATTTTTTTGAATAATTTTTTCGAAATGGATAATGTTGCTGTCGAATCCGATTGGATGTTTTCCAACTCTTCAAAATACTGCCAATACACACCACCAAAACCAGGAACATCCGATTTATTGTCAATAGAAATTGTCGCCATTTTGGTGTTTATTTCTTCCTTGTTCCATTTAAGTTTAAAATAACCAGTTGCTGCTTCGTCTTGTTTTTCGGCTAATTTTTTGGTGAGTACTTTTTCGTCACCCAATTTAATTTTGGTGTTTTCTTTTACTGATGTCCAATCATTACCTTGCAGCAAAAGCGCGTAAATTGCTTCTGAAGTTGACTTGGTCGTTGGCCAATTTTGTGATTGTTTGTTTTTAATCAACCATACTTTCATCGCTTCAATCGATTGTTTGTCATTTTCAATTTCACTAAAAGCTTCAATCAAAAGCGCTTGCGTTTCGATGGACGAATTGTACCAATAATAACCACCGCTGTTTTCAATCCAATACATTCCGTAATCTGCATTAGTAGACGAACTTTCTTTAAGATGAGTGATGATTTTTTTAGCAAAATCATGCTCTTTAAAACGATGCATCACCAACGCAATCATACCTTTTTGATACAATGAATAAGTTAACCAATCTTTCTTAATAGTGTTCATTTCAATAGCAACCAATGAGTCAACTTTTTTAGGTAATGGATAGTGGTCAACAAAGAAACTTCGGGTGTACAAATAATGCAAATCAGTGTAATTCCAATAATAAAGTCTGTTTTTATTTGCTTTTCTACCAACGAATTCTAAATCAAGATTGGGAATTCCCTTTTTTATAATCGTCTCATATTTGGAGCTGTTTTTTGGAAATAAAGTATTCAAATGACCGATTCCACACATAATATGCTGACTGATAAAAATATTCTGATTACCACCATCAAACCACGGAAATCCTCCTGATGGCAATAGTTTTGAGGTTAGTTTTTTGAAAGTTTCGTCGTTTTTCTCTTTCAAAGTATTTAAATCAAATAGCAATGCCAGTCGTTTGTTTTTTTCATCTTCGCTTTTAGCGTCCATCAACCAAGGCGATTCGGCCAAAATTGTCGATTTTAATTCTTCGTTCATCTCGAGTTTTGAAGGTGGCGTTCCTTTTGTTTTCCACGATTCAAAAAGAGCCACGATTTTTGGATTACTATTGATGATTTCAGTGGCAATTGTATTAGCATAATAGCGGGCAAAAGTTTGTTCGGCACATTCGTGTTGGTATTCTAACAAATACGGAAGTGACTGCAATGCCAACCATACTGGGTTGGTTGTATATTCCAATGTCATCGAATGATTTTGCAATGTGGTTGAAGTGTTGTTTTTTAAATTTTCAAAAACATATTCTTTTTTTGTATTTCCTCTTACCCAAAGCGGAATACTTTCGGTTACCAATATTTTGTTGGTTAAAACAGGTAAAATATTTTCTTCACCATCACTGAAATTTCCTGATTTGGCTACAATTTTATACTGTAAACCCTGCAAATGTTCAGGAATTGTAATCGTCCATTGTACAGGAACACTTTCTTTGGGTTTGCAACTAAAATTAATTACATTGTTTTTATTCAAAGCCAAACTATCAATAGGCTTCATATTGGTAGCATCATAAAGAAGCAACATTGCTAAACCCGATTTGATTTCGTTGGTCATGTTTACCACTTTTGCCGATACGGTTAACTTGTCTTTTTCTCTAACAAATCGCGGCATATTAGGCATCATCATCAGATCTTTTTGCGAAATTACATCGGCTTGTAAAGATCCAGTTTGCCCTTTTTTATTGTGAGCGTATAAGCGTAAATTCCATTTGGTTAATGATTCGGGTGTGGTGAATGAGAATACGATTTTACCATCAACATCAGTTTTGAGTTGCGGAAAGAAAAAAGCGGTTTCGTTAAAATTGGTTCGAGTTTTTACTTGTGTAAGTTCTTTCATAGCACTTTTGGAAACAATCACAATCACACCATTAGAAGCTCTGTTTCCATAAATAGCTGATGCTGCCGAATCTTTTAACATAGTCACAGAAAGCATATCATTTGGGTTTAACTTTAAAAACTCTTCTCTTGTTAAAGGAATTCCATCAACAACGTATAAAGGTTCGTTTTTGTCAGAAATTGAACCAATTCCTCTTATTAAAATTTTTGTTCCAGGAGTGCCATTAGCATTAGTTATGTTTAATCCAGCTACTTGTCCTTGTAATTTTGTTAACATATTATTATCCTCTTCTACAATATCGTATTCTACAGTAGATGAAGTTAATGATTTTGCTTTCATTTCCTTTTTTGCATATCCAGTAACGACAACCGATTCTAGTTCCATCATTGCACTAGTTTCTAGTTTTATACTCTTAATTTGTTTGTCGTTTATTTTAATTTGTTTAGATGTCATTCCGATGAAGGATACATCTATGGTTTCACCTTTTGCAACTTCAATTTCAAAATAACCATCCATGTCAGTTTGTACGCCACGAGTCGTTCCTTTTACTACTACATTGGCTCCAGGAAGCGGACCTTGGTCATCCAAAACATAACCCGAAATCAACTTTGCATTTCTTGGAGTTTCTGCTATCATGGTAGCTCGTTCCAAATATTTTTTGGTTAATTGGGCGTTTTTTGGATGAATAAAATCAAATCCAAACCAGTAAAAATCGGGTTGGGTAGAATAGGTTTTGTAATAATTGTTTTCAGCATAGAAATTATTGAATTGAAGGTAAACCTTATTATCCACATAATTACGTGGGTAATTTACATTGGTATAATCGTAAAAACGAATGGTTTCCCAAGAAGTAGTTTTGAATTGATCCAGTGAACTATCGTACATACTGGCCAAGAATTCGGCTTCACTTTTGTTGTCTTTAATTTTAAACGACCAAGTTTCTTTACTTCCAGGTTCGATTTTATTGCGTAAACTGATAATTTCAAGTTCTAATTTTTTCTCAATGGTTTCTTTGTTTACCGTATGTGTTTTTTCACGGTATTGATTTTCCCAAAAGGTTGAAAAATGGAAGTGCACATCATTTTTGAATTCGCCACTTTTTTTGATTTTTAATTTGGCGGTTCCATTGATTAACTGAGTTCCGATTTCAGTTGGATACTCTTTTTTGTCAAAAAATCGGGTTGTGATGTACAAATCTGGAATGATAGAATTGAACACAATTTCAAAATAGTCGGGCAAGTCAGATGCAATAGTGTAGGTGAAAAACTCACTTTTTGAAAGAGTAGTTCTTTTAGTTTGTAAGTTAAAATTACTCTGATAAGTGATTTCGTTTTTATTTTGATCTTGAGCAGTTGCGTTGATTTTATATTCGCCAACTTTCCATGATTTTGCATCATCAATGGTTATTGTCTTACTTTCTTTAGTATCAAAATTTATTTTTTTGATCAATTTTTCAGCAGCTAAATTATCCGAAGCATCATAAGGTTCATAAGGAAACAGTAACTCAAATTCACTTCGAGTTAGCGTTTGGATTTCAGGAAAATAAAAGGTTCTATCGAGTAAGAATTGCTTTTTCTCCAACGAATAAATACTTACTTCTCCTTTAGTGTTAATGGGATGATCGTTCAAAGTTGTAGCGTTTATGTTGATTTTAAGCGGTTCTTCTACATACGAATTGTAAAAAGCATTTACATTAAGTCGCAGCATTTTCTTACCAACGGTTAAACTCCGACTTGCTTTGCGAGTTTCTCCATTAATATCGGTTACAACTGCATCAACAGTGTAATTAATTGTGTCAATTTTGCTGTTGTTTATGCTGTCTTTAGTTGCCAAAAATTCAATGGTGAAATTGCCATTTTCGTCTGTAGTGATTTCGCTGTTTATATAATTAGTCTCGCGATCATAATCGTCATCTAAGTATAAATTCCGGCTTACGGTATACGCCACTTTTGCATTAGTCAAATTGCTTCCCGCTAACGTTTTTGCGTTTCCTTTCACTTTGATTACATCGCCAATCGTATAATTTTCTGTTATGGTATCAAATTTTACTTCAAAAGTAGGTCGTTTGTATTCTTCTACCTGAAATCTAAATTGTTGATAATCATTATAGTCTACTTCATCCCAAAAGGAATGTTCATCTTCATTTGAATCGTAATATTTAGAGTCATTTTCATAATTGTCGGGTTCTTCAATCACCACAGAAAATTCGCCAGTAAGAATGTTTTTTGGAATGTCAAATTCGCTTGTAAAACTCCCAAATTCGTTGGTTTGAGTTTCAAATTCTTTTAGCTCGTTTTCTTCCGAATCCTGAATAATAACTTTTACAGTTACAAAAGGAACTATACTTTTTTCTTTCCCTTTTTTCTGCATTAAAATTCCTTTGAAATGAACTTTTTGTCCGGGTCTGTATATGGCTCGGTCAAAATATACCATTGATTTAGCTTCAAAACGTTCGTCTTGTTTTTCGTGGAAATAACTTTTATGATAGTTAGTTAATAATGTATCATTCTCTTTTATAAAGTACAAATCACTGTAATTTCTTCCATCGCTATAATTTACTTTTCTAAAACTTACTTTTCCTTTGCTGTCGCTTTTGGTAGTTGTGTCGTCATTTTTTGCAATGGCGTTTTCAATTGGTTTTCCTGTTTTTCTATCAACTAAATTAAAAGTATCATTGTTTAAATCAATGTATTGTAAATAATTGAAATTGGTGCAAACAACATTTTCATAGGCAAAAACCTTTTCGTTTTTATCTGAAGTGTTTTTGGTTTCGATAAAAATAAGGTAATTACCAACTTCCATTTTCTCTAAAAGGATTTCGGTACTGTAGCTGAAATAATCTTTCTTGTTAGGAAGTATTCGTTGGAAAGAAGTAATCGCCTTGTTTTTGGAAATGAAATCCAACACCAATGAATCGGTATCAATCGGTTTTAGATCGTATCTATAATAACGATTGTTGTTAATGTAATCATTCAATTTTGTTGGTAATCGATAATAGTGAACAGTAATTGAATCGACAGTTTTAAAATTTACAAAAGCGCGTAAATTCTCATTAGGATATACTATTTTCTTTACTTGCAGAGTCAAGGTTTTTGCGATGATTTTATTTTTAATTAACTCCGCTTCAGCCAAAGCATTCGGGTTTACTTTAGATTTCATCATACTATCAATTAGAGTTAAGGCATCAGAATAATAGTTTTTATCACCGCCTTTTTCCGTAATTGAATACCAATATTGTACACGTTCTAATCGGAGTTGTTGTTGTAATGATTGATTGGTTGTGGTTTTCTCTAATTCCTCAATTTTTGTCTGAAATAAAGGAGTGTTTGTGTAATCACTCTTTGATAGTTTAAGTCGTTCGTAATAGGCAGCATCTAGCTTTTCTTGATTGTTTTTCATGTAAAACGATTCGTTGAGTTGCATCAGAAGAATCACTTTTTTTAAATTTAAATCGACTACTTTTTCGGTGTTAAATTTTATAAATTCACTCGGAGCACTCATCAAAATCTCCCAAATGTTTGCGTTGTTTTTTAATCTCCAATCGTATATTTTCGATTTATAATAGGTTAGATTTTTATCAAAAATAAAGTCAAATAGACTGCTGTTTTTTGCATCAGTATAAGGTGAAATCTCTAAGATCTCTTTGTAATATAAAAGATCATATGAATGAAGAGTTTCGTCGTTTTTTATTGATTTTTCAAAGGCTTTGTTAATTTCGTTTTCAAAATCGGTTGCAGTCCAGGTTAAAAAATCATCAGATTGTTTTGAACTAGTAGTAGTTCTTTGACTAATAGCATGTCTATAATAGCCCAAATACTTTTGAAGCAAAGTAGCATACAAATAATTCAAAACCGATTCATTCACTTTTGAACTGTTTCTAATTTCTTTACGAAGGTTTTCAATGATTTTGGTTTGAGCATCTTCTTCTAACGCTTGTATGAATTTTGATTGATAGAAAAAACATTTAACTATTTGAACATCATTGTTTTTGCGATGTGCGTTTTTGTAAATTTGATTGACAGCTTCACTTGCCGATTTTGTTTTTCCGTCAATTTCGTTTTTAACCACTTCTTTCCATTGGTTTTCATAGTTTTGAGAATTACCAACATAAAAAGTCAAAAGGAGTAAAAGGAATATAATTTTTTTCATAATAAGAGCTTTCTTGTATAGAGTAGTACCTCGGTAAAAAGGTTGGGAAGAATTATAAATATTGTACAATTTATTATTTTTTTAGTTAAATTAAAACGAACTAAAAACCATTTTCTTACTTTTGGAAAATACTTATTACACTATGAGATTTCTGCTACTTCTTGTGCTTCTAACAACCTTTCAAGCAAAGGCTGAAACCGATTTTGAAAAGGCTGAAAAATTATACAAACAAGACAAATTTGAACAAGCAAAAGTGCTGTTTGAAAATTTCTTAAAGTCAAATCCTAGCAGTTACAAAACCATCGAATATTTGGGCGACATTGCCGGTCATCAAAAAAAATGGGACGATGCCATAACGCACTATAAAAAACTCAAAGAGCACAATCCAAAAAGTGCCAATTATTGGTACAAATATGGCGGTGCTTTGGGAATGAAAGCAAAATCAGTGAATAAATTTAAAGCACTTAGTTTGATAGACGATGTTGAAACGGCTTTTCTTACTTCAGCAAAATTAGATGCCAAACACGTCGATTCACGTTGGGCTTTAGTGATGTTGTACATTGAACTGCCCGGAATTGTGGGCGGAAGTGAAAAGAAAGCTCAGAAATACGCCGACGAACTTATGCTGCTTTCCAAAGTAGATGGTTATCTAGCAAAAGGCTATATTGATGAATATTTTTCACGCAACACTAAAGCCGAAGCCAATTACAAAAAAGCACACGAAATTGGCAATTCTAAAACTACTTTTCAGAAGTTATATAATCTGTATTTGAATAAAATCAAAGACAAAACGAAAGCAAATAAATTAAAAGAACAATTTGAAAAATAATTTAAGATAGTTTAAGTTGATTTAAGATGGTTTAAAATTGTTTAATGTTGTTTAATGTTGTTTAATGTTGTTTAATGTTGTTTAATTCTGTGAGTAAACAACTTTAAACTCTTAAACCTTTAAACTCTTAAACCTTTAAACTCTTAAACCTTTAAACTCTTAAACCTTCAAACTCTTAAACTTTCAAACTCTTAAACCTTCAAACTCTTAAACTTTTAAACCCTACAAATGAGAACACATTTCATAGCCATAGGCGGAGCAGCTATGCACAATTTAGCGCTGGCATTACACAACAAAGGATATCAAGTTACAGGAAGCGATGACGCTATTTTTGAGCCTTCTAAATCCCGTTTAGAAAAGAAAGGATTACTGCCTACAGAAATGGGCTGGTTTCCCGAAAAAATAACTGCCGATATTGAAGCCATAATTCTCGGAATGCACGCTAAAGCAGACAATCCGGAGTTGTTGAAAGCACAAGAATTAGGGTTGAAAATTTATTCGTATCCCGAATTTTTATACGAACAATCCAAAACCAAAACGCGCGTCGTAATTGGTGGTTCACACGGAAAAACAACCATCACTTCGATGATTTTACACGTGATGCATTATCACAATATCGAAGTGGATTATATGGTTGGCGCACAATTGGAAGGTTTTGACACGATGGTACATCTTACTCATGAAAATGATTTTATAGTTCTCGAAGGCGATGAATATTTGTCTTCACCTATTGATAGACGCCCAAAATTTCATCTGTATCAGCCCAATATTGCTTTATTGTCTGGAATTGCGTGGGATCATATCAATGTGTTTCCAACTTTTGAAAACTACGTTGAGCAATTTGAAATTTTTGTGAATCAAATTACCAAAGGCGGAATTTTAGTCTATAATGAAGAAGATGAAACCGTAAAAAATGTAGCTGAAGAATCAACCAACGCTATTCGCAAAATTCCGTATCAAACACCGAGTTATTCGGTTGAAAACGGAGTTACCTTACTTGATACACCCGAAGGTCAAATGCCAATCGAAGTGTTTGGTGCGCACAATCTGAATAATTTAGCTGGAGCCAAATGGATTTGCCAAAATATGGGTGTTGATGAAGCCGATTTTTACGAAGCCATAGCCAGTTTTAAAGGCGCAAGTAAACGTTTGGAAAAAATAGCCGAAGGAAAAGGAAAAGTCGCTTACAAAGATTTTGCGCATTCTCCGAGTAAAGTTTCGGCTACTACCAAAGCCGTTAAAAATCAATATCCCGATCGAAAATTAATTGCGTGTTTGGAACTGCATACGTACAGTAGTTTGAACGCCGAATTTCTAAAAGAATACCAAGGTGCGCTTGATGCCGCCGATGTTGCCGTAGTTTTTTATTCGCCCGATGCCGTAAAAATTAAGCAATTAGAAGAAGTAACGTACGAGCAAATTGCTCAATCGTTTCAACGCGACGATTTGATTATTTATACTAATCCAGCTGATTTTAAGAATTTCTTATTTTCACAGAACTTAGAAAACTCAGCCTTGCTTTTGATGAGTTCAGGAAATTATGGTGGATTGAATTTTGATGAGGTAAAAGGGCTTATTGAGTAATGAAAAAGTGGGTTCTTATATTTTTGTTTTTCTTTCAATTTTCATTGGGACAAAATTCAACTGCGCTAAAAATCACACATCTTACGGGTGATTTTTATATTTATGAAACGTTTCAATTGTTCAAGAATAGTTTGGTTGCTGCCAACGGAATGTATGTAGTAACCAACGATGGAGTAGTGTTGTTTGATTCGCCTTGGGATACCAATCAAGCATTGCCATTATTGGATAGTATTTACAAAAAACACAATAAAAAAGTAGTGATGTCAATTGCGACTCATTTTCATGACGACCGAACAGGTTCGCTTGCTATTTATAATTCTAAAGGAATTGCAACCTATACATCCAAGCAAACCGACAGTTTATGTGTGGTTTACGGTGAAAAAAGACCGAGTTCAACATTCAAAAATGACACTGTTTTTAAAGTAGGGAAATACAGTTTTAAAACGTTTTACCCTGGTAAAGGTCACGCTCCAGATAACATCGTAATTTGGTTTGAAAACGAAAAAATTTTGTATGGAGGATGTTTTATTAAAAGTTCAGAAGCCACTGATTTAGGTAATTTATCCGATGCCAATGTTATCGAATGGAAAGCGTCAACAGAAAAAGTACTGTACACTTTCCGAAAGCCAAAACACATTATTCCGGGTCATCAAAGTTGGAAAAGTAAAAAATCATTGTGGCATACGTTGCAATTAATTAAGAACTATTTGAAATTGAACTCCAATTAAAAGTTGACAATATTGTCATTTCGACGAAGGAGAAATCTCATCAAAATTGATTATGAGACTCCTCCTGCGTCGGAGTGACAAAAACTAAAGGTGATTTTCTTAAAATTGAACTTATTCAGCCAAAAACTCTTCCATTGTTTTCAATTTAAAAGCTACACCATTTTTGGCTGCTGCATCGGTTAATTTGGTTAAATAACTCGATTTTAAACTTTCAAATTTGGTTTTTGCCGTGTTGAATACATCCATTACACTTTCAATATTTGCTTTTTGCGATGGAGAAGGAGCATCAAATTGCCCAGCTACAGATGAATAAATTACACCTAATTTTTCTCTCAATTGTTTTTCTGCTGAAGCAACATAATTATCACCAGTAGTAACCACCATACTGTTTTTCAAAGCATTCAATTCCGATGAAATTTTAGTATTTGATTTTTTCAATGACGGAACTTTAGTCGCCAATTCATCCGAAACTTTAATCATTTCATCTGTTTGATATACGATGTAAGCTAACTCTTGTACTTTGTCAAATAACATACGAGTAGTTTTGTATTGTTCATCGCGAGAAGCAATAGAAATAGCACTCTTTGGATCATTTGTAATCTCAAATTCGTGAGTGTAGGTTTCTTTTCCTTTGGTTAAAATAGCTTTGTATTTTCCTGCAGGAGCGCGTGGAGTAGTAAAACCACTAAAATCGATGGTTTTTCCTTGTGCACCTTTTGGACCTTTTTCGGTGAAAGCCCAAGTTACAATGTTAATTCCCTTTTGATTACCAGCAGGAAGTTTAACTACTTTTTTACCATTGGCGTCTTGAATTTCGAGTTCCATCTTACCAAATGTATTTCTCTTTTTCAAATAATATACAATTTGTGCTGCATCATTTGGGTTGGGACCAACGAATTCTAATTCAGAAGCAGTTCCACCAAAACTTGAGTTTTCAATTTTAGGAAATGCTTTAGTTTGGAAGAAATGAACGTCTTTTTTAACCACGTCTTGAGTTACTTGTCTTAAGATGCTAATATCATCCAAAATAATAACTCCACGACCATGAGTAGCCATCACTAAATCATTGGTTTTTTTATGTAAATCAAGATAGAAAACGGGAACTGCTGGCATTTCGTTTTCAAATTTCGACCAGTTTTTTCCGCCGTCAACTGTGATGTACAATCCTTTTTCTGTTCCTAAAAACAAAAGATTTTCGTTTACGTAATCTTCTTGCAAACTGCGTGTAAATCCATCAACATCTTTTGTAATAATCGAAGTCCATGTTTTACCAAAGTCAGTTGTTTTGAACGCATAAGCTTGGTAATCATTTTTAGTATGACCATCAAAAACGGCATACGCACTTCCAGCATTAAAATTACTAGCTTCGATGTGGTAACACCAAGTGTTTAAAGGCAAACCTTTAATGTTGGCAGTCACATTTACCCATGTTTTTCCGCCGTCTTGCGTTACTTGAACATTTCCATCATCAGTGCCTACCCAAATCACATTTTTGTCTTTTGGAGATTCGGCAATGGTAAATAAAGTACAGTGATTTTCGGCACCCGAATTATCTTTAGACAATCCACCTGAATCTTCCTGATTTAATTTTGCAGGATTATTGGTAGTCAAATCAGGAGAAATGATTCTCCAAGTTGCTCCCATATCGTCTGAAACATGAACAAACTGACTTCCTGCATAAATACGATCCGGATTGTGAATTCCGGTTACAATAGGAGTATTCCAATTGAAACGCAATTTTGCCATCCCTTTTTCTTGTAAAGGCTGAATCGTTTTTAATTCTTTCGTGTCTAAATTATAACGCCATACATTTTCAGCACCTTGCATTTCGCTGTAAATAATTTTTTTGGTTGGATGTTTTAATACTCTAAAACCGTCTCCAGCGCCCACACTTTCCCAATCTCGTGCTTCAATTCCGCCATCACTTTTACTTGGTCCGTACCAAGAGCCATTGTCTTGTAAACCTCCATAAATGTTATAAGGCTCAGCATCGTCAACACTAATGTGATAAAATTGAGAAACGGGTAAGCAGCGAACAATATCCAAAGTACTTCCGTTATTCCAGCTTCTGTATAAACCACCATCAGTAGCACAATAAATTCTATTGGTGTCGTTCATGTCAATGGCAATATCATGAATATCGGCATGCATGCTTCCTAGGTTTTTAAAAGTCAAACCACCATCGCGACTGATTGAGCCACTTAATCCACCTTTGTAAACAATATCTGGATTTTTCGGATCTACTACAATTCGGGAAAAATAAAAAGGACGCACAACTAAAGCAAAATCACTATTTAAATGTTTCCAGTTTTTTCCACCATCGGTCGATTTGTATAATCCTTTTTGAGTGTCTTTTTCACATTCCAAAACGCTGTAAACAATATCTGGATTGGATGGCGCAACAGCAATGGCAATTCTACCTAATTTTCCAGAAGGAAATCCGGTGTGAATTTTATTCCATGTTTTTCCACCGTCAGTTGTTTTTAATAAACACGAATTCAATCCACCTGAGTTGAATGACCAAGCCGTTCTTCTGAATTCCCAGAAACTGGCGTACATTACATCTGGATTTTTTGGATCGATGACTAAATCAGAACAACCTGTTTTGTTGTCAATTCCGTATACTTTATTCCACGTTTTTCCTCCGTCTTTTGAGTTGTAAATTCCTCTTTCGTCGCTATCACCCCAAAGTGCTCCTAAAACACCAACCCAAACGTTGTCTGAATTTCTTGGGTCAATTACAATGGAAGAAATTCGATCCGATTTTGGTAAACCCATGTTCGTCCAGTTCAGACCACCATCGGTTGATTTGTATATTCCATCTCCAGCAGATACGCTATTTCGCGTCCACGTTTCGCCCGTTCCAACCCAAATTACATTGTCAGGTTTATTAGGATCAACCGTAATACAGCCAATGGATTGATTGTGTTTGTCAAACATCGGAGAGAAACTTGCTCCACCATCACCACTTTTCCAAACGCCACCACCAGCGGCACCAACATAGATGACTTGGTTATTGGTTGGATGTTGAGCGATGTCAGAAATTCGCCCACTCATAATGGCTGGACCAATTTGTCGTGCGCTAAGATCACCAAATAATTCCTTTCCTTTTAAGACAATATCTTCCTGAGCATTTGCCATTAGAGTTACTAAACTGGCGAATGCTATGTATTTAAAATTTCTCATAATTCTAACGGATTATTCAGTTTTAAACTCTAATTCTTTAGGATCGATAGTAGGATTTAGAGTGATTTTTTTAACGGTCATTTCTTGTCCGAATTGGTTCAATGTAAATGGATAATAAATTCCTTCTACTTCTTGATAATTCGATGCAGTAGATGTCATCATTTGTCCTTTCATCGGACCTTCTTTTACTTCAGATTCAGTTGATACAATTACATTATTTTCGGTATCGAAGTAGTAAAAAGTAACATCTTCAACTGTTTCACCATTTACTGTAACTGGAGTTTTAGTTAATTTAATTTTATGACATTCTGTTCCTTCTTTGGTTTCTTTTCCAACATATTCAACAGCATATCCTTTGTCTTTATAGTTTAAAAACGGATCAGGAAAATCTTTTCCAGCCGATTTTTTCATGTTATCAATATCTTCAGTAGTCATTTTTTCAGCTTTCATGGTCATCATATTAGTTGACCAACCTGAAGTTCCGTCAAATGCCACTTGCGTCATTTCTTTTCCCATCAAATTAACTTTAACCAACATTTTTCCATCTTTGGTAGTAGTTACTGCAACTGGAATTTCCATACCTTGATAATTGGCCACCATTTCCATTTTTAAACCTGTTAGTTTTTCTAACTTTTCTTTCCCTCCAATGGTTTCGATGTATTTGTTTACCACTTCATCAGCTGTTTGTGCTTGAACGTTAACAAAGATTAAGGAGAATACTACTGTTTTTAACAATAAGGATAATTTTTTCATAATGGTTCTTTTAAATGAATAATGAAGTAAGTAGCTAAATTATTTAAAATGTTACAGTTTAGCAATTTTATTTCATGTATTTGAAATGACCGACAATTGTATAGTTGAATAAACAATCTTCTAAAACTTGACCGCCACCAACATTATGAACTATTAATGGACGCTTGCCATCAGCTGATTTTTTATGAGTGATGATTCCAATATGGGGAAGTTTATCACCAATCATCCATGTTACTAATTCGCCCGTTTTATAATCATTTGGATTTTCAGAAACAGTAAGTTTTTTACCTTTTCGAGTGAAGAAAACTTCTAAATTAGGAACTCTTCGGTGATCAATGTTAGTATCCGTTTTCTTCAAACCCCATTTAGTTGGGTAATTTGAGAAATTGGCTTTCATGTCTTCATGTACTTCTTTTTGAAGATCGATTCCTAATTTTCTGTAAGCACGTATAACAACATCCGAACACACTCCAGTAGTTGCAGGCACATCTCCGTTGGGGTATTTTATCGAAATATAATCGGGCGTATACGCAATACTCGCATCGATTATCGATAATGCTGCATTGGAAAGTTTTTCTTCGAAAGTAGTTGGGTTTTCTATTGCGGTAACGTCAGATGAGTTTTTTATCACCAAAGGAGTTTCACTTTTTTTACAACTTAGAAATACAATTAAGATGAGAAGTGGAGTATAAATGCGTAGCATAGTTAATGGTTTAAAAGAGTTTGGGTTACAACGTGTTTTTGATGTTGTTTATTTTGATTGACCAATAAAATTTGGTTTCTTTGTTAGACTAAAAGCCAATAAATTATGTACACACCAATCAATCAATGGGCGGAAGACGACCGTCCGCGCGAAAAATTTCTACTCAAAGGCAAATCAACTTTATCCGATTCTGAACTACTTGCTATTTTAATCGGTTCGGGTTCGCGCAATGAAAGTGCCGTTCAATTGTGTCAACGTATTCTTGCTTCTACGAACAACAATTTAAATCAACTCGGGAAATTATCCATTGCTCAACTTACTCAATTCAAAGGAATAGGCGAGGCGAAGGCGATAACTATAGCTGCTGCATTAGAATTGGGAAGGAGACGTCGTTCTGAAGATGTTGTCGAACTCAGTAAGATCAGTTCTAGTAAGTCTGTTTTTGAAATCATGCAACCCATTATTGGCGAATTGCCGCACGAGGAATTTTGGGTTTTGTATTTGAATAATTCGAATAAAGTAATTTACAAATCGCAGTTGAGTAAAGGCGGAATAACGGGTACAATTGTAGACGTTCGATTGATTTTTAAAACCGTTTTCGAGCACAATGCGACTGCAATTATACTCACCCACAATCATCCTTCGGGCAAACTTATGGCGAGCGAGCAAGATATTCAGGTAACCAAAAAAATCAAATTGGCGGCACAACAGTTGGATGTCAATTTGTTAGACCACATTATCATTACAGAAAATGGTTTTTACAGTTTTAACGATGAAGGTATATTTTAAGAAAATAGTAAGAAAAAAATCGAGTTCAATTCAGTAACTTGCGACTCTATTTAAGAGCTATGATAGTTACTAAAGACGTCACTTTTTTTTACAACGCAACCACTCAGTTTGCATTTCCAGATGTGAAATGTAATCCATCGGAAACACTATTGATTACTGGGAATTCAGGTAAAGGGAAAACCACTTTGTTGCACTTGTTAGCAGGTTTGCTTCGTCCAAAAAAAGGTGAGATTTCAATTGATGACACCAATATTTCTCAATTGTCTGAAAAAAAACTGGATCAATTCAGAGGCAAAAACATTGGTTTGATTTTGCAGCAATCGCATTTTATTTCTTCGCTTTCGGTGTTGGATAATGTGGTTTTGGCTTCGTGGTTGGCATCCGGAAAAAAAGCAACTGAAAAAGCAAAACAACTGCTTTCTGATTTGGATTTAGAATCGCAAATGTACAAATTACCTTCGCAGTTGAGCATTGGTCAACAACAACGTGTATCAATTGCCAGAGCTTTAATCAACGAACCAAAATTACTTTTGGCCGATGAACCTACTTCGAGTTTGGATGATGAAAATGCTATAAAAGTAGCCGATTTACTTGAAAAATTAGCTAAAGATTACAAGGCCTCGCTGATTATTGTGACACACGATCAACGATTAAAAAATAAATTCGCTAACCAAATTCATCTCAATTAATATGATAGCCAAGTTAGCCTGGAGAAATATTTGGTTTAAACCATTGAACACTCTTTTAAGTGTCATTTTATTAGCGTCTAGTGTTGCTATTATTACGGTTTTGATTTTGTTGCAAAAGCAATTTGAGGAGAAATTTTCGAGTAATATTGATGGTGTAGATTTGGTTTTGGGTGCACAAGGAAGTCCGATGCAATTGATTTTATCATCAGTATACCACATTGACAATCCTACTGGAAACATCAGTTACGATTCGGCCAAAGTGTGGATGAATCATCCGTTTATTGAAAAAGCAATTCCGTTGGCGTTTGGAGACAATTACCGTGGATTCAAAATTGTTGGTACCAATTCGGATTATTTGGATAAATACAAAGCCAAAATTGCCAAAGGAAAAATGTTTGAGAAGAACTTTGAAGTGGTAATTGGAAGCGAAATTGCAACCAAACTCAATTTAAAAGTAGGTGATTCCTTTTTTGGTTCGCATGGCGATGCCGCCGAAGGTGAAGTTCATGAGGATTTTAAATATATAATCACCGGAATTGCTGCTCCAACTGGAAGTGTAATTGATAATTTGATTTTGTGTACCATTCCGAGTGTCTGGCAAATGCACGGAAGTCACGAAGAAGAAAATCCAGCGCATGGCGAAGAAGGTCACATTCACGAAGAAGGTGAGCACGTTCACACTGAAGCATGTAATCATGAACATGATCACGATCACGAACATCATGAAGACATGACTTTGGACGAACCCAATATGGAAATCACGGCAGTTTTATTGAAGTTCAGGAATAAAATGGGAATCGTAATGTGGCCGCGAATTATTGCTCAAAACACCAAAATGCAAGCCGCTTCACCTGCAATTGAAGTCAATAGAATTTTCAGTCTTTTTGGCGTCGGGTTAACCGCATTGCAGTATTTGGCGTATGCGATTATGTTGATTTCTGGAATTTCGATTTTTATAGCGTTGTACAATCGATTGAAAGAACGAAAATACGAATTTGCTTTGATGCGAATTAACGGAGCGAGTAGAACCCAATTGCTTTCACTAATAATGATGGAAAGCTTGATTTTATGTTTCGTTGGATTTGTGTTTGGAACAATTTTTGGTAGGTTTGCATTGCAATTCATCTCTAATACGGCAGAAGACGATTTTAAAATGGCGTTCAATCCGTTTGAGTTGGTTTGGGACAAAGAAATGGCGTTATTTTTAGCCACAATGATAGTAGGAATTATCGCCGCGTTGATTCCGGCAATAAAAGCATATAAATTAAATATTTCAAAAACATTAGCCAATGCGTAATCGTATTCAATTATCGATAGTTTTAGTTTTAGGATTGATTTTCCTGAGTTTTTCGAGTAAAAAGGAAGTGTCAACAGCATTTACAACACCTGTTGTAAAAGGTGATACAATTACTTGGAAATTATTAGCAGAGATCAAATACGAGAAGAGAAAACACCCTAAATACGGAGAAGTTCAATTTCCGGTTGTGAATGATAAAGTAAAAGCAAAAGGGAAAAAGAGAGTTCTGATTTCTGGGTTTATTGTGCCCATTGATAGTAAAACTTATGCTATTAGTAAGAATGTTTTTGCTGCTTGTTTTTTTTGCGGGAAAGCAGGTCCAGAGAGTATTGTTGGTTTGAAATTCAGAGGAACAACGCCTAAACTAAAAACAGATCAATACGTTACTGTTGAAGGTACTTTTCGATATAATGAAACCGATGCCGACGACTGGATTTACAACGTTGATGATGTAATAATAGTGAAAGGAAACTAACCTATGTTTCAAGGAAGAATAACCGATGTTTTTTTCGATTTAGATCATACGCTTTGGGATTTTGATAAAAATTCGGAATTGGCTTTTGATAAGATTTTTCGAGAAAAATATCCATCCATAAATACCTCTTCTTTTGTTAAAATTTACGCACCCATAAATCAGGCGTGTTGGAAATTGTATCAAGTCGATTTACTTACACATGAAGAATTACGTTATAAACGATTGAAAGACTCATTTGATGTTCTAAATTATTCCATTTCTGACGAGGAAATTCATCAAATGTCAGAAGATTACATCACTTATTTGCCCGAAAACAATATGCTTTTTGACGGAGCAACCGAAATCTTAGACTATCTTTCAGAAAAGTATAAATTGCATATTATCACCAACGGTTTTTCGGATGTTCAATACAAAAAAATCCACAATTCTGGATTATCGGATTATTTTTCTACAATAACCAATTCAGAAATGGCTGGAGTAAAGAAACCACATCCTAAAATTTATGAGCATGCATTATCTATTTCTAAGGCTTCAAAATCAACTTCAATAATGATAGGAGATTGTATTGATGCCGATGTAAAAGGAGCTTTAGACTTCGGAATTGAAGCAGTTTATTTCAACCCAGAAAAAAAAGAAGTAACTTTAGCAGTTCCAACCATTCATCAATTAATTGAATTAAAAAAAATATTATAATGAAAAAATTAGTCTTTTTATTAACTATTACTTTTTCAACTTTTGGATTTTCTCAAAGTTTAGATGATTACAAACTCGCTTTGGTTCCTTCACGATTTAGCATTTTTAAAAATGACGATTTCAATAGATTGAATATTTTAACCAAGATGTACATGCAAAAATACGGTTTTGATACCTATATGGATTCTGAAACTCAACCGCTCGATTTTGCTAATAGTAATTGTAATAAGGTTTATGTAGATCTTATTGAAAACAATACTTTATTTGTTACCAAAGTTAAGGTGGTAATAAAGGATTGTAATGGAAAAGTTATTGCAACATCCGAAGAAGGTAAAAGCAGAGAAAAAGATTTTTTAGTTGCCTATAATGAAGCATTAAGAAGTGCTTTTAATTCTTTTTCAGCCTTGATTAATCATAAGTATACACCAAAGTCTTCTGAAATTGTTCAGTCAAAGCCTGTAATTGAAGAAGAAAAGAAAGAAGAAAAAGAACAAGAAATCATTCAAGAGTTGTCTATTACTGCAAATCCAGTGAGAGAATTAAATTCTGCTACTTTGTTATTTGCACAACCCATTTCAAATGGATATCAATTGATTGATACAGAGCCTAAAGTAATTTATAAAATCTACAAAACCTCCGATAAAAACGTATACACTGCAGTTAAAGGTGTTATTCAAGGTGTTCTAATTGCTAAAAATGGAGGTTGGTTTTTTGAGTACTATCAAAACGATAAGTTGGTTTCTGAGGAAGTGAATGTGAAGCTATAATAATTAATAATCGTATTTATCTTTCCACCGATTTTTTAGAAATTCACGTGTTGAATTTTCTCTCGAATTGTTGCCAGGATTGTAAAAAGTCTTATTTTTTATAGCATCAGGTAAGTATTCTTGATCTACAAAATTATTAGAGTAATTATGCGAATACTGATATTCTTCGCCATAGCCTAACTCTTTCATTAATTTAGTTGGAGCATTACGCAAATGGATTGGAACTGGTAAATCACCAGTCTGTTTCACTAACGATTGTGCTTCGCCAATAGCCATATAGGAGGCATTACTTTTCGGAGAAGTTGCTAAATAAATGGCGCACTGACTCAATATAATTCTGCTTTCAGGGTTTCCGATAGTTGATACAGCCTGAAAAGTGTTGTTGGCCATGATGAATGCAGTTGGATTGGCATTTCCAATGTCTTCACTAGATAAAATGAGCATGCGTCGTGCTATGAATTTAACATCTTCGCCACCTTCAATCATTCGGGCTAACCAATACACAGCTCCATTTGGGTCACTTCCGCGGATGGATTTGATGAAGGCTGAGACAATATCGTAATGTTGTTCTCCTGTCTTATCGTATAAAACGGTGTTTTGTTGCACCAATTCCATTACTTTGTTATTGGTGATGGTAATTTGACCTTCTGGGCTTGCATTTACAACGAGTTCAAAAATATTTAATAGTTTGCGTCCATCACCGCCAGAAAGTCGCAATAAAGCTTCGGATTCCTTTATTTTTATTTTTTTGGATGCAATGTGAGCATCTTCTTTCATTGCTCGGTTCAAAAGGGAAAGTAAATCGTCTTTGGTGAACGGATTCAAAACATATACCTGACAACGTGACAAAAGTGCTGGAATTACTTCAAAACTCGGATTCTCTGTTGTGGCACCAATTAAAGTTACCCAACCTTTTTCTACTGCTGCTAATAACGAATCTTGTTGCGATTTACTGAACCTATGAATCTCATCAATAAATAAAATTGGGTTTTTGGCAGTGAATAATCCGCCACTTTGTTTGGCTTTTTCAATTACATCTCGAATGTCTTTAACACCACTGTTTATCGCACTTAATTCGTAAAAAGGGCGATTACTTTGTTTGGCAATTATTTGAGCCAAAGTTGTTTTTCCAGTTCCTGGTGAACCCCAAAAAATCATTGACGGAATGATGCCGCGAGAGATTTGTTGCGTTAATGAACCATTCGGTCCAACCAAATGCAACTGGCTGATATAATCTTCTAATTTTTGAGGGCGAATGCGTTCGGCAAGTGGTGCTTCCATGTTGTAAAATTACATTTTTTTTATTTTTGGAGCGAATGGTTTGGGCTTTTTTGTAATCGATTTTCCTGCTTTCGCTCATAGTTCCTACAAGTAGGAAGCTATCCGCTCAATCAGGGCTAGAAAGTTAACTTTGTTTTGTAAAATCAGTAGTACAAATCAACTGACAAAATAGCATTAAAAAATAATTGGTTGTATTTTTGATAATCTGTCATAACGATTAAAAATAAAATACTTTGAACGATTATCATTATTTTAAGTTTACACCTTCGGTTTGGATAGTTCCCACTTTCTTATTGATTTTGATATGGAGTGTGTTTTATTTTGAAAATGTTTTTAATATTGATTTGAGTGTTTTTGGAATTTTTCCACGCACGATTTCTGGGTTGAAAGGAGTTGTAATGAGTCCATTTTTGCATGGGAATTTGAGCCATATCGCTAATAATTCTTTGCCACTTTTTATTTTAACTACAGCATTGATTTATTTCTATAGAGATGTTTCATTGAAAGTGCTTTTTTATGGAATTTTACTTTCGGGATTGATTACATGGTTGATTGGTCGCCAATCGTTTCATATTGGTGCAAGTGGTTTGATCTATGTATTGGTGTCGTTTATTTTCTTTAAAGGATTGATGACCAAGTACTATCGATTAATGGCGTTGTCATTTGCAGTTGTAGTGATGTATGGCGGAATGATTTGGTATGTTTTTCCAGATATTGATAAGACCATTTCGTGGGAAGGCCATTTGGCGGGATTGATTTCCGGATTTGTATTTGCTGTACGTTTCAAAACACCTGATTATGTGGAAGAAATTCGTTACGAATGGGAGAAGCCTGATTTTGATCCTTCAAGCGATCCGTTTATGAGAAGGTTTGATGAGAATGGGAATTTTGTTAATCCTCCCAAACCGGAAGAAATTATGGTGGAATACGAGGAAATTTTATCAGAACCTGTTCGGTATGTTTATACTTTTAAGGAGAATAGGGAAGGTGACAAGTAATCCTTTTGATTCAATTCTAGCCCTGATTGTAGAGAAAATAAAAAAGGCTGCCAGTGTTTGGTAGCCTTTTTTATTGTAACGGAAAGCAGGAATAGGGATTGCAGATAAAGCCCAAGCTACTTGCTTCAAAAAAATCGTATTATTATTGTCTTTGTCGTACTGTTTCGTATAGAAAAGCGCCGCACGCTACTGAAACATTGAGTGAGCCAATAGTTCCAAACATAGGTAGTTTTGCCATTTCATCTACAATTTTAAGTACGGATGGATTGATTCCGCGGTCTTCACTACCCATGATTATTGCTACAGGTTCGTTAAGAGAAATATCATAAATTGTATTAGTGGTTTTTTCGGTTGCTGCGACTGTTTTGATTCCGCTTCCTTGTAGGTAAAAAATGGCATCTTTGATGTGATCTACTTTACAAATAGGCACATTGAAAACAGCACCTGCAGATGTTTTTACAGTATCTCCATTTACTGGGGCTGAACCCGTTTTTTGTACTATTATTCCATCAACGCCAGTACATTCAGCTGTACGTATGATGGCGCCAAAATTCCGAGCATCACTCAATTGATCAAGAATTAGGAATAAAGGAGTTTTTCCGCTTTCTACAACGGAATCAATTAGAGTTTCTAATTTTACAAATGAAATAGGAGCGATGGTAGCCACAGCACCTTGGTGGTTATTAGATGTTAATCGGTTCAATTTTTCAATAGGAACATAAGAAAAATTAACGCTGTTCTTTTTTAGTGTTTTGATTAATTCGTGCATTAAATCGCCTTGAGCATCACTTTGGAGAAATACTTTATCGACTTCTTTTTTTGCGTTAATTGCTTCAATAATAGCTCTTATTCCGAATATTTGATTTTCTTTTTCCATGGCGCAAAGGTATAAAAAAACCACCAGTAATTAGCTGGTGGTTTAATCTTGTCATTTTTATTTAAAGTTCATCTTCTAAGAAACCTGTTCTTTTGTGACCAGCAAATTTATATACTGTTCCTGGATCCCAATCAAATTCAGCTTCGAAATAGATGCTGTCTACAACGTGACCGCCAAATGATTCGGCAGAAGCTTTTAAAATCTTACCATTTGTAACAGTTACTGTTCCTCCTGTATAAAGTTCTGGAGAGTCAACTTGACCAGCAAAGGTTAGGTTTGCGAAGTCGGTTGCTTGAACTTTTGATTTTATCTGCATCCAACTATTGTGGTCATCTATCCAGAAATTTTCATCATTTGATGATGCATTATATGTTGAGAAAAGATTGTAAGTACCTCCAAAAGCTGGAGTAACTCCATCTGGTTCAAGGGCAATAATGTGCCAGTCACCAGCAAATTGACCTGTGTTTGCCATTCCTGGATCTGGATCTCCTCCTTCATCACATCCTATAAAAAGGAAAAGTGCAGGTAATATAATAAAAAGCTTAATTAAATTTTTCATATAAATTTATATTTTTTATAGTTCTACTTGTTCTAATAAGACATTAAATGTGAATCCGGCTGACCATACTGTTGTAAAATTGATGGTTCTTGCAGTTGGGTTAACTGTCATTGAATTCATGGTACAACCACCGCCGAAACCGCTAACTTCGAATGTTGAGTAAGAGAAGCTGTTACTAGGAATGTCATTTGCTGTAATTATTGCCCCAGGCGCAGCATAGCCTACTCCATAACTTCTACCAAAATCATAATAACCTCCGATACCATCAGATAACTCGTATGTTCCATTTGAATTCTTCCATATTAAAACATATTCTAAATCAGTGTATTGAGCTGTTAGAACTCCGTTTCTTGTTACTGTTGAACGGTACAAGCCAGAAATGTCAGTTGTTAAATCGCCAGTATCAGCTACGATTACAGTTCTGGTTATTGCACCAGTAAATCCGTCTTGGTTAACTGCACTGTAAGTAATAACATAGATATCAGGTCTGCTGGTATCAAGAGTAGTTCCTCCTCTAAATCTACCACTCACAGATGTAGTGTAAGGGATAGTATTTCCTCCTTCTGTTGCAATAATTCCAGGATCAGTAAATGTATCACCTTGATTAATTATTACACTTTCAGCCCCAATTAATTCTAAGTTAGGGTAGTTGGTAACTCTAGAAACATCCGCTGTTTCAGGCGCTGTATCACAAGCAATAAATAAACCACTTGATACAAAAAATAAAGCAATGATTATTTTTTTCATAATTTCTTTTTTTTAATTATCCCACCAAATTGGTGTAGTTATTGGTATTAATGTTGGTGTGTTTGGATTAGCGTTTCTTTCAGAAAGAGGATAAACAATTCTTTTTGGGAATGAACCACCAGTTGAACCGTTTACTGCATATGCTAATTGACCTGGTACATATGCTAAATCAGATTGAGGTACAGTTGATGTTCTTGGATAACCAGTTCTGTTGGTGTCAAAGAATGCTTCGAAGCCATTACCTGGAAAACCAGCTACCCATTTTTGGGTAATAATTGCTTCAAGTTTTTGATCAAATGTTCCTGCATCAGGGAAAGCGTAAGCACCTGTTAAGAATGCTGCTGCGCTAGAACCATGTCTAGAGAAGTTAGCTGATACAGCTGCATCATAAAGAGCTTTTGCTCCAGTTCCGCCGTTGTAGCGAATCATTGCTTCTGCTTGTAAGAATAAACTTTCCTCTTTACTCATTAAAAGTACAGGAGTTGTCGCGCTTAATTTTACAGTTGCAATAGTTCCAGCTCCAACAGTGTTATTATAGTCTCCTTGATTTAGAGAGTTTCCACTGTTGTAGAAAGCGCTCTTTCTTGGGTCAGAATTATTGATCAAATAAGAAGATAAAGTTGTACTCATTCTTAAGTTAGTTGCCACATTTAATCTTCTGATTACATATTCGTAAAGAGGATTACTTTGGTTGATGGCATCTGAAAATTGTGTCATGGCAGCATCCACATCAAGAAACTCTACACCGTCATTAATCATCTGTGTAATACCAGCTGATGCAATGGCAGCTCTAGAGCTATTAGATTGTCTCATGTAAACTTTCAATTTAAGAGTGTTGGCAAATTTAGTCCAATTCTCCATTTGAGTAGTTGGGTTAGAGCCAAAAATCAAGTCGTCAGCTCCAGGGTTTGGACCTGAAGATGCAGATAGGTCTCTAGATAAGGCATCATTTAAATCTTCAATCATGTAAGTATAAACTTCTTCACCTGTGTTGAATTTCGGTTCTAAAATTAATACATTGTTAGCTTCTTTATATGGAATACTTCCATACATATCAGTTAAAATTTGTGAAGCTTGAACTTCTAAAGTGGTTGCAATAAGGTAATACTTCCAATTGCCTTCTGCCAAAGCTCTACGTTTTACGTTTCTGATATCTCCAAGGCCATCATACATACCATCCCAAATAAAATTGTAATCTGCAGTACCTGCCGAATAATTATCAATGTCTTTAAATTGGTTGGCAGCATTACTCTGTGTCCAATATTGAGACCAAAAGCCACCAAAAATAGCCATTCCAGCTCCTTCAGAACCAACTATTCCAACTATTCCTGAAGGTAATTGAGCTGATAATGGGGCGTTGTTAGGATCCAGTAAATCTGGGTCACTATTTATGTCTAATTCTGTATTGCAACCAACAAACGTAGTTGCTAAAACTATAAGACTTACTATTATTTTTTTCATTTTCATTTTTTTTAGAATGTTAATTTAAGACTAACTCCATAAGAGCGCTGAGATGGGTTAGCACCAAACTCTCCTTGTTCACTTAATAATCCGTCACCAAAAGTTGAAAGTTCAGGGTCAATATATGGATTTTCATCTGGAGTCCATAATGCTAAATTTTTGCCATAAACAGAGATTGAAGATCCTGTTAAACCAGTTCCTTTAAGGAATTTTTGTGAGAAATTGTAAGTTAATGATACGTCTCTTAATCTAACAAATGTTTTGTCAATCACATGTGATTGCTCAACTCCTGGGTTGTTTTGCGTATTATAGAAGTCTGTAATGCTTTCAAAACTAATTGGAGTTGTGTTTTCTGAATAAGTTCCATCTCCATTATCAACAACAGAGTTAGGGATTATAAAAGGATTTCTGTCGTTGTAAATAGTTTCAATACCATTTCCTGTAAAGTGTGAAAGTCTTTTAGTGTAAGAGTACATTTCTCCACCTTGTTTCCAATCGATACCAAACGATAGAACAACATTTTTGTAACTTAATCTATTTTTGAAACCCATTACAAAATCTCTTTGAGAAGTTCCAACGATTTGTTCATCTTCAGTAACAACATAATATCCAGTTGCAGGATCTACAATATATTGTCCATCAGCGTTTGTTTCAGGAACAAAAGTGCTAAACACACCTAATGGCTCACCTACAATGGCATTAAAACTCACACCATAATTTTGGGCTAATTGAATTTTTTCAGTGTCACCCGCTATATCGGTAACTTTAGATTTGTTTTTGGTGTAAGTTGCAGTTAAATCCCACTGAAAGTTTTCAGTTT
Organism: Flavobacteriales bacterium; assembly: GCA_017303755.1. Lineage (GTDB taxonomy): Bacteria > Bacteroidota > Bacteroidia > Flavobacteriales > Flavobacteriaceae > Flavobacterium. The sequence goes on along the minus strand of JAFLBS010000003.1, from coordinate 327,956 downwards.
TAATTGGAATTACATTTAAAACAAGTTCAATACCTTTATTAGTTACATCTAGGATGTTTGATGTTTGAGATTGGAATCCTGTTGACGTTGCAACGGGTCTACCAAACAATAAATCTTCTGTTTTTTTATCGTAGTAAGATGCATCTATACTAAGTCTTTTTGAGAAGAAATTTGCTTCAGCCCCAAATTCTAATTCTTTAGTTATTTCAGGTACTAAATTTGCATTTCCTAAGTTAGCGCTATACTCATATCCATTTACACCACCAATTGGTAATAAAATATTTCCAAAACCTAAAACGGCATTTGCTTGGCCTAATGTAGAGTTGGTTTGGTATGGATTAGTGTCGTTTGCAATTTTAGCATACGCAGCTCGTAATTTTAAATAATTGAAGTATTTAGATGAAGCATTGTCAACTACAATACCACTTAAACTTGCTGAATTATAAAAGTAAGAGTTGTTGCCTTTAGGCAGTGTTGATGTCCAGTCGTTTCTTCCAGTTAAAGTCAAAAATAATCTATTTTTAAATGAAGTTTCTAAAGATCCAAATGCAGAATACGATCTTCTCATTGCATTATTTTGAAATACAAGAGGTTTGATAGACGAGTTAGAAAGCTCATAAAAGTTAGGGATATCTAGGTTGGTAATAGAGGCTAACAATGTAGATCCTTTTCTTTCGTTGGTGTTGAAACCAGCCATAGCATTTAAATCAAAGTCTTGATTAATTGCTGTGTTATAATTCAAAATTAAGTTCGTGTCAAATTCAATAGCTTCGATTGATTGCTCAGTAACACCACCAACTACTTCATTTGCACCTGCATCAGACTGAGGTGTGTTAGGGTCAAACTTAACAATTGCTCCATATGATTTTACTTTTTCAATTTTATAATCACCACCAATTTGATAGCTTAATGATAGTTTTTTATTGAATTTATAAGATAAATTAGTGTTACCATAAAAACGGTTTCCGTCGATAAATGTTTTATTTTCATTTAAAGTCCAATATGGATTTGTAGCATAAGGAGTGAAATAATAACTGTTACTGTTGAAAGGATTGTTTGTGTAATCAGCTAAGTCAACGATGCTTATATCTCTAGGAATTTGAAGTAATTCTTGAGAAGCGGTGTTTCCCTCGCCAGCATCAGCACCTTGTCCTGTGTTAACAGCATTTTGATCTTTTCTCACGTAGTTAAGACTTGCTTTTACGCTTAGTTTATCTCCAGCTATTCCACCATTAATACCAAATGTTCTTCTTTTGAATGAGTCTGAGTTTGTTGGAACAACACCATCAGCATTAACATCAGAAAATGAAAGAGAGAAATTTGAATTTTCACCGCCTCCACTAACTCTTACATTGTTTGTAAAAAGACTACCTTGATCAAAAAAGTCTCTGAAGTTGTCCTCTAAAGCAACATATGGCTTGATTTGTTGAGAGTTGTTAATAATTGCCCCCCAAGGTCTTATTTCGCCATTAAAAGCTGGACCCCAAGATCCATTCTCGTTACTTGTAGTGTTTCCTGGTTGACCTCCCCAATTTGACCATGATTTTCCATTCCATCCTTGTCCAAAAGCATTTTGCAAATGAGGAACTCTTGCTACTTCTGAAAACTCAGCAGAGTGAGAAGTTTCAACTGATATTTTAGATTTGTTTTTAGCGCTCTTAGTTGTAATAATGATTACACCTTGACCTGCTCTAGAACCATATAAAGCTGAGGCAGCAGCACCTTTTAAAATAGTCATAGACTCGATGTTGTTTGGATCTAAGTCGCTAACACCATTACCTGCATCAAAACTTCTGGTATTACCTGTTCCACTTGAGGAACTATTGGTAATAGGAGTTCCATCAATTACGTAAAGCGGGCCACGTCCATCCAATGAATTAAAACCACGGATTGTTACTTTTGTTGAAGCACCTACCTGAGCAGGAGCAGTAATATCAACACCAGCAACTTTACCAGACAATGATTCAAATACGTTGGTGTTGTTTACCTCAGTAAGGTCTCTAGATGACACGTTTGAAGTCGCGTAACCCAAAGATTTTTTTTGTTTTTTAACACCAAGTGCAGTTACTACAACTCCTTCAAGTTCAACAGCATTGGATGTCATTTTAACGTTAAGATTTGTTGAAGAGGCTTTCACTTCTTGTTCTTTAAATCCAACAAAACTAAACACTAATGTTTGATTTGGACTTACTTTGATGGCATACTTACCATCAATATCAGTTTGAACACCTGCTTTTGTTCCTTTAACAAGAACGTTTACCCCAGGTAAAGGTAAGCCAAGATTGTCTGATACTACACCAGATACAACCCTGTCTTGTGCAAATGTAATCTGCACAAAAAACACCATAAGTAGTGTTAGAAATAAATTAAACTTTGTTTTCATTATTTTTTGGTTTGAATTAGTTAGAACAAAAATCTTAAAAAAAACTTAATAAACCAATCATATGTTGAAAAAAAAATAAATTTAACAGAATTATTCAAAAATAACTTTTAAAACTTATGTGAATAATTGAATTTGAAAACTTCACAACTTGCTTGTTATCAATTCCATTAGCGTAAATAAGGTGGAATATGCCGCTATTGCTTAATAAACCAAATCCAATCCCAATTCCTAAAGGGTTGTTGCTGAATTTTGTTGAATTATCCTTGAAATACCCATAATCAACGATGGAGTGCATGTAAAAATTGGAAGAAAATCGATAGCGATACTCGGTAAGGATTAGGTTTGCTTGATTGCCTTGCAGACTATTTTCTTTAAATCCTCTAATTGATTTAATCCCGCCAAATCGAAACAATTCATTGGTTAAATAGCTATCACTCTGTAAGAAGTAATTGTGGGTGGAAACGTACAAGCTGTTTTTTTTATTTAGGTCCAAAATATAATTTAAGTTTAAGTTTCCTGAAAATTGATTACTCGAATCAAATTTTGATTCTCTTTTTCCGTAACCAATTTTAAGGTTAAGGCTTGATTTTTCCGGAAAAAGTAGGTCTTCTCTTGTTTTTTTGAAATCAAAGCTTGAGGTGAAAAAATAATTATTGAAATCATTGAGTAAAGCGGAATTAACATTTCCAATGTCGCTTGATTCGGTGCTTTGGTAGCCTAAGTATATTTTGCTTTTATTTAGGTAATAACCAAAGTTGATGTCGGTTTTAGAGTTTTGAAAAGTACTGTCTTGTTTGAAAATGTTGAGTTGTAGTTTTAGGCCAATCGGACTTTTGAATACAAAGGGTAATTCAATGTCTAAATTGAAATTCTTCTGGTCTTTTCCATCGCTTCTCCATTTAATTGAAAATTCATCGCCGGTGTTTAGGATGTTATTAAGACTCAAGTCAACATAACCATTCAAGATCAATTTTTTGTCTGAATTACTAAATCCCAAAAAACCATCAAAATAATTGTTTTTTTTCTTGTCAATGTAGACGTAAACTTTTGTGGTGTCGCTGTTGAACAATATTTCAGGGTATTTTGTCTGTTTGATAAACGGAATGCTTTTAAAATCATTGCTGATTTTTTCTAAACCCTCTTTGTTGAATGTTTTGTTTTTATATTTTTTTAAAATATTCTTTCTGTAACCTTCAGGGAATTTGTCATACCCATTAATTACTATGTTATTAATTACTCTTTTTTTGTCGAGTTCGATAAACAGGTCGGCAATTAGATGATTCTTCTTTTTTACAATGCTCTCTAATTGTATTCTTGAAATCGAAAATCCTTTGCTTTCAATTTTCTTAGAAAGATTTATTAAATAGGTTTCGCTTTCAGGAAAGGGTACTTTTGAAGTGTCGGATTTTGTCTCCAAAATAGGCTTCCATTTTTCACCTATATATATGTGTATAAAATCAGTGCGATTTTTTAATTCAAATTGATAATGAAAAGTAGAGTCGTTGATTTTTGAATTAGCAATGATCTGACTTTCCAAATATCCTTTTTTTTGAAGTTGTTTTGCAAGTTTATTTACTTCTTCTAGAATAAGGTTTTCTTTAACAAATCTTTGTTGATAGCCAATAGAATCGATTGTTTTCGTCTCGTTTTCATTCGATCCAGCTACAGTCAAATAATAATTTTGTCCAAAGCCAGTTAGGTGATATGATAAAATAAATAAGACAAAAAGTTTTTTCATTTTTTGAAGCAAATGGCTTGGGTTTTATTGGTAATCCATATTCTCGCTATTCATATCTCGTTCAAAAAAACGAGATTTGCTGCTATCGGGTCTAAAGGATAATCTGTTTTTGTGTTTGTTGGGTTGTAAAAATAACGCAAATATTTACAGTTTAATATATTTTTTACGCTGTTCAGAAATGTTCTTGAAAATTAATTAATTATGATTTTTTTTATTGAAAATAATTACTACATTTGCAACCCCGAAAAAAGCGGGAATTTAATAAATAAAGAAATTTTAGTATTTAATTATGCCAACAATTCAACAATTAGTAAGAACAGGAAGAACTCAGATCACTAAGAAGAGTAAATCGGTTGCTTTAGATTCTTGTCCTCAAAGAAGAGGTGTTTGTACGCGTGTTTACACTACTACTCCAAAAAAACCAAACTCTGCAATGCGTAAAGTTGCGCGTGTACGTTTGACTAATGGAAATGAAGTGAATGCTTACATCCCAGGTGAAGGACACAATCTACAAGAGCACTCGATAGTATTAGTGCGAGGCGGAAGGGTAAAAGATTTACCAGGAGTTAGATACCACATTGTGCGTGGTGCGCTTGATACATCAGGTGTAGCAGGAAGAACACAACGTAGATCTAAATATGGTGCTAAACGCCCAAAAGAAGCTAAAAAGTAATTTTAAAAACTTTTAAAGAAAAGACATGAGAAAAAGAGCGGCAAAGAAAAGACCACTTTTACCGGATCCAAAATTTAACGATCAGTTAGTAACGCGTTTTGTGAACAACTTAATGTGGGATGGTAAGAAATCTACAGCTTTCAAAGTATTTTATGATGCTTTAGAGATTGTAGAAACAAAAAAGAACAATGATGAGAAGTCGTCATTAGAAGTATGGAAAGATGCTTTGACTAATGTTATGCCTCACGTAGAAGTGCGTAGTCGTAGAGTAGGTGGGGCAACATTCCAAATTCCAATGCAAATTCGTCCAGATAGAAAGATTTCTATGGCTATGAAATGGATGATTCTTTATGCAAGAAGAAGAAACGAAAAATCAATGGCTGCCAAATTAGCAGGTGAAGTTTTAGCTGCGGCTAAAGAAGAAGGTGCTGCGGTTAAGAAAAGAATGGATACTCACAAAATGGCAGATGCTAATAAAGCATTCTCTCACTTTAGATTTTAATTCATAAGAAATGGCTAGAGATTTAAAATTCACGAGAAATATTGGTATTGCTGCTCACATTGATGCAGGAAAAACCACAACTACTGAGCGTATATTATTCTACACTGGAAAATCACACAAAATTGGTGAAGTGCACGATGGTGCTGCAACAATGGACTGGATGGCACAAGAGCAAGAAAGAGGTATTACCATTACTTCAGCTGCTACAACTTGTGAATGGAGTTTTCCAACAGAGCAAGGTAAGCCATTACCAACGTCTCAAGATTATCACTTTAATATTATTGATACTCCAGGACACGTTGACTTTACCGTTGAGGTAAACCGTTCGTTACGTGTATTGGATGGTTTAGTTTTCTTGTTTAGTGCTGTTGATGGTGTTGAGCCTCAGTCAGAAACCAACTGGAGATTAGCTGATCAATATAGAGTTCCGCGTATGGGATTCGTTAACAAAATGGACCGTCAAGGTTCAAACTTCTTAAATGTTTGTCAACAAGTTAGAGACATGTTAAAATCTAACGCTGTTGCGATTACTTTACCAATCGGTGAAGAAAACGATTTTAAAGGAGTGGTTGATTTAGTAAAAAACCAAGCTATTGTATGGCATGATGCAACTCAAGGGGCAACTTTTGACATAGTTGATATTCCTGCTGATATGCTAGCTGAAGTAAAAGAATACAGATCTATTTTAATTGAAGCTGTTGCTGAGTATGATGAGAATCTACTTGACAAATACATGGAAGATGAAAACTCTATTACTGAGGAAGAAATCAACAATGCATTAAGAGCAGCTACAATCGATATGGCTATCATTCCTATGATTGCTGGTTCTTCTTTCAAAAACAAAGGAGTTCAGTTCATGTTGGATGCAGTATGTAAATATTTACCATCGCCATTAGATAAAGAAGGTATCGAAGGTATTCACCCTGATGATGCTGATTTATTAGAAGAAGATCAAACTAAAATCTTACGTCGTCCTGATGTAAAAGAGCCGTTCGCTGCTTTAGCATTCAAAATTGCTACTGACCCTTATGTTGGTCGTTTAGCTTTCTTCCGTGCTTATTCAGGTCGTTTAGATGCTGGGTCATATATCTTAAATACTCGTTCTGGAAACAAAGAAAGAATTTCTCGTATCTATCAAATGCATGCTAACAAACAAAACCCAATCGAGTACATCGAGGCTGGTGATATTGGAGCAGCAGTTGGATTTAAAGATATCAAGACTGGAGATACAATGTGTGACGAAAAACACCCAATCATTCTTGAGTCAATGAAATTCCCTGATCCAGTAATTGGTATCGCGATTGAGCCTAAAACTAAAGCTGACGTTGATAAAATGGGTATGGCTTTAGCAAAATTAGCTGAAGAAGATCCAACTTTTACAGTAAGAACTGATGAGGCTTCAGGTCAAACGATTATTTCAGGTATGGGTGAGTTACACTTAGACATCCTTGTAGATCGTATGAAACGTGAATTCAAAGTTGAGGTAAACCAAGGTGAGCCACAAGTTGAATACAAAGAAGCTTTCACAAAATCAGCTCAACACAGAGAGGTGTACAAAAAACAATCGGGTGGTCGTGGTAAATTCGGAGACATCGTTTTCCGTTTAGAGCCTGCTGACTTGGTTGATGGTAAAGCTCCAGTTGGATTACAATTCGTAAACGAAGTTAAAGGTGGTAACGTACCTAAAGAATATATTCCTGCTGTTGAAAAAGGTTTCAAAGAAGCTATGAAAACAGGTCCATTAGCTGGATATACTGTAGATAGTTTAAAGGTAACTTTATTGGACGGTTCGTATCACCCAGTGGATTCTGATGCTCTTTCTTTCGAATTAGCAGCGAAAATGGGTTATAAAGAAGTAGCAAAAGCTGCAGGTGCGGTTATCCTTGAGCCAATTATGAAAATCGAAGTGATTACTCCAGAAGAAAACATGGGAGATATTGTTGGAGATTTGAATAGAAGAAGAGGTCAAGTAAATGACATGGGTGACAGAGCAGGTGCAAAAACCATCAAAGCTCACGTTCCATTATCTGAAATGTTTGGTTATGTAACTACATTAAGAACACTTTCATCTGGTAGAGCAACTTCTACAATGGAATTTTCACACTACGAACAAACTCCTTCAAATATTTCTGAAGAAGTAATCAAAAAAGCAAAAGGTAACGCTTAATTTTTAACAAGATGAGTCAAAAAATTAGAATAAAATTAAAGTCTTACGATCACATGTTGGTAGATAAATCTGCTGAAAAGATTGTAAAAACTGTAAAAAGTACAGGTGCAGTAGTAACTGGTCCAATTCCGTTACCAACTCACAAAAAGATTTTTACTGTATTACGTTCTCCACACGTTAACAAAAAATCAAGAGAGCAATTTGAAGTGAGTTCTTACAAGAGATTGTTAGATATCTATAGTTCTTCTTCAAAAACAATTGATGCTCTTATGAAATTAGAGTTGCCAAGTGGTGTAGAGGTAGAAATTAAAGTATAAGTTTCGGTTATTGGTAAAAGTAAATAGTGGTTGGTTTTAACTAATCACTATTTGCTAATTACTAATCACTATTTTTTAATAATCAATAAATAATAATTATGTCTGGGTTAATTGGAAGAAAAATCGGCATGACCAGTATTTTCGATGAGAACGGGAAAAACATTCCTTGTACTGTAATCGAAGCTGGACCTTGTGTCGTTACCCAAGTCAGAACCAAAGAGGTTGACGGGTATGAAGCTCTTCAACTTGGTTTCGATGACAAAACAGAAAAACATGCTACTAAAGCTGACTTAGGTCACTTTAAAAAAGCGGGTACTTCTGCTAAGAAAAAAGTCGTTGAATTCCAAGGATTTGAAGAAGAGTACAAATTAGGTGATAATATCACTGTGGATGTATTCAGCGAAGGTGAATTTGTGGATGTACAAGGTGTATCCAAAGGTAAAGGTTTTCAAGGAGTTGTTAAACGTCACGGATTTGGTGGGGTTGGACAAGCAACGCATGGTCAACACAACCGTTTAAGAGCACCAGGTTCTGTAGGAGCGTCTTCTTATCCATCTAGAGTATTCAAAGGAATGCGTATGGCTGGAAGAATGGGAGGCGAAAATGTTAAAGTACAAAATCTTAGAGTTTTGAAAGTAGTTTCTGAAAAGAACTTACTTGTGATTAAAGGAGCTATTCCTGGACACAAAAACTCTTATGTAATCATTCAGAAGTAATGGAAGTAAAAGTTTTAGATATCAACGGAAAAGAAACTGGAAGAAAAGTACAACTTTCGGATTCAGTATTTGGTATAGAACCAAATAATCACGCAGTGTATCTTGATGTTAAGCAATACTTAGCAAATCAAAGACAAGGAACTCACAAAGCTAAAGAAAGAGCTGAAGTTGCTGGTAGTACACGCAAGATTAAAAAACAAAAAGGAACTGGTACTGCTCGTGCAGGTAGCGCAAAAAGTCCGGTTTTCAAAGGTGGTGGTACGATTTTCGGACCAAGACCAAGAAGCTACTCTTTCAAATTGAACAAAAGCTTAAAACGTTTAGCTCGTAAATCAGCTTTCTCTTTAAAAGCAAAAGAATCAAATTTGATCGTAGTTGAAGATTTTACATTCGAAGCTCCAAGTACTAAAAAATTCATTTCATTTTTAGGTGCTTTAGGTTTGGAAAATAAAAAATCTTTAATAGTGTTGGGTGATTCAAATAAAAATGTATATTTGTCGTCACGCAATTTAAAGGCTTCTAACGTGGTAACTAACTCAGAATTAAGCACTTACGCAATTTTAAACGCGAATAATTTAGTGCTTTTAGAGGGTTCTTTAGAAGGAATTGAAGAAAATTTAAGCAAGTAATAGGCCATGAGTATCATAATTAAACCTATAATTACTGAAAAAATAACCAAAGAAAGTGAAATTTCAAATCGCTTTGGTTTCGTTGTTGATAGAAGAGCTAACAAAATACAAATTAAGAAAGCTATTGAAGCTGCTTATGGAGTAAATATTGTAGCTGTTAATACAATGAACGTAAGACCAGACCGATCAACTAAATACACTAAGAGTGGTTTAATCAGTGGAAAGACAGCTGCTTACAAAAAAGCAATTGTACAAGTACAAGAAGGAGAAACAATCGATTTTTACAACAATATCTAGAAGTATAAGATGTCAGTAAGAAAATTAAAACCTATTACCCCGGGTCAGCGTTTTAGAGTTGTGAATGGTTTTGACGCCATTACAACTGATAAGCCGGAGCGTTCATTAATCGCACCGAAAAATAACTCAGGAGGTAGAAATAGTCAAGGAAAAATGACCATGCGTTATACAGGCGGTGGTCACAAACAAAAGTATCGTATCATTGATTTTAAAAGAACTAAAGCTGGAATTCCTGCTACAGTAAAATCTATCGAGTACGATCCAAACAGAACGGCTTTTATCGCATTACTTTGGTATGCTGATGGAGAAAAAACGTACATTATTGCTCAAAATGGTTTACAAGTTGGGCAAACTGTTGTATCTGGTGAAGATGCAGCTCCAGAAATTGGAAATTCATTACCATTAAGTAAAATTCCTTTGGGAACAGTTATTTCTTGTATTGAATTACGTCCAGGTCAAGGTGCTACAATCGCTAGAAGTGCAGGTACTTTTGCTCAGTTAATGGCGAGAGATGGAAAATATGCTACAATCAAAATGCCTTCAGGTGAAACAAGATTGATCTTGTTAACTTGTACTGCAACTATTGGAGCAGTTTCAAATTCTGATCACCAATTAATTGTATCTGGTAAAGCAGGTAGAAGTAGATGGTTAGGAAGAAGACCAAGAACAAGACCAGTTGCAATGAACCCTGTTGATCACCCAATGGGTGGTGGAGAAGGACGTTCTTCTGGAGGTCACCCACGCTCTAGAAAAGGTCTTCCTGCAAAAGGGTATAGAACTCGTTCTAAAGTTAACCCGAGTAATAAGTATATTGTTGAACGCAGAAAGAAATAATTAGATAGACATGGCACGTTCATTAAAAAAAGGACCTTTTGTACACTATAAATTAGATAAAAAAGTTCAAGAAAATATCGCTGGAGGAAATAAAGGAGTTGTTAAGACTTGGTCTAGAGCTTCTATGATTACACCAGATTTCGTTGGGCAAACTATCGCAGTTCACAATGGTCGTCAATTTGTTCCAGTTTATGTGACTGAGAACATGGTAGGACACAAATTAGGAGAATTTTCACCAACACGATCTTTTAGAGGTCACGCTGGAGCAAAAAATAAAGGTAAAAAATAAGAAGCAATGGGAGTTCGTAAAAGAGAAACAGCAGATGCGAGAAAAGAGGCTAATAAGTCTATTGCTTTCGCGAAATTGAATAACTGCCCTACTTCGCCTAGAAAAATGCGCTTAGTAGCAGACTTGGTAAGAGGTCAGAAAGTGGAAAGAGCTTTAAATATTTTAAGATTTAGCTCAAAAGAAGCTTCACGCAAATTAGAGAAACTATTATTATCTGCAATCAACAATTGGGAGCAAAAAAATAGTGAAGGTAATGTTGCAGAAGCAGGCTTATTTGTTAAAACAATCACTGTGGATGGTGGAATGATGTTGAAAAGACTTCGTCCAGCTCCACAAGGAAGAGCACACAGAATTAGAAAACGTTCTAATCACGTTACTATCGTATTAGGACAATTAGATAACACACAAAGTAATTAATAAACAGTATGGGACAAAAGACAAATCCAATTGGAAATCGCCTTGGTATCATTAGAGGATGGGATTCAAACTGGTATGGTGGTAATGACTACGGTGATAAAATCGCTGAAGATCACAAAATCAGAAAGTATATCCACGCTCGTTTATCAAAAGCTAGTGTATCAAAAGTAATCATCGAGAGAACTTTGAAACTTGTAACCGTTACTATCACAACGGCTCGTCCAGGTATCATTATTGGTAAAGGCGGTCAAGAGGTAGACAAGTTGAAAGAAGAACTTAAGAAAATTACTGACAAAGAGGTTCAAATCAACATCTTTGAAATTAAAAGACCAGAGTTAGATGCTTATTTAGTTGCAACAAGTATCGCTCGTCAAATTGAAAGCCGTATTTCATACAGAAGAGCTATTAAAATGGCTATCGCAGCAGCAATGCGTATGAATGCAGAGGGTATCAAAGTGATGATTTCAGGTCGTTTGAATGGTGCTGAAATGGCACGTTCTGAAATGTTCAAAGAAGGTAGAATTCCTCTATCAACTTTCAGAGCCGATATTGATTATGCTCTTGGTGAAGCTCACACTACTTATGGTAGAATGGGTATCAAAGTATGGATCATGAAAGGTGAAGTTTACGGAAAACGTGATTTATCTCCACTTGTTGGAATGGATAAAAAACAAGCTTCTGCAGGTAAAGGTGGTGATGCTCCAAGAGGAGGAAAACCAAATGGTAAATCAAATCCTCGTAAAAGAAAGTAATTTTTTAAATTAAAGAAAAATGTTACAGCCTAAAAGAACAAAATACCGTAAGGTACAAAAAGGTAGAATGAAAGGTGTTGCTCAAAGAGGACACTTACTTTCAAGTGGAATGTTTGGAATCAAATCGTTGGATTCAGCATTTTTAACTTCTCGTCAAATTGAGGCAGCTCGTATTGCAGCAACTCGTTTTATGAAAAGAGAAGGTCAATTATGGATCAACATTTTCCCAGATAAACCTATAACAAAGAAACCTCTTGAAGTACGTATGGGTAAAGGTAAAGGAGCCGTTGAATATTGGGCTGCCGTTGTTAAACCCGGAAGAATTATGTTTGAAGTTGGAGGTGTGCCTTTGTCAGTAGCTAAAGAAGCGTTACGCTTAGCTGCTCAAAAGCTTCCAGTTAAAACTAAGTTTGTTGTTGCTAGAGATTTCGAAGCATAATATCTATAAATTATGAAACAATCAGAAATTATTGGTCTGTCTACAGCTGAGTTACAAGAAAAACTTAGTCAGTTAAAAAAAACATATGCCGAATTAAGAACGGCTCACGCGATTTCACCAATCCAAAACCCATTACAGATTAAATTTGTAAGAAGATCGGTAGCAAGATTGGCAACTGAATTAAGCAAAAGAGAACTATAATCTCGCTGAAAAGATGGAAAAAAGAAATTTAAGAAAAGAAAGAGTTGGTGTTGTAACCAGTAACAAAATGGAAAAATCTATTGTTGTTTCTGAAACTCGTAGAGTAAAACACCCATTATACGGTAAGTTCGTGTTAAAAACTAAAAAATACGTTGCACACGACGAAACAAATGACTGTAACATTGGTGATACAGTAAAGATCATGGAAACACGACCTTTATCAAAATCTAAATGTTGGAGATTAGTTGAAATCATTGAAAGAGCGAAATAGTTATGGTACAACAGGAATCAAGATTAAAAGTAGCAGATAACACAGGAGCAAAAGAAGTTTTGACTATCCGTGTTTTAGGAGGAACGAAACGTCGTTATGCCTCTGTTGGAGATAAAATTGTAGTTTCAATTAAAGACGCAACACCAAACGGAAACGTGAAAAAAGGTGCTGTATCAACTGCAGTTGTTGTACGTACCAAAAAAGAAGTGAGAAGAGCTGATGGATCATATATCAGATTCGACGATAACGCATGTGTATTGTTGAATGCTGCAGGTGAAATGAGAGGAACTCGTGTTTTTGGTCCGGTTGCCAGAGAACTTCGTGAAAAACAATTCATGAAAATTGTATCATTAGCACCTGAAGTGCTTTAATTCGATTAATGATGACAAAGTTAAAAATCAAATCAGGCGACGTAGTAAGAGTTATTGCTGGAGACCATAAAGGTGCTGAAGGTAAAGTTCTTAAAGTTGACCGTGAGAATAATAAAGCGATTGTTGAAGGTACTAACATGGTTTCAAAACACACGAAACCAAGTGCTAAAAACCCTCAAGGTGGAATCGTGAAGAAAGAAGCTCCTATTCATATTTCTAATTTGTCTTTGATAGATCCAAAATCTAAAGAAGCTACAAAAACAGGAGTAAGAGTGGAAGGAGATAAGAAAGTGAGATTTTCAAAAAAATCTAATCAAGTATTATAGTTATGGCATATATACCTAGACTAAAGGAAGAATATAAGAGTAGAGTAATTGCTGCTCTTAAAGAAGAGTTCGGCTACAAAAACGTAATGCAAGTTCCAAAATTGGAAAAAATTGTTATTAGCCGTGGAGTAGGTGCAGCTGTATCTGATAAAAAATTAGTTGACTACGCAGTAGAAGAACTAACAAAAATTACAGGTCAAAAAGCAGTAGCAACTATCTCTAAAAAAGACGTAGCGTCATTCAAACTAAGAAAAGGAATGCCGATTGGAGCTAAAGTAACTCTTAGAGGTGAAAGAATGTATGAGTTTTTAGATAGACTTATTACTTCAGCTTTACCACGAGTTAGAGATTTTAGCGGAATTAAGTCAACTGGTTTTGACGGTAGAGGTAACTACAACTTAGGTGTTTTGGAACAAATCATTTTCCCAGAAATTGATATTGATAAAGTAAACAAAATATCAGGTATGGACATTACTTTTGTTACTACTGCAAGCACAGATACAGAAGCAAAATCATTATTAGCAGAATTAGGTTTACCTTTTAAAAAGAATTAAGATATGGCTAAAGAATCAATGAAAGCCCGCGAGGTGAAAAGAGAAAAAACGGTAGCAAAGTATGCTGAGAAAAGAAAAGCTTTATTAGAAGCTGGAGATTATGAAGGCCTACAAAAATTACCGAAAAATGCTTCACCAGTTCGTTTACACAATCGTTGTAAATTAACAGGAAGACCAAGAGGGTATATGCGTCAATTCGGTATTTCACGTGTAACTTTCCGTGAAATGGCTAACCAAGGATTAATTCCAGGTGTGAAAAAAGCTAGCTGGTAGTTAGTATATTTCAGCAGATAATTGTACATTTGCCGGATTTTTGCCGGGAACGTGCAATTATCTGCTTTAAAATAAGAGTTTAATGGCTTCAGGTTCAGTAGAATAGTTCTATTGAAAACCGTTGCCACAATTTAATAAATATGTATACAGATCCAATTGCAGATTATCTTACGAGAGTTAGAAATGCAGTGAGAGCCAATCACAAAGTGGTTGAAATTCCAGCATCTAACTTGAAAAAAGAAATCACAAAGATTTTATTCGATCAAGGATATATCTTAAGCTACAAATTTGACGATAGTACTGTACAAGGAACTATCAAAATCGCTCTTAAGTATGATAAAGATACTAAAGAGTCAGTAATTAAAGATATCCAAAGAATTAGTAAACCAGGTTTACGTAAGTACGCAGGTGCTTCAAAGTTACCTAGAATCCTTAACGGATTAGGAATTGCTATCGTTTCTACATCAAAAGGTTTGATGACAGGAAAACAAGCTAAGCAATTAAATGTAGGTGGAGAAGTAATTTGTTACGTATACTAAAAAACAGTTAAACAATGTCAAGAATAGGTAAAAATCCAATTTCAATTCCTGCAGGTGTAACTGTTGATGTTAACGAAAACACAGTTACTGTAAAAGGAAAATTAGGTCAACTTGTACAAGATTACGCAGATGTAACAGTAAAAGTTGAAGAAGGTCAAGTTATCGTTGAACGACCTTCTGATAGCAAAGATCATAGAGCGAAACACGGTTTGTACAGATCATTAATCAATAACATGATTTTAGGTGTATCTACAGGTTTCACGAATGAATTAGAATTAGTAGGTGTAGGATATAGAGCATCTAATCAAGGTCAAAAACTTGATTTAGCTCTAGGTTTTTCTCACAATATCGTTTTAGAAGTAGCTCCAGAAGTTACTTTAGAAACTATTTCTGAGAAAGGTAAAAATCCTATCGTAAAACTTACGTCATACGACAAACAACTTTTAGGTCAAATTACGGCTAAAATTAGAGGTTTCCGTAAACCAGAACCTTACAAAGGAAAAGGTATCAAGTTTGTAGGAGAAGAGTTAAGAAGAAAAGCAGGTAAATCAGCTTAAAAATAGAGATTATGTCATTATCAAAATCTGAAAGAAGACAAAGAATCAAGTTTAGAATTAGAAAGATTGTTAGTGGTACTGCTACTAAACCAAGACTTTCTGTATTCAGAAGTAATAAAGAAATCTATGCCCAACTTATTGACGATGTCAATGGAGTTACATTATTAGCTACTTCATCAAGAGATAAAGGAGTTAACTTGACAGGGACAAACGTAGAAATTGCAACTGAAGTAGGTAAACTTGTTGCTGAAAAAGCGTTAAAAGCTGGGATTGAAACTGTAACTTTCGATAGAGGAGGTTATTTATATCACGGACGTATTAAATCATTAGCAGAAGGCGCTAGAGCAGCTGGACTTAAATTCTAAGAAATTATGTATCATAAATACAAAAACGTAGAGTTAGTAAAACCGAGTGGTCTTGAATTAAAAGATCGTTTGGTAAGTGTAAATCGTGTTACCAAAGTAACAAAAGGAGGTAGAGCTTTCGGCTTTTCTGCTATTGTTGTTGTAGGTGATGAAAACGGAGTAGTTGGACACGGATTAGGAAAATCTAAAGATGTTTCTGAAGCTATTGCAAAAGCAGTAGAAGATGCAAAGAAAAACTTAGTTAGAATTCCTTTAAGTGGTCAATCAGTTCCTCACGAACAAAAAGGTAAATTTGGTGGAGCACGTGTATTCTTAATGCCTGCATCTCACGGTACAGGAGTTATTGCTGGTGGTGCTGTTCGTTCAGTATTAGAATCAGTAGGTATTCACGATGTATTATCAAAATCTCAAGGATCATCTAATCCACATAACGTGGTAAAAGCAACTTTTGACGCATTACTTCAAATGAGAAGTGCTCACACTGTAGCTAAACAAAGAGGTGTTTCTTTAGAAAAAGTATTTAAAGGTTAATTCAAGGAAATATGGCAAAGATTATAGTAAAACAAGTAAGAAGTCAAATTAATTGTCCTCAAACACAAAAGAGAACATTAGTGGCTTTAGGTCTAAAAAGACTAGGACAAACTGTTGAGCATGATGCTTCTTCAACTATCCTTGGAATGGTAAATAAAGTAAAACACTTAGTTTCTGTAGAAGAAGCTAAATAATAACAATAAACTATGAATTTAAGTAACTTACAACCAGCAGAAGGTTCTACACACAACCAAAACAAAAGAGTAGGTAGAGGAGAAGGATCAGGTAAAGGTGGAACTGCTGCAAGAGGTCACAAAGGAGCTAAATCTCGTTCAGGATATTCTAAAAAGATCGGTTTTGAAGGAGGGCAAATGCCACTTCAAAGACGTGTTCCTAAATTTGGATTTAAAAATATTAATAGAGTTGATTATCAAGGTGTAAATCTTGACACACTTCAATCATTAGTAGATAACGGAATTGTTACAGATACTGTAGATTTCTCAGTATTAGTTGCTACTCGTTTGGCTACTAAAAATGAACTTGTAAAAGTTTTAGGTAGAGGTGAATTAAAATCAAAATTAAAAGTAACAGCTCACAAATTTACTGCAACAGCTAAAGCTGCTATCGAAGCTGCTGGTGGAGAAGCAGTAACATTATAATTTTCTGACTATATGAAGAATTTTATTGAATCAATCAAAAATGTTTGGAAAATTGAAGAACTAAAGAATAGAATTCTTATTACTTTAGGTTTGCTTCTAGTGTATCGCTTTGGATCGCACGTTACTCTTCCGGGTATCGATGCAACTCAATTGGCAAACTTAGAAGGTCAAACTAAAGAAGGTATTGGTTCTATTCTTGATATGTTTACAGGCGGATCATTCTCAAAAGCATCTATTTTTGCTTTGGGAATTATGCCATATATATCAGCTTCCATCGTTGTACAATTAATGGGTATTGCTATTCCGTATTTGCAGAAATTGCAAAAAGATGGAGAAAGTGGTAGAAAGAAAATCAACCAGATTACACGTTGGTTAACTATTGGTATCACCCTTCTTCAAGGACCAAGTTATATCTACAACTTGTACAGAACCGTTCCAAGTGATGCATTTTTATTAGGAGCAGATTCATTTCCATTCTTATTTTCTTCAGTTTTAATCTTAACTACAGGTACAATTTTTGCCATGTGGTTAGGTGAAAAAATCACTGATAAAGGTATTGGAAACGGTATTTCACTTTTAATCATGGTTGGAATTTTAGCTCGTTTACCACAGTCGTTAACTCAAGAGTTTACTTCAAGAGTTACTAATAATAACGGAGGTCCAATGTTATTAGTTATTGAAGTAATTGTTTGGTTATTGGTAATTATCGCTTGTGTATTACTTGTGATGGCTATCAGAAAAATACCAGTACAATACGCTCGTAGAACAACGACAGGTGAATTTGAACAAGATGGAGGTAACAGACAATGGATTCCACTTAAGTTAAACTCTGCAGGTGTAATGCCTATCATTTTTGCGCAAGCAATTATGTTCATTCCCGCAGCCTTAGCTGGATTGTCAAAATCTGAAGCTTCTCAATCTATTGCAGGTGCTTTTAGTAATATGTTTGGTGTTTGGTATAATGTGGTTTTTGCCTTGTTGATCATCATCTTCACATTCTTTTACACAGCAATTACAGTTCCAACTAATAAAATGGCTGATGATTTGAAAAGAAGCAGCGGATTCATACCAGGTATTAAACCAGGTGTTGAAACTTCTGATTATTTAGATAAAATCATGTCATTGATTACCTTCCCTGGTGCATTATTCTTAGCTTTAATTGCTGTGTTCCCAGCCTTTGTAGTTAGTATTGGTGTACAACAATCATGGGCAATGTTCTATGGTGGAACTTCATTAATTATTATGGTAGGAGTTGCAATTGACACTATTCAACAAATCAATTCGTATTTGCTGAATAAACATTATGATGGTTTAATGAAAAGTGGTAAAAATAGAAAAGCAGTAGCTTAATTTTTATGGCAAAACAATCAGCAATAGAACAAGACGGATCAATCATCGAAGCACTTTCGAATGCAATGTTTCGTGTAGAGTTAGAAAATGGACACATCGTTATCGCTCACATTTCTGGAAAAATGCGTATGCATTACATTAAGTTGTTACCTGGTGACAAAGTAAAACTAGAAATGAGTCCTTACGATTTGTCAAAAGCAAGAATCACTTATAGATACTAATAGCTATATAATATGAAAGTAAGAGCATCAGTAAAAAAACGTAGTGCAGAATGCATTATCGTTAGAAGAAAAGGTAGATTATACGTAATCAACAAAAAGAATCCTAGATTTAAACAAAGACAAGGATAATTATGGCAAGAATAGCAGGGGTAGATGTACCTAAAAACAAGAGAGGTGTTATAGCACTAACCTATATCTTCGGAATAGGTAAAAGTAGAGCTATTGAGATTTTAGAAAAAGCTCAAGTTAGCCAAGATATTAAAGTTCAAGATTGGAATGACGACCAAATCGGAGCAATCCGTGATGCTGTGTCATATTACAAAATTGAAGGAGAACTTCGTTCTGAAACTTCATTAAACATCAAACGTTTAATGGATATCGGTTGTTACAGAGGAATTCGTCATAGATCAGGTCTTCCATTACGTGGACAAAGAACTAAAAACAATTCTAGAACAAGAAAAGGTAAAAGAAAAACTGTTGCTAACAAGAAAAAAGCAACTAAATAATAAGTAATATGGCTAAAGCAAGTACAAAAAAACGTAAAGTTATTATTGAATCTTCAGGCGAAGCTCATATTAATGCCACTTTCAATAACATCATCATTTCTTTGACAAATAAGAAAGGTGAAGTTATCTCTTGGTCTTCAGCTGGTAAAATGGGTTTCAGAGGTTCTAAAAAGAATACTCCATATGCAGCTCAAATGGCAGCAGAAGATTGTGGAAAAGTAGCATTAGAAGCGGGTCTTAAAAAAGTAAAAGTTTACGTTAAAGGTCCAGGTAACGGAAGAGAATCTGCTATCAGATCAATACACAATTCAGGAATTGAAGTAACCGAAATCATCGACGTTACTCCAATGCCACACAACGGATGTCGTCCTCCTAAAAGACGTAGAGTATAATGTTTGTTGAATTAATTTCAACATCTTTATAATATTTATTAAGTATAACAAAAAGATAGAAACCAGATTATCGAAGGATTTGACCTGAATTCATAATCTCTATCTAAAAACAATTTAAAATGGCAAGATATACTGGTCCAAGTACAAAAATTGCTCGTAAATTTGGCGAAGCAATATTCGGAGAAGACAAAGCCTTCGAAAAAAGAAATTATCCTCCAGGCCAACATGGTATGGCTAAAAAAAGAGGTAAAAAATCAGAATACGCAGTACAGTTAATGGAAAAGCAAAAAGCGAAGTACACTTACGGTATTCTTGAAAAACAATTTAGAAACCTTTTCGAAAAAGCAGCTGCTTCTAAAGGTGTAACAGGTGAAATCCTTTTACAATTATGTGAAGCTCGTTTAGATAATGTTGTGTACAGAATGGGAATCGCTTCTTCAAGAAGAGCAGCGAGACAAATTGTTTCTCACAGACACATCACTGTAAATGGAGAGTTAGTAAACATTCCATCGTACCACTTAAAAGCAGGTGATGTTGTTGCAGTTCGTGAAAAATCTAAATCGTTAGAATCTATCGAGCGCTCTTTAGCAAACTCTAAAAATGTTTACGAATGGATTACTTGGAACAATGATACCAAAGAAGGTACTTTCGTTTCGGTTCCTGCTCGTTTGCAAATTCCAGAAAATATCAAAGAACAATTAATCGTAGAGTTGTACAACAAATAATAATTGACAGTAGTCTAAATTATGGCAATATTTAATTTTCAGAAGCCCGATAAAGTTATCATGATCGATTCAACCGATTTTGAAGGTAAGTTTGAATTCAGACCTTTAGAACCTGGTTACGGATTGACCGTTGGTAATGCACTTAGAAGAGTTTTACTTTCTGCTTTAGAAGGTTATGCTATCACTTCAACCAAAATTGAAGGTGTTGAGCATGAGTTTTCAACAATCTCTGGTGTAGTAGAAGACGTGACTGAAATTATCCTTAATCTTAAACAAGTACGTTTCAAACGTCAAATCGAAGATATCGATAATGAATCAGTTACCATTTCAATCACTGGAAAAGAACAAATTACTGCTGGTGATTTTCAAAAATTCATCTCTGGTTTTCAAGTATTGAACCCAGAACTAGTAATCTGTAATCTTGAAAGCAAAGTTAATTTCAATATGGAATTAACCATCGAAAAAGGTAGAGGTTACGTACCAGCTGAGGAAAATAAAAAGCAAAATGTTTCTATGGGAACCATTTTTACTGACTCTATTTTTACTCCAGTGGTTAACGTGAAATACGCTATTGAAAATTTCCGTGTTGAACAAAAAACCGATTATGAAAAATTAGTTTTTGAAATCAAAACGGATGGTTCAATCAATCCAAAAGATGCTCTAACAGAAGCAGCTAAAGTATTAATTCACCACTTCATGCTATTCTCTGATGAGAGAATTACTCTTGAGGCTGACGAAATTGCACAAACCGATTCATACGACGAAGAGTCATTACACATGAGACAATTGCTTAAAACTAAGCTTGTTGATATGGACTTGTCGGTAAGAGCACTAAATTGCTTAAAAGCAGCTGAAGTTGATACATTAGGAGACCTAGTCTCTTTTAATAAACACGATTTAATGAAGTTCCGTAACTTCGGTAAAAAATCGCTAACTGAGTTAGACGAATTAGTTGCCAACAAAAACTTAACGTTCGGAATGGATTTATCAAAATATAAATTAGATAAAGACTAGTCGCTTTATCCAAATTAAAAAGAATTTAAAATGAGACACGGAAAAAAATTCAATCACTTAAGCAGACAGACTGGACATAGAAAATCTATGTTGGCTAATATGGCTTGTTCTCTTATCGAGCACAAACGTATTAACACTACTGTAGCTAAAGCAAAAGCGCTTAAACAATTCGTTGAGCCTTTAATCACTAAGTCAAAAGAAGACACTACTCACAATAGACGTATCGTTTTTACTTACTTACGTAACAAATACGGTGTTACCGAATTGTTCAGAGAAGTAGCTGCAAAAGTTGGAGATCGTCCAGGTGGATATACTCGTATCATCAAAATGGGTAACCGTTTAGGAGATAACGCTGATATGGCCATGATCGAGTTAGTTGACTTCAACGAACTATACAACGGTGGTAAAAAAGAAGAGAAAAAATCAAAAAGCCGTCGTGGTGGTAAAGCGAAAAAAGCAGAGTCAACTCCTGCTCCAGAAGCTACTCCAGCACCAGAAGCAAAAGCACCTGAGGCTCCAGAAACTTCTTCAGAAGAAACTACAGATAGCGCAGAATAATGAAAACGCTCTCGTAAATATAAAGGATAAACTTTTTTTAAGTTTATCCTTTTTTTTATGCAGCAGAAATACAGATGTTCTTTACAACACTCGTCCCGCTTTACGCAGTATCTGTCATTGCGAGGAACGAAGCAATCTCATCAAATTTATGATGAAGCAATGCCAGGATACTTGCTCCAATCGGGGCTGAATACCAACTTTAGGAATGTTTATAAACTTTAATAAATCAATTTTAGACTTTATAGTGAATCATTTAAATTTGCACAACAACTAACTACTTTCAATAACTACAAATGAAGTACACAACACGTCCACAAGCCATCTTACTACTCGCAGACGGAACTATTTTCTACGGTAAATCCATCGGAATTGCCGGAACTACCTTTGGAGAAGTTTGTTTCAACACCGGAATGACAGGTTACCAAGAAATCTTTACCGATCCATCGTATTTCGGTCAAATTATGGTAACGACCAATCCACACATTGGGAACTACGGTGTCAACACCAACGAAGTCGAATCAGATAAAATCATGATTTCAGGCTTAGTTTGTAAAAACTTTAGTTTCAATCACTCGCGTCCCGATTCAGAAAGCAACCTCTACGATTATTTCGAAAAGCAAAATCTAGTATGCATTTCTGATGTGGATACACGCGCTCTTGTAAGTTACATCCGCGATCATGGCGCACAAAATGCCGTAATCAGTACAGATGGAACTTCAATAGAAGACTTACAACTACAACTTGCCAACGTTCCCGATATGAAAGGTTTGGAACTCGCGTCTAAAGTATCAGCAACCGAACCGTATTTCTTTGGCGATGAAAACGCAACATTTAAAATTGCAACTCTCGACTTAGGAATCAAACGCAATATTCTACGCAACCTTGCCAAAAGAGATTGTTACATAAAAGTATTTCCTTACAATACCAATTTCGCCGATTTGCAGTCTTTTGAACCTGATGGTTATTTCTTATCCAATGGTCCGGGCGATCCTGAACCGTTAGAGCAAGTAATTGAAACGGCTCAACAAATAATTGCGTCTGACAAACCTGTATTCGGAATTTGTTTGGGACACCAAATTATTGGTTTGGCCAACGGAGTTTCAACCTATAAAATGTTTAATGGTCACCGCGGTATCAACCATCCTGTAATGAATGTATTGACTGGGAAAGGTGAAATTACCTCACAAAACCACGGATTTGCAGTCAACAGAGAAGAACTTGAAAGCAACGCTAATTTAGAAATTACGCATTACCATCTCAACGATAACACTGTTGCCGGAATGCGCATGAAATCGAAAAGCTGCTTCTCAGTACAATACCATCCTGAAGCCAGTCCGGGACCACACGATTCATCGTATTTGTTTGATGAATTCATTGCCAATATCGAAAAAGCTAAAAGGTTACAAGAGGTTTAAGGTTTGTTTTTTAGCCCTGATTGGACGGAAAGCTTGTGTGCCCGAAACTTCGGGAACACAACTTGGAGGGAAAGCAGGAACATGGATTGCAAAGAAGCCCAAGCCATTCGCTCAAAAAAATCACTAAATCGTTTGCGTTTATAAGTTTTTTTGAATTAGTGAATCGGTGTTTTTTAGATTGTTTAAATTTGTGGTATTGACAAAAAAGCGAATTAAAAATTAATAAAATCATAACTAATGAGTATTATAATTAAAGTACACGCAAGACAAATCTTGGATTCAAGAGGAAATCCTACCATCGAAGTAGATGTAGTAACTGAAAACGGTGTTTTAGGTCGCGCTGCGGTTCCGAGTGGAGCTTCAACCGGAGAGCACGAAGCAGTCGAACTACGCGATGGCGGAAAAAATTATATGGGTAAAGGCGTTTTGAAAGCCGTAGATAATGTCAACTCTAAAATCGCACCTGAATTATTAGGAACGTCGGTTTTTGAACAAAATCACATCGATCAAACCATGATCGAATTGGATGGAACTCCAAATAAATCTAACCTTGGTGCTAATGCTATTTTAGGAGTTTCTTTGGCAGTAGCAAAAGCAGCTGCGAACGAATTAGGGTTGCCATTGTACCGCTATGTTGGCGGAGTTTCTGCCAATACATTGCCTGTTCCAATGATGAACATCATTAATGGTGGTTCGCATTCGGATGCGCCAATCGCGTTTCAAGAGTTCATGATTATGCCTGTAAAAGCAACTTCATTCACTCACGCTATGCAAATGGGAACAGAAATTTTCCACAACTTGAAAAAAGTATTACACGATAGAGATCTATCAACTGCAGTAGGTGATGAAGGAGGTTTTGCTCCGAATTTGGCGGGTGGAACTGAAGATGCTTTAGACACGATCAAAACGGCTGTTGAAAATGCAGGTTATAAATTTGGCGACGAAGTAATGATTGCATTGGATTGTGCAGCTTCTGAATTTTATGTAGACGGAAAATACGATTATTCAAAATTCGAAGGTCCAAACGGAAAAGTAAGAACTTCAAGAGAACAAGCAGAATATATGGCCGAATTGGCTTCTAAATATCCAATCATTTCGATTGAAGACGGAATGTACGAAGACGATTGGGACGGTTGGAAATACCTAACCGAATTAATTGGCGATAAAGTACAATTAGTTGGAGACGATTTATTCGTAACTAATGTGGAACGTTTGTCAACTGGAATCGAAAAAGGAATTGCTAATTCGATTTTAGTAAAAGTAAACCAAATCGGAACCTTGACCGAAACGATTGCAGCAGTAAATATGGCGCACAACGCTGGTTATACTTCTGTAATGTCGCATCGTTCAGGAGAAACTGAAGACAATACTATTGCCGATTTAGCAGTAGCGTTGAACTGTGGGCAAATCAAAACAGGTTCGGCTTCGCGTTCGGATCGTATGGCTAAATACAATCAATTGTTGCGTATTGAGGAAGAATTAGCTAACACAGCTTATTTCCCAGGATTGAAAGCATTTAAGCAAAAATAAAAAAATATAAAATTTCCCTTTTATCAACCCTTCAAGAGTTTTGAACTCTTGAAGGGTTTTTTAATCCGTTTTTTTGCACTCCAAATCAAATTCTCATTCAAAACCATCAAATACTCATTTGCACTATAATTTTGTGCTATTTTTTTTATATTTACTTAGTAATTTATTGGCTATGAAAAAAATACTACTTCTTTTACTGTTTATTACCGGTTTATCAAATGCTCAAAACATTGTCTTTCCTGACGCCAATTTTAAGGCAAAATTATTAGAGGCATCGCCCACAAACTATGTTGCTATGGGCACTTCTGGGTATATGAAAATTGACACTAATAATGATGGAGAAATTCAACAAAGTGAAGCATTAGTAATAATTTCTTTAAATGTTGGTGGTTCAGGTATTTCTGACTTAACAGGTTTACAATTTTTTACTAATCTAACTTACTTTGGATGTACTTACAATCAAATTACCAATTTGGATGTAACTAGTTTAGTGAATTTGCAACAATTATATTGTCATTATAATAATTCATTAGTTACCATAAATGCTTCTGGATTAGCAAATTTAGAAACTTTTGAATTTTATATGAATCCACAATTAACCACTATTGATGCTTCTAATTGTTCAAGTTTAACTCAGTTTCACTTCAACGGTGGGATTTTGTCTTCAGTTAACGTGTCGGGTTGTACCTCGATATCCGAAATTAGTCTAGAGAATCATAATTTAACCACTTTAAATGTCTCGGGTTTAACCAATCTCGTTTACCTTTATTGTAACGGAAATGAATTGACTAATTTAGTAGTTGACGGTTGTAGTTCATTACTATCAATAGAGTGCATGAGTAATCAGTTGGCTAATCTTACTATAATTAATTTACCTTCTATTGCTGCAATTCGAGCAGATAATAATTTACTTACAACTTTAAATTTATTCGATTTACCAAATCTTGTAGGTTTAGAGCTAATAGGTAATCCAATTCAAACATTAGATGTTTCAAATTTACCCAAATTAGCTTTGATATCTTTAGGATCAAATTTTCCTATTGAATACCTTAATATTAAGAATGGTATTTACACATCTATCGAAGGTTCTCCTAACAATCAATTTAATTATGTTTGTATTGATGATATGGAAATGAATCAATTCACCAGTGGTCCTTTTACTATTTTGCAAGCGGTAAATTCCTATTGTACTTTTACGCCAGGAGGAAATTACAATACTATTTCTGGAACGGTAACTTTTGATCAAAATGGTGATGGTTGTGATGTAAATGATTTGCCTAAACAATTTTTAAAAATCAATATGAACGATGGTAGTTCTATACCAAAAGTAACGTTTACTAACAGTAATGGGAACTATAATTTTTACACCTTAACGGGAAGCTTTACTTTGACACCTCAAATTGAAAATTCATCTTGGTTTAGTTTTTCGCCTAGTTCAGCTACAATTCCATTTGCTACATTAAATAATACAGCAACTCAAAATTTCTGTTTGTCGCCAATTGGTTTTCATAATGATGTTGAAGTAGTTATTGTTCCTAATATTGCACGACCAGGTTTTGATGCAAATTACCAGATTGTATACAAAAACAAAGGCAATCAAGCACTTTCAGGAACGGTACAATTTACTTACGAAGACGATGTTTTGGATTATGTTTCAGCAACTCAATCACCCGATGTTCAAACTACAGGAAGTTTAACTTGGAATTACACTGATCTACTACCTTTTGAAGTTAGGACTGTTTCAATAGTTATGAATGTCAATTCGCCTATGGAAACACCAGTCGTAAATATTGGAGATCAATTGGATTTTACAGCTACTATTAACCCAATTTCAGGAGATGAAACGCCACTTGATAATGTATTCGGATTAAAGCAAGTAGTGGTAGGTTCTTTCGATCCAAACGATAAAACTTGTTTAGAAGGAAATGTGGTTTCCACTTCAAAAATAGGTGATTACCTTCATTACAACATCAATTTTGAAAATACGGGAACTTTCCCAGCGACTTTTGTAGTGGTGAAAGACATGATTGATGCAGCTAAATTTGATGTATCAACACTACAAGTTTTAAACGCGTCACATCCTATGGAAACTAGAGTTGCGGGTAACAAAGTAGAGTTTATTTTTGATGACATTAACTTAGGTCCGAATCAACACGGAAGTGTTGTTTTCAAAATCAAAACCAAATCCACTTTGGAAGAAGGAAACACAGTAACTAACAATGCCAATATTTATTTTGATTACAATTTTCCAATCGAAACCAATACCACATCAACCACTTTCCAAACGCTTTCCAATGGAGGATTTCCAACGGACTATTCAGTTGTAATTGCACCTAATCCGACAAAAAACAATGTCAATGTCAATTGTAATAGCAACATTCAATCGATTCAATTGTTTGATGTTCAAGGTCGAGTTTTAATGACGCAATTAGTCAATGATTCTCAATCATCGGTTGATGTTTCCAATTATACCAACGGAATATACTTTTTAAAAGTAACGACTGAAATTGGAACTAGGGTAGAGAAAATTATTAAAGAATAAATCATATTATTATGAAAAAAGTACTACTTCTTTTGTTGTTGGTTACAGGTTTGTCGAATGCGCAAATTGTGAATATTCCAGATGCTAATTTTAAAGCAAAGTTATTGCAAGCTGATGTGAACAATGAAATTGCATATAATAATAACAATAACATTAAAATAGATGTTAACAACGATGGTGAAATACAACTATCAGAAGCGCTAACAGTAACTAATTTAAATATTTCAAGTTCAAATATTTCTGATTTGACAGGGTTGGCTAGTTTTTCTAATCTGGATGGTTTTAATTGTTCAAATAACTTGATTACACAAATAGACGTTGTTGGCCAACAAAATCTACTCTATTTGGATGTACGTGGAAATAACTTACTGACCTCTGTTAATGTTTCTGGATTGACCAATTTAATTACCTTGCTTGTAAATCAGAATCCACAATTAATATCTATAAATGCATCGAATTGTTCAAGCCTCCAAGGATTAACCCTTACAAATGGGAATTTATCTACACTGAATATTTCGGGTTGTACATCGCTACTGGATCTTTTATTAGATAATAATAATCTGACTAGTTTGGATGTTTCTGGTTTAGTTAATTTAACGTATATTAATTGTAATTACAATCAAATCTCGAATTTAAACGTAACTGGATGTGTTAGTTTAGAATATATAGATTTAGATTATAATCTACTGACTGAACTCAATGTTATTTCGTTGCCTTCATTATTAGCTATTGAAGCTAAATATAATTTAATTAGTGTTTTAAATTTGGTTGACTTGCCTAATTTAGCTTTTCTATATATTGAAGAAAATCCTACTCCATTTATAGACGTATCTAATTTGCCCAGTCTTTACGATTTTAATTTTGGTTCTGTTTTTACTCCAATTGAATGGTTGAATATGAAAAATGGTTCTCATACTAGTTTAGGTTTAGTTGGTCCTGGTTTAACAATTCACAATACTTGTTGTGATGAATCGGAGTTAGTCTATTTCACTGATGTTTTTACGTTAACCAACCCACCAACAACGTATTGTACTTTTACTCCAGGACCAAATTATAATACGATAACAGGAACGGTTACTTTTGATCAAAATAGTGATGGTTGTGACAGTAATGATTTACCCATGGGATTTGTTAAGATTAATATGATTGATGGCAGTTCTACACCAAGATCAACATTTTCTCAGGTAGATGGTAGTTTTGTTTTTTTTACTCTAGCAGGAAATTTCACACTAACTCCACAATTAGAAAACCCATCATGGTTCAGTTTTTCGCCTAGTTCAGCTACAGTATCATTTTCAACGGTAAACAATACTTCAACTCAAAACTTTTGCCTCACTCCAGTTGGTATTCACAATGATGTTGAAGTTATAATTGTTCCTAGTACAGCTCGTCCGGGTTTTGATGCAACGTATCAGATCATCTATAGAAACAAAGGCAATCAAGCACTTTCAGGAACGGTAGAATTCACTTATGAAGATGATGTTTTGGATTATGTTTCAGCAACTCAATCACCCGATGTGCAAAACACAGGAAGTTTGACATGGAATTTTACCAATTTATTGCCTTTTGAAGTGCGCTCTGTGACGGTAACGTTGAATGTCAATTCGCCTACGGAAACTCCTGCAGTAAACATTGGAGATGAATTGGATTTTGCTACAACTATTAACCCAATTTCAGGAGATGAAACGCCACTTGACAATGTCTTCGGATTAAAGCAAGTAGTGGTGGGCTCTTTTGATCCAAACGATAAAACTTGTTTAGAAGGAAGCGTAGTATCCACTTCAAAAATTGGTGATTATTTGCATTATAATATCAATTTTGAAAACACTGGAACTTTCCCAGCGACTTTTGTTGTGGTGAAAGACATGATTGATGCAGCTAAATTTGATGTATCAACACTACAAGTTTTAAACGCGTCACATCCTATGGAAACCAGAGTTGCGGGTAACAAAGTAGAGTTTATTTTTGATGACATTAATTTAGGTCCAAATCAACACGGAAATGTTGTCTTCAAAATCAAAACCAAATCCACTTTGGTAGAAGGAAACACAGTAACTAACAATGCCAATATTTATTTTGATTACAATTTTCCAATCGAAACCAATACCACATCAACCACTTTTCAAACGCTTTCCAATGGAGAATTTCCAACAGATTATTCAGTTGTAATCGCACCTAATCCTACCAAAAACAATGTCAATATCAATTGCAATAACACCATTCGATCAATTCAATTGTTTGATGTTCAAGGGAGAATTTTAATGACACAATTGGCGAACAATTCTCAATCAATAGTTGATGTTTCGAATTATGCTAACGGAATTTATTTTGTAAAAGTAACCACTGAAATTGGAGCTCTAATAGAGAGAATTATTAAAGAATAAACAAAAAGTCATGAAAAAACTACTGCTTTTTTTGTTGTTGATTACGAGTTTGTCAAATGCGCAAATTGTAAACATTCCTAACGCGAATTTTAAAAATAAATTAATCGCTCTTGGTGTTGATACAAATTCAGATGGGAACATTCAACTAAGTGAGGCGTTGGCAGTAACGAGTTTAGATATTTCAAATTCTGCTCTTGTTTCTGTTGAAGGAATAGAAAGTTTTACAAATTTAACTTATTTGAATTGTTCAAAAAACTATATAAATATATTGAATGTTGAAACTTTAACCCAGTTAACTTATTTGAATTGTTCAGAAAATTACATTAGTATTTTGAACGTAGGTGGATTAAACCAGCTCACATATTTAAATACCTATTACAATAATTATCTTTCAAGTTTAAGTGTTGCGGGTTTAACCAATTTAACCTATTTGAATTGTGCAAGGAATAGTTTGTCAACTTTAAATGTTTCATCATTGGTTGGCTTAACAGAATTAATTTGCTTTCTCAACTCAATTTATATCTTAGATGTTACATCACTAGTAAATTTAACAAATTTAGATTGTGCAGGAAATAATATTTCGACTCTAAATGTTAGTAATTTAATACATCTAGAAACAATATATTGTGGCAATAATGACATCTCTGTTTTAGACGTTTCAAATTTAAGTGAATTAACAATATTGTATATTACCAATAATAGTATTTCTAATTTAAACCTAAGTTCATTAAACAATCTTCAAGAGCTTTACTGTGATTA
The DNA here is from genome assembly GCA_017303755.1 of Flavobacteriales bacterium. Lineage (GTDB taxonomy): Bacteria > Bacteroidota > Bacteroidia > Flavobacteriales > Flavobacteriaceae > Flavobacterium. The sequence continues at coordinate 297,760 of JAFLBS010000003.1, read as the reverse complement.
CAATAATTTTAGTAATTTGGATTTGCAATCATTGTCCCAACTTACTTATTTGCGATGTAATGTTAACCCAATATCGAATTTAGATACAAGTCAATTGGTAAATCTTAATAATTTAATATGTGGAAGTGCCCAATTGTTATCTTTAGATTTGTCTTACAATGTTAATCTTGAGTATCTTGGAATTTTTGGAGGTCAATTTACTACTATCGATTTAAGTAATTTAGTTAATTTAAAGGGTTTTGATGCATGGGACGGCAATCTTGTGTCACTTGACCTGTCAAATTCTCCTCTTTTAAATGGTCTTAGAATGTATACAAGTACAATAAATTATTTGAATATTAAAACAGGAAATCAGATAAATGAAATGAATTTGTATAATGCCAATAACATATATTATGTTTGCGCGAATGCTATTGATATTCCTAATTTGACTAATCAATTAGCAACTATAAATGGTTCCTACTTAAATATAAGTTCGAATTGTATGTTTTTTCCATTTGGGGATTATAATACTATTTCTGGAAAAGTTTCAATTGATACTGATACCAATGGTTGCGATGCTAATGATTTTTTTACACCTAATGTAAGATTAGCTATGTCTGATGGATTGAACCAAGGATCGGCTTACACTGATGCTAATGGAATTTATAACTTTTACCCTCAAACGGGAAGTTTTGTTGTAACTCCAGCTCTTGAAAATCCGTCCTACTTTAATTTTTCACCACCATCTTATACAATCAATTTATCGGACACTATTACTGATTCTTTGGTTAATAATTTTTGTATGTCTTACAACGGAATCCATAAAGATGTTGAAGTTATTATTCTCCCAATAACAACAGCTCGCCCAGGTTTTGACGCTCATTATCAAATTGTATACAAAAACAAAGGCAATCAAACGCTTTCAGGAACTATTGATCTAGATTTTGAGGATGACGTAATGGATTATATTTCTTCCACTGTCAATGTAGATTCTCAAACATTCAATACTTTAAGTTGGGATTATACTAATTTGGTTCCTTTTGAGACTAGAAGTTTTTCTGTTGTCTTTAATTTGAATTCACCTATGGAAACTCCATCCGTAAATATTGGTGATCAACTCGATTTTGGAGTTACAATTAATCCAATACCAAGTGATGAAGTTCCTGATGACAATACTTTAGGTCTTAAACAATTTGTAGTTGGTTCAGTTGATCCAAATGATAAAGCATGTTTAGAAGGCAATGTAGTCTCAACTTCAAAAATAGGTGATTACCTTCATTATACTATCAACTTTGAAAATGTTGGAAATGCGCCAGCAACATTTGTGGTTGTAAAAGATGAGATTGATAGTGCCAAATTCGATGTTAACTCACTTCAAATTATGTATGCGTCTCATCCAATGGTAACTAGAGTTGCTGGTAACAAAGTAGAGTTTATTTTTGATGACATTAATTTAGGTCCGAATCAACACGGAAATGTAACTTTCAAAATCAAAACCAAATCCACTTTGGTTGCAGGAAACACTGTAACCAACAAAGCCAATATTTATTTTGATTACAATTTTCCAATCGTAACCAATACCACATCAACCACTTTTCAAACGCTTTCTAATGGAGAATTTCCAACAGATTATTCAGTTGTAATCGCACCTAATCCGACAAAAAACAGCATCAATGTCAACTGCAATAGCAACATTCAATCAATTCAATTGTTTGATGTTCAAGGTCGAGTTTTAATGACGCAATTAACTAACGATTCTCAGTCATCAATTGATGTTTCCAATTATACCAACGGAATTTATTTTGTAAAAGTGACTACTGAAATTGGCGCTATAATTGAGAAAATTATAAAAGAATAAATCATAAGCTATGAAAAAAATACTACTTCTTTTATTGTTGATTACGGGTTTGTCTAATGCACAAATCGTGAACATTCCAGATGCAAATTTTAAGGCGAAGTTATTGAGTGCAGATTTTAGTAATTATATTGCAATAGATTTAAATGGCATGTCCACTATCGTTGATACTAATTCCGACGGTGAAATTCAACAAAGTGAAGCACTTTTAATAAAAGGCATCAATGTTTATAACTCTTATTTTGTAAATCAAATTGTGAATTTAACTGGTATTGAGGCTTTTACTAATTTAGAGTACTTGAATTGTTCAAATAATTCATTACAAACTATAAATCTTTCTCAAAATTTTAATTTAAAGGATTTATCTTGTTTTCAAAATAATTTATTGAGTTTAGATGTCTCCAATAATACTCAGTTAATCAATTTGAAATGTTCAGGTAATCAAATTACGAGTTTAGATGTATCTCAAAACCTAAATTTGTCAGAGTTAGAATGTGCAGGTAACGAATTGTCAAATTTGGATTTAACACAAAATATTAATCTGACCTCTTTAATTTGTGGGTTAAATCCATTAACTAGTTTAGATCTTTCTCAAAATATTAACCTATCACTCTTGGATACTTATAGTCTTAATTTAACTAATTTAGATATCACTAATAATGTTAATTTAGTAGAATTACGGATTATAAATAACCATTTGACATCGCTAGATGTTACTAATAATATTTATTTACAAAATCTAGATATTCGAAGTAATCAGGTATCAAGTATTAATCTAGCAAATAATCCTGATTTGGAATCATTTTACTGTACTTATAATAATTTGACAAACATAGATGTTTCACAAAATACAAATCTTGTTTCACTTTGGTGTGATTATAATTTGTTAACAACTTTGGACATTACTTTGAATACAAACTTGACTTCACTTTACTGTAATAATAATCAATTAGGAACACTATTTATTAAAAACGGGAAAATAGAATCACCTCTTAATTTTTCAAACAACCCCAATCTCCAATACATCTGTGCCGATGAAGGTCAAGTAGCTAGCATACAAGCACAAGCTGGTTTAGCTGTTATGGTTAGTTCCTATTGCTCTTTCACTCCGGGTGGAAATTATAATTCAGTTGCAGGTGTAGTTCGATTTGATATGGATAACAACGGTTGTGATGCATCCGATTTGATGCTGCCTAATAGTGTGCGTTTGAATTTAACTAATGGTACAGTTTCAAGTGGAACCTTCCCAACAACAGATGGAAGTTATACCTTATATACCACAACAGGAAATCACACACTAAGTACTCTCTTAGAAAACCCAACTTATTTTTCTATTACACCAATTTCAACAACACTTAGTTTTCCTACGTTAAATAATAGTGTTTATAATCAAGATTTTTGTATTACTCCTGTTGGAGTTCATCCCGACGTTGAAATAATTATAGTTCCAATAGAAATTGCCCGACCTGGTTTTGATGCGATTTATCAAATTGTATACAAGAATAAAGGAAATCAAACCATGTCTGGAAGTATCAATTTTCAATATAATGATGCTGTTTTAGATTTTACTTCGGCAACAATAAACCCTGATTCACAAAATCTTGGAAGTTTGACTTGGAATTACACCAATTTATTGCCTTTTGAAAGTAGAAGTTTTTACATTATTTTAAATGTAAACACACCAACAGAAACACCAGCTGTAAACATTGGTGATGTATTGAGTTATTCAGCTACAATCAATCCAGTTTCTGGAGATGAAACGATAACTGATAATACTTTTACTTATAATCAAATAGTTGTTGGTTCATTTGATCCTAATAACAAAGTTTGTTTAGAAGGCAACGTTGTATCTCCTACTGAAATAGGTGATTATTTGCATTACAACATCAACTTTGAAAACACCGGAACTTTCCCAGCCACTTTTGTAGTGGTAAAAGACATCATTGATACAACAAAATTTGATATTGCAACGCTACAAGTTTTGAATGCTTCTCACCAAATGGAAACCAGAATTGCAGGAAACAAAGTAGAGTTTATTTTTGATGACATTAATTTAGGAACCAATCAACACGGAAATGTAGTATTCAAAATCAAAACTAAAGCTATATTGGTGGAAGGAAACGTGGTAACGAACAACGCCAACATTTATTTTGATTACAATTTTCCAATCGAAACCAATACTACATCAACTACTTTTCAAACGCTTTCAAATGGTGAGTTTCCAATCGATAGTTCAGTTGTAATCGCTCCTAATCCGACAAAAAACAATGTCAATATCAATTGCAATAGCAACATTCAATCAATTCAATTGTTTGATGTACAAGGTCGAGTTTTAATGACGCAATTAGTGAATGATTCCCAATCTTCAATTGATATTTCGAATTATACCAACGGAATTTACTTTGTTAAAGTTTTGACCGATGAAGGAAGTAAAGTTGAAAGAATTAGTAAAGAGTAATTTTTTAGATAAGAAGATATCAAATAATCGATTAAACTATGCGAATTCTCATTCAAAGTATTCAAATTCTCGATTACTCAATCTAAACCAACTGAAAATAGTATATTTGGTTCCCTATTTCTAGCGAATGAAACTAAAATTACTTTTACTTTTTTTACTGATAAATGCTTTTTTTGGTTACTCTCAAAATCAAAAAATTGATAGTTTAAAGGTAGTTTTATCCAAAAGTAAAAATGAAGTTGAAAGAGCTAGTACACTGAATCACCTTGCGGATGAGTACAAAACCGTTGGTGATTATAAAAAAATGCTTGAATCTGCTGAAAAAGCATTAGAAGTATCCCAAAAAATCAATTTTAAATTAGGGAAAGGTTACGCCTATTTAAACATAGGAAACGCAAGTATTGTATCTGGTGATTATCCCAGCGCATTCAAATCGTTCTCTTCAGCTTCCTCTCTTTTTGAAGATGAATTAGAATTAAATAAAAACAATTCTGATGTAAAAAAAGGATTAGCAAATTCCTATGGAAATATTGGAATTGTGTTTTCAGAACAAAGCAACTATCCTAAAGCGTTACATTACTATCTGAAATCAGTTGGTATTTATGAAGAGTTTAAAGATGATGCAAAATGTGCAAAGCTCTACAATAACATTGGAATTGCTTACGAATCGCAATCCATTAATTCAAAAGCATTAGAGTATTTTACAAAAGCCCAGAAAATACAAGAAAAACTAAATGATCCGAACGTTGGGATTACACTAACCAATATAGCAAACTCATACCTTAAACAAAAAGAATACGATACCGCTTTTGATTTTTACATCAAGGCCAAAAGAAGCTTTGTGCAAAACCCAAATCCACGTGCTCTCGGAGAATGGTACAATAATTTTGGACTGTTTTTTAAACATACAGGAAATAATCTAAAAGCAATTGAAAACTGGAATCAGGCCATTCAATCTTTTAAAAGTATTGACGACAAGTTTGGTGTTAGTGATACTTACCTTCATCTTGGACGACTCTATTACGAGCAAAAAAAGTACGCGCTAGCCGAAAATGAAGCATTCAAAGTGCTGAAATTAGCTCAGGAATTAGATGTTATGGAGCATGAAATGTTGGCCGAAAAGCTCTTAAGTGATGTGTACACTAAACAAAATAATGCTGCACAGAGTTTGTTGCATTTTAGAAGATACAGCGAACTCAAAGACAGTTTAATCAACAAAGAAAATACCCGTAAAAGTGTTGAAGCAGAGCTGAATTTCGAATTTGAAAAGAAAGAAGCATTGCACAAAAAAGAACTTGAAAAAAAAGAATTACTAATTAAAGAACAATCCAAGCGAAGTGAAATGCAATTAATTTTTGCTATTCTTCTAGCGATTCTGCTTTTTGGAATTGGATTCTTAATTTACAATAGAATTCAACTTAAAAAAACACTTACCCTTCAAAAAGAATTAGCCGAGTACGAACAAAAAGCATTGCATTTGCAAATGAATCCTCATTTTGTTTTTAATTGTTTAGGGTCGATATCCAGTTTTATTGTTAATAATGGAAAGGAATCGGCAATAAAATACCTTGCCATGTTTTCAAAATTAATGCGGTTGACTTTAGAATATTCAAAAGAATCGTTAATTCCAATCGATAAAGAAATAGAGAGCTTGCAGAACTACCTCGAATTAGAACAACTTCGTTTCAATCATAAATTTAATTTCAGTATTACCAAAAGTTCAACTATTGAGGATGATATGGCGCTTCCAACATTATTATTGCAACCTTTTGTAGAAAACGCTGTCATTCATGGAGTAATTCCAAAAAAAGAAATGGGAACAATTGCTATCCATTTTACCATTGAAAAAGAAAGTCTATTGTGCACTGTTGAAGACAACGGAATTGGTTTTCAACAGTCACAATTGGTTAAGGAAAATTCGGTAGTAGTTCACAAATCGATGGCATTAGATATTACCAAAAAGCGATTGGAAATGATAACTTCATCAACCAATCAAAAAGCCTATTTTACTATAGAAGAATTAAAAAATAACAATCAAATAAACGGAACAAAAGTCGTATTGCATTTGCCAATACAATACATTACGTAATGACAAGTCGCGACTTGTCAATAAAGGAAGATAAATATAATAACACCATACATGATTACAGCAGTATTAATAGATGACGATAGTAACCTTCGAAGCGGAATGAAAGGTTTGCTTGCTTTATGTGCGCCACAAATTCAAATCATTGGAGAGGCTGAAAGTGTAGCGACTGGAATTGAAACTATCGATCGATTAAAACCAGAAGTTGTTTTTTTAGACATTCAACTCAACGACGGAACTGGTTTTGATATTTTAGAACAATTAGCAACTAAAAATGGTAAATCCTCTGCACATATTGTATTTATTACCGCTCATGAGCAATACGCCATAAAAGCATTCCGATTCAGTGCTTTGGATTTTTTACTCAAACCTGTTGATCCCGATGAATTGAAAAAAGTAGTTAATAAAATAAAAGAAGTTTTAGAAAAGAATGATAGTTATGCTCATATCGATTTGCTATTAGAAAACATTCGAAAAAAAGTAGATCATTTCAAGCGAATTGCTCTATCCAACTCAGATGGAATTCATCTTTTTGAAATTAGCGATATCATTCGATGCGAAAGTGAAGACAATTACACTAAATTTTACATCAAAAACAACAAACCAATTTTAATTTCTAAGACTCTAAAAGAATACGAAGAATTATTAACAGAACACGGTTTTGTTCGAATTCATCAATCGCATTTAATCAATATGGCTTTTTTGAAATCGTTCATCAAAAAAGACGGAGGTTATGTAATCATGTCCGATAATAGTAATCTTCCAATTTCACAACGAAAAAAAGAGCAATTACAAGATTTGTTAACCAAACAGTTGAATAATTAATTGTATTTATGATGAGAAAATTTTTGTTATTATTATTTCTTATAATTACAACTGACTCGTTTGCTCAGATAGTAACAATACCCGATGTAAATTTTAAAACAAAATTAATTTCATTAGGAATTGATACTAACACTGATGGTGAAATTCAAGAAAGTGAAGCTTTGGCTGTGACAAACTTAAATGTTTCTAATTCGTCCATTGCTGATTTGACGGGTATTGAGAGTTTTATCAATTTAACAGATTTAAATTGTGATCAAAATAGCTTAACAGTGCTAAATCTGAATGCTTTGACAAGTTTGACATTGCTTAGTGCATCAAGTAATCTTTTGACTACATTAAATATTAGTTCTTTAAACAATTTAACAACTTTACGAGTAAATGGAAATTCATTAACTTCTATCGATTTGACAGGATTAACTAATTTAGTGACTTTAGTTTTTGAGAGTAATTCTCTGACTTCTGTAGATGTTAGCGGTTTGGTGAATTTAGAAGTCTTGGGTTGCTCGGGCAATAGTTTAAATTCGTTAAATCTAAATGGTTTAGTAAATTTAACCACACTGACTTGTAATCAAAATCAAATTTCCGCTTTAGATCTAACAGATTTAGTAAATCTAGAAGTGTTAGATTGTAGTGCCAATCAACTTTCTTCTCTTGATTTGACAGGCTTAACTCAACTTACTCAGTTGTATTGTGGACAAAACCAGTTGACTACTCTCGATTTGACGAATTTAGTTAATGTAACTTTTATATGGTGTCAAGAGAACTTATTGACTTCTTTAGATGTTAGTTTTTTGACAGGATTGACTGAGTTGAATTGTGAATTAAATCAACTAACAACATTAGACGTTGGCGGTTTAACTAATCTCAATGCATTATATTGTTTTAATAATCAGTTAACAACAATAAACACAAACAATTTACCTAGTTTTTGGACTCTTAGTTGCGCAAACAATTTATTGACGACTATAGATGTCAGCTCAAGTCCTTTACTTGAAAGTGTTGTATGCGATGATAATTTATTAGAAACATTGTTCATAAAAAATGGAGCTAACGAAACAACACTATCTTTTACTAACAATCCTAATCTAACCTACATATGTGTAGACGATGCACAAATTGATGCGGTACAAGCACAATTGAACACTTTAGGAATGACCAATACAGCTTGTAATTCGTATTGTTCTTTTGTTCCTGGCGGAAATTACAACACCATTCAAAGTACTGTCCAGCTGGATGTTGATAACAATGGTTGTGATAGTAGTGATCCAACGTATTCCAATATTAAGTTTATACTGAATGATGGTACGAATCAGAGCGCAACTTTTACTGATGATTTAGGTCAATTGAATTTTTACACTCAAGCTGGAAATTTTACATTAACTCCAAGTATTGAGAATGCCTCATGGTTTAATTTTTCTCCTTCATCAGCCACTATTCCTTTTGTAAACAACAATAATAATCTTGTAGCTCAGAATTTTTGTGTTACTCCTATTGATGTGCATTCGGATGTTGAGATCGTAATTTCTCCTGTTACTTCTGTCGTGCCTACTTTTGAAGCTATCTATACTATTGTGATAAAAAATAATGGAAATCAAACCTTAAATGGCGAATTTACTCTTGCCTTTAATGATGGATTGTTAGATTTTCTTAGCGCTACACCTGCGCCAGTTTTGCAAGATGTAGGTTCGGTCAATTGGAGTTATACTGATTTAAAGCCTTTTGAAAGTAGAGCTACTGAAGTGAAATTTTTGACAGATCCTACTATAAATGTAGGAGATAGTATTAACTTTTCAGTATCAACAACTCCATTGGAAGGCGATGAATTACCAATTGATAATAACTTTTTAATCAACCAATCTGTAGTTGCCGCATCAGAACCAAATACACTTACTTGTTTGGAAGGAGAGGCATTGAACACTTCCCAAGTAGGACAATTTCTCCATTATGGTATTAGTTTTGAAAATTCGGGTACAGCGCAACCTCAAAATGTGGTGGTTCGATTAGAAGTTTTACCTACAGAATTTGATGTGAATTCCTTGCAATTACTCAACTCATCTAGTGATGCCTATGTCAGGCAAACGGGAAATGTTATCGAAATAATTTTTCAAGGAGTAAGCATTGATAGTGGCGGACACGGTAATGTATTAATTAAAATTAAATCCAACGGAACACTACCTGTCAATTATACTATAATTGAATTTGCTGATATTTTCTTTAATTATGAATTGCCATTAGAGACAAATTTAGAACAAATAACAATTAAAGAACTAAGAAATCCTCCTGTTACAACAGATCCATCAATATTGGTTTATCCAAATCCGACCGCATCAATTGTCACTATAGAATGTAATAATAGCATAAAATCCATTCAATTATATGATGTTCAAGGAAGATTGCTTCAAACACAAATTTTAGATAATCAAATTGCTTCAATTGATATTTCTCAAAAACAAGCTGGAGTCTATTATGTAAAAGTTACCTCAGAAAATGGAGTGAAAGTAGAGCAAATCATAAAAGAATAGTTAGTTGGTAAGCCACGAGTTCAAATTGTATTAGGCGAATTCGTGGCTAAAACAATACCATTTTTTATAGATAAAGCCTTATTTCTTTTTCATCTATATCAATCTTGCAGATTTTACAAAAAAATTAACGATTTCGTTGCTGTATTTGTTTTTTAATTCATTTGGAATTCCATAAATTTGTTAAATTATTATTTACCAGACTTAATTTCCAAATTATATCATGTCAAAAACAGCAATATTAGAATACGAAGGCCAAAAGTATGAGTTTCCTGTAATTGTAGGAAGTGAGAACGAACCTGCCATCGATATTGAAAAATTACGTGCTCTAACTGGAGCCATCACTTTAGATCCAGGGTACAAAAATTCAGGTTCTTGTAAAAGTGACATCACTTTTCTAGATGGAGAAGAAGGAATCCTTCGCTACAGAGGTTATGCTATTGAAGATTTAGCTGAAAAAGCCGATTTCTTAGAAGTTTCTTATTTAGTGATTTTTGGAGAATTACCTACTAAATCACAATTGGCTCAATTTGAAACTGACATCAGAAAATACACTTTGGTAAACGAAGAAATGAAAAACATCATAGATGGTTTTCCAAAAACGGCACATCCAATGGGTGTTTTGTCTTCGTTGACTTCTGCATTAACAGCTTTTAATCCAAAAGTGGTTAATGTTGATAATGAAAAAGAAATGTACGAAGCCGTGTGTAAAACTATGGGTAAATTTCTTGTAATTGCCACTTGGACTTACCGTAAAATGATGGGTTATCCATTGAATTATTACGATAATACTAAAGGCTATGTTGAAAATTTCATGCGCTTAATGTTTGAATTGCCAACAGGTCCTTATGCTTCCAATCCGAAAGTAATTGATGCATTAGATAAATTATTCATTCTTCATGCGGATCATGAGCAAAACTGTTCAACATCTACTGTTAGAATTGTAGGTTCGTCACATGCAGGTTTATTCGCTTCTATTTCTGCTGGAGTTTCTGCACTTTGGGGTCCATTACACGGTGGAGCTAACCAAGCGGTTCTTGAAATGTTAGAAGACATTCAGAAAGATGGTGGTGATGCTGAGAAATATTTAGCAAAAGCAAAAGATAAAGACGATCCGTTCCGTTTAATGGGATTCGGACACAGAGTTTACAAAAATTTTGACCCAAGAGCTAAAATCATTAAAAAAGCAGCAGACGAAGTGTTAGCTACTTTAGGTGTTGATGATCCTATTCTTCAAATCGCAAAAAAATTAGAAGAATCAGCTTTAGTAGACGACTACTTTGTATCTAGAAAATTATATCCAAATGTTGATTTCTACTCTGGAATTATTTACCGTGCTTTGGGAATCCCAACAGATATGTTTACAGTTCTTTTCGCAATCGGACGATTACCTGGTTGGATTGCTCAATGGAAAGAAATGCGCATCAACAAAGAACCAATAGGAAGACCAAGACAAGTGTATACAGGTTATCCACTTAGAGACTTTGTCCCGATGGATAAAAGATAATAACAAAAAACGACTTCAAAATGAGGTCGTTTTTTTTTGTATGTTGCAGGCTTTAATAAATTTTATATATTTGATTTTTAATAGAATAAGCGACTTTTTTTCTTAAATGTATTAATTCTATTGATTAAAAGTAATCACTCTTAACTATTTGCTATGAAAAAAATCTACCTTCTACTCATCATTTCATCGTTCTTCGGGCTATTATCAAATGCTCAAGAAATGAAAATGATTTCTACTGTTTCGACTAATTTAGTAGTAGAAAATAAAGTGTCTAACTATACTTCAATTACCAAAAATGTTGATGGTGTTTCATATGAAGATTTCAATTCAGTGTCTAAAATTTTCACTATGGAAAAAGACGCACCATCATTACCCACTTTTTCTAAATCAGTTCAGTTACCTAATGTAGGAAAAGTTTCGTATTCAATTGTAAATGATGGATTTGACGAGTATGATAATATAAACGTATTGCCGTCAAAAGGAAGTTTGAAACGCAATGTAAATCCGAGTGCAATTCCGTATGTTTTCGGACCAGCTTATAATGATAATGCCTTTTATCCAGGCAAACTAGCTGAGGTTGGCAATCCGTTCATCTTCAGAGATACTCGTGGTGCTGTGGTGACCTTTTATCCGTACCAATACAATCCAGTGACCAAAAAATTACGCGTTTATAAAAACCTCCGAATTGAAGTAAACACAAACACTTCAGTAGTTGGACTCAATGAAAAAACGAATACTACAACTGCCACAAATACCGTTTTTAATTCGTTATACAAAAATTTATACCTCAATTCAACACAATACAATCCAGTTCAAGAAGAAGGAGATTTATTAGTCATTACTCCATCCAGTTACGCATCAACTCTACAATCGTATGTAAATTGGAAGATTGAAAAAGGGATTAAAACTACTGTTGTAACTTTAGACCAAACCGGAACCACTCCAGCCGCTATAAAAAGTTTTATTCAAGATTTTTATGCCAATAATCCTGGTTTAGTATATGTTCAATTAGTTGGAGATCACGAAAATCTACCATGTCATTCCTATGGGATAACGGGAGCTCAAGAACAATTGTGGAGCGATTCTTTTTACGGACAATTAGAAGGCGATGACTACTTTCCTGAATTAATCGTTGGACGTTTCTCGGGAAATGTTGTTGAGGTTCAAACCATGATAACACGTACATTAGAATATGAAACTAATCCATTTACGGGAGATTGGATGACCAAAGCGATCGGAATTGGTTCTAATGAAGGTGATGGTTATGGCGATGATGGTGAACCTGATTGGCAACACTTGCGTAATATTGGAACAGTTTTGACTAATTATGGTTATTCAACCATTCATGAATTTTATGATGGTTCACATGGAGGTAATGATGCTGATAATAGTCCGTCGGCAGCAATGATTTCTACCGCAATTAATCAAGGCGCTGGATTATTAAACTATACTGGTCACGGCTGGACAGAAGGTGTTTCAACGGGTGATTATACTAATAGTAGTGTAAATGCTCTAACCAATACGAATAAATATCCTTTTGTGATTTCTGTTGCATGTAATAACGGAACATTTGTAGGTTCTACATCACTTTGTGAAGCATTTACCAGAGTCAAATATTTAGGAACTCCTACAGGTGCAATTGCTTCTTGCGGTTCGTCTATACTGATGGCTTGGGCTGAACCCATGCAAACTCAGGATGAAATGACCGAATTAATTGTAAGAAGTGATTCCCAAAACATCAAAACATCATTAGGAGGTCTTTTTTACAATGGGCAAATTAGCATGTTAGAAGCCTATAATCAAAGTCCAACTTCTCAAGAAGTAATGCAAACATGGGTGTTTTTTGGAGATCCATCAACCATCTTTAGAAGTAAAGTGACCACTAATATCATTGCGAATCACGTTGAAACTATTTCTGTTAGTGGAGCCAATTTAGAGATACTATCCAATACAAATGGCGCTCTGGTTTCAATAACCCAAGATAATGAAATTATTGCTCTTTCCGAAATTGTTGACGGTGTTGCCAATATTGAAATTCCCGTTTTAACATCAATGAATAACCTTAAAGTTACTTTAACCAAAGACAACACCAAACCATACAGAGGCGAAATTGCTGTCGAAGCATTAGGAGTTTCTTCAAATGAAAATCTTTTTTCAGTGTATCCAAATCCTGCTTCAAGTATGCTTACAATATCAACTAGAGGAATCGCAATTTCAGAAGCAACAATCCAGATGTATGACATTAATGGAAGAATCATGATTGCCGAGCAAAATGTAAATCTAAGTTCAGATTATTCACTCTCAACAGATTCGTTATCAACTGGTTTGTATTTCTTATCAATTAATACAGATTCAATTAGTAAAGTCATTAAAGTAGAGATTAGATAGTTCTCCCTTTACTTCCTAAAAAAAAATAGGCTCCACTTTTGTGGGGCTTTTTTTGTAATCATCAGAACATCTTTGAAAGCAAAAAAAGTAACTGTTTTTCTTTAATGGTTTAATTTAAAATTGTAAGTTATTTACTCTATATTTTTTAAAATTGATGTATTATATCGATTATTTATGTATTTTATAGATTAATTTGAAAGAAATAAATATACATTTGGATTAATAAATTAATTGAAGAAATACAGCAATTAGTATTTCCTAAATAATTTAGTTCTCGTGTTGTAATACCCTATAAATCAACACCATTAATCAACTACTCACCCTAAGTAATTGATGGTTTTTCAACGAATACATTTGATTGATTTATAATTCCTAAACTGCACAATTATGAGAATGAAAATTACTTTTTTACTTACTATTTTGGTTTTATTCGGTGCTTCTACAAAGAGTAAAGCACAAACCAATTCGACTTCAGAACTTGAAAGTTCAAAAAAAAGCATCATTGAAAGTTATTTTCTTGAGATGAAGCAGGATTCCTTGTATTATTCTCTATTGAGTAAGAACAACGTGCCGCCACCTAACACAGAATTTGATAATCAAGATCAAGGTAATTTCTGGAAATTAAATGGAAATTCAGGAACTTCTGATAATCAACATTTTATCGGCACAACAGACAATGAAGATTTTAGATTTAAAAGAAATAATGTGAACAGTGGTAGAATTGGATTTACTAATACTTCTTTTGGTTTAAATTCTGGTCAAGGTGGATTCTCAAATATTAATATTGGCCGTGGAGCAGGAAATAATTCAAATGAAATTTTGAATTTTTTTAATATTTCTATTGGTGAAAATTCTGGTAAATCCAATACAACAGGTTACGTTAATACTTTTGTAGGTTCATCTTCAGGTCACGGAAATACTACGGGTTATGGTAACACATTTATTGGAGCAGAATCAGGTAAATTCAATAATGAAGGGTTTTCAAATACTGCTTTAGGTTATAGAGCACTTTACAACAATCGTCAGGGGAATTATAATATTGCTCTGAGTCCAGCTTCATTAGAGTTGAATTTAAATGGAGATAATAATATTGCATTGGGAACATGGTCTTTGCAAAAAAATACAAATGGAAATAACAATATAGGAATTGGAGTTTCGTCGGGTCAATTGTCAACGGGAAATAATAATATTTTTATGGGAATGGCTGCTGGTAAAACTTTGAAAACTGGAGATAAGAATTTGTATATCGGATATTTTACAGGTCATTTTTTAGAAAATGGTTCAAATAATATATTCATTGGAGCTAATTCAGGGTATTCAACAAATACAGGTTCAAATAATTTGTTTTTGGGTAATAATTCAGGAATTGATTCAGGTTCGAAAAATATTGTCATCGGAGAAAATGCAGGAGGAAACACTGGGAATGGTAATATTTTGTTAGGGAATAGCTCTTTTCTTAGCCCAGGATTTCAAGTTAATCCGTTAAATAATAACTTTCTAAATATTGGGAATGTAATTTTTGGTTATAATATGAATAGACTAAGTAGTGCGGATAATGTTTCTACTAAGCCAGGAATGATAGGGATTAATACTACAATACCCAAAAACACTTTAGAAATTAAAAGCGAAGCAAAAGACCTTTCCGGACTAAGATTTACAAACCTAACTAGTTCGTTCAATCCTACAGCAAATCCTGCAACTAATAAATTTTTGACAGTCAATGCAGATGGAGATGTGGTTCTTCAATACATGTCAAATGGTGCAACAACCAACTTGCTAAGCTCCGAAGGAAATCTGATGACAAGTAATGTAAACACTATTTCATCTGTAGCTCCAATTGTAAATTCGATTTCGAATTCAATCAATACAGAAAATCAATTAGTTACTACTGTAAATGGAGTAGCAAGTAATCCAGTAACATTACCAATCCCAAATTTTTCTGAAATTGATGGAAGCATTACCAATGAACTTCAAACCTTATCTCAATCTGGGAATACTATAACGCTTTCAAATAATGGTGGTTCTTTTACTTTACCTACTTTTACTGATACTGACGCGCAATCATTAACATTAACAGGTAATAATTTATCTATTTTAAACGGAAATACAGTAACGCTTCCAACTACTCATGTAATTGCAGGAAATAATGTAACTGTAACGGGTAGTGGAACGTCAACCAATCCTTTTCAAATTGCTGCCCAACTTCAAACCTTATCACAAAGCGGGAATATTGTCTCTCTATCCAATAATGGTGGTTTTTTTACTTTACCTACTTTTACTGATACTGACGCGCAATCATTAACATTAACAGGAAATAATTTATCTATTTTAAACGGAAATACAGTAACACTTCCAACTACTCATGTAATTGCAGGAAATAATGTAACTGTAACAGGTAGCGGAACCACAACCAATCCTTTTCAAATTGCATCTCAAGATGATGATGGACAAACTTTAACGTTAACAGGTAATAATTTATCCATTTCAAACGGAAACTCAGTTGTATTGCCAACGTTCACAGAAGTTGATGGTAGTACAACCAACGAACTTCAAACGCTGACTCAAAACGGAAATGTAATTACACTTTCTAACAACGGCGGTTCGTTTACGCTTCCAACATTCACAGATACTGATACTGATGCACAATCATTAACATTAGTTGGAAATAATTTAACCATTTCCAATGGAAATACAGTTACACTTCCATCTACCAATGTAATTGCTGGAAATAACATTACAGTTACAGGAAATGGTTCAACAGCAACTCCTTTTCAAATTGCTTCTGTTGACACAAGTCTTTATGCTAATAATGGGAGTATTAATCAATCCACTACCACAAACAATAATAGAGTAGTGAATATGAACAACAGAAACATCTGGTTCAACACTGCTACAAGTACAACTCATGGCAAAATTTATTTGGGAGCAACAACAAGTTTTCCTACTACAACAGGAAATTATAAGTTGTTTGTAGAAGGCGGAATTTTAACTGAAAAAGTAAAAGTTGCTTTGCGTAGTACTGCCAATTGGGCGGATTATGTTTTTGATGAAAATTACAAACTGATGCCTTTGTCGGATGTTGAAAAATTCATCACTGCAAATAAACATTTACCCGGAGTTGACTCAGCTTCAGATTTAGCTAAAGACGGATTGGATGTGGCAGAAATGCAAGCTAAACAAATGGAGAAAATAGAAGAACTAACATTATATGCTATTCAACAAGACAAGATAGTTCAACAACAATCCATCGCCATAGAACAACAAAATAAAGAGATAGAAGAACTAAAAGTACTAGTAAAATCACTGATCGAAAAAACGAAATGATATGCTACGAATCATCAAAATAGTTTTAATTTATAGTATTCTTCTATTTGCTTGCTCTGCTTCAGCTCAACTTAATGAGTACATTGAATCAGAAAATAATAGAGTATTAGTTTCTAATCAAACCGAAATAGAAATTGAGAACTTTGTTAAAGCTAATTTTAGTAGCTATACATTATCAAAAGAAAATACAGATGAACTCATTGAACATCTGATGCACGAAGAACATTTTACTCAACTTGAGTTAGAAGCAGCCATGATTAATGCAAAAAAACACGAGTTGCGAAAGTTGTTTTTTGTCAGAAATCCAGAGAAAAAGAACAGTTATATTTCAACTCCAATACCGAGTTCAATTGCACAAACCTGCGTCAATGGCGACTTTGAATCGGGAACAGCGGGTTATTCTTTTTGGTCGGATAATCATTCACAGCCTCAATCGGGTACTGACTTTTTTCAATCGTGTGCCACACCAACCGCTTTGACGGCTACAAATGTTATTAATCCGACTACGAACAATTTTAATTCGAGAGTTACGGTTATTAATAGCACAGCGGGAAGTTATCAGCAGTTTGATCCTATTTTGACTAATTTCAATGTCAACATGCCTACTTTGAATACGAATGGTGGAACACGTTGTATTAAATTGAATAACACAGGCGGATTTGGCTCTTCCGATCAAACCACAGTTTCGAGGTATTTTCCAGTGATTAATCAATCGACCATCGATTTTAATTTTTCGCTGATAATGGATAACAAACCGCAACATGGTCAGGATATTCAACCCTTTTTTAGAGCGAGAGTCAGAGATCAAAACGGAAATATTGTTGATGAAATATGCATTATAGCTAATCCAGATAACTGTTTGTTTAATGTAATTAGCGTAAACGAAGAACGACGCGTACTTTATACAGGTTGGATTTGTGCCCGATTGAATGTGGGTGAAATTCTAAATCAACCGGGTACGATTGAGTTTACGGTGAGTGATTGTCAACCTTCAGCGCATTTCGGAACCGTTTATATTGATAATATCTGCGGATTTGTTTGTGCAACGCCTCAATTGGGAGCATTGAATATTGATCCAACACATTTTAATTGTCCCGATGTGATTAATAATGTTCCAATGGAAGTATGCGGAACTTATGAATCACCCGTAAATGCAATATTGAGTACTATAACATTAGATATTGTTCAAAACGGAACCGTAATTGGAACGGTAAATGTACCTTCTCAACTTACGTCCAACTCATTCTGTTTTACTGTGCTTCCAAGTATGTTTGGAGCCGATCCATCAGGAGAGTTTGAATTTCAAGTGCATGCGAATTTCAATGTGAATTGTCCAGCAGGATTGTTTATTTATGAAATTTCAGATAACTCATCAGGTATTGGCCCAGATGTTACGTTTATTGATTGTTGTGTTCCTACTTTAGTATTAACGTCGCCATCAGACGACCATAATAATTTAGCTCCAGTAGCGATTTGCCAGCGTGAACGCTCGGATTGGATCAAAGCATCCAACGTGATTTCATTTGGGAATAATGCCTTGGCGAATGGAGTAGTGTATCATGCAGAAAATTTCGTCGAATTAAATCCAGGTTTTGAAGCGGTCGAAGGCGCGCAATTTGCGGCTTACCCCGAAGGTTGCTCAGGCAATTATGTCTATCGAGAAGACGAACAAGAAACCAATCCAATTCAGGCGTCACCCAACATAGATGCCGTTAATCTGATTAAAAAACTCAAAGGGTTTGCCATTATTCCTAATCCATCGAGCGATTTTATTGAGATTGTTACCAAAGGAATAGTATTTACCAAACTCACCATTAACTCAATTGATGGTAAAGTAGTGTTTGAACAATCTTCTGATGCGACAGATAAAATGAAAGTTCAAATAAGCAATTACGAAAAAGGAGTCTACATCATTACAATTGATACTGATGATGGAGAATCCATGTCAGAAAAATTGATTAAAAATTAAATTTAAAGTAGTTAGTTAATGTGAAAGCTTCTCCAATTTTTGGGAAGCTTTTTCTTTTTTATCGAATTCTAATTTAAACGTATCAAATTCTAATTTGGAATACAGTAAATTCTAATTCACACACTTTCAGTAAAAAAGATGTTGGTAACTTTAAGAATTAATCTTTAAAACTATTGCATATGAAAAAAAAATAATTTTATAAAAAAAGTCATTCATGAAATGTTACATCAAGAAATTAATTTTTCGAATCTTTCAAAAATATATAAACAATAAAAATATAGCAAAATGAAAAAAATATTTAAAGTTATCGCAATAGTGTTTAGTTTTTCAATTTTATCTGCACAAAATGTAACGATAAATTACAATAGTTTTACACCAACGAATGCTTGCAATGTATTTGCTGATCAACCAACAATTAACACTTCCCAACATTTAACAAATAAAGGTGCTCCAATATTAATTAATGATGCAAGTAATAGCATGAAGTATATAAAAATGAATCACAATTACAATGGCTCATATACTAATCAAAAAGGGACAGCATATAGAATAACAAATCCCAATAATTTTAAAAAAGATTCAAAATATAGAATAATTGTAACTGCTCGAAATGGTGCAGCAAATGTTCCTACTAAAGGAGTGTATTTAAAGTTGTCATTCGCTCCAGTTGGTGTGAATTCAACTTGTGTTGGACAAACTCCTTTCAATAACGATGTTGGATTCTCAGAAGCTTCATTTTCAAACACTCCCTATTTTGAAATTATCAATATAGCTGGTGGTATAGGAGGTTTTATAGATTATGAGTTTATTTCATCTCAAGTTACAACAACTACCGCATATATGATGTTGCAAACTTATTCAGCTCCATCACCTGAAGCACCAACAAATCCTGAAATTCAAGAAATTTTCATACAAAAAATTCAAATAATTGAAATTCCACCGGTGTTTAACATAAATCCTACACAGCAATCTATAAGTTGTAATAACACAAGCTCAAAAACATTTTCCGTTGTAAATGTAAATAACACAACAGGAACTATTAGTTATAATTGGAATGTAGGAACAGGTTGGTCAAGAAATGGATCACCTGTGTCGGGCACATTATCGTTACCGAATAATTCTATAACATTAACCCCAACTAGTCCAACAATACTACCTTCATCTGTTTCTGTTACACCAATTTTAAATAGTGTAGCTCAACCAACAAAGACTTGTTCTGTTACCCGTGCTTCTTTCACAAGTTCAGCAATGATAAATGGTTTAACAAGTATATGTTCAGGCTCTAGTGTATACACTATAAGCGGTGCAGGTACAAATAGTGTTACTTGGAGTTCTTCAAATACTGCTATTGCAACAATAAGTAATGCGAATTCAACTAGTGTCACTCTTACAAAAGTAGGAAACGGTTCGGTTAATCTTATCGCTACATTAACCAATGCTTGTAATCAAACTGTACCTATAATAAAAACAGTTAATTTTGGAACTCCAACATTAACTGGACTAGTTAGTGGTCCAACCTGTGTAGGATTTGGTCAGACAGTTACCTATACATTCAATGGGAGTTCAAATTTTGGTGGAAATTCATATCAATGGTCTGTAGATGCCCCAATTGACGATAGTTCTAGCTTTTCATCTCCCAATAATTGTAGTTGGAAATATTTAGGAACTCAAGGTTCTAGTCAATATGTTTTTAAAACAGGTTGTATACCTACTATAGCAGTTGTAAGAGTTAAAATTAATACTACTTGTGGTTCTTCAAATTATGCATACTTGTATGTTACTGTAAATGAAACAGGGAATTGTAATAACAAAATTTCAAATATTATTCAAGATGATGGAAATTATGCTTCTTATTATATTGATGAAGAGAATAATAATGAAATAGTAGAAAAAGTAAGTGATGATAATACAAAATATTTTGCTCGCATCTATGATTTTAATGGAAACAAAGTAAAAGAATTTATAAGTAATGACTATGATCTTTCTAATTTAAAATCAGGAATTTATATTTTAAAACTCGATATTAATGATGAACAATTAACATCTAAAATTGTTGTAAAATAAATATTTAAATCAAATTAATATTTGTGAAAAGACTGCATAAAAAAACAAATAATAAGCTAGATATCTTTGAAATAATTGAAAATTATGAACAATAAATCTAGATATAGGTTGTTATAACAATGTTGTCAATATTTTGATGGTTACTGATGTTTCTGGTCAACAATTTTCTCAAAAGTTAATCAAAAACTAATTTCACAACTACTTATCAACAAAAGCTTCGCCATTCAGCGGAGCTTTTTTATATTTGCCTGATGCCAAAAGCAATTATATGTTACAATTAAACGTTAAAAACGAAACATCCAGATTAAGAGCTGTTGTATTAGGTTCGGCCGTGAATAATGGTCCAACACCAACTGCCGAAGAAGCCTACGATCCAAAGTCGTTAGAACACATTCTAGCCGGAACATATCCAGTTGAAGCGGATATGGTAGCCGAAATGGAAGCCTTTAATCAAGTGTTTCAAAAATACGATGTTAAAGTGTTTCGACCTGAAATGATTGAAAATTACAATCAAATTTTCACCAGAGACATTGGTTTTGTGATTGATGATGTCTTCATTAAAGCCAATATTCTTCCTGATAGAAACCGTGAACTCGATGCTATTCAATACGTTATTGACCAAATTAATCCTAAGAAAGTAGTGCGCCCGCCCGAAGATGTACATATTGAAGGTGGAGACGTGATGCTGTGGAACGACTATATTTTTATCGGTACGTACAAAGGTTCTGATTATTCTTCGTTCATCACGGCTCGAACCAACATGGCAGGTGTGAAGTACATCAAAGAATTATTTCCACATAAAATTGTAAAAGAATTCGACTTGGTAAAATCAAAATTAGAAGCACGTGATAATGCGTTACATTTGGATTGTTGCTTTCAACCTGTCGGAAAAAATAAAGGAATCATCTACAAAAGTGGTTTCCGTGAAGAAGCCGATTATGTCTATTTAGTAAACCTTTTCGGAAAAGAAAACCTTTTTCACATTACCCGTGATGAAATGTACCACATGAATTCCAACGTGTTTTCCATAGATGAAAATGTAGTAGTTTCAGAACGCAATTTCACCCGACTCAACAATTGGCTTCGAGAGCAAGGTTTCACTGTAGAAGAAATTCCCTACGCTGAAATCGCCAAACAAGAAGGATTGTTGAGGTGTTCTACTTTACCTTTGATACGAGATTAGAAATTTGTTTCAAGTTTAAAGTTTCAAGTTGAATCGACTTTAACCTGAAACTTGAAACTTGAAACCTGACCCGAGGCGTAGCCGAACTAAATGGAGCGCAGCGTAATAAAACTAAACAAAAAAATGAACCAAACCACCAATTCCATCCTAATGATTCGCCCAGTGGCGTTTCGAATGAACGAGCAAACGGCCGTTAACAATTACTATCAAAAAGTACTCGACGGATTGACTCCAGAAACGGTAAATGCAAAAGCGCAAGCCGAATTTGATGCCTTTGTACAAAAACTCCGAATGGTTGGTGTTGATGTCACTGTGGTTGACGACACTTTAGATCCAGATACTCCCGATAGTATTTTTCCTAACAACTGGATTTCTTTTCACGAAAATGGCGATGTGGTTTTATATCCAATGTTTGCCGAAAATCGACGCGCCGAACGAAGAGAAGATATTTTAGACATCTTAGAAGATAAAGGTTTTGTCATCAACGACGGAATCATGGATTATACTTCTGCCGAAGAAGATAGTTTATTCCTAGAAGGAACAGGAAGCATTGTTCTGGATAGAGAAAACGGAAAAGCCTATTGTGCTCTTTCTCCTAGAGCTGATGAAGAATTATTCATTGAATTTTGTGAAGATTTCGACTTAAACCCAATTATTTTTGAAGCCTATCAAACGGTAAATGGTGAACGAAAATTAATCTACCACACTAATGTAATGATGTGCATTGGCGATACGTTTGCCGTAATTTGTGCTGATTGCATCGATGACAAAAAAGAGCGTAAAATGGTCTTGGACAGTCTTCGGTCTGACGAAAAAGAAATTATTTTAATCACTGAAGATCAGATGAATAATTTTGCTGGAAACATGCTCGAATTACAAGGTGCCGACGAAAGAAGGTATTTAATCATGAGTTCATCAGCCTATAATTCATTAACCAAAAAGCAAATCGCTCAACTCGAAGAACACATCACCATTTTGCACTCAAGTTTAGATACTATTGAAGCTTGTGGTGGTGGAAGTGCACGTTGTATGATGGCGGAGGTATTTTTACCAAAAGAATAAAGAAAATAGAAATAGTAACAAATAAAAAATCCCAAATTCATTAGAACTTGGGATTTTTGTATTTTATGTTCTATTTTCTAAATTCCTCGAATGATAGACAAAACGGAACTGATTATGTATTGAATTCCAATGGCAACTGTCAAAAATCCTACAATTCGAGAAATGGCCACAATTCCAGATGCACCTAAATACTTCGATAAATAATGTGCGCTTCTTAGAATCAAAAATATAAAGAGTGAAACCACAACTATGGAAAGAGAAGAGGCAAAAATTTCATTGACTTGGTTGTGCTCTTGATAAAACGCAATCAATAGCGAAATCGAACCTGGACCAGCCAACATCGGCATTGCTAAAGGCGTTAGTGCAATCGAGTTTCGATTTGCCAAATCTTCTTCCACTTCTTTACTAATTCCTTTTCGTTTCTTCGGATTGGCATTCAACAAACCAAATCCCGAACTCGCAATCAGAATTCCGCCCGCAATTCGCAGAGCCGGAATCGTTATTCCGAAAAAGCGCAACACATATTCACCCACAAAAAATGCAATCAGTAAAATGATGCAAACATTAATGGCTGTCCACAACGCAACTCTTGAACGTTCGGCTTTCTCATAATCTTGGGTCAAACCCACAAAAAACGGAATGGCGCCAAACGGATTCAAAACCGAAAATAATGCTCCTAATAAAACTAAAAAAGTATTGAAAAAAACTTCCATTTTGTGCGAAATAAAGTTAATTTTCGACAAAGATAGAGAAACAAACAATTATTCAGGTTAATTTAAAAACATTAATCCTTAATTTTGTCCCATGAAAAATAAGAAAACTCTAGTTCTTGGTGCTTCTACCAAACCTGATCGATACGCGTTCAAAGCGATAACAATGCTAACAGATAAAGGTCATTCAGTGATAGCCATCGGACAAAATGCAGGTGAAGTAGCCGGAATTACCATTCGAACCAAAAACATTCCACTTAAAAATATTGATACCGTAACGCTGTACTTAAATCCGATTCGTCAACGCGACTACTACAATTACATTATCGAAACCAAACCTAAACGAGTGGTGTTCAATCCCGGAACCGAAAATCCTGAGTTTTACCAATTACTCAAAAGCAATAACATCGAAGTAGAAGTAGCATGTACATTAGTTTTGTTGGCTACGAATCAGTATTAAGGTTTTATTTTTTTTTGAGCAAAAGGCTAGGGCTTAATTTGTAATCCATTTTCCTGCTTTCCGTCACGCGCGGCGTTTCCTTCAGTCAGGGCTAGAGAATAATCGTCTTTTCCTCTTGTAACCTTTTTAAAACCGCGTTTCAGAAGTCGCGGGCTTACTAATCAACCATAATCCCAAAAAGGTAATCAATCCATTGACAATAATCAATTCGTTGTCAATTACATAATTCCCAAATAAATTAGCTGAGTATTTACTGATGAAAAAGCAAATCAAAGGAGAAATTATACAAATAATCGGAACCAATTTATCGTGAACTGTTTTGGTTTTCATGAACAGTCCAAAAGCATACAATCCTAATAGTGGTCCATACGTATAACTCGCCACTTTGAAAATCATCGTCACAACCGATTTGTCATTCAAGGAATTAAAAATAATGATCACCAAAAACATCAATAATGAAAATCCAATATGAACCAAATGCCGCGTTCTAACTGTTTTCTGTGCATTTACATTTTCACCTTTATCCATTCCTAGGAAATCCACACAAAATGATGTAGTCAATGCTGTTAAAGCTGAATCTGTTGTGGCAAAAGTAGCCGCCGTTAATCCTAATAAAAAGACAATTGCAGGAATTCCTGTCAAATAATTAAAGGCAATTTCTGGGAACAATAAATCGGTTCGTTTTACACCATCAACCATCGGAACCGCAATTCCGTTTTTCTCTGCATACAGATACAAAAGTGCTCCCACACTCAAGAAGAAAATATTAATTACCACAAAAATTCCGGTAAACGTAAACATGTTTTTCTGTGCTTCGCCAATGTTCTTGCAGCTGAGGTTTTTCTGCATTAAATCCTGATCCAAGCCAACCATAGCAATGGTAACAAACATTCCGCCCAAAATTTGCTTTACAACATAATTACCTTTCAGATAATCTTCGTAGAAAAATACTTTGGAATAATTACTGTTTTTTACCGCTTCAAAAGCTTCTACAAAACTATAATCCAAACTTCTACAGATGAAAATTATCGTCAAAAAAACCGAAGAAACTAAGAAAAACGTCTGTAAAGTATCAGTGATGATAATTGTTTTTAATCCGCCACGGTACGTATAAGCGAAAATTAAGCCTAACGAAATCAAAACGGTAATAGCAAAAGGAACACCAAAATCATCAAATACAAATTTTTGCAATACAATCACCACCAAATACAATCGGAAAGCCGAGCCAATTGTTCTGCTAATTAAAAAAATAGTAGCAGCAGTTTTATAACTAACAACTCCTAATCGTTGTTCAATATAACTGTAAATGGACGTTAAATTCATTCGGTAATACAGCGGAAGCAAAACCGTCGCAATGATGATAAATCCCAACGCATTACCGAGTACAAACTGAAAATATTTGAATTGTAAATCAGGATTCCCGACTTCACCAGGAACCGAAATAAAAGTCACACCCGAAAGTGCCGTTCCAATCATTCCGAAGGCAACCAAATACCATTTCGAATTTTTATTGGCTTTAAAAAAAGCATCGTTACTACTGTCTTTTTTACTGATTACATTGGAAATGAGAATCAAAACTCCAAAATAAATGATGATAATAGTTAAAATAGTCGTTGGTGACATAGGTTGTTATTTGTTTGTGCCAAAATACAAAAATTAATGTCTCAATTTGAAAATTTGAAAATCAGAAGATGAATTAATTTTCAAATTTTCAAATCATCTCATTTTCAAATTAGTTACTTTTGCACCATGGAATTTTCTTCAAAACTTTTAGAAAAAGCAGTCAACGAAATGGCTCAATTGCCCGGAATAGGTAAACGAACAGCACTTCGACTGGTTTTACATTTGTTAAAGCAACCTTCAGAACAAACACATTATCTTTCTCAAGCATTAACATCAATGCGTGATGAAATTAAATTTTGTACTAATTGTCATAATATTTCAGATGTAGATGTGTGTGAAATTTGTTCCAATTCGGCCCGAAACCACAAAATAATTTGTGTTGTAGAAGATATTCGTGATGTAATGGCAATCGAAAATACCAATCAATTCAAAGGTGTTTATCATGTATTAGGTGGAAAAATTTCACCCATTGACGGAGTTGGTCCGAGTCAGTTGAATATTACGACTTTGGTTGATAAGGTAAAATCGGGAGTTATAGAAGAGATTATTTTTGCTCTGAGCTCAACAATGGAAGGCGATACAACTAACTTTTATATTTTTAAGCAAATCAAAGAATTTGGTGTAAAAACATCTACAATAGCACGCGGAATTGCTGTTGGCGATGAATTAGAATATGCCGATGAAGTAACCTTGGGAAGAAGTATTTTACAACGCGTTCCTTTTGAAAATTCTTTTTATAAATAATCAAGTATTTAGGCAACTTCTTTTGTTTTTTGAATTGAAAAACTATCTTTGTTTGCTAAAATTAATTTCAAACATGATTAAGACTCTTTTTTATCTATTTTGCTTAGGTTTATTGGTTACTTCCTGTGTTCCTACTCAGGATTTAGTCTACCTTCAGAATAAAGATAACAATCCAATACCAGCAGTCAATGAATTAAAAAATAAGCCTTACAGACTTCAGACAAATGATGTCTTAAGCATCAATATAAAAGCTTTAGATTCAAAATTAGTAGAGATTTTCAATGCTACAACTACGCAGACAGCTCAAATGATGAATCAGGATGTTTTGTATTTCAGTGGGTATAGCATTGATGACCATGGAAATATCAGAATGCCAATTTTGGGTGAAGTTAATGTGCTTGGTTTTACAGTTGAAGAAGCCCGAAAAAAAATTGAAGAACGATTGTTGGCTGAATATTTTAAAAAAGAAGCCGAACTTTTTGTGACGGTAAAATTAGCAGGCTTTCGCTATACTGTAAATGGAGAGGTAAATAGCCCAGGTACCAGAGTGTTGTATCAGGAAAAGGTTAATATTTTAGAAGCGGTTGCCAATTCGGGTGATATAACGGTTACTGGAGATCGTAAAGATGTGAAGGTGATTCGACAATTTCCACAAGGCGCAGAAACCTTTAGTATTGATTTGACTAATGCCAACGCTATGCAATCACCATGCTATTATTTACAACCCAATGATTACATCTATATCAAACCCTTGAAGCAAAAAACATGGGGAACTGGAAAAACAGGTATAGAATCGTTGAGCACAATAATTACAATACTTTCGCTAGCAACAACTACTTTTTTATTGTTTAAGAATTAATCACGCCCCAAATGTTAGACGTAAAAGATTTTTCTTTTTTTGAAAACCAAAATAGCTTTGACTTTAAAGGATTTTTAATCAAAACAGCTAGTTATTGGCGTTGGTTTATTATTGGCTTAATTGTTTGTCTAACCATTGCGCATCAGGTAAATATTAGAAAACAAAAAATATATTCACTAGATACTACTATTGCGGTTAAAGAAGAGAACAACCCTTTTTTTACATCGAACACAAGTTTAGTGTTCAATTGGGGTGGAACTTCTGATCAAGTGCAAAATCTATCTACTACTTTACGTTCGAGATCACACAACGAAATAGTGGTAGAAAATCTCAATTTTTATATTGATTATCTTCAACAACAAAAATACTTCATTCAAGATGTTTATGGTAATACTCCTTTTGTTGTAAATATTGATAAATCAAAAAATCAAATTCTAAACGAACTAATTTATATTAAATTTCTTTCGCCAACTCAGTATCAATTGAGAATTGATAGTAAATCAAGTACGGTAAAAGTAATTAATTATCAAACTCATGAAAAAGGAGTAGTATCTTTAGCTGGAGATGTGGATCAAAAATATAAAGTGGGTCAACCTGTGCGACTGCCTTTCTTAAATTGGACACTCGATATAAATGGAGTTCCGGGTAATTATGTTGACAAAGAATACATCATTAAGTTTAATAATTTTGATGATGTGGTTTCTAAATATAAAAACATAAAAATCAACATTGATGAAAAAGCAGGTTCAATAATGAAACTATCGTTAGATGGAACCAACAAAGCTCGTATTGTTGATTATCTTAATGAAACTGTTGAAACGCTCATCAAAAGACAACTTGAAAACAAAAATTTATTTGCTGAAAATACGATTAAATTCATTGATACTACTTTAAGTATCATGGAAAATGATTTGAAAAATGCAAATAATGAACTGAAAGATTTTAGCAAAAAAAATAATGTAGCCGATTTGAAAGCTGGAACATCAACTTTTCAAACACAATTGTTAGACTACGATTTGCAAAAAGATCAAGTAGAGCGCAAATTAAACTACTACAATACTTTAAGTAATTATTTGCGAAATAGTACCGATTATTCAAAATTACCTGCTCCTTCTGTAGCGGGTATAGAAGATCCCAACGTAATGAATAATGTGGCTAACTTAATCGGACTTTCTGTGCGTAGATCTGAAATGTCTTATTCAGTTAAAAACGGAGACATGTTCAATTCTATTGATAATGAAATTTCTTCGGTTAAGCGGGTATTGTTAGAGAATATTAATGCAGCAAAATCAGCTATTCAATTCGAACGTTCTCAAGTGAATAATAAACTGGCTGAAGCTGAAGGCAAATTAAGTAGATTACCCGAAGGCGAACAAGAATTGGCTAAGATAATTAGAAAGTACGATTTAAGTAACGGAATTTACCAAACGTATCTTCAAAAAAGGAGTGAGGCTTTGATTGTAAAAGCAGCCAATCTTTCTGATATTCAATTTATCGATCCTGCTAAAGACATTGGAGCTGGTTTAATTGGTCCAAGAACAGGCGTGAATTATGTAATTGCCATCTTCCTAGGATTGTTGATTCCGTTATTTATTGTGTTTTTAATCTTTTTCATAAATAACTCTATTCAAAACACAGACGATATTAATACACTTACTCAAATTCCACTAATCGGTGTAATTGGTCTTAAACGAACTGGAAGTAATTTGTCAGTGTTTGAAAAACCAAAATCAGCTTTGTCAGAATCGTTTAGAGCCATTAGGTCGTCATTACAATTTTTATATAAAAAGCAAAATGTTTCGGGTTCCAAAACACTAATGTTAACCTCTTCTGTCAGCGGTGAAGGAAAAACATTTTGCTCGGTAAATATTGCTACCGTTTTTGCTTTAAGTGAGAAGAAAACAGTGATAGTTGGTTTCGATTTACGTAAACCAAAGATTTTTGACGATTTTAATTTGAAGAATGATATTGGTGTTGTGAATTATCTTATCGGTCAAAAGAGTATGGACGAAATAATACACAGTACTCAAATTCCTTATTTGGATGTTATTATTTCTGGTCCAGTTCCGCCCAATCCATCAGAGTTAATCATGAGTGAATCGATGGCCGAATTTATGAAGGAATTAAAGGAACGATATGAATATATTATTCTTGATACACCTCCAGTAGGTTTGGTTACTGATGCTGTTGAGTTGTCTCAATTTGCCGATGTAACTCTTTACATTACTCGCCAGAACTTCACTAAGAAAGAAATGATAAAATTGCTCAACAATAGAGTAAATAGAGGAGAACTTAACAACGTAAGTATCGTATTGAACGGTTTTGAAAATAAAGCCAAATATGGAGCAGGTTACGGTTATGGTTACGGATACGGTTATGGAGCTTATTCAAACGGCTATCATGAAGAAGATGAAGCTAGAAATATTTTTGAAAAGGTATACAGAAATATCAAGAAGTTAATCAGTAAAAAATGAGTAAAACTATTTTAATAACTGGTGGTGCGGGTTTCATAGGTTCTAACTTGTGTGACTATTTTTTGTCAAAAGGAAATAGAGTCATTTGTTTGGATAATTTTGCTACTGGTCACCGCCATAATATAGATTACTTATTGGTAAACAAAAACTTTCAATTAATTGAAGGTGATATTCGGAATAGTGAAGACTGTAAAAAAGCAGTTAACGGCGTAGATTATGTTTTGCATCAAGCTGCTTTAGGTTCAGTTCCACGTTCCATTGTTGATCCTATAACTTCTAACGATGTAAATATTTCAGGTTTTTTGAATATGTTGGTGGCTTCCAGAGATGCGGGTGTCAAACGATTTGTTTATGCCGCAAGTTCGTCAACTTATGGTGATTCTGAGAACTTACCAAAAGTAGAAAACATTATTGGAAAGCCTCTTTCTCCATATGCAATTACCAAATACGTAAACGAATTATATGCTGAAATTTTCAGTAAAACCTATGGCTTAGAAACCATTGGTTTGCGCTATTTTAATGTTTTTGGGAGAAAACAAGATCCAAATGGAGCGTATGCTGCTGTAATTCCAAAATTTGTTTTGCAACTTTTGAAAGGAGAAAGTCCAGTAATTAATGGTGATGGAAATTATTCTAGAGATTTCACTTACATTGATAATGTTATTCAAATGAATGAATTAGCAATGGAAACTCAAAACCCTGATGCCATTAATACAGTGTATAATACAGCGTTTGGTGATCGAACTACATTAAATGATTTGGTATTTTATTTAAAAGAATACCTGAGCGAATTTGACAAATCAATTAAAGATATTCAAGTAATACACGGTCCAAATAGGATAGGAGATATTCCTCATTCACTAGCAAGTATTGAAAAAGCAAAAAGATTATTAAACTACAACCCAAAGTTCTCTTTCAACGAAGGTTTGAAAGAAGCTGTTAAATGGTATTGGGGAAATTTAAAATAAATTATTAATGAAGATTACAAATGTTTGTTGTATTGGCGCAGGATATGTGGGCGGACCTACAATGGCAGTTATTGCCCAAAAATGTCCACATATTAAAGTTACTGTTGTCGATTTAAATACGGATAGAATAGCGAAATGGAACGATGAAGACGTAAATAATATTCCAGTTTACGAACCAGGTTTGAGTGATATTGTAAAAGAATCAAGAGGCAGAAACTTGTTTTTTTCTACCGAAGTAGACAAAGCAATCGACGAAGCTCAACTGATTTTTATTTCAGTCAACACGCCAACAAAAACCTACGGAACAGGTAAAGGTATGGCTGCCGACTTAAAATACATCGAACTTTGCGCACGTCAAATTGCTCGTGTGGCAAAGGATGATAAAATTGTGGTAGAAAAATCTACTCTACCCGTTCGTACTGCAGAAGCCATAAAAAACATCCTAGATCATACAGGAAATGGAGTGCAATTTCAAATTTTATCCAATCCTGAGTTTCTAGCAGAAGGAACAGCAGTTCAAGATTTACTAAGTCCAGATCGTGTTTTAATTGGAGGTGATACTACTAAAGAAGGTCAAGAAGCAATTCAGGCTTTGGTTGATGTTTATGCCAATTGGGTACCAAAAGAGCGAATTCTTACCACAAATGTTTGGTCATCGGAATTATCTAAATTAACAGCCAATGCCTTTTTAGCACAAAGAGTTTCTTCCATTAATGCTATTTCCGAATTGTGTGAAAAAACGGGTGCTGACGTTAATGAAGTAGGAAAAGCAATCGGTATGGATAGTAGAATTGGTCCAAAATTTTTAAAAGCATCTGTCGGATTTGGCGGTTCTTGTTTTCAAAAAGATATATTAAATTTGGTGTATATTTCTAAATCGTTCGGATTGAATGAAGTAGCCGATTATTGGGAGCAAGTAATCATCATGAACAACCATCAAAAAAGAAGATTCTCTAAAAATATCGTAACTACTTTATATAATACCGTGGCCGATAAAAAAATAGCATTCTTAGGCTGGGCTTTCAAAAAAGACACTAATGATACTAGAGAATCAGCGGCTATCTATATTGCTGATGATTTGATTTTTGAAAAAGCAAATATCGCGGTATACGACCCAAAAGTTGAGTTTGAACAAGTTATTTCAGATTTGAGTTATTTAGAAACAAGAACAAAAGAAAAAAATAACAAATACATTGCATCGTATCAAGATCCTTATGAAGCATGTAAAGACGCTCACGCAATAGCTGTTCTAACGGAATGGGATGAATTTAAAGAATACGATTGGAAAAAAATATACGATAATATGTTAAAACCAGCTTTTATTTTTGACGGTAGAAACATTTTAGACGCTGCTAAATTAAGAAAAATAGGATTTCAATATCAAGCTATTGGTTCTTAAATAATTAAATTAATTAAGATGAGTATAAAAATTGGAGTTATTGGCTTAGGTTATGTTGGACTTCCTCTTGCTAGGTTGTTCGCCACAAAATACCCAGTAGTTGGTTTTGATATCAATCAAAATAGAGTAAACGAACTCAATTTAGGTAATGATTTTACATTAGAAGTTAGCAAAGAACTACTTCAAAGTGTGATAGTTGATCGGCCTTTAGAAAAGAACGGTTTATTCTGCTCTACCAATATTGACGACATCAAAGAGTGCAACTATTACATTGTAACAGTACCAACTCCTGTTGATAAAAACAACAGACCTGATTTAACGCCGCTCTATAAATCAAGTGAAACTGTAGCTAAAGTCTTGAAAAAAGGTGATATCGTTATTTATGAATCTACCGTTTATCCCGGTTTAACGGAAGAAGAATGTGTTCCTGTATTGGAAAAAAACAGCGGACTAAAATTCAACGTTGACTTTTTTGCGGGATATTCTCCAGAACGCATCAATCCAGGAGATAAAGAACATACAGTTGAAAAAATCCTAAAAATTACTGCTGGCTCAACTCCCGAAATCGGAATCAAAGTAAATGATTTATACAATTCGGTAATTACGGCTGGAACTCATTTAGCACCATCGATAAAAGTGGCCGAAGCAGCAAAAGTAATCGAGAATTCGCAACGCGATATTAACATCGCTTTTGTAAATGAATTAGCAAAAATATTTAACATCCTCGAAATAGACACTCACGCTGTATTAGAAGCTGCCGGAACCAAATGGAATTTTCTTAATTTCAAACCAGGCTTAGTTGGCGGTCATTGTATTGGTGTCGATCCCTATTATTTGGCTCAAAAAGCACAAGAAGCAGGTTATCATCCTGAAATTATTTTAGCAGGAAGACGTCTCAACGATAGTATGGGAGAATACGTTGCTTCTCGTGTAGTGAAATTGATGATTAAAAATGAAATTCCAGTTAATAATTCAAAATTATTAATGCTTGGAATCACATTTAAAGAAAACTGTCCTGACGTTAGAAATACAAAAATTGTTGATGTTATTGCCGCGTTAAAAGACTATGGGATTCAAATCGAAATCTATGATCCTTGGGCAAATCCAGATGAAGTAAAACACGAATATAAACTGGTAACAACTAATGTTTTACCTGAAAATAAATACGATGCCATTGTTTTAGGTGTTTCACACAAAGAATTCATCAATTTAGATTTATCACCTTTGAAAAAATCAAAATCAATCGTTTATGATGTTAAAGGTGTTTTAGATAACAATCAAATCGACGGAAAATTATAATGAAGAAAATACTAATTACTGGTGGTGCAGGGTTTATTGGTTCGCATGTCATTCGTCGATTTGTGAACAAATATCCCAATTATCAAATTGTTAATTTGGATGCACTGACTTATGCAGGTAATTTAGAAAATATAGCCGATATTCAAAATAAAAGCAATTACACTTTTATCAAAGGCGATATTGTAGATGCCGATTTTATTAACGAGTTATTTATAGAGCATCAATTTGATGGAGTACTTCATCTTGCTGCTGAGTCACACGTTGATCGCTCTATAACGGATCCGTTAGCGTTTGTAAAAACCAATGTAATTGGTACAATGAATCTGCTCAATGCAGCCAAAACAATTTGGAAGGACAATTATTCAGGAAAACGATTTTACCACATTTCTACTGATGAGGTATACGGAAGTCTTGGCGAAACAGGCTTGTTTACAGAAACAACTGCGTATGATCCAAACTCACCGTATTCTGCTTCCAAAGCGAGTTCGGATCACTTTGTTCGCGCTTATGGTGAAACCTACGGATTGCCCTATGTGATAACCAATTGTTCCAATAATTACGGGCCAAATCACTTTCCCGAAAAATTGATTCCGTTGTTCATCAATAACATCATCAACAAAAAAGCTTTGCCTGTTTATGGCGATGGAAAATATACCCGAGATTGGTTGTTTGTTGAAGATCACGCTATAGCAATTGACCTTGTTTTTCATGAAGGCAAAAACCACGAAACTTATAATATTGGTGGTTTTAACGAATGGCAAAACATCGATCTAGTTAAATTACTTTGTCGTCAAATGGATCAAAAATTAGGCAGAAGCGAGGGCGAATCAGAACAACTGATTACGTATGTAAAAGACCGACCAGGACACGATTTACGTTACGCCATCGACGCTTCTAAAATCAATAAAGAACTAGGTTGGAGTCCTTCAGTAACTTTTGAACAAGGACTTGAAAAAACTATAGATTGGTATTTGTCTAACGAAGATTGGCTCAAAAGAGTAACTTCGGGCGAATATCAAAACTACTACGAAAAACAATATAAGTAAGACTTTTTTAATATGGAACATCAAGAGAAAAATCAAGACTGGGATTTAGTAATAAAAGGTCATTCGTCACTATTTGATGTTAATTTTGGTGATTTATGGCGTTACCGCGATTTGCTTTTGATGTTTGTAAAACGCGATTTTGTTAGTTTTTACAAACAGACCGTTTTAGGACCACTTTGGTTTTTTATCCAACCGATTTTCACCACGATTGTTTTTACTTTTGTTTTTGGAAATTTAGCCAACATCAGTACTGACGGTTTACCACACGCATTATTTTACTTAACAGGAATCACTTCTTGGAATTATTTTTCGGATTGTTTGACCAAAACCAGCACTGTTTTTAAAGACAATGCCAATATTTTTGGGAAAGTCTATTTTCCAAGATTAATAATGCCATTGAGTATAGTAGTTAGTAATTTGGTACGCTTTGGAGTTCAATTATTACTACTGATTCTGATGATGTGTTATTATGCGTATAAAGGCGAAGAATTTCATGTCACCTATGGTTTGGTATTTTTCCCTGTTTTAGTGATTTTGATGGCGCTTTTAGGCTTGGGAATCGGACTCATCATAACAGCAGTAACGACCAAATACAAAGATTTAACGTTTCTGATTACCTTTGGAGTTCAGTTGTTAATGTATGGCACCACAGTTATTTATCCTTTGAGCGCAGCACCAGAACAATACAAACACATCATCGAACTCAATCCAATGACAGGAATTATTGAAGCCTTTCGTTTTTCCTTTTTAGGAAAAGGAGAATTTTCGCTATGGAGTGTAGGTTATTCGGCGATAGTTACGCTAGTTATTTTATTCTTCGGAATCTTGATATTCAATAAAACAGAAAAGAACTTTGTAGATACGATCTAATGAGCCAACCAATAATAAAAGTAGAAGAACTCTCAAAAGCCTATCAAATTGGACAGATAGGAACAGGCACTATTTCGCAAGATTTAGAGCGGTTTTTTATCACCAAAGTATTGGGTAAAGAAGATCCGTTTTTAAAGATAGGTCAAACCAATGACCGCAGCAAGAAAGGCGACAGCAATATTGTTTGGTCATTGCAAGACATCAATTTTGAAGTGAATCAAGGAGATGCAGTGGGAATTATAGGAAAGAATGGCGCAGGGAAAAGTACATTGTTGAAATTATTATCACGAGTTACGAGTCCAACAACAGGTCAAATCAAAGTGAGAGGAAGAATAGCTAGTTTACTGGAAGTAGGAACGGGTTTTCATCCCGAATTGACTGGAAGAGAAAACATCTACTTGAACGGTTCGATACTGGGAATGAGAAAGAAGGAAATCGCGAGAAAGTTAGACGAAATTATTGATTTTTCGGGAGTAGAGCGCTATATTGACACACCTGTAAAGCGCTATTCATCAGGAATGTACGTGAGATTGGCCTTTGCAGTAGCGGCGCATTTGGAGAGTGAAATACTCATTGTCGACGAAGTACTCGCCGTTGGTGACGCCGAATTCCAAAAGAAATGTTTGGGTAAAATGGGCGACATCAGTAAAGGCGAAGGACGAACCGTTTTGTTTGTGAGCCACAACATGGCAGCGGTGAAAAATTTATGTAACAAAGGTATAGTTCTCGAACACGGTAGAGTTGTCTACAATAACGATTCGGAACCAGCAGTAAATTTTTATTTAGCTACAGGTTCAAAAGTTAAAGACACTTCTTTAATTGATAGAGAAGACCGAATCGGAAATCTTAAACTTAAATTAGCTGGAATTGATTTTTTAAATGAAAAAGGAGAATCAATAAGTCAGGTAATATCTGGTGAATACTTAAAAATAAGGTTTCATATCAAGAAAAATGAACCTGTTGATTTTTCAAAATTATTTTTTGGAGTTGCCTTTTCCGACAACCAAGAAAATAGAGTCGTTTCATTTTACAGTGATGAAATGGGAGCCAAATTCATCCATTTAGAAAACGATTCGTTTGTAGATTTAACACTTCCAAAAGTCTATTTAAGAGGAGGAAGTTACGATTTGACCGTACAGATTAGCGATGGGTCAACCAAAAAAGAAGCCTTTATTGATGTAGTTGAAAAAGCAGCCGAAATTTACGTTCTTCCAGGAGATATCTGGCAAACCAGTAAAACTAACAGAGCCGGAAATTATTCCATTTTTCCTGCTCAATTTGGATAAATAACCCATGAAAAAAGCGTTTAACACTAAAGTCGATGCTATAGGACTTTCTATATTTAGAATGTTGTACAGCATCATTTTGTTTTGTGAGATACATCAACTTTATACCTTCAGGAGCATCATCTATGATAAAGAATCATTTCTTTATAAAGGAGAATTAGACGTTACTTTTTTGTTTGTATTTTGGTTTGCGATTGTCATATGTTTATTCTTAGGATTATTTACCAGATACATATCAATACTGAATTATATTTTTTCAGTTATAATTTTTAGTTCCGCTTCCCACTTCGAATACCATGTTTTTTATGCTTATGTGGGAATTAACTTTTTGTTGATGTTCATACCAATTTCAAGAGTTTTGTCTTTGGATAGTCTAATGACAAAAGTGAAATATACTTCGATTGGACGACCTTTTGTAGTTAATAGAAAAGTACTTAAAATCAACTATATAGCTTTGGTGTTTGTAGCTATTGGTTTGGTTTATTTTGATTCTGTTTTTCATAAATTTTCAAATCATTTATGGCAAAAGGGTTTTGGTGTGTGGCTGCCTTCAAGTTTGCCTATGGTTACATGGAATGATACTTCAGTCTTATTGAACCAAAAGGAATTAATGTTGTTTTTGGGCTATTTAGTACTTGCTTTTGAAACGGTCTTTATTTTTCTGTTTTGGAAGAAAAAATGGAGAATACCATTAATGCTTTTAGGGATTTTCTTTCACTTTGGAATTTTAATCGCTTACCCGATTCCATGGTTTGCCCTGACTTTTATAGCTGTTTATTTTCTAATGATGCCAATTGGTTTTTGGTTGAAAATAGCCCAGTTTTTCAAAGCAAAAAGAGCCAGTTACACATTTTATTACGATGCAGAATGTCCTCTTTGTAATAAAGTTGTTGTGATTATAAAACATTTCGATGTTTTTAAAACTATAAATTGTGCAACCGTACAAGGTAATTTCCAAAATGAAACGGCTTTAAAGTCGTACTCAGAAGAAGAACTTTTGATCAACATACACGGAGTTACAAATTCGGGAAAAGTCAAAGTTGGTTTTTGGGCTTATGTGCAACTTCTGAAAGAGATGAAATATACCTATCCTTTAGGATTGTTAATCTCATTACCAATAATTTCAAATTTAGGTCAATGGGTGTATCGATTTGTTGCTGGTAACCGTTTGACAGAACGATGTACTGCCGAAAATTGCTCGATGCCCGTTTATACAAAAGCAGTTGAAGAGACAGATGATTTGCTTATCAAAGGGTTTAATCAACTAAGTATTACTAAGTTTTTTTGGAAATTTGTTTTGATATTTCTACTGGTTGGGCAGTTAATGTATATTTGGTTTTCACCCTTTATTCAGAATAATTTCCCGAAAGTAGGGTACTTTAATAAGGTAGTTAAAGTTCCATTTTCTGTCACAAAAGATTTTTATAAAGATTATTTTGGATTGACCCATCACGATGTGTTTATCGATAAACATTTTTTAAATTTCAATCATATTGTCAAAGTTACCTTCGTTTCAGATAAAGGAAAAATTGTTAATCTTCCGTTAATCAATGAAAATGGTATGCCTTCTGGTTATAATCAGGGAGTCATATGGCGGAATTTGTCTTTCAATGTAATTAGTCAAAAAATTCAACAAGACAAAATTGAGAAAGGAATCATTCCTTATCTTATTTATTTTATGAAGGAAGAGAACCTGAAAATTAACAAGTTTAAATTTTTTATCAAGGAAGTGGCCACTCCAAAAAATTGGGAAAAAGATTATCTCAAAAAACAAATGGCGCATCCTTGGATTGAAGTTGGTGAAGTAAATTATGATGGTGAAGTTTTTGAGTTTAGTTGGAATGGAGAAATGAATAAAATTATAAATAGTGAATCTAAATGAATATTCTAATCACAGGCATATACGGATTTTTAGG
Organism: Flavobacteriales bacterium; assembly: GCA_017303755.1. Taxonomy (GTDB): domain Bacteria; phylum Bacteroidota; class Bacteroidia; order Flavobacteriales; family Flavobacteriaceae; genus Flavobacterium. Next base: position 258,884 of record JAFLBS010000003.1, on the reverse strand, counting down.
TTCGCATTTAGCAAATCATCTTGCTAAAAGTCATACTGTTTGTGGTAGTTACAACTCCAATACCAATACTAATTTAGACAGTTCTATTTTGGTTTTTAACGATGTTACTAGCATTCCTTTTATTCCCGATGTTATGGTTTTGTGTCACGCAGCAGTTGCTTCTGGGACGAATCAGCTGGAGAATTCAGTTTTGTTTCAATCCAATGTTGTAACTACAGAAGCCTTGATGAAACAATTCCCAAATGCCAAAATCATTTATGTTTCTTCAGTTTCAGTTTTGGGAACTTTGGGAGAAAAGTACAACGAATTCTCAATTGAACATCCCGAAACTACATATGCCATTTCAAAATATTGGGGAGAAAAAACGGTGCTTCAAAACAAAAATAATTCGGTAATTCGTCTCTCTTCATTGTATGGAGAAGGAATGAAAGAAAATACACTACTACCAAATTATTGCAATCAATCCATTCAGAATAACAAAATTCAGGTGTGGGGAAATGGTTCACGATTACAGAACTACATTCATGTTGCTGATGTTGTTTCGCTGATCGAAAGAATAATTCAAACTGAAAACAATTTTGAATTTCCTATTTTAGGAGTTTCAAATACAGAATATACTAATATAGAAGTAGCAAAAATCATATCAAAGTACACGCAATGCGAACTTGAATTTGTAGGAGAAGATACTTCAAAATCATTTGTTTACGATAATTCGTTAACACAATCAAAACTGAATTGGCAATCCGAAATAACTTTGGAAGAAGGAATAAAAAAATATTTAGAATGGAAAAAAAAGTAGTTTTAGTAACCGGAATTGGCGGAAATGTTGGACAAGGTGTACTAAGGAATATTAGAGATTTAAATCTTGATATTTTCTTGGTAGGAACTGATATTGCCTTATTCACAGCAGGAAACTATTTGTGCGATGCCACTCATCAAGTTCCGTATTCCTATGAATCTCACTTTATTTCAGAAATCAACAACATTGTCAGTCAGCATCAAGTTGATTTGATAATTCCAACTACCGATTATGAAGTGTATTTTCTTTCCTTACATCAAGACAAAATCAATGCAAAAGTAGCTGCTAGTGAAGCTAGTATCGCTCAAAAGTATTTGGATAAATATTTGACCTATGTACACCATAATTCACTCGGAATTCCATTTGCAAAAACATGGTTGCCTAGCGAATTTAACAACGAAGTTTCCGATATTATCGTTAAACCAAGAGAAGGAAGAGGTTCTAGAGGAATTCATTTGAATCCATCGTCTCCAAAAAATTTTTCCGATGAGTATTTGATTCAGCCGTTGCACAAAGGAAAAGAGATAACCACTGCTTTTTACGTAAAAAAAGATGGTAGTTTACACGGACTTTTTACCATGGAACGCGAGTTATCCAACGGTGCAACATCAAAATCGAAAACCATTACGGCTTATGATAGCGAATTGAAGGAAATCATACTAAAAATGATTCAAGTTGATGGATTGAGAGGAAGTTTAAACTTGCAATCAATCATTGAAGATAATGGAGCAATCATTCCGTTTGAAGTAAACTGCCGAATCTCAGGAACTAATTCCATTCGTCATAATTTAGGTTTTCAAGATGTTAAATACACCATTCAGGAATATTTGTACAACCAAGAACCAGATGCAGTTCAAGCCATTGAAGGAATTGCAGTTCGTTTGTTGTACGATATTATTTATCCCAACGCAACCGATGAAAATCAATTGAACAATAACTCAAGTAATTTTAAAGTATATTAAATGAAGTACTTATTATTAGACGTTTCGGGAACTATTTTGTACAAACCTGTTTTATTTGATAAAATCATCGAGGTGTTGAATGATTTTGGCTGTTCTGTTAATAAAAAAACACTGCAATACAATCACAAATTGCTATCGGAAACTATTAAATTTCCCGACAGAACTGATGAGACTTTTTATGAATATTTCAATTCTGAATTATTATTTTCATTAGGAATCGTTCCCAATGACTCTATTTTAAAAGCACTTTTCAAAGCCTGTTCTTATTTGCCTTGGGAAAAATTCACCGACACTTCTGCATTGAATGAAATTAATGTTCCAATTGGTATTTTGTCTAATTTTAATACCACTTTAGAAGAAAAACTAAATCAATTTTTCGGACCATTATTCAAAGATGTTTTTGTTTCAGAAACCATCGGAATGTCTAAGCCTTCCATCGAATTTTATCAGTATGCTTTGGATAAAATTGGTATCGAACCTAATGAAATTGTATACGTAGGCGATTCGTTCAAACTCGATTATAAACCTGCAGTTGAGTTAGGAATTACTACATTTGTCATCGATAGAGATGGATTTTATCCCAAAAATGATTGTATAATTGAATCTTTATTCGAACTAACAAAAAAATAATCTAATGAAAACACTCGCAATTATTGGTTCGGGCGATTTAGGTCAGCAAATAGCACATTACGCTATCACCGATCTGAAGTACCAGAAAGTGGTGTTTTTTGATGATTTCACTACCGAAAAAGAAGTGAATTCATTTTCAGTAATTGGCACGACTAAAGACATTGAGTCAGCCTTCAAAAATCAACTTTTTGACGAAATTATTATTGCTATTGGGTACAAACATCTGGCTGTAAAAAAGCAACTTTTTGAACAATTGCAGGCTACAATTCCTTTCGGAACTCTAGTGCATTCTACTTCATGGGTTGATCCAACGGCAATAATCGAAAAAGGATGCGTGATTTATCCAGGTTGTGTAGTTGATGCTCATGCCGTTATTAAAGCCAATTCAGTACTCAATATTAGCTGTTCCATTGCTCACGATACGGTCGTAGGAAGTCATTGTTTTTTGTCGCCACGTGTCGCCGTTGCCGGCTTCGTTACGATACAAGAACAAACGATAATTGGCATCAATGCAACACTAATCGATAACATTACCATAGCCGAAAAAACGCAAATCGGTGGCGGAACTGTAGTTATAAAATCAATAGAAAAATCAGGATTATACGTAGGAAATCCAGCAAAATTCATCCGATAATGATTCCATTTAATAAACCATTTTTAACCGGTCAAGAAACGGTTTACATTACTCAAGCTGTCGAATCTGGGAAACTTTCTGGAAACGGAATTTTTACTCAAAAATGCCAGAAGTTTTTTGAAGACAACTATCAAATGAAAAAGTGTTTGTTGACTACATCGTGCACCGATGCGCTTGAAATGTGCGCCATGTTAATCGATTGTAATGAAAATGACGAAATCATCGTTCCTTCGTACACTTTCGTTTCTTCTGCTTTAGCATTTACACGTCAAGGTGCAAAAATCGTTTTTGCCGATTCGTTACCCGATAATCCCAACATTGATGCGTCTAAAATAGAGTCATTAATCACTAACAAAACCAAGGCAATTGTTGTAGTTCATTACGCCGGGATTGCAGTTGATATGGACGCTGTAATGGACATTGCCAATCGTCATGATTTAGTGGTTATTGAAGATGCTGCACAAGCAATCGACTCGTATTACAAAGGGAAACCACTCGGAAGTATAGGTCATTTGGCCGCTTTTTCCTTTCACGAAACCAAAAACATCATCTCAGGTGAAGGTGGATTATTAGCCATCAATGACGAACGTTTTATTGATCGTTCAGAAGTCATCTGGGAAAAAGGTACCAATCGTGCTTCGTTTTTTCGAGGTGAAGTAAATAAATACGGCTGGGTTGATACGGGCTCGTCGTTTCTTCCTTCCGAAGTAATTGCTGCTTTCTTATGGGCGCAGTTAGAAAATATCGAAAAAATTCAAAACAAAAGAAAATCCATCTGGCAAAAATACTTCAACGAACTACAACCGCTTGAAGAAAGAAATCTCATTCAATTGCCCCAATTACCCGATTATGCAACCAACAATGCGCATATGTTTTACATTGTTTTTGCTAATTTGGAACAACGAACAAAGCTAATTTCCCGATTGAAAAGCCAAGATATTCACGCCGTTTTTCATTACATCAGCTTGCATAAAAGTGATTATCATCTGAAAAACAATTCGTTGCAAGAGTTGCCTTATGCCGATTTTTTTACCGATAATTTGCTTCGCTTGCCTTTTTATTACGAATTATCAGACGAACAACACAACCGAATTATTAGTGCAATAATTTCATTTTTTGATGATGAACAATAACATTATTCACATTGCTTCTGACGAAAAATTTATCAATTCAGCTCATTGGCAGTTTGAAAATGCATTTCCTAATTCGAACATTTTTTATATTTTCACAACTGATAAGTCGAAAGATTTTAAATACGTAACACCACAACCTAACATTCGTAAGTTTGACATTTCAAGTGATTTATCTTCTTTTTTGACATCGTTATCAGTAAATCAGATCTTAATTTTTCACAGTTTATCCGAATCTTTTTTTCCGTTAATCCTTCAATTACCCAAAAACGTTCAATGTGTTTGGTTGTGTTTTGGGTACGAAATTTATACTGACAAACGGTTTTTTAAAGAAGCCAGTTTATACGATTCAATTACCCAAAAACGATTTGGTAAAGGCGAAGCAAAATCGAGACATTTATTGCTAGATTCAGTTCGTCACTATATAAGAAGAGTCAATAAAAAGCTACCACTTTCCTCTTTCGAGATTAAAAAGAGAGCAATAAGCCGAATGGATTACATAGCGTCTTCTTTTATTGAAGAGCAAGAAGCCATTCAAAAATTAATCAAGCAAAAAAAGAAAACCTTTCCGTTTTGGTATTATCCTATTGAACAAATGGTGAATATTAATGAGATAATTGTCCATGAAAGAAATGCTATTATCATTGGGAATTCAGGAACTATGAGTGGTAATCACTTGGATGCTTTTGATAAAATAAAACTCTTGAGTTGGACTGAAAGAACGGTTATTGTTCCCTTAAGTTACGGAAATCAAACGTACATCAAGGAGATTTTAGAAGAAGGAAAAGCAACTTTTGGTGCTCAATTTATGCCGTTGACCGACTTTATGCCACTCAACGCATACAATCAAATTATCAAACAATGTGGTGTCGCTTTGTTGTGTAATTATCGTCAACAAGCTGTTGGAAATACTATATCTTTGCTTTGGTTTGGATGTAAGGTTTTTTTAAGTACCAATAATCCGTTTTATCATTATTTAAAACGAATTGGAGTGGAAGTATTTAGTTACGAAACTGATTTGAACGATCAATCATCACTAGAGTTGCTTTCAAACGAAACAATTCAGAAAAACAGAAAAGCACTTTTGAATCATTTAAATACTAATTTATTGCAAGCAGAATTAAAAGAAGCTATTGCAAAAATGAGATAAAGAATAATGAAACTAAGCATCATAATTCCGGTTTATAAGGTAGAAGATTATGTTGAAAAATGTCTCGAAAGCATTGCTTCTCAAGACATTCCGACTGATGATTATGAAATTATTGTCATCAATGACGGTTCGCCCGATAATTCTAAGAACATCATACTTGAATTCCAAAAACACCAACCCAACTTAATTTTTATTGATCAAGAAAATCAAGGTGTATCGGTTGCTCGAAATCGAGGTTTGGAAATTGCCAAAGGCAAATACATCGTATTTATTGATCCCGATGATACTATAGTAGAAAATTCACTAAGTAAAATTATTGAACGAGCGTACAAAGACCAAATTGATGTTATGTATTTGAGTTTAGATTCATACGACGAGCAAGGTAATTACTTATTCACTACCGAAAAAAACGGTGATGATTCAATTATTAGTGACGGATTTACTCATGCCAGAAGAACCTATCTAACTACATTGTACAATTCGGATTGCATCAAAAATACGCGATTTATAAAAGGAATTTTGCGAGGTCAGGATACTGTTTTTAACGCCATGGTACAAACCAAAGCACAACGGTGTAGTTATTGTTCGGTTCCTTATTACAAATATACTCAGCGAGAACAATCATCTCGGCAATTTGTGCGTTCTGACGCCGTTTTTCAAAGTAATTTATTTGCTATTTCTATACTGAATGACTTCCAAAAAGAGCATTTTCCCAATCCAAATCAGCAACAAAAAAAGTACTTTGATGAAGTGATTTGTTTGTTTGTACAACGCAGTTTCGAGTGGAACATTCTTCCCCAAAAAAATAAAAAGAATTTTGATCAATTAAAATCGAAACTGAAACAATTGGATTTATATTATCTTTTGAATGATTTATCGAAGAAAATAAAAAATTGCAACCAACCTTTTTATTTATTTTTACTGCTCAATTGGCTCGATGCAAAACGAAATCAAATCGCATCTTTTTTTAAAACAAAATAACCAATGATTGCTGTATCTGTTGTTGTTCCGGTTTACAATTCTGCCGATTACCTCGATGAGTGTATTCAGTCGTTATTGGCGCAAACCTTGACCAATTGCGAGTTTATTTTTGTCAACGATGGCTCGAAAGACAACAGCCAAAATATCATTGAATTGCATCAAAAATACGACAGTAGAATTGTACTGATCAATCAAGAAAATCAAGGTGTAAGTGTTGCTCGAACTAACGGAATTGCCATTGCCAAAGGAAATTATATTGGTTTTGTCGATGCCGATGATACAGTTGAAAAGGATATGTTTCAAACCTTGTACACTGTTGCCACTCAAAATCAAGTGGATGTTGTCGTTTCAAGAGTGAAAAAAGAACAAGATGGAGTAGTCGTTTCGCATCAACATCCGTTTGCAGTTGATACTGTTTTTGATTTCGAATACATTCACAATCAGATTATTCCGTACATGATTCAGAAAGACAATCTGAACAGTGCGTGCAATAAAATCTATAAACTAGATTTCATCAATCAACACCAAATCCGATTTCCAAAAGGCGTTGCTTTGGGCGAAGACGGACTTTTCAATATGAAAGCTTTGTCATTTGCTAAGAACATCTTTTTTACAAATTACACAGGTTATTTTTACAGAGAAGTAATCGGAAGTGCTACACGAAACATCATTGAAAAAGATTACTTCAAGCAAACGTTAGCGGTATATCAATTTGATTTTTCTGAGTTTTTAAACCGCAAAGTAAACATCAAAAACGAGCAGCAACTCAAAGGTTTACGCCTTATTGAAAAAGTAGTTGCTATTGTTGCGATTTATCTGAACGCCAAAAATTCGGGGTCTTTTTCTTCCCGTTATCGCTACGTAAGAAATATGATACATAATGAAGAAGCTCAAAAAAATATACGTCAATTGTGGACTGAAGTGACACGGAACAAATCGAAATTCGAAAAATTTATATTATATTGCATTAAATCCAAATGGATGTTTTGTATCGTTTTGGCTACGCAATACAGTTACCTAAGAAACAAAAAATAACAAATGAAGATTGTACTATACTATCACGGAGGAAGTAAAAATAGAGGTTGTGAAGCCATTGTTCGTTCGGCAATTCCCATAATTAAAAAAGAAATACCTAATGCTAGAATTATTTTAGCCTCGTTGGACGCACCTTCTGACCAACACATACCCGATTTAGATGCAATCATTGACGTTTCAAGAGTAAATATAAAAAAATATTCGCTTGATTGGTTCATCAATGTGTTTAATGTAAAAGTGTTGAAAAGCGACAACTTTGCGCATCAAAAGCAAAACCAAAAACTAGTAGATTTAATTGCTCAAAACGATGCTTTTCTCTCAATTGGTGGCGATAATTATTGCTACGGAGAACAACCTTGGCTCTATGAAATCAATCGTTGTATCAAAAAAGCCAATAAAAAATTAGTGCTTTGGGGTGCGTCAATCGGTGAAGAAGATTTGTCTCCCGATAAGGTAGCCGATTTAAAAAACTACGATTTGATTTTGGCACGCGAAACACTCACTTATGAAGTGTTGGCCTCGAAAGGATTAACTAATATTAGGTTGTGTGCCGATGGTGCTTTTACCATGAGTAAAGACGAATTGCCGTTGCCTCAAGGTTGGCAAGATGGAAACACGCTTGGTTTTAACTACAGTCCGTTGGTTTTTAAAATGAATGAATCGTCCAAAAATGCGGCCTTCGATTTGATTCAACACATCATCGATACTACTGATATGACAATTGCATTAACGCCTCACGTGATGATTAAAGGAAACGATGACTCGGAAGTGTTGGCCGAATTTGAAGCCAAATTTAAAGCAACCAATCGTATAGTGATGATTCCGAACAACCTCAATGCCATTCAATACAAAGGATACATTGCTCGAATGCGATTTTTCATCGGAGCGCGCACGCATGCTACTATTGCAGCGTATTCCAATTGTGTTCCAACGATGGTTTTGGGTTACAGCATCAAATCAAAAGGAATTGCTAAAGATTTGTTTGGAGAAGAAAAATTAGTTTTAGGAATTACCGAAATATCCGACGCCACCAAACTCATCAATAAGTTTGAAGAGTTGAAAAGTGAAGAACTTCAAATTAAGGAAATCCTCAAAAATAGAATTCCTGAAATCCAAAAAATGTCGTACAAAGCTGGCGAATATTTGGCTCAATTGTAACAATGAATGAAGAAAAAACTACTTTTTATTATTCCGAGTTTGCATCTGGGTGGCGCTGAAAAAGGGCTCATCAATCTGTTGGCAAATTTTGATTACGAAAAGTACGAAGTTGATTTACTACTGTTTTCTCATGATGGTGCGTTGGTAAAAGACTTAAATCCAAATGTGAATATTCTTCCCATAAGCAATAATTTTGTCACTTTTTCAAAAGGTTTGGTAGCTTCGTGTCTGTCTTTTTTCACTCAATTCAAATGGAAATTGTTGTGGTATCGATTACTTTTTGTGTTAACTAGTCGTAAACATGCAACCAATAAAGCCGAGCAATATTCATGGAACTACCTCAGAAACTTTCTCGAAACTCCAGTAACTCATTATGACGTTGCCATCGGATTTTTAGAAAAGACCTCCATTTATTGTTGCGTCGATGTGATTAAAGCCAAGAAAAAAATTGGTTTTATACGAACCGATTACAGTTCACTTCAATTGGATAAGAAATTCGATGAATACTATTTCCATCAGTTGGATTATTTATGCGCCAATGGATCGCTATCGTTGAACATTTTACAAAGGGAATTTCCGCAGTTACTTTCCAAATTAAAATTGGTAGAAAATGTTACTTTCCCAAAACGAATTTATAAGTTGGCTGAATCAGAATCGTTGTTTGATTCGAATCGAATTGCTATTGCAACAGTTGGCCGATTGGAACAACCCAAAGGCTATAAATTGGCAGTTGAAAGTTGTGCACTATTAGTAGAAAAAGGTTACGATATTCAATGGATGATTATAGGAGAAGGCAATGAAAGAAGCGCATTAGAACGTCTCATTTCAGAGCGAAATCTACAAAACAATTTGATTTTAGTCGGACAAAAAGAAAATCCGTATCCCTATATATCACAAGCTCATTTTTATGTGCAAACATCGTTGCATGAAGGTAAAAGCAATACCATCAATGAAGCAAAAATTTTGTGTAAACCAATAGTTGTGACTAATTTTGAATCGGTTTTTGAACAAATCACGCATTTAAAAAACGGAATCATAGTGGAGAAAAATGCTGAGTCTATAGCTAACGGAATCGTGACTTTAATTGAAGATGTTGAACTGAAAAATAAAGTAGTAGAGCAATTACATGTTGAGCAATTGGTCAGTGGAAAAGAAATCGAGCAATTCTATCAAATACTAGAGAATTAATGAAAAAAAAGCTATTGTTTATTATTCCCAATCTGAATTCGGGTGGAGCAGAAAAGGCACTGTTGTCTTTGTTGCAAACACTTGATTTTGATAAGTATGAAGTCGATTTGCTTTTGTTTAAAAAAGAAGGGATTTTTCTAAATCAGTTGCCAAAAGAAGTTCATTTGTTACCCGAACCACAAAACTACAAGTACTTTGACATGCCTTTGGTGCAAGCGGTAACCGAATTGATTTCGAAATTAAAATTCAAAATAGTATTCTATCGTTTAGCAGCAATTTACATTTATAAAACCGAAAAAGTTCCAACTGTCCGAGAACAAAAAGTGTGGTCTTTTATGAAAAATGCGCTGCATAATCTAGATAAAGAATATGATGTTGCCATTGGTTATCTTCAAAAAACAGCCAATTATTTTTGTATTGACAAGGTAAAAGCTACCAAGAAAATAGGTTTTGTTCACAACGATTATCGAATGTTGCAATTGGACAAAACCATTGATGAACCGTATTTTAAAAAGTTCGATTCCATCGTTACGATTTCCGAAGTGTGCGAATCCATTTTAAAAGAAGAATTTCCGCAATTTTCTGACAAAATTAGTTTGATGTACAACATTTCTTCGCCAAAATCCATCTGGAAAATGGCAGAAGCGAAAGTTGACATAGATACATCAGTTAGTACAATTGTAACCGTCGGACGACTAAACGATCAAAAAGGATTAGATATTGCTATTGATGCTTGTAAAATTCTGGTGGATAAAGGTCACCAACTAAAATGGTACATCATTGGTGAAGGAAATTTACGCCCCAATTTAGAGCAACAAATCGCAGAAAATAATTTGCAATCGAATTTTATTTTATTGGGTTTGAAAGAAAATCCGTATCCTTATGTAAGTAAAGCCACAATTTATGCTCAACCTTCGCGGTTTGAAGGGAAATCCATCGCCATTGACGAAGCCAAAATCCTGCACAAACCCATTTTAGTAACTAATTTCCCTTCAGCAAAAGATCAAATAGAGCATTTAGTAAACGGTTATGTAGTTGAAATTAATTCAAAAGCTATTGCAGATGGATTGGAAGAATTACTCGAGAATCAACCGTTGCGAGATCAATTGACTACTAATTTGCAAGGAGAAAACAACGGAACAGAACACGAAATTGAGAAACTGTACCAATTATTTTAACAATGAAACAATTTTTAACCCGATTAGTTTATTTTTTGCTTCCTTTTTTAATTGGGGTTGTATTGGTTGATGTGATTTTAAAAAATCAAATGCGAACGCCAGCTAAATTCAAATTAAAAAAAGGTATTACGGCTGTAATTGTCGGTCATTCTCAATCAGAATGTGGCTTGAATGATAGTTTGATTCCTCATACTCAAAACCTTTCATTTGGTGGCGAAGCTTATATTTATAATTATCGAAAACTAGAAAAGTTAGTCGAAGTGAATCCACAGCTCAAAAAAGTATACGTTTCGTTTTCCAATAATCAAGTAGGAGAAAACATTTCAAAATGGACGTATGGTGACGAAAAATTAACGCACTATTTTCCGAAATACAATTATTTAATGAAGGTTGAAGATTATTCCAATATTGCTAATGAGAATCCGAAAGGAATTTTAATTTCAGAAGTAAAATCAATTGTGAACAATGCTAAATCGGTTCTCAAAAGAGAAAAAACGGTTTTTAATGACAGAAATTGGGGTGGTTATTTATCACTGAACAAACAAAAATTAGATTCGCTGATAAAGGCAAACCACATCCTCAAACTAAAAAAAGAAATCTCACATACCGAATCTCAAATCAATCTGTACTATCTCGATAAAATTGTTGCGCTTTGCAAAGAGAAGAACTTAGAATTAGTTTTTGTACGTACGCCAATGCATCACATGCTTTTTGCCGTTCAAAACGAAGTATTGTTTCAGAAAATTAGAAAGTCAAAATACAACGATATTCCGTTTCTTGATTTTCATGATTTTAAATTAAATAACAATGAGTTTGCCGATTTTGATCATCTGAATAAAGAAGGAGCAATTAAATTGTCAAAGGCATTTCATCAACAAGTGCAGTCAAAGTAACTAAATCAATATATTTGAATTTTAAAATTAGTTTATGCTATTCAACTCGATCAATTTTGCACTATTTCTGCCGATAGTTTTCTTTTTGTATTGGTTTGCAGCCAACAAAAATTACAAACATCAAAACATCTTGTTGTTAGTGGCGAGCTATTTTTTCTATGCTTGTTGGGATTATCGCTTTATGTTTTTATTGATTTTTTCAACTGTATTGGATTACTTCACTGGGTTAAAAATGTTTGATGCCAAAACTACTAGCGGAAAGAAATTTTGGTTTTGGTTGAGCATAGGCGTAAATTTAGGATTCTTAGGTTTCTTCAAATACTATAATTTCTTTGCAGAATCATTTGCAGATGCGCTTTCCAACCTTGGTTTACATGTTGATGTTTGGATGCTGAATGTAATATTGCCCGTCGGAATTTCATTTTACACTTTTCATGGTTTATCCTATGTAATTGATATTTATTACAATCGAATCAAACCCGAACGAGACTTTGTGGATTATGCTGTTTTTGTTAGTTTTTTTCCATTGCTAGTGGCCGGACCAATCGAAAGAGCCACGCATTTATTACCTCAAATTCAACGAGAGCGAAAATTCAATTATACTCAAGCAGTTGATGGTTTGCGACAGATTTTATGGGGATTATTTAAAAAAATTGTTATCGCCGATAATTGTGCCGAATTTGCCAATATCATTTTCAACGATTCGGCCCACCAATCAGGCAGTACTTTGGTTTTGGGAGCATTGTTCTTTACGTTCCAAATTTACTGTGATTTTTCAGGATATTCAGATATTGCTTTGGGAACGGCACGTCTTTTTGGTGTTGAATTGTTGCGGAATTTCTCCTTCCCGTATTTTTCTAGAGACATAGCCGAATTCTGGCGCAGATGGCACATTTCACTTTCCACTTGGTTTCGAGACTACCTCTATATTCCATTAGGTGGAAGCAAAGGCGGAACCTGGATGAAAGTCAGAAATACATTCATTATTTTTCTGGTCAGTGGTTTTTGGCATGGAGCCAATTGGACGTTCATCGCCTGGGGTTTACTTAATGCATTGTACTTCTTACCATTGTTACTAGCCAATAAAAACAGAAATAATATTGGTACTGTGGCCGAAGGTAGAATTTTGCCCAATCCACAAGAGGTTATGAGTATGGGAATTACCTTTACATTGACCGTATTTGCGTGGATTTTCTTCAGAGCGAATGATATGACGCATGCCATCAGTTATATAAAAGGGATTTTTACAAAATCACTATTTTCAGTGCCAACCATTTTACCGATGTCATTGTTCGCTTTGTTAACTTTCTTTATTATCATTGAATGGTTAGGAAGAGAGCATCAGTATGCATTACAAAAATTTGGTTTTAAATGGCCTAAATTAGCTCGATTATCTTTTTACTATTTATTAATTGTTTTACTTTTCGTCTTTATGGGTAAAGAACAAGAATTTATTTATTTTCAATTTTAAAAAACAATTATGACATTATTTATCATTTTGCTAATTATTGTGTTGGGAATCATCATTATTGATGCAATTCCACAATTCTATATTTGGCAAAGTAGAATCAAAATCGGACGCTATTCGAATCAAGAAAGTTGGAAACAAAAAGTATCAGAACGCTCTAAAAAATGGCTATTTTCAACGCCAACTATCAAATTAACAGATAATACAAGGTTAATTATCATCGATATTATCAAAGGAAATTATAAGCGAAATGCGATTCAATATTGGCAAGAAGCTTCTTTACTATTGGGTTTAATTGAAGAATATAAATCAACCAAAAGCGAAACTACAAAAGTACTTATCACTACTTATTTAGAGTCAAAATGTAACGCTGATGGGACTTGGAAAAACCAGCCTAATCAAATTGATGGTGTAATTCTGGCTTATGCAATTATTTCCATTCCTTTTATAGATGTGAATAAGTATAAAGCGTCATTTGATGCGATGTATAACTTGGTTTTAAGTTTAAAAGGTGATGATGGAACCATAGCTTACAAAAGCCATGTGAAACAGTTCAGATATGTGGACACCATTGGATTTATTTGCCCTTTTTTAACTGAATACGGACTCAAATTCAACCACAGTGAAGCGATTGATTTGGCAGTAAAACAAATTACCGAATTCAACAAATACGCAATGCTTAACGATACATCAATTCCTTGTCACACCTATCATTTACAGTCTAAATTACCAGTTGGTTTATTCGGTTGGGGAAGAGGTTTGGGTTGGTATGCAATTGGTCTGATTGATGCATGGAAAGCACTGCCTGAATCCGATACAAGAAAATCTGTTTTACAGCAATCTGTAATTCGTTTTGCCAAAGATGCAGCTCAGTTTCAAGACAATGATGGTTCGTGGCATTGGCTAATTTTCAATACCGCTTCTCAACGCGATTCATCTACAACGGCAACACTGGCTTGGTTGTATTCTAATACATCAAGCATTCCTGAAATAGCTGAATTGAGTTTTGAATCCAAAGAAAAAGCACTTCGTTATTTGATGAAGGTAACCCAACGAAATGGCGCCATTGATTTCTCGCAAGGCGATACTAAAGGAATTGCCATCCATTCGCAAGAGTTTTCGATTTTGCCTTTTACACAAGGATTTGTACTTCGAACTTTATATAAAAAAGAATCATGATATTCAAGTTAAAAACAGTTTTGGCTCATTTGTTTTCAATTCGACTTCGAAATTTATTTGTGATTTTTAAAATCAAAGGAAATCGTTATAACTCACTTTTTATACCGCAGGGCAAATGTTATATAGGATATCATTCTTCTTCTAAAATAAATGTTGGAAAAGGAGTTTTCTTCTTAAGTAAATTTATGAGTTTGCCTGAGCCGTATACTGGAGTTTTGAAATTGCAGAAAAATGCTTGCATTAATGTTCAAGAGGATTTTATCATTTATCCGGGTCATCATATAGTTGTAATGGAAAATGCACAACTTAACTTAGGAAGTGGATACATCAATAGAAACACAAGGATTCATTGTTTCAAGGAAATTACAATTGGAAAAAATGTGTCAATTTCAGAAAACGTAACTATTTGGGATACCGATTCGCATACGATTGTAGGAAGAGAAGATCAAATGACACAACCAGTTTCTATTGGGAATCACGTATGGATTGGAAATAATGTAACCATTTTGAAAGGTGTAACAATTGGTGATGGAGCTATAATTGCTGCTGGTTCGGTGGTTACAAAAGATGTTCCAACGGGTTGTTTGGCTGGTGGAATTCCAGCAAAAGTGTTGAAAGAAAATGTTGAATGGAAATAAACTTTAATGAAACTACTTTACATTACAAATGGCATAAAAGGTGCTGGAGGATTGGAAAGAGTACTTGCGGTAAAAGCAAGTTTTCTTGCTGAAAAAATGGGTTATGAGGTACATATTCTAGTTTTAAATCAGGAAAATGATACCTATTTTTATGAGTTTAGTGATAAAATAAAAGTACATAGTATTTCTGTTTCAGGAAATCCCATCCGTTATCTTAGAATGTACAGTTCTGGAATACAATCTTGTGTTGCTTCGCTGCAACCTGATATTATTTCTGTTTGTGATGATGGATTGAAAGGTTTTTTTCTTCCTTTACTCATTAAAGCAAAAGGTATTGTATATGAACGACACGTTTCAAAGGTAGTTGAGCTCGGCCCAAATCCATCAATAATCAAACGTTTAGCTACCAGTGTTAAGTTTTTTTTAATGAATCAATTGGCAAAAAAATTCCATCGATTTGTTGTCTTAACTCAAGATAATCTCAAAGAATGGAACGGTAAAAATGTTGTTGTTATTTCAAATCCTTTGTCATTTTATCCCGAACAATCCTCAAATTTAGATACTAAAAAAGTCATAGCTGTAGGAAAGCAAGGTTTTCAAAAAGGATACGATAGGCTACTCAAAAGTTGGGCAATTGTCAATAAACACCATCCCGATTGGAGTCTAGAAATTTATGGAAAATTCGATTCATCTCAAAAGTTAAATCTTTTAGCAGAGAATTTAAATATCAGTAATTCCGTACGCTTTTTTGAACCAGAAAAAAACATTCAATCGAAATATTTAGATTCGTCAATTTATGTAATGTCTTCACGATATGAAGGTTTCGGAATGGTTTTGATTGAAGCCATGGCATGTGGAGTTCCATGTGTATCTTTTGATTGTCCTTGTGGTCCTAGTGATATCATCACCAATGATGTTGATGGGTTTTTAGTCCAAAATGGCGATAATGAAGCTTTTGCTTTTAAAATAATTCAACTTATTGAAGATAAGGATTTAAGAGTGAAATTTGGGCAAAATGCTAAAGAAAATGTAAAGCGATATTTGCCAGAAGTGATTTGTAAACAGTGGGATGAATTATTTAAATCGTTAGTGTAATGAAAGTTTTATTTACAACAGATCAGATTTATCTTCACGGTGGGATTGAAAAGGTAATGGCAGAAAAAGCCAATTGGTTTGCAGATGTATACCACTACCAAGTTTATATCCTTACTACAGAACAGAAAGATTTTCCACCTTGTTATCCTTTGAATCCCAAAATTATTCTTAAAGATTTGGGTGTAAATTATCAAAGAGAGAAAAGTTACTTTAGTCCTAGTAACATAAAAAAAATTCCTTTTCATTATAGCCAATGGAAAAAAGCCATCAAAGAAATTGAGCCTGATGTTTTAATCAGTTGCAATTATGCATTCGATTTTTACTGGATTCCTTTTTGTTTTAAATCGTTACCCAAACTAAAAGAATATCATTCTTCTCGATATTTTGAAAATCAAAACCGTAATAAAACTAGCTTTTTTGGTGGGTTAAAATATAAAATCAATGATTTTATTGAGTCAAAGTTCACCAAAATTATTTTGCTAAATCAAGATGAAATATCCTTTTACAGAAGTAAAAATACGGTTGTTATTCCAAACCCAATTCAAATAAAGACTACTGATAAAGCTCTGTTATCTAATAATAAAGCGATTGCCGCAGGTCGAATAGCACCAGTTAAAGGTTTTGATGTAATGATTTCTGTTTGGAGTGAAGTTGTTAAAGTTTCCCCGGATTGGGAATTGCACCTATACGGACAAGGAGAATCCAACTATATAAACCTACTAAAGAATAAAATTGTAAGCTTAAATTTAGCAAACAAAGTGTTTATTCATGACGCTACAAATAAACTAAACGAGAAAATGATAGACTCGTCGCTTTATATTATGACCTCAAAAACAGAATGTTATCCTATGGTTTTACTTGAATCATTAACTTTAGGTGTACCAGTAGTTAGTTTTGATTGCCCAACTGGGCCGCGTCATATTGTTAAAGATGGAGCAACTGGATTTATAACCGCAAATCAAAACATAGACGAAATTGCTCAAAAAATAGTACTTTTGATTCAAAATAAATCCCTTAGAGAGGAATTTGGTACCAAAGCTTTTAACTATGCTAGTATATTTCAACCCGAAAAGATTATGCCTCTGTGGAAAGAATTATTTGATAAATTAAAAAGTTAAAATTGAATACATTAATTCCATTAGAATATTATTCCTCAGTCTATTACAATTTTTTGTTAATAATAGTAATAGTCGTTTTTATGCAGTCTAATTCGGTACTAATTTCCGATGATAATAATCTAAAAGGGAAAAATAGCCTTGGAATTTTTTTATTGTTTATTGTTATTCTCTACATAGGAACTAGACCTATAAGTTTTGTTTTTGCTGATATGGCTGTTTATGCAGCTGAATTCAAAGCTTATGCAAAAGGGATTCCACTAAATATAGAAAGAGAGATAGTGTTCGGCGGATTTATGAAGTTTTGTTCAGGAATAATGTCTGCTGAAATGTTCTTTTTATTATGTGCATTTATTTATATTTTTCCCTTGTATTTAGCCTCAAAAAAAATCTTTAAAGACTACTGGTTTTACTGCTTTTTTGCTCTTGTTATTTCATTTTCATTTTGGGCCTATGGTACAAATGGTATTAGAAATGGAATTGCGACTAGTATTTTTATTTACGCATTGTCAAGAGATAGAAAAACAGTGACATTAGCAATTATTATAATTTCAGTTTTAATTCATACATCAATGATTTTACCTACTATTGCTTATGTAATTTCATTGTTCTATAAAAATCTAAAAATTTTACTACTGGCTTGGTTATTTGCTATTCCATTGTCTTTGGCTTTAGGAAGTTTTTGGGAGAATTTTTTCTTAGGTCTTGGCCTTGTCGAAGAAAGTAGGGTTATCGGGTATTTTTCAGATGATGCAGCCTATCTTGATAACATAGTTGAACTAAAGGTCGGTTTTAGATGGGATTTTCTGATCTACAGCTCCATAGGAGTAATTGCGGGTTATTATTACATTTTTAAAATGAAATTTGACGACTTGTTTTATAACCGATTATTTGCAATATATTTGATGTGCAACGCTCTTTGGATACTTGTTATTAGAGCAAATTTCTCTAATAGATTTGCCTACTTATCATGGTTCTTATTAGGAATTTTGATTGTTTATCCTTTATTAAAAGTTTCACTTTTCAACAAACAACATTTGTTGATTGGACGAATATTATTCATTTATTTTCTTTTTACTTATTTAATTAATTTTGTTCTAGCTGATTAAATCGTTTATGAAAAGCATTACAGTCTTTACCCCAACCTACAATCGTGCTTATTGTTTAGGACAGCTTTACGAAAGTTTGCTTAAACAAACCTCAAAAGATTTCTTATGGTTGATTATTGATGATGGTTCAACAGATAACACTAAAGAAGTAGTGGATGGTTGGATAAAAGAAGATAAAATTTCAATTCAATATTCTTATCAAACCAACAAAGGAATGGTTGGAGCACATAATACAGCCCATCATATAATGGAGACCGAACTATGTGTTTGCATGGATTCTGATGATTTTATGCCCGATAATGCCATAGAAAGAATTTTAACCTTATGGAAACAACACGGTTATCCAGAATCTGCAGGAATGGTAGGTTTAGATGCCTATAAGAATGGAACAATAGTGGGTACAAAACTACCCGAGGCAGTTGCCGAATGTAAATTTTCAGAACTTTATGTAAAATACAAAGTTTCTGGTGATAAAAAGTTCATTCACAATAGAAAAGTATTTAATAAATACCTTCCTTATCCTTTTTTTGAAGGAGAAAAATTCCCTATTACAAGTTATTTGTATTTGTTTATAGAACAAGAACATAAGCTGTTGTTATTCAACGAAGTATTTTGTGTAGTAGAATACTTACCCGATGGATTATCAATGAACTTGTTCAACCAATACAAACAAAGCCCTAAGTCTTTTGCACATTACAGAAAAGCTAAAATGAAATTCGCTTTAAATTATAAAGAACGTTTTAAAAATGCGATACATTATGTTTCGTCTTCAATTATGCTAAAGAATACCAAATTTATTAGTGAATCACCTTTTAAGTTAACAACCCTACTAGCTGTACCTTTTGGTGTTATTCTCTACTTATATCTAATGAATACTAAGAAGAAAGCCATTTTAAAATAATTTCATGAAAGCAATTGTTGTACCCGGAGTTACTGATTTAAATAAAGGCGACCAAGCTTTAGTATGGGAAAGCCACAGAATGGCCATGGATACCAAATTATTCGATGAGGTTTCCATTCTTTCTCTTGGTGATACTCAAGAAGAATACGAATTGCTGTGTTCGCAATCTAAAGACAAAGGTTTTAAAATAATTAAAAATATATTGAAGCATCCTCGAAGAGGAAAGCATCCCAAAAACAGTGTGATTGGCGAAGGCTTTCTTTATCTTTTATTTCAAATTTTTAATGCCTTAAGTGATTTGTTTTCAAGAAGTCTTCTATTGAAAGTGTGTTCAAATAAATTTTTGACCAATTTATTATTTTCGAAAGAAACTTCATCAACTGTAAATGAATTTAGAAATACAGACGTAATTTTTGTAAAAGGAGGCGGTTTTATACATGCTCACGGTGAAAAGTCAGCTCCATATGTAATGTGGTTTTTTCTTTTCTATCTTAAATTGGGTTTAAAATTGAATAAAAAAGTTGTTTTTCTGCCCAATTCATACGGTCCTTTTGATGGTTTAACAGTAAAATATCAAATTAAAAAAACATTAAAAAAATTAGATTTAGTTTTAGCTAGAGAAAATATCTCAAGTGATAGATTAGGAGAACTACTCAATAAAAAAATACAAGTATTACCAGATTTAGGTTTTTATTTGAAATCTAGTGATAAAGAAATTGGAGCGGAAATTCTAAAGGAACACGGTTTTTCTAATCATGATAAAATTGTTGGAATTACAATTCGACCTTGGCGTTTCCCCGGGAAAAATAACCCCGAAGAGTTGTATGAAAAGTACATTAATTCAGTCAAAGATCTCGCTCTGCACGTTCATCAAAAAGGATATAAAGTTGCTTTTTTTAATCAATCATTAGGTCCAAATGCACATGAGGATGACAGAAACGCTATCCGCTATTTGATGAGCAAATTTGATGAAAATGAAGCAAGCAAATTTGTTTGGGTAAATGAGAATTTCAATTGCGAAGATTTAAAATCCATATATTCTAATTTGTATTTTTTTATAGGTACTCGTTTTCATTCTGTTATTTTTTCTATGACCGCTTTGGTGCCTTCTATCGCAATTGGATACGGTGGGAATAAGGCAAAAGGAATTATGAGCGATTTTCAATTAGATGAATTTGTTATTCAAATTGAAGATGTAACAACAAATGATTTAGTATCAAGATTCGATAAAGGAATCAGTCAATATGATTTTATAAAATCCCGACTTGAAGAAAAAATTGTTTTATTAGAGCAAAAAAGAAAAGAAACAATAGAGTTAATCAAGAGCACTGTTTGTCCCAAATAGTAATGAATAAAAAAAAAATTATCAGAACATCAACTGTTGCGATGTCTTTAGATTTACTTCTTAAAGGACAATTAGCCTATTTGAATAAATTTTATGAAGTTGTCGTTGTTTCTGGTGATGATGATCATCTCGCCGAAGTTAGAAATCGAGAAAAAGTTAAGGCAATCGCTGTACCATTTCAAAGACAAATTGCTCCGATACACGATTTGATTTCATTAGTTAAATTGTATAAAGTTTTAAAAAAAGAAAAACCGTATATTATACACTCTATAACTCCAAAAGCAGGCTTGTTGTCTATGATTGCAGGTTATTTTGCTGGCGTTCCAATCAGAATACACACTTTTACGGGTTTAATTTTCCCATCAAAAAAAGGAGTAACTAAATTTATCTTAATCCAAATGGATAGACTTCTGTGCTTTTTTGCCACTCAAATTATCCCAGAAGGTCAAGGAGTGAAAAATGATTTGATTCAATTTTCTATAACAAAAAAGCCACTTAATATCTTAGCTAATGGAAATGTTAATGGAATAGATCTTGATTATTTCAACCCAATTTTGTTTTCAGATTTAGAACGAGTAAAACTTAAATCCGAATTATCAATTTCTGAAAATGATTTTGTTTTCGTATTTGTAGGAAGGCTCGTAAAAGATAAAGGAATAAATGAGTTGATAACTGCATTTGATTCACTACAACAAGACATTAAAAACATAAAATTACTTTTAGTCGGAAACTTTGAACCTGAATTGGATCCGTTGTTGAAAGCAACAGTCGACATTATAAACACCAACACAAATATAATTTCAGTTGGATTTCAATCAGATGTTAGACCCTATTTTTCAATTTCTAATGCTTTAGTTTTTCCAAGCTACCGTGAAGGCTTTCCTAATGTAGTTCTTCAAGCTGGAGCCATGGGATTGCCCTCAATAGTATCAGATATTAATGGATGTAACGAAATTATTTCAAATAATAAAAATGGAATAATTATACCAGCCAAAGATCAACAGGCCATTTATGACGCAATGAAAACGATACTAAATCCCAAAGTTTGTCAACAGTTACAAAGTTCATCTCGAACTACCATCGAGGCTAATTATAAGCAAGAAAAAGTTTGGGACGCTCTTTTAGAGGAATATCGTAAATTTGAAAAATAATTCAAACATTAAAATGTATAAATCAACTGTAAAACAATTTTTTGACATTCTATCTGCATTGATAGGTTTGGTTTTACTGTCTCCTGTTTTTATAGTGATTACTGTTTTTCTGTTTTTTGCTAACGATGGAAAACCGTTTTTCTTCCAGCTTCGTCCCGGAAAAAACGGAAAAATTTTTAAAATTGTGAAGTTCAAAACCATGAACGACAAAAAAGACAAAGATGGGAATTTACTTCCCGACGCAGAACGATTAACCAAAGTAGGTGCGTTTGTTAGAAAAACCTCTTTAGATGAAATTCCCCAATTAATCAACGTACTCATAGGCGATATGAGTATAGTTGGACCTCGACCTTTACTTACAAATTACTTGCATCTATACAACGAATTTCAAAATCGACGCCATGAAGTTAAACCCGGAATCACGGGCTGGGCTCAGGTAAACGGCAGAAATGCCATTTCGTGGGACCAAAAATTCGCCTACGATGTTTGGTATGTCGATAACATTTCGTTTACTTTGGATGTGAAAATTCTTTTAAAAACAATTATAAAAGTGATTAAAAGCGATGGTATTAATTCAGCAGATGCTGCTACAATAGAACCTTTTGATGGAAAATGATGTGATTTTATACGGAGCAAGCGGACATTGTAAAGTAATCATTGATATTTTAGAATGTTCCCATGTTAGTATCAAAAATATAGTCGATGATAATCCTAAATCAACCATTATTTTAGGGAAATCAGTCGTTCACTCAAGTGAAATTTTACTTCAACCAACCGATAATGTCATCTTATCCATCGGGAATAATAAAGTTAGAAAAAAACTATCTAATCAATTCAAAGTTAATTTTGTAAAAGCCATTCATCCTTCAGCTCTTGTATCCAAACACACTTCAATTGAAGAAGGAACGGTAGTTATGGCTGGAGCAATAATCAATCCAGATACAACCATTGGAAAGCATTGTATTATAAACTCGGCTGCGGTTGTAGAACACGATTGTATCATTGAAGATTTTGTTCATATTTCCCCAAATGCTTCATTAGCGGGCGGAGTTGAGGTGGGCGAAGGTTCGCAAATCGGAATCGGAGCCACCGTTATTCAAGGAATCAAAATAGGAAAATGGTCTGTAATTGGTGCAGGAGCAGTAATTATAAATGACGTTCCAGATAACAGCGTTGTTGTAGGAAATCCGGGTAAAGTAATAAAAATCAAACAAAATGAGTACCACTAAAATTTGGCTTTCATCGCCTCACATGGGCGGAAATGAATTAAAATACGTTCACGAAGCTTTTGCTACCAATTGGGTGGCACCACTCGGACCCAATGTAACTGGTTTTGAAACCGATTTAGAAAGCTATTTAGGACAAAATTCATTCGTTGGCGCATTGTCTTCCGGAACTGCAGCACTTCATTTAGCCTTGATTTTATTAGATGTTAAACGAGATGATGAAGTGATTTGTCAGAGTATGACATTTTCAGCTTCAGCCAATCCAATTGTGTATCAAGGAGCCAAACCTATTTTTATTGATAGCGAATCCGAAACATGGAATATGTGTCCGATTGCCTTAGAAGAAGCCATTCAAGATCGCATCTCAAAAGGTAAAAAGCCTAAAGCCATTATTGCTGTTCATTTGTACGGAATGCCTTTTAAAGTAGACGAAATCAGAAAAATTGCCAATACCTACCAAATTCCAATCGTAGAAGACAGCGCCGAATCGCTCGGAAGTACCTACAAAGGGCAGAAATGCGGTACTTTTGGTGATATTTCCATTTTGTCGTTCAACGGAAATAAAATCATCACTACTTCGGGTGGTGGCGCCATTGTTTGTAAATCAGTTGAACAAAAAAACAAAGCCGTTTTCCTTTCTACGCAAGCCAGAGACAACGCTCCGCATTACCAACACAGCGAAATTGGCTACAATTACCGTATGAGTAATATTTGCGCAGGAATCGGTCGTGGGCAAATGGAAATCCTTACTAATCATGTCAATTTACGTCGCGATATGCACGATTTTTACGTGAATTTGTTCGCTAATCAAGACGGAATAACTGTTTTCTCCGAACCCAACACCGATTACTATTCCAATCATTGGTTGTCGTGTATTGTTGTAAATCCGGATAAAGCCAACGGTTTGACCCGAGAAAAATTACGACTACAACTCGAAAGCGAAAACATCGAAAGTCGCCCATTGTGGAAACCCATGCATCTACAACCTGTTTTTGCTGATTGTCCGTATTATGGCGGAACAGTGGCAGAACGTCTATTCCAAAACGGATTGTGCTTGCCGTCAGGTTCCAATTTATCCGACGATGATAGAAATCGAATTGAATCGGTAATTAAAACAGCATTATAAACCGAATTTTCAGAAGCTAATCCAGCTATCCGTTACAAGTCCTCAGCCTAAAAAGTGTTTTTTTAAGTCGCACAAAAGCTTCCTTTGGTCGCTTCTGTACTCCAACAAAAACTACTTTTTAGTCTTGCGGGCTTTTCACTGCTATCTGGGCTAGAGCAATTGTGGTAAAAAGAAATTAATGTTTAATTTGTAGTGGCACGGATTGTAAATCCGCGCTATCGGGTATCTATCATTAAATAATGCGCTAAGGGAGTGAAAATTTTTCTTCTGCTCTCAGCACCATAAAATTTCTCAATAATAATCTCCGAATCACTGGTAAATAGCTTTTTAAGATCTTTTTCCTCAACTGATGTATTAATCTCATTAGTACTATGGATCATTCTTTGGTTATTATTGTTTTGAGAATATCGAACAACTTTGTCTTTATAAATATAATAAATAGAGTTCAAAAAGAAGTTCTTTTTTTGCTTATCACTTCTAACAAATTCTACTACATCGTATGCAATTATTCTGTTTTTTTCGTATTTAATGACAAAATTTGAAACAATAAGTTCGTCAATTGTGAATTGCCTTACACGTTCCAACATCTCCGAGTCTATCAACCTTTTAATATATATTCCCTCAGATAATATTGATACTAAAATAAATGTATTTTTATTTTTTTTCACTGCTAAAAGAGGGAAATTACGTTTACAATTTACATCTAAAATTTTTCCGGAGAAATTTAGAAAATTAAACTCGGAATAAATTTTAAAATTTTGTTTTCTCAAACTATCGATAGTTTTACTTGTGTCAAGCTCAATTTTTGAACTATCGATATTTGACTCTGAATTTACTTTTGATTCAATGTCTTTATTTTTGCAAGACAAAATAATAAACATTAAGGCAATAATTTTTTTCATTAATTTTTAATCTTAATGGTTAAGGCAGCTTAGATTTACAATCCCTACCAAACAAATCTAACAAAATTACTACAGAATTGGTGTCTAAATCGTAAGATTTATGACTCTCAACTATAAAATCAATCCAATCATCGATAAAAGCAGAATTATAAATTAACTTTTATTTAAGAGTTCTTTTTTTTTACTATTTTTACTCGATTGTTATTAAAATACAAATACCTTGAAAGAAAATAGATCTGGATTTTTTACTGTATTTTCTGAGATTAATTTCGGATTCAAGATAAGAAATCTAGGTTATTTGCCTAGATGGTTAATTCTATTGCTTGATCTTTTTATCGTATTAACTTCAGGAATAATTAGTTTTTTCCTTCTAAAAGGAATCAAATTAGAGTTCATTCCGAAACCATTTATTGTCTACGGTTTAACCTTTTATCTGATAGTTAATTTATTCTTTTTCTGGATTTATCGAACCTATTCAGGTATCATACGACATTCATCCTACATTGATGCTATCAAGTTGTTCTTTTCTCAATTTTCTACTTTTGTAGTGTTGCTGTTAGTCAATTTTTTTCTTCTTCTTCTGGACAAAAATAAATTGTATTTAACAACAGGTTTGTTTATCAACGCTGTACTTTCGTTTAGTTTGTTATTCTTTTATCGAATAGTAGTTAAACAAGTTTTTGAAAAATACATTTCGGTTCCCAACGGCGTTAAAAAGAAAAAAGCCATCATATACGGCTCAGATGCCAATGCTATTGCAGTTGCCAATGCGTTGAATTCAGAAAATCCAGGACGATTTAAGTTAATCGGATTCATCGACAAAAACAATCTGAATACTTCCAAAAGAATATTGAATTTACCAATCTATAAAATCACCAAGAGTATACCCGTTTTACTGCGTTACATTCATGCCGAGGCTTTAATTATTGCTGATAAAAGTCTTTCGAAAGAAGAAAAATCAATCATAGTAGATGAATGTATAGACTATGGTTTTAAAGTGTATACTATTCCAGTAATTACCGATTGGGACGATCAAAAAGAGATATCAAAAAACATTAAGAGTTTTGAAATCCAAGATTTATTAGAGCGCAAACCTATTGTGTTAGACACCAAACTAATTTCATCTATTTTAAATAATCAAGTTGTTTTAGTTACGGGTGCCGCAGGTTCTATAGGAAGTGAAATAGTGCGACAAGTTTTAGGATTTAAACCCAAAAAAATAATCTTATTAGATCAGGCTGAAACACCATTGAACAGCTTGTCTTTAGAAGTTTTTACAAGTAACGATAGTATCGAAATTGCTAACGTAATTGCGGATATAAAAAATAAAGAATTGCTTGAAATCATTTTTAAGCGATACAAACCCGATGTTGTTTTTCATGCTGCAGCCTACAAACACGTTCCTATGATGGAGGAAAACCCCGCACAAGCTATTTTTACTAACGTGATGGGAACCAAAAATGTGGCCGATTTATCACAAAAATATCATGTTGATACCTTTGTGATGATTTCTACTGATAAAGCGGTTAATCCGAGTAGTGTAATGGGAGCAAGCAAACGAATTGCCGAAATGTATGTGCAATCCAAACATTTTAAACATAAAAAGCTGAAGTCAGAACGCTATACCAAATTCATAACAACGCGTTTCGGAAATGTACTTGGGTCGAATGGTTCAGTTGTGCCACTGTTTACTAAGCAAATACAAGAAGGTGGACCAGTAACCATAACGCATCCCGAAATCATTCGCTATTTCATGACTATTCCCGAAGCTTGTCAGCTAGTGCTAGAAGCTTGTTCAATGGGAAAAGGAGGCGAGATCTATATTTTTGATATGGGTAAACCAGTGAAAATTATTGATTTGGCCAAGAAAATGATTCGATTGGCGGGTTTTGTGCCAGATAAAGACATCAATATCAAAATTGTTGGATTACGACCAGGAGAAAAATTATATGAAGAACTATTAAACGATTCGGCTAAAAATTTAGCAACTCATCATGAAAAAATAACAGTAGCAGAAGAGGTTTGCGATGATTTTGAAATTATCAGCCATGCAATAGACGAATTAATAGCAACATCCAAAACAGCCAACAATGACAAGATTGTGAGTATAATGAAACAAATTGTACCAGAATTCAAGAGTTTAAATTCGGTTTTTCAAACTTTAGATATTGAGGTTAAAGATATTTTTACCTACAAAAACGAATAGAATTAAACACTAAACCCTATATTTGTCACAGTTTTTACACTTCATTAGTGTTTTATAAAATATTCTAAATTATGAATAAAAGTCAAGTAGTATTCTACCTTTTTATATTGATAACACTCAATTCATGTGTTTCGAAAAAGAAAATCATTTACCTTCAAGGGCAACAAAATCAATCATCTAACCAAGTTAACTATGAACCAATAATTCAAAATGATGATTTATTGAGTATCACAATTTCTTCAGTTGAACCTGAATTAGCTACTCCTTTCAATATTGATCAGCTGCAATCAACTGGCGGTGGTTCGGGGTCAAATGTAAATAAAACTACCTATTTGGTTGATACAGCTGGTGAAATAGACTTTCCTGTTTTAGGAAAAATTAAAGTTGTTGGATTGACTAAAACGCTCTTAAAGCAACAACTAAAAGAGCGATTGGCATTGTATTTGACCGAACCAATCATTAATATCAGAATTGTGAATTATAAAGTTTCTGTTTTGGGTGAAGTCAATAAACCAGGAACGTATTCGTTAAGCGGAGATCGAATTACATTGTTAGAAGTAATTGCTACTGCGGGTGATTTAACTCTGTTTGGTAAAAGAAATAACATATTAATCATTCGCGATTACCTCGGAACCAAAACATATAATAGAGTTGATATTACTAAAGCCGATTTTGTAAACTCACCTTTTTATTATTTAGATCAAAATGATGTTGTTTATGTAGAACCTAGAAAAGCCAGAATTGATGGTACTGCAATTGGTGGAAATGTTTCAGCAATTATGTCAATTGCTAGTTTCTTGATCACAACCACTATACTTTTAACACGATAATATGCAAGAATTACCGCAAAATACCCAGCAAAATTCCACAGTTTCTGAAACCAATATCAAAGACTTATTGCTTGAGTATATTGTCTATTGGAAATGGTTTGTAATTTCTGGAGTAGTTGGTTTATTAATTGCTTATTTTGCTTTGCGTTATTTAACCACGCAATACGGAGTTGAAGCTTCTATTATAATTAAAGACGATAAAAAAGGAGGAAATAGCGAACTCTCTGCGTTTAGTGACTTGAATATTTTTTCCGGAAAAAGCAATGTCGATAACGAAATGGCAATCCTAAAATCGAGAACACTTTCTTTAAAAGTTGTTGACGAATTGGATTTAGACATTAATTATTTTATTGATGGACGCGTAAAAAAAACAGAGTTATACGGAGATGAATCACCAATTGAAGTGAAATTCATTACCAAATCAAAACGCTATGTTGAAAAAGATACTACTTTTCATATTGAACAAAACTCTGCAAGTACAGTTGTCATCTCTGATAAAAATAAACAAAACGCAAAACAATACAAAGTAGGGCAAATCATAGCTTCTGATTTTGGTGAATTTATTGTAGTTGTCAAGAACAGAGAATCCGATAATAATAACGTGTATGTTGTAAAAAGAAAAAGCTATACCACAGCTAATTTTTTTTCAAAGAAACTTAACCTTTTGAATGTTGGAAAAAATAATATTATCAACTTAAGTATTGTTGATCCAATTAAGAAAAGAGGAGAAGACTACATCAATGAAATTATTAAACAGTACAATATTGATGCAATTAACGATAGGAATAGTATTGCTGACAGCACCTCTAATTTTATCGACCGCAGATTAACAATTATTTCTAAAGAACTTAGCGATGTTGAAGATGAAGTAGAAGGATTCAAAAAAAGTAAGCGAATTACAAATGTTGAATCGGACGCTCAAATGAGTTTATCATCTGTTACTGGCTATGAAAAACAATTACTCGATATTGACACTCAAGTCAAAGTAATTAATTTTATGCTCAACGTAGTCAATAATCTAAAAGAAGACGAAATTATTCCCTCTAATTTATTGTCTAATGCCGATGTATCTACTTCATTTATTGACAAATACAATAATGCTGTACTCGAGAAAAAAAGATTGTTGAAATCAAGTGCACAACAATTTCACCCCAATATTGATCGATTCGAACAACAAATTGAAGGTTATAAAGCTTCAGTTGAAGAGAGTTTGATCAATAAATTGGCTTCTTTAAATATATCCAAAAATGATATTCAAAGATTAGAAAATCGATACGATAATAAAGTCTATGAAGTTCCTACCAATGAGAAAAACTTCAGAAAAATAGACCGCCAACAACAAATTAAGCAATCCTTGTATTTATATCTTTTACAAAAAAGAGAAGAAACCGAAATAACACTTGCAATTGCATCTCCAAAAGCTAAAATTGTTGATCCTGCCTACGTTACTGGGCCAGTTTCTCCCAACAGAAATTTGATTTATTTAATAGCTCTTGCCGTTGGAATGCTAATTCCAGCTGGAATTATTTATATTATTAAGCTTTTAGATACTAAAGTCAAAACAAGACATGATATTGAAGGAAAAGTTTCCATTCCGTTTTTAGGAGATTTACCAAAATCAGAGTCAAACGAAGAAATTATACAATCCAATAGTCGTTCAAGTTCAGCAGAAGCCATTAGAATGATTCGTACAAACCTCGAATTTATACTTTCTAACGTGGCAGAAAATAAGTGTAAAACCATTTTTGTTACTTCATCTATCCCAAAAGAAGGAAAAACATTTTGTGCCATTAATCTAGCTACTACTATTGCGCTTTCTGGTAAAAAAATACTTATTGTTGGTCTTGATATCCGTAATCCTAAACTTGATAATTACATCGACTTACCTTCCAAAGGATTGACTAATTTTCTGTCTAAACCCAATGAAGACATTAATCATTATATTGTTAATGTAAAAGGATTTGAAAATTTCTACGCTCTTCCTTCTGGAGCAATTCCGCCTAATCCAGTTGAACTGTTAATGAATGATAAGATCACGGTGATGTTCAACGAACTGAAAGAAAAATTTGATTACATTATCGTTGATACTGCTCCAGTAACAGTAGTAACAGATACGTTGTTAATTGCTAAAAACGCCGACTCTTTTGTTTATGTAGTACGAGCCAATTACCTCGATAAGCGAATGCTAAAAATTGCAGAAAGCTTATACAGAGACAAAAAACTTCCTAATATGTCATTGATTTTAAACGATACCGATATTCAAAAGTCAAGTGCTTATGGTTACGGATATGGCTACGGTTATGGTTACGGCTATGGATATGGTCAAGAAGTGGTGAAGAAAACCTTTATTGAAAAAGTAAGAGATTTTTTCAGTAAGAAAAATGCTAATAACTAAAGAAAGAGTTGTTTGCTATTAATGGCACTAAATTTTGATGATTTTTAAGTATCAATTTTGTGCTCAGTGACTTAATGTGTTTCTGATGATGTACATCTGAACCCACAAAGTCATATAAATTGGCATCCAACAATTTTTGCGCGATTTTGGTTACTCCAATTCCATAATATCCTGTTGTTGAAAGCAAATTCAACTGAAATAAACACCCGCTTTTTTTCAATTTATAAAACTCATCAAAATTGTTTGCATAAAATAAGTAACGCTCTGGGTGCGCCAAAATTGGTTTGTAACCTTGAACTTGAATCTCAAAAATAATATCATACAATTGAATTGGAGCATTCAGATACGACATTTCAATAAGTACATAATTTTCCTTTAGAGGCAATAGTTTTTCATCTTCTTTAATTCGGTCAAAAAAGAACGAATCAATCATATATTCAGCAGCTGCTTTTAATTTTGTTTCGTTCAGTAAAAGCTTTGTTTCCTCAAGTTTTGATGCAATACTATTGGAGGTATTATCCCAAATTCCACTAATTACATGTGGTGTAGTTATGAATTTTGAAAATCCAATTTGTTTTAAACTATTAATTAAATTTCTAGTGTCCTCAATATTTTTCGCACCATCATCAATTCCAGGTAATAAATGCGAATGAATATCAACATAATCGTCTGGAAATAAATCAGATAAAATGGGTGTGCTTTTTTTGAAGAATAGCATTGATTAAAGTTTTTTGCAAAGTAACAAATATTAATTAAAAGTACAGTTTCAATTAGTATAGTTATAGTTAATTGCTATATTTGTTTTGTGATTGAAAATGCGCTAAAATGTATTTTCTTTTAATTTTTAATAGATTAAATGAGTACTTCACAAGAGTCAAAAGACTGGGATTTAGTAATAAAAGGTCATTCGTCACTATTTGATGTTAATTTTGGTGATTTATGGCGTTACCGCGATTTGCTTTTGATGTTTGTAAAACGCGATTTTGTTAGTTTTTACAAACAAACTATTTTAGGACCACTTTGGTTTTTTATCCAACCGATTTTCACCACGATTGTTTTTACTTTTGTGTTTGGTAATTTAGCCAACATCAGTACTGACGGTTTACCACACGCATTATTTTACTTAACAGGAATCACTTCTTGGAATTATTTTTCGGATTGTTTGACCAAAACCAGCACTGTTTTTAAAGACAATGCCAATATTTTTGGGAAAGTCTATTTTCCAAGATTAATAATGCCATTGAGTATAGTAGTTAGTAATTTGGTACGCTTTGGAGTTCAATTATTACTACTGATTCTGATGATGTGTTATTATGCGTATAAAGGCGAAGAATTTCATGTCACCTATGGTTTGGTATTTTTCCCTGTTTTAGTGATTTTGATGGCGCTTTTAGGCTTGGGAATCGGACTCATCATAACAGCAGTAACGACCAAATACAAAGATTTAACGTTTCTGATTACCTTTGGAGTTCAGTTGTTAATGTATGGCACCACAGTTATTTATCCTTTGAGCGCAGCACCAGAACAATACAAACACATCATCGAACTCAATCCAATGACAGGAATTATTGAAGCCTTTCGTTTTTCCTTTTTAGGAAAAGGAGAATTTTCGCTATGGAGTGTAGGTTATTCGGCGATAGTTACGCTAGTTATTTTATTCTTCGGAATCTTGATATTCAATAAAACAGAAAAGAACTTTGTAGATACGATCTAATGAGCCAACCAATAATAAAAGTAGAAGAACTCTCAAAAGCCTATCAAATTGGACAGATAGGAACAGGCACTATTTCGCAAGATTTAGAGCGGTTTTTTATCACCAAAGTATTGGGTAAAGAAGATCCGTTTTTAAAGATAGGTCAAACCAATGACCGCAGCAAGAAAGGCGACAGCAATATTGTTTGGTCATTGCAAGACATCAATTTTGAAGTGAATCAAGGAGATGCAGTGGGAATTATAGGAAAGAATGGCGCAGGAAAAAGTACATTGTTGAAATTATTATCACGAGTTACGAGTCCAACAACAGGTCAAATCAAAGTGAGAGGAAGAATAGCTAGTTTACTGGAAGTAGGAACGGGTTTTCATCCCGAATTGACCGGAAGAGAAAACATCTACTTGAACGGTTCGATACTGGGAATGAGAAAGAAGGAAATCGCGAGAAAGTTAGACGAAATTATTGATTTTTCGGGAGTAGAGCGCTATATTGATACACCTGTAAAGCGCTATTCATCAGGAATGTACGTGAGATTGGCTTTTGCAGTAGCGGCGCATTTGGAGAGTGAAATACTCATTGTCGACGAAGTACTCGCCGTTGGTGACGCCGAATTCCAAAAGAAATGTTTGGGCAAGATGGGCGACATCAGTAAAGGCGAAGGACGAACCGTTTTGTTTGTGAGCCACAACATGGCAGCGGTGAAAACACTGTGTAATAGAGGTGTTGTATTGGAAAACGGTACACTCGGATTTAAAGGTGATGTAAACGAATCAGTTGATTATTACCTTAATAACGGAGTGAATTTTAAAGAATCTAGAATTTTTGAAAATAATGGATGTAAACCGGCAAACGGAATTAGAAGCGTTGAAGTTTTAAGTAAACTTCAAATGCTGAATCATTCAGAACCAATTAAAATTCAAATCAATTTTTCTGAAATAAAAAGTAAATGCATAGTAGGAATTGCGGTACTCAATTCGAGTAAAGCCAAAATTTTCACAACCGTAAATCCAATAGATGAAAATACAAAGAGTATTGTTTGCGAAATACCTGCAAATTTACTGCTCAAAGGAAACTATAGTTTTGATATAGCTACATTTACTGTTGATAATGTTTCCGAATATTTAAATGATGTTTGCCCAATTCAAATTGTCGATTTTGACAATGATTTTCAAATTTATACAGGTAATGTCGGCGATGTTAAAATAGATTGTCAATGGTACGAAAATTAAAAAATTTACTTCGTTCGTTTTCTTCCAAAAAAAGCAATAATCTTTTTTTAGATTCTTCTGTGAAAATTGCAGAGAATGTTGTTTGTGATACACGTTTTGGAGGTTCAATTACTATTGGTAAAAATTCTGAACTATTGCAAGGAGTTTTAATCATGACCTACGGAGGAACTATTGATATTGGTGCTCGTTGTTCGATTAATCCGTATTCTATTTTGTATGGACACGGGAATTTAAAAATTGGAAACGATGTTTTAATAGCAGCACATACAGTAATCATTCCGGCCAATCATATTTATGCAGACGTCAATACACCAATCAACCTACAAGGCTTAACAACTCAAGGAATTACAATTGAAGATGATGTTTGGATTGGAGCAGGATGTAAAATTTTAGACGGAGTTACTATTGGAAAAGGTGCTGTAATTGCTGCGGGTGCTGTTGTAAATAAGAGCATTGCGCCTTATACAATTGTAGGTGGAGTTCCTGCAAAAGAGTTGAAAAAAAGAATTTGATTTTTTTGAAATGAAGAAAAAAATAAAGCAAATAGCTAAAATAATTCTATCCAAAAAGCTAAACGAAATTCAATATTTTGAAAAGAAATTAGCCGCTAATGATGTAATTAAAAATTTTAAAAAAATTGATGATTTGTTTTATGAAGTAGAGTTGACTTCTGAAGACAAAGTACTTGTTCGCAATCAAAAACACAGTGATTATTCAGTATTCAAGCAAATTTTCAATGAGCAGGAATACGGATTGATTCTCAAGACGTTCTTGTTAAACAATAATTTCTTAGGAGAAAAAATAATCATCGATGCTGGAGCCAATGTCGGTTATACAACATCTTACTTCTCAATTCATTTAGATAATGTTCGAATTTTTGCCGTAGAACCTTCCGAAAAAAATGCAGAAGTATTCCTGCAAAATGCTTCGCTTCTTAAAAATAAAAATAATGTTACCTTGTATCAAAATGCCTTAAGCGACAAGGAAAATCAATTTTTTGAAACCGAAAGTAATTTTAGAGATGGAAGAGATTGGTCCATCACCACCAAAGAGGTTGAAAACGGGACACTTAAAGGAATTACTATTGATGAAATCATTCGTAATAATGATTTAAACTACATTTCGCTTTTAAAAATTGACATAGAAGGTGCAGAACGATTCATCTTTACTAAAGAAAATAATCTCTCATTTTTAAATAAAACCCAAATCATTGCTATTGAAATTCACGACGAATTCAATATTCGCGAAACCATTCATTCCATTTTAAAAGAACACCAATTTTTTCTTTTTGAATCGGGTGAACTCACCATCGGAATTAACAAATCAATGCTTTAATAATGACACATTCGCCAATTATATCGGTTATTTTACCAGTGTATAACTGCGAAAAATATGTGTCAGAAGCAGTGCAAAGTGTCTTAAATCAAACTTTTACTGACTTTGAATTGCTCATTATTGATGATTGTTCTACAGACGCAACAGTTTCCATAATTCAATCCTTTTCCGATCAGCGCATTAATTTAATTCTCAAAGAAAAAAACTCAGGCTATACCGACAGTTTGAATTATGCAATTTCAATCGCAAAAGGAAAATACATTGCCCGTATGGATGGCGATGACATTTGTCTTGATACTCGTTTTCAGAAACAAATTGAAGTAATGAATGCCGATGAAGAAGTTATTCTTTGTGGCACAGCAATTCAAATTATTGATTCAGAAAAAATACTGAAGCATCCCATAAATCATGATGATATTAAAGTGAAGTTGTGTTTTTCAAACGCTTTTTTTCATCCAACTGTAATGTTTCGAAAAGATGTTTTTGCCCAGTTTCACTACAATAAAGAATTCGAACCTGCCGAAGATTACGATTTGTGGACGCAACTTGTTTTTAAAGGAAAAGTGATGAACATTGATGAAGTGCTTTTGAAGTACAGAGTGCATGCCAATCAAATTTCTAACTATAAAAATGATATTCAAATCAATGCGATGACAATTGCTCAATTGCGCATGTTTCAGATGTTATTTGAAAATGAAACTATAGCATTGGAACTTTACAAACAAGCGTTCAAATACAACGCCATTAATTCAATTTCTGAATTTAAAGCAGTTATTAATTTGTTTAAAAAAATACAAATAAATAATAATCAACTCGGAATTTATAAAAAGAGTAATTTCAATACAGAACTCCAAAAATGTAGAATTAATTTTTTGAAAAATTATTTTGTTAAAAATAAAGTTTCAATTAAAAACTTTTTTAGTTTCCTTTCAATAATTAGTTTATTCGATATTCTCGAAATAATAAAAAAAAGAGGGTAGTCAGTTACTATTCTTTGGTAAAATGGTATATTTATTCGCTTGAAAATCGTTTGCAAATCCAACATAAATGAAGCTACTTCTATTGTCAATGCCATCAATACACGTTGTCCGTTGGATTGAAAATCTAAAGGATACGACAATTGATTTGTATTGGTTTGATATTTTAAATCGAGGTGAGTTGGCAACCGAAGTCAATTTGGTACAAATTACTAATTGGCACAAACGAAAGCGATCTCCCATAAAAGGGGAATATTGGTTGTCAAAAAAACTTCCAAGTTTACATCAAAAGATTCAACCTTTTTTAGAAGTTACAGTAGAAGAAAAGTTCAGAGAAATTCTGCAATCCATTCAACCTGATGTGGTTCACAGTTTTGAAATGCACAGTAGTACAATCCCAATTTTAAAAGTAATGAATGATTTTCCTTCCATAAAATGGGTGTACTCTTGTTGGGGAAGCGATTTGTTTTATTATCAAAATTTTCCCCAAAAAAACACTCAAATTAAAGCAACATTACAACGCATTAATTATATGCACACTGATTGTCAACGCGATTATGAAATTGCAAAACAACTCGGGTTTACAGGCAAACACTTGGGAATAATTCCCGGAGGTACAGGGTATAAGTTGGCCGAATTGGAAGCCTACAAAAAACCACATAACTCACGAAATATAATTTTAGTCAAAGGCTATCAACATCATGTAGGACGCGGAATAAACATCATAAAGGCACTGCATCAAATTAACGCTAAAGTTGAGCAGAATAATCTCAAAGTTGTGGTGTTTGGGGCACATCAACCAGTGATTGATTACATTAATCAAAATCAATTGAAATATGAGTATTTTGATCGACATGGTCTTTCGCATCAAGAACTATTGCAGTTGATGGGCGAATCATTAATTTGCATAGGAAACAGTACTTCTGATGGAATGCCCAACACACTTTTAGAAGCTATAGTTATGGGAGCTTTTCCAATTCAATCCAATCCCGGAAATGTAACCAGTGAAATAATTCAAAATGCTATAAACGGTTTATTAATCGAAAATCCTGATTCAGTGGAAGAAATAGCAAGCCATGTGTTTTCAGCAATTAATTCAAAAGAGATGCTTGAAAATGCGGTAGTTGTTAACCAACAAATCGCAATAAACAGGTTGGAGTATGCTTTAAATAAACAAAAAGTGATAGATTTATATCTTCAAATAGAAAAAGAATTATGCGAATAGGGTTAAATCCTAATAAGAATAAACAATTAGTAACAACCGACTATTTTCATCAAGTTGTTATTCCTGTATATATTCCCAATTTAGAAGGTTATTTTAAAAACAGTTTACAGTTACTCAGTTATTGTTTGGAATCTTTGTTCAAAACCTCTCACACCAAAACGTATTTTACACTTGTCAATAATGGATGTTGTAAAGAAGTTGAAAATTTCATCACGGAATTACACATTAGTAATAAAATTCACGAAGTCATTCACACGGATAACATAGGTAAACTAAATGCTGTTTTAAAAGGAATTGCAGGGCAGAATTTTCCATTAATCACTATAACCGATGCCGATGTTCTCTTTGTAAATAATTGGCAAAAAGCTACTTATGATGTTTTTTCCTCTTTTCCGAAAGCTGGGGTAGTTTGTCCATCACCTTCGTCTAGAGTGGTTAAGCAATATACCTACAACGTAATTCTAAACAATTTTTGGAGTAAAAAATTAAAATTTACCAAT
Organism: Flavobacteriales bacterium; assembly: GCA_017303755.1. Lineage (GTDB taxonomy): Bacteria > Bacteroidota > Bacteroidia > Flavobacteriales > Flavobacteriaceae > Flavobacterium. The sequence goes on along the minus strand of JAFLBS010000003.1, from coordinate 221,483 downwards.
GTTGTTAATAAAAAAGCAATGGAAAGCTTTGCACTTAGCATCGATAACCCCGAATTTTACAATCAATACCATCTTGAAAAATACCTTACTCTTTCTTCAAAAAATGCAAAAGCAGTAATCGGAGCCGGACATTTTGTTGCCACTTATAAAAGTGTTATTTTTAACCATTCGTTACGACGATTTACCGAGTATAGTTTGGGTGGCGAAAGCGAAGAAGTATTACTCGATCAACCAGTTGTAAATGAAGGTTACTGGCGATTGTCAACAGAAGATAACTTTGCCTATCACATGGGAAATGTTGAAGAACCTTGGATGAAAGAATCGCTAGAAGCAATTATTGAAGATGAAACTGAATTCCAGCAACCAAAATTACCGACAGTTAAAACCATCAAGTGGGTGAATTATTGCAAAGAAAATTTTTTCAATAGAATCATAGTAAAACCACTAGTTTGGAATTGGTTTTTACATTACAAAGGACTTTCCAAAGAAGCATCAAAAAAATATCTATAATGGGAACATTTCGAACCTACATAAAAAAAATTCTGCTTTACTTTTTGAATGCACCTGATGTGAGAGAAAACGTAAAGCTTTCTGGTTTTTCTCGCGGATTGCAGAATGTCACTTTCGAAGGTAAAAACGCGGTTCCCGATCGTTGTAATTTTTCAGGGAAAATACATATTGGGTATGCGACAACCTTAGGATATAATAATTTGTTGGGCGGAAACATAACCATCGGAAAGTATTGCCAATTAGGAGTTGATGTTGCTATTCACGCTACCAATCACCCAATTCATCATCTAACCACTTACATCAATTCGAATCTTTTTGATGGCGAATTAAAACAATTCAAAGAAGAAAATACAATCACCATTGGTCATGATGTTTGGGTAGGTCACAACGTAATCATCGTTGGAAATGTGACCATTGGAAATGGTGCAATTCTTGCCGCTGGAAGTGTAGTGACCAAAGATGTTGAGCCGTATGCAATTGTAGCTGGAGTTCCCGCTAAACCACTAAAAAAACGATTTTCAGAGAAGGTTATTTCCGAGATCGAAGAACTTCAATGGTGGAATTTACCCGAAGCCGAATTGGCTAAAATAAAACCACTTTTTTTCAAAAACTTAGAAGAAGCCAACAGCATCTACGACTAAATGAGAGTAGGATTAAATCCAAATAAAGACACCAAACTAATACGAAATGAATTCATTCATCACATCGTAATTCCGGTCTATATTCCCAATCAAGAAGACTATTTCAAAGGAAGTTTTGATGTGTTAAAGTTGCATTTTGAATCGGTTTTTAAAACGGTACATTCCCAAACATTTATTTCGGTTATCAATAATGGATGCTGCAAAGATGTAAAAGACTATTTAGACGAATTATTTCATCTGAACAAAATCAACGAAATCATTCACACTGATAATATTGGCAAAATCAACGCCATTCTCAAAGGTATGTTGGGACATTCGTTCCAATTCATTACCATCACTGATTGCGATGTTTTGTTTGAACCCAATTGGCAACAAGCTACTTACGATATTTTTAATGCGTTTCCAAAAGCCGGAGTTGTGGGCTTGACGCCAACCATAAAAACCAATTACATCTTAACTTCGAATGTGCTCTTTCGTCACTTCTTTTCCAAAAAAATGAAGTTCTCAAAAGTTGTTGATGAAAAATCCATGCAACTATTTTACAAAAGTGTAGGCAATGAAGATAAGTTCATCGCCGAAAAAAATAAAAGGTATTTTGTTCTCCAAAAAGAGAATCTAAAAGTGTGTGTAGGCTGCGGACATTATGTGGCAACCTATAAATCGGATATTTTTAAAGTGGTAAAAAAGAGTTCGCAATTCAAAATGGCTGGTGATATGAAAAAGCATTTTGATGAAAAATTGCTACAATTCGGACTATGGCGCTTGAACACTTTAGCCAATTACGCTTTCCATATGGGAAATTCACCCGAACCATGGATGTACGATAAAAATGCTAATTTGCCTCAAAAAAATAATTCCATTCCCAATGTGAAACCGTTTCAAAAGCCAAAAGAACTATCTTTTTTGAATCATTTTTTCACGAATACAATCACCTCGAAATTCTTTAAAATCATCAAATTCAGACGGTTTTTCGAAAAACTAAAACAAGATGAAAGCTAAAACTATCGCTATAATTCCGGCTCGTGGAGGTTCAAAGCGTTTGCCTAATAAAAATTGTTTGTTGTTAGGTGGAATTCCGCTTTTGGCACACAGTATTTTATATGCTAAGGAAAATCAAAATATAATTGAAGATGTTTTTGTCACCACAGACAATGAGTCAATTAAAGATATTGCATTGCAATTCGGAGCCAAAGTCATCGATAGACCAAGTGAAATTTCAGGCGATTTTGAACCAACAATTACGGCTGTGCAACATGTTATTTCTTCCCTGGATTTTGAGGTTGAAAATGTAATTCTGTTGCAGCCAACGAATCCGCTTCGGCCAAAAAATTTACTGCAAGATTGTTTTGAAAAGTACGAAAAATTAGATGCTAATTCCCTTTTTACCGTTTCACAAAATCATCACAAATTAGGAAAAATACATGACAATCAGTTTGTTCCGTTCAATTACAAAATCGGGCAAAGAAGTCAGGATTTAGAACCGCTTTATTTTGAAAATGGTTTGTTGTATATTAGCAAAGTGAACGTCATCAACAATCATACAATCATTTCTGAAGAGGCTTTTCCCTACATTGTAGATCATGTTTTTGCTGCTGTAGATATTGATACTCAAGACGATTTTGATTTTGCCGAATACCTTTTAAATAAAAATAAATAAACGAGTTTATACCGAATATGAATACAAATTACATTGAAATAGCAGGAAGAAAAGTCGGTCCCGATTTTCCACCTTTGGTCATTGCCGAAATCGGAATCAATCACGAAGGTTCGCTCCAAGTAGCCAAAGAAATGGTAGATGCAGCTCATCGTGCCGGAGCCGAAGTTGTAAAGCACCAAACGCATATTGTTTCCGACGAAATGAGTGGCGCAGCAAAAAATGTAATTCCAGGTAACGCAGACGTTTCCATCTACGAAATCATGGATCGTTGTTCGCTCGATGAAGCGGATGAACTCGAATTAAAAAACTACGTCGAAAGCAAAGGAATGATTTTTATATCGACTCCTTTCTCTCGTGCAGCAGCCGAGCGACTCAAAAAATTTGATATTCCAGCTTACAAAATTGGCTCGGGAGAATGTAATAATTATCCACTGTTAGAACACATTTGTTCTTTCGGGAAACCTGTTATTTTGAGTACCGGAATGAACACTATTGAAAGTGTTCGCAAAGCAGTCGAAATTTTTGACAAACACAATATTCCAGTCGCTTTATTACATACTACTAATTTGTATCCAACACCAATTCATTTGGTGCGATACGGAGCAATGACACAATTGCACGAAGCTTTTCCAGATAAGGTTTTTGGACTTTCGGATCATACGCTTAACAACAACGCTTGTTTAGGCGCAGTGGCTTTGGGTGCGAGTATTTTAGAACGCCATTTTACCGATCACATGCAACGTACAGGTCCGGATATTGTATGCAGTATGGACGAAAAAGCCTGTGCCGAATTGATAGTTGGTTCCAACGAAATTTGGCAAATGCGCGGCGGTTCCAAAGAGCCAGCTAAAGAAGAGCAAGTCACCATCGATTTTGCTTTTGCAACGGTTTGCTCAATCAAGCCAATTGCTAAAGGTGAAGTGTTATCCAAAGAAAATATTTGGGTAAAACGTCCTGGAACCGGAAAAATATTGGCCGAACATTTTGATAGTTTGCTAGGGAAAAAAGCAACACGCGATATTAATAACGATGAACAATTAACCTTTGATGATGTTGAGTAAACTTTTTAAAGTTGACTTTAAACCCAAAAAATAATTAGAGAATATGAACTATAGACCTGAGATAGATGGGTTAAGAACAGTTGCTGTCATTCCTGTTATTTTATTCCATTTGGGTTATAGTTTCATAAAAGGAGGATATCTAGGAGTTGATGTTTTCTTTGTTATATCAGGTTATTTAATCACAAAAATACTGACAAATGATATCGAAAAAGGAAATTTTTCAATGTATCGATTTTGGATTCGAAGAGTCAAACGTTTGTTGCCTTTATTGTTGTCAATAATTTTACTAACACTTATAATTGCTCCTTTTTTAGTTTTTAAACCAGTTGTTAAAGACATCAGTAACGATATTTTTCCCTCACTTTTTTCCTATTTTAATTTTCATGCTTTATTTGATTTTGGTAATTATTGGGGAGGAAAATCAGAAGAGTCTTTTTTTCTGCATACATGGTCATTGTCAGTTGAAGAACAATTTTATCTAGTATATCCATTTTTTCTTTTTTTAGCCTACAGATATTTTAGAAATTTTATCATTCCAATTTTTGTAATTGCTCTAATTAGCTTTTGTTTATTCGTATTTTATTTAAAAATCGATAAGAGTACTGATTTCACCTTTTATATGTTGCCAACAAGAGTTTGGGAGCTTGCTGTTGGCGGACTTGCAGGATTGATTAGTGTAAAAAAATCCAAATTGAATTTTTATCCAAGCTTATTGCCCATAGTAGGAATTTTTTTAATAGTAGTTTCGTATTTCTTTGCGAGCAAAACGTTAGGTTTTTCCGTTTTACTTCCTATTCTCGGTACAGCAATGCTTATTTTATTTTGTACACCCAATGATAATATTGGTAAAATGTTATCCACAAAAATCTTTGTGTTTATTGGTAAGATTTCATACTCACTCTATTTATGGCATTGGATTATAATTGTGTTGTTTAAAAATTTACACTATCAGTTTCAACACACCAATTCACATCTTTTAAATGGAATTATTGTCATTTTAACGTTTTTCATTTCCTATTTATCATACACATTTATAGAAAATAAAACTCGAAATAACAAATATACTCCTAAACTAGTTCTTTTAGGTATTGTCGTAATTTCAGGCTTAACATTGTATTTTCAATCCAATCTTTTTAGTCCTTTTTACAAAAGCGAGTACAATAAACAAATATCATATGTTGAATATTTTGATATTTCGCCATCACAATCAATTCTTCAGAATTTTTTAAATAATGATAATCTAAGACACGATGTAGTAATCCCCAAAAAACTGCAGAAATATTATGATGCCTACAAAACGGATGGAATTATTGAAGACCAAAAAAAGGGAACACCAAAAGTGATGCTTATTGGTGATTCGCATGGAGTGATGTGGGCAAAAACATTCAGCGAAATAGCAAACCAACTGAACACTTCAATTTCTTGTTACACATCAAATGGAGTTAGTCCATTTTTTAATATATCAAACCTTGATGATCAAAATGAAAATGCTATCTATACCCAAAAACAAAGAATAGAGTATGCCAAATCAATACTGATTAATATAGAGAAATGGAAACCAAAATTAATTGTATTTGCTTGCCGATGGGACGGACTAAATGAAGAAACAAAAAAGAAATTTGAGGATTTATTATCGCTTTTAGAACAAAAAAAATGCAAAGTTTTAGTGCTAACTCAGCCACCAGTATTGCACTTTATGACCGATAGAAATGCAAGTCAATACTTTACTTATTTGGGATTAAAGCCGATTAATGGATACAATTTAATTGATGTGGATACTACTGCTGTTGTAAAAAATAATGATTACATACAATCACTATCAAAGACATATAGTAATGTGAGTGTTTATGATGTATGTAAAAATATGATTGATAAGAATAAAGTGAAAATTTCACTCAATAAAGAAGTTTTGTATTTTGATGACGACCATTTGAGTTATTACGGAACATCTATACATAAAGACAATATCCTATCAATAATTACCCAAATCAAATTTTCTAACATTTGATTTATTACCTTTGAGACAAAGAACAATTAACCTTTTGACGATTTTGAATAATGGAAAAACTTTACGATTTAAATAGAAAATTTGAGTACGAAAACGGATTTTACGCCACCACAGATCCATCACGCTTTAGTAAATTCATCACGCATCTAGAACTCTTCAAACAAACATCAACCGTTCGAGGAGAAATTGTTGAATTCGGAATTTTCAAGGGAAACTCGTTCTTTCGTTGGATTAAATTCAGAGATTTACTCGAACAAACCAACAGCCGAAAAGTAATCGGGTTTGATATTTTTGGTGATTTTCCGGAAGCACATTTCGAAGAAGATAAAGAAAAAAGAGATGCTTTTGTTGCCGAAACTAACGGTGGAAAAAGTATTTCCTACGAAGAAATCAATGAACTTTTAGACAAGCAAGGGTTGAATAAAAACGTTGACATCATCAAAGGTGATATTTTAGTGACTTTAGATGATTATTTGGCTAAAAATCCACATTTGAAAATATCATTATTGCATATTGATGTCGATTTGTACGAACCTACCAAACATGTTTTAGAGCAATTATACGATAAAGTTACCAAAGGAGGAATTATCATCTTTGATGATTATGGAGCTTTTGCTGGTGCCAATAAAGCCGTAGATGATTTCTTTCAAAACAAAGCTGAAGTCAAAAAATTACCCTATTCACACGCTATATCGTACATCGTAAAATAATGAAGAACATCTTATTTCTTACTGGTACAAGAGCCGATTTTGGAAAAATAAAATCGCTGATTTCAATTTTGGATGACGATTCTAATTTTGAAGTATTTGTTTTTGTTACAGGAATGCATTTGCAAAAGGAATACGGTTACACTTTGATTGAAATTGAACGTTGCAACTTCAAAAATGTGCATACGTTTGAAAATCATACGCACGAAACCACCATGGATTTAACTTTGGCCAAAACCATCGAAGGGTTGTCGAGTTATTGCAAAATTATCCAACCGGATATGATTGTTGTTCATGGTGACCGAGTAGAAACCTTGGCTGGCGCAATTGTAGGTTCGCTCAATAATATTTTAGTGGCACACATTGAAGGCGGAGAATTATCAGGAACGGTAGATGAATTGATCCGTCATAGCGTTTCCAAACTCAGCCACATCCATTTTGTTTCCAACGAAGATGCCGCCAAACGATTGATGCAAATGGGAGAAATGAAATCGTCCATTTACACCATAGGTTCGCCCGATATTGACATCATGTTTTCGGACGATTTGCCCAGTTTAGAAACGGCGAAAGAATACTATCAAATTGGTTTTCAAAAATTTGCTATTGTAATGTTTCATCCTGTGACTACTGAAGTCAATGAAATGAAAGAGTATGCTACTAATTTCGTTTCTGCTTTGCTCAACGATGCTCATAATTATGTAGTGATTTTCCCCAATAACGATCTTGGAAACCAATACATCATCAACGAATACCAAAAATTAAAAGATAATCCGCGTTTCAGGGTGTTTCCATCACTTCGATTTGAGTATTTTTTAACCTTACTCAAAAATTCTCAATTCATCATTGGGAACAGTAGTGCCGGAATCAGAGAGGCACCGTATTACGGAATTCCCATCATCAACATTGGTACACGCCAGCAAAATAGAGCACTTCATGCTGATATCATCAATGTTGATTACTCTGAAAAAAGCATTTCTGATGCACTAAAAGTAATCGATTCGCATTCCATTCAGCAAACCAACTCCGATTTTGGTCAAGGAAATAGCGCTGAGCAGTTTTTGACTTCATTACAAAATCAAGCCATTTGGAACGTAAATCACCAAAAGCAGTTTAGGGATTTATAAAATGAAACTATGCTGACCATTAGTAATTATCATTACATTAGAGAAAATTTTTCTACACCTTATCCAAGTATATTTGGAGTTACACCCAGTGGTTTTAAACAACAACTAAAACTACTGAAAAACAACTATGAGTGTATTGCGCCATCTGAATTACTCAATCATACTAACGAAATTCTGAATTCAAAAGACAATTATTTTTTTATCACATTTGATGATGGTTTAAAAGAACAATTCGAATTAGCATTACCTGTTTTGGATGAACTTTCAATTCCTGCTGTATTTTTTGTAAATTCAAGAAATTATGAAGAGAAAAGAATGAGTACCGTTCACAAAATACATCTATTGCGTTCATGTATTGCTCCTTCAAATTTAGTTGAGCAAATTAATAATTTGGGAAGCTCAATTGCTTTATCTGAAAGAGATGTTAATTACGCGCAATCAGTCTATATTTACGATGATAAAGAAAGTGCAGCGTTAAAGTACCTTCTCAATTTCAAAATGGATTTTAAGATTCAAGAAGAACTGATAGCAACTATCTTTAATCAATACTTTAAAGAAGATAAAATTGTTGAGGAATTGTATATGAATAAAAATCAAATTGTAGAATTAAGTAAGATGAATTACTTAGGAAGCCACACTCATAATCATTTTCCTATTGGTTTGTTAAACACCAATGAAATACAATTTGAATTAGATCATTCTAAAGTTTTTTTTGAAAATCTAACGGAAAGAAAAATTGAAATGGTTGCGTATCCTTATGGATCGCCCGAAGCTTCTACTGAAGAAGTAGGAAACATCGCAGAAAATGTAGGTTACAAATTAGGTTTTACAACTACGAGAGGAGTCAACACAAACCAAAACAATCATTTACTACTCAATCGATTTGATTGCAATGATTTACCTGGTGGGAAAAATTATATAAAAGCATGATAACACGTGAAGCAACAATAGAAGATTGGGAACAATTGTTTCTTTTCTTCAGTAGAGTATACAGAACCAATCATCCATTACAAAACAAAGAATTTTGGATGTGGCAATACGGAGATAAACAATATGGTCGTTCGCTCATTTGTATCAACGAAAACGGGACAATTGTAGGTCATGTAGGTGCAAATTTTGGTGGCGGATTGGCTTGGATTATCAATGTATATTTAGACGAAGAATGCAGAGGAAAAGGAATACTCGGAAAATTGTACGCCATAGCTCGAAATTATTATCCTTTAGCAGCGACTGCAGCAAATGCAGCTGGATTAGGTTTGTATCAAAACATGCGATGGATTAGGTATCATGATTTGGTTCGCTACGTTAAAATCAACCCTAAAATCAGCGAGGTAACAATGCAAAATGTATGTCAATCACAATCCGTTAATGTTGATGATTTGATTGTGAAAGACACACACTATTTTCAACAGCCTTCGTTAAAAGGAATTGTTTTAAAAGATGGTTCTCGAGCTGTAAGTCAGGAAAATGTTGGCGGTTTGCGTGTAGTTGATATTGAAAATGTAGACCAATTAGAAAATCAAGCTTGGGAAATAGGTTATAATTGGATGGATTATATCACTTCTTGGAACGATTTGAAAACCCGAAATTTAGAAAAAAATGGTTGGGTTCTCGATTTTAAATCGGTGGTTCCATGGCGATTGAATCCAATTGAAGAAAACTATTTTTGTGACATAACGTTTCTTTCAGAACGACCCTTGGATAATGAATTTATAGTTCATCGCTCGTATTCAGATCACGGTAGAATAGGCAGCATTCACTAAAATTTTAAAAACAACAGATGATTGCATCCCTACACAAAATTACTTCTAACGGAAAGAAATCAATCGATTTTGATGTGAAAAGCCCTTTCAAAACGAGTATAAATTTTCAAAATAGTGAAAATTATAACTCTTTTGATCTTGAAATTGTGTTCAGTATTCCAATTGTATCATTTCGAAATCACGACTATCAATGGGTTGACATCAATCAAAATAGAATTGCGAATTCCTTTTGCCCTAAAATCATACAACTTGAAAACGGCACTTTTGTCCAAGCCAATGTCAATCACGGAATTTGGGAAATCGATGCTAAACAAAAAAGTGTTTTATTATGGCGATTCAATCCCGAATTAGCGCATCCAATTACTCAATATTCGGGTGAAATTAACACTAAGAAAATCATTTCGGCACAAACGAAACATCATTTCAATATACCACTCGCTCTGTTGTTTTCAAAATCGAATGCAGTCGAATTGAGTCGTTCGGCGATTCCTTTTTCTGCCATTGCTTGTTTTACTGATCATTGCGATTACGATACGGCTGATAACCTTAAAATCCAACGGGAGTTTTTTAAAAAAATCAATATCAAAACTACTAAAGGATTTTTTGTGAATCATTTTTCCAAAAGAGAAGATAATGCATCGTATGAAAATGATGCTGCCGAATTGCAATTGTGGGAAAACGATCAACATGAAATGTGTTACCATTCGCTTACACAATCCATAAGAGAAAAAAGTGAAGCATTGGCCGAATTTGAACAATTCCAACCACCGTTTCCAAAAGCGTCAGTGTGGATTGATCACGGATTTCAACCGTATAATTTTACATTATTTGAAAACAATGAAATTCCTAAAAGTTACTACGAATCAGTACTTTTAACAAAAGGAATTAAGATGTTGTGGAATTACATTGACGCAGGAAATGCCACAATAGGAACCATCAATCAATTGGATTCTAACCAATTTACACTTGGTAATTACTATCGCTCCATTCAAAATCTGCCTTTTTCAAAACGAATGGTTTTACTGGTTAAAAACATCATTTTTCACTATGATAATGATGAGTTTAGAGTGCGCAATTACATCGATGCATTGGCATTTGCAAAAGCAGTAGTAAAAAAGAAACAAATGGGAGCTGTTTTCGGATTGATAAGAAATGTTGTTCCCGTTATTATGATGCTTCTAAAGGTTTTATTTCAATGGAATTCAGCTAAAAACAAAACGTTTAAAATGGCGAAATACAGCCCGATTTTCTTTCAACATAAAATTTCGGAAAAAGAATTTTATGTTTTTCAAACCATTGAAATGGTCGATTTTAAACGTGCCTTATGCAAAGAAAATATTGATTTATTAGTTAAACAATCAGGTTTATTCATTGCTCACACGTATTTTTCAGTAAATATGAATCATTATTCAGGCAAATTGATCAACTCTGATCAAACATTGAATGCAGAAGTAGTTACTAATTTTAAGCATTTATCCGAAAAAATTGAGCAAAAATCCATTTGGAATCCAACTTTATCTCAATTATTACAACACTTTAAGGACTTTCAAAGTGTAGTGTTTGATGTGGATGAAAAGGGTGTTATTTTTACCGAAAACAATTTTAGTTTACCTTTAAGAAACCTACAATGATAGAATCGTTTTTCACCAAAGAACAAGAATGGTTGGATAAATGGGATAATTATCTACAAGAAACAGAGCGAGGTTTATACAATCAGTTGTCTGATTGGATTAAAGCTTATGATGTTTATGGATTTGATTATAATTTTTATCTGATAACTGATGACGATAAAATTGTTGGTGGTTGTGGAATGGTCATTGCAAAATTTGCTTTCTTTAAATTTTTAATTGTTCCCTGCGGTCCAGTTGTTGAAAAATCATACGAAGATCAAGTTGAAAAATGCATCACTGATTTAGCCAATTATGCAAAAAAAATCAAGTGTTGTTATTTTCAGATGAATCTTCCCGTTATTAATGCAGGAATGGGTTTTCATGATTATTGTTTGACTAAAATAAACGCAGATAGTTATTTTTACACAGGTAAAGAAGGCACAAAATTCAAGTATGTTATTCCGCTTTACGGAATGCGAATCATTGATTTATACCAAAAAAGCCTCGATGAGGTTCAGAAAAACTTTAGCTCAAATCACAAACGAAATTTAAAAAAATCTGCTTCTTTTGATTTCGAATTTAAGTTGATTACGTCCGATGACGAAATAGAAGCAGCCTACGAATGCTTTACTCAGAATGCCAAACAAAAAGGATATCCACTTCGCACTTACGAATCGATTAAAAACACTTTGAAGGAATACATAATCAAAGATTTTGCAAAAATTGGTGTTTGTGTTTACAATGAAAAAATAGTCGGAGCAATTTATGTTATGAAATGTGGAAATCGCTTGATTTATTTGAACGGTGGTGTAATGAAAGAGTATCAAGATTTACCTGTTTCTGTTTACATGCACAATGAAATAATTAAGTATTCTATTGAAAATCAATATAAATGTTACGATGTTTCTGTAGGTGGAAGCGAAGGTGTAATTCGTTTTAAAGAAGGTTTTGGTAGTACACTAATTAGCTTTAAAGATACTCGATATTGGGTTTATAACACATTTTTATTCTCAACCTATACTGTTTTTGATAAGAGATTAAAAAAACACAAGCAAAAAATTGCGAAATTTTTATTTTTTATCAAAAAAAAATTTAATTAGCAGTAAATAAATTATTATAAACTAAATTTGCACTTTTAATTAATAGTATGAAATCAAAAGAGGAAATAATTGAAACCAATCTGAAGCAAAAAGAGTTCTACAACACTAAAAAGAAGAATTTTGCGACCAAATTGTGGTCTTCTGTTAGAGAGAAAACTCTAAAAAAAATCAGAAGAAATATTGGTATTCTTGATGAATCGTACAGTCTTCACAAACAATGGTTTGGTGACTTATCAAACAAAAAAGTACTTGATTTAGGTTGTTTCTCTGGTAACAATTTAACATTGTATTTAGCTGAAAATTCAAAACAATACGTTGGTGTTGATTTGAGTGATGTTGCCATTGATAAATTGAATAAAAAATTAGAACACATACCAACAGCCAAAGCACTTTCGGTTGATTTTTTATCAGATGATTTTGATGAAAGCGACTTTGATTTAGTGTATGCATATGGCGTATTACACCATTTTCAAAGTCCGACTGTTTTAATCAATCGGTTGAATGAAAAAATGGCTCCAAATGCTCATATAGTTAGTTATGATCCTTTAGAAACGAGTTTGCCAATTAAAATAATTAGAGCAATTTATCGTCCGTTTCAGTCGGATGCTGATTGGGAATGGCCATTTACTCGTAAAACTTTTTATCAATTTCAAAACAGCTTTAATATCGTTGAGCGCAGAGGTTTGTTAGGGAAATCTAAATGGTTTTTCTTACTCGGATTTTTACCAATGTCGGAGGAAAAACGAATTGAAATTGGAAAAAAATGGCATAAAGAAGATTGGGAGAAATCATCAACTTCATTGTCACGATTGTTTTCATGTATGCACGTAACGATGCTTATGCAAAAAAAATAAATTTCTACGATGAAGGTTCAAAACAAAGAGTTCTGGGAAATTGATAATGTAATTGATGTTCAAGACAAAATAAAGAAAGCAACTGATTTTGAAATGTTCATGTTTGAAAAAGCCAAAGAACGATTTGCTTCTTTTGGTGGAATCAAAAGCATTAAAATTTTTGGTTGCGGAACAGGAAGAGAAATTGAATCGATAGCTGAATTTTTTGAGCCTAATCGAATAGTCGCTTCTGATATCGCTGAAAACATGATTGTTAAATGCGATGAAAATCTAAAAGAATGGAAACTCGATTCCATTACTCAAACATTAACCCTTGACGCTAAAGAGTTCAACAACGTTTACAGTGAGTTTGATTTAGTAACAATCCTAAACAGTATGTTGACCTATGTGGTTGAAAAGAACGATCGATCGGCTATTTTTAAGAACTCATATCAAATAGCAAAACCCAATGGAGTTCTAATCGGTACCGTTCATAATCAAGAAGGAACTTTTCTGAAAACAACCTATTTTAGACTTCGAAATCTACTTTCGTTCTATTATGGCGATAAAGTCGGACACCGAAATACAGGTTATAATGGCTATAAAGTTCCAGGTTATTATTATTCTAAAAAAGATTTGTTAGACGATATTAAAAGTGCTGGTTTTTCAAACATAGAAATCTATTCATTAGACGAGTATTACAAATTACTTGGGTTAAAATACAACCGAAAAACAGGGTATAACAACTTAATTTTTATTGCACAAAAGTAAAGGGAATTGCAAATGAAAATCATATTAATTATACCTGATGGTGTTGTAGTAAGGAATTATTTGTACTCTAATTTTGTCAACGAATTGACTCACAAAGGATTCGAAATTTATGTTTTTCATCAAATACCCAAACCCGCAGTAAAAGAAATTGAGTTGATAACCAATTCGATTAAAGAATTCCACTTTATTCCTTTTTTTAAAGAACCTGCTTTAGCAAGAACCATTAGAGAAATTGTGGTCTATGCTCGTTTGTTGTACAATAAAAAAATGCTTCAAAACGAAACCATTATGTATTTTTGGAACAACAATAAAAAAGGATTCAAGCGAAAAATTTTAGCCAATGTTTCGGAAACGGTAGGTTATTTACTTTCAAAATCATACAAAACCATAGTGTATTTAGAAAAAGTATACGATCGTTTAATGATAAAAACATCAGTATATCAAGATGTTGGGAAAAAGATAATGGAAATAAATCCTGATGTTGTGCTGAATTTACACCAACGTTCTACTGTCAGTTCTCCAATTGTTGCTTTTTGTAATTCTAATTCCATTCCTTCTTCTACTGTAATCTATTCGTGGGACAATGTTCCTAAAGCTCGACTGATATCGCGGTATGATCATTATTTTACTTGGTCAGATTTGATGAAAAGAGAGCTGCTTACGCTCTATCCAGAAATCAAAGAACCACAAGTGAAAGTAACAGGAACTCCACAGTTTGAGTTTTATTTTGAAGAAAAATACAAAAAGACGAAAGCTGATTTTTTTAAACAATACAACCTTGATGTTTCCAAAAAAACAGTTTGTTATTCAGCCAATGACACATCGTCTCCTTATGAAGTAACTTATTTTTCTGATGTTTGTGAAGCTATTGATAGCATGGCTGCTGATGAAAAACCGCAAATTATTTTTAGAAGAAATCCCTTTGATAAATCCAATCGTTTCAAAAGTATTTTAGAGCAATACAAGCATTTAATTACTGAAGTTGATCCCGATTGGCGTACAGAAAACCCCGATGATAAAGATTTTGTGACCATTTTTCCCACTTTAAATGACATTCAGTTGTTGGTTAATACCGTTTTGCATTCCGATGTTGTGATTAACATAGGCAGTACAATGGCTCATGATTTTGCCGTGATGAATAAACCTTGTTTGTATTTGAATTATGATCCAGTTGCGGCTTCTCGATTGCCTGTAAAAGACGTGTATGATTTTCAGCATTTTAGAAGTATGAAAAATTTGGAAGCTGTAGGATGGATTAATAGCAAATCTGAAATAATTCAAAAGATTTCAATAGCTTTAAATCGACCTGAAACCATTGCAAAAGACAAAAATAAATGGATGGAAATTATTGTTCAACATCCGTTAGATAAAAATAGTGCTAACTTAGCCAATGAAATAAAAGCGATATGCACATCTGTATAATTACTCACGAATATCCAAAACCTGGTTTTGCTCATGGCGGAATTGGCAGTTTTATCAAAACATTAGCTCCCAAATTGATTGAGAATAATGTTCAGGTGTCTATCGTGGGTTTGAATTACGATAACGTATATGAATTTGAAGATGATAATGGAGTACAAGTGCATCGTTTAAGCTATTTCAATAAAAGAGGTTTTGGATGGTATTTTGGCGCCAAGGCAATCAGTAATAAAATAGCCGAAATTCACAGTCAAAACCCGATTTCTGTTGTTGAATCCAGTGAATTGGGATTGGCTTTTCTAACTAAAATTCCCGAAATTAAATACGTGATTCGTTTGCATGGTGGTCACCACTTTTTTGCCGAATCAGAAAACAGAAAAATTAAATTTTGGAAAGGTTTTCAGGAAAAGCGATCTTTCAAAAAAGCGGATGCATTCATTGCAGTATCCAATTATGTGAAAGATCATACAGGGAAGTTCTTAAGTTATCATAGTAAACCGGTCGAATTAATCAATTATCCTATCAATACACAATTATTTGCGCCTATTTCCAATCCAGTTCAAAAACACTGCATTGTATTTGTAGGAAGTGTTTGTGAAAAGAAAGGTGTACGTCAATTGATACAATCTTTTCCGATGGTAAAAGAACAATTTCCAGATGCTACTTTAGAAATCTATGGTAGAGAATGGTTTTTCCCTAATGGAACTAGCTTTACGCAATTGATGCAACAAGAGGAAGTTTCTAAGTTAGGAGCAATTTCAAAAGACATTCATTTTCATGGATTAATCAATTACGACCAAATTCCCGATAAGTATTCGAGAGCACACGTTTGTGTTTTTCCTTCTCATATGGAAACCCAAGGATTAGTTGCACCAGAAGCCATGTCGATGAAGAAAATGGTAATTTTCACTAATAAAGGTCCAGGTCCGGAAACCATCACTGATTATGAAACTGGATTGTTGTGTGATCCTCATAATCCGCACGATATTGCAACCAAAATCAATTGGGTTTTTGCCAATGAAAATCAGATTCCAACCATTGAAAACAATGCAAGAGAATATGTTTTAGGCAAGTTTTCTGTGGATAACATCGTTCAAAAAAACATTGCTTTTTATCAACGAATTATCAGTTCCTAACTATGAATTTTCTAATTGTAACTCATGTTGTTCACACACGAAACGGAGCCGATTTAGTTGCTTACGCACCGTATGTGAATGAGATGAATATTTGGCTGAAATTTGTAGATAAAGTAACCATTATTGCGCCATTAAAGAACATAGAAAACAACCCAATTCATCAGAAATACCAACACAGCAATATTCAATTTATTGAAGTTCCGAGTTTTTCTTTTGTTAATGGTAAGGAAATTTTTAAATCGTTATTTCTTCTACCGTATATTTTTTTTAAGATAGTTGGCGCTATGATTCAAGCCCATCATATTCATTTGCGTTGTCCCGGAAATATGGGTTTACTGGGAAGTTTGGCGCAGATTTTTTTTCCAAGAAAGCCCAAAACGGCTAAATACGCTGGTAATTGGGATCCAAAATCAAAACAACCGTTGAGTTATACATTTCAAAAATTGGTTTTAAGCTCTACTTTTTTAACCCAAAAGATGAGTGTTTTGGTTTATGGAGAATGGCCCAATCAAACCCGAAACATCAAACCTTTTTTTACTGCTACTTATTTTGAAAGCGATAAATCAACAGTTCAACCAAGGAGTTTGGAGGGTAAAATACATTTTATTTTTGTGGGTTCATTATCCGAAGGGAAACAACCTATTTACGCAATTCAATTGGTGGAAAGCCTCAAAAATAAAGGGCAAAATGTTCAAATTTCTCTCTATGGTGAAGGAAAACAGCAAGCCAATTTAAACGAACATATTCAGAAAAATAAACTTGAAAACTATGTTTTTCTAAAAGGTAATTTCGATCGTGAGCAAATGAAAGAAGTGTACCAAAGCAGTCACTTTTTGATACTTCCATCCAAAAGTGAAGGTTGGCCCAAAGTGGTGGCTGAAGCGATGTTTTGGGGATGTTTGCCAATTTCAACAGCCGTTTCGTGTGTACCCAATATGTTGGGTTTTGGTGAGCGCGGAATTGTACTTACCAATCAATTGGAACCCGATTCTAAATTGATAGAAGAAATAATGACTAATCAAGAAGAGTACAATCATAAAATAAAAGAAGCAATTAATTGGTCTCGTAATTTTACAATTGATAAATTTGAAGCTGAAATAAAGAAATTGATACAGCAATGAGAATTCTTCAGATAATTGATTCCCTCGATATTGGTGGAGCAGAGAAGATGGCCATCAACTATGCAAATAGTTTGGCTACTGTTGTTGCATTTTCGGGTTTAGTTGCCACTCGCAAAGAAGGTCAATTAAAATCGCATATTCATTCGAATGTGAATTATCTTTTTTTGCAAAAGAAAAGCGCTGTAGATGTAAAGGCAATTCTTCGGCTTAGAAAGTATTGTAAAGACAATAATATCAATCATTTACAGGCTCACAGCAGCTCTTTTTTTACGGCTTTTTTGGTAAAATTAACCTTGCCCAAAATCAATATCATTTGGCATGATCACAACGGATTGAGTGAATTTATAAGTAATAAAAAAGAAGTTTTATTGCAGTTTTGTTCCTATTTTTTTAAAGGAATTGTTGTTGTAAATTACCAATTAAAAAACTGGGCAGAAAAGACACTTAATTGCAAACAATGTATTTATTTACCAAATTATACTATTTTAAACCCATCCGAAACAAAGGAAACTGTACTTTTGGGAAATTCAGGGAAAAAGATACTGTGTTTGGCTAATTTTAGATTTCAAAAAAATCATTTTTTGTTACTGGATGTAGCTAAAAAACTCAAGTTATCACATCCTGATTGGTCATTTCATTTGGTTGGAAAAGATTTTAATGACGATTACTCGGCTAAAATTAAACAATCAATCGTTGATAATAGTTTAGAGAATTCCGTATTTATTTATGGTTCAAGAACAGATACGCAAAACATAATTGAACAATCAGATATTGCGATTTTAACGTCGCAGTCAGAAGGTTTGCCTGTCGCGTTGTTAGAATATGGTTTGAATAAAAAACCCGTTGTTTCAACTAAAGTAGGTGAAATCCCGATGATAATCAAAGACGGAATTAATGGATGTATAGTTGATAATTACGATGATGAGGCGTTTTATAATTCGTTAGTGAAAGTGATTGATGATAGCGATTTTCGCACTCAAATTGGTCACCAACTTTTTGAAACTATAGTTGAAAATAATTCAGAAAAAGCAGTTATTACTAATTTTTTAAACTGGGTAAACACCATCTAAAATGCAAGATAAAGATAAGAATTACTTGTTTTTAATATTGGTTCACTTATTATTAGGTGTTGTTATTTTCAATTTCCCTATTGTTTCAAAAGTATATGGGTATTTAATACTAATAGTTGGAATTTTAGTACTACTGAAAACTCGTAATAAAAATGATGAGGTACTTTATATATGTGCTTATATTGTTGGTAGTGAGGTGTTTTTAAGGATGACTAATGGGAATCCAAATCATGAATTTGCCAAATACAGCTTGGTCTTCTTTTTCTTAATTGGATACGTCTATTCTGGTTTTTCAAAAATGTCATTGCCGTATTTGTTCTTTATTATTACTCTGTTACCAGGCATCATTGTTGCCAATGAAACTCTAGATTTTGGTGTTGAATTCAGGAAAAAAATTTCATTCAATTTATCAGGTTCGTTATGTCTTGCAATTGCTGCTATGCATACTTTTGGTAGGAAATTAACCGTTGGTCAAATTGGAAATTTACTCTTGTTAATGGGATTACCCGTGATTTCAACTGCAGTTTTTACGCAACTGTATGCACCTGACCTAAAAGAAGTTTTAAGTGGAACTTCTTCTAACTCAGAACTGTCAGGTGGTTTTGGACCCAATCAGGTGTCGACCATTTTGGGTTTAGGAATGTTCATTTTTTTTACAAGAATTATTCTCTATTCAAGAACTAAACTAATTTTCATAGTCAATGTACTGATTGCTTTTTATGTGAGTTATCGAGGTTTGTTGACTTTTTCACGTGGTGGAATGATAACTGGTTTTTTGATGATTCTTATCTTTTTATTTTTTATCTATTTTAAATCAAAGAAAAAAAGTAGGATCAAATTAAATTATTTTGTGATCATTTTTGTGATTCTAGTTTCTGCTATATGGATGTTTACTTCATTGAAAACTGAAGGGTTAATTGATAAACGTTACGCCAATAAAAACGCAATGGGTGTAGAGAAAAAAGATTTGTCTACAGGTAGAAATCAGTTAGTTGAAGAGGAAGTGAATTGGTTTTTAGATAGCCCTTTCTTTGGAATCGGAGTTGGAAAAGGTACCGATTACAGAACAGCGAAGTACGGTTTCTTATATGCTTCGCACAATGAAATCACTCGATTATTAGCAGAACACGGTATGCTTGGAGTGATTGCACTAATGATATTGTTTTTTACACCAATATTTTACTACATGGGAAATAAAGACAATATATTTTTATTTTGCTTTCTAGTATTTTGGCTACTCACAATCAATCATGCAGCAATGCGAACCGCAGCGCCATCATTCGTCTACGCATTATCAATTTTAAAAGTTAAATTTGATGAGGAAGAACCTACTGTACATAGGAAATAAACTTTCCAAACACGGAAATACGGCTACTTCTATCGAAACTCTCGGAGCTTTTTTGGAAGCAGAAGGTTATAAAGTCTATTACGCATCATCCAAAAAGAATAAAATCTTGAGGATGATTCATATGGTTTACAAAACCTTCAAGCGCTCCAAACAAGTAGATTATGTGTTAATTGATACTTACAGCACTCAAAATTTCTGGTTTGCATTTATAATTAGTCAGTTGTGTAGAGTTTTGAAACTGAAATACATTGCAAAATTACATGGTGGCGATTTGCCGAATCGATTGGCGAAAAGTCCGTTTTTTTGTGATATGATTTTCAAAAATGCATACAAAATAACTGCTCCATCAGGTTATTTAATGAGTGCTTTTGAAGTTAAATATTCAGACAACATTATATTTATTCCTAACACAATTGAGATTGATAACTATCCAATAGTTCAAAAGGAGTACACTGTGCCAAAAATTCTTTGGGTACGCTCATTTTCATCCATTTACAATCCTAAAATGGCGATTAAAGTAGCCGCTAATTTAAAAGAAAAGTTTCCAGATGTTGCACTTTGTATGATTGGTCCAGATAAAGAAAATCTTATAGATGATTGTAAAAAATATGCTAAAGAGCTTAATGTTAGTGTTGAATTTACTGGAAAACTATCAAAGAAAAAATGGATTAAACGATCACAAGAGTTTAATGTTTTTATTAATACAACTCATTTTGATAATACACCAATAAGCGTGATTGAAGCAATGGCGTTGGGTATTCCCATTGTTTCTACTAATGTAGGCGGAATACCTTTTTTGTTGAATGATTCTGAGAATGCTCTTTTAGTTAAGGATGGTGATGCTCAAGCAATGGGCAAAGCCATAGAAAAAATAATGTGCGATTCAAAATTAAGATCGACAATAATAACCAACGGAAGAGCTTTGGTTGAAGACTTTGATTGGAGTATTGTAAAGCAAAAATGGATTGATATTTTAATTTAATACCTCGATTTAAGCTAAAATTGTTAACTTGCATGACAAATTTTAACAATTAAATGAACAGTCAAAAAAAAATACACTTTGAAATTTCAGAACGCAAAATACTGTTAAAGATATTTGACGTCATTGTAGTTCTGTCTTCGTTGTATTTAATTGGTTCGTTTTTCGATTTTAAATATTTCTCATTTTCCACAACCAATTTTTATTGGGTTATCGTTTTAGCTATTTACCTCAATTTATTTGGGTCTGTTTTTGAAATGTACAATCTTCAGGTTGCGAGCAATCAATTTCAGATCATTAAAAGTATTATTCTTACCACAAGTATAACTGTTTTGGTGTATCTGTTAACGCCAATTTACACGCCACTTTTGCCTTCTAATCGTTTGCAAATCATTATCTTTTATATTACAATTCTGATTTCTTTAATGGTGTGGAGGATATTTTATGTTAAGTTTTTGGCTTCCCATAGATTTATTAAAAAGGCAATTATTGTATGTGATAAAGAACAACTTCAAGAATTGGTAAGTGGTCTTGAAAATGTCGATCCACATTATAAATTCATCGGTTTTGTTAATTCGGATGGAGAACAGAATTTTAAAGTGAATTATAACGGAATTAAAAGCATCAAACCCGATGATTTAGAAAAGTTTTTCAAATCCAATTCCATTTCTGAAATTGTGGTTGCTTCTCAAAAAACAGAAGGAATTACTGCTAATTTGTATAATCAATTGATTCATTTGTTAGAAAATGGCGTTATTATTAAAGAATATACTCAATTATACGAAACCATTACTCAACGAATTCCAGTTCAATATGTTTCAAGAGATTTCTATCGTTATTTTCCTTTCAGTAGAAACAATCAAAATCAATTGTATTTGTTAGTTTCAAGACTTATAGATATTAGCTTTTCATTAATAGGATTGTCGTTTGGATTGGTGTTTTTGCCACTGATTATCATTGGAAATATAATTGGAAACAGAGGAAAATTATTTTATACACAAGAACGAATCGGAAAGAATGGTAAAGTATTCAATATCTTGAAATACCGAACCATGGTAAAAAACGCCGAAGCTAATGGCGCTGTTTTTACTACTATAAATGATTCTAGAATCACACCGTTTGGTAAGTTTATGCGAAAAACACGTTTGGACGAATTTCCTCAGTTCATCAATATATTAAAAGGAGATATGTCGATTATTGGTCCACGACCCGAACGCCCAGTTTTTGTTCAGGAAATAGCAGAAGTAATGCCGTTTTATGAAACCAGACACATTATTAAACCAGGATTAACAGGTTGGGCTCAAGTGAATTATTCGTATGGAGATTCGATTGCCGATAGTTTAGTAAAATTGCAATACGATTTGTACTACATCAAACATCGAAGTATTTTCTTAGACATCAATATTTTTGTCAAAACCTTCAGTACGGTTCTGTTTTATCGCGGACAATAATCCTTTTATTGATTCTTCTCGCTCATTAATTTAAACATCATTAATAAATGAGCAATGATGAACGGAATCATCAATACTAAATACGGTTTTGTTACTATAACAATGAGGTAAATTGCCAACATTCCTAAGCAAACCCAAAGTAGTTTTTTACGAGCATTGATTTTCAAAAAAGGCAGTATTAAAAACAACGGATTAAATAATAACGCGTTGTAATTCCACAATACTTCTTCATGTAACGAATACAATCCTACTAAACACAAGAACAATCCCAAAAGTCCAGTTACAAACAAATAGCTTTTGTAAACGAATAGCTTTCTGGTTGCCAAGAGTATAAGTAAAATTAAGGCTACAAAATAAATGCTGTTTATAAATGAAAAATCATGTGTTTTTTTTACTGATTGAACCAAAGTTTCCTTTTTAGAAACCAATGGTTTTCCATCTACTGAAGCCTTGTCTAAGCTATTTAGTAATTCGATAGGTAAAAATAATTGTTCGGCTTTATGATCGGTTTTAGCACCAAAAATGATGTTGATTCCCAAGTTGTACCAAAAGTAATTTCCAAAATACGGATACAATACTTCTCTATAGGTGATTGAAGTGTCATCTACTTTTTTGATGATAGGTTGACCAATGCTTTGATTTACCTTATCAGCAACCATAGTTGTACAATTTCGATCGATGAATTTGTAGGTATAATAACGTTCAACTGACTGTAATGAAGCGTTCAATCGTTCAAAAAGTTCTTGTTTTTTAGGCTGTGAAAGAGCTAAAGTTTGTTCGATTACCTCTCGACCTTCGTATTGGTATTCGTAAATAAATTGGTCGTAAGTCGTAGCGTTGATGAAATACTGTAAATCGCCTTTGACAAATTTTAAGTAAAAATTTTCGGTATTAAAATCGAATGCCCCATAATTGTATACTACATCCAATTGATTTTTTACATCTTTAATTCGAATGGCGGTATGACCAAAGGTAGAGTACAATTGTTCGCCTCTTCCGCAAGTAAAAACACTTACTGTGGCAGTATTAGAAAGCGATGGATTTTGCGAAAACAGATTCGAAATGAAGAATAAAATAAAGAGAAAGTAAGTTTTTTTGAGCATAATGATTATCTGAAAATACCTAAATCAACTTTAACTGAGAAGATGTTAGAATACAAAGCTGCACTTTGATCGCCTAAATCGGTCAATGCATAATCTACTTGAATTCCTTTGTACTTAAATCCTAAACCAATGTTGGGTTGAAACCCTAATTTAGTTGAATTGTCAATTTGCGTAATGTTCTGAAAATTTCCCACTCCAGCACGTAAAAACACTAAGTCAGTGTAGCCAAATTCAAATCCGAGTGACGGACTAATACTAACAAAATCAGTTGAAATCACATCGTTGGTTCGTGCAAATTGCATGTTTAAATTGGCAGCAGCCAACAAAGTATAATCGTAATGAAACTCGTATTTTTTTGACATTCCGAGTTGTGCTTTTGGAGCCGTAATTTCAGTACTTTCAGGCAATTCGTTGTTTTGTCCTGGAATCGCATTTTTGATTTTTTCGTATTCTTCTTCGTTGATGGCCCAAATATTATAAGTAGTAGTAATATCGCGTAGCATCAATCCGTAACGCCAATCGTCTCGTTCAAATTGCAATCCAAAATCCAAACCAAATCCCCAAGAACTAGCAAAATCACCAATCACGCGTCGAATTACTTTTGCGTTTACGCCGTATTGAAATCCGGGAACTTGAAGTTTTCTTGCGTACGATAAGGTCAATCCGTAATCAGCAGTAGAAAATAAACTAATACGATTGTAATCAATATTTCCGTCACCATCAATCAATTGAGTAGTATTCAAAATATCATCCACACCAAAACGAATTAATGATATTCCCCATGCGCTTCGATCGTCAATTGGTTTGGCATAAGCAGCGTAATCGTATTGAGCAATGTTGGCAAAATAACTGGCATGCATTAAAGCCGCTTCACCATCTTCTAAATGAATCAAACCTGCTGGATTCCAATAGCCCGAATTCACGTCAGTAGTGCTCGAAACCACTGCGTTCGACATTCCCAATGCAGCAGCATCAACACCAATGTTCATGAACTCATTAGAGTATTTTCTAATGGCTTGACCAAAGGAAATCGAGGTAAAAGCGATAAACAAAAAAAGTATTTTTTTCAAAGCAATTAGTTTACAAACTTAAGTCTGCTATTTTTTTTCAAAAATATAAATTTTTATTCGGTTAGAGGTTCAATTAACATATTTAAAACAGTTGTAGAACGCTTCAATAAAAATCTCTAAGAAAACGCACTTCTCTTTCAGTTATTGTACTAAATTTGTTTTCTGAAAAATCAAGCATATGAACATTAAAAAACACATTCCTAATAGTTTAACCTTACTGAATCTTTTCTGCGGATGCATTGCTGTTGTTTTTGTTGCGCAGCGATTATTCGATTATGCCTTTTTCTTCGTGTGTTTGGGAATATTTTTCGATTTTTTTGATGGTTTTTTAGCCCGAAAATTTGGTGTTGCTGGACCATTAGGCGTTCAGTTGGATTCGCTTGCTGATATGGTTACAAGCGGAGTAGTTCCGGGTTTTGTGATGTATAAAATGCTTCCATCAACAGAAATGGTTAATGAGAATAGTGAAATAACGAGTTGTTTTCCGATGTACAATGATAATCCAATGGCGTTGTTACCTTACTTAGGTTTTATTATCACATTAGGTGCGTGTTATCGTCTGGCCAATTTTAATATTGATACGCGTCAATCCGATTCGTTCATTGGTTTGCCAACTCCAGCCAATGCTTTGTTTATAGGTAGTTTACCTTTTTTAACTGGAGAAATGTTCAATTTTGTTCACAATCCTTGGTTTTTGATAGCGATTACTTTTTTAAGTGCTTATGTAATGAATGCCGAAATTCCGCTTTTTTCTCTAAAAATTAAAGATTTTAGCTTTCAGAAATACAAATTGCAAATCGGATTTTTAGTGGCTTCTGTTGTGTTGCTTGTTCTCTTTCAAGTTACCGCAGTTCCACTGATTATTTTGATGTATGTTTTGTTGTCAGTTGTCAATACTATTTTAGTGAAAAAGTAGTTATTGTTTTTGTCATTTCGACGAAGGAGAAATCACATTTCATAGATAAATAGGAATTTCTTTTTTGACGATTTTGTATACTTCAAAACACATTTTAATCGCTCATGGCAAAAACTACAATACGAAGAAAACCTACACGAAAATCCTCTAATTCAAAGTCTACCTTTTGGACAAAATTTGTTATTATTTCACTGATTTTATTTGCATTACTTTTTGCCGTATATCATTATCGAAATGCCATTCTCTATTATTTTAGTTTCAAAAGCGATAAAGTCTTAAAGCAAGAAAAGCTCGATGCTGCACGTATTTTTCAAGTGTTGAAACGGCACGAAGATAATGTGATAGGGTTTGATGTTTCAGAATACCAAGGTAGTATTAATTGGACTGAAATCGATTCGTTGGAACAACACAAACTGCATTATGTTTTTATTCGAGCTACAGCAGGAAGTGATAGAGTCGATTCAAAATTTAAAGAAAACTGGAAGAAAGCCCACAAAAGCAACTTAATTTGCGGAGCGTATCATTATTATCGTCCGAATGAAAATTCGATTGAGCAAGCCAAAAATTTCATTAAAACAGTGAAATTGAAAAAAGGCAATTTGCCTCCAGTTTTGGATATTGAAAAACTACCCGAAAGTCAGTCGATTGACAGCTTAAAAGTAGGATTAAAGCGTTGGTTGAATTATGTTGAGAAACACTACAACGTCAAACCTATTATTTATTCAGGAGAAAAATACTACGAAGATTTTTTAAAGGATGAATTTGAAGACGACTACACATTTTGGATTGCCAATTACAATCCGTGGAAAGAAACCATCGACGATGAATGGTTGTTTTGGCAATTTACAGAAAAGGCGGTGATTGATGGAATTGAAACCAAAGTAGATGTGAATGTCTACAACGGAACACCCAAAATGCTACAGTATTTGACGATAAATTGATTTATTTTTTTGCTAAAACTATCGTAAAAACTACTAATCCGAAGAAGCAAATCATACCTACAAAAAACAAATAGGCTTTTGGATTTGCAAAATTTAGAGTAGAACCAAGGTTGGGATTGCGTTTGTCAACCAATAGGCGAGAGTCTTCTTTATTGTAATAAAACACGTGCCACTTCCAGTTCTTAGGATCGTTATGCCATTGTTTGATTTGTTCGTTTGATGGTTCCATTAAAATTCTAATTTCTTTTTACGTAACTCGAAATTCTGACCTAAATACACCTTACGAACCATTTCGTCGTTGGCTAATTCTTCCGGAATTCCCGCTTTTAGGATTCCGCCTTCAAACATTAAGTAGGTTTTATCAGTAATGGCTAAAGTCTCTTGAACGTTGTGATCAGTAATCAAAATTCCGATGTTTTTGTTTTTTAATTGGGCTACAATTCGTTGGATATCTTCTACCGCAACTGGGTCAACACCCGCAAACGGTTCGTCCAATAAAATAAATTTAGGATCCGTTGCCAAAGCACGTGCAATTTCAGTTCTTCTACGTTCTCCACCCGAAAGTAAGTCGCCACGATTGGTTCTGATGTGTTGCAAACTGAACTCGTCAATCAAACTTTCCATTTTAGCTTCTTGTTGCTCTTTGGTTAGGTTGGTGAGTTGCAAAACACTTAAAATATTGTCTTCAATACTTAGTTTTCTAAAAACAGATGCTTCTTGTGCCAAATACCCGATTCCGTTTTGAGCGCGCTTGTACATCGGGAATTCGGTGATGTTCATGTCATCCAAATAAATATTTCCAGCATTGGGTTTTACCAATCCTACAATCATGTAAAAAGAAGTGGTTTTTCCAGCACCATTCGGACCTAATAATCCCACAATTTCTCCCTGATTTACTTCAACGGAAATTCCTTTTACTACACTTCTTCCTTTGTAGGTTTTTACTAAATTTTCGGCTCTTAATTTCATTTTTCTTGAGTTGCTGAGTGACTGAGTTGCTCAGTTACTGAGTTTTATTTATTGCAAAGTAACAAAATCTGTTTTGTTCGTGGTTTCTTATTAACGTCAATTTTGGAAGTTTTATTCGCTTCGCTCGATTTTTGGAACACAGATGAAACAGATTTGACAGATTTACACTGATTTTACTTCTTTCTCGTCTGAGCGTAAAAGACAATTTCTACTGAAAAACAGAACGTCTAGTTTAGCCCCGATTGTAGCGAAAATCTTTTTATTGCTTCAACTACTTTTCAAATTTACTCAGTGCGACTGCAATAAAAAATTGTAGCGAAAAGCGGGACAGTTCGTCATAAAAGCTACATCATTTCTGCTCCTAAAAAACTGATGACAGACGCTGTTTACTGACCACTTTCTTCAAGTGCTTCCCAAAATTCGTAAGCTCTTCGCAAATGCGGAATGACAATGGTTCCACCAACTAAGGTTGCAATTCCCATGGCTTCCATCATTTCTTCTTTGGTGATTCCTTCTTTGTAACTGGTTTCCAAATGGTATTTGATGCAATCATCACAACGCAAAACGGCTGAGGCAACTAAACCCAATAGCTCTTTTGTTTTTACATCCAAAGCACCAGCAGCATACGCATTGGTATCTAAATTAAAAATTCGTTTGATGACCAAATTGTTATCGGCCAATAATTTTTCGTTCATTTTAGAACGATAATCGTTGAATTCTTCTACTAAATTACTCATTTAATTGTTGTTGTTTTTTATAGACGACTGAGGAAATTACGATGCTTATTTCGTATAAAATTAATAATGGAATGGCAACAATAGTCTGACTTACCACATCGGGTGGCGTCACAATTGCGGCTAAAATCAACACGATTACTATGGCATAACGACGGTATTCTCTGAGGAATTTCGGAGTTACGAGTCCGAGTTTGGTCAAGAAATAGATGATAATCGGCAATTCAAAAAACAAGCCCGAAGCAATTGATGATGTTTTGATTAACCCAATGTACGAGTTAATGTTGATTTCGTTGACAATGACTTCACTGACTGAGAACGTAGCAAAAAAGTTGACTGACATTGGTGCGATTACAAAATAACCAAATAAAACACCAGTAAAGAATAATAAAGACGATATGAAAATGAACGACTTTGCATTTTTACGTTCCTTTTCATAAAGTGCAGGCTTGATGAAATTCCAAAATTGATACAATATGTAAGGAAAGGCAAGAATGAAACCAACTAAAATTAGTGTCCAGATGTACAACGACA
The DNA here is from genome assembly GCA_017303755.1 of Flavobacteriales bacterium. Lineage (GTDB taxonomy): Bacteria > Bacteroidota > Bacteroidia > Flavobacteriales > Flavobacteriaceae > Flavobacterium. The sequence goes on along the minus strand of JAFLBS010000003.1, from coordinate 192,907 downwards.
TTTGACCTTCCATTTCGGTGTTTTGAAGTTTGAATGGTAATTCTTCTACGCAAAAACTTTCAACACCAATTTTCTGAGATAATTCGCAGAAAAAACGATAGGTCACAAAATTCGGGTCTTTGGGTCCGAAAAGTATGGTGTCAAAAATAAAATCATCAAAGAAAAAAGCAGCAACCGCCATGATGACAATGGCAAATGAACTTCTAACTAAAACCCATCTGAATTCCTCAAGATGGTCCATAAACGACATTTCTTTCTTAACTTCTTTCGCCATTATACAATTCCTTCTTTTAAAATGTCGTGCAAGTGAATTACACCTTTATATTCATTGTCGTCAACCACTACCAATTGCGTAATCGAAAAGTCTTCTAAAATATTTAATGCATCCACAACCATATCAGTTGATTTGATGGTTTTCGGATTCACCGTCATGATATCTTTGGCGGTCAAACCAGTTATGGTTTCTGTTTTGTTGAGCATTCTTCGGATGTCACCATCCGTAATGATTCCGACTACTTTGTCGTTTTCAATTACTGCTGCAACTCCCAATCTTTTTTCAGAAATTTCGACAATTACATTTTTGATGCTTGAATCAGGGTTTACAAATGGTTTTCTCGAAGTGTCTAACATATCGTTTACACGAAGTAATAATTTTTTACCCAATGAACCGCCAGGATGGTATTTGGCAAAATCTTCAGGTTTGAAATCGCGCATTTTCATCAAACAAACCGCAATGGCGTCTCCCATTACCAATTGAGCAGTTGTGCTGTCGGTTGGCGCTAAATTATTCGGACACGATTCACTTTCAACATAGGTATTCAAAACAAAATGGGCTTCTTTTCCTAAAAAGGAAGTCGGATTTCCAGTAATGGCAATTAATTGATTACCGAAATTTTTCAAAAGTGGAACTAATATTTTAATTTCCGGACTATTACCACTTTTTGAAATGCAAATGACAGCATCGTCTTTTTGAACCATTCCCAAATCGCCGTGAATGGCTTCAGAAGCGTGTAAAAATAGAGAAGGTGTTCCAGTTGAATTTAAAGTGGCAACAATTTTCTGTGCAATGATGGCACTTTTACCAATTCCAGTAACGACTAATCGTCCTTTTAAATTATAAATGATTTCTACTGCCGAAACAAAATCGGCATTAATGTATTCGGTTAGTTTGGCAATGGATTGACTTTCAGATTCAATTGTTTTCTTAGCTGATGCAATGATGTTTTCTTTTGTTATCAAAATAGATTTAGTATAAAATTTGCATTAATAAAAGAAAGTTGTATATTTATGGTTACAAATTTAGATAAAAAAATAGTATTATTTTAGAATGAGCACCAACGAAATTGACATACACAAAGAATTAAAAAAATATTTTGGTTTTGACCAATTTAAAGGATTGCAGGAAAAGGTTATTAAAAGTATCATCAGTAAGAAAAATACTTTTGTAATCATGCCTACAGGTGGCGGAAAATCACTTTGTTACCAATTGCCTGCTTTAATTCAAGAAGGAACTGCAATTGTAGTTTCTCCTTTGATTGCTTTGATGAAAAATCAAGTAGACGCCATTAGAGGTGTTTCTTCTGAAAATGGTATTGCTCATGTTCTAAATTCGTCGTTAACCAAAACTGAAATTAATCAAGTAAAAAAAGATATTACTTCGGGTGTGACTAAGTTGCTTTATGTTGCTCCTGAATCCTTGACGAAAGAAGAATACGTTGAATTTTTACAAAGTGTTCCCATTTCTTTTGTCGCCATTGATGAAGCACATTGTATTTCAGAATGGGGACACGATTTCCGTCCAGAATACCGTAATCTTAGAACCATAATCAAGCAATTAGGAGATGTTCCTGTTATTGGATTGACTGCAACTGCAACTCCAAAAGTACAAGAGGATATTCTTAAAAACCTCGATATGTCAGATGCTACTGCGTTTAAAGCATCATTCAATCGACCTAATTTGTTTTACGAAGTACGTACCAAAACCAAAAATATCGAAGCCGATATCATTCGTTTCATCAAACAGAATAAAGGCAAATCTGGAATTATCTACTGCTTAAGTCGTAAAAAAGTAGAAGAAATTGCCGAGGTTTTGCAAGTAAACGGAATCAGTGCTGTTCCCTATCACGCAGGTTTAGATGCCAAAACTAGAGCCAAACATCAAGACATGTTTTTGATGGAAGATGTGGAAGTGGTTGTGGCAACTATTGCTTTCGGAATGGGAATTGACAAACCCGATGTGCGTTTTGTAATTCACCACGACATTCCAAAATCACTCGAAAGTTATTACCAAGAAACAGGACGCGCTGGTCGTGATGGTGGCGAAGGTCATTGTTTGGCGTATTATTCCTATAAAGACGTTGAAAAATTAGAAAAATTCATGTCAGGAAAACCAGTAGCTGAACAAGAAATTGGTTACGCTTTACTCCAAGAAGTGGTGGCGTATGCTGAAACTTCGATGTCGCGTCGTAAATTTTTACTACATTATTTTGGTGAAGAATTCGACAGCGAGACAGGAGAAGGCGCTGATATGGACGACAACGTTCGCAATCCAAAAACAAAAGTAGAAGCCAAAGATCAGGTGAAAATGTTGTTAGAAGTGGTTCGCGATACTAAATATTTATACAAATCAAAAGAAGTTGTTTTTTCTTTAATTGGAAGGATAAATGCAACTATAAAAGCATATAGAACCGACACCAAAGCTTTTTTTGGTTGTGGAAAAGATTTTGAAGAGCGCTATTGGATGGCATTAATCCGTCAGGTTTTAGTGGATGGTTTGTTAACAAAAGACATTGAAACGTATGGTATTTTGAAAGTTTCTGAAAAAGGGGAAGCCTTCATCAAAAATCCAACTTCATTCATGATGTCGGAAGACCACGAATACAATGAAGCTGAAGATGAAGCCATAGTTACAGCTGCAAAATCATCGGGAACTGCCGACGAAGTTTTAATGGGAATGTTGCGCGATTTACGTAAAAAAGTAGCCAAAAAGTTGGGTGTTCCGCCTTTTGTAGTGTTTCAAGATCCGTCTTTAGAAGATATGGCATTAAAATATCCAATCACCATGGATGAGTTAACTAACACTCATGGAGTAGGTGAAGGAAAGGCCAAAAAATACGGGAAAGAGTTTGTCGAATTAATCAGTCGTTATGTTGAAGACAACGATATCATTCGTCCGGATGATTTAGTGGTTAAATCAACTGGTGCAAACTCAGTTAACAAATTGTATATTATCCAAAATATTGATCGCAAACTATCATTAGAAGATATTGCTTCTGCTAAAGGAATGAACATGGATGCTTTATTGAAAGAAATGGAGCAAATTGTGTATTCCGGAACCAAATTAAATATCAAATATTGGATTGATGAAATGCTTGATGAAGACCAACAAGAAGAAATTCACGATTATTTTATGGAATCAGAATCTGATAAAATAGAAGATGCCTTAAAAGAATTTGACGGCGATTATGATATTGAAGAATTGCGTTTAATGCGAATTAAATTCATCAGCGAAGTAGCGAATTAAACTTTATGAAGATAATCAGGTTTTATTATTTGTTGATTCTATTAATTTCGACAAAAGTCTTTTCAACTGGCCAAGTGCCTGATTATTTAATAATTGATAATGATACTTTGAAAATTCACTCTAATCCTTTAGAGCCTTATTTTGAAAAGAATCCAATTCCAGATAATTTGATAACCATGCGTTCTACTGCAAATTGGCGCGGTTATATTGCTTATTTTAAATTTGTAAACAATAATCTAGTTGTTGAAAATATTTACAAAGAAGAATATAGAACCAATTCTGAAGGCAGGCATGAGGATTTTTTAACTTCTATTTACAAAGATGTTTTTGGAGAAACAATAGACTTTCCATGTGATTTTTACACTGGTTTACTCGTCTGTCCTTATGGTGAAATACTGGAATATGTGCATATGGGATACAGTTCAACCTATGAGTTTTATAAATTATTTGAAGTTAAATCTGGAGTATTCATCAAATCTAAAGAGATGACAGGCGATGAATACAGTGCATTTAAATTAGAACACTATAGATACTTTAAAACAACTGAAGACTATAAGATTGAACGTGAAAAGTTCAAGCAAGTGATGAATGAAACCGACGCGATGTTTGCTGAAGATGTTAAAAGAAAATCCAAGAAGAAAAAGTCTTCCTCAAAAGAAAATAGTTATCTAAAGCAAAAAGAGGCAGAATATCATCAAAATAAGATGTTAGATTCCTTTATGTTTCAATTTTTGAACAATTATATAAAAACCATAGATGTACCTAAAAAAAATTAATATGAAAAAAATTATTCCTTTAGCAGCAATAATAGTAATTGCCTTATTCTCATTGTTCAGTTTTGTTTCTCTTGGAGATAAAGAACATGACAAACGTTTAGTTGGAATTTGGAAAGGATTTGAAGTAGATAAACAGTATGAAGGTGTTGAAAAACATTGGATTCAACAACGATTTGAAAATGGAACTTATGTAATTATGTTTACTTCTAAACAAGATTGCGAAATCCAAACATTCACTGAAAAAGGAAAATGGTGGACAAAAGACGGAGAGTTTTTTGAACAATCAAAAAGTTCTAAAAGTATTGACGTTTATAAATACACCGTTGACAATCCTATGGTAGTAAGTTTTAAAAGCGTAGTTCTTTTGGGTAAAAAAGACGATACTTATGTTTTTTCTGACTATAAAGTAGACTTGGATTAAGCGTAAAGTTCACCGCGATGTGGTTTCAAAGCATCTCGCACCTGAATCATATGCTCGTCGGTAACAACCATAAAGGCTATTGCGTACATTTCATTTAGAACCTCAAATCCAGTTATAGAAATGGGTAGGTGTTCTATTGCAATGTATTCTTTCAAATGTATTTCGTGATGTTCAGCTGTTTTTGCTGAAGCTGGTCCACGAAAATCCCATATTAATTTTATTTGTCTTGACATTGATGCTAATTGTTTTTAACCTTCATTTGAAAAACTTGGGTCAAAAATAGCTTTTTTAAATTTTTAGAGAAACACAGACTTAAGAAATTATTGAAAATTTTATAATCTGTTCAATCTGTGTTCCTTTTCATTAAATTTGGAAAAACTTACCTAATGAAATATACTTTTTTCTTTCTTTTTTTCACGACAGTGTCTGTTTTTTCTCAAGAACTTACTTTAGATCAAGCCAATCATTTAGCTAGTTTACCTATCAAATGTTTGCAACAGGAATATCCAAATAAGTTAGGTCAAATGTTGATTGACAGCACCGAAATTCAAAGTCCCAAAAAACTTCATCCGTCTTTTTATGGTTGTTTTGATTGGCATTCATCGGTTCACGGTCATTGGTCATTGGTTTTTTTATTGAAAAAATTTCCAAATTTGGCTCAAAGAGAGTCGATAATCAAAAAGTTGCAAATCAATTTATCGAAAGAGAATGTTCAAGCCGAAATTGATTATCTATCAAAGAAACACGAAAAATCATTTGAACGAACGTATGGATGGAATTGGTTGTTAAAACTTCAGCTCGAATTAGAAACCTTTAATGAACCTTTTGCACAAGAACTTGCTCAGAATTTAAAACCATTGTCCCATTTAATTATTGAACGATACATAGAGTTTTTACCAAAATTGTTGTATCCAATTCGGGTTGGAACGCATTCTAATACAGCGTTCGGACTCACATTTGCATGGGATTACGCGGTTCATTCTAATGATATTACGTTTCAAAATAGCATCAGGAATAATTCCATTCGATTGTTTCAAAACGATGTTAATTGTCCGTTCAATTGGGAACCCAGTGGCACCGATTTTCTATCTCCATGTTTGGAAGAAATGGGTTTGATGCAACGTGTTTTGAAACAAGAGGATTTTATGAAATGGTTAAAGAAATTTGCGCCACAATTGTTTCATAAAAAATTCAAATGGGAAGTTGCTAAAGTTTCAGATAGAACCGACGGTCATTTGGTGCATTTAGACGGATTGAATTTCAGTCGAGCGTGGAATTTGTATCATTTGATAAATGCCTATCCCAAACAATTTGGACATTTAAAATCGTTGGCTGATGTTCATATGAATTTTTCATTGCCTTCTGTAGTGGATGGGAATTATGAAGGAGAACATTGGTTGGCTTCCTTTGCTTTACACGCTTACGAAGAAAGAAAATAAAAAAGGCCGTCTAACCAGGACGACCTTTCAAGTTTAATTTAACCAATTTAAACCAATAAACCATTTTTTTAACTAGTCAAAGATAAATAAATATCGACAAAAGTAACAAAAAAATCGATAAAATGAATTTTAAATATTTTAAAGTAAGTTAAATAATACAAAAATATTATTTTGTGACATTTTGTCGAATAAAAAAAGCTGCCCATTATGACAGCTTTTTTATATTTATTTTATAAGTAATTAGTTCTTAACTACTTTTATGGTTTTTGACGCATCATCAGAAGTTACTTTTATTAGATAAGTTCCGCTTGAAAAGTGTGAAAGATCAATTTGTACTTCATTTTGATTGATGATTTCAGAATGTAATTCTTGTCCTAAAAGATTCATAATTTTTATTGAATCTATTGTTTTTTGTGAACTCAAATTTAAAACATTATGGATTGGATTTGGATGATGAATAACGTTAAAATTAGTAAATGAATCACTTGATAATGTTTGATACAGCATAAATGTTTTGATTTCTCTACAACCAAATCCATTCATTTCCTCGATGCTAACAAAAATCTGTTGTGCATTAAAACCATTATAGCTATTTATGTTTGCAATTGGATTGGATTGATTTTGTGCATCAATCAAAGTCAAGAAATAAACAATTTCATAATTTGCTGGATCTTGTCCATTTAAAATGGTAGCACTATTTTGAGTTAAGTCAAAAATTAAATTTCCACTTACTAAATCAGTCGGATTCTCAATATTCATCGTTTGATAATATTCAACGATAAAAGCATCAGAAATCTCAGCATTGTTAGCAAATTTCATTTTTACAGAATAGTTTCCAGCTTCTGTCACATCATAAAAGTAGGTGGTTGCATCAGCAATTAATACATTATTTCTATACCATTCATACGTTGCTCCAGTAATTGGCATTACTCCAAGATTGATTCTACGAGTCTCTTGACTGCAAAGCGCACCTCCATTTTGAATCGTAAAATCTTTGAAATTTTCAAACCCTGTTCCATACATTCCTCTCAACTCTTGACCTAAATAAAAACTTCCAGCGTTAATGAACACACCCGAATCGAGTGCACTATCATTTCGATCAGCAATTACTAATTTTATGTGATAGGTATGATTGGGTGTTACATCGGATTCTGCTGTTAAAACTACGGTTTGTCCATTAAAGTTTATTGGAGCTTGATTAGGGCTGATTCCTTCGGGTAATAAATAATAGTTGTCAAAGTATTGCGGATTTATTGAAGGGCAACCACTATTGTATGCGCTATTACGAATGGTAACTACAGAAATGGGGGTATTTGAATTGGGTAACATTGCAATGTTTTCAACAGGTGTACCAGCAGTAATGTCGTTTATAAAAAAGGCAAAAGCATCAGAGAAATCACATTGAAAAGTCCCATATTCTTCCGAAGCAAATACAAAATCAAAACTCATGTTATTAATTAATGGAATAAAGTCAAATTCAATTATTGTGGCGTCATTGTGAATGTTTAAGCCAGGATCAATACCTAATCCATCTATATAATTGAATAATTGAGCATCACCAGGCCAATTTCCGTTGCTTTGAACATTGTTATTTGGGCCAGCACTTGACATAGCATTTCCAGTAACCAAAAGGACACCTGAGTCTAACGGTAAATTCGAATTGGTATTTGAAAAGTAACCAATTCCGTTGGTTGAGCCAAAATTAGTTCCTGTGCTCCAAGTGATGTTTGAAATTACTCCACTTCCCGAAGTGCTTTGTGAACCAAATAGAATGTTCTCAACCAATTGCGGAACAGTAAATTGGGTTGTATTTACCGTTATCGCTTGCGCATTAGAGTAATAAATGGTGCAAAAAACACTCATAAAAAGTAAAATTTTCTTCATAGCATTGATTTTAATTACTTTAATTGTTTAGAAAGTATAAAAGTAGGAATAAATTACTAATTTCAATTCCTTACTTTTGCAAAAAAAAATATAGTGCCACGCGAAATTCAATTACAAGTTGCTCCAGAAGTTGCTGCAAACGAAAGTCTGCTCAAAGAACATATTGCTAAATTGTTTAAAATCTCGACAACTGAAATTGAGCATATTATTCCAGTTAAACGTTCGATTGATGCGCGACAAAAAGCCATAAAAATCAATTATAAAGTCAATGTTTTTTTTAAAGGCGATGATTTTATTCCTCAAAAAATAGAACTTCCCGATTATCAAAATGTTTCCAATGCGCAAGAAGTCATCATTATTGGCGCTGGACCAGCTGGATTATTTGCGGCTTTGCAATTAATTGAATTGGGAATAAAACCAATAGTTATCGAGCGCGGAAAAGACGTTCGTGGTCGCCGACGTGATTTAAAAGCCATCAATGTTGATCATATTGTAAACGAAGATTCCAATTATTGCTTTGGTGAAGGTGGAGCCGGAACCTATTCGGATGGAAAACTCTACACTCGTTCCAAAAAAAGAGGTGATGTTGATCGGATTCTTCGACTTTTGGTTGCTTTTGGTGCTTCAGATGAAATTTTAGTCGAAGCACATCCACACATCGGAACCAATAAATTGCCACAAATCATTCAAGATATCCGCGAAAAAATCATCGAATGTGGTGGAAAAGTACTTTTCGAAACTCGAGTAACGGATTTCATCATCAAAGAGAATGCTATAAAAGGAGTAATTGTCCAAAATGGTGATGCAATTGAAGCCAATAATGTGATTTTAGCCACCGGACACTCCGCTCGTGATATTTTTGAATTATTAGACAGAAAGAAAATTCATATCGAAGCCAAACCTTTTGCACTTGGTGTTCGAGCAGAACATCCGCAGGAATTAATTGACAAAATCCAATACAGTTGTGATTACAGAGGCGAATTTTTACCACCATCACCGTATTCGATTGTTAAACAAGTAAATGGCCGCGGAATGTATTCATTTTGTATGTGTCCGGGTGGAGTAATTGCACCGTGTGCTACTAGTCCGGGTGAAGTTGTAACCAACGGTTGGTCGCCATCCAAAAGAGATCAAGCTACCGCCAACTCCGGAATTGTAGTCGAATTAAAATTAGAAGATTTCAAACCTTTTGCCAAATTTGGTGCTTTGGCAGGAATGGAATTTCAAAAAGCAATCGAACAAAAAGCATGGTATTTGGCTGGTTCAACTCAAAAAGTACCTGCTCAACGAATGATGGATTTTACACAGAATAAGGTTTCCCAATCCATACCCAAAACGTCGTATGTTCCAGGAACAACTTCGGTCGAAATGGGGCAAGTATTTCCTGGGTTTTTAACTCAGATCATGCGCGAAGGATTTATTGAATTCGGAAAAACTATGCGCGGTTATTTGACAAATGATGCTATCTTGCATGCTCCAGAAAGCAGAACATCATCGCCAGTTAGAATTCCACGTGATAATGAAACCTTGGAGCACGTTCAAATAAAAGGATTGTATCCGTGCGGAGAAGGAGCAGGTTATGCTGGCGGAATCATTTCTGCTGCAATTGATGGTGAAAAGTGTGCGTTAAAAATTGCCGCTACAATAAAAAAATAAAAAAAAGTAATTAAAAAGTAGGGTGAAGGCATTTTAAGTTGTCTGAATACTTGAAAAAGAGAATTACTAAGTTTAAAAATTGGTTAAAAAAAATTGATGTGAAAAAGGAATTTGCTATGAAAATGAAAATTCTATTAAAAAAAATTGCTATAAAAAGAAATAATTTAGTTTTTCTCTTTTTCTTTTTATTGTTGAGTACGTTTATTTCTTGTACTGATGGTGATACTATTGAACAAGAAGTAGTTACGACAAAAAGTATTGGTTTAAGAACTACACTCAACAAAATCAAGGGTGACCATGGTATTGATGGAAGAGTGGCAACTTCTTGTTTTAATTTTGTCTATCCATTGAATTTATCTTACAATAATTCAACTGTAGTATTGGTGAATTCTGAAGAAGGATTGTTGTCATTGTTAGAGAATGAGCATAACTCGCTTTATATAGATGGAATTTCATTTCCATTCAATATAATTTCCAGTGGAGACGGAACAACAATGACAGTTAGTAACGAAGCAGATTTTCAAAATATAGTTGAAGCATGTGATTTCCCTACGTTCAATGATTATATAACCGATGGAACATGCTATAATTTTGTCTATCCATTTTCTGTAAAAAATCATAATAATCAAACGGTTACTATTACTAATGTCACAATGTTAAATGACATGATTGTAACCAATAATGGAAATTTTATACTGGATATGGTATACCCTTTTACGGTTGCCAAAAATGGGCAAACTATTCCAGTAGGTGATGCTTACCAATTCTTTGAAATTAATGATGATTGTGTAGTTGCTTGTAATTGCGACCCAATTGAGGCACCAGTTTGTGTGCAAACTACAACGGGGATTTTGCAATTTCAAAACGAATGCATAGCGAATTGTGCTGGTTTTTACACCGCAGATTTTGTAGATTGTAATTAAGAAAGTTAAGTTATTTTGTTTTAATAAAGTTGGAAAATTAATTGAATTTTGTTACCACACAATCTCCTCTGAATGTGTGGTAATAGTTTTTATATATGAGTAAAACAGACCAAAAATCAGATTCTCTTTTATGTTCGGAAACGGTTTTTAAATCTGTTTTTGATTTGAATTATAAAGCACTCAGAAATTATTTAGTATATCAATTCAGAAATGTAGATCGTGCTGAAGATACTGCTCAAAATGCTTTTGTGATTCTGTGGGAAAACTGTAAAATACTCAAACCAGAACAAGCCAAAAGTTTTTTGTTTACTACCGCAATCCGACTTTCATTGAATCAAATTAAACACGATAAAGTAGTATCCAATTTTGAATTAATATCAAAGCCAAAATCCATAAATGTTGAATCGCCTGAGTATTTATTTGAAGAAGTGGAACTCAAAGTTCGCTTAGAAAAAGCAATTAATGAATTACCAGAAAAACAAAGAGTAGTTTTTTTAATGAATCGATTTGAAAATCACTCGTATTCTGAGATAGCAAAATTATTAGATTTATCTGTAAAAGCAGTAGAAAAAAGAATGCATCAAGCTTTACTTTCATTACGGAAAGTAGCAAAAAATGTGTAAAATATAGGTTATGGAAAATGAAAAAGACATTTATTTAGCCGATTGGTTGGCCGACAAAATCTCTGATGATCAATTGAAACAATTGGTGGGTGATGAGGATTTTATCGCTTACAAAAAAATCAGAATTGCACTTCAAAGTTATGGCATTTCCGATCCCAATATGGAGAAAGATTTTGAAGCTATTCAACAATTACTTCAGGCAAAAAAAGAAACAAAAACAAAAACTAGAGTTATTCCTTTGTGGGCATACTCAGTTGCTGCTAGTTTGGTTTTATTCTTTGGGTTGTATCAAGTGTATTTTGTTACTAATGAGGTGAGTACTGAAGTTGGTGATTCAAAAGAGATTCATCTCAGTGACAATTCAATAGTAACTCTAAATTCTAAATCGAAAGTTACTTATCCCAATTTATTTCAGTTCAACAGAACCATACAATTAGAAGGTGAAGCGTATTTTGATGTTCAAAAAGGAGAAAAATTCACTGTTGAAACTGCTTTAGGAAAGGTGAGTGTTTTAGGAACAGAATTCAATGTTACTTCTTTCTCCAATTATTTTGAAGTGACTTGTTATGAAGGAAAAGTAAGTGTTGAAACTCCCAAACAAAATGTAATTCTTACTCCGGGTGAAAGCGTTCGGTTGTATGATGATACATTCGAAAATTGGGCTGAAGCTACTGATAAAAAACCAGAATGGATTTCGGGTGAATCTACTTTTAAAAACGTTCCAATAAAATATGTTATTGCCCAATTTAAAAATCAATACGATGTTGAAATAAAATTTCCTAAGAACATAGAAAATAGTAAATTTACAGGAAGTTTTACACATTCAAATATCGAAACCGCTTTGAAAACAATTTGTATACCTTTAAACCTTAACTATTCCGATAGTAATTCAAAAACAATTCAAATTTCTGAATGAAACAACTACTTTCTTTCTTATTATTAGGATTGTTTTCTTTCTCATGGGCACAAAAAATAGATAAATTTCCGTTCGAATATTCTTCTGAAAGAATGGAAAAAGTACTAGTTGATGTTGAAAATAAATTCAAGATTAAGTATTCCTATCTAGACAGTATTGTAGCCCAAAAGAAGATTACTTTGCCTAAAAGAAAGTACAGTCTAAAGGAAATTAACGAATCAATTGAACTCCAAACTTCTTTAAAAATTACCCAAATTGACAACCGGTTTTATACCATTTCTAAAGTACAGGATTCCATCAGAAACTACCAACTCAAAGAAATAATTATAGAAGGTTTTGTAGCTCAAGGAATTAACAAAACCAACGAAAAATTTATTATCTATCCGCAAAAAGTTGAAACACTTCCTGGTGTAACTGATGCGGATATTTTGCTTTCATTGCAACAGTTACCCGGAGTTAAAAGTCCGAATGAAACTGCCACAGGATTGCACGTTCGAGGTGGAACTTCCGATCAGAATTTGATTTTATGGGATGGAATTCGACTGTATCATCCCGGACATTTATTTGGGATGATATCTGGAATTAATCCAAATGTAAATCAAACAGTAAACTATTGCAACAAATCTACTAATCCTAAATTTGGCGAGCGTATTTCAAGTGTAATTGACATAAAATCTTCGGATGTAATTACTGATAAAATAAAAGGTAAAGCCGGAATTAATGCACTCAATGCTGATTTGTACTTTCAAATTCCCATCATAAAAAAGAAACTTGGTTTGCAACTTTCTGGTAGAAAATCATTGACCGAATGGTGGCAATCACCCACCTTTAATCAATTGGCTGATAAAGTATTTCAAAACACGAATTTTAATGATTTTGACAATCAAAACCAATTCGACTTTGAAGATTATTCGGCTAAAATCAATTATGTTCCTTCCAGTAAAACGTCGATTTCTGTAACTGGAATTGTCATCGATAATAATTTGAATTTCATTAATGAAGTTCCCAATTATAGCGTGAATAACCAAAAAATGAACATCATTAATTATGGTTACAGCTTCAATTGGACGCAGAAATACAGTGATTCATTCACCCAGAAAATGCTATTATTCTATTCTTCGTATGATTTTGATTATGAGAAAAGACAGCAATTTTCAACTACACAATTTGAAGCGTATAGAAAGTTAAATCGTATTGTAGATTCGGGTGCTGAACTTAATTTTTCTAACGTTTTTTCAGACAACTTGAGTTTAGATTTTGGGTACCAACTCTACGGAAACGATGCTTCACATTTATTCAGCAGCTTCAATCAAGACATCGGATTTGATTTGAGTTTGATGCAATTGAATACGATAAATCATATTGGATATTCGTTTTTGAAATATAAAATTAATGATTGGGATTTGCACGGTGGCGCACGTTACAATTGGTATGGGAAGCTACGAATAGGAAGTTTTGAGCCACGAATTTTTATTCAAAAGCAAATTACAGATCATTTTATTTGGCAAACTACTTATGAGCGTAAAAGTCAGATTTTGAGCCAGATTCGAGAAAATGAAGCCAACGATTTGAGTTTGGAAAACTACGTTTGGGTGATTTCAAAAAATGGAGATAATCCAATTCAAACAGGAAATCAATTTACAACAGGACTTATTTTTAAGAAGAATAATTGGGTAGTTGATCTCGATTTGTACTACAAAACAATTAAAGGAATTACCTCTTTTTCATTTGGATTTTCAAACCAATTTGATACAGCCGTTCGTTCGGGAAATGGATTTACCAAAGGAATTGATGTATTGGTACAAAAAAGTGCACCAACTTGGCGCGCATGGTTAACTTATACTTATCAAGATTCACAAAATCGATTTGAAGATGTTAATGAGTACAATTATTTTCAAATCAATTCGAATGTAAAGCATGCTTTCAATGCTTCATTTAATAAAAAATGGAATTTGTTTTCGCTTACTTTAGGTTGGTTCATTCATTCAGGAAAGCCTTTTAGTTCATTGAATAGTGATAATCAAATTGCAACATTCAATTCAGAGCGTTTACCTATCTATCATCGTTTGGATATTTCGGCTATCTATCAGTTGCGTGAAACAAAATCGACCAGTTTAAAAGTCGGATTCTCATTATACAATCTGTATAATCGTAAAAGTATTATCAGTAAAGAATTAGAACGTCGTTATGAAGATTTAGCGGATTACTCTGTGCCTAAATATTCCATTCAAGATTATTATTCTTTAGGAATTACTCCCAATTTATTCTTGCGATTTACTTTCTAATGTTTTTTTTATGTTTTTTGAATCTTTATCCATCAGTTTGAAGATGAATACAATCATGATCAGCGAAAGTGAATTAAAAAGAATAGGTACAATTGGTGTTGCTAATTCAATCATCCAAATCGAAATGTTGGCTACGAAAAACAACAATAGTACACTAAAAAAATAAAACAAAATAACTCGTTTTGTGGTATTGCCTTCGTGTTGTGATTCGACCATGTTTTTTCGAATTTGTGGAAAATAATGCGGATGTTTTTTTTCTAATTCAAGTCCTTCAAAAAATACAGAATTCAGTAATTCATGATATACTTTTAAATCTAAAAGCCACAAAACCATTATTCCAATTGAAGCTGCAAAACAAATTCCAATTACCAAAACCCATATGTTTATAGGAACAATTTCTTGTTTGGTGATAACAAATCCAATTGCGCCAAGCGACACCAATAACCATTGAGAGGCTAATTTTCGGTACTCTAGTTCTAAAGTGTTAAAATGCCTTTCTTCTTCGCTTATGTAATTGTATAATTGCATTAACTGATCAAAGTTGGGTTCGTTTTTTTCCATAGGAATAGAGTTTAATTTGCTAAATGTAAATTCTGCACTACTTTTTGGATGTAGCTAGAGGAAAATAACCCAATTTCAACCCGTGTTTTTCCTTAAGATTTGCTCTGAAAAAAAACAAAGCCCACAAAAATCAATTTGTGAGCTCTGAGAGAGTTAGCAACCACTCGTTATTTTTTTAATCGATCTTTAAAAACCTTTTCAAATTTGGCTATTTTCGGCTGAATCACCATTTGACAATACGGCTTATCTTTGTTATTGTTGTAGTAATTTTGATGGTACTCTTCGGCAGCATAAAACTTTGTAAACGGTTCTAAAGTGGTTACAATTTTGCTCGAAAATACATTCGAATCATTCAATTCCTTAATGATACTTTCAGCAGCTTTTCTCTGTTCTTCATTTTTATAAAATATTACTGAACGGTATTGTGTTCCCACATCTGCACCTTGTCGATTCAGTGTTGTTGGATCATGAACCGTAAAAAACACTTTAAAAATCTCATCCAAATTGGTTACGGTTGGATCGTAAGTGATTTCTACCACTTCGGCAGCGCCAGTTCTTCCCGAACACACTTCTTCATAACTCGGATTTTCTACTTTTCCACCTGAAAAACCAGAAACTACTTTTTCAACACCTTTTAAATTTTCGTAAACGGCTTCCACACACCAATAACAGCCGCCACCAATAACAATGGTTTCAAGTTTTCCTTTGTTTTGGGCTATTGCGACTTGGTCGGGAACAAAATCCAAAGAGATTGCATTCATACAATAGCGTTTTCCAGTTGGTTCTGGACCATCATCAAATAAATGTCCGAGATGACTATCACAACGACCACAATTGGCTTCAATACGGTGCATTCCATACGAATTATCATCTTTAAAAGTGATGCTGTTTTTGTTGTCTTGCTCGAAGAAACTCGGCCAACCACAACTACTAGTGAATTTTTGATTCGACTTAAACAAGCGATAGCCACAAGCAGCACAATAATAGGTTCCTTTAGTTTCTGAATTCCACATCGTTCCAGTAAAAGCACGCTCTGTATCGGCTTCTCTAGCTACAGCATACAAATCGGGTGAAAGAATTTTCTTCCACTCTGAATCAGGAACATTCAATTTTGTGGTGTCAGTATTTGAGTAATACGGGTTTTCTGGCTTATTAATTACATTTTCCATGGCAGTTGTAGTTTTAGTTGTGACTTTTTTTGGATCGGATTGCCCGCAAGCGCTCAAGGTGAAAAGCGAAAGCAATGCCAATAATTTCAGACCTTTTTTCATAGTCGTTTGTTTTATTTAGTACAAATTTACAATACATCTACGCTACAAAATGTCGTTTGGTTTACAAATAACAGTGATTTAAGGAAAGTTTAACGCTTGTTAACGAGTAGCTATTTTTCCGCTTTTGTAAAGATCCAATGCTTGTTGAATTAAGTCTTCTATTGTAGTAATTGGCAAGTCTTCTTCAGGTTCAAACAACATAATTTTCATTCGCGATCGATTCTCAATAATCAAATTTGGATGATGGATGTGCTGACCTTCTACGATTCCCAAATAGGGTTTTTGGTATTTTTTGTGAACCCACAAATAGCAAAACATTTTTCCTTTATAACAAAAAAAGGGCATTCCGTATTTCATTTCGTTAGTAATTTCTGAATCCTGATGCAAAATGATGTCTTTTAATGCTAATAAACAACTTTTGTTGGGTTCTTGAAGGTTGAGGTAGAAATCACTTAGATTATTCATCTGAATCTTTTGAAATTATTTATTCTGCAAGTTACAAAAAGGAATGATTTGTGAGAAGTTTAACTATTGTTTGCAAGATGGCACAATTATGGGTTTCATATTTTTCGTATTTTTGACAGCATTTATATTTCAATGAAAGAAGAACAAGTAATATTAGTCAACGAAAACGACGAGCCAATTGGCTTAATGAACAAACTTGAAGCACACGAGAAAGCGGTTTTGCATCGCGCATTTTCGGTTTTTATACTCAATAGCAAGAACGAAGTAATGTTGCAACAACGTGCGCATCACAAATACCATTCTCCTTTGTTGTGGACCAATACGTGTTGCAGTCATCAAAGAGCTGGCGAGACCAATATTGAAGCTGGAAAACGTCGTTTGTTTGAAGAAATGGGTTTCTCCGTTGAACTTAAAGAACTGTTCCATTTTATTTACAAAGCTCCATTTGATAATGGTTTAACCGAACACGAACTCGATCACGTGATGATTGGTTATTACAACGATGAACCCAATATCAATGATGATGAAGTGGAAAGTTGGAAATGGATGAAAATTGAAGACATTAAAGACGATATGATTGAAAGACCTGATGTTTACACGGTTTGGTTCAAGATTATTTTCGACGAATTTTATCATTATTTAGAAGATCATAAATTGTAATATTTGTCACCCTGAGCGCAGTCGAAGGGCTTAAAATATACGATTGTCCTTAAATAAAAAACATACAAAATGAAAGTTACTGTTTCCAGAAAAGCGCATTTTAACGCAGCACACCGATTGTATCGTAAAGATTGGTCGATGGAGCAAAACGATTTGATTTTCGGGAAATGCAACAATCCGAACTTTCACGGTCATAATTATGAGTTAATCGTTTCGGTTACTGGTGAAATTGATCCAGAAACCGGATTCGTAATCGATGTAAAAATCCTTTCCGATTTAATTAAATTGCACATAGAAGAAGCATTTGATCACAAGAACCTGAATTTGGATGTTTCTGAATTTGCCGATTTAAATCCGACTGCCGAAAATATTGCTGTTGTGATTTGGAATAAACTCAGAAAGTACATTGATACTTCTAAAGAATTGGAAGTGGTATTGTACGAAACACCACGCAATTTTGTAACCTACAAAGGCAACTAATTATGTTAAAAGTAGGTGATGCGATTCCGCATTTTACAGCCAAAGACACTAACGGAAGCACTTTTGATAGTGCTCAATATATTGGAAAACAACCTTTAGTTATTTATTTTTATCCCAAAGACGACACGCCGGGTTGTACTGTTGAAGCCTGTAGTTTCAGAGACTCGTATCAGGATTTTAAAGAATTAGGCGCAGAAGTAATTGGAATCAGTTCGGATTCAGTTGAGTCGCACATTCAATTCAAAAGTAAATTCAGTTTACCATTTATTTTACTCTCAGACAACGATAAAAAACTCCGCAAACTTTTTGGAGTAGAAAATAATTTTCTGATTTTGCCAGGTCGCGAAACTTATGTTATAGATGCTAACGGAATCATTCAGATGAAATTCAACAGTATGACGGCAAAATCTCACATTAGAAAAGCGTTAGAAACTTTAAAAAGGTTGAAATAATACTTTTTTTGTAGCCTTTTCGTTATTCAACTATACTCAATAGCAATAAATTGACAAAATAGTATTTTTATTTTTTCGCATCTTTGCACTCTAAATCAAATCAATGAAGTTTTATCCTTTACAATTTCAACCCATTTTAAAAGACCGAATTTGGGGTGGAACCAAATTAAGAGATTATTTAAACAAACCTATTTTCTCTAGTATTACAGGTGAAAGTTGGGAAATATCTACCGTTGAAAACGATGTTAGCATAGTTTCTAATGGTACATTTGAAGGCAAATCACTCAATGAGATTATAGCTCTTTATCCGAATGAATTACTCGGAACCAGAGTGTATGAACGATTTGGGAATCAATTTCCGTTATTGTTTAAGTATTTGGATGCGCGAGAAGATTTGTCAATTCAAGTTCACCCTAATGATGAATTGGCAAAACAACGTCACAATTCTTTTGGTAAAACCGAGATGTGGTATGTGATGCAAGCCGATAAAGAAGCTCGATTGATTGTTGGTTTTAAAAAAGATTCTTCAAAAGAGGAATACATTCGCCATTTAGAAAGTAAAACCTTATTAAATATTTTAGATACTAAAAATGTAAAAAAAGGAGATGTTTTCTTTTTAAATACAGGAACGGTTCATGCCATTGGAGCTGGAACAGTTATAGCCGAAATTCAGCAAACCTCTGATATTACTTATCGTTTATATGATTTTGATCGGGTTGATGCCAATGGAAATAAACGCGAATTACACATTGATTTAGCTTTAGACGCCATTAATTATGATGTTGTTGAAGCCGAAAGAAAGTATAAAAAGAAAGAAAATGCATCTAATGAAATTGCTACTTGTCAGTACTTCACTACTAATTTTATTCCGTTGGATGGTACTTTAAAAGTATTTTCTAACAAAGAAACTTTTAGAGTGTATATGTGTGTTGATGGCGAATTTGAATTGAATATAAACGATACTAAATACATCTACAAAACAGGAGATACAGTTTTAATTCCAGCACAAACAGATGATTTTATGCTTTCAGGAAAAGCGAGTATCTTAGAAATTTATATTTAAGGACTTGTTTTCAAAAGATTATCCGTAATTTTGCATCAAATTTTAAAAATAAAAGAAAATGCCAAGTGTAAAAAATTTAAAAAAAGACATCAATTTCGTTTTAGGTGATATCATTGAAGCAGTTTACATCTGTGAGATGACAACAGCCGGAAAACCTACTGATGCAACTAATGCTATTATTGACGAAGCTATTGAGTCATTTGATGCTCTAATCGCTAAGGTAAACGATAAGAAAGTTGAAAATAAAAAAGCACATTTTAAGCAAATCAATGCCGAATTAGAACAAACTGCTAATCAATTGGTTGCTAAAATCAACGCATTATAATTCAAAATTTCGATAAAAAAGTGCAAAAATATTTTGGATAATTAAATTTGAAATATATATTTGCAGACGAATTGAGACGCCGATGTAGCTCAGCTGGCTAGAGCAGCTGATTTGTAATCAGCAGGTCGTGGGTTCGAGTCCCTCTATCGGCTCTAAAAAAAAGGAAAGCAATCTGCTTTCCTTTTTTGTTTTTAATCAAAAAAACCATCTCAATTCAGATGGTTTTGATTTTAATAGCTTCTAGAGATTTATTTGCTCTCCATTTTTTTTCTTTCTGCAATTAGTAAATCAAGCTTTTTTCCATACATTGATTTAGCTACTTTAGGTGATAATGATTTTTGAATAGTATCAAGGTATTTCAAATTGATATCATAAATTTCAGCTAATGTTACGTAAGGTGCAACTTCGTAATCTCTATTATTTACAGCAAAATTCGTTGTATACAAATACTTGCTTTTTAGAATATCGCCTTGTTTTTTCTGTATCACTTCCATTTTTTTTGCATCGTTTTTTGCTAAAATTTCCTCTTTAATCAAGTTTAAATTTTGGTCTACATAGCGTGAAACCACTTTCTTATACTCTTCATATAAATCATGATTTTTTGATCCCGTTATTTTAGCATCACCAGTAAAGAAATCCAACGAAGTTTCAATGTTAATTTTACCTTTTTCAGCAAAAAAAACAATGTTATTATCTAGTGAATTACTTACACCACGATCCAAGAATAAATAGAACATTTCAGGTTCATCAATATTCATTTCACTTTTAAAATGTGAATCACCATTTATTTTTATAGTATCTAACGGTACCAAAACTGTATCGTTGATTTTTTGAATATAAAGAGTTCCTTTTTTCAATCCTTTTACAAACCCAGTTATTTCTAGGTTTTTATCTGATTTTTTTTCCGAACAAGAAGCTAAAATCAGAGCGGTGGCAATTAGTAAAATACGTTTCAACATAATTTTTATTTTGGCGCAAAATAATGAAAAAATCCTCAATGAATTACTATTCAATGAGGATTCATTTTGAACTATTTTTTTTCCTTTATTTTTTAGTAATGAACTTAGTAATGGTCTCAATTAAGCTGGGTATGACAGGAAAACTTGGGTCACTGTATGATTTAATGTTTTCTTCCTCCGTTTTGACCTCTTTGAACACATGATTCATGTTCTCAATAATCACTAATTCCGATTTTGGATTGGCTTTATGTAAAATCCTCGCTTCATTTTCGCCAACCTGAATGTCTTTCGTTCCGTTGATAATCAATATCGGAATGTTTAGTTTTTTGATTTCTTCTTGAGGTTTTAGTTTGATCCACGAAATCATGTACGGTTGTACACTTTCTCTAAAAAGCACATTCAACATTGGATTTTTGATTTCAACTGTTATTCCTTTTCTTAAACTATCTAAAACCGTTTTGGAATCTTCTAATATGATTGTGGCTTGTTTTTCAATTTGCTCTAACAAAACTTCATCTATTGGTCGCCCAGCTCCAGCTATCGAAATAAAACCATCGGCTTTTTGTTCACGGGCAGCAATCATGCCAACCAACGAGCCTTCACTGTGTCCGGCAAAATAGATTTTACCAAATTCATTTTGCCCTTTAAAGTACTTAAAAACGACTCCTGCATCAACAATCATATCATCAAATCGAAGCGTTTTTTCATCCAAATTTTTATTATTCATTTGTTGAAAAATTCGCTTGTCATAACTGAAGACTACTGTTTTTTCGTTGGTCAAGCCTTCGGCTAAATATTTGAGGGAATTGTTTTCGCCAGTTCCTTTAGTGTTTCCATTTCTATCAGTCGGACCTGATCCCGCAATTAAAATTACCAAAGTTGGTTTTTTTATTATGTTTTCTACAGAAAATAACGTTCCTTTTATGATCGAGTTGACCTCAATTTCATTGGTTTTAATTTTTTTATCCTGCGAAAAAGAAAAAAACAAAGGGTTTAATAGTATTAGAAAAAGTAGTTTTTTCATGTTGGTTTAGTAATTTAGATTCAAATGTAAATTTACATTAATAAAATAAAAAAACTCCTGTTATTCAGGAGTTTTTATGATTAGTCAAATTTATTTTTTATATAGTATTTACTATCTAAGTCATCGTCATCAAAGTCGTCAACCATTGGTTTTGGCTTTGGTTTGCTAGCGGTAACCTTCTTTTTCCACAATTCAAAATTATCTTTGGATAATCTCTTTCTCATCAGTTCGGTAACTTCATTTTCGGTGATACCAAACTCAGCTTTTAAAACTTCAAAAGGTTTTCTTTCCTCTTGCGCCATACTGACAACTCTCTCTAATTGTTCGCTGTCAAGTTCTACTCTTTTACTTTTTTTCATTAGTTAAAAGTACAATTAACGTTATATAACTATGTCTACTCAAATGATATACCAATATTAATAAAAAAAATAATTACTTTTTAAATTGATATAAAATTTTTTATTCTGTTCTTGCTGACCTCGATTTTTGAAACGGAATTTTCAATAAATTCACTAAAACATTGTGTTCTTTTGGGTCCATGTGCGTGTCAACACCATAAACAATGTCTTCACGATTCAAATATAAATAAGTACCAAACAGGCGATCCCAAACCGAAAAAATATTTCCGTAATTACTATCGGTGTAGGGCAATTGATAATGATGGTGAATTTTATGCATATCAGGTGAAACCAAAAAATAACTGATTACTTTGTCTAATTTCTTAGGCAAACAAATGTTGGCATGCGTTAATTGGGTTGCCACTACTGATAAAGTTTGGTACATGAAAACCATCCACATGGGTGCGCCAACAACCAAAACTCCCAAAGTTGTAAAAGCAAAACGAATGACACTTTCACCCGGATGATGTCGGTTTCCTGATGTGGTGTCAATATAAGTATCAGTATGATGAATCAAATGAAATCGCCATAGAAATTTTACTTTGTGTTCTACAAAATGTGCCAAATAAGCACCAAAAAAGTCCATCAATAATAATCCAACAATTGTGTAAATCACGATATTCATCGAAGGCAACCAATTCAAAATTCCGAATTGACTTTGCGTAACATAATCTGCAGTTTTGATTAAAATAAATGCTAAAGCAAAATTAATTACAATTGTAGTTAGCGTAAAAAAGATATTGATGCCAGCATGATGCCATTTATTGTATTGAAATTTAAAAAAGGGAACAGCGCTTTCAATTAGCCAAAAGAGTGCAATTCCTCCAGCCAAAATTAGACCTCTGTGAAGTGAAGGTATGGTTTCAAAGTAGTTGATGATGTTTTCCATTGGGATTAGTTTCTATCAAAAATAAGTAAAATTTTATTTGATAGTACGAAAGGTCAAATTAATTCGTGGGCCAACAGGTTTTGCTGTTTTCGGAATCTGATGTTTCCAGAAATGCTGCGTTTCTCCTTTCATCAATAATAAACTTCCATGCTCTAAAGCTAATTTTACATTGGCTTCCTTTATGATATTATGTTGCAAATGAAACATTCGTTCGGCACCCAAACTAACTGATGCAATAACCGGATTTTTACCCAATTCTTTTTCATTGTCAGCATGCCAACCATTACTATCTTGACCATTTCGGTATAAGTTGAGTAAAACGGTGGTGAAATTTTCATTGCAAACGCTTTCTACCTCGTTTTTGATGAACATCAGTATCGAATTCCATTTGTGTGGGTGCATTACAATATTCGAATAGGAATATGATTTTCCTTCGTTTCCATACAAAGCCGTCAGTCGAGGTTGCGGGTGACTTTTTCCGAAAACAGTTATGTTATCGTGTTGCCAAGGTGTTTCAGTATGTAACTTTTGAAACAATAAATCGGCTTTTTCTGCATCAAAAAAATGAGGATGATATTCCACTTCGGCGTTGGGTAAATCGAAAATTATTTTTTCAGATGGGAATAAACTACTCATCCGACAAAAATAAAAAAAGCGATGAACTTCACCGCTTTTACAATTGTTAATTAATTTTTTAAAATAAGGTTTTTATTTCTTTACACCATTAAGAGATTAAGTTTCATTAAGTTCTTTTAAGCTGTTTGATGGTCTGATTTTATCAAACGGAGTTTAATTTATTTAACGTGAGTTCGACGTAAGCATATTTAAATTTAGACACGAATTGCACGAATTTACACGAATCATAATTTTAATAATTAAATTTCACGAATTAAAATCTGATTTATCAGATTTTATTGGTGTAATTTTCCATCTTCAATTCGTGTTAATTCGTGTAATTTGTTTAAAATGGTGAATGTTTCTTTGGTTTTTATATCGAACTCACGTTATTTAATCTTTCTTTTCTAAAAGTGTTCGGTAAATGAATCCACCAAAAACAGCTCCAGCAATTGGTGCTAACCAAAACAACCATACTTGCGCCAATGGTTCACCTTGAGTAATTACCGCTTGTGACAATGATCGAGCTGGATTTACCGAAGTATTGGTAATTGGAATACTAATCAAATGAATCAAAGTTAATCCCAACCCAATGGCTAAACCAGCAAATTTTCCGTTGGCGAATTTATCAGTTGCTCCCATAATGATGATAATGAAGAACATAGTAAGTATGAATTCGGCAAAAAAAGCAGATTCAATCGAATACTTTTCTGGCGAAAAATCACCATAACCGTTGGTTGCAAACGCTCCAGCTTTGGTCGCATCAATTATATTTTCGGCTTTTCCGGTCCAAATAAAATACAAAACTCCAGCAGCGGCAATTGCGCCAATGCATTGAGCAAGAATATAAGGCGCTAAATCTTTAATTGAGAATCGTCCTCCAGCCCAAAGACCAAACGAAACAGCAGGATTAAAATGTCCGCCAGAAATGTGTCCAACAGCATACGCCATCGTAACCACTGTCAGTCCAAATGCCAGTGAAACACCAGCAAAACCAATTCCTAAATCGGGAATACCAGCAGCAAAAATAGCGCTACCACAACCTCCAAATACCAGCCAAAAAGTACCAAAAAATTCTGCAAAAAGTTTTTTCATAATAAAGGGTTTTAAGTTAATTAGGTCACATATTGATAGGCCCAATAAATTAGGGCGAATTGTAATGGTAATCGTACAATTAAAAGCCACAATGGCAATCCTAAACGCGCTTTTTTATTCAAAACCATAAAGATGTTTGAAGGAAAAATAAGGATCAATAAAATAATAATAGACGAGGCTGCGACTGATTTGTATGCAGGAATTAATAGGCTTGCACCAAACAAAATCTGGAGAAAGCCAGTCATAAAGTTAATAAAATCTTTGTAAACGAAAAAAGATGGGATGATTTTATAATACAATTCAGGTTTTGAGAGATGAAAAATACCTGTAGCAACATACAGCGCCGCCATCAAAATAAGATGCCAAGTGTATTCCATAGAGCAATTAGTTTTTTACTAAAATAAGTAAAAATTACTACGAAAATACAATTGTAGAAATAATTCTACTTATTGATTTTACTGGCTTTTAGCCGATTTTAGGTTGATGTTCATGATGACAATTGCCAAGATGATTAATGCGATTCCCGACCATTGAATTAAGGTTACTTCTTCATTCAAAATTAAAAATGCCATGGTAACCGAAACGGGAAGTTCTAATGAAGAAACAATGCTTCCCAAACCAATTCCGGTATTTGGAAATCCTGCGTTGAGTAGCATTGGCGGAATTATAGTTCCGAATAGCGCGACAACAATTCCCCATTTGGTGAAAATCCCAAAATTGAAAGGTGTATTTTGTGTAAGCAATGCGAATATCAAAACGACAACTGCGCCACCTAAAAGCATGTATAAACTGCGTTGTGCTGATGAGATTCCGAGTCCGACTTTATTCGCAGTAAACATAGTTGTGGTAAACGATGCCGCAGCTAGAATTCCCCAAAACAATCCTCTCCAATCTAAGTTCAAATCAGCCTCGTATAATTTAGTAGCCAAAAGCGTTCCTACCAAAACTATAATTACTGAAAGTATTTTTTGTCCCGATGGTGCTTTTTTATCCAAAATCCATTCCAATAAAACGCCCATCCAAACCGTTTGCATCAACAAAACAATCGCGATGGATACGTTGATGTATTTCACACACAAATAATAAAAAATACTGGTCAATCCCAATGAAGTTCCAGCAAGCATCAAGTGAAAGATGTTTTTTGGAGTCGCTTTTACCACATCACTTTTGGCTTTTTTCTGAACCAAATTAATGAGTAAAATCCCGATGATTCCGATTATGAATTGAGCAACAATGACTTCGGCTGTAGTGTAATTTTCTTTGTAAGCCAACTTTACAAAAGTCGCTAACATTCCGTAACTCGTTGCGCCTAATCCTACTAAAACAACACCTTTTAAGACTTTATTTCCACTCATTTTTTAAAATTTTGAAGCCGGCAAAGGTAATTTATTATTATGATTTTAAACAAAAAATGCCTGAGATAATTCAGGCATTTTCTATACGTAAAGAAAAATTACTCTAGTTGTCTTTTCATAAATTCTGCTAAACTCTCATTCTCTGGCAATTTTGGATCAACTCCTATTGGATAATAAGGAATGTAAGTGACATTGGGTAATCCAATTAAATTTGCTTTATCATATAATGCTTTTGTTTGCAATGGACTATGAAGATAATTTTCACAAATTTCCGTATTGTTTGCTGGGATATTATCCAATAACATAAAGATATCAGGATCATCTGTACTCATAAAATCAATTAAATCCAATTCGGGAACAGTAATCTCTGAATCAGGAATATCGCAACCAATACTTTCGAAAATGCTTGCCACTCTAGACGGACTATAGGAAGCTTGACTATTGATATGACCAATTGCTTGTAAACGAGTTGACTGCTTCAAAACAGGATCAGTAGCATTTGGGTCAGCCATATCGTCTTTGAATCCAAGCCAAATAGAGCATCCACCACCAGCTGACGCTCCGTACATTCCCACTTTATTTTTGTTTAAATTAAAAACTGAAGCATTTTTTCGAATGAATTGAAGGCATCTTTTTACATCGCCCATGCAACTTAAAACCTTTTGTTCTTCGCTCAAATCGGGAAAATCTTGTTTAAATCGATAGTTAACAGTAGCAAAGGCAATGTTATTATTGATGTAATATTGAATATCGTTTTTGTAACCATTGGTATAAGCTATGTTCTTAGTTCCACCCACAAATCCGCCGCCGTGTACAAAAATTACGATTGCCTTTGGTTGAGCTGTTTCTGCAGTAGGAATGAAAATGTCGAATTTCGTTCTGTTATACTCATCATAAGGAATATTTTCATAGAAGTCTGCTCCAGTAATATTCAATGGAATGTCCAAACTTGGTGGAGGTATTTTGGATTGTACATTATTGCTTTCGGATTGAATTTCATTTGAATCTTCCATCTGACAAGAAGAAAATAATGATAGCAAAAAAGAAACTGCTAGAGCTAAGCTCAATTTGTTTTTGGTGTTTTTCATAAAATTGATTTAAAAGGTGAACCTAAAAATAATAAAAGTTGAATAAATAGTTATTGAAATTTAGAAAAAACCGTTTAAAGGTGTATTCGTAATCCCAATTTTAGTATAATCAAAATTCATTTTTTGTTGCAAAAGAGTCGCATACACACTTCTGAAATCAATCTGGTATTTCAAATCGCCATTGTCTAAATCAGCCAAATTCGGGTTGGTTCCAATCACTTTCCCTTTATTATTTCCGCCAATGATGAACATCGGAGCAGCAGTTCCGTGATCGGTTCCGTTGCCATTGTCTTTGACTCTTCGTCCAAATTCGGAGAAAACTACAACAGTGACATTTTGCAACAGTTTAGCCTTTTTCAAATCGGTATAAAAACTAAAAATAGCATCGTTCAATTCAGTTAATTTTCTGCTGTGAATGTCGAGTTGGTTGTCATGTGTGTCAAATCCACCTAGTGAAGTATAATACACTTTTGAGTTCAAATTTCCTTTGATTAATCGTGCAATCCATTCTAAATTTTTAGCCAAACCCGTTTTGGGATAACTCATTTCTGACGTTGATTGTGCTATTGCTTTCTGAATGTCGTCTGAACCTTCAGTGACCGAATTGGCAATTTTGCGTACAAAATCCAATTGCGGATTGTTCGACAATTTTATATTTTCGTCTTTATCCGTTCGCACTTTAAATCGATTCGGGTCTTTTACGGTAATAGCGTTGGGTTCGGTTCCTTTCAACGCCAAATTATCAATCGAATCCAAGTTCACTCCAGCTGTGGGTTGATGTTCGTTGCATTGCAAATCCAAATAGCGTCCAAGCCAACCTTCGTTTAAGTATTTATTCGAATCAGTTGCTGTTTGCCAAATTTCCTGACTGCGAAAATGCGAGCGATTCGGCTCAGGATAACCCACGTTTTGGATCACACTCAAGTCGCCATTTTGTTGCATTTGCGCGAAATCTTTCAACGCAGGATGAAATGCCATTCCGCTATTTTTTCCGACCACATCGTTTTTAGAAAGAGCAATTTTAGGGCGCGATTGATAGTACAACGGATCATCAAACGGAATGAACGTATTCAAACCGTCGTTGCCACCGTTGAGTTGAACAAACACCAAACACGAATCGCCAACGACTAAATTGTTCTGCGAACCAAAAGCATGTAAAAAATCGGGCAAGATGAGCAATCCGCCAGTAAACGTTCCGGTTAAGGATAAAAAATTACGTCTGTTCATGATGTTTCGATTTAGTATTTAATTCAATGTTAAACGGCAATTTTAAAATTTTTATTTGGGCGTTCCTGTTTGCTTCGTGCCTCGCAATGACAGGTCGGGCTTTCCGCTGTATCTTTTGTTCCATTGCATTACACAAAAGGATGCCGCTTCAATCCCTAACGCACTCTTGTATTCATTAGAAACCATCCATTAAAGTAGATGATTTCTGTTATATTAATTGATATTCGGGCAATTTGGTAATGTAATTGAACAATCGTAAAACGGCATTTTGAGCATTTTCTCCTTTCGGATCAAAATCGTATTTCAGCAAATTCTCCATGTCTTTCTGAGTGCTTTCATCCACTTGAAAGAGCAAACGATTCGACAATTCAGCTATGATGTCTTTGTTCGTTCCTTTTTTGTTGAAGGTAATTCCAACGTTGATTTTCTCTAACGTAATTTCGGGTTCTTCGCCTTCATCCGGAATCTTATTGAATGCTTTTCGGTTGATGTTACGTCCGTTACACATCAAATCAGAAGCATTATTTCGTTGTAAATAAATTTGCGAAGTCAACCACGAATTTCCGCCGTCCCAACCTTTTACATTCGGCTGATTGAGTAAATCCATTCCTTGTTGTTTGGTGAAAAATCCAATCATCACATCGGGAATTTCATTGGCGTTGAGTTCGTTTATTAACTGTAAAATATACACCAACGGATCTTTGATTTTGTTTCCTGAGTTATTTTTTGCATATTCTTCAGTGAAAATTTTAGTCAGCAAAGGTTCCAGTTCAAAATTTACTTTTCTAAAATAATCGCCGTAATACGTTACTAACTCTTCAGTTGGAGTATCATAAATGAACCATTTTAGAATTTTTCGGGTAATCAAATAAGGAATATTCTTTTGTTCAAAAATAATATCCACCAAATCATCTGCTTTGAAATTTCCGGTTTTGCCAAAGTAGGTTTTATCCGAATTGTCTTCAAAAAAGCGTCGGTATTGCGCCTGATCTTCGCCTAAACCCAACCCAGCCAAAGCACGCGCACCATTTTTGATGTCGTTTTCAGTATAATTCCCAATTCCGAGTGTGAACAATTCGAGCAGTTCTCGACTCAGATTTTCGTTGATTTTGTCGGCACGGTTATCTACATTATCCAGATAGCGAACCATTGCATTGGTTTTGATGATCTTTTTGGTGAGTTCTTTGAAATTTCCAAATGCATGTTCGCGTAACACCATATTATGCTGGTACATCCAATAATTCGATTTTACTTTTTGAGAAGTTGACACAAAATGATTGTGCCAAAAACACACCATTTTTTCACGCAACGGAAATGCTTCAGTACGCAATTTTCCAATCCACCATTTTTTGAGTTCGACGCTATTTCTGATTTGTTTTTTCAGAAATTTCTTTTGCTCTTCCGAATTGGAGTTTTTGATTTTCTGACGCGCATCTCGCAATTCGGCAACGGTTTTTGGTTCGTCGTTCAAAAAACTCGGAAGTTGTTTGTCAAATGAGGTAGAAAACGATTTTTTCAGGAATTGCTCCAAACCCAATTGCTCTATTTTCGAAGCTTCTTTCCCCGAAAAACCCAAACGAAGTGACCAAAGAGTGCTTTTGTTCATAATCAAAATGTTGTGTATAAAATTTAGACTTTATTTAACACAAAAGGTTTAAAATATAAATGGGAAATGTGAGTTATAAATTTCAAAGGCAATGGCAAAATCAATAGCAATGTCAATGACAATACCAAATTCCAAAAAGCAAATATCAAATAAATTCAAATTTCAATATCAAAACTCCAAAAGTCAATGTTTACCATAAACCATAAACCATAAACCTTAAACATGAAAAACATTACGTTACTATTCCTTCTTTCATTTATTTGTTGCAATAACGCTACTACTGAAGTTACACCAGTAAAAGACTACACAACGACCAATTCTGAAGCATTACAATATTGCAAGGATAATAATTTTAATGAAGACTATTATTACTTGGTTGATTTGAGTATTCATCCTGGAAAAAATCGGTTTTTTATACATGATTTTAAACAAAATAAAGTGACTGATAAAAACTTGGTCACTCATGGCAGTTGCGACCAATTTGAAACCAATCCGAATAAATGGGAAAAAGCAAAATTCAGTAATAAGGCCGACAGTCATTGCTCGATGAAAGGTAAATATAAAATTGGCAAACGCGATTACAGCAGTTGGGGAATCAACGTTAAATATTGGTTGCACGGTTTGGAAAAATCAAACGAAAGCGCGGTGAAAAGAGTAGTGGTTTTGCATTCTTGGGATGCTGTTTCTAATGAGGAAGTTTATCCCAATGTGAGTCCGTTGAGTTGGGGTTGTCCTGCTGTTTCCGACGAGTTCATGCGAAAATTAGATACTCAATTGAAAGCGACTAAAAAACCTGTTTTGTTGTGGATAGTTGAGTAGAAATTCCAAATAAAACTCAATATCAATGGCAATATCAAATTTCAAAAGTTTATCTTAACCATAAACAAAAAAACATCCCACAAATGCACAATTCATGAGATGTTTAACTTTAACATAACTAACCTTTATCTTCTTCTTGCTGGAGTTCTTTTTACTTTTACGACTTTGGTTCCGCGGTTGGTTTTCCGAACAACTGTTGTTCCTCGTTTATTTTTTACCACCAAAGTTGATGTTTTACGTTTCGGAGCGTATACTTTTCGTGCCACGGTTACTCGGCGAACAGTCGTTTTGTGATAATATACTCTGTGAGGCGCACATCTGCCATAAAAAACAGTATGTCGGAATGGTTTCCACGGTTTCCACCAACGAGGATAGTTTCCCCAACGGTAAGGTGAAACCCAAACTACATAACTTGGAGCGTATAAAAAACGTACACTTGGCCATAACCACACATTGACAACTACTCGAGTTGGTGTGATGTCAAAGGCATTTGGACCGTTCTTTTTATCTGTTTTTTCATCTACATCAAAAGGTTCAACAATAGTATTTTCTGCATACAAATCGGAATCGCCTTCAATTTGCAATTGTGCTTCTTCATTGCCAGTTTTTTCAATTCCTATAGTAGCAATATCTTGTTTTTCTGTTTCGTTTAAATAGGTACTCAATACAATAACGTGCGTATCATTTTCCTTGATATCAGTAACTGTAATGTAGTCAATTTCGCCGTCGTTGTTGAGGTCAAGGTTGTTTACATTATTATTTTCCTCATTAATCGCTTTTTCAAAATCTTCAAGTGATTTGGCTTCTTTAAAAACCGCTAGCGCACCTTCTAAACTAAAATTATCTCCCATATTTTCGGGTTGATCTTCTTGGCTGTATCCTATTGCGAATCCGAAAAAAACCAACAGGAAAGGAATAAGTTTGTGATTCATGATGTACATTTTTAGTGAAACAATTGAAAGTAAGACTGTCCTAAAATAAAAAGGTTTAATTGAACGTTAAAATAAAATCAAAGTTGGGTTTTAGTTGTAATTTTGAAATCCATACCTCAATCGATACGCCTACATGCAATTGACTATAAAAAGGAGTTTTATTTTCGTAACACTAGTGTGTTGTTCTTTTTTGTCGTTGGCACAAGAAAAGGACAAGAAAGCGGATTCTACCAAAATGTACCGCGATATTGAGAAGTATTCAAAGAAAAGTAAAGTCACCAAATTTTTACACAAGCTTATTTTTGAACCTGTCGCCAAAGAAAAAGTCAAAAAGAGTACATTTCAAAAAACGATTACTACCAAATACGTTTCTTACGAATGTAAAATTGTTCGAAATATTCACATTACCACTTTGGATCCGTTTGGTTATTCTGAAATAGATACGCTCAAAAAGCCAAAGAAATTCAACGATCGATTAGGAAATTCACTGCATTTTAAAACCAAACCATTTGCTATTTCTAATTTGTTATTGATTAAGAAAAACGAACCTTTGGATTCCCTTTTAGTGCGCGAAACAGAACGATTAATTCGAAGTCAGCGCTATGTTCGCGGTGTTGCCACACGAGTAGAATTGACATCGCCCAATTCTGATTCGGTTGATGTATACTTTAGAGTTTTGGATTCGTGGAGTTTGGTTCCCGAGTTTTCTACTTCAACGTCCAATTCGACTTTTAAATTGACCGAGCGTAATTTTATCGGAATTGGCCATGAACTTTCAGGAACGTATCGTGAAAGTCTGACAGGAAAAGAAAACTCGTTCAGTACAGGTTATACGATTCCGACTATTTTCAACACTTTTATACGAACAAGTGTCAACTATCAAAAGGAAATAGATGGTAGTTATGGTAAATTCATCAATGTTGAGCGTCCGTTTTATTCGGCTTATTCGCATTGGGCTGGCGGAGTTTATTTTGATCAGCAATACCGGAAATTAACACCCGAAATCAGCGATGTACTTCCGCCTAATCAATCGTATAAGTACAATACAAATGATTATTGGCTGGGTTATTCATTTCAGGTTTTTAAAGGAAAAACAGAGCAAAAAAGAACGACTAATTTCTTTGTGAGTGGAAGGTATTTGCAACGTAACTATCAAGAGCAACCCAATGTCAGTTATGATCCTTTACGCGTTTATTCAACTGAAAAAAGTGTGTATACCAGCATTGCACTATCATCACGAAAATTTACGCAGGATAAATATTTGTTTGACTTTAATGTAACCGAAGATATTGCCTCGGGATTCATCTACAGTTTAACAGTTGGAAATCAATTGAAGAACAATCAGAATCGATTGTATTTGGGTGGAAGAGTGGCATTGGGCAGATTTTACCCTTTTGGATATTTGAGCACCAATTTTGAATACGGAACTTTTTTCAAGCGTGATGAAACCGTGCAAACTACTCTCAATTGGAGTTTGGTGTATTTTACCAATTTGTTTGAAATAGGAACATGGAAATTCAGACAATTTGTAAAACCACAATTAGTTGTAGGAGTGAATCGAATAGCGACCGATTTGGATCGATTGAGTTTGAATGGTGTATATGGGATTCAAGGTTTTGAAAGTACGGCTATAAGAGGAACCAAAAAATTGGTGGTGAGTTTTCAAACGCAAGGTTATTCGCCGTGGAATGTTTTGGGTTTTAGAGTCAACCCCTATTTGAGTTACTCGATGGGAATGTTATCCAATGAGAATAATACGTTTAAAAACAGTAAAATGTATTCGCAAATTGGCGCTGGAATTATTGTAAGTAACGACTTTTTGGTGTTCAACTCGTTTCAGTTTTCATTTTCGTATTTTCCTTCCATTCCCAATGATGGTACTGATGTGTTCAAAACCAATTCGATTCGTACTTACGACTTGACGTTACCTAATTTTGAAGTTACCAAGCCGAGTACGGTTTTGTATGAATAATTGATCTTTATTTTTTTAATTGAAAACCCCTATTTGTAGGGATTTTTTTTGTGCATGAAAAAAATAATTTTGTTTAAAGAATGTATAAAAAAATACACTAAATTTGATAGAACACTTAAAATCAGTTTATTATGGCAGTTATTACTTTTTCGTCTAACAACTTACGGAAATTAATGCGAGTTAATTCCTATCCGTATTCAGAAACTCAGTTCATGGTTTTTGGTATTCGTGGCGCCAAACCAGTTAGTGCTGGTTTTGATACTTTTAAAGCGTCTCATTCCATTGAGATTAGTGAGGTAAATTATTTGAATCCGCGTTGTATAATCGCAGTTTGGAATCCAGTAGAGAATAAAATAGCATTATTTCCGGGCAGTACTGTTCCCAATTTGAAATACATGAAAAAGCAAAAAGAAGGAACAGGTAGAGCCAATGCTATGCAATCAGGATTTTATTCATTTTACAGTAAAGGATATCACAATCCGAGTCCGGCAAATGCTCATCAAGCCTTGCGGTTGGCAACCAATATTTTCTTGCGCAGAACAAAAGATGATTTAGTTTTTGAAAATACCGATCCAATCGAAATTGGTAATCCTAATGACAATTTGCATGCGGCCTATTGCGATGATACAAATGGTAGTTACAGCAGTGCAGGTTGCCAAGTTATTGTTGGGCAACCCAAGTGTAGTGGAAGAGGAGCTAATTCGGGTAATACCGGTTATTGGAAAAAATTTCACGATATAATCTATCAAACAGCAGTAGCGCAACACAATTTTGATTACACTTTATTTCGTTACACTGATGCTGAAATTGTTTCTCAAAAAGGAGATGAGCTAATGCAAGCTAGACTGCGTTTTGGATCAAAAGGGAATCTAGTACTTGAACTGCAGAAAAAATTAAAATCCAAAGGCTACTTTCACACCGAAATGGATGGAGAGTTTGGCAGAAACACCTTGTTGGCGGTTCTTTCTTTTCAAAAAGATAATTTTGGTGTCAATGAGGCAGATGGCGTTGTAGGAAACGGAACAGCAACTAAACTCGGAATGACATTGCCTTTGATATAAAGTAGTACAGCCAACTTTTTTATAATCTTATAAAAACAAAAATCCCTATTTGTAGGGATTTTTTTTTGGAGTAAAGTTGGGAGATTTGTTCTAATAAAAATCAATTAAATCATAGGTTATGGGATTACTAAATAAAAATGATATTGATAACAATGCAATGTTTTCAAGACTTCAAGGTAATATAATTAAAGGCCATGGTCGAAATTTTACGGCTAATATTTTTATCAGATTTAATAAAAATAGAGTAAATACAGTAAAGGAATGGATTGCAGAATTTTCAGAACAGAAATTAACGAGTTGCAAGAAGCAACTTATTGAAAATGAAAATTATAAAACCAATGCGATAGCGGGAGATGTTTTTTATGGTTTTCTTTTGACATCATTGGGGTACAAATTTTTGGGTAAAGATATTTCTATGTTTGAAGAAACATTCCAAAATGGTATGGAAAAAGCCAGAGACAAACTGAATGATTCTTATGTGAAATATTGGGAGGAAGGCTTTAGAAAAGAAATTCATGCAATGATTTTGATAGGTGATGATGATCAGGAGAAATTAGGAAATGCTGCACGAGAACTCATAGAGGTGGTAAAGCAATTTTCATCAATTACAACTATTGAATATGGTAATGCTATTCGAAATTCAAGGGGTGATGGATTAGAACATTTTGGATATGTTGATGGAGTAAGCCAACCATTATTTTTTGAAGATGAGATTCAAAAATACATTGCTGATAACGGAGGTAAAAATAAATTTGATCCATCTGCTGAGAAAGAATTAGTTCTGGTGAAAGACCCACTTGTGGATAGAGATGATGCTTACGGAAGTTATTTTGTCTTTAGAAAATTAGAGCAAAATGTTCGAAGATTTAAACAAGATGAGGAAAAGTTAGCTATTAAATTGGAATTTCAAGATCATGAAAGATTGGGAGCTTCTTTGGTAGGGCGTTTTGAAGATGGAACTCCTATAGAAGTTAGTGAAGACGACGGAATTACAAAAAGCGCACTGTTTAATAATTTTAATTACGATTCTAATGATAATTCAAAATGTCCTTATCATGCTCACATTCGCAAAACTAACCCACGAACTGAAGCACATAAAAAGCATATTATGGCACGCCGAGGAATTCCGTATGGTCACAGAAATGTACCCACATCCATAGAGCAAGACTTTTTACAAATGCCTGGAGATGGAGTTGGATTATTGTTTATGAGTTTTCAAGCGAGTATAGCGAATCAATTTGAGCATATTCAGCATTTAGCAAATCAAGTAGATAAAGAAAACCCAAACGATTTAGACCCAATTATCGGGCAAGATGGTCTGAAAAACAAAAGTACGGGCGAATTTCCAGCTGTTTACGGAGATCCAAAATCATTAACTGTAGGAACTTTTAATTCTGCAGTAACATTAAAAGGAGGCGAATATTTTTTTGCACCTAGTATTCCATTTTTAAAAACCCTTAAAAACAAATAACATGAAACAAATTACTGTATTATTGAACTTGCTTTTTAGTTGCATTATTTTTTCACAAAATAATTCAACCCGAGTAGTTGATTGGCAAAATCTCTTAGAAATAAACGACAAAAATGTTGTACTTCAACCTGTAAATAACAGGAATTTTGCTGTATTTAAAATTGAAAATATTAACAAGTTTTTATTTAGAGTATCCATTGAAGGTAAGAATGTAGATATCCAAACTGATATTCCAGAAGAGATGCAAAAACTTTTCAGGGTAAAAAGATCTGAACAGGAAAAAGATCAGAAATTGACGGATGTTAAGGTTGAAGATGCAATTGAGAACACAGAAGTGGCAAAGAAAAAGATGGACCAATTAGAACAATCATCAATCCCCATCACAGTAGCATTCACGAAAGCTGAGATCGATGATTTAAAAGTAACGTTGAAAGGACTTTCTGGAAAATGTGGAGAGTATATAAAAGAAATGCAGGAAATAAGAAAAAGCATATTTGAATTAAAATCAGATAAGATGGATTTATTGGAACTGGCACGGCAGAATATTGGTTATGATGAAATGAAGAAAAGAGTAGGTCGGCTAAAAATTATAAGTGACCCAAAGCTTAAATATGAAGCATTTGAAAATCTATACCACGAAGTAAAAAAATTATACGAAGAAGCAAAACTTAAAGCTGCCGATGATGCTATCTCGAAAGCCAAAGTTGATGATGCTACCGATAAAGTTGAAAAAGCTTATGAAAATATGGAGGATGAAGAATACTTAAATTTATACAGAGAAGTAAAGTACCTTTCAAATCAACTTGAAAATGAAAATAATTTTACAATTGTTTCACCGCCAATTCAAATGGAAGATGACTTTGTGAACTTTATGGTATCTGCGGAACAAGTGGAAATCGTAGATGTTTTGACACCTTATAATTCTACAATGGAGTTTAATTTTGATATTCCTGCTAAGAAAGGCTGGGAATTTGACTTTAGTGTTGGACCTACTGTTTCTTTTGGTAAAAATGCTAATGATGAAAAATATTATTTAGAGGAAAGTGCCACAACATTAGGAAAATCATATTTGAGACAAAGAGACAATAACAATGATGGTACTCCGGGTTTGGCTACTTTTATGCACATTTATAGAAGAAGCGGTGAAGATTTTTCCTGGGGAGGGTTATTTGGTGTTGGCGCCGGATTTCAAACTATTGAAGATGTAGATTTGAGTTATTATCTTGGTTTAACTGGAGTTCTTGGGAAAAATGAAAAATTCATGGTAAATGTTGGTTTAAGTTTTTTAAAGGTTGATCGTTTGAAAGAAAAAGAATTCGAAGCAGCTAAAGAATACACCACTGAAAATTTTGATTTAGATAATGTAGTTGAAAAAGTATTCAAACCCTCTCTTTTTATATCGTTATCTTATAGCTTGGCCAAAAGAGTGTATAGATAGAAGTTTGTCTGTAAATAATTTGAAAACCCTCTGCCAAAGTTCCCAACTTTGGCAAAGGGTTCGTTTTTTACCCGAATTGTACCAATTTGATTCATCTACGTGCTTCGTACTTCGAGTAGGTTTGTTATTTACAGCATCGGTTCAATACTCATCAAAAGGTTTTGCAAATCGCCACGATAGGAATGTTCGCGCGCATTACCTGTTTTGTATAATGTGTTTATTTTAGAAAGATAGTCTTGAATGGTCATCGAGAAAGTAAAACCCAAATTTAGTAAAAAATTTGGGTTTTGGAGTAGCTTTGTCAAAGTTTGAGGTTTTGGTTTTTGAAGTTAGTGGGTTTTAGTTTTCAGTCTCAGTCCCAGTTTCAGTCCCAGGTTTAGTTTCAGTGTCAGTAGTGTTGGTTTTGGGAGTTTTTGGCTTTGGATTAGGTTCATCTGGATTGGGTTTCGGAGGGTCTTTTTTTCCTGAATTTTGATTAACATTTTCATTTTTGTCATCATCTCGAGATAAAATATAACCTGCAATTGTACCTAACAAAACGGCTAAAGTTTGTCCACTTAAAACACTTTCTCCTCCTACCAGAGCCAACATGCAAATGCCAGGAAACATCAATATCAATCCGATTAGTTTTATGGATTGAAACCCAATCCTTTGTTTAATACCATCTAATTCGATGTGGTTGAAGAATTTATATATTAAATAGGCCATTATTATAAAAAAGAAAATAACAATAATGAGTTTTAAAACTGCAAGATCGCATTTAAAGCTCATATTACATTCGTCGCACTTTTTTTCCAACTTGTTTTTGGCTTGAACATCGTTTTTTTTGGAAGTTGCATTTTGTGTTGTAACAGTACTGTCTGGTTTTTGATTTACTTCTTGAGCATTAATTCCAGTAAAAACAAACAAGCAAGAAATAAATAATACAATTAGTTGTAGATTTTTCATTGGTTAAAATTTTGATTATCCTACTCGTATAGCTTTTCGGAATCCGCTTTTAATAAAAAATGATTCTCAAATCTCCAAACTTATATCCACAAAAAAATCCCCATCATTGGGGATTTTGATTTTGTTAACATCTTTGTCAAAGTTCCAAACTTTTGTAAAGGTTTCAACAATGTGTTTTAAAAATCATATTTCCGTTCTACTGCAAAGCGAATCAAATCGGTTTTGCCGTGAATGTTCATTTTTTTGAGGATGTTTTTTCGGTGTGTATCAACAGTACTTTTTCCGATAAAAAGTTGATCCGCAATTTCTTGCGAGGTTTTACCTTCACCGATTAGGCGTAAAATTTCTTTTTCGCGTGAACTTAAGATGATTTCCTCTTTGGATGTTGTATCTAAAGTGGTAATAGCATCATCAAAAAAGGTTTCACCTTTAGCTACTTTTCGTATGGCTTCAACTAATTTTTTTAAAGGCGAATTTTTCATGATGTAGCCATTGGCGCCGGCCAGTTTCATTTGGTTTACTGCTTCGTTTTGATCGAACATACTAAAAGCAATCACTTTGATGTGTGGAAATTCTTTTTTGATGGTTTTGGTGGCCGAAATTCCGTCGCATTTAGGCATTCTAATATCGGTAATTACTACTTGAGGTTGTTTTTTGCGAACCATATCAATGAGTAATTCGCCATCGTTGGCTTCGCCTACCACTGAAATATCATCTTCGTAGTCTAGTGAAAGTTTGATGCCGTCAATTAAGGCTTGATGATCTTCTGCAATTACTATTGTTATCATATGGGTAAATCTATTATTATGGTGGTTCCTTTTGAAATAATTGAATCAATGGTAAACGTTCCGTTGATTTGTTCTACTTTTTTCTCGATACTTTTGAGCCCGATTCCCGATGTTGCAACAACAGTTTTTGGGTCAAATCCTTTTCCATTGTCTTCAATGATGATATTCAATTCATTGTCGCTGTGTTGGGTCAAATAAATATTTACTTCAGTAGCTTCCGAGTGTTTGATGATGTTCGTACACAATTCTTGTATCATTCTGAAAAGCATGACTTCGAGTGTGTTTTCTAATCGTTCATTTAATCCGTGCGGAATGACGTTGATTTGCAATTTTTCAATGACACTCATTTTTTCGGCCATTTTTTTCACAGCAATTAACAACCCTTCGCTACCAATTACGCCTAGGTTTTTGAGGTGTGAGATGTTGCGGACTTTCTGATACGCTTCTTCAATTAAATCATCTGTTTTTTCAAATAATTTAGTTTCGGTATCCGTTGGGCTCGAATCATGACGTTTTAGATTTTCAAAATTGAGTTTTAATGTGGCGAGCATACTTCCCAAATTATCGTGAAGTTCATTGGCTATTCGTTGACGTTCTTTTTCTTGACTTTCGAGCATCACATCAATTTCGTGCAACTCTTGTTCTTTTAATGTGGTTTCTAGTTTTTGGGTTTCGAGAAGTTTTTCTTGTTCGATAATTTTTTTCTTTTTCGAGAGGTTTTTGTAAGTTAACATTCCTATCAAAATTGAAACAATCAACAATCCTAGACCAATGAATAATAGAATGTAGTTAATTTGAAGTTTATTTTTAAGACTTTTTACTTCATATTTTGTTTGGATATCATTAATTGCAATACTCTGTAATTCTTCATTTAATGAATCACTATATTGTTGATAAAGTTGTGAGCTTTTGTAAGCGTTTTCATAATCGTTAATCGAATCATAACATCGTGCTAGATTGTAATAAATAATCCGGTTTGTTTTCAATTTGAAATCGTTAATTTTTATTTTAGAAGCTTTATTTAGTAATTCAACAGCAGTTTTGTTGTCACCCAGATAAGAATAGGAAGATGCTTTGTTTATGTAATTATAACAAATTTCGTCAGATATTTTTAATTGTGTATTGATGATATTTGCTTTGTTTAAATAAAACAATGCTGAATCGGGCATTCTAATAATTTCATTAAACACAGTTCCAATATTATTATAGATTTGTGTGGTTAATTTGGTGTCGTTTGTAAATTGATTGAACTTCAAAGCTTTTTTAAAGAGTTCGATACTTTTTTTTGGATCTTGATAAACGTTCATTGTGGCTAATTGTTTGTAAGCCTTAGCCAATATATGATTGTCGTTTGTTTTCAACGCATAATCATAATATTCTTTCATGAACTTCCGAGCATCATTTTGTTTATTATCTTGTGAATTTAAAAGATGAGCCAATAGTAAATTAATTTCTTGTACTTTATCAATGTCACCTAGTTTTTCGTATTTATTTTTAGCCAATAAAAAATGATTGTAGGTTTCATCAGCTCTATTGAGTTTGGATAGAGTTAATCCAAATAAATAATTGTAATTGGCATTTTCCTCAAGGGTAAGTTTTTTTTGATCAATTTTTTTGAGTTTTTTTTCTGCCTTATGATACTGATAACTAGAAATGTTTTTTTCAATCTCTGCAAAGTTTTGGCAAAAACAGATGATTGAAAAAAAGAAAAAGTATAGAGTTGAAAAAAAACGGATAGTTGTATGAATCATTTTTTAGATAAAAATGGTGAAATTGTAAAATAGGCATCTAAATTTAAACATTTTACTTTCTTTCAAAAAATTGGTAGAATAAAAAGTAAAAAATCCCTTAGAATTGGGATTTTTATAAGTTTATGGAAGAGTATTACATCATTGTTAACACCCCATTGCCACACTTTTCAGGTTGAAAAAAGTCTGCTTTTTCTGTTGATTTTATTTCAATATAATTTCTACAAGTAGTTATGATAGCTCGTGCTTCACTAACATCTGCAACAGGTCTATGATTGTGCCAATTGAATACCTGAAAAACTCGAATTTGAGGGTCGAAATTTGGGATATCAAATCGTACAAATTTTAATTTATTAGTGGCACTTGTCATGTCGATGTTATCATCGGTAGTAAAGTGAACAAAGAGTAAGTCATCTTCAACTTTGATGATATTAACAATTTGAATCGAGTTGTGTTTACTTTCAGGGGCCGAAATTCCATAAAAGGTAATTCCGTTTCCATCAAACATTCCTTCTCCATCATAAGTAGGCAATTTAGTTTCTTTTAAATTTTCCATTTTTGAGTTATTTAATTTAAGTAGTTAAGTTTATATGCTGTTAAATTTAATACAATGTTAGTACTCCGTTTCCGCAACGTTCGGGTTGAAATCCACTTCCGCATTTTGTACTAATTATAGTTTTGGCTTGTTGAATAGTTGATATTAGTTTATCATCGTGCCATAAATAAACATAGATTGTATCTTTAAATTTGGTTGGATCAATTTTGCTAATGGGTACGTTTCGTTTATCTTGATCAGGTTTATGATTAAGGTCATAGTTACCCGGTGTGTTAATTTGGATGAATAAGGTTTTGTCATCAATTTGGATTTGGCTTACAACTTTGATTTTGCCATCTACTTCTTTGGGAAGCATTGCTTTGTAATTTACATTTCCATTTTTG
Source organism: Flavobacteriales bacterium (assembly GCA_017303755.1). Taxonomy (GTDB): domain Bacteria; phylum Bacteroidota; class Bacteroidia; order Flavobacteriales; family Flavobacteriaceae; genus Flavobacterium. The sequence continues at coordinate 150,812 of JAFLBS010000003.1, read as the reverse complement.
TCGAAAGTTCCGTCACCATCATAAACTTTTTGTTCATCAGCAACAATAGTTTCAGTTTGATTTTCTTCATTTTTTTTACAGGAAAAAAACAATACGGTTACTACTAAAAAAAGAACAATTTTTTTCATAATAAATAGTTTTAAGTTTTACAATTCAAATTTCCGTCCTTAAATTATAAAAAAAATCCCTACAAATAGGGATTTTACTTTTATGTGCCAAAAAAATCGTTGAGAATCACTCTTTTGCTTTTTCTTCGTCAACGATATCGCTTAAATGAAGACGTAAGGCGTTGACTGAAATACTGATTTCCCAAAAGGATATTCCCAGTGAAATAAGTAAACACAATAAACTAAATCCGAACAGATAAAAACCAACAACTTGTTGCTCAAAAAACAATACTAACATTCCGAATACCGATAGAAACAAACACAAAACGCCAAATAATTGCATATAACGAATTAAGGTAAGTCGCAAGTTGAGGTTTTTAATTTCGAGTAAAATGCTTTTATTTCGGTCTTGGTCGTACGTTTTTTTAAGTCCGCGTACAATTTGTGCAATGGTCAAAAACCGATTGGTATACGCCAAAAGTATCAGCGATGTTGCCGAAAAAAGTAAAGCGGGAGTTTCTATGGATAGTGTCATTTGTTGGATTTTTTTCGAACGGCATAAATCAATTCATCTAAGAATTCACCGTTTTTATATATGTTTTGTTCAATTCGAGCTTCGAGTGTAAAACCTGCTTTTTCCAATACTTTTTGTGAAGCAGGATTGTTTCCATAAGGGCGAGCGTAAATTCGGGTAATATCAAAATTCTGGAAACCATATTCTACAATAGTTCTTACCGCTTCAGTTGTGATTCCGCTTCCCCAAAAGGGTTCACCAAGAAAATAACCCAATTCCATGTTTTTGCACATAATATCCGTTTGTGCATGCAAACCAATACTTCCAACAGCTTCACCATTAACATCAATGGCGAAAATAGCAGTCGGATTTTGATTCGAAACCATTTCGATGAATGATTTTGCATTTTCAATTGTATACGGATGCGGAAAAGCATTGGTTAAAAATTGAGCTACTTTTGGATTGTTAGCGTATTTTGCCAAGTTTTCAGCATCTTCAATTGTCCAAGTTCTGAGTTTCATTTTGTATTGATAAAAATTGGAATTGTTGTAACATAAGCAGTACATTCACGTCACATAACAAAAATAGGCTAAATCATGAAAAAACTTACTTTACTATTACTTTTTCTTTCTTTTTATAGTGTTTCATCCCAAGAAAAATTAAAAGACACCGTTGAACTTAAAGAAGTAGTATTAAAAAGTGAGCGAAAAGCGGTAGAGCAAAAAGCCGATCGAACTATTTTTGATTTTGCATCGCAAGCACATTTGAACTCAGGTTCGGTCATGGAAGGATTAAAAAAATTGCCAGGATTAATCGTTTCTGACGTAGCTGGAATGATGTATCAAGGCAAACAATTGGATGTGTATTTGGACGGAAGACCGTTGAATATTTCATCGAATGAATTGAACGCTTTTTTAGAAGGAATGCCAGCCAATAACATCGAAAAAGTAGAAGTAATCACGCAACCTGGAGCCGAATTTCCAGCTACTTCTGGAGGAGCAATCATCAATATTATCACAAGTAAAAAAGCAAAAAGTTATTTAAGCGCAACGTATTCGACTAATTTATACCTTACTTCGTATGATAAAAGGAGATACAGAACCAACAACAGTCTTCTATTAAGTTCCAAAAATAAGTATTTTGGTTGGCAGTTTAATGTAGGACAAAGTTATCGTGAAACTGCACTTTGGTCGGATATAACAAATACTCAGAATGCTTTTGTTGTATCAGATTCTGATGCCGACCGTATCAATAGAAATAACTATATGAGATCGGCTTTGACTTTTGATTTAGGGAAAGACCGTTTGTTGCTCAATTACGATTTGAATTACATCAAAAATAACGCACACACCTTTGCTAAAGGTTTTGGTTTTGAATCATTGGATGAAAGCAAGACCAAAATACTTAGGCAAGATGCCGTTGCTACGTATCAAAAACGATTCGACAATAAAGACAAAAAACTTGATTTTCGATTTAATTTCGCACGGAATGACACCGATTTTAATTTGAATTCGTTGATAGTTAATACTTCTGTTTTGAATAATACTTCGGTTCAGGATTTTATAAACTTTAAAGCGGACTATTCGCAGCCCTTAAAATTATTGGATGAAGGGAAAATTAGTTTTGGTTCTTTGATTGAAAATTTATCATTCATTACCGACAGTTTTGGAACAACTAATTTGGATTATGATCGAAGAACAGCTTCTGGTTTTTTGGAACTTCAAGCAACCTACAAAAAATTTGATTTCATTCTCGGAACCCGCGCTGAAGATTATTCAATTACCGGAAACACAAACAACTCTGAATTAATTCCGTTCAAGCAATTCCGATTGTTTCCTAACGCAAGTATGCAGTACAATTTTGCACCACAAATCTTTTTGAGTTTTAATTACAACAAGAAAATTACACTTCCGAGTACTTCATCATTAAATCCAAACAACACCAATTATCAGAATCAGAACATCAATTTCACTGGAAATCCGTTTTTGCAACCTACTATTTTCGACAATTTTGAAGTAAAAATCAGCGCTTTTGATTATGCCTTTATCGGATACAATGTAAGCGAAATCAACAATCAAGTGGTCAACAGAGTAGTACTTGATGGTTTTGGAGTTAACAATACTGTAGTGAATATTCCCGACATGAGAATTCACAATTTCAACATTGGTTTGCCTTTGCCTTATATGTTGTTTACCAAAGGATTGAAAGAAACCATGAAGTTTGATTTTAATCCAGATAAAATTAACTTCTTGTATCTTTATGTAGGTTATCAGATGCATGAAATTCATGGTTTGAATACGAAAGCGTTTTGGAATTTTAATCTGATGTCGCAAATCGTACTTCCTATGGATGTTAAGTTTATTACCGAATTTAACACATCGACTACTGGAGGAAACTATTTTTATTTTGTTGGAACCGAACCTTTTGGTAGCAGTTTGGATTTTAATTTTTCGAAGAAATTTTTAAAAGATCGATTGACAGTTTCTATCGATTTTGATGATGTTTTCAATTCAAATAAACAAGGTTTTTTGGCTGTTGAAACACCACTTTTATTAGAAAATAAATACGATACACGTCGTTTTGGTTTTTCAATTAATTATAAAATCCCAACGCGAAACAAACTCGCCAAAGAAGATCCAAACTTGTTGAATAAAGAGAAAAAAGAGGATACAGGAACCATTTCAAATTAAAAAACCTGTTCACTTTCGCAAACAGGTTTATACCTTGATTGAATAGTAATTAACGTGAGTTCGACGTAAGTATATTTGAATTTAGACACGAATTGCACGAATTTACACGAATCATAATTTTCCATCTTCAATTCGTGTAAATTAGTGAAATTCGTGTAAAATGGTAAATGTTTCTTTGGTTTTTATATCGAACTCACGTTAATTACTTATTCAGAATAATCACAATTTTATTAAAATCGGCTGCCGCATTGATAACCGCTTTGTATTCTTCGAATTGTTCCAAAGGATAATTCATGATTTTATAATACTCGGTGTTTTCTACAGTGATTTCGTTTTTACCTGATTTATAGCTGCTCACAAAAACGGCTTCGGTTTTTCCACCAACATCCATTTTGAAATTAAGATTAAATTTCTCTAAATTTTTAACGGTTACGCCTTCGGGTAAAAGAATTTTAATTGTACGGAAATAGGAGTGAGGATAATCGATTTCTACGGGTAAAACGCGTTTGGTTTCTTGGTAGAATTCCATTTGAGCTCCAATGATTTTTCCAACAGAAAACAAATAACTATCGCCTGCTTTTTGCACCAAATCTTTTCCTTCGTATTCCAAATTCATGACAAATGGTTTTTTTCCTACATAATCCAAACCATCGTTTTCTGTGGTAAGCGATTTGTATTCTTTTTGCGAAGTATAATTTTCGGCAACGCTTTTTAGCACTTCTTTGTATTGATCTGCATCAGCAAAATCTTTGATTGGTTGGAAGTTGATGCCCGAATATCCGCCGTACGACATTTTACTTTTGATGATTGGATTTTGTAAATCTTGAGTAAAATCAACTGTAATTTCCATTACATCGTGCGTAATATCGGTTCCTGGAATTTGAATGAATTTAATTTCACCAATTCCCATTTTTACTCCACCAAACTCTTTTGGTTTGATGAAAAGTCCGTCTTGATTGGCCAAATAATTTGGAATTAACGGAATGCGGTATTCGATTTCAGTTGGACATAAGTACTTGTCAATGGCTGGGAAATAAAATAGAATGTCACTCAAGGTTTCATAACTTTCGAATTCGCCATCAAAAATAGATTTGTATCGATTGGATGTGAAAACCGTATTGCTTTCAATGTTTAATGTTCTGAAAACGGCAATGTACAAACTCAAAATATCCGATTGATTGGCTTGTTTTGATTTGATTACATCGGCTAATGTTTCTTTGGTATCAAAATAACGATTGTAAGGAATGGTTTTTTTGATTTTGTTTTCGATGTTCCAAATCATTTCTTGCGGATCATTGGAAGTAGGAATCGTTTTGCAGAAATCATCTACTGCTTTTTGAGATTTTTTATCTAATTCACCATTGAAACGTTCGTAAATATTGGTGGCAAACTTTTTATAATTATAAATGTTTTTGGCTCCGTTATTATAATTTTCATACAATTTATAACGGAACATTTTTAAGTGAGCATTCCAATTGGCGTATTTTTCGTCGTCGTGCAATGCTGGAATTTCTTTTTCAGTAATGGTTAAAAGTGTTTTCTTGTCGAACTTTTTCTCGTCGATTACGGGTTCGGCTAAACCGTTGTAACATTTGGTTTTGAAATTAACAAAATTAGGATATACCAACTCAAAAGACGAATTTAAAATTGGGTATTCTTCTTGCATTTTAATCGTTTTTCCGTCTAATTCAGGAACTTCTCTAATCACAAACAATTGTTCGATGATGGCACCTTTTTCAATTCCAGTTAAAGCAAAATAGTTTAATTTTAAACCTCTTTCTTCATCGACTTCTTCTTTGATGTCTTTTTTATCCAACTTAATCACTTTGCCATTTTTAAGAATTACGCGCGCTTTGGTTTCAATAACGCTTTCGTTCATATTAAATGGAATGTAAATTCGGTTGTTTCTTTCAATTGCATCATCCGAATTGATGTAAATTTTTTCGTGGTACAAATAAAATTGAGCAACATCTTTTCCGTCGGCATTAATTTCTACTTTTATGTGACGATCCAAAATGATTTCAGTCTCGTTTTTGTATTTTTCTGGAATATCTACAGCTCCAGTTTTACTTTCCCAATCGTAATTTTTGAAAGTGTAATCTTGAGCCGAAAGTGTTGAACTCATTGAAATAAATACAAAAAACAAAATGGTTTTTAAAAAGGTATTCTTCATTATTTTTGATTGATTATTATGGTTTCACCATAGTTGGTTTTAATTTTTTTGATGCTTTCGTTCCAAAGTTCAAAATCGTTTTTATCCAATAAAATTTTCTTTTGATTGATTTTGGCAACGTAAATTACTTTATTTTCTTTGGTTTCGTATTTGAAACTAGCTGATAGTAATTCGTTATCGATTGTCAAGTCTTTTGGAAGGTATTTTACGGCATAGTTTTGCGGAATTTCTAACTCGTAAGTACCTTGACTCGCGGTTAAGAAATCAAGTTCAAACTTTGAAACTCGGTCTTTTTCAATCACTAATTGATCAAAATTGGTATCTACATTTAAATTCACATAAATGTCTTTGTCAATTTTGATGATGTAACTATCAATGTCAAATTTGTAATTGATGATGTACGGCAAATCGCGGTCTTTGATGTTTTCTTCGGTATATTCTAACAATTTAAATTTGTTATTTCCTTTGATAACGATTGATTTGATGTATTCAAAACGTTTTTTATTGGCAGCATCACCCAATTGCGAAAGCAAATTACTTCGATTGTATCCTTTGAAAACGAGTGATCCACTTCCTACTAGTTTTTCGTTTTCAATTTTGAATTTCACATGATCGGTAACAGCATTGGTTTCGCCAGGAATAACAGGAACTTCAACGATTTTATAACCACCATCTTCGTTGATTAACGCTTCTTTTCCTTGAATGAATGCTGTCGGAATTCCGTAACGCGTTTCCTTGTCAGTGGCATCTAAGAAAATGTACTCGTTTCCTTTTTTATAAGCAGCAATCATGTGATTATCTACGGCTGGAGTTGCTAATTCGTTGTATGAATACGGAATTTCACGTGTTCCAATCCAAGTTAGGTATACATTTTTAAGTCCGGCGTATTTTGCCATCGATGTAATGATGCTCGCCATGTCTTTACAATCACCAAATTTTCGGTTGCACACCAAACTTCCTTCTCTAGGTTTGAATCCTTCGTAGCCATTTTCAAAAGCCACGTATTTGATGTTGTCTTTCACCCAATAGAAAATATTTTTTACTTTTTCTTCTTCGGTTTTAGCGTTTGCAATAACACTTTCTGTGATTTCTTTCAGTTCATTGTCTTCTTCTTTATTTAAATCTTTTACAAAGTTTTGATAGTAATTGAAAAGCTTCTCAACATCTTCTAAGACTTCAACTTTTTTGTCATTAACTGTGTAATCTTTGATGTAAATATCAATGTGTGGAACGATATGAAGAAATCCGGGAGAGAAACTTTCATACTTTAAAGGCTTGATGTTTTTGAGTGTCCATTTGTAAATGTACTTGCCTTTTTTCTCGGTTTTAGAGAACTCAATGGAATTATTCGGGTCGTTAAAAATTTTATACCCAATGTTAATTTCCTTATCGGTTTTGATTTCCAAAGTCGAATTCAGAATTGGGAATGAATTACCAAAAATGTATTTGTGTAACAAGTGATAATCAACATATTCTCGCTTGTACTGGTATATTTTTTTGGCTCCCGCTTCGAGATTGGGGAAAATAAGTTGACGTTCTTTTACACCATTGTAAAAAATAGCATCGTCTCTCGACTCTTTTTCGTTGGTTTGAGTGACTTTGATGCGTTTATTGTTGATAACCGTTTCGGCTTCATACTCGAGAAGTTTCACCAACTCAGAATAGGTAAAACTTTCCGAGTTATTGTTGATTCCGTTTTCTGTAAGTATCATCGATTCGTTGTAACTATTTTCGGTAACATTGAGTTTTTTGTCTTTTATAAAAAAATCATAACTCGTGTTGTCGTTAATAATCAACTCGTTGTAATCGGGAAAAGTGGATTTGTACTCTTGTAAAGTACCTTGTGAAAAAGCGGTTAGGCTTACTAAAAAGGTAACAAGAGTATAATTTTTACTTAGTAATTTCAAGTAATTCATCAGAATCGTATTTTTTGGTTAACGAAAGCACTCCGTTGGTATAAATAAGAGTATTTCCGTGTAGTTCATCATTTTTGTATTCGGCTTTGAGCCAAATTTTTCCATCTTCTTTGTAATATTCTTGTATTCCTTCGAAATCATTATTCTTGAAGCGCTCAATTTTGTATACATTTCCATTAGAATAATATTCTTTTCGTTCGCCTTCAAGTTTATTCATTTTGTAGGTCAGTTGAACTTCGGTTTTTCCTTCTGGATTGTTGATGAGATAGTTACCGTCTTTTGCACCTTTAACAAAATTGATTGCCATTGCAGTTTTTCCGTTAGGGTATTTTGACACAATAGAAGCCGTTTCGTCTACAACAGAAACACGGTCTTTTAATTCTCCAGCGGCATTAAGAGTGGTGTAGTATTTTAAACGATTGTATTCATATCCTAAAATTAAAATAGCATCACCTTTTGAATTGAAGTATTTGTATTCGCCTTCGACATCACCGTTCACTCTGTTGTACTCGAAAATTTTAGATTTATTTACAAAATAACGAGTAGATTTACCGTATTCAGTTCCAAAAACGTACTCATCTACGAGTCTTAGATTTCCAACTTCGTCGTATGATTTTTCCAATCCATTGGCATAACCAGAATAATAGTTATTTTCAAAATCAACTACTCCGATTACTGAATAGCCTTTGTAATTTCCGTGGCGTACCCCGTTTACAAATTCACTTTCATAAATTAGAGTGTTGTTTTTGTCTTTTACTGTGTATTTTCCGTTGTATTTTCCATTTACTAATTCAAACGAATGTACTACAGCGCCGTTGTGATAATTGATGCTGAATTTTCCAGTTTTGTTTCTAAAATCAAATTCAGATTCTTTTTTACCCGAAGGCGAATAGATTTCAACAGAAATTAGTTCGTCTTCAGCGTACTTTTCTTTCTTCTTGATGTTGCCATTCATCCAATAATAGAAACGATTATCATACAATTCATCACCATAATAAATACCTTCTTCTTTTAATTTTCCATCAGGATAATAGATTTTATAAGGCCCGTTTTTTTCGTCTTTAGCATAAAAGTATTCTTGGATTATTTTGTCGTTGTTGTATACTTCATACAATCCGCTAATGGAATCTTGTTTGTAGTTGATGATGCTTTCTAATGAGCCATTATTGACATAACGATGGCTTAAACCTTCTAATTTACCATCTTTATATTGTCTCTTTCTTGTTAAAGCTCCACTGTTAGCGTAGTATTTCCATTCGCCAGTTCGTTCACCTTTAAAATATTCGCCTGCTAAAAAAGTTTTTCCATCAAGATCTTTTATGGTAAATGCTTTTTTAGTGATGTTGGTTTCAACTGGTTTTGGATTGTTTCTTGAGTATTGTTGAACCGTTCTCAATTCACCACCTTTGAAATTTTCTTGATAATACAACTCACCTTTGTCGTCGTAATAGATGTAATTTTGGAGTTTTTCATTATCATCGTAAATTGACTCTAATGATTTTTTTCCATTTTCGTAATACTCAATTGATTTTTTGATTTTTCCACCTTCATAAAAGATTTCTTCCTCAATAGCACCATTGATGAAATATTTTTTATAGGTTCCTTGAATTTTTCCTTTGCTGTAAACACCTTCAGATTTTAGCGCTTTACCATGGTAATAAGAAGCTACTTTACCGTCAATTTCGCCGTTTACATAATTGAAATTTGCCGTTACGTCTCCAACAGCATTGTAAAGAATATATGGACCATTTAGTTTCCCTTTTGAATAATGAATCTCATTCATTTTAGTTCCGTTAGCGTAATAACAAATGAATTTACCATCGCGCTCGCCATCAACTAAGCTGCCTTCACATTGTTTACCGCCAGTTACATGATTAGATGATCCAGCCCCATTGCTTTTATCATCCTTGTAATTGTCTACGGATTTGATTTGACCATTTTCATAATAAGCAGTATCAGAACCATTTAGTTTACTTGTTTTGAAATTTTTTTCCTGAATCAAAACTCCTTTTTTGTTGAAGTATTTCTGAACACCTTCCAGTTCATCGTTGACTACATTCAATTCGCCACTTATGTTTCCGTATTCGTTCAGTAATTTGTACTTACCCTCTTTTTTACCATTAACAACTTTACCTATTAAAAATGGTTTTGAATTGTTGATTGAAATGACTACTTCTTCTTCTTTGCCAAAATGATCTAATTTTCGTTTGGCAAATTCGTTCCAAAAACTTGGTCCGTCGATGTAGTTTTTATAAAAGTCGGTTATGGCTTTCTTTTTTGATGTTAGTGCTTTACCCAGATTATCTTCCATGCTTAAAAGCATATAGTAGGTGTACCCTTCAAATTGTTTTTTCTGATGTAAATCTTTTACCCAAGGCATGTACGTTGTTTCAAAAAAACCATCACCTATTTTATGGTCTGCGGTATATTCTACAACAGCTTGAATTTGACGAACAATTACATCGTCAATATCCGATTGCACTTTGTAAGCCTTTTTTAAGGGTAATTGATTGCGAAGTATAGTTTCAATTTCTTCAAAATTATCACCCGATTTAGAAAAAACCAATTTGTTTTTCTCGAGGAAATTTTCACCAAATTTTTTATTCAAATTGAGAATTGCGTCTTGAGCCTTTGAGCTTGTAGGAGCAATAATTAAATGACTCATCATAGCCAAAGTTCCTTCGGTAATTTTACCATTTTCAAAACAAATCACACCTAAAAGATAATGTGCTGAAGCAGCATTCGGATTGATAGTAATGGTTTTTTTTAGTAAATCCAAAGCAGCTTGTTTTTCTTCCATGCGGTATTTTACAATGGCATAATTGTACAATAAACTGGACGAATTTGGCATGTGTTTTTCTCCTTCTTTAAAAACAGCATCAGCTTTGGTGTATTCTTTGGCATCGCTTAAGAAATTTCCATAAAGAACAAAAAAGTTGGGCTCGTCCGCCATTTTACCTGATCGATACAACTCATCAAATAAAATTGCTACTTCTACTTTTTGTTCCAAAGCTATCATAGCCATGGCTTTTTCATATTGAGCAGTAATATAACTTGGGTCTACTTTTGCAATTCGATCAAATTGGGCGATGGCTTCGTTGTATTTTTCCTCTTCATAAAGTGCAATTCCGTCTTGGAGAATTTTATCGCTGTCGTAGGTTAATGTGTAATCTTTTTGTGCTAATACCGTAAAAGAACTTACTAAAAATAGCAAGAGAAATTGTTTTTTCATAGTGAATTTAAATTTCATCAAATATATATTTTTTTTTAAATGTTTGTAAGAATTGTTCTTAATTTAAGTGTTGATTTCTAAATCTTTAATATAATCTTCATGCTCGAAGAAAAAATACTCAAATGCACTCATTTTCTCATTGAAAAAATCAAATATTTCGGGCCACGTTTTTGGATTGTTTATGCTTATATTTAGTTTTTCAACCCAAATTCTGCTGATTAATTTTCCGCTATCTAAATAAAAATTGCGTTCTAAAATAGCGTCGGGCAGATGATCTTCTAAAAGTATCGTTTTTAATGATTCTACTTTTTCAAAATAAATAATGCGTTTTTCATCTTCTTTGCATTCAATATCAAGCAAAACTTGTGCCTTTTTATTGTCGACGTAAAATTTAAACGAAACGTCTTTTATTTTAGTATTGTACAAAATCCATTTTCGAGGATACGCTTCGGCAAAAGCAATCCAAAACTCTTTTTTAATTCGAATACTATCTTCTTTACTGTACATTAATTGGGGAATAAATAGGGTTTTATATTTTTTTTGTAAATTTAGAAAATTAATTCCACCCCATGAATCATTCTGATTTTATAATTGTGATTGATAAACTAGCTGATTTAGAGCTGTCGGCTATGGATTCGCACCGTAAAATGGCGCCATTGGAACGAATCAAATTACTAGAAGAAGCACAGTTAAATAAACCGAATGCAAAAAATGCAGCAGTGATGATGCTTTTTTATCCTAAAAATGGCACAACACATCTAGCCTTAATAAAGCGCAATTCGTATCCTGGAGTTCATTCTTCTCAAATTGCATTTCCGGGTGGAAAGGTGGAAAAATACGATGCTAATTTAGAGCAAACTGCTTTACGAGAAACACATGAAGAGATTGGTGTTGATCCTGATTTTATAAAAGTTTTGCGCAGTTTCACCACGGTTTATATTCCGCCTAGTAATTATTTAGTGCATCCTTTTTTGGGAGTTTCTAAGGTTGAAATTTCATTTACGCTACAAGAAGATGAAGTAGCTGGAATCATCGAAACTCCATTGCAATTGATTTTAGATGATGCTATCATTACAACACAATCTATTGAAACTTCCTATGCTAAACGAATGGATATTCCGGCATTTCAAATTTATGAACATACCGTTTGGGGCGCAACAGCAATGATTCTCAGTGAGTTAAAAGATATGCTAAAATTGGTTCTAAAATAATTAGTTTTTGTAAGTTTGCCATTCTAAACTGCTTACTAAAATTATGGGTTTATTAAAAAGAAATCCTTTTGGACATATATTGTTTATAAAAAAATGGCTGATTCGAATTTTCGGCGTCATTACTCACAGACGTTACCGTGGATTCAACGAATTGCAAATTGACGGTTCAGAAATCATTAGAGCATTACCCGATAAAAACGTACTATTTATCTCCAATCACCAAACTTATTTTGCCGATGTAGTGGCAATGTTTCACGTATTCAATGCCAGTCTTTCTGGTAGAGCAGACAACATTAAAAATGTGGGTTATTTGTGGCAGCCCAAAATGAATGTGTATTATGTTGCGGCAAGCGAAACCATGAAGTCGGGAATTTTACCTCGAATTTTAGCGTATGTCGGAGCAATAACCGTAGAAAGAACGTGGCGTTCGGGTGGAAAAGACGTGACTGAAAAACGTGAAGTGAATCCGAATGATACTGAAAACATCAAAATTGCTTTGGCTGATGGTTGGGTAATTACATTTCCGCAAGGGACAACCAAATCGTTCAAACCCGTTCGAAAAGGAACAGCACACATTATCAAACAACACAAACCTATTGTAGTTCCTATTGTTATCGATGGTTTCCGACGTTCTTTTGATAAAAAAGGATTGCGAATGAAGAAGAAAAATATTCTGCAATCGTTCATCATCAAAGAGCCATTAGAAATTGACTATGAAAACGATACAATTGAGCAAATTGTTGAAAAAGTAGAATATGCCATCGAGCAACATCCATCGTTTTTAAAAGTAATTCCAGCCGAAGAAATCGAAGTGCAAGAACGCCTTAACAAAAAGCGTCAGTGGGAATATTAATGAACAGGTTCTACAGTAAAACCGTATTTTCTCAATAAATTAATCACACCCAATTCGCCTCCTAAATGAGCTGCTCCAACACCAAAAAAAGTTGGGTTTTCTTTCGCTATTTTTTCAATTCTTGAAATCCAGTTTTGATTGCGGTTGTTGAGTAATTCATCGTCGAATTTAGATGTCATCGCATTATCTGAATTTTTAGTAAACTCTACCATTGCCTGAATGTCTTCCGACTTATACAACTCAAGCATTTCTTTTAGCTCTTTACTGTCACGAACCAAATCACTTTTTGCAGTTTTGACCAGTTCGTCCATTTGATCTTTGTACGGAATGGCGTCAAAAACGTTCAATTGTTCGGTTACAGTTTCGAGTCCAATTGTACTTTCGTTTTGTTCGCTTGAGATTTTCATCAATTCGGCTTCAACCGACTGCATTGGGCAATCCATCATTTTTGGATACAACATCGCCGAAACCATAAACGGTTTTACAGTGTTGAGCAATTGAGCCGAGAAACCTAAGTTTTTCTTAAGGAATTCATCTACAATTTTAAAATCTTCAGCAGTTGCTAATGATTGCATGGTCACGCCGTCTTTCATCATCATGCTACTCATCATTTCGACTTGCATATTGGCATCGTCCATGTCCAATTCCAAACAAAGCTGATTGGTTTTGTTCATCGCTTCTTTTACTTTGGATGGTAAAGTGGCATCGCACGTAATGTGAATCGTTCCATACAAATAAGAAGGTTGAGACAAACCTTTACCCGAAATTTTCCACAGTAACGATTTTTCGTTAGTCTGTGCATTGGATAGTCCGAATAGAAATCCAAAAATTAAAATAAGTATCTTTTTCATTAGAAGTCAATTTTTTTAAGTTCGGTGTAATTTTTATGTAAACGTCGGATTAGTATTCCATACAACAGTTTGTAAAACAACCAAAATACAACAAACAGCACAAGTACAATTCCAAATGAAAGTAAGAACAAAATCACTTTGTTACTTTCGTACATTGAAGCGAGTTGCGGATTGTATTTGATTTCAGAAAAAACCGCTATAGCACTTGAAACTCCAACTAAAAATAAGTTATACCAAACATAATATTTTACTATTTTTCGGGTGTTCAATATGTCGTCCATTAGTTTTTTGGTCGATGAAGCAGCGTTGATTCTTTTAAAGTTTTTGTAAAATAAATAGATAAAAACAATCAATACCACATAGTTGAAAACGGTCAATATAATTTCAAAATCATACAAGTGAATTTGCTCCATTTTCTTAGTATAATCAGCATCAAATAAGATCAAAAAATCCAATCCTCTTAGAAATATGAATTCTAAAACACTAATGATTAGTATCCATTTTACTATAGACGACGATTTTTTATGGATCATTTTATAAATGTCCGATTCACTAATTTGCTGGAACGAGCTTTCACTTTTTTTCCAGTCTTTTTTCAATAAATCCAATTCTTCAATCATATTTTTTACGGATTTAATATTTTTTTAAGTTTACCTTTAATACGATTCATTTTTACCCGTGCATTGACTTCGGTGATTCCCAAAGTTTCCGAGATTTCGGTATAGTCTTTATCTTCTAAATACATAAAAACCAACGCTTTCTCAATGTCATTCAACTGATGAACCGCTTGATATAATAATTTAATTTGCTCTTCTTCTTCAGAGTTATAATCTTCCTGACTGATGAAAAAACTTTTGCTTTCATAGTCTACAGTAGCTATACTTCGTGTGCTTTTTCGATATAAAGTAATCGCAGTATTCAGAGCTACGCGATACGCCCAAGTAGAAAATTTAGAATCACCTCTGAATTTCGGAAAGGCCTTCCATAACTGAATGGTAATTTCTTGAAATAAATCTTTGTGCGCATCTTCACCCGACGTATACAGTCGGCAAATCTTATGGATAATGTTCTGATTATCCTTAAGTTGCTTTACAAACGATTGTTCTAAACTCTCACTCATACTTACGTTAGTAAACCTTAGGTGGTTTTTGTTACAAAAATGCGAAAACAATGTCAATATCAAAAGTCAATATCAAAAGTCAATATCAAAAGTCAATATCAAAAGTCAAATTCAAAAGTCAATATCAAAAATCAAATTCAAATTTCAATGAGACAATTTTTTTCATTGTCATTGTCATTGAAATTGTCATTGCCATTGAAATTGTCATTGTCATTGAAATTGTCATTGTCATTGAAATTGTCATTGCCATTGATTTTTTTTATTGCCTTCTTGGTTAATATCTTCGTAACTTTGCACCAGAATTTAAGAAACTCAGTAACTCAGATTCTCAGTAACTCAGCAACTCAAAAGATATGAATATACCTCAATCATCCCATCCACGTGTTGTCATCATCGGTGGAGGATTTGCAGGCTTGGCAATGGCCAAAAAACTACGAAACAAAAATGTGCAAGTCGTTTTGCTTGACAAACACAATTACCATACTTTTCAACCTTTATTGTATCAAGTGGCCACTGGCGGATTGGAAGCGGGTTCCATCGCGTATCCCATTCGAAAGGTGATTCAAGAATACAAAGATTTCTATTTTCGTCTGACTTCAGTGAAAGAAATTGATACTAAAAACCAAAAAATCATCTCTGAAATAGGCGAGTTGCATTACGATTATTTGGTCATCGCAACGGGTTCTAAAACCAATTATTTTGGCAACAAGGAAATCGAGCGCAACTCGATGTCAATGAAAACCATTCCGCAATCACTCAACATTCGCAGTTTGATTCTCGAAAATTTTGAGCAAGCCGTTTTGACTCGTGATGAAGCCGATAAAAACGCTTTAATCAATTTTGTTTTGGTTGGCGCTGGACCAACTGGAGTAGAACTAGCGGGCGCTTTGGCTGAAATGAAACGCGCGATTCTTCAGAAGGATTATCCCGATTTGGACATCTCCAAAATGGAAATCAATTTGGTGCAAAGTGGCGATCGTGTGCTGAACACTATGAGCGAAAAATCGTCAGCTGCAGCTGAGAAATTCTTAACTGATTTAGGAGTAAAAGTGTGGAAAAACGTTCGCGTTACTAATTACGACGGCCGAACCATTTCCACCAATTCTGATTTGACTTTTGAAACGGCTACGGTAATTTGGACAGCTGGTGTGCAAGGCGCTGCGATTCACGGTTTGGATTCTAAATCGTTAGTGGAACGTGTGGAACGCATTCGAGTAAATCAATACAATCAAGTGGTCGGTTACGACAACATTTTTGCCATTGGCGATATTGCTTCGATGGAAAGTGAAAAATTTCCTCAAGGTCATCCTATGATGGCACAACCTGCGATGCAACAAGGAAGTTTATTGGCCGAAAATTTAGTCAAACTATTAGCCAAAAAATCAATGAAACCTTTTGATTACAATGACAAAGGTTCTATGGCAACCATTGGAAGAAACTTAGCGGTTGTCGATTTGCCTCATTATCATTTCAACGGAATTTTCGCATGGTTTGTGTGGATGTTTGTGCATTTGTTTTCCCTTATTGGCTTCAAAAATAAAGCAGTGGTGTTCTTAAATTGGGTGTACAATTACATTCGTTTTGATCGCGAAGGCCGATTGATCGTGCGACCGTTTAAAAAGAGAAGTTTTACGACGTTTACGAGCGACGAGGTTTAGTATTCAGTCTCATTCTCAGTTTTCAGATTGCTGTTTTTTGTAGCAGACATTTTCCGTTTCAATCAACAATTGTCCCGCTTTACGTTACAATCTGTCATTGCGAGCTTGAAAAGCGTGGCAATCTCATCAACTATCCGTATGGCTCGCAATGTCAGGATTTCCACTCCAATCGGGGCTAGATTAGACGTTTTTTTTCTAAAGACGTTTTGAATAAGTGCTCAGTGTTCATAAAGCAATTTAGAATTCAGAACGAAGTGATGAATAAAATCTGCGAAAATCTGCGTTTTGCATCAGCAAATCCGTAGAATCAGCGTTCCAAAATGATTAAAATGAGTGAGATGCTTCTTCCGATAGTTATCGGGATCAGCATGACAAAATTGAGGGTAAAAAACTTTGCGCTCTTTGCGGAGAAACTTTGCGCCTTTGCAGTAAAATCAAAACCCTCGATTTCTATAATAATTCACCAACAAATCAACATATTTACTGTAGCTTTCCAATCCGTCTTTTTGCTGATTCATTTTTAAAAACTGATCGTAAAAAGCATGGAAACCTTTGTCGATAAAAGTGTCGTATTGTTTCCAAAAATCTTCACTTTCTTGGTAATTGGCTAAAATTCCGGGATTGATTTTGGCTTTCAATTGGTCAAATTGAGTTTCATTTTTCATTTCGATATTGGTCATGCAATACCGCAAAGCTGTTGTGTAAGCTGAGTATTGAAAATACAAATCGTCATTTTTAATTGCGGCTAAAAACCCAATAAAATTGCATTCACTTTCACTTCCGTAGCCAATTTGATGCGCCATTTCGTGACACACCACATTCGGAAAACCATACATTGGTAATTGGTCATTGACTTGTGCTTCGTTGGTAAACGGATTCAAATAACCACCAAATCCCATGAATGTCAAAGGTATGCTCAAAAGTGATTTTTTCCGACTCGGAATTTCATATTCAAAAAACGAATATTCCTTTGCCAAATGATCATAACCGTTTTGACTCATTTCAAAAATTGAATCTTGTGAATACGGTACAACTACTTTGGTGTTTTTATTTTGGGTAATTTGAAATTGGACTTCATTGGTTTTGGTGATTAATTTTTCGGTAAAAGCAACCAAATCGGCATCCGAATATTCACGTTTAATCTCCATTTTTTCAAACAAAGGCATACGATAATAATTCAACGCCCACAAAAAGTGAAATAAAAAATAAGCGATAGATAGAATACTCAACGTTTTCAAAACCTGATCTTTCCAATGGGTTCGCCATAATTTTCGGGTTATCCAAATGCGAATGAGTAAATACGCAATAACATTGATGTAAATAAGATCACCAACTGAAAACGGAATTCTGCCCAAAGTTGTTCTTAAAATCTTAGAAATAAGTACATACAAACCATTACTGTACCAACGTTCAACCACTTCTGGGAAAAGGGAAATCACTTTCAGAAAAATAATCTGAAATAATAAAAATAGAGGTAAAATGTATTTTCTTTTCACAACACAATTTAAAACGTAAATATAATCACAAAGCAATTAAACTTTGTAACTTTGTGTTCTAGAAAATATAATACATACAAATTAGTGAAATTTTTACACTCAAATAATTTGTGAAAATTTGTGTAATTCGTGTCTAAACAAACTAAAAATATGAGCCAAGAAATTAGAAACCTTGAACCCAAAGTACTTTGGAACAAATTTGCCGATTTAAACGCTGTTCCTCGTCCGTCAAAAAAAGAAGAACGTGTGATCGAATTCATGAAAAACTTCGGTAACAGTTTAGGACTAGAAACGTTTGAAGACGAAATCAGAAACGTAATCATCCGCAAACCTGCAACACCAGGAATGGAAAACCGTAAAACCATTGTCTTACAAGGACATTTGGATATGGTACACCAAAAAAACAACGATACCAATTTCGATTTCCTAACTCAAGGAATTGATATGTATGTTGATGGTGATTGGGTTCGCGCTCGTGGGACAACTCTTGGTGCTGACAATGGTTTGGGTGTAGCTGCGATTATGGCGGTTTTGGAAAGTAAAGACATTCCGCATCCGGCAATCGACGCACTTTTTACTATTGACGAAGAAACCGGAATGACAGGCGCTTTGAATTTAAAAGGCGGAGTTTTGAAAGGTGAGATTCTGTTGAATTTAGACACCGAAGAAGACGACGAAATCGACATCGGTTGTGCTGGTGGCGTTGACGTTACTGCAACCAGAAAATACAATGAAGAAGACGTTCCAGAAGGTTCAGTTGGATATACAATAACTGTAAAAGGTTTGAACGGTGGACACTCAGGAATGGACATTCACAAAGGTTTGGGTAATGCCAACAAAATCATGAACCGTTTGTTGTTTGACGGATTTGAAAATTTTGGTCTGCAAATCAGTGAAATTTCGGGTGGAAGTTTGCGCAATGCGATTCCGCGCGAGAGTGTAGCGAAAGTGATTGTGGCCGGAATGTACGATGAAGCGTTTGTATTTGATATGCAAGAAGTTATTAATGATATTAAATTTGAATTCAAAACTACTGAACCTAATTTGACCATCGAAATTGTAAAATCGGATTTACCTTCTAAAGTAATGGATTTGGGTGTTCAAGAAGGTTTGTTGCGTTCAATTTATGCGGCTCACAATGGAGTATACCGAATGTCGGCTGATATGGCTGATTTGGTAGAAACATCCAATAACATCGCTAGAGTAGTAGTCAAAGACGGCGAACTATCCATTCAGAATTTAACGCGTTCATCAGTAGAAAGCTCGAAATTTGACTTAGCCAATGCGTTGCGTTCGGCTTACGAATTATTTGGTTGTGAAGTAGAATTTGGCGGAAGTTATCCGGGTTGGACGCCGAATGTAAATTCAGAAATATTAGATTTATTAGTAAGAATCTACGAGAAGCAAAATGCTGCAAAACCAAACGTTGTGGCCTGTCACGCTGGTTTAGAATGTGGAATTCTCGGAACCAATTACCCAGGAATGGACATGATTTCGTTTGGGCCAACGATTCACGGAGCACACAGTCCGGATGAGCGAGCGAGTATTTCGTCATCGCAGAAATTCTGGAAGTTCTTTTTGGAGATTTTAGCGAATATTCCAGAGAGAAAATAGACTTCAGAAGACAGAATTTAGAATTCAGAAAAAGAGAAGAGAATATAGAACATAGAGAAAATCCCGTTTAGAAATAGGCGGGATTTTTTACTTACCACTACGTCTTTCCCGCGAAGGCGGGAATCCATTTTCCTGATTTGGTTTCCGCCTTCGCGGGAAAGACGAACGAGACCAAACTTGTCATTTCGACGAAGGAGAAATGACAAAATAACAAACCATTTGAGTTAGATTGCTTCGCCTCGTATCACACGTGGGAAATGCGTAAAAGTAATAAGCAAGCAGGATGCAAAAAATGGGTACTGTAAACACAAAACGTCTGGATTAGCCCTGATGGAAGCGATATCCTGTCTTTGCGAGCTTTGTAAATAGTTGATAGATTGCCACGGTTTTTATGCTCGCAAAGACAGATAAAGCGGACAGCAGGACAATGGGTTATTAAAACTACAAAGCTTCTGCTACAAATAAAAAAAAATCAGCGCATCTGCGGCGAATTTAAACTTAAAAACCCTAGCGTTCCTTGCAATAACTTTCGCTCCTTTGTAGTAAAAAATAATTGAGAAAATAATTCCAAAATCATATACTTTTAATACGAATTTACGTTATATCAAAAATCAACTTTCCGATGAAAAAAATAGCGCTTTTAGGATTGCTTCTTGTATTCCTTTTTTCGTGTAAAAAGGACCATAAAATTGAACATATAGAGCGCGCATTTTATTATTGGAAAAGTGAAAGAGATCATTTTGATTCAATAGAATATAAGCTTTTAGACACGCTGAAGATCCAGAAACTGTACGTCAAATTTTTTGAAGTAAAGTACGATGCGACTTTAGGGAATATTCCTTTTTCAAAAACCAATTTGAATGAATACAGCTGGTTTAACAATGATGAACCCAAAGATTCATTACAGATTATTCCCACCGTTTTTATTAAAAATGAAGTTTTTTTAAAAAGTAATAAAGAAGAAATGGATACTTTGGCGAGTAACGTCAAACATTTAGTGTCAAAATATTTTAATAATCGTTTTAAGAACTACATTGACTACAAGGAAATTCAAATTGATTGCGATTGGACATTAAAATCGAGAGACAATTATTTTTATTTTCTAAAACAACTTAAGAAAACAACTCAAAAAGAATTGAGTTGTACGCTACGGTTGTATCCGTATAAATACCGCACCAAAATGGGAGTTCCACCCGTAAATAGAGCCACACTGATGTGTTATAATCTCATTCAGCCTTTTAAAGATAATTCTAAAAATTCCATTTTAGATTTGGATGAATTGGATTCTTATTTAACGGTCGATAAAAAATATCCCATTCATTTGGATGTTGCATTGCCGCTTTTTTCGTGGGCTCATCATTATCAATACGACGAATTCAAAGGGTTTGTAAATTTGAATGAAAGCTTTTTAAAGCAAGTGTGCGAACAAAAAAGTGAACTTTGGTACGAGGTAAAAAAAGATACTTCATTTGTTGGTCTTTATTTTAGAGCGGGTGACAAAATTAAGTACGAAGACGTAAGTCAAAAAAAGATAAGGAACGCCATAAGTAAGTTAAAAGATAAAGTAAAGTTTGACGATAAAACAACAGTAACATTCTTTCATTTAGATACCCTAATTTCAAATAAATACAGCCATGAAACGCTTACTAGTTTTTACAATTCTTTTAGTTATTAGTTGTACTTCAAAGGGTTTTTGCTGCTATTTTTATCCGTATGGTGAAGACATTCGGTACAGCGTATTTAATCCCGATAATTTTAATTTTGATGGATTCAGAATCTACAATTACACCTCGTCTTATTTTTATGATGAGAAGTATACTACACGGTTAAACACGATTACAGAAAACGATTTAATGTGGTACAATCACTGTAAGAAATCAGTAGCTATTGATGAAATTAAAAAGGCAATTTTTGAGATTGATATCAGTGAAGTTTCCCCAAAATCTAAGAATAAATTCATTCAGTATTTATACAAGCAGCACGACAATGAAACCATACATTATTTGTTATTTGCCAAAAAATTGGAAGAATTAAATCCAGAACAAAATGATTTGTGGGAAAACAATACGGATATAAAAGACAAGCAACGAGATAAGGCAATTAACGAAGCTTTTTTAAAAACAAAATCGGTGCAAAATGTTATAATAAAGAAACGGTATTATTATCAAATTTTTAAGTTGTTGGCGTTTAATGGTCATTCAAAAAGAACCATCAAATTATATGAGGCTTATACTAAATTATTCAATACCACTGATTTTTTAGATAATTGGGCTCTTTTTTATCGAATGGATGCTGAGTTAGATGATGCTAAAATGAATTATTTAGCCGCTCAAGTATTTGCCAGAGGAACGGATAATAAGTTTGATATTAAGTGGTATTTCAATAAAAATATTCCCATAGAAAAAGTAGTGAAATTTGCCAAGAATGATAAGGAAAAAGCCAACATTCACGTGCTGTATTCATTTAGAAGATTAGATCAAAACCTTGAAAATATTAAAAAAATCTATGCTTTTGATTCCAAAAACAATGGTTTGAATTTCCTTCTTCTCAGAGAAATTAATAAGCTAGAAGATTGGATTTTGACTCCAACGTACACCATGTATCTTCCTTCTCTTCGTGAGGATTATTGGGAAAACAGTAATGGAAATCGAATTTTGAATCGAGTAGAAGTAGATCGAAAATACGCTTCAAAAGTGTTGGAATTTGTCAATTCAGCAGATATGAATGCAGTAGAAGATCCCATTTTTTGGAAAATGTCAAAATCGTATTTGGAATTTCTGACCAAAGAGTATTCCAAATCACTTCAAACAATTAAATCGTTTGAAAATCAGATTAGAGATGATAAAATTAAACGTCAATGTACTATAGTGAAGGCATTGGCATTAACCGCTAATCAAGATAAGAGTGAAGCTAAAATTTTAAAATCAATTGAAAAAACGATAATTGATGAATACAACAAAGAGAATTATTCCTTTTTGTTTGGCTTGGCAAAAGAATTAGAAATTTTAGATAACAAAGCTGATGCTGCTTTTTTGATTTCAAAAATAAACAAAGACGACTTCTATGAGTATGAAATGAATCTTTATTGGAAATCTAGAAGTGATAAAATAACACTTCACGATGATTTTTATTATGATTGGTATGGATATAGTGATGCAGAACTTTCAAAAGATGATTTGCACAAAGTAATTGCAACAATCAATGACCCAAATATTTCGCAATTTAATAGATGGCTAATTAAAGAACTTCAAAACGAACCCAATAAAATTAATGATTTAATGGGCATAAAGTACATGCGAGAAGATAATCTAAAAATGGCCTACAATTATTTTCTAAAAGTTGATAAAAACCATTATACGAACTCGCCTTTGTTTAATGAAAATCCATTTTATAAGATTAAAGGTTTTATGGATTTTGATAAGAAGAAAACAGCTCAAAACATCACAAAAGCTACTATGGTTCAAACGTTAATTCAATTAAAAAACAAGGTGAATGACAGTAAAAACAAAAACCGCAATCAAGACTATTTCTTGATCGCCAATTGTTACTATAATATGAGCTATTATGGCAATGCATGGATGCTAAAACGAATCAGCAGAACCGGAGAACGCGATTCCAATTACGAAGATGAAGCAGAATATTATGGCTGTCAAAAGGCCAAATTCTATTATCAAAAAGCATTTGAAAGTTCAAAATCAAAAAAGTTCAAAGCCCTTTCAAATTATATGATGAGCAAATGCCAAGCAAGAGAAAATGAGTTTAAGTTACTCAAACAGTACGAACGAGATTATTATATTAGTGGTGATGAATTCAGGCAAGCTAATAATAGCGCTTTTTCAGGTTTTATGAGTCGGTATAAGGATGAGTATTATGAATTTACTTCCAATTGCGAACTGTTTTCAGTGTATTTTAAGGCTAAATAATTTTCAACAAAAAAAGGCTCCTGCATTACACAAGAGCCTTTTTTACAAACAAAATGAAACAATTATTTCCTTAAACAAAAAGTAAAATAAGCAACGGAACAATCAAACCAGCCAACGCCAATTTCCAACCGCGCTTTTTGAAAGTGAATTTTCCTGCTGGAATCATAATCGCGCCAGTGATGGCAATAGTGATAAGAGAAATCCCAAAAACATCACTGTAATATATCCACCAATTGGAAGTGTTTTTATGCAATTTCATGGTTTGACTGATGATAGGTGTTTTGGTAAACGTAACAATTTCACCTTTACCGGTTTTCAAATCTATTTCGACATCGTTTTTCTCGAACGAAATTTTCAATTCGTTGTCTTTTACTTTATGGCGTCGAATTTTATCATCGATTCCGAGTTGTTTTCCGAGTTCTTCGGCAAATTTTTCAGTGATTTCTGTATCTTTTGGAATAGTGACAGTAATTACTTTGGTTTGAACTGTATATTTCTCTGGATGCCAATGTTCGCGATGGTTCATCAAAATCCCTGAAAAGGCAAAAGAGATAATCAATCCGATATAGAAATAGCCTAAATCGCGGTGTAAATTTCTGATTTTTAAGTGGTTCATGGTTTAGAATTTATATTTTATAATAGCAGTAATTTGTCGTGGTGCAATCGGATTTACACTGTAATTTTCGTGAACAGTATAATTCAATTCATTAGTGATGTTGGAAACTCGTGCCAAAATAGAATAATTTTTCCAATCATAACCTGCCGAAAAATCAATTGTAGTATAATCACTCAATGAAACTACGCGATCGCGAATCGAAACTACTCCAGCGTTGGTGATTTGATAATCATTGTTCCATCCGCCCAATCTTCTTCCCATATAACTAACCATTGCACCCAAATTTAATCCTTTTGCAAATTCACTAAATTTATAAAAAGCACTGAAATTTCCTGTGCAATACGGAGTTCGAGTCAAACGATCACCTTCAATAAAACCACCATTGGTAACCGAAGTTTTGGTGAAACGCATATCATTGTAACTGTAACCTGCCATCATGGTCAAGCCTTTTATAGGATTAGCAGTTAAGTCAATTTCGATTCCTTTACTAGTTGTTTCACCATTTAAAACTTTATATTCTGTGTTCGTGTTGATATTTCCGTTGATATCGTATTGAGCAGTTTGAGCAAAATTATCGTTAACAATATGGTAAGCCGTAATTCCTAATGAAAGGTGTTGGTTTATGAATTCTTTTTTGATTCCAGCTTCGTATTGTGTTATAATTGAAGCTTCAATGGGTTGAAAATCAATTGTAGTTCCTGAATTAGGAGTAAATGAGTTCGAATAACTAGCAAAAAATGATGTGCGTTCATCAGGTTGAAAAACCAATCCTACTTTGGGAGAAAAGGCTTTGTCAATTCGAATTGGATTTACTGTAACGGTAGTTGGAGATGGTATATAAGTTGAAGTTGTTGTTTCGGCTTCTTGCCATGACCAGCGTAATCCTAGTAAAAGTTTGAAGTATTTTGGAAACGAAATTAAATCTTGAGCATAAGCACCAAATCGACTGGTTTCAGTTTCAACCAAACGGGTAGTTTGAGATTCGGGTATGATTCCCGAACCTTGGTCAAAGTTGTCAAAATTAAATACATTTCCGTTTCCATAAGTTGCTGGAGTGAAGGCAAAAGTATAGGCTTCAGTGAATGAATTTTCCCAATCGGCACCTGTGAATAGTTGATGTTTAAGTGAAAAAGTTTCAAATGTACCCGAAAGACTGATTTGATCAGCTAAGATACGTTCGGTATTTTTGGCTTGACCTAAAGGACGATTCCATGTACCATCCGCTGCTGGTTGTATGCGTTCAGTTCCTTTCCATTCGCGGTCATAATCCTGAAAAGAAGAGTTGAAAACTAATTTCCAATTGGTATTAAAACTATGTTTTAGTAAGCCAGAAGCTGTAGTTTGTCTTGTATTTCCGTTAGACCAATCGGCTCCCATATATAAATTCCGTGGCAAATCAATAATTTCTTTTCCAATCATTGCAGTACCAAAATCGGGTGTCCAATCGTCGTTCAAATAATCACCTTGTACTATAAACTCGGTTTTTGGAGAAATTTTAAATAAAAATGATGGGTTGATGTACATGCGCTCTCGTTGAACCACGTCTCTAAAGCTTTCGGAGTTTTCATAAACAGCGTTAATTCGATAAGCAATTGATTTACTTAATGGTCCATAAATATCAAGAGTAGGTTTGTAAAAATTGTAGCTGGCTGTTTGGAACGAAATTTCTCCACCAAAATTGAATTGCGGTATTTTAGAAACTAAATTTACAACTCCACCAGGAACCACGTTCCCGAATAAAAGTGCTGAATTTCCTTTTAGGTATTCTACTCGCTCGAGTGAAGCAACTTCAGGAAACGAGCCACTACTCATTCGGAATCCATTTTTAAAAATGTTATTGGCACTCAAGTCATAACCGCGTGACCAGAACGATTCTTGTGCTCCTCCGCGAGCAGAACCAACATATGCTCCGTTTATATTCTTGACAACATCACTCAAACGAAGCGCTTGTTGCTGGTAAATTACAGACTTATCAACTGTTTGAATTCCTTGCGGTAAATCCATTGGTTTGATGTTGCTTCGAGTAACATTAACTGGTGTTTTAAAAGGATTTAAAGAGATGATTACTTCGTTAAGTAGTTCTCCTTTACTGTTTTTTACAGTATCATTAAAGATGAAATCGGTTTCATTAGTTGCTATTTCTTGTGCAAAATTAGGAGTGCTAAACAATAGAATTAAAACGAAGGGTAGGGTATATTTGAACATTTATTTAGAATAATTAAAAATAACGATGCAAATATAGATACGAAATTTTGTTCTACAAAGTTTATTTAGAATAAATATAAATAATTAACATTTGTTCTTTTTTAGGAAATTGATTTAGTGTAAATTAGGAATAAAAAAACTTGCCAATTGACAAGTTTATGTGGTGAGACGTTTATTTCTTTTCTTTTGGAAGTTTCTTGAAAAGGTAACTATCCGTTTTTTGTTTCTTGTTTTGAATGCCTTGAATTACAGCTTTAATCGTACTGTCATTCTCTTTAGAATAGGCTATTTTTTGAGGATAATCATGTTTTTTATTTTCAAAAACCAATAAGCTGTCATTGTCTTCTGTTAGCCGATACGAAACAGCTTGATTGCCATTTTCGCCTTTAACGGTTGAAGTGTAAATCAAAAGATCTTCATTTTGCATTAATTCCATTGTTTCAAAATGAATAGTATCTTTTTTATTTTTTATATAATACGTTGAACCGTTGTAAGTACTGTCGTCAATTTGTGTCCACGATTCGGTTAAAACACCCAAACTGTCTTCCATTTGCCAATCGCCCAAAACCCAATGTGCTTTGTACAATTCTTCAAAAATGATTTCATTGCCATTGGCATCGTATTTCTTACACGAGTGTAAAAAAAACAAAGCACAAACAATACTAACTATATAGATTTTCTTCATCATTACTTAATTCGACACAATAGTATAAATAAAGTTTGAATTGCACAATTACTTGGTGCGTTTCATTGGGAAATCAATAGCCATTTCTTTTCCGTTATCAATACCATAAATTTTGGCAAAAATACTGTCATTGCCAATTTTATTGTATTCAATTTTGTTGGGAAAATCGTGCTTCGGATTCTCAAAAATGATCTGATTTTCAGTTGATTTGGTCATGTAAAATGAAACGGGTTCTTCTTTGTTTTGGCCTTTTACAGAAATGATGCAAATCAAACTATCGTTGCGTTGTACTAAATCCATTTGTTCATAAAAAACAGTGTCTTTTTCTACAGTTGTAAAGCTTTCACCAAACAATGTACTGTCGTTTTTTTGACTCCAGATTTCCCTTGAAACCGATTCTTTTGTTACATTTTCCCAATTGCCAATAAACCATTTGGCTTTTTCCAATTGTAAGTATTTTTTCTTGGTTTTCATGCCAAAAACTTCGATTTGAGACTCATTCTTGCAAGAGACAATTAGTGTAAGTACAGCAAAAATCGCAATAATTACGTTCTTATTTTTCATAGCTTCAATTTTACGATGTACAATAATATGAAAATTAGGGCAACTAGCCCGGATAGAAGTGTAAATCCTTTTATTTAAATTGCCATGGGTTTAAACCCGTTGCAATTTAAATAAAAGATTGGAACGTATAGCCGGAATAGCTTCTAAAAAAAATAAAAAAAATTGCACTATTTTTACTAAATTTGCACACTTTTAAAAGAAAGAATACACCATGTTAGAGAGACTTCAATATGTAAAACAGCGTTTCGACGAGATTTCGGATTTGATTATTCAACCCGATGTCATCGCCGATCAAAAGCGTTATGTGCAATTAAATCAGGAATACAAAACGTTAAAAGCGTTGATGGATAAACGAGAAGAATTGATCAACGTAACGGGAAATATTGACGAAGCCAACGAAATTATCAACGATGGTTCGGATGCCGAAATGGTAGAAATGGCCAAAATGCAATTGGACGAAGCTAAAGATCGTTTGCCTCAATTGGAAGAAGAAATCAAGTTCATGTTGATTCCGAAAGATCCGGAAGATGCCAAAAATGTAATGGTAGAAATTCGTGCTGGAACAGGTGGAGATGAAGCTTCGATTTTTGCTGGTGATTTGTACCGAATGTATACTAAATACTGCGAAACTCGTGGTTGGAGAACTTCGGTTGTGGATATGAACGAAGGAACTTCAGGTGGTTTTAAAGAGGTAATTTTTGAAGTTACAGGAGAAGATGTGTATGGAACATTGAAATTTGAAGCAGGTGTTCACCGTGTACAACGTGTTCCACAAACAGAAACTCAAGGTCGAGTTCACACTTCAGCTGCTACTGTAATGGTGTTGCCTGAAGCCGAAGAATTTGACGTACAAATTGATATGAACGATGTTCGTGTTGACTTTTTCTGTTCGTCTGGTCCAGGTGGACAATCAGTAAATACTACCAAGTCAGCGGTACGTTTGACGCACATTCCAACTGGTTTAGTGGCGCAATGTCAGGATCAAAAATCGCAGCATAAAAACAAAGATAAAGCCTTAGAAGTATTGCGTTCGCGTTTGTACGAGCAAGAATTAGCCAAAAAACAAGCTGAAGATGCAACAAAACGTTCGTCTCAAGTAAGTTCGGGCGACCGTTCGGCCAAAATTAGAACCTACAACTATTCACAAGGTCGTGTAACCGATCACCGAATTGGTTTGGACGTTTTTGATATGGACGGCGTAATGAACGGAAAAATTCAAAAATTTGTTGACGAACTTCAATTGGTCAACAACATGGAGAAATTGAAAGAGAGTGAAGTTTTCTAATCAGAACTAAAAATAAAAAGAAAAGCCCGACAATTAAAGTCGGGCTTTTTTTATGAATGTGGAAAGGTTATTCTTTAAATTTTTTGGCTCCGAGAGGCAAATTATAAGTTAATCCAAGTCCTAAACTACCCACACTGTAATCTTGCGATCCGATGGTTCCGGTATCACCAGTAAATACTTTGGTGTATTGTAAAGCAAAGTTCCAATGTATGTTGTGGTAACCCAATTCAGGTTTAAAATACACTCCGCCATCAGGTCGTTCAACTAATGAGTTTGAAGCTACATATTTGTCACCGGTTATGAATCCGTAGCCCATTTCGGCTCCCGCATAAAATCCTTTTGTTTCGGATAGTAACGGAACATTGCTGCTGCAGGAACTACTCCGAAGTCATTGTTGTCTATTCCGTCGTTTTGATTACCGAAAAAATGGTTGTATCCAGTCGCGATGCCAATTCCGAATCCAGGAGTTACCAAATACTGATAGCCAAGGTCAATACCTACGTTGGCAGATGCATTTTCGGTAGGTACGGCTGCGCCTACGTTGAAACCTACTTTAAACATGTTGTTGTACGATTGGTCTTGTGCATTTGAACTAAAAGAATAGAATAATCCTAATGTTAGTGCTAAAATTGTTTTCTTGATCGTTTTCATAATAAAAGATGTTAAGATTATACCTGACAAATGTAGATGTGGGTTGCGGCTGATTCATTACAGCTTTTATCAATAGTTTTATAGAATTCGCATGAATGATGCAACGTTGTAATTCAGTTAATAATTGACCCTAATACATCCTTAATGCAAAAACTTTTACTTTAAAACTAGCCAAAGTTTACTAACTTTGTAGCCAAACACACAACCATGACTACTCAGCAACTCATTGAGCAAATTCGTTTTAAAAAATCGTTTTTGTGTATTGGTCTTGATGTCGATTTGACTAAAATTCCAACTCATTTACTCGACACTGAAGATCCTATTTTTGAATTCAATAAAGCGATTATCGATGCGACACACGATTTGTGTGTTTCCTACAAACCCAACACGGCTTTTTACGAGGCATACGGAATCAAAGGTTGGCAATCACTTCAAAAAACTATTGAGTACATCAATAAAAATCATCCCGATATTTTCACCATTGCCGATGCCAAACGCGGTGATATTGGCAACACATCTACTATGTATGCTAAAGCTTTTTTAGAAGATTTGAATTTTGATAGTGTGACCGTTGCTCCGTATATGGGGAAAGATTCAGTCGAACCGTTTTTAGCTTTTGAAAACAAACACACTATTTTGTTGGCTTTAACTTCTAACGAAGGAGCTTTCGATTTTCAAACGAGAAAAGTAGACGAAACAGAATTGTATAAAACCGTGATTGAAACCTCCAAAACTTGGAAAAATGCCGAAAACTTGATGTACGTTGTGGGTGCCACCAAAGCGGAATATTTCACAGAAATCAGAAAAATCATTCCGAATAGTTTTTTACTTGTTCCTGGTGTTGGCGCTCAAGGCGGAAGTTTGCACGAAGTGTGTAAGTACGGAATGAATGAAAATGTAGGCTTGTTGATCAACTCATCGCGCGGCATTATCTATGCGTCCAACGGAACTGATTTTGCTCAAAAAGCGAGAGAAGAAGCGTTGAAAATGCAACAGGAAATGGAGTCAATATTACATAATACTAATTCTTAGCGAGCTTTGCGTAATTAATTGCGCTCCTTGCGGTTAAAAAAATGATCCAATTACAAGACCAACTCGGAACCACTCACACTTTCGGAACTTCGCCCAAACGAATTGTTTCATTAGTGCCATCTCAAACTGAATTATTATTTGATTTAGGTTTGGAAGAACAAATCGTGGGTATTACTAAATTTTGTGTACATCCGTTTCATTTTAAATCGACCAAAACCATAGTAGGCGGAACCAAAAATGTCAAATTCGATAAAATAAAGGCGCTTCAACCCGATATCATCATTGCTAATAAAGAAGAAAACACAAAAGAAATAGTCGAAGAATTAAGCACTATTTGTCCGGTTTGGGTAACGGACATTGTTACTATTGAAGACAATTTACAAATGATAACCGACTTCGGAAAATTGTTCAATAAACGGGTAGAAGCCCAAAAATGGTTGGATAAAATTAATTTTGGGTTACATGATTTTCAACAGTTTATATCGGGAAAGGAAATCCATAAAGTAGCTTATTTCATTTGGGCAAATCCGTATATGGTGGCGGGAAATAACACTTTTATTAATGAACTATTAAAGTTGAATAAGTTCGATAATATTTACGCTAATAGAGAAGAACGATATCCTGAAGTGATTGTTCAAAAAATGCGTATTCAAGGCGATCCTGATATTGTTTTTTTATCATCCGAACCTTTTCCTTTCAATGATGAACATGCTTTCGAACTCGGACGATTTACGCATCATGCCAAAACGGTTTTTGTTGATGGTGAAATGTTTTCATGGTATGGAACTCGTTTGCTGAAAGCCTTTGACTATTTTAAGTTATTACATTCCAAATTATAACATGCAAAGTATCTTTTTAGATAAAAATCACGAGCCAACTGCTGCCGATTTGCAAAACGGAATCGGACTTACTTTTACAGTTTGGAACGAAATTGAAACTTATTTGAATGAAATCTATCCCAAAGTGCAATCCAAATGGCATTTCACTAGTGCTAAAATGGGTTGGAGTTTTCGCATGAGCGATTCCAAACGCGTTTTGGTGTATTTGTTACCACGAGATCAGTATTTTAAAGTCGCGATGGTGTTTGGTCAAAAAGCAACGAATTTGGTTTTGGAAAGTGAAGTTTCTGAAAGCATAAAAACCGAATTAAAAGCTGCAAAAGTGTACGCCGAAGGAAGAGGAATTCGTATTGATATAAAAAATGATGCTTTGTTAGAAGACATCAAAAAACTCATTCAAATTAAGTTGACAGCATAAAAAAATGCCAGCGCTTTCACAAACACTGGCAATTTTTTTTAACTAACCTAAACCAAACAAAATAATAAACTCTCATTTATTACATTACAAATGTCCGACATTTTTCGCTTTGCTTGTGTTAAGGGAATGTTATTCTTATGTTATTGATAATTAAAATTTTAGCATAATTTTAAGAATCGATTTTCTTATTAAGGTTTGTCTTGCATAGCAAATACTTTTTTCAATAAATCGGAAGTTCTTGAACTTAAATCAGTTCGAATGTTTTTCTCTTCAACAGCTATCATTTTAAAAACGCCTTCCATCGCTTTGTTGGTGGTATAATCCGTCAAATCTGGATTTACGTCTTTGGTTAATGGAAGCGAATTGTATTTGGTGATGATGTTGGCCCATATTTTATCCGCACCTACTTTGGCAAACGAATTTTTAATCACAGGATTGAATTTGGCATACAAAGCGGTCGAAGTCGAATTTTGTAAATAGGTTGTCGCTGCACTTTCATTTCCCATCAAAATATTTTTAGCATCAGTAAACGACATTCCTTTAATGGCATCCACAAAAATAGGAGTGGCTTCTTTTACCGCATCTTCAGCAGCACGGTTCAATACTTTTAAACCTTCGTCAGCCATTTTCGACAATCCAACATCTCGTAACGTTTTATCCACTTTTTTCAATTCATCAGGCAATAAAATTTTTACTGCTTCATTCTTAAAAAAACCATCAACCGCAGTCAATTTTACTACTTGTTTGTTGATTCCGTTGTTCAGGGCTTCTTTCAATCCGCCTGCAATATCCACATTTCCTTGTTCTAAAACTCCCGGAAGTTGATTGGCAACTTGTTGTAATTCAGCACAACTCGATAAAGTGTAAGCCGCAACGGCTAATAAGGCAATTTTTCTCATATTCTTTAGATTAAAGTCCATTCTCTATTTTCAATTCTCTTTACTCTCTTTAACAAATATAATGCCTCAAATTTTAAATCAATAACAATGCATAAAATTTATTAAATTCGTAAATTGCGCACTCAAAATTAGCATATTTATAAAATGGAACCACAAATACCTTATATTCCTAAAAATAAAGTTCGAATTGTAACGGCTGCTTCGCTTTTTGACGGACACGATGCTGCGATCAATATCATGCGTAGAATTATCCAATCTACGGGTGTTGAAGTGATTCATTTAGGTCACGACCGAAGTGTTGAAGAAGTAGTAAATACTGCTATTCAAGAAGATGCAAACGCTATTGCGATGACTTCCTATCAAGGTGGACACAACGAGTACTTTAAATACATGTACGATTTATTAAAGGAAAAAGGCGCAGGTCATATTAAGATATTTGGCGGCGGTGGCGGAGTGATTTTGCCTTCTGAAATTTCAGAATTGCACGAGTACGGAATTGAGCGCATTTATTCGCCAGACGACGGACGTGCTATGGGTTTACAAGGAATGATTAATGATTTAGTACAACGTTCGGATTATCCTGTTGGAGATCAATTGAATGGTGAAATCAACCATTTGGAAGATAAAAATCCAACGGCGATTGCACGTGTGATTTCGGCTGCTGAAAATTTTCCAGAAATTGCTAAAGAAACTTTAGATAAAATTCACGAAAAAAATAAAACTTCTCAAATTCCAGTTCTTGGAATTACAGGAACGGGTGGAGCAGGAAAATCATCATTAGTAGACGAGTTAGTACGACGTTTTTTAATCGATTTCCCAGAAAAAACCATCGGATTGATTTCGGTTGATCCATCCAAAAGAAAAACAGGTGGCGCATTATTAGGAGATCGAATTCGTATGAACGCCATCAATAATCCTAGAGTTTACATGCGTTCATTGGCTACACGTCAGTCCAATTTAGCCTTGTCAAAATACGTGAATGAAGCTATTGAAGTTTTAAAAGCGGCCAAATACGACATCATCATTCTTGAAACTTCCGGAATCGGACAAAGTGATACTGAAATTTTAGAACATTCCGATGTTTCCTTATATGTAATGACACCCGAATTTGGTGCGGCAACTCAATTGGAGAAAATTGATATGTTGGATTTTGCCGATTTAGTAGCTTTGAATAAATTCGACAAACGCGGTGCTTTGGATGCGATTCGCGATGTCAAAAAACAATACCAACGCAATCATAATTTGTGGGATGTTGATCCTGATAAAATGCCCGTTTTTGGAACCATTGCTTCACAGTTCAATGATCCTGGAATGAACACGCTCTACAAATCCATCATGGATAAAATTGTAGAGAAAACAGGTGCTGATTTAAAATCGACTTTCGAAATCACCAGAGAAATGAGCGAGAAAATTTTCGTGATTCCGCCTCATAGAACGCGTTATTTATCTGAGATTTCAGAAAATAATAGAAAGTACGATGAAACTACACTTTCTCAAGTAGAAGTGGCTCAAAAATTATACGGAATTTACAAAACGATTGAAACGGTTTTTGGAAGCAAACCTAGTTTGGGTAAATCAGGACTAACCCTTCAAGGGTTTGAAACCCTTGAAGGGTTGGGTGATAAAACAGAATTTTTAACATTGTTAATCAAAGAATTCGACCGAGTAAAAATGAACCTCGACCCATACAATTGGGAAATCATTCTAACTTGGGACGAAAAAGTAAACCAATACAAAAACCCAATTTATAGTTTTAAAGTTCGTGATAAAGTCATCGAAATTAAAACACATTCTGAAAGTTTATCACACACACAAATCCCGAAAGTAGCGCTACCAAAGTACCAAGCTTGGGGCGATATTTTGCGTTGGAATTTGCAAGAGAATGTACCTGGCGAATTCCCATTTGCGTCGGGATTGTACCCATTCAAACGCGAAGGTGAAGACCCAAGTAGAATGTTTGCGGGAGAAGGCGGACCAGAACGTACCAATAAACGTTTTCATTATGTAAGTGCGGGAATGCCAGCTAAACGACTTTCAACGGCTTTTGACAGTGTGACATTGTACGGAAACGATCCGCACATTCGCCCTGATATTTACGGAAAAATCGGTAATGCCGGAGTTTCGATTTGTTGTTTGGACGATGCCAAAAAATTATATTCTGGTTTTGATTTGAGTCATCCGCTAACTTCGGTTTCGATGACCATCAACGGTCCAGCGCCAATGTTACTGGGATTTTTCATGAATGCTGCTATCGATCAAAATTGTGAAAAGTACATTCGCGAACATAATTTAGTGGATGAAGTGGAAAATCGCATCAACGAAATTTACAAGAAAAGAGGAACTACACGTCCAAGTTACCAAGGCGATTTACCAGAAGGAAACAACGGTTTAGGATTGATGTTGTTGGGTGTAACGGGTGATCAAGTGTTGCCAGCCGATGTATATGCTGATATCAAAATAAAAACCTTAGCACAAGTACGCGGAACCGTTCAAGCTGATATTTTAAAAGAAGATCAAGCACAAAACACGTGTATTTTCTCGACTGAATTTGCCTTGCGATTAATGGGTGATGTTCAAGAGTATTTCATCAAAAACAATGTGCGTAATTTTTACTCTGTTTCCATTTCGGGTTACCATATTGCCGAAGCGGGCGCCAATCCGATTTCTCAATTGGCATTTACGTTGGCTAATGGTTTCACTTACGTGGAATATTATTTGAGTCGCGGAATGAACATCAACGATTTTGGACCTAATTTATCGTTCTTTTTCTCGAATGGTGTTGATCCTGAATATGCGGTAATTGGTCGTGTGGCTCGTAAGATTTGGGCAAAAGCAATGAAAAATAAATACGGCGCCAATGAAAGAGCACAGATGTTGAAGTACCACATTCAAACTTCGGGTCGCTCATTGCACGCACAAGAAATTGATTTTAATGATATTCGTACCACGTTGCAAGCGTTGTATGCGATTTATGATAACTGTAATTCATTGCACACCAATGCTTATGATGAAGCCATTACTACACCAACTGAAGAATCAGTACGCAGAGCAATGGCGATTCAGTTGATCATCAACAAAGAATTAGGTTTGGCTAAAAACGAAAACCCAATTCAAGGTTCGTTTATTATCGAAGAATTGACTGATTTAGTTGAAGAAGCCGTATTATTGGAATTCGACCGAATTACAGAACGTGGAGGCGTTTTAGGTGCCATGGAAACAATGTACCAACGTTCTAAAATTCAAGAAGAGAGTTTGTATTACGAAACCTTGAAACATACAGGTGAATTTCCAATTATTGGAGTGAATACGTTTTTGAGTTCGAAAGGTTCGCCAACGGTAATTCCAGCTGAAGTAATTCGCGCCACAGAAGAAGAAAAACAATACCAAATTGTAATGTTAGAGAACCTTCACAAAGGCAATGCGCACAAAGTTGCCGAACAATTGAATACCATTCAGGAAGCTGCTATCAAAAACCAAAATATTTTTGAAAAATTAATGGATGCTACTAAAGTGTGTTCGTTAGGTCAAATTACGAGTGCGTTGTTTGAAGTTGGTGGACAGTATAGAAGAAATATGTAAGCAGAGAACCATTTTCTTTGCAAAAGAAAATGTGTGAATCGCTTATTCCGATTGCATCGGGATCTTGAGAAGATAGAAAATAGAATAAAAAATAGAAAACCTTTCAGTGATGAAGGGTTTTTCTTTTGTCCAAAATAGCTATCTTTACGAGGAATTAATCGAATTTTATGAAAAAACATTTCCTTGTCTTAGGACTATTTTTACTTTCTGTGACTACTTCCTTTGCAGCCAAAGTCGATACACTACAAATCACAAGTAAATCGATGAATAAAAGCCATTATGCAGCAGTAGTAACTCCAACTTCGTATGCAAAAGGTTCTACAAAATTTCCAGTACTTTATTTGTTGCATGGTGCTTACGGTCATTTTAGAGATTGGTTAAAAAAAACACCTAATACAAATACAGTTAAGGATTTAGCTGATCAATACAATATCATAATAGTAATGCCAGAAGGTGAAACTTTTAGTTTTTATCTTGATAGTCCAGTAAATTCAGAAAGCCAATTTGAGACTCACATTACAAAAGAGGTTATTCCAACTATTGACGCCACTTACCGAACCATTGCGACTAAAAATGGACGAGTAATTACTGGTCTTTCCATGGGCGGACATGGCGCTTTTTATTTGTCAAGTAAATACCCCGAACTTTTTTGCGCTGCAGGTAGTATGAGTGGAGCTTTAGATATGAGTGTTATGCTACATCCTGACCGAGTTGAAGCCACCAAAAAACTAATGATGCCCATTTTTGGTGATGCAACTTCAGCGCCAGAAACGTATTTGAAGTACTCAGTGCTTACTAAAGTGGAGCTTTTTAAAAAGAATCAAATGCCAATTTATTTTGACTGTGGAGTCGATGATTTTTTAATCGAGCCCAATAGAGAATTGCACCGAAGATTAGTGTACAACGATGTGCCACATGAATATACAGAAAGACCTGGTGCTCACACTTGGGAATATTGGGAAAATGCATTGCCTTATCATGTTTTGTTTTTTAGCAAGATTTTAAAAAACAATGGTTCATTGTAGTTTCATTAGATAGCTTTTTTAGAAATGAATCCACAAATCAAAACGTTTCCCCACACTAAATTCATAGGTAAAAGTCTTGCAATTTCGTATTCAGATTATCGTATTGCTGAATTATGGAGCGGCTTTATGCCTAGACGAAACGAAATTCAAAATAGCGTCGGAACGGAATTATATAACATTCAAGTCAATCCCGAAAATTTCGATTTTAACCCTAAAACACCTTTTATGAAATGGGCAGTTATGGCCGTTTCAAATTTTGATACTATTCCAGACGGAATGGAAGCACTAGAAATTCTTGAAGGATTGTATGCTGTTTTTCACTACAAAGGTGATCAAAGTGGTGCGGCTTCTTTTTTTAATCAGATTTATTCTGTTTGGTTGCCCAGTTCTGATTATCAATTAGATAACAGACCACAGTTTGAAATTCTTGGTGAAAAATACAAGAATAATGATCCAAATTCTGAGGAAGAAATATGGATTCCGATTAGAGAAAAAGATTAATATTCCCCATCCACATAAAACCAACTGCCATTCTCAAAAACAAAGTAGGATTTCTCAAAATGAACTTGTTCTTTTCGTTGGTAATCTTTGTAATACGCTTTAAAAGTTACTGTGTTTTCAGTTGAATTTATGATTTCCAATCGCAACCAATGATTGCTTTTGGACCATGCTAAAATGTCTTTTTTCTTGTACAGCTTTCGAGTTGATTCGTGCGTAGTTGCAACCAAATAATCAGCATTTCCAATCGCATAAGCACTGTAGCGCGAGCGCATTAACGCCTCGGCTGTTGTCGGTTTTGCCAAACCATTGATGTAGATTTGACAACAATCTTCAAAAGGTAAGTGGTTTCCACAATAGCAAATAGTCATACATTTTAAGTTTTATTTTCGTTAAACTTCCGTGTAATTTCCTTTAGTTTTTCTTCTCGGGCTTTCTTTTTTGCCTTGGCTTTATCTTGTGCTTTGTGCAATTTATCGTTGTGTGCTTTGATGTTGCGTTCGTTATTTCTTCCCATGTTAATTTATCTTATCTAATTTGAGATAACCAATTTGTAAAGTGTCTTCGAGTAATTGGGTTTCTGATTTTATAATTTGGATGTCAAAATTATCCTTAAATATAGGCATTAAAATGTCTTTTACATTAAAAATATCATCTACATCAATTCCGAATTTATCATCAATGTGTGAAACGGCACCGTCAAAACCACAATGTTTGTAAAAGGCAGTATTTTTTGCAATTTTAGTTGCTTCCGAAAGTGTTTCTCCAACCGCTAATACTTTGTAATGGTATTCTTCAAATTCATTTTCTTTATAACCACCCAAATTGATGAAAAATAAATTTTCATTTTGATTAATTAGATTTCCTTTTGGATGAATGGTAATTGAATAGTTATCAACTACAGAAACTTCGCGCCAAGCATCAATATGAATGCGTCCTTTTGCTTCGGGCCAAAAGTGTTTCATACTCGGAATCAATTCTTTTAATGAACTTCCAATTCCGAAAAAAATATCATGTTGCTCTGTGCATCTGCCTTCAGGCCGACAGCCTAGCATTACCATATAAAGTTTATTCTCTTTTTTCATTCTTCAAAGATATTATTTTTTCAAATAGAAAACTTTGGCACAACAATTGGTTATAACTTAATATCATTAATCATTAAATATATATAATCATGAAAAAAATTACCTTTATTTTAGCTTTTATCGGGATGATAGGACTACAAAGTTGTACAGTAAATGAAGTAAATGACGATGGAATTGATAATGACACTATAAGCGAAGTTTTAGAAGTTACTACTTCTTTTTCGGCTGGCAATAATTTCAGCAGATTGGTTACTATAAATCCACCAATATATGCAAGCGATATGATTTTAGTATATCATTTATACGATGTAGTAAACGGTGCAGATGTGTGGAGATTAATGCCACAAACGTATTACTTTGATGGTGGAGGCGAATTGGATTATAATTTTGATTTCACTCGTTACGATGTAAGTTTATTTATGGATGCTAATTTTGATATGACAACATTGTCATCAGCGTGGACACAAAATCAAACGTTCAGAATCGTAATTGTACCAGGTTATTTTTCTGGAAAAATCTCAGGTAAAGCAGATTTCACCGATTACAATGCTACTTTAAAAGCATTCAACATCGATCCATCAAAAGTGAGAAAAATTAAAGCATAGTTATAGTTATATAGTTGTTAGTTGGTTAGTAAAAGAGGTTGTTGATGAAACAGCCTCTTTTTTTGTGCGTATATTCGAGTAAAAAATCTAAAAATTCAATAAAAATCAATAATTTTCATTTTAACCCCTAAAAAAATAGGGTATAACTATTTTTGGATTAAAAAAATAGTATATTTGCATCAAAATAATAGGGTATAACTTTTAAAAATTAATTTTTATGTCAACTTTACGTTTTCAAGCATTAAAAGATGCATCAGGTAGAAAGCCTGTTAAGTTTGAAGAATCTGGAAGAAAATCAGAACTTTTTGGATCTAATGTGTTCAACGACAAAGCAATGAAGCAGTACTTAACTTCGGATGCTTATAAAGGGGTAAAAGATGCCGTGCAGCACGGAACTAAAATTGACAGAAAATTAGCCGATTATATCGCAATGGGAATGAAAGAGTGGGCACTTTCAAAAGGAGTGACACATTATACACACTGGTTTCAACCCTTAACTGGAACTACCGCTGAAAAACACGATGCGTTTTTTGAAACGTCTTATGATGGTTCAGAAGCAGTTGAAAAATTTGGTGGTGGACAATTAGTACAACAAGAACCAGACGCTTCTTCGTTCCCGCATGGTGGAATCAGAAATACTTTCGAAGCTCGTGGATATACAGCTTGGGATCCAACTTCTCCTGCGTTTATCTTCGGAACTACATTGTGTATTCCAACTGTTTTTATTTCGTATACAGGTGAAGCATTAGATTATAAAACTCCGTTATTAAGAGCATTGAATGCTGTAGATGAAGCTGCTACTGAAGTATGTAAGTATTTCGATAAAAACGTTAAAAAAGTAACCGCCACTTTAGGTTGGGAACAAGAATATTTCTTAGTAGATAGTTCGTTAGCGAATTCTCGTCCAGATTTAGTAATGACAGGTAGAACATTACTCGGACATACTTCTGCAAAAGGACAACAACTAGACGACCACTATTTTGGTTCGATTCCGTCTCGTGCGTTAAATTTCATGAGAGAATTGGAAGAAGAGTGTATGTTGTTGGGAATTCCAGTAAAAACGCGTCACAACGAAGTAGCACCTAACCAATTTGAGTTGGCTCCGATTTTCGAAGAAACGAACTTAGCTGTTGACCACAATTCATTATTAATGGATGTAATGTCAAAAGTAGGTGAGCGTCATGATTTTAAAGTGTTATTCCACGAAAAACCATTTCAAGGTGTAAACGGTTCAGGTAAGCACAACAACTGGTCGTTGGCAACGGATACTGGAGTGAATTTACTTTCTCCTAGTAAAACGCCAATGAGCAACTTACAATTCTTATCGTTCTTTATTAATACAATTAAAGCGGTAAATGAATACGAAGAATTACTTCGCGCAGCTATTGCAACAGCTAGTAACGATCACCGTTTAGGTGCCAACGAAGCGCCACCAGCAATTATTTCGGTTTTCATCGGAGCACAATTGACTAAAGTATTGGCCGAATTAGAAGGTGTTTCTAAAGGTAAATTATCTCCAGAAGAAAAAACCGATTTAAAATTGAATGTGGTTGGTAAAATTCCAGATGTAATGTTGGATAATACTGATAGAAATAGAACATCACCATTTGCCTTTACAGGTAATAAATTTGAGTTTAGAGCAGTAGGTTCTTCTGCAAACTGTGCGAATGCAATGACTACGTTGAATTCAATCGTAGCCAAACAATTGAAAGAATTCAAAAAAGAAGTAGATGCGTTGATTGAGAAAAAAGATTTAAAGAAAGACGAAGCGATTTTCAATGTGTTAAGAGAATACATCAAACAAACCAAAAATATTCTTTTTGAGGGTGATGGTTATAGTGAAGCATGGGAAAAAGAAGCTAAAAAACGCGGGTTGAGTAATCATAAAACTACTCCAGCTGCTTTAAAAGCTAAGGTTTCTAAAAAAGCATTGGATCTATTCAGTGATTTGAATGTGATGAACCACGTTGAGGTAGAAGCGCGTTACGAAATCGAATTGGAAGAATACACTAAGAAAATCCAAATTGAAGGGCGTGTTTTAGGTGATATTGCTCGTAATCACGTGATTCCAACTGCCATTCGTTATCAAAATACGTTGATTGAAAACGTACGCGGATTAAAGGAAATCTTCGGAAAAGATTTTGAGAAAATTGCTAAAGAGCAAATCTCAATCATCAAAGAAATATCAGAACACATTGAAGGAATCAACTCCAATGTTGATGATATGATTGAAGCGCGTAAAAAAGCAAATGCATTGACTGATGCTCAAAAAATGGCCGAATCGTACTGCGATAAAGTAAAACCGTATTTTGATGTGATCAGAGAACACTGCGACAAACTAGAATTAGTAGTAGACGACGAAATCTGGACGTTGACTAAATACAGAGAGTTGTTGTTTACGAGATAATCTTTTGTAATAAAGAAAATAGTATATAGAAAAAAAACCTGCTTGATGAGAGCAGGTTTTTTTATGATTTTAATTTGAACTAGATATTACTATGGTATTAGCAGTAGGGCTTCCTCCACTTTGAGCAATCCAAGCTCCAGTATTTTTATTGAATACATAAGTTGTATCAGCTGAAGAATCATAAAAAGCAAAATTCCCATTTGAACTTACAATTGTTCCTGAAGTTGGGCTTCCACCGTTTTGAGAAATCCAAGTTCCAGTTTTTTTGTTAAAAGCATAAGTTTTGTCAGTTGATGAATCGTAGAAAGCAAAGTTTCCATTTGAACTTATAATTGTGCCAGAGGTTGGACTTCCACCACTCTGAGAAACCCAAGTTGCAGTATTTTGATTAAATACATAGGTCGAATCAGTTGAAGAATCATAGAAAGCAAAATTTCCATTAGAACTAACAATTGTACTTGAGGTAGGACTTCCTCCGTTTTGAGAAACCCAAGTTCCAGTTTTTTTGTTAAAAGCATAAGTTTTATCAGTTGAAGAATCGTAGAAAGCAAAATTTCCATTTGAACTAACAATTGTTCCAGAAGTTGGACTTCCTCCAGCTTGAGAAACCCAAGTTCCAGTAATTTGATTAAATGCGTATGTTGCGTCAGTAGAAGAATCGTAGAAGGCAAAATTAGAATATTTGTTATCTTCAATACTATCATTTGCAGATGAACCACTTAAATTCCCTGCTGTCATCGCATACGGCACACTCAATAACTGAGTTGTTCCCACCAAAACATAATTGGTTCCGCCTGAAGCATCCATTTCTACTTTTAAAAATTTAGAATTCGTTCCCCAATTGATGGTTGAAAAGGTTCCAGTAGTTGGAGTTCCTTGACCGATAACTAAGTTGAATAATCCTTGTGGGCTAGTGGTTTTAGTATGCGTTTCTGTATATAAAACAGTTCCAGTTGCTGAGTTATCTAAAACCGAAAGTCGGACACCAACATAAGAACTCACAACTGGGTTTCCTGAGCCGTTTAAAGCAATGGCTTGATAGGATATTCCTTGTGGTACTTGTGCAAAAATACAAGTTGTAAAAAATAGTAAAAGAGTTGAAATAAGTGTTTTCATAATATTATGGTAATAGAGTATAAGTATAAGTTCCTGATCCGTTATTGTTTAAGGTCAAATCGATTCTGTAGTTTTTAGGTGTAGAAGTCAAACCTGGAATTGTGATGATACTTCCTCCTGATTCAATTGTACCATCAGCAAGATTATCACCAAACAGAAGAGGACTGGAGTTTCCGCAAGTTTTTAATTTGAAATAGAAATTTGACCCAGTAGTCAATCCCGTTAAATTGATGGAAAATTTATTGTTTGCAACACTGTATGTTGCTCCACTAGCTGTACCAGTGCCGTTATACATATAAACCTCTACTTCTATAGAAGTGGCTGTAAATGAATAACTCGACAATGTAGTAGGCGATTGATAAGAAAACACATTAACCAAATAAAATCCATCAGAAGGAATGTTTAAGGCACTTCCGTTAGGTATAACATTATTTGTTGCATTTGTCCCGTAAACTGGTGAGGAAGAATTGTTGGCAGATAAAAGTTTGAGTTGTGTTCCAGATGTGAAATATTTATAAGTGCTAAAAGTAGAACTACCACAAGCTCCTGTTGTTATTGGTTGCATTAATAGTGCATTAGTTGGATTAAAACTGTTAAAACTTCCGTAAAGATAGAATGAACTTGGTATGCTACTTGTTGCACCCGATGTAGGCAACGACAATTGTCCAGCATCATTCACCGTCAGTTGATACGGAGTTCCATTAGGCGAAACTAATGTAATTCCTTCTCCTGCAGAAGTAACTAAACTATCAGCTGCTAATGCGTATGGCGCAGAAAGTAATTGTGTGGTTCCGACTAAAACATAATTGGTTCCGCCAGCAGCGTCCATTTCTACTTTTAAAAATTTTGAGTTGACTCTCCAGTCAATTGCTGAAAAGGTTCCAGTTGTGGGAGTTCCTTGACCGATAACTAAGTTGAATAATCCTTGTGGGTTAGTAGTTTTGGTATGCGTTTCGGTATATAAAACTGTTCCTGTAGTAGTATTGTCTACTACTGAAATCCGAATTCCAACATTCGAGTTGACCACTGGGTTTCCTGAGCCGTTCAGAGCAATCGCTTGATACGACACTCCTTGTGGAACTTGGGCAAAAGTTGATAATGTGCTAATTAAGGCTAAGAGTGTAATGATTTTTTTCATTGTAAAAATTTAATTCTAATTTATAATTTGTTGTTTAATCTAATAGTAGATTTCCTGAAAAAGGAATATTGTGCCAACTGCTGGTTGAACCACCATTCGGATGAGTAGTATTGGTGCCATACAAATAGGCGTTAGTTGAAGTTAGCATAAGAATACCTTCTCTGACGTGTTTGATTTTTAACGGAGTCCCCGAAATTGGAATTGATTGCCAACTATTGTTATTGAATATATAGGCATTAGTTGACGTTAAAATCCCTAATCCTCTCGCTGATACATCAACTACAGTTCCTGAAATAGTTGTTGGATGCCAAGCCAATAATCCAGTACTGTCATAAGTGTAAGCATAAGCGTTTGTAGTTGTAATTATTAATGTTGAATAAAAAATATTTGTTAAAATAGTAACGGGTTGACCACTAATTGGAAAAATATGCCAACTATTGGTATGATCACCTGACTGACCAGCACTCGTTGGTCCAAAAATATAGGCGTTGGTTGATGTTAAAAAACTATTTTCCGATTTCTTAAACGGAATACCCGATATTGGTGTAGAAT
The DNA here is from genome assembly GCA_017303755.1 of Flavobacteriales bacterium. Classification (GTDB taxonomy): domain Bacteria; phylum Bacteroidota; class Bacteroidia; order Flavobacteriales; family Flavobacteriaceae; genus Flavobacterium. Next base: position 106,255 of record JAFLBS010000003.1, on the reverse strand, counting down.
GCCAAGTATTTGGCGAAGGTGGAACCGAACTGTCAAAAACTATTTCCGCTGGAGCAAAAACATAGGCATTAGTATTGGTCATGAACGAGGATGAATACCAATCTCCAGTGTAACCAAACATATCTGGTCCGCCAACTACATCTTCGACATTAACTTTTCCAGCATACAAAGCATAAGGTACGCTTAATAATTGAGTGCTTCCTACTAAAGCATAATTGGTTCCACCAGCTGCATCCATTTCTACTTGTAAAAATTTAGAATTGTTTTCCCATTTGATAGTTGAAAACGTTCCAGTAGTTGGTGTTCCTTGACCGATAACTAGATTATACAATCCTTGTGCATTAGTAGTTGGAGTGTGTGTTTCTGTATATAAAACACTTCCACTTGCCGATGAATCGAGTATAGAAAGCTGGATGCCAACAGGCAAACTCACTATTGGATTTCCTGAACCATCAAGAGCGATAGCTTGATACGAAATACCTTGTGGAACTTGCCCAAAGCAAAGCACAGAAGTTAGAAAAAAACCAAAAAAAAGTAATTTTTTCATACTCGTTTTTTTATCGTTTGATTATTTTAAATGATTTTTTGGAATCCGTAGCCAACTGAATGATGTAAATTCCAGATGACAACTCACTTAAGTCTACCGAATTGTCCGATTGAATTTTCTTTTCTGAAACCAATTGACCAGTAGTAGTGTAAACAGCAACGTTTTCATTTGCTAAATTGATTTCGCTTTTGAATTGAATACTAGCCACAGTTGGATTAGGAGAAACGATGATTTCGTCTGCCAATTCATATTCAGGAACTTCTAATGTTTGTTCATTAACTTGTGCTAAAATGCCAATTAAACCAGAACTCGATTGGTTTTGGTTCACCGGATTAACCACAATTTCTCCAATGGAAACGGAGGAGCTTGCTGTAATTATACTTCCTGAATTGACAGACTGAATCGTTGATTGTGCATAATTCAAAAAAGAATTACATAATAAGGTAATTAAAATGATTTTTTTCATGGTTATAGGATTAGATATTTAATTTATTTAGAAGAGTTTATAAAGTTACCACTCATTTGAATTGATTTCCATTCGAATGAGGTATTCCCTGTTGGTGTAAAAACAGGTACAAATGAGTAGGCATGAGTTGGAGTATAAACCGAAAAAAGATGATAGGTTGGTCGTGTCTGAATGACTTCACCGCTTAGTTCTGTTGTGTACCAGCTTGCTGTAGTTTCAGTAGATGACAATAGAGCCGTTTTTGCAAAAGCATAGGCATTAGTATCTGTGACAACTCCGATACTGCAGTTTCCAAATGCATAAATATCCTTTGGAGTTCCTGAAATTGGCTGACTGTACCAACTATAGGTTACGTCATTGTTTGCGTTAGAAGTGTAAACAAAAGCATAAGCATGCGTTGAGGTTAATACCCCAAATGATTCATTTGAAATAACCAATTTTAAAGGTGTTCCCGACAATGGAATAGGAAACCATTGTGCATAAGTATTTGAAGTATCATTTCCGTTATTGATTACTGTACACGCATAAGCATTAGTCGAAGTCATTACTCCCATTGTGTAGAAATTGGATTTTACATCAATGGGTTGACCTGAAAGAGATTGCTGTATCCATTCATTAGGTTGGTTGGTGATTCCGTTGTACATATAATACGCATTGCTATCAGTGATGAAACCTGAAACATAAGAAGAACTAATGTCTCCAATAATATTATCAGCATCAACACTATTAGCCTTTTCAGCATATAATGCATACGGAACGCTCCATAACTGTGTTGTGCCCGCTAAAACATAATTAGTTCCGCCTGTAATATCCAATTCCACTTTTAAAAATTTGTAGTTGGTTCCCCAATCAATTGAAGGAAACAATCCACTAACTGGTGTTCCTTGACCAATTACTAAATTGTACAAACCTCTGTCACTAGTTGTGGTTGTGTGGGTTTCAGTGTAGACTACTGTTCCTGTTGCGCTGTTGTCTAAAATCGATAAACGAACTCCAATCAACGTGTTTCCAACCGGATATCCTGATGAATTTAAGGCTATAGCTTGATAGGAAACTCCTTGTGGCACCTGAGCAAATGCCGCTATAGATAAAGTCATTACCAATAAAAGTAATAATTTTTTCATAGTTTTTTGTTTTTATAAAAGTAAGTATTTTTTTTATTGGTATTACTTTTGCTTCATAAAATTTAATTTACGTAATTTCGTTATATGAATATGAAAAAACTATTTTCGATACTGTTTTTCTTAGTGTTTTTGGTTACTGTCAAAGCGCAACAACAGATTTCCATCTTTTTTGACAGCAATCGTCACGAAATTAATGTGGTCGAATTGAAGCGTTTAACCGATTGGATGAAGGCCAATAAAGATTCGAAAATTGTTGCCATAAATGGTTACACTGATGAAGACGGAACCAACGGCTTCAACGATACTTTGGCCAAAAAAAGAGTCAATTTCATCTATAATAAAGTCAAAGGAGTAATCGCCATTCGAGACGATTTTAAAACCCGAAGTTTTGGCGAAAATTTTCAACAATCCAAAACCAAAGCCGAAAACAGAAAAGTAACTATTTACTATATTTTAGCCAAAGATTTAGCTCGTGAAAATGAAATTTTAGGCATTAAACCAGCAGTTGTGGAACCTGTAGTAGTTGAACCTGCCGAAATTGTTCCCATCGAAGAAGAAACCATGAATTTTCCCGAAGGAGCAACGCTCGAAGAGAAAATCGGACTTTCTAAAAAGGGTACGTTAATCCGATTGAATGATATTAATTTTTACCTTAATTCGTTTGCGTTAATGCCTACTTCCAAACCCGCAATTGACGAGTTGGTATACGTAATGCGAAAATTCCCAAAACTCAAAATCGAATTGCAAGGCCATATTTGCTGTGTCAATAAAGACGTCAAAAATCTTTCTACCGATCGCGCCAAACAAGTCAAACGCATTTTAGTTTCGGAAGGGATTGACAGCAGTCGCATCACGGTAAAGGGCTTTGGTGTTTCCAAGCCCAAGCATCCTATTCCGGAGCAAAACGAAACCGAAGCGGCACGCAACCGCAGAGTCGAAATCATGGTACTCGATAAATAAATCATCATGAAAAATGCAATTAGATATTTTCTCTTTTTAATTGCCTTTTCTTCCTTCGCTCAAGAAAAGTTGAGTGTGTATTTCGATTTTGACCAACACCAACTCAACGAAACTGCCGTCAAAAAAATCAACTCGTGGATTGCCGAAGGCAAAGACTATCAAGTCACGAAACTGTACGGTTTTTGCGATTGGAAAGGAACCAATTCCTATAATGATACCTTAGCGCTCCAACGCGTAAATGAAGTCTACAATTTTCTGATTGCGAGTGAAATAGACGTAATCAAAGACATCGAAATTCGAGGTTTTGGAGAAAATTTTGAGCAATCACCAGTCCAAGGTGAAAATCGACGTGTAACCATTATCTACCAAGTCAAAAACAAGGTTGCCGAAGTTGAAAAAAAGCTTGAAACCATCAACGAACTTCCCAAAGAATCGCTCAAAGACAAAATAAAAGGAGCCAAAAAAGGCGATGTAATCAAACTCGACAATATTTATTTCTTTAATAATTCGGCCAAAGTGGTTCCCAAATCCGAACCCACTTTATACGATTTACTCTGCGTAATGGTTGATAATCCGAAACTCAAAATCGAAATTCAAGGTCATATTTGCTGTAAACGTCCCGATGAATACGAAGTGATTTCTACAGCAAGAGCACGCGCTGTCTACAATTACTTAATTCGCGGAAAAATAGATCGCTCGCGTATGACGTTCAAAGGTTACGGTGTTTCGCGTCCGGTGTATAAAATTCCGGAGAAAAATGCGTTGGAAGAAGACGAAAACCGCCGTGTAGAAATTCTGATTTTGGAGAATTAGGTTTTGCCACAGATTCACAGATTTTTTTATTTGTAGCAGCTATTTAGTGCTTTAACGACAACTTGTCCCGCTTTTCGTCGCACGCGGTGCTTCCTTCAATCGGGGCTAATTTAGACATTTTGTTTTTCAATAGATTTTTTTTGCATTCTGCATTTATGAATGTTTATTTCCTTACTACGTCTTTCCCGCGCATGCGGGACACGAGGATTTATCCGAACTGGCGAAGCAAATCCACTGCAGAAAAATGGATTCCCGCATGCGCGGGAAAGACGTAAACATTACTTAGAAACTACTATACGTCTAATCTAGCCCCGATTGGAGCGAAAATCCTGACATTGCGAAATCAAAAGTTTCTTATTGAATTGCTTCGTTTCTGGCAATGACAGATTGCAGCGAAAAGCGGGACAAGTGTTCAATAAAACGTTAAATTTCTGCTTCAAATAAAAAAAATGCAACTGCGACTGAAAACTGCGACTGCGACTGAAAATTTCCATCTTAATTACTATCTTTGCGCGACAACACAACACACCACTACAATGAGTTCTGACAACAGCCAACGCTACGCTATGCGCGGAGTTTCTGCTTCTAAAGAAGACGTGCACAACGCCATAAAAAACATCGATAAAGGATTGTTTCCAAACGCTTTCTGCAAAATTGTGCCTGATTATTTGACTAATGACGACGATTATTGTTTGATTATGCACGCGGATGGCGCCGGAACCAAATCGTCGTTGGCGTACATGTATTGGAAAGAAACAGGCGATATTTCGGTGTGGAAAGGCATTGCGCAAGACGCACTTATTATGAACATAGACGACTTACTTTGCGTTGGTGCAACCGACAATATTTTGCTTTCGTCAACCATTGGAAGAAATAAAAATCTGATTCCGGCTGAGGTGATTTCGGCCATCATCAACGGAACGGAAGAATTGATTGCCGAGTTGAAAAGCTTTGGTGTGACGATTCATTCTACGGGTGGTGAAACGGCTGATGTGGGCGATTTAGTGCGCACCATTATTGTCGATTCGACTGTTACGGCACGTATGAAACGCAGCGATGTAATTGATAATGCTAACATTCAGGCGGGCGATGTGATTGTAGGTTTGGCCAGTTTTGGTCAGGCGAACTACGAGAAAAGCTACAATGGCGGAATGGGAAGCAATGGTTTGACTTCGGCACGACACGATGTGTTTGCCAATTATTTAGCGGATAAATTCCCAGAAAGTTTTGATAGTTCGGTTCCGAGTGATTTAGTGTATTCGGGAAAAGTAAAATTGACCGATGACGTTGAAAATTCGCCTATCGATGCAGGAAAATTAGTGCTTTCACCAACACGAACATACGCTCCAATCATAAAAAAAATACTAGAGAACTATTCGTCAGAAGAGGTACACGGAATGGTGCATTGCAGTGGTGGCGCACAAACTAAAGTGTTGCATTTTGTGGATAACGTTCATGTGATTAAAGATAATTTATTCCCGGTTCCACCTCTTTTTAAACTGATTCAGGAGCAATCCAAAACCGATTGGAAAGAAATGTACCAAGTGTTCAATTGCGGACACCGAATGGAATTGTATGTTCCTTCGGCCATTGCTCAAAGCATAATTGACATTTCACAATCGTTTGGCGTTGACGCCCAAATTGTGGGTAGAGTAGAAGCGAGTGATAGCAAAAAACTGACTATTGAAAGTGAGTTTGGGTTTTTTGGGTATTAGGTTGAAAAAAGTTTGCCGTTTATATTTTTTTCAACATAAAGCAATATAAAGCATTTGTTTTAGATTTAAATCAGTTCGTTTAAATTTTATATTTTTCAATGATTTTTATTATTGCATCTATTGCCATTCCCCATTTTTTGCTTGCATTAGTTTTATACCTGTCGAGCTCATTGAAAACCCATGACTTGAGTTCCTCTTCATTATCTCTTCTTATTCTTATTTCTTCACAAATTTTTTCTATCACATAATAATTGCTACCAGCTCTTGCTATTCGTAACCTTTTAATCAAGTCATCATTACCTTTTCGCATAGGAGTAAAATATGGAATGTATTTTTCAATTAACACGACATTTGCTTTTAAAACATTAATTACATCAGTAACGTTTGAATCTGCAGTAATGTTTAATTCATTTCTTAGTTGAAACCAATTGGAAGGGAATTTTTCTTCAAAATCAATAAAAAAAGGAGAACTACTGGTATATGTTTCATTGTTTATCAATGTAAATGCTGCAACTTTATACATGTCAAGTTTTAAGAAAGCTTCCTTTGAACCGTATATAGTACCATCATCAGCATCTTTAAATGTACTTGTTGCGTCAATGCTCACTAGCGCATTTTTTCTTAATAAATAGCCAAGTAATATTATTAAGATTGGTGATCCTAAGCCTAATATGTGAATTGGAAGTTTTCTATTAGATAATCCATCATTAACACCAATGATTATAGATGAAGCAATAATATAAGGTTCAGGTAATGAAGTGTCAAAATATTGATATCTATTTTTAAGTTTTATTCGCGTAATGTAATCTCTACTTGACATTGGTCCACCAAAACTAATTGCTACACCTTCTTCGTCATTGTCTTTAAATAATTCAGCTCCTTGTCTTGCACTGCTATAATCATAAGAATGTAAAACCAAGTATTTAATAGTTTTAGATAGTAATTCTTTATAACCATAAAAACCATCTTTTTGTTTCAAATACAAGTTGATTGTATTTATTTGAAATTCTTTTATGTTTATTCTTTTTGGCTTAAAAATGGGATGCATTAAACCACACATAGTAATTACAGGAATTGTAAAGTCTTCTAAACCTATAAGATAATCTGGATTACATTTTAATTGCTTATCAATTATTTCTTCAAAATTTATTTTTTCTAGTTCATTTTTGCAAACTTCTTCAATTTCATTAATTAATAAAGCTCTGTTAAATAAAATATCAGCTGTTATTTTTTTGTGATTTAAAATAGATAACTCAGCACTTTTTTGTAATTCCAAACCTATTGTCATGAATTTTTTTGCAATAGATGACATTCGAGTAAAATTACCATTATCACTAATAATCAAGGAACCTTTATTTTTAGCAGTTTCAATCTTTTTTAATGAAGATTTTGTTGTGTATTTTTCAGATAATAATACTGCCTTTACTACTTCTGGAAATGGGTTGTTTTCTAAAAGTAATGGGTCGCTGTAGTTTGTAGAAAAAATAAATTGCCTTGTAAAATTCATTTATAATGAAATTAAACATTGATTAATAAAAGAATAAATTGAGAATTATGTCAAAAATTAATTTAGGTACTGCTTCCTCTCCTACAATCATTTAACTTTTGTTTTAATTTATCAGTTTCAGCATCGCTTTCAAGAAAATCAGCAACACTATTATTCAAAGCCAAAGCTGCCCTTGAAACAAAAATACTAGCAGTTGCTAAACCCGCCGCCGCCGCCTGAGTGGCCAATCCGCTAGACGTTATTGTAAGTGCACTAGCTGCTGTAATTGCTATTGCCATAGCTACGCTAGCACCAATAGCAGCTAATCCAGCATCCAACATATCATATAAGGAGTCGTCATATTCTTCTACCGCTTCATTATATTCTGAAAGTTCTAATTCACATGCCATAATTAAAATATTTTTTGGTTAATTGAAAAAATCGTTGGTTTAGAATAAGTTGTATCATATTTAATAGGGTTAATTCCGCCGTCATTCCCTAATCCTAAACTAAAAGACACGGCTAGATTATGAGCGATTGGTTCATAAATTGTTCGCAGTTGATAACGTAGCCATCCTGTCCAATTAGTTTTTGCTAGTTCTTTTATTGCCAATCTGTCTATTGAAATGGCAGGTTGGTTAGCCGCTTCTGGATTAGCAATTAAAAATTTTCCAGAAATTTCTACGTAACTACCGTTCACTAACCCACATGAATCCAACTTTATATAAGGTAAAGTAATTTTGACAGAATTGCCATTATCATTAATAACTTCTGCGGTTGATATTACTTTTGTAGGCGATATATGCCTTGCTACTAAATTTTGTATGACTCCATTTATTATTACATCTTTGTTGTCATGAACTAATGGATTTGATGAAAATGTATTAATAGCAACTCTGTCTCCACTATATTGTATTGGAGAATTAATTGTAGTTTGGGCAGCAGAAAATAATTCTTTTACAGGTTCTAATTCTTTGTGCCATTTACTAGTCCATGAAATCCATTTGCAAGCACTTAATGAAAATAGTGCATTTTGAAGTAAAACGCCTGCCTTCATTGCTCTTTTTCCATCAGCTGTAAATGTTGCAGTATCACTAATTCTTTCTTGATGAGCATAAGCTAAAATAGGGATAATATCAGTTTCTATTATAGATGATACCCATAATTCCAAACTTTTAGTTCTTATGATTATACTACTGGTATTTTCATCTTTTACGTTTTCATAAATTGTGTTATTTCTACTCTTTATGCTATTAAGTAAGCTTGTAATTTTTGTTGAAACGTTATATGTTAATGGCTGTGTTGTATTTCCAATTAAATTATATTCTGCAAATGCAATACAAGATTTATGGTACATATAAATGGCTAAATGCCGTTCAAAAGAATAGTTTAATAAACTTAAAATATTGGCATATTGTATTTTTCTGTTGTTATACACTTTTATTCCACCATTATTGCCAAACTTATATACAAAATCGTTTATATACTCTTGTGTTAAACCAGCGTTAAGCATTTCAGTTTCTAAAGTAGTTTTTAAAGTTTCCCAAGTTTCTTGTGTATTAGGCTTATCATAAAAATCCTGAAATCCTGATTTGAGTTCATATAAGCGATTTACAAAAGCATTGATTTCTGATTGCGGAGTTTCCATTGTTTGTAATTTTTGCTCAATTAGAGATATTTTAGACAAGCTAAAATCTTTAAGTCCACTCCAATCATTAAGACTTATAAACGAAAGAATTACAGGGCTATCCAAAGTTAATAGGCCAATAGCAAAATCTTTAAAAATTGTTGAATTCAATCTTAAATATTCTTGAGCATCTAAATCAAGTTGATTGAGTTGGTTGAAAAAGTCTTCTTTAGTCATGTTTTTTGGTTATAAATTTCTATTCAAAATATTTAAATATTATAACTTTGAGTTAAAATAGTAATACAAATGTAAATCATTGAATATCAATACAAAATAGGTAAATCACTGTTTTTTAATGAGGTAAAACACCCTTTTTTTAAATCTCTTTTTTATAAATTTTGCAAGTAAAAAATAATGATTATAACACTTTATTAAAATCTTTACGACCTTTGTAGCTTAATCAAATTATCTATGGCCTTCTTAAAAAAAATCAATTCCAAAGCAAAATCGCTCAGCAATACGGGATTCGGAACTAGTGCTGCTAGTAGTGGCGGACGTTTTTTGACCAAAAGCGGAAACGCCAATGTGCGAAAAACTGGAGTTGCTTTTTTTGATGGCATCAGTTGGTACCATACGATGCTTACGATTCCACGTTGGAAGTTTTTCTTCATCATCATACTCTTTTATTTTACAGTAAACTGTTGTTTTGCAACCTTGTATTATCTGTTGGGAGTTGAGCATCTGAAAGGAATTGAAGCGACTTCTAAATTGGATCAGTTTGGTCAGGCATTTTTCTTTAGTATTCAAACGTATACGACAGTTGGATACGGACATATTAGTCCGAGTGGATTCATAACCAGTTTTGTGGCTTCAGTTGAAGCGCTTTTTGGGTTATTGAGTTTTGCTATCGCAACAGGTTTATTTTACGGACGATTCAGTCAGCCGAAAGCCCATATTTTATTTTCTGAAAATGCTTTAATTGCTCCTTATAAAGGCGGAACTGCTTTGATGATGCGATTGGTTCCACATAAAAATACACAATTAACCGATGCTGAGGCAAAAATAACAGTCGGAATTGAATTGGAAGAAAACAGAGTACTCACTAATAAATTTTACTTTTTGGATTTGGAAATGAGTATGATCAATTCGTTGAATCTGAATTGGACATTGGTACATCCGATTACAGAATCGAGTCCGTTTTATGGTTTTACCGAGAAAGAGTTCAAAAGTATTTCAGGTGAAATTATGGTTTTGATCAAAGCCTTTGACGACATGTATAGTAATACAGTTGTTAAACGGACTTCGTATACTTTTGATGAAATTGTTTATGGTGCTAAATTCAATCCGATGTTTATTCAAAGTCAAGACGATACCAAAACGATATTGGAAATTGATAAATTGAATTCGTATACCAAAGTGGAGTTATAAAAAAACCACGAAAGGTTAATTCGTGGTTTTGTATATTGTGTAAAATTCGATTTATTTCAAATTAAAATCCAAAGTCACATTTACTTTTTTAGAAACTTTTTTGCTTACTACACTTGGAATATCAATTCCGAAATCATCAGTGTTTACCGTAAAGTTAGAAACTAATGACATTCCATCTGCCGATTTTTTGATGGTAGCCGTAATGGTGATGTCTTTTGACTTTCCGTGCAATTCTAATTTTCCTTTAATGGTGTAGGTTTTTCCTTCTTTGGTGATTTTAGAATAATCAAAACCTTCAATTTTTCCTTTAAAAGTAGCTTTTGGGTATTTATCACTTTCGATGTAATTTTCGTTAAAGTGTTCTTCCATCAGCGCCACTTTAAAACGGAATCCTTTTACTAAGGTTAACGTTGCAATCTCACCTGTTTTGGTATTGACAACACAAGTTACGGCTTCGTTTTTGGCTTTGACTTCTTCAAATGAAGGAACGGAAGCTTCGAAGGTGATTTTTCCGTTTTTAGTAAGCACTTTGTCTTGTGCAAATCCTATCGAAATAAAGAAAAACGATAAGAGAAGAGTATACTTTTTCATGATTTTATTTTTAGATGTTTAGAACTACTACAATTATTCTGCCAAACCTTCTGCTTGCCATTGCGTGAATAGATCTATAGTAGCTTGAGGTAAACGAGTTCCGCCACTTGGCATCATTCCAGGCGCACCTTGAGCTCTTGAAATTCGATCTAGAAGTCCACGAGTTAAAACTGCGGTCTTAACATCTTCGTAAGTAGTCAAACGCATAGGAGCAAAGTTTTGTGGAGGGTCGCTATGACAGGCAATACAATTGGCTTGAATTATGGCTTTGATTTGTCCGTTGTAGGTTACTGATGCTGGTGTAGGACCAACTAAATCATCAGTACTGTTATTTGAACAACCTGGCAAAAATAAAAGACTTGCAAAAAGGAACAGATAAAATTTGTAGTTCATAGGTTTTATTTTTTTTCGAAATTAATTAATAATTGGTAATATTGTTTATATTTATTTAGTTTAAATCTACTATAATCTACGAGAGATGGACGATTTTAGATTTAAAAAAATAAAAATAATTATTTTTTATTAAATTTAATCTAAATAAGAATTATTTTCGTAATTATATTTAACTTACTGAATAACAAAACAAAATAAATATGAAAAAGAAATTACTAATTTTTGTGATTGTAGTTATAGGAATAGCAGCTTCAGTTTATTTCTATGCTTATAAAGATCATAAAGATATTGCAGCTTCAGAAGCTGACTTTACTTTAACGGTTCAAGTCTTACAAAAAGAGTTTACTGAGAATGATAGTATAGCAACTGTCAAATATCAGAACAAAGTCGTGCAAGTGGAAGGTGCAATCACCAATGTAGATGCTGAGAGCAAATCGATTGTTATTGACGATAAAATTTATGCTCAATTTGATTCTGCTTTGCCAACCAATTTAGAAATAAAAAAGAAAGTGACACTTAAAGGTCGTTTCTTGGCTTATGACGATTTGGTAGAAGAATTTAAAATGGATCAATCTTCAATAATTGAATAACAATCAACCAATTTATTTATTATAAACAATTTATTACCTATGAAAAAAAGTATTGCATTATTAGTATTATTAGTTCCGTTTTTGTCGTTTTCGCAAGATGATTTGTTGAAGGAGATAGACACTGTTTCTGCTGGGAAAGAGCGCGTGGAATCAGCGTTTAAAGGATTGAAAATAGTGAATTTAGAATCGACCAAATTAGCAGCTAAAGGAGATTTGTATTTTATAGTGGCTCACCGTTTTGGTTCAACTGAAGGCGGATTTAAAACCTTTTTTGGGCTGGATGATGCAGTTACTCAATTGAAGTTTGTTTATGGTGTTACCGATTGGTTGACAGTTAGTGGAGCGCGTAGTGAACCAGCTTATGATTTTTCTGCAAAATACTCTTTAGTTCCTCAAGTTAAAGATGGTTTTCCGTTTTCAATTGTTGGATTCAATAGTTTGGCCATCAACATTGACAAAAGTTTAAACGAGACCAATTTCCCAAATATGGAGTTTAACGATCGTTTGATTTTTGTAAATCAGGTTTTAATCTCAAGAAAATTCAGTGATAAATTATCGTTAGAATTAGCACCAACTCATTTCCATGAAAATTATGTGATAGATGATGAGCAAGACAATAGTCAATTTGCTTTAGGCATGGGCGGACGCTATAAATTTGCTAAAAGATGGTCGCTGAATGTTGATTACGCAGCACATTTGAATAGAGCAAGTTCATCACCTTTTAAAGATCCACTTTCAATTGGTTTTGATTTAGAAACAGGTGGACACGTTTTTCAGATGCATTTCAGTAATTCACAAGGAATTCACGAAGCGGGTTTTTTAGGAAATACAGTTGGAGATTGGGGTAAAGGTGATATTTTCTTCGGATTTAACTTGTTGAGAGTTTTCTAACTATCAAAATTCTTTATAAAAAAATCCCAGTTTTCGACTGGGATTTTTTATTTGTTATGATATACAAAATTTATTCTTTTATGAATTTTTGAGTATGTCTTTTTCCATTAGAATCATTCAACAATAAAATATAACTTCCAGTAGCTAATGATTGAACATTGATGCTGTTGTTATCTAATTTAGAGTCTGCTATTTTTCTTCCGTTTAAGTCGAAAATCTCAGCAGATTCGAAAGAAATAGAATCATTCGCTTGAATTGTAATTACATTTTTAGCTGGAACAGGAGAAATACTGAAAGTAGCGCTTGTGAAACTATTTGTAGAAAGTGTTGAACCTTCTACAACATGTAAAGTTTGATTTGTAGTTGGATTATTGATTGTATCAACAACACCAGATGGCCAACGAATAATTACCTGAGAAATTTCAGTAGCTGTACCAATTCCGAAATGAGCATTTAAAGTACTCATGTATTCAAAACCTTCACCACTTCTAACATCTCTAATTTGTTTTCCCCATGGGCCATATAATTCCACACGAGCTCCAATTCCGTTACTGTTACTTTGAATACCTTGAAAGGTAAGTTTAATCCAATTATTTCCGTTAGGAACTGCATAACGAACTGTACTTCCATTTAAAATATCTAAGAAACCATCATTGTTTAAATCTCCAATTGCACCCACACCAATAGAACTATAGGCAACAGGAGCAAATACATTGTTTCCTTGATTGAATAAGATTTTGCTTCCACTTCCCATAATGTCAACAAAACCGTCATTATCAAAATCATAAGCAATGTAATCTCTGTTGATTGCTGTGTCTAAATCTAATCCAGAACCAGTTGTAATATCAGAAAATGGTTCTTCAGTACTGTTAGTGGTGTCTAAATCATTTCTGAAAAACTTATGACCTACACTTCCGTTAGAACCCACCATAATATCCATGTCTCCATCATTATCAAAATCTGAAATGGCAGATGACCATGATTGAACTGGTTGGAAGTTAATTTGTGCTGCAGCAGAAATATCAGTATAAGTGCCATTTCCATTGTTTCTGTGAAGCTCACATGGAGGTCCAGAACATTTAGAAATGAACATATCTACATCTCCATCATTATCGAAGTCAGACCAAAGAGAAGCATAATTCCCTCCACTTGATAAGACACCAAGATTTACAGCCCCAGGAGTTACACCTGATTGATAGTAGGTAAAGTTTCCAGAACCATTATTAATGTAATATACGTTTGGATCAACGTCGTGACAAGAGAAAGCGTCAAGGTTCCCATCGTTATTAATATCGATAAAATTAGTTCTTTGACAGAAAATGTATTGTCCTGGTGAATCTTCAGTATAAGCAGTTCCAGTACTATTTGATTTCATGAATGTTAATCCACTTCCGTTTCCGTACAATAAATCGTTGTACCCATCTTTGTTGTAATCTCCAGCAGCTAAACTCCAAGTTGGCATATTATCTGCGGCAGAAGTTGTGTAATCAAGTACTGTAAATCCACCACCAACATTTTGTCTGTGAACTCTAATATTTGTTGAGCTTACTCCAACGATATCGTCTAAATGGTCGCCATTCATATCTACAACACAGATATTATAATTACTATTTACTGTCGCTACATTTTGATTAGTATAGGTAATAGGAGTTGGAACTGGCTCAACATATGGAGCTTCTATTAGATCAAATGTAAACCCATTGGATGTCCATCGGTTATCCCAAGCAATGTAATAGGTTGTTCCACCTAATACTACAAAGGTGTCAACAGATGAGTATCCTGCACCAGAATCATCATCGCCAGCGTAACAAGTTAATCCAGCGCAACCTCCAGTGTAAACGTGAAAACGAGTATCAACTTTTGGTGTGTTCGCTGCAATATTTGTTGTAATAGTTACAGTGTAATTTTGTGTAGGCGTGTAAGCATACCATTCACCTTTGTTAGCACCACCACCATTGTCAGCACATATTGGAGCAGGAACTTGTGTTCCATCAACTGCGGTTACAACATATGATCCTGCAGCAGTTAGAGGTAAAGCCGTATCACAAGTGTTTTGCGCATTTGAAAATTGAAAAATACAATTCAAGAGTAATAGTAGAGTAATTTTTTTCATTTTAGTTTGCAGTTATTTTAGTTTATTGGTTATTAATTGTAAAACCCATCTTTTGAGATGGGTTTGTTTTTATTATTCTTTAATGAATTTTTGTGAAAATTCTTTTTCTTCTGTATTTCGAACTACTAAAACATAAGTTCCTTTGGATAAAGATTGTACGTTAATTGCGTCATTTTCTATTGCAGATTCAAATACTTTTCTTCCATTTAAGTCGTATACTTGAGCCGATTTAAACGCAATATCTGAATTAGATTTGATGTTTAATATGTTTTTAGCAGGAACTGGAAACAATGCAAATTCAGAATTAATAAATTCATTATTAGCTAATGTTGAACCTTCAACCACGTGCACAACACCGTTAATAGTAGGATTATTGATTGTGTCAACAATACCAGAAGGCCATCTAATAATTATTTGAGAAATAGAAGTTGCATCACCAATACCAAAATGTACGTTTAATGAACCCATATATTTAAATCCTTCACCACTTCTAACATCTCTGATTTGTTTACCCCATGCACCGTAAAGTTCAACTCTGGCTCCAATTCCATTTCTGTTACTTTGTATTCCTTGAAGAGTGATTTTAGACCAATTATTACCATTTGGTATTGCATAGCGAACAGTAGTTCCGTTTAGAATATCTAAAAAGCCGTCGTTATTTAAATCTCCTATTGCACCTACACTTAGTCCAGAATAGCTGAAAGGAGTAAAAGTACCATCACCATCATTGAACATGATTTTGTTTCCGCCACCAAGTACATCTGCGAAACCGTCGTTATCAAAATCGTAAGAAACGTTATCAATATTAGTTGATGAATTCGTATCCCAACCCGAACCAACAGTAATATTAGTGAAAGCCTCTTCTACGTTATTGGTTGTGTCTAAGTTGTTTCTAAAATACTTGTGAGTTCCAGCACTTGCAGTGATAATAATATCCATATCACCATCCGAATCAAAGTCGTTGATTGCAGAAGACCAAGTTTGGATTGGAGTAATATCAACTCCAGCAACAGCAGAAATATTAGTGTAAACTCCATTTCCGTCGTAACGAAGTAGTTCACACGGTGGTCCAGAACATTTTGAAATGAATACATCCGTATCACCATCGTTATCAAAATCACTGAATAAAGTTGAGTAGTTTCCACCACTTGTACCAATATTCATAGCGCCTGGAGTTACAGTTGCTTGATAGTGGGTGAAATTACTATTTCCATCATTTAAATAATAAACATTTGGCGCGATATCGTGACACGAGAACACGTCTAAATGTCCGTCTTTGTTCAAGTCGGCAAAATTGGTTCTTTGACAAAAAATGTATTGTCCAGGTGTGTAATTACTATAAGCAGTTCCAACGCTATTTGATGACCATACTGAAAGTCCGCTTCCTGCACCCAAAATAATGTCATTATAACCATCTCTATTGTGATCACCAGCAGCTAAACTCCATGAAGGCATGAAGCTAGTTCCAGAAATTGGAAAATCAGATATGCTAAATGAATTGGCTGTAGTACCTTGATAATGCACTTTTAAATTATTGGCACTTACGCTTACTATATCGTCTTTGTAGTCGCCGTTCATATCAACAATGCAAAGGTTATAGTTTCCAGCGCCACTTGGCAAAGTTCCAACCGTTTGGTTTTGATAAGATACAGGAGCTGTTGGAGGAACAACGATTGGATTTTCAATGATTTGAAAACTGAAACCAGTCGATTCGTATCTATTTTCAAAAGCAATGTAATAAGTCGTTCCGGCTGTTACATTGAATGATTTTGTTGATAAATAAGAGTTGGTGTTACCCGAATTACATGCAATAACTCCAGCATCATCATCGCCAGTCAAACATGATAAACCGCCACAAATACCTGTGTACACTTGAAAACGAGTATCACGACAAATGTTGATGAGTAAATCGGTAGTTACGGTCACAGTATAATTTTGTGATGGAGTGTAAGCATACCATTCTGCTGCCGTAACTGTACCTCCGCCAACACAAGCTGTTGTAGTTGGAGCACCATTGATAACATCAATAACAAATGTTCCAGCAGCTGTAATTGGCATTGCACCAGCACAACTATCTTGAGCGATAGAGAACTGTGATGTAAATGCCAAAATAATTAATAATGTAATTTTTTTCATTTTTAGTTTAGTTTGGTTATAGTGTTTTTATTCACAAGGTTGTAATGTATTGATCCATTGTTCAATCATTTGAACTCCTTCTTCGTGTATAACTGTTCTACCGTGAAGTGGCATTCTATAGGCTTCGTCAACGGTGTTTAGTCGGAAATAAAGCATTGAGCGATTGATGTTTCCTGGTGTGATTATTTTGCTTAAAGCAGGATCGAAATCTTGCATGTCTTGAGTTTCCACACAAACTCCCATATTAGTTAGATTGTTGGCAGTTTCATTGAACGCAAATCGCATTGGTCGGTAATCACAGTGTCTGTCATTAGCATGACAATGTGCACAATTAATATCAAAATACGAACGAACTCTCAATTCTAATGGTTTGGATGTGTCGTTATAATCAATTGTTGTATTTGCGGCAGTTGGAAAAGTAAAATTGTTTTCCAGATAACCTTGTTCAATCCATTTTGTCAATTGGTTTTTCGATACAGAGCCGTAATTGCGATTGAAGTTTAAATTTTGTGGTTTTATTCCGATTGGAGTGTAAACAGTAGTTTCGTTACCATTCACAATTTCTCTTCTTTTATGACAAACAATACATTGCTCTTCTGATGGAATTCTGTAATTAGCAGTTTTTGGAGTTCCATTTTCCAACCAATCCACTTGAGTAAAACTACCTGAATTATCCAATAAAGCTTCTGTTTGAGCAGCATTCCAAACATAATCGGCAAATATCCAACCTGTTGATTTACGAATCATAATACGAGTCTCAATAATTCGTGTTGAACCTACTGGAGTTACATTTTGAACATTATCGTAATAGAAAGTTTTAATTAGTGCTGATCCAACAGGAAGTTCTAAAATGTTTCCATCA
Source organism: Flavobacteriales bacterium (assembly GCA_017303755.1). Classification (GTDB taxonomy): domain Bacteria; phylum Bacteroidota; class Bacteroidia; order Flavobacteriales; family Flavobacteriaceae; genus Flavobacterium. The sequence goes on along the minus strand of JAFLBS010000003.1, from coordinate 88,513 downwards.
CCGTTGTAAGTTGCTTTTGAGCCAATTGGCATCCAAACAAAACGCTTTTTGTGGGCATAATCTGAAAATAAAACAGATGCAGGTTCGTAAGGAATAACGTTTAATGCAGGAGTAAGATTTTTCATCTCACCTTCAAAAAATTTATAATCGGATAATTTTGGATACGGAACCTGGGTTAAATTTACCACTACAGGTGAAACAGGAACGTACTGTTCTTCTTCATCATCTGAACAAGAAATAAAAATTGAAACTGAGGTAATAAGAATAAAAATGCTTAATAAGTAATACTTTTTCATGAATTTTGTTTTAACCACACCAAAAATAAAAAAAAAATCACAAATACCTAATTATTATCTACTTAAATTAAGAATCTGTGACTGAAATGAATCATGTCTACTATGCAGTAGACAACTCAAAAAATAAACACCCTACTTTTTGGCTAAAAATTATTTTAACTTAAAAGGTGATTTTTCTGTTTGAACTTTTGTAATGTAGTAATTAGTGTCGCCCCACCATGGAAAAGTTGTATAACGCTCGATATAAGTGACTTTTACATATTGACCTTGATTTTTTTTCAAATCTTCAATCACTTCAGCATCATTATCCAATACCGAAAATTTAAAAATTTGCGCACCCGAAATTCCTTGGCTGATTTCTCCTTCCCAAGTTTTAAAAACATAGCCTTTTTTGCTGAATTTAATCAGTTCGCCTGTTCGATCACCTTCACTGTAGGTTGCATAATAAGCTGCAGTAAAAAATAATGAAGTGAGTACAACCGCAATGAGAACAAAATAAAGAATGAATTTACGTAACATAATTTTTAGTTTTTAATTTTAAAAGATATTATTCTGATTTACTTTCAGTTAATGTATTTTTTTCATCCTCAAAAGCATTGGCTCTATTGATGATGTTTTCGGGAAGCGCTTTTTTGGCTTTGGCTCCCATTTTTTTCAGTTTTTCGACACTAGTGATCAGATTGCCTTTTCCGTCAACGAGCTTATTCATCGCGCCTTGGTATTCAACTTTGGCTTCATCCATTTTTTTGCCAATTTTCACCAAATCGGTTACAAAACCTTCAAATTTATCATACAAAGCTCCAGCTTGACGCGCAATTTCAAGCGCATTTTCTTGTTGTTTTTGGTTGGTCCACATGCTATCAATAGTACGCAAAGTGGCCAATAGAGTAGAAGGTGTTACAATCACAATATTTTTCTCAAAAGCTTTATTGTACAAGCTAGTGTCTTCATTCAATGCAATAGCAAATGCCGATTCGATTGGGATAAAAAGCAATACAAAATCAGGACTTTCCATTTGATACAAATCCTGATAATTTTTATTGCCTAAATCGATAACATGACGGTTAATCGAGGCAACATGTTCTTTTAGAAATTGAACTTTTAAATCGTCATTTTCTTCATTAATATAACGCTCGTAAGATGTCAAAGCTACTTTCGAATCGACGATCATTTTCTTTCCATCAGGTAAGTTGATGATGACATCGGGAAAAACGCGATTGCCTTCCTCAGTCACAAAACTTTGCTGTACAAAATACTCACGGTCTTTTTCCAATCCTGATTTTTCCAACACACGTTCCAAAACCAATTCGCCCCAATTTCCTTGCATTTTACTATCGCCTTTGAGTGCTTTTGTCAAATTGAGTGTTTCTTTACTCATTTGCTCGTTCATTTCGCGTAACCCCAAAATCTGCTGGCGTAAAGCGGCATGATAATCAATACTTTCCTTGTGTGTGTCTTCTACTTTTTTCTCGAATAGTTGAATCTTGTCTTGTAAAGGTGTTAGTATGTTTTTTAAATTCTCTTTATTCTGTTCAGTGAATTTGGTGGTTTTTTCTTCTAATATTTTGTTGGCTAAATTCTCAAATTCTTTGGTGAATTTTTCCTGGAGTTGTTCTACTTCTTGTTTTTGTTCTTTATTGCGTTCCCATAAATTCTCAAAATCGGTTTCTTTTTTGGAAAGTTGAATGATAACTGATTCTTTTTCGGCACGAATGGTTTCGCGTTCTTGTGCTGTTTGAACGACCTGCAATTTTAATTGTTCAATTTGTGAAAGTAAGCCGTTTATTTTTTCTTCTAATGAAGCTTTATCCGATTTTGAGTGGGCAGAAAACAGCATTTTTCCAAGGTAAATTCCAATGGCTAATGCAATTATAAAGGCGATGATGGTGATGATGGTAGCGTTCATTATTGGCGTTTTAAAAGAGTTTAAATATACTGAGTTTATATCAGATATTGATTTCAATGTTAAAAAATAATGAAAATTTTTGGCATCGTTTTTGAAATTGCAAAAATTGAAAAGAAAAAATTATATTTGCAATCATCACAAAAACGTAAATTATGACTAGAAAAATTACACTTTTAGCACTTTTATTGGTTTCTTCATTATCATTTGCTCAAATCGGTCCAGTAGGTCATTTGACTATTTTTTCAGAAGATGGAGATAAATTTACCTTAATTTTAAACGGAGAAGTAATCAATGATACTCCCCAAACCAACTTGCGTGTGGAGGATTTGAATCAGCCGTACTACAATGCCAAAATCAAATTCGAAGACCAAACATTAACAGAAGTCAGCAAAAATAACTTAATGCTTACTGATGTTGACGGAAACTTCTCGGATGTTACCTACAAAATCAAAAGAGACAAAAACAACAAGACCAAAATGAAAATGAATTTTTTCTCTGCGATTCCAGTGCAACCTAATTTTGTTCCTTCTTCAAATGTACATGTGGTTCATTACGGTCAACCGCGTCAAGTGGTTGTGACACAGCCAGTAGTAGTAGCTCAACCAGTTGGAGGTGTAACACAAACTACCACAACTACAACTACACAAACAGGTGGAGCTAATGTAGGTGTTGGTGTTAATGTAGGCGGAATTAACATGGGAATTTCAATTAATGACAATATGAGTGGCGGTGCTGTTACGCAAACCACTACAACGACTACTCATACTGGAGTTCAAACAGGTGGTGCTGTTTATGTAGAACCAGTTAGAGGTTGCGGTGGAAATTCATGTATGTCGCCACGCGATTTTAACGCAGCAATGAGTACAATCAAAGCACAAAGTTTTGAAGACACTCAATTGAAAACAGCTAAACAAGTGATTTCAGCCAACTGTTTGAATGTGGATCAAATCATTCAAATTGCAAATACTTTCAATTTTGAAGACAACAAATTGGAGTTTGCCAAATATGCTTACGACTATTGTATCGAGCCAAGAAACTATTTCAAATTAAACGGAATCTTCTCGTTCAGTAGCAATGTGGATGAGTTATCAGATTACGTTCAAAGCAGACAATAATAGATTTGTAAAATAAAACGGAAGACTATCTATGAAAATAGGTAGTCTTTTTTATTTTTGCCAAAACCATTCTATGCAACACCGCCATTTTCTAATTCATAAACCACATGGTTTTTTAAGTCAGTTCATTTATGAAAAGAAACGACCAAAAAAATTATTGGGTGAATTATATGATTTTCCAGATGGAACTATGGCGATTGGTCGTTTGGATGAAGATTCGGAAGGTTTGCTGTTGCTGACCACAGACGGAATGATGAGCGAAATCGTGCGAAGCAAAACGGTTGAAAAAGAATATTATGCTCAGGTTGACGGAATCATTACATCCGAAGCCATTGAACAATTGAAAAACGGAGTTGAAATTGGTTTCAAAGGCATTCGATACACAACCAAAAAATGTGAAGCCAGTATCATCAATGAATTGCCTGATTGCATTGGCGAAGGAAGAAGAATCAGAGATGAACGTCACGGACCAACGAGTTGGCTTTCGGTTACGCTCACTGAAGGCAAATTCAGACAAGTGCGAAAAATGACTGCAGCTGTCGGATTTCCTACCTTGCGATTGGTCAGAATACGAGTTGGAACCATTCATCTGAATGATTTAAAAGCAGGCGAAGTAATGGAAGTTAAAGAGTTCCAAATCTAAGAAGTCTAACAATCTAAATATCTAAGAAGTCTCTATGTTAAATATCGTATTAGTCGAACCCGAAATACCCAATAATACCGGAAATATCGGTCGTTTGTGTGTAGGAACGGAAAGTCGTTTGCATTTAATTCATCCGTTTGGATTTGAGATTACCGATAAAAATCTGAAACGTTCGGGATTGGATTATTGGGTGCATTTGGATTGGCATCAGTATCAGAATGTAGACGAATGGATGGCTCAAATTTCAGATCAATCTCGAGTTTTTCTGATGAGTTCGCATGCTGAAAAATCAATTTATGAAGCCGATTTTCAAGACGGTGATTGGTTGGTTTTCGGAAAGGAAAGTGTGGGTTTGAGTCAGTATGTTTTAGATCAATTTGACAACCATTTGACCATTCCCATGTCGAAATTAATCAGAAGTTACAACATTGCTAATTCAGTTGCTTTTGTTGTAGGAGAAGCAAAAAGGCAAATTCTATCTAAATAAAAAAATATGAAAAACAACGTTACAGTCAAGAAAGCATTACAAAAAGGAAGAATTCAGTTGGTTTTCTTACCAATAGCAATAATAATAGTATGTGTTTTAATTTCAGTTTATTTGAAGAAAGTTGAGATGATGGATAATTGGGTAATAATTGTTGGATCAATAGTTGGCGTTTCATTGGCTTGGTTATCATGGAGTTATTTGGTTGTAGGTTGGAAAATTTGGGCGTATGAAAATGTTCGAAATGTGAATGAGTTGAAACGAAAAGCGATTGAGCAAAACTTAATTTGGAAGGACGGAAGTTGGTTTGAACGTACTGAAATTAAAAACTATGAGCAAAAACAAAAACTAAAGCAATTAGAAAAAAAGTTTTTAGAAAAAGACGTTTACAAAGACGATTTGAACGTTCCAAAAGAAACATTAGTATTCTATTCTAAATCAAATTTAGCTTTTGAATTTGCAATTTCGTTATTCTTAATAGCATCTGGAGGTTATTTATATTATATTGATAAAACCATTTGGTTGGCTTTAATTATGGTTGTCATTGGAGGTTATAGTTTGTATTCATGGTATAAAAAGACCAAAGAAAAATCACCTCAAATCATTTTGAATGATCAAGGCATTACATTGAAAGAAAGTGGTTTTTTTTCGTGGGAAGATATTGAGAATGATAGAGTGTATACAAAATCGAAAGGAAAAACGTCGACTACTTGTTTAGCTTTTAATTATGAAGAAATTGAAATAGATGAATTGGATATTGATGCTGAAGATCTAGAGAATTTATTACATGTGTACCGCGTTCGCTTTGAACAAAATCATCCTAATTAACAATAAATTTCCCTTTTTCTGCATCAAAAACAATAGTGTCTTCTCTAAAAAGAGAGGAAAAAACACCTCTCGAAATCAAATTGCACGGTTGATCTTGCGTAACATTTCCCTCGGTCATTACAATCATCTCGTCGGATAATTGTATGGCTAAATCCAAATCATGAGTCGAAAGTAAAATGCATTTTTGAGTTTCAGAAGCCAATTTTTTCAGCAATTTAAATAGCGAAACTTTGTGCAGTAAATCCAGATGTGTTGTGGGTTCATCTAAAATAATCAAAGGTGTATCTTGAGCTAAAGCACGAGCAATCAATACTTTTTGCAATTGTCCATCGCTGATTTCGTAATGTTTTTTCTCGACTAAATGTTCGATTTGCGTCAGTTGAATCGCTTGATTTATTTTTTCTAGATCATCAGTAGATAGCGTTCCAATCCAATTGGTATAAGGTTGCCTTCCTAATGCAACCAATTCAAAAACAGTCAAATTACTTGGTGGTAATTTTTCGGTAAGAACTAAACTTAAATTTTGAGCTAATTCGATAGGAATATAATTCTGAATTTCTTTTCCATTCAAGAAAACCGTTCCCGAAAGTGGTTTCTGAATTCCGGTTAATGTTCGCAGTAGTGTTGATTTCCCAATTCCGTTGGCTCCAATTAAGGTGATGAGTTTTCCTGTTTGTAATTCTAAATTTAGATTTTGAGCAATACAATTTACCTCCTTTTTGGATGAATATCCAATAGATAATTGAAAGGTAGTAATTAATATTTTGTTTAGTTCCATTTTTTAAACACATAGAAACATAGGGCTCCTATTCTTTGGGTAAATTTTTAAAATATTCGTTTACAAATGTTTTTTGACCTTCTCTGAAAATATTGCTACAATTGAAGTTAATGATTATTCCTTTGGGTGCTTTTAGGAGTTTCATATAGGTTTGAAGCTGTGCTTCAACTATAGGATTTAGTTGTAAAATTGATTTTAGTTCCACAACCAAACAGTTTTCTATGTATAAATCACACCTGAAATCTGCTTGTAATTCTTTAGTTTTATATACTAATGGAACTTTCAACTCTGTCAAAAAATTTATTTTTCTCTGTATTAACTCTTCTTTTAAGCATTGATGATAAACACTTTCTAGTAAACCTCTGCCCATAATTTTATGCACTTCAATTGCAGAACCTACAACTTCATAAGTTAATTCATCAAGATATTTTTGAGTCATCATAATGGTAAAATCTATGTTTCTATGTGTTTAAAACTAAACCAAACTTCGCTTCCGAATCAACAACCAAATCACAACTGGCGCTCCAACAATCGATGTAATGGCATTAATAGGCAATGTAAAATCAAATCCCGGCATTTGTGAAATGGTATCACAAAGTAACATGATAATCGCTCCAATCAAAAGGGTACTCCAAAATAATATCTTGTGATTACTGGTTTGAAAAAGCAATTTTGACAAATGCGGAACAGCCAAACCAACAAACGCAATCGGACCAGCAAAAGCAGTAATACTTCCTGCCAAAATACTAGTTGCAATCATGATGATGAACCGCGATTTTTTGACATTCAATCCCATACTTTTAGCATAATTTTCACCCAAAAGTAACGCATCCAATGATTTTATCGAATACAAACTCATCATTAATCCGATACTGACAGAAACAGCAAGTAATCCAATACTTGACCATGCTAAATTTCCGATGCTTCCCAAACTCCAAAAAGTGAATTTTTGCAATTGTTCAGCTGTACTAAAATACGTCAAAACCGAAACAATAGCACTCGTAAAACTTCCAAACATTAATCCAACAATTAATATAGTTGCGGTGTCACGTAATCGTTGGGAAACGGTTATTACCAATAGCAAAACAAGTAAACTTCCTAAGCATGATGCCAATACTATACCGTAACTTGAAAGCAAAATTTCTGACAGCGCCACAGGCAAAATTCCCGCGCCTAAAATCACAAAAGCTACGCCCAAACTCGAGCCCGAACTCAATCCGAGTACATAAGGTCCGGCCAACGGATTTCGGAACATCGTTTGCATCAACAATCCTGAAGTGGAAAGCCCAATACCGACTAAAATGGCCGTTATCGCTTTGGGTAATCGAAAATTAATAATGATGTATTCCCACGTTTCTTTAGATGCGGATGAACCCGAAAGGCTTTTGAATACTTCTTTTATCGGAATGGCGACTTGACCCAAGGAAAGGTTCAATAGCAATGACAAAATCAAGGTCAATGACAAAATAATAAAAAGATATGTATATCTAATTTTTAGCATTATTTTAATTTCTCAAAGAAGTACAGTTGGTAATTTTTAAGCAATTCGGGATGCAATATTTTAACCAAATCTTTCAGTACTAAATCCGGTCGATTAGGCGCTAATTCGTAATACAAAACACCGCCTTTTTCACCTTTTTTTCGAGTAAACGAATACACGTTTTTATTTTGAAATGCAGTAAACTGATTGTAATGCGGATTGGCATTGGTCATGGCTTCCAAAGATGAAAATTGTCCAGATGTAAACCAAAACTCGGCATTTTTTGCTTTTTCTAAAACCGTTTCAAAAGACAAAGATAAACTTCCTGTTCCAGTAGTTTCTGACCACAAATAGTTGCCTTTGGCTTCTTTGATGAAAGAGCAACCCCAACTGTTTCCTTGAGGCAAATTCCATTTGTCTTCAAACATATCACCAACCAAAACAGTCGGATTTGAAGTAGCTTTTTGAACAATTTTCTGCGTTTTTAAATAATCATTCTCAATTTTAGAAAAGATTTCGTTCGCTTCTTCTTGTTGATCGTATAATGCGCCAAATAATTTAATCCATTCTGCTTTTCCCAATGGTGATTGCTCGTTCCAGTCGCCATTCAAAACGATTTTTAATCCGTTTTTTTCTAAATTATCCAGCGTTGGATTGTTGTTGTCAATTCCGTAACCAATAATCACATCTGGTTGTAAATCGATTAAAACTTCGGTATTCAATGATTGATTGCTTCCTAACTCTTTCACTTTTTTATTGTCAATTAAAGTGCGGACTTTTTCAGAAGAAATATAATCCAAATTCGGAAAACCAATGAGTGATTTTTCTACACCAAGCATTTCTAAAGAAGGAATATGTGTCGTAGAGGTAACCACAATTTTTTGAATCGGAACTGAGATGATGAGATTATTTTTTAGTGAATCGGGAACAATTCCTTTCTTTTCTTTTAAGATATAAGTATAGGTTTTATTGGCTTTTGGCCACGGATTTGAAACCGTAACAACCGAATAACCATCGTAGTTTTGTATCGTAAAACCTTTGGCGTATTTGACAGTATTTTCATTTGAAACTACTACAGTAGCAACAGTTTCTTTTTTGCATTGAACAAAAAGAACGCCAACAATTAAATAAAAGGAAAATCGGAAAACAGACACAGTGTATAATTTTCACAAAAGTAAAATTTATGTGCTTACAAAATCGTGTTTGTGTAACATTTGATGCAAAATGATTTACAATGAAGCGTTAATTTTGATTAAAATTCAACGTCATGAGAGGCAATTCGAATACTTTTATGTACATCGTAGCAGGAATTATTCTGCTGCATTTTATAGTAGGATTTATTTGGCTGATGTATAAATTGTCAAAGAAAAAAGAGGATAAATAGTTAGCTCTTGATTAATTTATATTGAGCTGATTTACCATTTTCAAACTGAAGATTTAAAATGTAAACACCTTGATTCAGCTGTGGGGTTATTGCATCTAATTCACTCTTCGAATTCGTATTTAGTAGTTGTTTTCCAATGCTGTCAATGAGTAAATAGTTGGAAATAGATTCCTCCGTTTGAATACTAAATGTACTTGAAAACGGATTAGGTGCAATTACTGGATTCGTTTTTTCAAAAGCAGTATTGTTTAATAGATAGCCTGGACTAATGAATTCTGTATAATTGATGATATTGTCATAATTATCAAGAGCAGTTTTAAGTTGTATATTGTCACAATTACAAACCACATTGTATGTTCTTTGTAGCGCTTCATTAATGGCGCCTGGAGCAGTTTGTACATAAAAATATACATCAAAATCTTCAAAAATTTGATTCAAGCCATCGTCATTGGTCACAACAATTCCGTTGTTAATCCCAATTGGGATTCCATTTCCTAGTGTATTGATTTGGGCATAGAGACAATCACTAAAAGGTGCGCTAGGATATGTATTTCTTACACTTTCAACAACGCTAGAGTAGGCGATAAGGTCGTTTTTTAATTGTGTTGCTTCAGATTGATCACATAAAATTTCTGTAAATCTGCCTTCGAATGGTGGATACAAATGTCCGTATTTGACCATATAAGAACTTACATTGTAATTTTGAAATATAGCATTTAAACCAGGATCATTTGATTCTGTTGTCCCACTATTTGTCCCATTAAAATTGGAAGTACCTACATTAGCGTCAACTAACTTAATTTCAAGAGCAGTAATTTGAGAAAATCCAATGGATGCCGAGAACAGAAGGAGTAGTAGTTTTTTCATAATAACAAATGCTAAATGATAGTAAATGTAGTTTTTTTTTCAAAATAATTAAAAGATTAGATATTATATTCTACTTTTGTCATCGAATTAAGGTTGCGATTCCATTATTTTTCGAATCGCATGAAAAGGGAATTAGGTTAAAATCCTAAACTGTACCCGCAACTGTAAGCTATCAAGCTTGTTGTTAACTACAAAACCATTGTTCGCCTAGGCGAATGAGAAGGGAAACAACAAGACGCAAGTCAGGAGACCTGCCTTTTTTCTTAACCAATATCGAATCTTCGGGAAAAAAGATTCAGAGATTATGACTAGAAAAAAAGGTTTTCTTTTACTATTGTTGTTGTTGTGCCAATTTGCTTTGGGACAAATGGATACTATTCACCTCAAGCATGTAATCATTTCTGATACACAATTGAACCGTTTTTCAAAATCTAAAACCACTACCACTTTTACGGATTCGATTGTTCAGAAAAATGCGGCTTCATTGACTTCGCTACTCAATTATAATTCGACTATTTATTTCAAAGAAAACGGTTTGGGAATGGTTTCATCGCCTTCGTTTCGCGGAACCACAGCACAACAAACCGCAGTAATTTGGAACGGAATCAACATCAATTCGCAACTCAACGGTCAAACCGATTTTAATACGATTGTCAGCAATAATTACAATTCGATTGTGGTTCGCGCAGGTGGCGGAAGTTCCATTTACGGCTCAAATGCCATTGGAGGAAGCATACATTTGAATAATTCGGTCGAATTCAAAAAGCAATTATCCAATCAGTTTTTTGGGAGTTATGGAAGTTTCAATACGTTGAACGCGAATTATAAATTCACTGCTTCCGATGTTAAATGGAGTTCGCAAATAGTGGTTTCTAGAAATAGTTCTGATAATGACTATCCGTATTTAAACACCAATCAAAAAAACGAAAATGGTCAATTTTACAACACCAGTTTAAATGCTATTTTAGGTTATAAGATCAATCCCAAAAGCCATTTGAAATTCTACAGCCAATGGTACGATGGAGAACGTCATTTTTCAGGAACACTCGCGGCGCCTTCTAAGAGTAAGTACGCCGATTTAAATTTCCGAAATTTAGCCGAATTAATGGTTGAGCACAATGCTTTTGTTTCGACTGTAAAAGCGGCTTATTTATCAGAGAAATATCAGTATTTTGAAGACAAAGACCAACCCAATTTCAGTTTTGGAAAAGCAGAAACCGCTCTGTTAAAATACGATTTGTTGTATCGTTTTTCACAGAAAATCACATTCAACACCTTATTGGATTATACTCATACCAAAGGTTTTGGTTCTGATTTGAATGAAAATAGAAGAGGAGTTTTTTCAAGTGTTTTTTTGATGAAACACCAATTGTTGAATCAATTGAGTTATGAAATCAATTTCAGAAAAGAAGTAACTAATAATTATGAAAGTCCGTTTTTGTATTCAATCGGTTTACACTACAACGCCACTAAATATTATCATTTAAAATTTAATTATTCTAAAAACTTCCGAATACCCACTTTCAATGATTTGTATTGGCAACAAGGCGGGAATCCCAATTTAAAGCCTGAAACGGCTCATCAATTCGAATTGAGTCAGGAAATTAAACTAAAGAACACTTCACTTTCTGTTACCGGATTTTACAATTCACTTACTGATTTAATCAGTTGGAAACCCAATGATACGGGTTTGTGGCAACCAATAAACACTGAGAAAGTTACAGCTTACGGATTAGAAGCCAATCTCAATTATAAGCGTAAATTGAATTCGAATCATTCCATAGAATTGGGGACGAATTACTCTTATACCATTTCAGAAAACGAACAAACGCAGAAGCAACTCATTTATGTTCCGTACCATAAAATGACAGCAAGTGTTGCTTATTCGTATAAAAAAATCACTTTTTACAGCAATTATCTTTTTAACGGTCAAGTTTTTACTTCGTTGGATAATGAGTATAAATTGAAAGAATATACTGTTGTCAATAGCGGAATTGAATACGACATTTTCAAAAAATGTACATTAGGTTTTAGAGTGCAAAATGTTTTTAATGAAAATTATCAATCGGTGGCACAACGACCTTTCCCTGGAAGAAATTACACACTAAACTTTAATATAAATCTTTAAATTATTATGAAATTGAAACGACTAGCCTTGGTATTATTTTTTGGAATGACATTTTTAACTTCGTGTAGTAACGACGATGAAGTTAATGAAACTCCACTTGGAGCTTATGATAACGGTGTTTTGGTCTTAAATCAAGGTGGATTTGGCAATGGTAACGCTTCTGTGTCGTATTTGTCTGATGATTTGACTGTTTTTCAAGATAATATTTTTTCGCTTGTAAATCCGACTATAACATTGGGTGATACAGCTCAAGATGTCGGTTTTTACGACAATTTAGCTTATATTGTTTTGAATGTTTCGAATAAAATTGAAATTGTCAATCGCTATACTATGACTCATGTCGGAACCATTTCTACAGGTTTATCCAATCCGCGTTACATTGTTTTTAACAATGGTAAAGGTTATGTTTCCAATTGGGGAAATGGTTCAAGTCCTTCGGATGATTATATTGCGGTGATTAATTTGGCGAATAATTCATTGTTAACTCCAATTTCTGTTGCTGAAGGTCCAGAGCGAATGGTTGTTTATAATTCAAAAATTTATGTAGCACATGCTGGTGGTTTCGGATTCGGTTCTACAGTTTCAGTGATAAATACAATTACTAATTCAGTTTCTTCTATCGCTGTGGGTGATGTGCCGAATTCATTAGAAATTAAAAATGATGAATTATATGTTTTAAATGGAGGAAAACCATCATGGTCAGGAAGTGAAACAGCTGGTAGTTTGTCAAAAATTAATCTATTGAGTAATACGGTTGATAGTACAATTAATTTTACCACTTCAACTCATCCATCTAATTTGGATATTGAAAATAATAGTTTTTATTATACTGTTGATTCGGATATTTTTCAAATGGCACTGATATCAACTAGTTTTCCCACAACTCCAATTTTCAGCACTACTGATCAAGGCGTTTATGGAGTGTACAGTTTTGCTGTGAAAAATAATAAAATATACGTTGGCGATGCAGGTGATTACAGTTCGAACGGTAAAATCTACGTGTATACTTTAACTGGTGATTTAGTTTCGAGTAAAACAGTTGGTGTGATTCCGGCTGGGTTTTATTTTAATTAATTTTTAAATAATGAATATTCAACTTGGAATTTTGAATTGAAATAAAAAAAAAGGCTTTCCATCAGAAAGCCTTTTTTTTTATTTCAATTCAATATACATCTCGCTTCGCAACGGTTCGATTGCTTTTGAGTCGGAGCAATATATAAATGTTTTCTCGGGTTGTTGCATCATTCGACCGCTAGTAATGATTTGATTGATGGCTGTGGCTAATAAAGGTTCGGTTGCATCACCAATTACACCTAAATTTCCGTAATCTTCTAATTGTTGAATAGTAGAAGTTAATCCGCTTTGATAATCGCCAAAACCATCGGCATTTACCGTTTTTAAAACTAGAGGCTGCATGGCGTATTTATGATTCGGATTCGCACCTGATTTTGCAAAATTAGGAGAATCGTATAACGTTACAGAACCCACATTTTTTCCTGTAGTGGTATCGCCAATTTGAATGACGTCAATGTAGGATTTTAAGCCGTTGATGACTAATTCACTCGCAGAAGCGGTACTTTTTGTTGTTAAAATATAGACTTTAGTTAGGTTTAAACTATTCAATACACTTCCACTTCCAGTAGTGGTTGTGAAGTAATTGAACAGCGAACTTGGGTTGTTTTGTAACCAATACGCATCGAGTTTGGCATTCCATTGTTGTTTAGCAAAAACACTTCCTGTAAATTGACCCGTAATTAAACTAGCCAAACGGGTTGCGGTTGCAATTGAACCACCCGAATTGTAGCGCAAATCAAGAACCAAATGCGTTATATTTTCTGCTTTTAATTGTCCGAAGGCATCATTCAATTGGTTTTCGTATTGAGAGTAAAATCCGTTGTACATTAAATACCCAATTTTTTTATTACCTTGAATATAAGTGTTGATGGCATAAACCGGATTTTCTGCTAATTGAGTTTTGGTCAATGTTACTGATTGTCCGTTGGGTGTGATGTTTCCGTTGTCGTAATCAGCTAAATTTAATGTATAAGTAGTGGCAGAAAGTAGCGATTGATAATTACTAGCCGTCAACGGTGTTCCGTTTACAGCATAAAAAATGGTACCACGTTGAATGTTTTGTGTTGATGCATTGGAGTTGGGAAGAATGTAGCGAACCCAACCAAAAATATCAGTTGAACTTCCCGTTTTGTAGCGCAAACCAAAGTCAACACCATTGTTTAAAGTATTACCCGAAAGAATGCCTTCTAATACATCGTAGTCACTATAAATTACACTGAACCGATCGATGGAAGAGTCTACTCGTAAACTATTGAATAAGGTAGTTGGGTTGGAATATCCCGATAAAAAATTATTTAACGCATCTTGATTGGCAAAACGATCGTCAGCCAAATTAGGTACGTCAGCTTGCCACAAATAGTATTGATTCAAACCTTTCCAAATGAAGTTGTTGATACGAAGTTCTTCTGGAACGGACAAATCGTCTTTGGTACATCCAATTCCAACCAATAATAGTAGTAATAGATTGGCTATAATTAGTTTCTTTTTCATATTCGAACTTTTTTATTTCAAATTTAAACATTTTTTTGATGCTATGGAATATTTTAACCTTGACTTGTTTTAAAAGCTAAAAAAAAATGATGTGCAGTAAAATCATCCTTGTCTTTACAAATTCAAAATTCAAAATTCCAAGTTGACTATTCAAAATTTTCAGAAGCAAATCCTGCTATCCGTTTCAAGTCCTCAGCCTAAAAAATGTTTTTGTAAGTCTTTCAAAAGCTTCCGTTGGTCGCTTCTGTAAGCCAACAAAAACTACTTTTTACGCTTGTGGGCTTTCCACTACTATCAGGGCTAGGATAATGGTTTTAAACAGACGTTCATCATTAATATAAAATTCTGCAAAGTCAAGAGACATTTGCACAGTTTTTTATAAAAACTCTTTGCAGATGAGAGGTGATTCTAGGGTTGCAATCAAATAATAGCTTAAATCTTTTTTGAACTTTGACTGCAATTCATAGAAACTTGTTCGATCATATGATTCCCAATCTTGATTATTGTAGTAGTCAGGTTTATAAGTTATATATTCTAAACTTCCATCTGAATTGTAAGTAGCTTCCAACAATTCATCTCCTGAATCGTTAAATAAATATTTTACAGTATTTTCATAAAGAGGCAAATGTGTATTTAAATCTAACTCTTCTCTACAAATAACTTCACCTTTATTGTTATGTAAATTTCTAGAATGAAATCCAAGTACAGCATTATTACTAAAATCTTTTGTATCTTCTATTAAAAGACCATTATAATACTCTCTAGTTGTTATCCAAAATCGATCACTTAGATTTCTAACTTCATTAATTTTATCCAATTCATTTTCCGAAGAATCTAAATAATAATTTATAGCTAGTAGTTCTTTATTTGAAAAAAATTTCTCAATTTTTATCAAGCCCGATATTTCATCAATATGAACTTCACTATACTCTTCTATGTGAAATGCTTTTTGAGAAGTTATTTTTTGGTTGTCTAAATTTCTATATTCAACTATCATCTTTTAATTTATTATTTTTCTTTAAAATTAATCTCTAATAGTGCGATTTGTAATCTTTGCCTCTAATTAATGTCAAAACAAAACTAATAAAATAACTCGCAATTCATTTTCTAAGTTGGTAAATTTTCAGCATAACTAAAATAATAGTCAAGAGTTATTTTTTAGCCCCGACCTGCCTGCCGGCAGGCAGGTTGTAGGAAATGTAGCGCAGCGGAATTGCAACGGAAAGCGGGAAAATGGATTACCAAAAATGCCCTCTCGTCTTTAAGACGAGATTGCTTCAAAAAAAAAAGTTACCTTTACTGTAACAAAATAAATTGTGTTTCGTCTTCACTATATAACAAGCAATCAACATGAACCAAAACGAATTTTTAACCATCATTACTCCGTTTAAGGACAAAGTGTTTAGAATGGCAAAGCGGTTGCTTGTGAGCAGAGAAGAAGCAGAAGATGCTACTCAAGAAGTTCTGGTGAAATTGTGGAATAAAAACGAAAGTTTGGGTGAACTGAAAAGCGTAGAAGCCATGGCAATGACAATGACTAAGAATTATTGTTTGGATCAGTTGAAATCGAAACGCGCTTCGAACCTGACATTAGTACACAGTAATTATTCCTCGAACGATTCGGGTTTACAAAAAAAAATGGAAGATGTAGACAGTTGGAATTGGGTAGAAAAAATAATAAACGATTTGCCAGAACAACAAAAGTTGATTGTTCAAATGCGAGAGATTGAAGAAATGGAATTTGAAGAAATTGGCAAAATATTAGAAATGAACGAAACGGCAGTGCGAGTTGCTCTTTCGAGAGCTAGAAAAACGATTAGAGAAACAATGACACAAACCCATAATTATGGAATTAGTTAGAATAGAACAGTTAATAGACAAGTACTTTGAAGGTCAAACCAGTATTGCCGAAGAAAGAGAATTGAAGGCCTATTTTTCTTCTTCAGATGTTGCGCAGCATTTAGAGCAATACCGCGATGTGTTTGGTTATTTCACCCAAGCCAAAGAACACCAATTTACAAAATCGGTTCCATTACAACCTAGAAAACAGTTTAATGTATTGTGGTTATCGATTGCAGCAAGTATTGTTATAGTGTTTGGAGTAGTCACTTTTAGATTTTTAGAAACTGAAGCAGTTCAACCCGCAGGAGAATTAGGAACGTATGATAATCCGGAGTTGGCCATGGCAGAAACACAAAAAGCCTTGGATTTAGTTTCTGAGAAATTAAATGTTGGCATAGAAAGTGTAAGTTATATTAACGAATACGAGAGTACCAAAAA
Organism: Flavobacteriales bacterium; assembly: GCA_017303755.1. Classification (GTDB taxonomy): domain Bacteria; phylum Bacteroidota; class Bacteroidia; order Flavobacteriales; family Flavobacteriaceae; genus Flavobacterium. The sequence goes on along the minus strand of JAFLBS010000003.1, from coordinate 71,759 downwards.
CAAAATTTTTAAAAAATAAATCATTAATCAAATCGCTTAGGCGAACAGTTAAAAAATAGAAATCATGAGAAAATTAGTAGTAGTAATCGCTTTGTTTTTAATGTCAAGCAGCCTTTTTGCACAACAATCAGTGTTTGACAAATTTGACAACGACGAACAAATTCAAACTGTTATTGTAAGCCCAAAAATGTTTTCAATGATGAGTAAAATGAATGTAAAAGACAAAGAGTCAAAACAATACATAGATCTGATTAAAAAATTAGAAAACCTGAAAGTGTTTGTGACGAGCAACACCAAAAAGGCGGCCGATATGAAAGCCACCGCTGATAAATACTTAAAAACAGCTGGTTTAGAAGAATTAATGCGCATCACAGAAAAAGGTAAAAGCGTAAAAATTTACGTAAAATCTGGCGCAACCGATTCACAAGTAAAAGAACTTTTAATGTTTATTGATGGTTCTGGTAAAGAGGAAACCGTATTGATGTCGTTAACCGGAAACTTCGACTTAGACGAATTATCAGCATTGACTGATAAAATGAAATTGCCTGGTGGTGCTGAGTTGGAAAAAGCAGGAAAAGGAAGAAAATAATACATAAAACCTCATAGTCATCTGTGAGGTTTTTTAAAATTGTAATCATGAGATATATAGTATATTTAGCGATAGCAGCAAGTTTACTTTTAGTAAGTTGCAATGGCGAACCTACTCTTCAAAAGTTTTTTGTAGAGAATTCGGAAAAGAAAGATTTTATCGCGTTGGATTTATCGTCTAACATTTTAAGATTGGATGAAAGTTCGCTTACTTCTGAGCAAAAACAAGCCTTGAATGCTTTTGATAAAGTGAACATCATCGCTTTTAAATCGACCGATAAAAATCAAAAAGAATACCAAGTTGAAAAAGACAAATTGAATGCTATTTTGAAAGACAAAGAATACCAACAATTGATTAAAGTAGGTTCGGGCAGTCAAGGCGCATCCATAAGTTTTGTGGGAACTGAAGATAAAATCGACGAGTTTATTTTATACGCCAATAAGAAAGAAAACGGATTTGCAGTAATAAGAGTAACGGGAGATGAAATGAACCCAACGCACATCATGACGATGTTATCGTTGCTACAAAAATCAAATATCGATTTAGAGCAGCTAAAACCCTTACAAGGTTTGATGCAATAAATATAAAGTTGAGTTTAGTTGTTAAAAGAAAACCGATTCCATTACAGAATCGGTTTTTTTATGGTTCTCAAAATAGATTGAAAACTATTCACTTTCAGTGCATTTAGCTTCAAAAAAATTCTACACTAATTACACGAATCTTCACGAATTTATTTGAGATAATTTGTGAAATTTGTGTCGAATAAATAATTTCAAATGCAAACTTTCAATCGGTGCAATCAAATCTATGGACTTTAGTCCTTGGTGATTTATTTTTTAAAATATTTGAAAGGAACAAAAAGCATCCCAAAACATTCACCATGTTCTTTGCCAATGTGTTTATGATGCATTTTATGCGCTCTACGAACACCTTTTGCATAAATATTATCGGCATTGCGGAACAATTTAAATCGTTGGTGAATAAAGATATCATGAACGATAAAATAAGCCATTCCATACGCAAAAATTCCCAATCCAATCGAAATACCAATTTCTAAAATATTGTATTTCCAGAGCAAGAAACAACCAATACTCACTACAGCGTAAAAGATGAAAAAGGCGTCATTGCGCTCAAACCACGAATCGTGATCTTTTTTGTGATGATCGGCATGCAAAACCCATAAAAATCCGTGCATAACGTACTTATGAGTAAACCACGCCATGAATTCCATGATGCAAAACGTGAGTATAAAAACCAAGATATGAATCCACATACTATTTTATTTTAACAATTTTATTTTTTATTTTTTTTGAGCCTAATCCCGCTTTTTGCTTCAACATTTTTCATTCAACCCTTTTTTTGTAAGCTCTAAAAAGAGCTTCCATTGGTCGCTTTTTTAGAGCAACAAAAAATAGGCTTTCATTTCAAAATGCTTTCCGCTACAACCTGCCTACCGGCAGGCAGGTCGGGGGCAAAATTCTGTATTTCATCAGGCCTTTTACTTTTGATACAGACAGGTCGCGACCTATCTCTACAAAATATTCAATCGATAATTCACATAACAGCGCGCTAACAATCCCACTTTTTGGTAATCAGGAACTCTGATGCGCGTGTTTTTGATTTCCATTGAAGGCGTTTTTTTCAATTTTGACAACAACTTTTTGTAATAGATGTAGGCAGTGTACACTCCGAATTTAGCTTCAATCGGCAATTTTACAATTCCTTGATAACCGGCTTCAAAATCAGCCTCAATTTCTTTGATGATTTCATTTTTTGAAGTTTCATTCAATTGAGATAAATCAGTGTTTGGGAAATACGTTCGACTCAAATCTTCGTAATCCGCTTTCAAATCGCGTAAAAAATTCACCTTTTGAAACGCCGAACCCAATCGCATAGCCGATTGCTCTAATTCGGCATATTTAGTGTCATCACCATTCACAAAAACCTTCAAACACATCAATCCAACTACATCAGCAGAACCGTAGATGTATTCGTTGTATTCTTCGTAAGTCGTGTATTTTGATTTTACCAAATCCATTTTCATACTTTTCATAAAAGCCTGAATTAGTTCAGACGGAATTTGGTATTTGTGAACCGTATGTTGAAACGAATTCAAAACCGGATTCAAACTGATTTTATTATTCAAAGCAGTTTCTAAGTCTTTTTCAAACAATTCAAAGAGTAATTCTTTATTATAATCGTGAAAAGTATCTACAATTTCATCGGCAAACCGAACAAATCCGTAAATGTTATAAATGTCTTGTCGAATACAAGGCGCTAACATTTTTACTGCACTTGCAAACGAAGTACTGTACATTTTAGTTACATTTTTGCTGCATTCAAAAGATACGGTGTCAAAAATAGATTTCATAAAAAAACTCTTTAAAATTTAGCTGTATTTACGTATTAAATCGGCAACCAGTTTCCCCGAGATCAATGATGGCGGTACTCCAGGTCCGGGAACTGTTAATTGACCAGTAAAGTAAAGTTGGTCTACTTTTTTACTTTTCAATTTGGGTCTTAAAAATGCAGTTTGCAATAGTGTGTTGGCCATTCCGTATGCATTTCCTTTGTATGAATTGTAATCTTTTATGAAATCATTTACACAAAATGACTCCTTAAAGATAAGGTTATTTTTTAAATTTTGTTGTGTTAATTTTTCCAAACGCGTTATAATTTTTTCAAAGTACACTTCTCTAATTTCATTAGTGTCGTTTAATCCTGGAGCGAGTGGAATTAAAAATATAGCTGCTTCTTTACCTTGTGGAGCCGAGTTTTCATCTGTTTTAGACGGAAAACTAGCGTAAAATAAGGGTTCTTCAGGCCATTTGGGGTTGTCGTAAATATCTTTGGCATGTACATCAAAGTCAACATCAAAAAATAAAGAATGATGTTCTACATTGATTATTTTTTTATCAAAACCAACATAAAATAGGAGCGATGATGGCGCAAATACTTTTTTCTCCCAGTATTTTTCTGAGTATACTCTATGCTTTTCGTCTAATAAAGTTTCCGAATGATGATAATCAGCTCCCGATAACACAATATCGGCAGCAATAAATTCGCCATTAACATGGATGCCAACTGCTTTTTTATTTTCAACAACAATCTTTTCGACATTGGCATTGGTTACGATTTGAACACCCAATTCTTTTGCCAATTGTTCCATCGCAAGGATTACAGAATACATTCCGTTTTTAGGATGCCACGTTCCTAATCCGAAATCGGCAAAATTCATAAAACTATAAAATGATGGAGTATCGGATGGTTTTGCACCTAAAAATAAAACAGGAAATTCTAAAATTTGAACTAGTTTTTTATTTTTAAATCGCTTTCGAATGTCTCTTGATATGTTGCTGAAAAACTGATTAACTTTAAGAGCGGTTTGAACTGTAACTAATTCTAAAGGTGAAACGCCAGGTCGATACACCAAATCTTTAATGGCAATATCATAGTTACTCTGTGCTTCTTTCATAAAGGAAGCCAATTGTGCTCCACTTCCTGCTTCGATAGCTTCGAATGTAGTTATTATTTCAGGCAGATTATCGGCAATTGTCACAAACTCATTGACTCCAAAATACACTTGATAGGCTGGAGAAAGTTTGATTAGTTGATAATAATCAGATGTTTTTTTACCGAAATCATTGAAGAAGCGTTCAAAAACATCGGGCATCCAATACCAAGTTGGACCAATATCAAAAGTAAAACCGTCTTTTTTTAGTTGGCGAGCTCTTCCTCCAATGGTGCTGTTTTTTTCGTAAATTGTCACTGAATTGCCTTCTTTAGCTAAATAACAACTAGCGGCTAAAGCAGAAAATCCAGATCCGATTATTTTAATTTCTTTTTTCATAATTTGTCTAACAAATATAGTAAAAAGTTAAACAAATTGATAGTTTTAAGATAACTTTATAACTTTTGAGAAAATGCATCAATCGAATTGAATATTTGAATTTTATTGGAGTGATTTTTAGAGCTAATGTGTTCGGTCATTCTACCCAAAATCCATAACTCAGTATTTGAATCTAAGAGTTTGTTTTTGAGATCAACAATATAGTCATTAATTTCTGTTCTGTTTGGTTCAACTGTGGCATAACAAACAAAAACGATGTTGTCAAAATATTTTTTTACATCTAATAAACTTGAAGTTGGAACGCTTTCACCTAGGTAGATGGTTTTATAACCGTTGAGTAAAATTTCATAATTGAGATACATTAAACCTAATTCGTGAATTTCATTAGAAGGTAAGTACAATACAAAAATTTTGTCTGTTTTACTAGCTGGTTGTATTTGAAGATTTTCTGTGTTAATTAGGATTTTTTGCTTGATTAAATAACTAATAAAGTGTTCGTGAGCTGGTGTAATGGTTTCAGCTTGCCATAAAAATCCTATTTCAGTTATTAACGGAATAAAAACGTCGTAGAATATTTCTCGGAATGTTTTTTCAGACAGCAATTGGTCATATGTTGTAAAGAAAAGTGTCTGGTCAAAATTCATCATTGCCAATTTGAAAGAACTAATGGCGTGATTTTTCGCATTCTTTTCCGATACTATTTCCCTTACAAGCGAGTTGATTTTTTCTGTTGGAAGCTTTGATATTTTGGAAATTTTATATCCATAATCATGCAATAACGTTATATTTAATAGTTTCTGAAGCGATGATAAATCGTATAATCGAATGTTGGTGTCGGTGCGCATTGGCTGAAGCACATCATACCTTTTTTCCCATATTCTTATGGTATGAGCCTTGATTCCCGATAGGTTTTCTAAATCTTTTATACTGAATGAGCTTTTAACGTTGTTCATGATTTAAATAAAAAAGTTAAACAAAATTAATGAATTTATTTAAACAATAACTTTTATTTAGAAAATATTTGCGTTTGGTGGATTAATATTTTTGATAAAGAGAATTGAAAGTAAAGAAGTTGTAGTTAGTTGATTTTGTGAAATTCTTAGGTTAAATTTTTAATAGAAATAAAAACACCAAGAAAAAAACAAATGAGTTTGTTCTTTTTCTTGGTGTTTTGTTTTAATGTGACCACGATCAGATTCGAACTGACACGTCTTGCGACACCACCCCCTCAAGATGGCGAGTCTACCAATTTCTCCACGTGGCCGAAACAAAAAAAGCATTCGTTAAACGAACGCTTTTTGTGACCCGACTGGGGCTCGAACCCAGGACCCCAACATTAAAAGTGTTGTGCTCTACCAACTGAGCTATCGAGTCATTGCATTCTTGAATTTTTTAAATGATGATCATTTTTGTGACCCGACTGGGGCTCGAACCCAGGACCCCAACATTAAAAGTGTTGTGCTCTACCAACTGAGCTATCGAGTCATTTTTCATTTCTTGAATGCGGGTGCAAATATAAGGCGTTATTATTTATTTTTCAAAGCAATTTTATTTTAAATTTACCTTTTTTTAATATTCATTCCTAATGCCTTAGAATTTAAGGATTTATTAATATGCGCAAAGTAGTTTTGGTGGGTTATATGGGTAGCGGAAAGTCGGTTTTAGCAAAGAAACTGGCTGATAAATTGAACGTTTCCTGTTTAGAGATGGATAATTTAATCGAAAAAAAGGCAAAAATGAGCATTAAAAACATTTTTTCTGAAAAAGGAGAATTGTTTTTTAGAAAGCTAGAGCATCAGTTGTTTATTGAGAAAATGAAATCTGATGAAACCTTTGTTTTGAGTACTGGTGGAGGAACGCCTTGCTACTTTAATAATCATGAACTTTTAAAAGATGAAAATTGCGTATCAATATACCTACAAGCTTCTATAGGTACTCTATATTCGCGGCTAAATCAACAAAAAGAAAATCGCCCTCTATTAGCTCAATTAAATGGAGATGAGTTAAAAGAATTTATTGCGAAGCATTTGTTTGAAAGAAGTTATTTCTACAATCAAGCGAAGCATAAGATAGTGGTAGATAATAAGTCAATTGAAGAAATTGTATTTGAAATTGAAAAGTTACTATTCTAAATAAGCATAAGAGTTATCATTTTCAAAAACAACAGTTACGTGTTCTTTAAAAGAAGTTGATAATGAAATTCCTTTAAAATCAGCTTTTACAGGATATTTTTTATGGTTTCGGTCTACAAGAACAACAGTTTTAAACTTTTTGGTGGGTACATCGAGAAAATGTTTTACACCATAAATTAAAGTAGTGCCTGAATTCAGTACATCATCTACTAAAATTAATCCTTTGTTTTTATATTCATCACTACTGATTGATGTCGTTATCTCAGAATTTGGATTCTGTTTGTTAATTTTCACTTCACACAAATTCACCTTTATAGCAGATATTTGCTCAATTTCTTTTGCGATTTTTGTCGCTAAAATATATCCATTAGAAGCAATTCCGGCAATAATTATTGTTTCCTCATCAATAAAAGTTTCGTAAACCTGATACGCAATTCTTTTGATAATGTGGTTAATTTGTATGTGAGAAAGGATGATATTCTGGCTCATGAGTTTATTTTTTTGTAAAGATAAAAAAGAGTTCGTTCTCTTTTCTTGGTTTTATCGAATTATAAGCGGTTTCAAGTTTGTTGATTGTAAAAAACTTTTGAAAAAGGTCCTTGTATTCAAATTCAGAACCTCCGAAAGGTGGGCCAACTTCAGTTAACGGAAATTGAAATAATAAACCAACCAGTTTTCCATTTGGGTTTAATAATGAATACATTTTTTCAACATACTTTTTGCGTAAACTGACCTCTAAAGCGCAAAAAAAAGTTTGTTCAATAATTAAATCATAGGTGTCATTCAAATCAAAAAAATCAGCATGAATAAAATGAGTTTCTCCAATATTAGGCAGTTTTTGCTTTAAATTTTTAATGGGTGTCTGAGCATAATCCAATACAAAAACATTATTGAATCCGTTGTTAATTAAATATTCAAATTCATAACCATTCCCAGCTCCTGGAATTAAAATTTTTAACGTTTTATCTGTGAGTTGATCAAAATACACTTTAAGTGGAGTGGTTACAGCTCCACAATCCCAGCCAATATCCTCGTTCTGATAACGATTTTCCCAATAATCACTATTCAGTTTCATCATCTTTACCGCTAAATTCAAAATCTTCTAAGTCGCGTCGATCTTTTTTAGTTGGTCTTCCATCTCCCGTTCTTCTGTAATGTTCTTTTGAAAGTTTTAGCAGTTCTAAATGAGCAAAGGATTCGGCAGGTGTTTCGTCTTTTCTGTACACATCAACTAATTTGGCTCCGACTCTGTTTTGAGGAACATCTAAAACGGTAATTATATAGTTGATTTGATCTTTTCTAAATGTTATTTTATCCGTTGGGTATACTTCTCTTGATGCCTTGGCAACTTGACCGTTTACTGTAATGTGGTTTTTTTTACAAGCCTCAGTAACCATGTTTCTGGTTTTGTAATAGCGAACGCACCATAAGTATTTATCTACTCTCATTTTTTTTCTAAATTCGGCGTTAAATAGTTTACAAAAATAAATCAATATTGTATCTTGCGACCAAATTTTAAAATTATTATGAAAAAAGTTTTTAACTTACTTTTTCTGTTTTCAATGGCAGGAATAATTATTTCTTGTAACAAGAATGATGATGATGAGCCAACACCACTTCGTGATTATGCAGAACAGTATGCGACTGATTTAGCCGATATCGAAGAATATTTGCAAACACATTATATTGAATCGGTTACTAATAATCCAGGTCAACCTGATGATCAAGATATAAAAATGACGTTGATTCCAACTGGAGGAACTCAAACTTCAATTTGGGATCAAACTACGTATCCATTGTCATTTATAAATGTAGAATCTAATGATATTACATATAAGGTTTATTATTTGAAAATGCGTGAAGGAACAGGTTCAAATAGTAAAACGCCATGTAATTATGATAGTGTCTTAGCTGCTTATAAAGGAAATCTTTTGGATGATACTGTTTTTGAAACCAATAATTACCCAAGTAGTTATTTCAATTTGGGCGCTGTTATCAAAGGATGGAGTGAATTGTTTCCAAAATTCAAATCAGGTAGTTATCAGACCAATGGTGATGGAACTTTATCGTATTATGATTTTGGATCTGGGGTATTTTTTATTCCTTCAGGACTAGCTTATTTTAATACGCCAAGAACAAGTATACCTGCTTATTCTCCACTAATATTCAGCGTTAAATTATATGAAGTTCAACGTATTGATCATGACTCAGATGGAATATATTCGTATCAAGAAGACGTAAATGGAGACGGTTATTTAAGAGATGATGATACCACTTATGAAGATGATACCGACCAAGATGGAATTCCAAATTTCCTTGATGTAGATGATGATGGAGATAACTATTTGACTAAAAATGAATTGAAAAAACCAGATGGGACTTATCATACTTTTGAAACTGTACCGAGTTGCTCTGGACAAACAGCAAAACGATATTTGACAACAGGTTGTACTCCACCTTATTTGGATTAAGTTTCGAATATTTATTAAATAAAAAAAGCCTCGGTAGAATTACTATCGAGGCTTTTTCTTGGAACATTATTTTCTTTTCAACACCTTTTCAACTGCTTCCACAATTGCTTGATTGTTGAGTTTGTATTTTTCCATCAACTGTTCAGGAGTTCCGCTTTCTCCAAACGAATCTTGTACTGCCACAAATTCTTGTGGTTTCGGATTGTTTAAAGCTAAAGTTCTAGACACGCTTTCTCCTAAACCGCCTAAAATATTATGTTCTTCAGCGGTTACTACACAACCTGTTTTAGCCACCGATTTTAAAATGGCTTCCTCATCTAATGGTTTTATAGTGTGAATGTTGATTACTTCGGCTGAAATTCCTTTTGTTTCCAATGCTTCAGCGGCGATTAATGCTTCCCAAACTAAATGACCTGTAGCTATAATGGTTACATCAGTTCCTTCGTTCAAAAGAATGGCTTTCCCTATAACAAATGGTTCGTCAGCAGGCATAAAATTAGGAACTACTGGTCGCCCAAAACGCAAATAGGCCGGGCCATGATGATCGGCCAAAGCCATAGTTGCAGCCTTAGTTTGATTGTAATCACAAGTGTTGATAACTGTCATTCCAGGTAACATTTTCATCAAGCCAATGTCTTCCAAAATTTGGTGGGTTGCTCCGTCTTCTCCTAATGTTAAACCAGCATGTGAAGCACAAATTTTTACATTTTTATCGGAATAAGCAACTGATTGACGAATCTGATCATAAACTCTTCCAGTCGAAAAGTTAGCAAAAGTTCCTGTAAACGGAATTTTTCCGCCAATGGTTAAACCAGCAGCAATTCCGATCATGTTAGCTTCAGCTATTCCCACTTGGAAAAAACGCTCAGGGTGATTTTTTTTGAAATCGTCAAATTTTAATGATCCAATTAAGTCGGCGCACAAAGCAACCACATTTTCATTTTTTTGTCCGAGTTCGGTCATTCCTGCTCCAAACCCTGAACGAGTATCTTTACTTCCTGTATTGGTGTATTTTTTCATAATTTTAATAATCGCCTAAAGTTACTGGGTTTTGTTCTAATGCTTTTGCTAATTGTTCATCGTTGGGTGCTTTTCCGTGCCAAGCGTGAGTGTGCATCATATAATCAACGCCATTCCCCATTTCAGTGTGCAATAAAACGCAAACGGGTTTACCGTTTCCAGTTCTCGATTTGGCTTCGGTCATTCCAGCTATAATGGCCTCGATGTTGTTACCTTCTTTAATTTCTAAAACATCCCAATCAAAAGCTTCAAATTTGGCTCTTAGACTTCCCATATTCAATACATCGTCTGTAGTTCCATCAATTTGCTTGCCGTTAACATCAACGGTAGCAATCAAATTGTCTACCTTTTTAGCGGAAGCATACATGATGGCTTCCCAGTTTTGACCTTCTTGTAATTCGCCATCACCGTGAAGTGAATAGATTAAATGATTATCGTTGTTTAGTTTTTTGGCTTGTGCAGCACCAATAGCAACTGATAAACCTTGTCCTAAAGAACCTGATGCCATACGAACTCCAGGTAAACCTTCGTGAGTAGTTGGGTGACCTTGCAATCTCGAATTGAGTTTTCTAAATGTAGCCAATTCGCTTACTGGAAAGTAACCGCTTCGAGCTAAAACACTGTAAAAAACAGGTGAAATATGACCATTAGAAAGAAAGAAAAGATCTTCTCCTTTTCCGTTCATATCAAAACCTTCTTTGCGATTCATGAGGTTTTGGTAAAGTGCCACTAAAAATTCAGTACAACCCAAAGAACCTCCGGGATGACCTGAATTTACTGCGTGTACCATTCGAAGAATGTCTCTTCGTACTTGTGTAGTTAAGTCGTTTAATTGTTGTGTGTTCGACATTGTTTGTAGTTAAAATTTAATGTTCCAAAAGTAAAAGTAATTTTAAAGGTTGGCAAATGAATTTTTTAGAAGTTATTAAAGGTTGTAAACAATGATAAACCTCTTTTAATATGAATTTTCTAAGAAGCTCTGCTGCGTGAGTGATAGAAGCGGCATCCTTTTGTGTAGCGCAGCGGAACAAAAGATACAGCGAATAGCACGGCCCATCTGGGCACGCCCAAATAATTCACAATTGAATTCAAAAATGTTAAATAAAATCCTAAATCACGATGCCAAAAATGGAAATAATTTATCTTTGCCGTCCATATACGACAAAATGAAATTCGATTTACTACAGAAAGATCCACATTCGAAAGCCAGAGCAGGAAAAATTACCACCGATCATGGTGTAATTGAAACTCCCATTTTTATGCCTGTTGGAACGGTTGCTTCGGTAAAAGGAGTACACCAACGCGAATTAAAAGAAGAAATCAATCCCGATATTATTTTAGGAAATACGTACCATTTGTATTTGCGTCCGCAGACAACCATTTTAGAACAAGCGGGCGGATTGCATAAATTTATGAATTGGGACCGTAATATATTGACTGATTCGGGTGGATACCAAGTGTATTCATTATCGGCAAATCGAAAAATTAAAGAAGAAGGAGTAAAGTTTAAGTCGCACATTGACGGTTCGTACCACGTTTTTACACCCGAAAATGTGATGGAAATTCAGCGAACGATAGGTGCCGACATCATTATGGCTTTTGACGAGTGTACGCCGTATCCTTGTGATTATCGTTACGCACAACGCAGTATGCACATGACGCACCGTTGGCTGGATCGATGTATTGCCCATTTAGAAAAAGTACCTTTCAAATACGGATTTGAGCAAACGTTTTTTCCGATAGTTCAAGGAAGTACGTATAAAGATTTGCGCAGACAATCAGCAGAATACATCGCAAACTCAGGTCAACAAGGAAATGCTATTGGCGGATTATCAGTGGGTGAACCAGCTGAAGAAATGTATGCGATGACCGAAGTAGTGTGTGAAATACTTCCCGAAGATAAACCGCGTTATTTGATGGGTGTTGGAACTCCGATTAATATTTTAGAAAACATTGCACTAGGAATAGACATGTTTGATTGTGTTATGCCTACGCGAAATGCCAGAAACGGAATGTTGTTTACGGCTAACGGAACAATCAATATCAAAAATAAAAAGTGGGAAAATGATTTTTCTCCTGTTGATGAAATGGGAACTACTTTTGTGGATAGAGAGTACACGAAAGCCTATTTGCGTCACCTTTTTGCCGCGAATGAATACTTAGGAAAACAAATTGCTACGATTCATAATTTAGGTTTTTATATGTGGTTGGTTCGTGAAGCCAGAAAGCATATATTAGCGGGAGATTTTCGTCAGTGGAAGGATATTATGGTAAAACAAATGAATCAACGGTTATAAAGGTTTAAGAGTTTAAAGGTTTAAGAGTTTAAAGGTTTAAGGGTTCTGGAAGAGAACAACATTAAACAATTTAAACAAGGTTAAACAATTTTAAACAAAATAAAAATATGCTAAAAATAATTGACAAATACATACTAAAACGCTACTTGACCACATTCTCAGTGATGTTGTTGATGTTCATACCGATTGGAATTGTCATTGACGTTTCTGAAAAGGTGAACAAAATGATTGAGAACAAAGTTCCGTTTAAGGAAATTGCCTCGTATTATGTTGATTTTACTATTTATTTTGCCAATTTACTTTTCCCGATATTCTTGTTCTTATCGATTATATGGTTTACTTCTAAACTCGCTAATAATACTGAGATTATTGCCATTTTGAGTTCCGGAATTTCGTTTACGCGCTTCATGCGTCCGTATATTTTTGGAGCAGTAATCGTTTCGGTTTTTGCCTTGGTGATGGGGATTTTCTTTGTGCCAAAAGCATCCGAAGGATTCAAGAATTTTAGGTACATGTATTTGATTGGTGGCGGGCGAAGCGAAATGCGGGACGACAGCGATGTATACCGACAAATCAGTAAAGACGAATACATTTATGTGAGTAATTTTAATACGGTTTCTAAGATTGCTTTTAACTTTTCGTTGGAGAAATTTGACAAAGGGAAAATGGTTTATAAAATAACTGCTGATCGTTTGAAATGGAATGAAAAAGACAGTACCTATTCAATGTTCAACTACAAGAAAAGAAAGATTGGTGAGTTGAATGATATTTTTGAAACTGCCGAGAAAAAAGACACTGTTTTTAGTTTTGATATTGAAGATTTAACGCCGGTTGTTTACATTGCAGAAACGCTTCCTTACGATGAATTGCTCGATTTTATTGAAAAAGAAAAATCAAGAGGTTCTACCAATATCAATAGGTATTTGGTGGTCTTGTACAAAAAATTCAGTATTCCAGTTGCGGCATTTATCTTAACAATTATCGCTGTAGCGGTTTCTTCAATGAAGCGAAGAGGCGGAATGGGAATGAACTTAGCGATAGGAATTGTCTTGGCATTTGCCTTTGTCTTTTTGGATAAAATTTTTGGAGTATTAGCAGAAAAATCGGCTGCTCCACCTATTATTGCTGTTTGGGTTCCTAATATCGTTTTTGGAATCTTAGCTATTTATTTACTTCGCAATGCTAAGCGATAATGCAAAAAGCTACTTACACCTTCATTTGATAGTATTCATTTGGGGATTTACCGCAATTTTAGGTCGGTTAATCACCCTTGATGCCTTGCCTTTAGTGTGGTTTAGAATGCTGTTTGCAGTAGCTTTTATCCTTATTTACATTCGATATTATAAAATTGGAATAAAAATTCCGCGTAAAGTAATTTTAAAGTTCCTAGTCGCCGGATTAATCATTGCGCTTCATTGGTTTACTTTTTTCAGAGCGATTAAAGTCTCTAATGTTTCCATAACTCTAGCATGTTTATCGACAGGTGCTTTTTTTACGTCACTAATTGAGCCTATATTTTTTGGAAAGAAAATCGTTTGGTATGAAATTTTTTTCGGAATCATAGTGGTACTCGGACTTACCATAATTTTTAAAGTCGAAAGCAACTATGTAGAAGGTATTCTCTTGGCTTTATTGTCTGCATTTTTATCGGCATCTTTTGCTGTGATTAATAGTAAATTTGTTCAAACCTACGATCCAACTGTGATCTCATATTACGAGCTCTCAGGCGGTGTTTTGTTTTTTTCTGCTTTTTTGTTGTTTGGAAATAGCTTCAATGCCGAATTCTTTCAATTATCATTAGCAGATCTATTGTGTTTGTTGATTTTAAGTTCGGTATGTACAGCCTATGCTTTTATTGCATCTACAGCAGTGATGAAATTCTTGAGTCCATACACCGTAATGCTTACCATCAATTTGGAGCCTATTTACGGAATCATTTTAGCAGTCCTGATTTTCAAAGATAAAGAGCAAATGAGTAACGGATTTTATTTTGGAGCATTGATTATTCTGACGACTGTCATCCTCAATGGTGTAATCAAAAGCAGAAAAAAAGTGGATAAATAATAGAATTTTATCTACAAAATAGTACTTATTATTTTATATTTGTAAAACAAACGAATACTAAATTATCAAATTAAATTATGGAATATTTAGATTTTGAACTTCCTATAAAAGAGCTTGAAGATCAGTTGGATAAATGTCAGGTTATTGGCCTTGAGTCGGATGTAGATGTAACCAATACATGCAAACAAATTGAAAAGAAATTAGAAGAAACTAAACGTAAAATATACAAAAACTTAACCGCTTGGCAACGTGTACAATTGTCGCGTCATCCTAATCGTCCGTACACAATGGATCATATTAATGCCTTGTGTGGTGATAGTTTTTTAGAACTTTTTGGCGACAGGGGTTTTAAAGACGACAAAGCAATGGTGGGTGGTTTAGGTAAAATTGACGGACAATCGTTCATGATTGTAGGTCAACAAAAAGGCTACAACACCAAAACACGTCAATACCGAAACTTTGGGATGGCCAATCCTGAAGGTTACCGTAAAGCGTTACGCTTGATGAAAATGGCAGAGAAATTCGGAATTCCAGTAGTTACTTTTATTGATACTCCAGGAGCTTATCCAGGTTTGGAAGCCGAAGAACGTGGTCAAGGTGAAGCAATCGCTCGTAATATTTTAGAAATGTGTCGCTTAAAAGTGCCCATTATTTGCGTAATTGTTGGAGAAGGTGCTTCGGGTGGAGCTTTGGGAATTGGTGTTGGAGATCGTGTTCTAATGATGGAAAACACTTGGTATTCAGTTATTTCTCCTGAATCGTGTTCGTCAATTCTATGGAAAAGTTGGGAACACAAAGAAACAGCTGCTGAAGCCTTAAAACTGACTTCAACCGACATGAAAAAACAAAAGTTAGTAGATGATGTGATTCCGGAACCACTTGGAGGCGCTCATTACGACAGAGAAACGACATTCAAAACAGTACAACAATACATTACAAAAGCCTACAACGAATTGAAAGATTTATCAACAACTGAGTTAGTCGCTCAGAGGATGGATAAATACAGTAAAATGGGCGAGTTCAAAGAGTAAAATCTTACAAAAAATGGTCAAACCGTCTCGTCAATAACGAGGCGGTTTTTTTTTGGTTGTTAACAAAAAACAATTAGTTATAAACAATAAAATGTAATAACTAAAGTTCATAAAAACTACAGAATTGGTTACTTTCGCTCTATGGAAAATTTGAAGAATATAAACCCAATAAAAGTAGATAAAACTACTATCATTAACTTAGAAAAAGGAAAATTACCACCACAAGCACTCGACCTTGAAGAGGCTGTTTTGGGTGCTATGATGATTGATAAAAAAGGAGTTGATGAGGTAATTGATATTCTCCAGTCGGATGCTTTTTATAAAGACGCTCACAAGCATATTTTTGAGGCTATTTTTCAGTTATTCACAGATTCTCAGCCTATTGACTTATTAACAGTTTCATCGCAGTTAAAAAAGAATGCTAAATTAGAGTTAGCAGGTGGAGATTTTTACCTGATTCAACTCACTCAAAAGATTTCCTCTTCGGCGCATATTGAATTTCACTCGCGCATTATTTTACAAAAATACATTCAACGCAGTTTGATCCGAATTTCTTCTGAAATTATTGAAGAATCTTACGATGAAACGACTGATGTATTCGATTTGTTAGACAAAGCCGAATCAAAACTATACGAAGTTACACAAGGAAACATCAAACGAAGTTCGGAAACGGCTCAAAGTTTGGTGATTCAAGCCAAAAAGCGCATTGAAGAAATCGCCAATAAAGAAGGTTTATCCGGAATTGCCACTGGTTTTGAAAAACTAGATAAAGTAACTTCGGGTTGGCAACCTTCCGATTTGATTATTATTGCGGCTCGTCCGGGTATGGGTAAAACAGCCTTCGTACTTTCGATGGCGAGAAATATGGCCATTGACTTTGGTCATCCCGTTGCGTTGTTTTCGTTGGAGATGTCATCCGTTCAGTTGATTACGCGTTTGATTTCGTCTGAAACCGGGCTTTCATCTGAAAAATTGCGTACTGGAAAACTAGAAAAACACGAATGGGAACAATTGAGTGTAAAAGTTCGTGATTTGGAAAAAGCACCTTTGTATATTGATGATACTCCATCATTGTCAATTTTTGATTTACGTGCTAAAGCGCGTCGTTTGTCATCGCAACACGGAATCAAATTGATCATTGTCGATTACCTTCAGTTAATGACAGCTGGTGGTAACGGAAAAGGTGGAGGAAATCGTGAACAAGAGATTTCAACCATTTCGCGTAACTTAAAGGCTTTAGCCAAAGAATTGGAAGTCCCAGTTATTGCCTTATCGCAGTTGTCTCGTGCGGTTGAAACCCGTGGTTCAAGCAAGCGACCTTTACTGTCCGACTTACGTGAATCGGGTGCAATTGAGCAAGATGCCGATATTGTATCGTTCATCTATCGACCAGAATACTATAAAATTGATGAATGGGACGACGATGAACAATCGCCAACTCAAGGTCAAGCCGAATTCATCATTGCAAAACACCGTAACGGTTCGCTCGAAAATATTCGTCTGAAATTTATTGGTAACCTTGGTAAATTTGATAATTTAGAAGATTTTGGTGGCGGCTTTGACGATTTGCCATCCAAAATGAATCTCGACGATAATCCGTTTTTTACTAAAAACTTACCGTCAGCTAATGAGGCCTTTGGAAGTAACATCAATAACGATGACGATAGTGACGTTCCATTCTAGAATAGCAATCCCGAATTTCTTTCGGGATTTTTTATTTTTAATTACCCCGTATTTATACCTGTTTTTGTATTAGAATTTTTTTGAATAAAATTTTAATCCTATTTTTAATGCATCAAACAACAAAACCAACCCTTAAAACAAAACAATTATGGCAAACACTATCGATCTAACAACGGCAATTAACTGGATTTCTACATGGAGGAGAAGTCCTGACACTGGTGTAAAAGCATTTTTTATTCCCGTTATTGATTTTTCAAGTTTAATGCAAGATAAAAATTGCATTGGAGTAAGAGCATATTTAGCTTTTGGTAATACTGATGGAAACCCAGCTGAAGCAAAATTATTATTAGTTGATGTTGAAGGAGATATTAATACAGGTGGAACGGATAATCTTAATAATGGAATCTATGATTTTACTAGACCTTGTCCAAGTTATTGCGATGTAACGAGTCCACTATATACTCTTGATGGAAGCGGTCAATATCCAATTGTTCCAGGTAATACTATTGATATTCGCACAGCTGTTGATTGGGCAACACAGTGGAGACTTACTCCTGATACTAATGTAAAAGCATTTTTTATTCCTAAAGATGATATAACCGATTTATTAAAAGATAGCAGTTGTATAGGAGTAAGAGCCTATTTAGGTTGGGGAGGTTCAGATAGTAAAAACCCTGAAGCCAAATTAATGATGGTGAATGTTGATGGTAATATTAATACTGGTGGTACAGATAACATTACTAATGGGATTTTTGATTTTACTAGACCTTGTCCAAGTTATTGTGATGTAACTAGTTCATTGTATACTCTTATTCCTTAAAAATTGATTTCTGAGGTATTTGTATATATAGGTTATCTAATTTTGAGTATAAATTGTGTACTCTTACTAAAAGGTTTTTCAACAAATGGAAAACCTTTTAGAATTTTTGCTTTGTATAGTGTTGCAATGTTGATTGTTCAATTAGCTTCGCATATCACGGGGAAAATGCACATGAGAAATCTTTATTTATCTCATTTTTACTTTGGCTTACAGTTTTTAATTTTAAGTTTCTTTTATTATTTTATATTAAAAGAAAAGTTTCAACGAAAGGTTATTATTGTTCTGTTAATTTTATGTTTAAGTTTTTTAATCATACAATATGCATTGGATTGGAGCTTGTTTTTTAAATTCAATCTTTTTGAAATTTTTATAACATCTCTACCCTTAATCATATACGTCACTTTCCATTTGTATAATTTATTAAATGAGAAAAAAGAGTTTTATTACATTAACATAGGTTTGTTAATTTATCTTTTTGGTAGTACTGTTGTCTTTTTGACAGCAAATCTATTATTGTCATTGAACACCTACAAATCATTTGATTTTATATACAGTCTGAATGTGTACCTCTATGTAGCGTATCAGTTATTTATTTTATACGATTTAATTAACATTTTAAAAACGAATAAGAAGAAACTTTATGAATGAATCTGAAGTAATTAAAGTAATTCTATATACTTTTTCAGCCTTTATATTAATGGCCTTGGTTTTAATACTGTTTTTCTATTTTTCAAGAAAGAAAATTATTCGACAAGAAATAGAAAAAAAGAACCTGGAAATCAATTACCAAAAAGAATTATTGCATGCTGTAATCGAAACACAGGAAGACGAACGTCAACGAATAGCACAAGATTTGCATGATGATATCAGCTCAAAATTGAATATTGTTTCATTGAACAGTCAAATGTTAATTGGAACCGAGTTGTCAGAGAAAGAATTCAATGAAGTGACTGAGAATATCATTAAATTAACGGGCAAAGCACTAGAAAATTCGCGTAGAATTGCCCATGATTTATTGCCGCCAGTTTTAGATAAATTCGGAATAGACGCAGCAATTTCTGAGTTGGCAGTTGAGTTTAACAGTGCCAAATCAGTGAAAGTGTATTATGAAAACAATATCAATTTTGAAACTATTGATTCAAAAAAACACTTGCACATTTTCAGAATTTTACAAGAATTGATGAATAATTCACTTCGACACGGAAATGCGCACAATATATCAGTAGTGTTCAATAATGATAAAGGTAAAAATTGTTGTTCGTATTCAGATAATGGAATCGGGTTTGATTCTAACGACATCAGTAAACAAAAAGGATTAGGGATGAAAAATATTATGAGTAGAGTTGAACTGATCAATGCTACAATTGATATTAATTCAGCTCTAAATAAAGGTTTCAAAGCTAAAATTATTTTCTAAAATGGAAGAAAAAATCAAAATAGTAATTGCTGACGACGAACTGTTGTTTCAAAAAGGAATTTCATTCATTTTGAGTAGAGAAAAAAATATCGAAATCATGAATGAAGTAGGTAATGGTCAAGAACTGATGGATTATCTTAATAGTGTTAATGATGTTCCAGATATTATTTTAATGGATTTAAAAATGCCTTATCTAAATGGTGTTGAGGCGACTAAATTGATAACGACAAAATTTCCTACCATCAAAATTATTGCTTTAACAAGTTATAACACAGATTCATTTATAGCCAATATGATTCATGTTGGAGCCGTTTCGTATTTGGTAAAAAATGCAACACCAAAAGAAATGATTGATACGATCAACGAAGTATTTGATAAAGGATTTTATTATAATGACGTAGTGTTGAAAGTAATCAACGACGGGTTAATTTCACCCAATTCTAAGTCGAAACTAAACAAGAGTTTATTTTCTGAGGATTATCTGACCAATAGAGAAAAAGAAATTTTGCAACTGATTTGTTTGCAACATTCTACTGCTGAAATTGCAGAGAAATTATTCATTAGTCCAAGAACAGTCGAAGGTCATAGAAATAGTTTGTTGTTAAAAACAGAATCCAGAAACGTAGCTGGATTAGTTGTTTTTGCTTTACAAAATAAAATCATCGAGTTCGACGATTTTTCACTTTAAAATTAACTTAAGATAAAGTGGACAGAAATGTATATGTAGCTTATAACTAAAGCAATAAGAATCAATAGACCAATTTTCTTCAGAATAGTGATGATTCTTGAAGTTGATTTCTCTTGATAGATTTCGTTCGATTCCATAAATAGCATTTTCTTTTTCCCAAAAATAGACACCTTTTTTTTTCTGTATATACGTATTTCTACGTGTTTTTAGTTTTAAAAAAATTAACAAAAATTTACCTTTGACCTTTGCTATTAAAAATTGTATCTTCGATAAAATTATATACATCGAATGAAGTCATTTAAAATCATTTGTATTTTTCTTTTTCTGATAGTTGCTTTGCCGATAAGAGCCAATTTTATTCTATTACCGATGGATGAGATTGCTCAAAAGAATCATTTAAAAGCCTATGGAATAACGTATTGGGCTTTAGATAAACAATACAAAGCAAGTTGGTTGCTCAACTATCGCGGTGGTTCTTTTTTATTGCCTGATGCACCCGAAATTAGAAAAGAATGCCAAATCAGAAATGTAAGTTTTGAGGTTTTAACCGATACAGAAGCCAATCAAATTTTAGAAGATATTTCAAGTCCGTCTCAAAATATGGAGACAGTGATTTTGGAAAAAGCGCCTAAAATTGCAGTCTACACACCAAAAGGAAAACAACCGTGGGACGATGCTGTAACTATGGTTTTGACTTATGCCGAAATTCCCTACAAAGAAATATACGACGAAGAAGTGTTAAGTGATCAACTCATTTTATACGATTGGTTGCACCTTCATCATGAAGATTTTACGGGTCAATACGGTAAGTTTTTTGGCGCCTACAGAAATGCTCCTTGGTACATTGAGCAAAAAAAAGAAGCGGAAGCTTTAGCAACTAAACTCGGATATTCAAAAGTTTCAGAAGAGAAATTAGCTGTAGCCAAAAAAATACGTGATTTTGTAATTGGTGGCGGATTTATGTTTGCCATGTGTTCAGCTACCGATAGCTTTGATATTGCTCTTTCTGCAGAAGGCGTTGATATTTGTGAACCCATGTTTGATGGCGACGAAAGTGGCCCAAATTACCAATCGATGATTGATTATTCACAAACTTTTGCATTTAAAGATTACGTCTTAGAACGCCGACCAGAACGCTATGAGTTTTCCAATATAGACATGACTGAAAAACGCAAAATTCCATTTGAAAGGGATTATTTTACGTTAATGGATTATTCAGCAAAATGGGATGTGATTCCAAGCATGTTGTGTCAAAATCACACACAATTAGTCAAAGGATTTATGGGACAAAGCACTTCTTTTGATAGTGAATTAATCAAATCAAATGTAATGGTTTTAGGAAAATGCGAACTCAACGATGAAGCACGTTACATACATGGTCAAAAAGGGAAAGGTTTCTTTACTTTTTATGGTGGACATGATCCTGAAGATTACCAGCACAGAGTAGGCGATGAGCCAACAGTTTTAGATTTGCATCCTAATTCTCCGGGTTATCGACTGATTCTTAATAACGTCTTGTTTCCAGCAGCAAGAAAGAAAAAACAAAAAACCTAAACCCAATCAATTTTTAGCCCTGGTTTTTCATTCACTTCATATTTAGTCTTAACCGTAGTTAGGTTTTCCAACTTATTAGTGTCAATCAATTTGAATGACATGGTTAACGAACATTCGTCTTTTAATAATTTTTGATTGCTGTGTACACAGATATCAGTTGAAATGACTACCGATGTGAAATTGTTTTTATCTTCTTCTGAAATAGTAGTGTTAATTTCTGGGAAATCTAATGTTTTAAAACTGGAAACATGATTCCAAATAGACTCTTTACTTAACACAAAAACGGTATTAATGTCTTTGTAAAAATCGGCTTCAACACTATCATCAGGATGTGTCATATAGGCCATTTTTTTCACCGAATCGATAACGCCAACACTCAACTTTATTTCTTCTGGAACTAAAATGGCATCTTTTCGCAATTGCGGAACCAGATTATAGGTAATAGCCACTTGCTGTTCTTTTACCAAAGCAAATTGCAAACATTCTAATAGTAAAATATCAATTTCTGCTGCATTTTCTAATTCTAATTGCGATGCATCTGCCATGATTATTTCCTTGATATAATCTTCAACACCAACATTTTTTATAGTGTTTTTTAAAGCAGTAATGGTAACCGGATTGACTTCAACCAAAATCAGTTGCAATTCCTCGGGCTTGAATTTAGTGAGTAATGGCAATATCAGTGTAGCAAAAGGTCCAGGACCAACGTACAAAAGTGTCACAGGACTTCCGCCTTTTCTGCTTTTCATTTCTTCAATAGCCTGAAATGCGCCTTTACTAAAACGTTTAGTACGCAATAAATCATCTACACATAGACCAGCCCAATGCGGACCAATTGCTTTTCCAGTGGTAAGATGAATGTCTTCTATGTATTCGGGTGATTCAATATCGATTTCTGAAACTTCCATGAAAAGAGATTTCATGTTGGTTAATGACGTCATTAAATCAGAGAAATTGATTTCATCAGCTAAAATTACGTCAGAAATATTTGACAATTCAGAAAAAAAAGGGTTGATTGAAGTTGTACTCATGAAATTTTTTTAACAAAGTTAGTGAATTTGAAGGTCTAAAAAAACACGTAGAAATACGTATATGTAAAAGATTTTAACTTTATATTTTTGTTATCAGTGAAAAAAAGAGTTAATTTTTCGTAGAATTAATTCTATATTTATGGAAAATTAACTAAAAATCAAATATTTATGGAAAACTTGTACGCAAGAAGAAATTTTCTCAAAAATGTAGCGCTGGTCACCTCAGGAGTAGCGTTGCTATCACCTACTATTGTTCAGGCATTTAACACTGTAGAATGTCCGTTTGAAGGTTACAATCCGTATTCTGAAGAAAAATCGGATTTAAGAGTTTCTACTTTATTTGGAAACCACATTGTGGTTAAAGGTAAAGTTTTTGACAAAAATAATTTGAAAGAACTTTCTAATGCTACTCTCGAAGTTTGGCACATGTCTCCTAATTCTTCAAAATTCAGACATCAAGCAAAATTGAAAGTTAATTCTAATGGTGAGTTTAATTTCATCACTGATTTCCCAAACAGAGAGCAAGGAAAATTTGCTAAAGTATATTTTAAAGTATCAACTACTGATAGAGTATATTTTACAGAATTATCAGTTACCAACGACAATGCTTTCATCAACGAAAAGCATTTTGAAGAAAATAAAGTGTTAGGAGACCATCGTTTCCCAACCAATCGTTTAGAAAACAATCTACAAACAATCACATTTAATATAGCAGTCTAACCATTAAAATTAATTAAATTATGGATCCATTTTTAGGTCAAATTCAAGCTTTCGGATTTAGTTTCCCACCTCAAGGTTGGGCATTTTGTGACGGACAATTAATATCAATTGCTCAAAACACAGCTTTATTCGCATTATTAGGAACCACTTATGGTGGAAACGGTCAAACTACTTTCGCTTTACCTGATTTAAGAGGAAGAAGTATGATACACGCTGGACAAGGTCCGGGTTTATCTCCAATTGTTCAAGGTCAAGTAGGTGGAGTTGAGAATGTAAGTATTTTAATAGGCAATATGCCAGCTCACAATCACTCAGTTACAGTTAGCGTAAATACAGCAACTGGTGAAGATGCTGTACCTACTAACAAAATTGCTTCTAGTACCAATGCTTTTAGTGAAGATATAACTGCAGGTTCTTTTCTTGGCGGAGTAAATCAACAAAATGTTGGTGGTAGCCAACCGCTTGCTATTCGTAATCCTTATGTAGGAATTTATCATAGTATTGCTATGCAAGGTATTTTTCCATCTAGAAACTAATCGATAATAATTCTTTAAAAATTTAAAATTATGGAACCATTTATCGGACAGATTCAAGGATTCGGATTCACTTTTGCGCCAGTAGGATGGCAACAGTGTAACGGACAATTAATATCAATAGCACAAAATACGGCCTTGTTTTCTTTGTTAGGAACAACCTACGGAGGAAACGGACAAACTACTTTTGCTTTACCCGATTTAAGAGGTAGATCTATGGTACATCCAGGTTCTGGACCAGGTTTATCCACTATTTCTTGGGGTGAAGTGAGCGG
This sequence comes from Flavobacteriales bacterium, assembly GCA_017303755.1. GTDB lineage: Bacteria > Bacteroidota > Bacteroidia > Flavobacteriales > Flavobacteriaceae > Flavobacterium. The sequence goes on along the minus strand of JAFLBS010000003.1, from coordinate 47,584 downwards.
TATTGAAAATACAACACTATCAGCTTTAAATCTTCCAGCTCACAATCACAGTGTTACTGTATCTGTGAATACAGCTACAGGTGAAGATGCTGTTCCAACTAACAAAATAGCATCAGGAACTAATAGATTCAGTGAAGATATAACTTCAGGTTCTTTTTTAGGTGGTTTGACTGAGCAAACCATTGGTGGAAACCAACCATTATCCATCAGAAATCCTTATTTAGCAGTTAATGTGTGTATTGCAATGCAAGGAATTTATCCTTCGAGAAATTAATTTATGGAATTGAAAATAGGAATATTGTTACCAAAATCGGATATGTTTCCAAGATTGGCTATCGATTTTTTAAATGGCTTTAAGTTGTCGTTTAATCAATCGGATGCCAAGGATTATATTCCTAAGTTTATAATTGAGAGTGTAGGTAACGCAACGGATTCAAGTTTGCTCCAAAGAGTAGAACGTATGTTGTTGCAAGAAGAAACAGATGTAATTGTTTGTTTTTGTAGCTATTTTATGTTGGATAGTTTAGTTACCATTGCCAATTCCTATCGAAAACCAATAGTACATGTTACTTTAGGAGCTCGAGTTCTAAAACCAACTCACCACAGTCCGTATGTTGTTCATGTGTCGCTTAATTTGTGCCAGACGAGTTATATGTCGGGCAAATATGCAGCAGAACAATTCGGAAAAAAAGCAGCTTTGTTAAGCTCGTTTTACGATGGTGGTTATCAATTAACAGAATCTTTTTTTCAAGGATTTACCGATCACCAAGGTGAGATAGTGTACAACTATGTAAGTCCGATGGATTATAAATCGGAAACATTTGATGGGATGATTGAAGGATTGAAACAAACCAATCCAGATGTTCTTTTTTCCGTATTCAGTTATAAAGAAGGAAATAAAGTGGTAGCAAAATTGGCTCAATCAGGTCTCGATTCGATTCCTAATGTGGCCATTCCGCTAATGACCGATGAGAGTAATGAAACCGAAGTGCAACTTCCAGAAAATTTTTATTCCATTGCCTCTTGGGCCTTTGGTGAAGATGCTGAATCAATGGATGTGTTCAATCAAAATTACCAAAGTAAGTATTCTGAAACGCCTAATATTTTTAGTCTTCTTGGAGATGAAGTAGGTGCGATTTTGTCGTATTGTCTCCAACATGAAACCTCAATTCCTAATCAACTAGGAACTTATTTTTCCAACAAAACGTTATTTACTTCTCGAGGTGAATTGCGTTTTTCTCAATACAATGAATCAATACCTCAGTTTTTTAAACTTAGAAAGTTAGAGCAAACAGAGGGCAATTATCAAAATGCAGTTATAGAGGTTCTTGATTCCTCTTTTTCTGAAATTATTTATAAAAAAATGGAAGATCTTCCTTACACAGGTTGGAAGAATCCTTATATCTGTACTTAAAAATTAACAAATTATGAAAAAAATGACTCAAAAATTAATGTTTCTTTTTCTGCTGTTTGCGGTCGGCTTAGGCTACTCGCAAAAAGTGGCAGTGATCGGAATCAATCACACTGGGAGTGACGGGTTTTCCTTTGTTGCAACCCAAGATTTAGCAGCGGGCGAGGTTATTTATTTTACCGAAAATGAATACAATGACGCTACAAATACGTTTATCGACACCTCAGAAGCCGTTGTGCAATTCACAGCTGGTTCAACTATTCTAAAAGGGAATGTTGTATTTGTAAATGAATTAGCAACTGCAAATACGTTTAGTGTAACGTGTACGGGTGGTGGTTCTTGTGGAACGGCTGTACAAAGTGGTGCAGGCCCGTTTGCTTTAGGAACAGGTGGTGAATCACTTTATGCTTACACCGATTCTGATTCTAATCCGCTAAACGGAATTACAACTATTTACTCGGTATTGTATACAGGTTATTTTGAAGGTGCCAATGTTATCACAGGTGGTGATATTGTTGCCTCTCAAAATCCGGTATTTGACTTTCCAAATGCTATTGTAATAGATGGTTTCCCGTCTTCACCTGCTCCTGACAGAACCGAATTTATTCCAACAGCTCCAGCAAGAACTAATGTGAGTAAGGTAGTTTTAGAGAACCCATCTAATTATGTTCATGCGCAAACTAGTTCTGCACTTTCAACTATTTTCTTTACCAATTTGAATTTAGTAGCTGCTGATCCGGTGGTGAGTGTTACTGCTTCTCCATCTTCAGTAAATGAAAACAGTGGAACAGGAATGGTGTATACTTTCTCATTGAGTGCTACGGCTACATCAAATTTAACAATTAACTTTTCTGTTGGCGGTTCAGCTACATTTGGTTCCGATTATTCGCAATCAGGTGCTGCTTCTTTTAACGCTTCAGCAGGATCAGTGACTATTCTTAATGGTTCAAGTACTGCTACAATTATATTAACTCCAGTTGGAGACAGTGTTTTGGAGGCAAACGAATCTATTTTGTTGACATTAACTGGTGGTTCTGGCTATGTAGCTGGAAGTCCGGGTTCTGCAACAACAACAATCAATAACGATGATACACTTCCTATTACTCCAATTGTGGCAGTAACAGGTGTGAATCATAGTACAACAGCTGACGGATTTTCATTCGTTGCTTTGCAAGATATTGCAGCTGGTACTGTAGTTTATTTTACTGAAAATCCTTTTACCAACTCAACTTTAACTTTCTCAGGAACTGAAGCTGTAATGCAATGGACAGCACCAGCTGGAGGTTTAGCAAGAGGTCAAGTGGTTGTCGCTACTGAAACTGGAGCCAACACATTTACCACTACTTGTTCTTCTGGCGGTTGTGGTAGTGTAAGCGTAGTAAGTGGAACATTTACTTTGGCTTCTGCTGGAGAAGAATTCTATGCTTATTTAGATAGTGATTCTAATCCATCAAATGGTGTAACATCAGTTCAAGCTGTTCTTTTTACAGGAACTTCTGTTGTTTCTGGTGGTGTAATTCCATCAACTCAAGATCCAGCATTAGTATATCCTGGCGCAGTAGTTGTTGATGGTTTTCCTGCTACAGCTCCTTTACGTACAGAGTACAATCCAGCTTTAAGAGGTACTACAGTTGATCGTGCTAACTTCCAAAACCCAGCCAATTGGATTAATGGTGGAAGTAACATTACCTTGTCAACAGTTCCTTTTGCTAACATCATAATTTCAACAGGTGTTGCCAATCCGTTTGCAAGTGTTACTGTTGCTCCTTCGAGTGTTGCAGAAAATAGTGGAACCGCAATGGTGTACACTTTTGCTTTAACAGCTGCAGCGGCAAGTGATATTACTGTTAACTTCAGTGTTGGCGGTACTGCAACTTTTACAACAGATTATACTGCTTCTGGAGCAAGCTCATTTACAGCTTCTACAGGTTCAGTTGTGATTCCGACAGGATCTTCTTCGGCTACAGTTTCAGTAACTCCAGTTGGAGATTTAGGACTTGAAGTTCAAGAATCAGTAGTATTAACTATTACTGGTGGAACGGGTTATGACGGAGGAAGTCCAAATGCGGCTACAGGTCTGATCAATAATGATGATACAACCGATTCAGAACCTCTAGTTGCTATAGTTGGAATGAGTCATGTTGATCCAGACGGATTCTCATTTGTTGCCGCAGATGATATTCCAGCAAATACTGTAGTTTATTTTACAGATAATTCTTTTAACAACTCTACTTTATTATTTGGTTCAGGTGAAGGCGTTATTCGTTGGACATCTCCAGGAACTACAATTACTAAAGGTAATGTGGTGGTTGTGACAGAAACTGCTCCAGACACTTTTGCTGTGACTTGTAGTAATGGTACTTGTGGTAGTGTTACTTTAATCTCTGGAAATTTAGCGATTGCTACAACAGGAGAAACATTATACGCATACGAAGACAACGATACCAATCCATCGAATGGAGTAACTGATATTTATGCGGTTCTTTTCACAGGTACTCCATCAGTTTCAGGTGGAAATTTACCTTCTATTGAAGATCCTTCTAACATTTTCTTAAAGGCTTTAGTAGTAGATGGTTTCCCAGCAACTGCTCCAGCAAGAACAGAATACGATGCTACCAAAAGAGGTGTTGCAGTTTCTGCAGCTAACTTTGAAGATGTTTCCAATTGGGTACATGCTCAGAGTCCACCAGCGCTTTCTACAGTTCCATTTGCTAACTTAAACATTGTTGATAATGTGCCACCAACGGCAGTTTGTCAGAATATTTCGGTTACACCAAATGTTGGAACAGGTTCAGTAACCATTACAGCTTCTCAAGTTGACAATGGTTCTTCTGACAACGCAGGTGCTGTTACATTAAGTGTAAGTCCTGATACCTTTACTTGTGCTAATGTGGGAACTCCAGTTACAGTAACTTTAACCGTTACGGATACATCAGGAAATACTGCAACTTGTACATCAACAGTAACTGTATTACCAAACGTAACTTCAACATTTACTCAAGTTGCCCCAATTTGTTCAGGCGGTAGTTTTACATTACCAACAACATCAAATAACGGTTTCACTGGAACTTGGTCTCCAGCAATTAATAATACAGCTACAACAGAGTATACTTTCACTCCAGATGCAGGACAATGTGGTGGACCAACAACTATGACAGTTGTTGTGAATCCAGGTAATGTTACTACAACAACGATTTCTGCTTGTGATAGTTATACTTGGTCTGTAAATGGAACTACTTATACTGCATCAGGTACCTATACTGAAGTTTCAGGATGTGATTCTCAAGTATTAGAATTAACAATCAATGCTACTCCAGTTGTGGATATTGCTCAACCTGCTACGGCTTGTGAAGGTGATACAGTAACACTAACAGCCACTGTTTCAGGAACAAGTGTAACAAATGGTTTTTCAGGAGCTTACGATGTTGCGAATTGGACATTTACAAATTCGAATGCTGATGGAAATGTAGATACTTCAGCTGCACCAGCTTCAATCGTTTTAACAAGCGGAAATAATGGAAGTAATACTAATGGTAACACTGATTACTCTATTACAATGCCTAGTAGCGCTAGCATTTCATTTGATTGGAACTACAATACTGGTGATGGAGCTCAATTTGATATTCCAAGAGTTATTGTTAATGGAACTCCAACGAATATGAATGGTTATGATACTAGTGGTGGATTATCTCAATCAGGAAGTATGACTCTTACAGTAAACGCAGGTGATACTTTTAGTTTCAATATGTTTACTACTGATAATGTTTTTGGTGCTGGAACAGTTGCAATTTCTAATTTAGCTATTACGACAATACCCAACTTACTATGGACTGCCGCTGATGGTGGTACAATTGTAGGAGCAACTAATGGCTTATCAGTAAATGTAACTACATCAGGTACGTATACTTTAACAGCTACTAACGGAACATGTATTGGTACTGATTCAGTTTCAGCGGTATTCAATCCAGTTGTAACTCCAACTTTTGATTCAGTTGCTCCAATATGTTCAGGAGATGTATTATCACCATTACCAACTACATCATTAAATGGTATTACTGGTACTTGGTCACCATCTTTGAATAATACAACAACTACAACGTACACATTTACTCCTGATGCGGGACAATGTGCAAGTACTACTACATTAATCATAACTGTTAATTCAACACCTCCGCCAGTATCAGCAGATCTTAATGTAACTTTTACAGGTCAGTGTGGATTTTTATCAGGAACTTATGTTTACGAAGGTTTACTAAATGGTAAGGCATCGTTTCACTTAAGTACAGATACTTCATTAAGATTATCTTACGATACTACAAAATGGGTATTATGGTGTTGTGGAGATATAGCTTCTACAGGTTTTGAAAACACTACTGTTCCTGCAGGTTTATATCCACCATTAACAGGTTGGGTTCCGACACAATGTTTGGATGGAACTATGGATATTTCTAATAATTCTAGTTTTGAATTATGTGATGGTGCAACCATTGCTGATTTAGCTATAACAGGTACAAGTTTACAATGGTACGATGCAGAAACGAACGGAAATAGTTTACCAACTTCTACCGTTTTAGTTACAGGTGCTTATTATGTGTCTCAAACTTTAAATGGATGTGAAAGTCCAAGAGGTTTAGTTGATGTGGTAATTAATCCAAACGTACTTCCAACTTTTGACGCAGTAGCTCCAATTTGTTCAGGTGGCGCTTTAAATGCATTACCAACTACATCATTAAATGGTATTACTGGTACTTGGTCGCCAGCTTTGGATAACACTGCAACTACAACTTATTTGTTTACTCCTGATTCAGGTCAGTGTGCATTGTCAGCTGAATTGACTATTGTTGTAAATTCAACTCCAGCACCAACAGGTTCTTCAGCTCAAACATTCTCAGTAGGAGCAACTTTGGCTGATGTAGTTGTTGCAGGAACAAATATTCAATGGTATGATGCAGCAAGTAATGGTAATTTATTACCAAGTTCAACAGTTTTGGTGAACGGAACAACTTACTATGCTACTCAAACATTAAATGGTTGTGAAAGCCCAACATTGGCAGTGACTGTGACTGTTGGTACAGGTGTAACTAATGTAATTGCAACTCAATGTGGTTCTACATTGGAGGATTACAATAGTATTATCTATGCTAATTTGGTTCCAGGTGCGCAAAGATATCGTTTCAGAGTAACTGATATAGAAACTAATGAAGTTATAATCAAAGATTACGCTTTAAGAAATTTATATTTAAGAAGTTTGTCATTCTACAGATACGACCAAGCTTATTCAATTGAGGTAGCAGTTAGAAGAAACAATATTTGGGAACCTTACGGAGCTGCTTGTACTGTTTCAACTCCAGTTGCTTTAACTCAAGTTAGAGCGGTTCAATGTGGATCAACTTTATCAAGTAGTAGTGATTTGGTTTATGCAGACTATGTATACGCTACAACGAGCTACCGTTTTAGAGTAACTAATACGTTGACAAATTCAGTTCAAATTATTGATAGACCAATTCGTTCATTCGCATTTAGTTTAGTTACGGATTATTCAATAGGTACTGTTTACAACATTGATGTAGCAGTTATGAATACAGATGGAACTTATCTTCCGTTCGGACCAGTTTGTAATGTAACAACTCCAGGTGATCCGTTTAAAGAACAAACAGTTAAATCTGTAAGTGAAGTATTTATGGTTTCTGGAACTCCTAATCCATTCAGTGAAAACTTCAAATTGAATGTTACTTCTTCTTCAGTAGAGCCTGTTTCTATAAATGTTTACGACATGTTAGGAAAACTGATTGAAACTAGAGAAGTAAGTACTAATGATATCGAAAACTTTGAAACTGGTGCTAATTATCCAAGTGGAGTTTACAACATTATTGTAACTCAAGGTGATAAAGCGCAATCTGTTCGAATGATAAAAAGATAGTTCTTCAAATTATTGAATTTAAAAGGTTACCTATATATTGGGTAACCTTTTTTTTATTGTTTTGTTTTTTTACCAACATTGAAGTCATAATTTTGATAGTTGCAAATTATGATTAATACTGCTAGTATGGTTAAGCCAATAGTTTTTATTTTAAAAGAGAGGTTGTTTTTTACAACATTATTGCTGTGTTTTACTCTCTCAATTTTTTCACAGAGTAATCATAAAATTGATAGTCTACAAAGACTAATCACAAAATATGATTCACAAAAAAAGTCTGATAACGGTTCAATTGCTGATTCTGTACGAGTTAATCTTCTGATAAAAATATCAAGAGTATACACTGAAAATGATTTAGAAAAAGCACTTTCAGTTCAAAAAGTAGCAATGCATCAAGCACAGCGAATAAACTACCAACTTGGTATCATCAAAAGCTATAATAATTTTGGGAAAATCTACCTTGATAGAAGTGATTTTTACGATGCTATCAATCATGTTGATTTGGCTTTGAAAACCAATAAGAATAAAGCATACAAAGACGATGAATGTGTTTCCTATTTAATCAAAGGACAATGTTATTTGTTTCTGAATAATTTCCCAGAATCATCTAAGAATTTAACTAAAGCCTTACAAATAGCCGAGCAAATTAAAGATCCTATCAAAATTGCACGGATTTATAACAATATAGCAATCATATACAATAAGCAGGAAAAATTAGAAGAAGAACAACTGAATTATCAAAAAGCGTTGCAAAGCATTAATGGAATTCAATCGCCAGCAGCAGAGCGACTTCGGAACATAATTAATTCAAACATTGCTCTCAATTATCTCGATCAAAAACAATACGATAAAGCGCTTACCATTTTTCAAAAATGCTTCGAATACGAGAAAAAACTGAATTATAAAACGAATTTGGCTGGTTCATCGCGTAGTTTAAGTAAAGTCTATTTAGGAAAAAAAGAATATCCAAAAGCTCTCGAATACGCTCAAAATGCATTAGAACTTTATACTCAATTAGGCAACAAATCAGGTCAAGCTGATGTGTACCGTGAAATAGGAGTTATTCTGACTCAAACCAATCAATTTCGAAATGCGTTAGATTTTACTCAGAAAGGATTGCAATTATCAACTAAAATTGGAGAACTCGAATCAATAAAATTTTGCTACGAGAATCTATCCCAAATACATTCTAAATTAGGGAATTATAAAGAAGCGTATCACAATCAAGTTCTTTTTAAAAAAATGAGTGACTCAATGTTCAATAGCGAGATAAACGACAAAGTGACTCAAATTCAAATGACCTACGAGTTTTATAAAAAACAAGAAAAACTCAAAAGACTTCAGAATGAAAAAGACGCTAAATTAAAATCGGAATCAAATAAACAACGCAATTTTTTAATTGCCATAGCGATGACATTATTCTTTTTGAGTTTACTAACTGTCGGAATTTACTTTAACCTAAAATCCTATAAAAAACAAAAGAATATAGTTGAACGACAAAAGGAACAAATTCAGAATTCACTCACCGAAAAGGAAACATTATTAAGAGAAATTCACCATCGAGTAAAAAATAACCTCCAAATTATATCGAGTCTGCTCAACATGCAATCCGAAGATATTGAAGATCCAAAAGTACTGCTTTCCATTCAAGAAGGTCAGAGTAGAGTACAAGCCATGAGTTTGATTCACCAAAATTTATATCAATCCGAACACATCGATAAAGTCAACATTCAAAATTATTTTAAAGAATTGACCCATTATCTTTCAACAATGTACAAAGGCGATTCAAATTCAGTCAAAGTCAACATAGAAACTTCTACTATACAATTCGATTTTGACACTGCTATTCCGTTAGGATTAATAGTAAACGAATTGGTTTCAAATGCCTACAAACACGCTTTTTCGACTAAAAAAGAAGGTCAAATAGCAATAAAAATAAACGCTATTAATTCAATCGATTATCAATTGTTAGTAAGTAATGATGGCGAAAAACTACCTTCTAATTTTGATTGGAATAAGCCTAAGTCACTCGGAATGAAACTCGTTACTATTTTAAGCAAACAATTACGCGGAAGTTTTTCACTCAAAGAAAATGAGTCTATTACCACTTTTGAAGTGTTGTTTAAAGATTTAAAAGAATTCCAAAAAGCCTCAAAAGAATTAAATACCTAAAGATTATGATTAAAATTTTAATTGTAGAAGACGAACTTATTATTGCTGAAGATATCAGAAATATGCTATCTTCCATCGGTTATGAAGTAATCGACGTTGCAATGGATTTTGATGATGCTATTGCAATTTTAGAAAAGCAAAAACCCGATTTGATTTTGCTTGATGTGAATTTAAACTCGCACAAAGACGGAATTGATTTGGCCGAACTTATCAATGAAAAATATAAAATACCATTCATTTTTACCACTTCGTATTCGGATAGTGCAACACTCAATCGCGCTAAAAACACGCATCCAGTAAATTATCTAGTAAAGCCGTTCAAGAAAGAGCAATTGTACTCTACGATCGAAATGTCGTTGCATGCAGTTAGTAATTCCGAACATGAAGCACCAACCGAAAACGACGCATTTGTCATTAAAGATGCTTTGTTTTTGAAGGATAAATTCAAATATACCAAACTCAATATCAGTGATATTTTGTGGATTAAATCCGACGGCAATTACCTCGAAATCCAAACTACCAAAAAAGAAGAACTCATCAGAGCTACTTTATCGAATTTTATTGATCGATTGAACAGCGATTTGTTCTTTAGAACGCACAAGTCGTACATAGTAAATTTAGATTATTTGACCAAAATTGAAACCAATTACGTCACTATAGTTGCGAGTAAAATTCCAATTTCTAAGAATTACTACGATGAACTTCTAAAGAAACTAAACGTAGTATAACGCTCAATTTTACTCTTCTTAAAAATTAATATCACAGCTCAAACGGTTTTCATACCAAATAGACCGACTTTCATACCATTTATTTTTTTTTCTCCTCAAAAAGTTGTCACTTTAGGTCAACTTACTAATGGAACTAAAAAAAATAATTATGGAATTAATTAGTCTTCTACGAAGTGAAAGCAATAACAAATGGGTCAATATTGTACGAGTAATTGGTCTTATTGGTTTGGTAATCGCAATTATATTCTACTTTTATTTGGTTCTGAATTTTGTTTTTGAGTAAAAAATGAATACTAAAATAAAAATATCAAATGCTTTAGTTTTTGGTGTAATTGGAGTCACTCTTATCTTGATTCGAGTTCTTTTTATTGCCAATTATCTTCAATTTGTATTTGATGTTGTAGCAGGAAGTTTTTTGACCATTGCCGTAGCCAAGGCAAAATTCTTTCTCAGTTAGGTCTATTTATAGTTAGATAGGTTTTGTTAACGAAAATGGTTGGGGATCATTTTCAAACGAGAAAAACCACCGTTATTGGTGGTTTTTCTTATTTGTTTTTAATCAGAATTACTTATTATTCTCAATTACATAATTCAATACTTTCTCCATCAAATGCACTCGGTCTTTTCCAATTACATTGTGTTTGTGCATTGGATACGGAAAGAAATCCACTTGTTTTTGAGCTTCGACAAATTTTTTCACCAAAGCCAAATTGTGTTGCATCACCACAACATCATCACTGGTTCCGTGAATCAATAACAACTTTCCTTTTAAATCTTTTACATAATTCAACGTACTCGCTTCATCAAATCCTTTTTGGTTTTCGGCTGGTGTGTCCATATAACGTTCACCGTACATTACTTCATACCATTTCCAATCGGTAACTGGTCCGCCAGCAACACCTACTTTGAATGTATCTGGTTTTCTCAACATCAATGAAGTTGTCATGAATCCACCATAACTCCAACCGTGAACCGCCAAACGATTTCCATCTACATAAGGTAACGATTTTAAATACTCAACGCCTTTCAATTGATCGTCCATTTCATTTACTCCTAGTCGCCCGTGAATGGCACTTTCAAACGCATAACCTCGATTGTCAGAACCTCTATTGTCTAATGTGAACACCAAATAACCTTGCTCTGCCATCCAATACATCCACAAATTGGCACCATCCAAATACGAATTGGTAATCATTTGTGCATGCGGTCCGCCATAAACGTACACCAAAACTGGGTATTTTTTGGTTGGATCAAAATTGCTAGGTTTGATTAAACGCGTATACAAATCAGTGGTTCCATCAGCCGATTTTATTGTTTTGATATCGGCAGTTCCGATTTGATACCCTTCGTATTTATTTTTACTTTCTAATAATGTAATCGCTTTTAGTTTTTTGTCGTACAACAATGATTTTGATGGCGTTGAATGATTGGAATATTCATCAAAAAACCAATTTCCATCCGAAGAAATCACCACATTATGAACGCCTTCGTCTTTCGTAATCAAGGTTTGTTTTCCTTTTAAATCTACTTTGTAAACCAACATATTGGTCGGATTTGGTCCAGTTGCTTTGAAATAAATTTCAGTTCCCGCTGGATTAGCACTTATTATTTGACGAGCCACAAATGTATTCGCAGTCAGTTGTTTGATTAATTTTCCATCAATAGAGTAGTAGTACAAATTGTTGTAACCGTCTTTTTCACTGATCCAAACAAAATTATTCGATTTACTATTTGGGAAAAAAGCAGGATGTTCGGGTTCCACCCATTTGCTGCTTTTTTCATTTAAAATAGTACGAACAAATGCTCCAGTTGATGCATCGTACACATTCAAACTCATGTCGTTTTGTCCTCGATTCAACTCAGCAATCAACACGAATTTTTCATCAGGTGTGAAAGCCAAATTGGTTACATAATCTTCCGGATTGTTTCTTGGGGAAATGAAAACTGTTTTTTGAGTAGCCAAATTGTAAATTCCAACGCGAGGTTTTTCAGAAGGTTGACCAATCATCGGGTATTTGATGTTCTCTAATTTACCCGGAGTTTCATTGATGTCTAACAACGGATAATCAGCAACATTCGTTTCATCTTTTTGATAAAAAGCCAAATAGGACGATTTTGGCGACCAGAAAATTCCACCACTGATTCCGAATTCATTTCGAGAAATGGTTTGACCTGAAACAATGTTTTTATCTGTATTAGAAGTAACAGCAATCTTTTGTTTGTTTTTATTGAAGAAGTACAAATTGTTTCCTTCCGTAAAAGCCAAATTTTCTTTGGATGAATCAAAAGTTTGGTTTTCACTTGTTTCAGTACTTTCTTGAACTAAATTTCCTGATTTGCTCACAATGTTGTAACGGTAGAATTTGCCTCCATCATTCACCAAAAGCGTGTTGGCATCCAACCATTCCATACCAAAAAAGTTTTTGATTTTGGTTGCCAAAGCCGTGTTGATGTCGCTTAGAGTTACTAATTCTTTTGTAGTCTTGTCAGTGGTTGAAGCCGAAACCATTTTGGTCCACACATCAGTATAATACACGTAGTTGTTGGTATTCGGAATCCATTGAAAACCGGTCATTCGGTCGGCTCCAAATTTGCGACCTTGTTGTAAAACGCCGTCTTCTAAAGTGATTTTTTTCAATTGCGCCTGAGTAGTAATCGCAATAAAGAAACTGAAAATCAGTACTATTTTTTTGTTCATAATCGAAGTTTATTTGTTGAGGTAAAGGTATAAAATTGTGTTCAGTTGGTCTATATTCTTTCTATTTTGTTACTACTTATTTATAAAATTATATAACACTTGCCCGAAATTATGTAATTCAAATTTTAACAGTCCTGATAACTTTGTAACTGACATAATTTAATAAACTGCCTTCAAAGTTTAACATTATTTGATGGTTATAATAAACACTTTTTAGGCAGTTTTTTTAAAATCCCTTTTATGAAGTCAGCCAAAAAAACAACGCACATTGCTTTGGGATTGTTTTCTTTTATTGCAATAGTATTTATTCTTTACGTATTAAAGCCATTCATAATTCCGCTTTTCATAGCAATTATTCTGAGTGTAATGATTTTTCCTGTTCAAAGAATTATGGAAAAAAGATGGAGATTTAGCCGTTTATTAGCTACAATAGTTTCGTTGTCTTTATTGATGTTTTCAGCATCGATATTGATGTTTCTAATTTTCAATCAAATGAGTGTATTTGTTGATAAAAGTGATACTTACATCGAAAAAATATCACAATTGTATTACAAAACAGTGTTGTATTTTGATGCTAACTTTGGGTTGAAGCAAAACAATTTGATTTCGCAAAATGATTTAAAAGTAGAAAATATAATTAAAGGTAATTTTAATCAAATTTCCAATTTCATCTCACAGTCGGGTTCGCTTTTGGGTGATTTAATCGTGATTCCGATTTATATTTTTTTCTTTTTGTACTATCGTGTTTTCTTTAGAACATTTGTTTACAAATTGTTTCGTTCGCAATCCAAATCAGATATTAATGTAATTCTTCGAAAAATATACCAAGTGCAACAAAATTACTTGTCGGGTTTAACCAAAGTGATTATAATTGTCGGATTGATGAATAGTGTTGGATTATTGTTACTCGGAATCGAGAATGCTTTTTTCTTCGGATTTTTTGCAGCATTTTTATTGCTTATTCCGTACATCGGAATCATAATTGGTTCTATTTTGCCTGCATTATTTGCACTAGCAACCAAAGATTCTATTTGGTATTCGATAGGCGTAATCGGAATTTTTTGGTTCATCCAATTTTTAGAAGGTAATTTCATCACACCCAAAATCACAGGTTCCAAAGTGAGTATCAATGCTTTTATAGCCATAACTTCATTGTTATTGTTTTCAATGCTTTGGGGAACAGCAGGAATGATTCTAGCATTGCCCGTTACAGCAACACTTAAAATATTATTTGATCATATTCCGGGTTTTGAAGCGTACGGATTTTTAATTGGTGAACCTGTAGACAAACATCTGAAAGACCGCGGAATGCTTCGGTTGAAACTGTGGAAAAAAATCAGAAGTCAAAAAGCCGCTTTGCATTCTTAATCGATAAATAAGAGGCCAACTTCACAAAAACCAACTTCTTTTTAGTTATTTTTACATTCATAACCTTATTCACATGACATTATTTGTAAAATTCGATTTCAATGCTGTTTGCAAAAAAGTACTGGAAGACCAACTCAACCAACTCAATATTAAGCACAAAGTGGTGAGTTTTGGTGAAGTAGAATTCCTCGAAACCATTTCTAAAGAACAAATGGATCAATTGGCCGATGGATTGAGTGAGTATGGAATCGAAATCATCGAAAATCAGAAAACAGTATTAGTACAAAAAATCAAAGACTGTATTACTGAAATGGTTTTTAGTGAAGATGCACCCAATGTGAAAAGCTCGGTGTATTTGGCCGAAAAACTCAATCATAGTTATGGTTATTTGTCTAATTTGTTTTCTGAAGTGACGTATACTTCCATAGAGAATTACATCATTCTTCAAAAGATTGAATACACCAAACAATTGATCATCAATAGCAAATTGAGTTTAACCGAGATTGCTTATAAACTCAACTATTCGAGTGTGGCGCATTTGAGTACTCAATTTAAAAATACAACCGGAATTACACCTTCGGCTTTTCAAAGAATCATTACCAAACGCCGAGAAATAGCGCAAAAAAATAGTTAATTAAACAACAGAAAATGCAACACGATTATATCCATATTATATTAGCCGATGACGACGAAGACGACCGTTTGTTTTTTGTTGATGCTTTTGAAGAATTGAAAATCAATACTAAAGTAAAAACACTAAATGACGGAGTTGAATTGATTAATTACCTTAATCAAGACGATGTGCAATTGCCCAATGTGTTGTTTCTCGATTTGAATATGCCTCGAAAAAATGGTTTGGAATGTTTAGAAGAAATCAAAGCCAATCCTAAATTTGATGATATTGCTATTGCGATTTATTCTACTTCAGCTTCTGAAGACGATATTGAAAACACCTTTGTACAAGGCGCTAATATTTACATCAAAAAACCCGATGATTTTGGTACTTTGAAAAAAATTTTGTCAGAAGTAGTGACCATCAATTGGCAGTATCACACGAATGGTTTGAATAAAGATAATTTTTTATTACGAATGTAATATGCCTAGAAATAGAATTAAGAAGTTTCCCGTAATTATTCGGTTTTTATTTGCAATAGCTGTAATCATTATGGTTTTTATTGCGAGTATAACTTTTAAACACATTGGTGATTTGTCGGATTCGTATGATTTGGTAACCAATACGTACAAAGTAAATTTGGAACTCGAACAAATCATTTCGCATTTAAAAGACGCCGAAACGGGTAATCGCGGTTACACCATTACCAAAGATTCTATTTATTTGACTCCTTTCATTCAAGCCCGCGAGAAAGTCAATAACTCTTTTGTCATTCTAAAAAAGCTCACCAAAGAGAATGAAGTACAGCAGAAAAACCTAAAGCAATTGTATTTGTACATCAACAAGCGATTTGTGAATTTTTCCAAAACGCAATTGATGGTTGAACGCAATCAGATTCGGAATAAGGCCTTTTTTGATACGTTCAAAGAAGGTAAAGTCTGTATGGATGAAATCAGAACTCAAGTCAATAAAATGATTGCTATTGAAAATGAATTGTTGGTTGAAAGAGAACACATCAACAACGATTACATCAAAACAACACCCAATTTTATTTATTTATTGCTGATTTTTACCTTGGGTTTAATTGCAATGGCGTATTATAAAGTCAATACTGATTTTAATAAAATTAAGCACAAAAACAATCAGTTGAGCATTTTTCAAGAATTGTCAAATCAGGCAGAAATTGTAAGTAAATCAGGTAGTTGGTTCAGAGATTTAGAAACTCAAAACTATCATTTTTCAGATAACTTATATCGATTGTTGGGAGAAGAACCACAGTCGTTTGAAGCTACGAATGAAAATTTTACAAAGTACATTCATCCAGAAGATCTTGAATTTGTTCGTGGTGAAGGCGACAAAATGAGAGAATCCAATCGATTGGACGATTTACAATACCGATTAATTACCAAACAAGGCGAAGTAAAATACGTTCGCGCTTTCGGAAGAGTCATGCAAGATTCATCGGGCAATGAAAAATTCATCGGAACGATTACTGACATTACGGTGGAACACGAAAGTTTTCATTCTTTGGAAGAAAAAAATCAAGAATTAGAACAAAACAATAAAGAACTTTCGGCATTTAACTACGTAGCCAGTCACGATTTACAAGAACCGCTGCGAAAAATACAAACCTTTATTTCGCGATTGGAAGACAAAGAACTGGAACATTTTTCGGATACAGGAAAGCAGTATTTTGAACGCATCAAAAGTGCTGCCAGTCGAATGCGATTGTTGATAGACGATTTGCTTCAGTTTTCAAGAACCAACAAAGCCGAAAAAGTGTTTGAGTTGTCTAATTTGAATGATTTGTTTGAAAATGCCAAACAAGACGTCGCCGAAATTATTAACGAGAAAAAAGCTGAAATCACGAGTGATGAACTTCCCACTTTAGAAGTAATTCCGTTTCAAATACAACAATTATTTCTCAACTTAATCAGCAACTCACTAAAATACAGTAAGAAAGACGAATTTCCAATCATCAAAATTACGCATCAAAAAGTGAAAGCCGCTGATGTAAAAGAATTGAGCAATAACCCAAGAGACCATTTTCATAAAATAACGTTTACAGATAACGGAATTGGTTTTGAGCAAGAATATGCCGAACGCATCTTTGTACTTTTTAGCAGATTACACGAAAAGGACGAGTATTCTGGAACTGGAATCGGGCTTTCCATCTGTAAAAAAATCATCGAAAACCACAAAGGATACATCTTCGCTTTGGGTAAGCCAAATGAAGGCGCGGCTTTTACGGTTTATCTTCCTGCATAAAAAAACACTAAAACTATTTTAATAAAAGAACCTCAAGCGATTGAGGTTTTTTTGTGCGCTTGTGTTTTGTGTCAAAATAGAAATTATATAAGATTAGTTTAAAATGGTGTAACACGAAACATTGCAAACCGTCGCAACTTTGTACCATAGATTACGATTGCTAAAATGAAAACGAAATCAACATCAAATACATTACTTTTTTTATTGCTGATTGTAGCAGTTGCTTTTTTGTTAAGTGATTGCGTCTTTAAAAAGAAAAATACTAAAAAACAATCATCATTTGCAGAGCAACAACAAATAGAAGTCAATAAACAAGATGCAAAGTTATTAGTAGAAATTACAAAAGTGAACCTGAATCTTCTCGAGCTATGTGAAAACATTGAGAAAAGTAAACTGAACGACAAAATAAAAAATGTTTCAAGAAAAGTACAGTTGAACCAATTGAGTATCAATGAGAATTTGAATCAGTTAGCCACACAAAAACTAATTTCATTGCCCGATGTTCTTTTCAATCCATTTCATTCAAATAGCACAAGTGTAATGAGTATTTTGAATGAACAGACTTTTATCGCTACAGCTGTTCAGGAAATAAAAGATGAGATGAAATTATTGGATGATTTAGAGATTAATACAACCGATGTAGACATTAAAGTTTTAGCCATTCAGTCCAAAACAAAATTGAATTTAAGTTTAATACAATTAGAATACGCAGTAACAAATACAAACATTTAAAAGTAGAACACCATGAAAAAGACAAAAAGAATTTTAGTAACTGTAGTTGCAACATTAGGAACCTTTCTAACGTTCGCACAAACCACTTCAACGGGAGCCGAATTTGGAGTGAAAGGTGGAGTGAATTTCTCGAATCTTTACACAGAAGATGTAGACGACAACAACGTGTTGACCAGTTTTAATGCGGGTTTTTATGCCAAATTACCCATTACCGAATCAGTAGCTATTCAACCCGAATTTTTATACAGTAGAAAAGGAGCCGAGTTGGTGTATGACAATGCGTTCGCTCAAGGAACAGCCAAATTCAAACTGAATTATATTGAGGTTCCAGTGCTTTTGAAAGTAAATATTATGAAGAATTTCAATATCCACGCCGGACCTTATTTCGCTTATTTAATTGATGCACAAGTAACCAATGAAAGTGCTAATGCCAATTTCGATTTTGAACAAAATTATGAAAACGACGATTTCAACAAATTTGACGTTGGTTTATCAGCCGGATTTGGTTTTGACTTCAGCAATTTAGGAATCGGGTTTCGTTACAACTACGGATTATCAACTGTAGGTAAAGAACGATCATTTGGAGGTGTAACCTATACAACTCCTGATGGGAAAAACAGCAACTTGAGTTTATACATGGCGTTAAAACTTAATTAACCACAACCACTAACCAATTAAAAACTAAAATTATGCAAAATTTATTATATACCATAGCGGTAGTATTAGTCATCCTTTGGGCTTTAGGCTTCTTTGTTTACAGCTTAGGAAACATCATTCACATCTTATTAGTAATAGCAGTTATCGCTATAATTCTAAGATTGATAAAAGGAAAAGAATTATAATTTATAAAAAATAGAACGTATGAAAACAAGTAATGTAGTATTAGGAGTAGTTGGCGGGTTAGCCGTAGGAGCCATTTTAGGAGTATTATTTGCACCCGATAAAGGAACTAACACAAGAAAGAAAATTCTTGATCGTGCTAACAAAGCAAAAGATGATTTGAAAGATGGATTTGATGATTATTTGGATACACTTTCAGAAAAATACAATTCGTTAGTGAAATCTGGGGAAGAATTGCTTGAAAAAGGAAAAGAAGAATTGAAAACTTTGGAAGGTAAAGTAAATCCATAATAAATTCTGAAACAAATGGACAACACTGCAACAAACATCGAATTGCTTTATGATAAGGCAAAGAAGTATACTGAAACCAGTATGGAACTTTTTAGATTGAATGCAATTGATAAAACGGCCGATGTGGCTTCTTCATTGATGGCACGAATGGCAATTGTGATGGTTGTTGCAATGTTCACTTTGTTTGTCAATATTGGAATTGCTCTACTTATAGGGAAAATGATGGGCGAATACTATTTGGGTTTTATGATTGTTTCGCTTTTTTATCTGATTTTGGCGATTGTATTGCATTTGTTCAGCAATCAGTTCATCAAAATACCAATTACCAATTTGGTGATTGAGAAATTATTGAAAACCAAAATGAATCATCAACCCAATGTAACAGAAACCGATGAAAACGTATAAAAACCAATCCGAACGACTTGATGATCTCATTCAAGAACTGGAAGAAAAACGCAGCAATGATTTCAATCAAATGCGGTCGCAGTTTCACCTTGTTTACAATGAATTAAAACCAGTAAACCTTTTGAATCAGGCTTTGGTGGATATTCGAGAAACACCTTATGTTAGAAGAAATTTACTCGAATCAGTGGTTAGTATCGCTGGCGGATATCTTTCGAAAAAGATGATTATGGGCGAAAGTAACTCATTCATCAAAAAAATTATGGGTTATGCCTTACAATACGGAATGACGTATTTTATCTCTAGAAAAATCGACGAGAAAATGTCCTAAATGCTGATACAGATTTAAATTATATAACGAAAGTAAAAAATTCTGTAACACCTTTATTTGAACGCTCAATTAACTTTGTTTTCAAATAAATGCAACAGTAATGAAAAGTTTTGAAAGGATTGTAATCGGATGTTTTGCTTTGTTATCAATCATTTCATGTAAAAATGTAGAACGACAAAATGCTGAGAAAAAAGTGAAAATATATTCCCAATTTGTCGATTCGGTTGAAGTTTTGCAAACCAAAACTGCTGTTAATAATTGGAATGACATACAACATCAAAACGATCTAAAAATAGTAAACGCCAAAATCGCTTTAAACAAAATAAACAACAAAGAAACCATTGAAAAGGAGTTGAATGAATCGACCATACAGTTTGAACTATTCAAATCCAAAATAATGGTAGAACAAGAAAAAATAAAGTTGGAAACAACGACAATTAACCCAGAATAAAAATCAACAGAAACAAAAATTAATTAAAATTAGACACATGAGAAAAATAATTTTTTCAGCTTTTATGTTAATCGGATTAGCATTCAGCACAAACGCTCAAGACATTTCTAAAAACGCACTAGGTTTAAGACTAGGTGATAATGACGGATTTGGAGGAGAAATTTCATACCAAAGAGGATTATCAAACAAAACACGATTAGAATTCGACTTGGGTTGGAGAAACAGCAACGATGTAGATGCGATTAAAATAGTAGGATTGCACCAATGGGTTTGGAACATCGATGGTGGTTTCAATTGGTACGCCGGATTAGGTGGTGGATTAGGAAGTTGGAGTTACGATAAAAATGGTTATGATGACAACGGAACTTTCGTTTTCGCTGCAGGAGATATTGGTATCGAATACAATTTTGATGTGCCAATTCAATTATCGTTAGATTTTAGACCTGAATTTTACTTCAACTCAGACGATTTTAGAGAAGACAACTTCGGACCGGATATCGCATTAGGAATCAGATACCGTTTCTAAAAATAAATAAAACTTAGGTTTTAAAAATTGGTTTTTTGTTTAAAAGGGGAATAGGGTTCGGCTTTTTGTAAGTCGAGCCCTATTTATTTTAACCGAACAAAATAACAATAGTCAGAAATATCAAAAGTCTGGATGCCGTAACCACTAGTTGAAGGAAACGAAGAATACAGTTTCATTGTTTTAGTTTCTAAATCAACTGATTTTATAATGCCACAATGTCCCCAAGTTCCTGTCCAGAATTGTACAAAATCGCCAGGTAAAACATTCGATAATTCATCAATAGGTTGACCAATTCCTTTGGATGTCAAAGCATAATACACACCTTTCGGAATGGGCGAATTTTGTTTTAACAAGCTGTAAATGTCTTGATTTGTAATGATTCGAATCCGACTTTTATCAGTTTTGGTTAATGGAGTGAATTTTTCTAGAATCTGAATGACCAATTCGGTGCAAACTGCTTTTTCATAGGTGGAAGATATCGTTGGACCGAATTTGACTACACTTTCAATTACATCTTTATTTTTTTGCGGAAGGGAAACTTCTTGCGCATAATTAATCGATGTAGAAAGCAGAATGAATAGAAAGAGTAGTATTTTGTTCATTATTACAGCGATGATTATAAAAAGGAAAACTCCCAAATTGAAACGAGATTTGAGAGTTTTTATTTTAGAGTAGCTGTAATTCTGAGTAGTCGGACTATTCTGATAGTTCTTTGATGATTCGCTTGCCGTTTTCATTCGATGGATCCAATTCAACCGATTTTTTATAATTCAAAAGCGCCAATTTTTTATCACCACTAGCCAAATACGCTTCGCCCAAGCTATCGTAACAATTTCCCGATTTCGGATAAGCTGCAACGTTTAGTTTGAATACTTCGACAGCTTCTTTCACTTTTCCTGATTGTAACATTTCATAACCGAGAGAATTCATATCATCTTCTTTGTGAACAAATGCATCCAATTTTTTGTTTTCATTATAATTCAGTAACGCCTTTTCTATTCCTTTTGAGTTGATGTCTTTATATAAGATTTTAGCCAACGACATTTTAGGTAAAGTATACGATTTGTCGTATAAAATAGCTCTTACAGCTGCATTCATTTCACTTAAATTGGTGCTTCCGGTATTGTTTAAAAATACGGTGAGATTTTTATCAGCTGGAATTCTTGAAATCAACGTATTAAAACCATTTATTCCTCCTGAATGTTCAATGATTTGGATCTTTTTGGAATCGTCTAAAGGAAGTTCATAGCTTCCCCAACCGTAACCATAGAAACCTCTTCCATTAGAAATGTGCTTGCCAAAATACAACTCTTTTGATTTTTCGGAGATTAATTTATTGTCGTACAAGGCTTGATCCCAAAGGTATAAATCTTCCACTGTCGAATACATCGAACCTGCAGCATAAGGCAAATTCATATCTATATACGGTGCGTTAACAAAAGCACCACCTCTTTTTTCATAAGCTGCAGCTCTATTTTTGGTAATAAGTTCGGTATGATCAAAACCCGAATTGGTCATTTTTAGCGGAGTCAAAATTTGAGTTTGCAAACACTCTTCGTAGGTTTTTCCAGAAACTTTTTCAATGATGTAACCCAATAAAAAGTAGCCCGAATTGCTGTAAGCGAATTTTGCTCCAGGTTCAAATTCAAGTGGTAAATCAGAAAATAATTTTACAAATTGTTCTGGAGTGTAATAATCTTTACTGGTTTCTTTAAAGAAGTTTGGAAACGAAGTATAATTCGGAACTCCAGCGGTATGAGTCAGTAAATGATGAATGGTAATTTTATCACCTGATTTTTTTGGGTAATCTGGAAGATAAGCGGTAATAGGAACATCCAATTTTAATTTTCCTTGTTCAAAAAGTTGTAGAATCAACATGCCAGTGAATTGTTTGGTAATCGAACCCAACCGGAATTTAGTGTTGGTTTGATTCGGAATATCCCATTCCATATTGGCCATTCCAAAGCCTTTTTTGTAAATGACTTTTCCTTGTTCAGCGACTAAAACAGTACCGTTGAATTGTTCGTACTCAGCATATTTGCTCATGAGTTGGTCGATTTTTTCGGCTTTGGTTTGTGCGAAAGAGGAAATGAAAGTGGCTAGAAAAAATACACTAGCAAAGACTACTGATTTTACAGCTGATGAATTGATTTGATTTTTCATGATGATTGATGATTTAATGATTGGTAGTAAAATTAAATAATAAATCCCAAAAACGATTATGTCTTTGGGATTTAATTTTTTTAATCCACATCGTGTTTATAGCTCGGCAACCACAGGAAGATGGTCGGATTGCAAATGAGTCTTTTTAACTGCTGGATTATTAAATGTGCCTGGAGCAAAGAAATTATATATTGATGGATAGTTAATAGCTGCTGCTGCAAAACTATCAAAAATATAATCGCCACCACGCTGTCCGTTTGCCTTTTCCCAATCACCATTGTCTTTGCTACAACTAAATACAAACTGAGAAATCGAAACAGTAGTCATAATGCCTGCAGATTTAAGTGGACACCAAGTCGTGGTTTTCATATTATTTGTACTCCAATCCCAGCCAGTTTCATTAAAATCGCCTGTCATTATAATGCGATAGTTTTTTGTTGTATCAAAAGTAGTCAGATGCTTAGCTTCGGCACTCAAATCAAATTCAACAGCATCAAAAGAACTATAATAATGTCCTGGATAATTTAAATTTTCGTTTCCACCATGTGGCGTATGTACATTAATAAAGATTAGTTCATCATTTGTTGAAATTTCTTTTAAAAGTAAAATTTGGAAAGGCCTTGTTTGATCTCTATTGCTAAACTGACTGCAGCGACTATCAATTAAGATGTATTTATTTTTATCATAAAAACTGGCAATTGATGCACCTATGTAGTTAATAACATTTGAGTTAACAACTGTCGATGAGCCTTTTGCTTTGCTTAGAACCATTCCCATGTTTGCAATTCCAATAGTGTTAGGCGCATATTTTATTAATTCATTGCATTTACTTGCTTCTTGTAAACCAACAAAATCAAAATTTGTAAAATTCATTGAGCTTGGTATTTTATCAATCATAGAGGCACTATTTACACCACAAAAGGTGATGTCTCTTTTGATAGGATCTAAGTAGGTGCATTCCAATCCAATACTAGCGCCGTGTTGGCTGTTGGTCATTGCTTCAAAACAGATGTTGTAAGAAAGCACTAATTTTTTTGTAGTTGCCATATTTTTATGAATTATTTTACTCTTGATATTTCAAAAGTAAAATAAATAACAGTCTTAAATACAGGTAATTATACGTGATTTATAATGTAAAAAATCCCAAAAACGATACTGTCTCTGAGATTTATTGTTGAGTATGAATTTGTTTTTTAGATAAATGGAATTATTCTTTTTTACAAATATCATTTATAATTTTAAGATGATGTTTAGTATGTAGATTCAAAAACCATTCTGTTGATTTTTTATTTAAATGTCCAAAAAAAGGATGTGGAAAATAAGCGTTTTTATCAAACGAATCCCACTCTTGAAGCGCTTCTTTTACTTTTTGCAAACTGTTCTTCAAAGATGATTCAGAAATGTTTTCATCTGGGACGACCAATTTTGGAGCTTTAACTTTGCCACGTGGAATGAAACCTAAAGTGAAAATTAAAGCTTTTTTGGAACTGAATTTCCATTTATAATCGTTTGGATTTGAATTTTTTACCGATTGAATAACTTCAAAAATTGTTTTTAAACTGTGTTCAATTTGCCAACCAACAGTTGAATTAGAAACAGAAGGATTTTTCTTTTCGTAAGAACTAATCTTGTGTTCAAGTTGGGTTATTAGTTTTTGTAAATTTTGCATGGAATAAATGTATTAAAAAATCCCAAAAACAATGAAGTCTTTGGGATTTATTAATGAGTATAGTATTGATTACGAATTACCTTCTTCGCTTTCCTTATCTAAATAACTTTGAACAATTTCGATGGCGTTGGTTACTACATCGCTCAATGCTGTGATGAAGGTTCCATCTTCGGCATTGCTGATGGCATGCTTGATGGCTTCGGTTTCTTTTGGAATGATCTCATAAGTTACCGTTTTCCCAGAAGCTTTAATTCCATCCATAATCAAACCAATGATTTCTTCTTCAGTTCGTCCGCGAAGGTATTTTTCTTGGCGAATGATGATGTGGTCAAACATACGAGCCGCAATCGTTGCACATTCTTTGATGTCTTCGTCTCTACGATCTCCAACACCCGCAATGATACCGATTTTTTTAGTGGCTTCAACACTGCTCAAGTATTCTTCAACACCTTTATAACCCGCAGGATTGTGCGCAAAGTCAATCAATACTTTGAATTTTTTGAATTCGAAAATATTCATTCTACCCGGAGTTTGAGCGGCACTCGGAATGAACGTTTGCAGTGATAAACTAATATCTTCTGTTTTGAATCCTTGTAAATAGGCGGCAAGAGTAGCAGCCAATACATTTGCAATCATGAATTTTGCTTTTCCGCCCATGGTCAACGGAACATGAGTGGCGCGTTCTACACGAATTTTCCATTCTCCTTTTTTGATGGTGATGAATCCGTTTTCGTATACTGCTACAATTTTTCCTTCTTTGGCAAATTGTAGTGCTTTCGGATTATTTTCATCCATTGAGAAATAAGCAACATTACAACTCAATTCGTTGGCAATTTTCAAACATTGATCGTCTTCGGCATTCAAAATGGCCCAACCGTCTTTTTTGATGCTACGAACCACAGTTGCTTTCACTCTGGCCAAATCATCTAAAGTATGAATATCAGACAACCCTAAGTGATCTTCTTGAATGTTAGTAATGATTCCGATGTCACAACGACTGAAACCTAAACCAGCACGCAAGATTCCACCACGAGCGGTTTCTAAAACGGCAAATTCTACCGTTGGATCTTTTAAAATATATTCAGCAGAAACAGGTCCAGTAGTATCACCTTTTTCCATCAAATGGTTTTGAACGTAAATTCCGTCTGAAGTGGTAAATCCAACTCGGTAACCGTTGTTTTTTACGATGTGCGCAATCAAACGTGTAGTAGTCGTTTTTCCATTGGTTCCAGTAATCGCAATAATCGGAATGCGACTTGGTTTTCCTGGTGGATACAACATATCAATTACTGGCGCAGCAACGTTTCTAGGCAATCCTTCCGATGGAGCTAAGTGCATACGAAAACCTGGCGCAGCGTTTACCTCTAAAATACAACCTCCGTTTTCTTTTAAAGGTTGCGTAAGGTTTTCGGCCATGATGTCTACACCACAAATGTCTAAACCAATCACACGTGAAATGCGCTCACACAAGAAAATATTTTCTGGGTGCATCATGTCGGTTACGTCGACCGAAGTTCCACCTGTACTTAAATTGGCAGTCGATTTTAAATACACTACTTCGTCTTTACGTGGAACCGTTTCAAGAGTATAACCTAATTTTTCTAATAAATCAGTGGTGTCTCGATCAACATCGATTTGGGTTAACACATTTTCGTGACCGTAACCTCTGCGTGGATCTTTATTGGTTTCTTCGATTAATTGTTGAATGGTTTGTTTGCCATCACCTTTCACGTGAGCAGGTTCTCTTTTGGCAGCAGCGACTAATTTATTATCGATGATTAATACACGGAAATCAAAACCTGTGATGAATTTTTCTACAATAACTCGGCGGCTGTAGTTTTTAGCATAAGCTAATCCCGCTATGGCGTCTTCCATAGTTTTTACATTGATGGAAGCACCTTTTCCGTGGTTTCCGTCCAATGGTTTGATTACGATTGGGAAACCTATTTTTTTGATTACATTTTCTAAATCTTCTTCGTCTACACAAATTCCGCCACTCGCAACTGGAATCGAAGCCAAATCTAACATGCGTTTGGTTTCTTCTTTGTTACAAGCAATATCTACGGCAATGTTACTCGTTTTGCATGTAATGGTTGCTTGAAAACGCATTTGGTTTACGCCATAACCTAATTGTACAAGCGAATTGGTTCCGAGGCGAATCCACGGAATATCACGAGCAACCGCTTCTTCTACAATACTTCCCGTTGAAGGACCGAGACGCACGCGTTCGCGAATTTCACGCATTTTTTGAATATCCGCTTCTACGTCGTAATCGGTTCCGTCGATTAAAGCTTCTGCAATTCGGACTGAGGCTTCGGCAGCATACATTCCGACGTTTTCTTCAGTGTAACTAAAAACCACGTTATAAACTCCGGGTGTTTTGGTTTCGCGCGTACGACCAAAACCTGTTTCCATTCCGGCTAAGGTTTGAATTTCAAGTGCAATATGTTCGATAACATGACCCATCCAAGTACCACGTTCGATGCGAGAGAAGAATCCGCCGCGCGTTCCTTCAGAACAACGATGTTCAATCATGGTTGGGAACATAGCTTCAATTCGTTCTCTAAAACCTTCTATTTTGTTGGTTGGACGTTCTTCCATGTCTTCGAGGTCGAGACGCATTTGGATTAATTTTTTTCTTTGTACACTCCAAATATTGGGTCCACGCAGCGCTTGAATTTTATCGATTTTCATAGTAATAAAGAGTTGTAATTTGTATTGTGGTAATGAATTTGTTAAAAATAAAAAATATTTGTTAGTATGGTGCTTTTTTTGTGAGAAAAAGTTAGTTTTTTATTTGTAAGGTTGAATAAGTCTTGATTTTCAAGGTTTTGATTTTACCACAAAGTCTCAAAGTCACTAAGAATAATTCAAAAGTTGAATGAAGTACAGGATTTTCTATTCTAGCCCCGATTGAAACGGCATCCTCGAAGCGCAGCGGAGAGATAGAGTGTAAAGCGGGACAAGTGTTGAAGTGAACGAAAATTTTCTGCTTCTAATTAAAAAAAAAATAGTCTTTACTAATTGTTGAAAACTGCCGAATAAGTTTTGTTTCAAAAACTCAAAATTGGTTTGCTTAGTTTTAAGAAATCGTTATTTTTACCGCATGGAAATAAAAGGAAAACTCATAATAATTGGCGGTGCTGTTGACAAAGGAAGTTTCAGTGAAACCAATTTGGATAAAAATGCACCCAAGAATTTGAATTTTTTTGAGGAAGGCATTTTAAAGCGCATCATAAAGGAATCAAAGAATAAAGAATTATCTCGAATTGAAGTAATCACTACTGCTTCTAAGATACCAAGGGAAATTGGACCGGAATATGTAAAAGCATTCAGTTATTTGGGTGCAAATAATGTGGATGTTTTGCACATTGAGCGAAGAGAACAAGCGTCGGAACCAGAAGTTTTGCAACGTTTGAAAGCGGCCGATGTGGTGATGTTTACAGGTGGTGATCAATTGCGTTTGACCTCTATTTTGGGAGGAACACCTTTGGATGAATTGTTGATTGACAAATACCGTAACGAAGAATTTATTTATGCCGGAACTTCGGCTGGAGCTGCGGCAGCATCAAGCAGTATGATTTACCAAGGAAGTAGTCAAGAAGCATTATTGAAAGGTGAGGTAAAAATCACTTCGGGTTTAGGATTGATTGACGATGTGATTATCGATACGCATTTTGTGCAACGCGGTCGTATTGGTCGTTTGTTTCAGGCGGTTGTTGGCAATCCGAAAGTATTGGGAATCGGTCTGGGTGAAGACACCGGATTATTGATTAACAATGGCCGACAAATGGAAGCGATTGGCTCAGGATTGGTGATTTTGGTGGATGGACGAGAAGTAAAAGACACTAATTTGACTCAGGTAGAATTAGGTCAGCCGATATCAATCAATCATCTAGTGACGCACGTAATGAGTAAGTACGATACGTTTGATTTGGATACGTTTAAAATGACGATTAAAAGTTCACAAT
Organism: Flavobacteriales bacterium; assembly: GCA_017303755.1. GTDB lineage: Bacteria > Bacteroidota > Bacteroidia > Flavobacteriales > Flavobacteriaceae > Flavobacterium. The sequence goes on along the minus strand of JAFLBS010000003.1, from coordinate 19,033 downwards.
ACGTTTAGAAAGTTAGACTTCTTAGAATTTTCTAATTAAGTCTAAGCTTGTCTAAAGAGTCTAAGTCAGTCTAAAAATCTAAAATTCTAATATGTCTAAAATAATAATCCACGGCGGATTCTTCTCTGAATCATCAACCAATCACGAAACAAAAGTGGCTAAACAGCAAGCATTGTTGCGTATTGTAATGGATTCGTACGACTATTTGAAAACGCATTCGGCTGTAGAAACTGTAGTGTATGCGGTTTCGTTGTTGGAAGACGATGCGTTGTTTAACGCCGGAATTGGTTCGCAGATTCAAAGCGACGGAAAAATCAGGATGAGTGCTTCACTGATGGATGGAACGACTGAAAAGTTCAGTGGTGTAATCAATATAGAAGACGTAAAAAATCCAATTCAAGTAGCGAAAGTGTTGATGAATGTAGATGATAGAGTTTTGGGTGGAAGTGGCGCAACGAATTTTGCACGTCAACACGGATTTGAAGTGTTTTCAACTGAAATTCAGCAAAGAAGAGACGAATACGAAGCCAAACTTGCGGCAACCGGAACCGGAACTGTGGGTTGTGTGGCGTTGGACGCGAATGGAAATTTAGCTGCCGCAACTTCTACTGGTGGCAAAGGATTTGAGATTCCGGGACGCATTTCGGATTCGGCTACAGTAGCGGGAAATTATGCGAATCACTATTGTGGAGTGAGTTTGACTGGAGTTGGAGAAGACATTGTAAGTGGCGCAGTTGCAGCTAAAATTGTCACTCGTGTAACCGATGGATTTACCCTTGAAAAAGCTTTTGACAAAACCTTTTCCGAATTGAAGCCGTACGATGGTTTTGCTGGAGCAATAGCCATTGATAAAAACGGAAACATGTTTCATTTAGACTCACATCCAAGTATGGTGTTTGCGAGTTTTGATGGTGAAAACGAGGAAGTTTTTGGATAGATTATTCAGACTGACTTAGAAAGTTAGACTACTTAGATGGAAGATTTCAATGAATCTTATCGCTTTTCAAATTTTTAGTTTAGGCAAAAAAAAATGACGCTCTATTGGCGTCTTCTACTTTTTAATTTTTTAGCGGATTTAACTTCCGCATCCTCCACAACCTCCACATCCACTTGAACATCCGCTGTCTCCCGAGCAACCACTATCGAAGAAACAACCGCTGGAGCAACCTGATCCATCTGAATTTCCATTTCTTCTTTTTAAAACAGCATTCACTATTATAAAAATCAGAATCACTATCCAAGTCCATGAAGACTCGTTTTCAGTCGGTGCTGCTTGTATTGCAGTAAAGATGGAAAAGAGTAGTAACAATCCAATAGTTTTTTTCTTCCAGTTGAAATGCGGTTTTGGAATGACCCAATTACGGTGTTTGTTGACTCTTTCAAAATGGATTTCACTGAATCGCTCTTGATTATCGGACCAAATTTCGATGGGTGGATTTTGGTTGAAGGCTTTTTGGTATTCTTCTTTGGTGAGCGTGTAGATGGTGTTGAATTTGTTTTTTTCGCTCGATCCGCCTTCTGTGGGATTGTGGTGAACCTCTTGGTGTAGTGTGTTTTTGCAGAAATCAATCCAGTAGGATTTGGTGTAAGTGAGGTGTAAATGCCATACTTGATCGATTTGGTCTGATGGAGTGGCTCCATTAGGTAGTGTGCAACATAGAAAAATGAACTTTTTGTATTCTTCTATAACTTCGTTAGAATAGCTTCTCGTCCAATTGTTTTCCCTTGCTAGTCTGTCTGTGAAGTTGAATTGAATTTGAGCCTTGTCAAACTCGAACTGGGATATGCGATCCCAAAGTTGTTTTTGGTTTTCTGTCATATAGTTTAATTATCACAAAGTTTATTTATTTAACATTACCCAATTGTTAGCTAAATGTTATACTTCCTTTAATTTTTAAAGACTATTGATGATTTGAGCTGAAAAACAAAATGGCTTGATTAGCCCCGATTGGAGGAAATGCCGCGCATGACGGAAAGCGGGACGAGTGTTGATAGAATCGTGAACTTCTGCTTCAGATTGCTTCGTTCCCCAAAAATACGGGACAAGCTCTCGCAATGACAAAAATCCCAACCTCGTTTTGAATTGAGATTGGGATTGTAATTAGGGTTTGTTTAATTATCGTTTAATGACTTTAGTTGTGAAACTACTGCTTTCAGAAGTAATTGTGATGAAGTACATTCCGCTGGCTTGATTCGATAAGTCGATAGCATCTGAATTGGTACCGCTGGTTTTGTCCATTGTGATGGTTGAAATGGTTTGTCCTTGAATAGTTGTTATTGTTATGCTTACTTTTTCAGAATTTTCTAAAGAGTAATCGATGTTGACGATGTCGTTGGTTGGATTGGGATATAATGTTACCTCATTGATTTCGGCAATTACCTCTGTATTTGAAAGTGTTGATGGACAACCTACCATTACGATTACATTTGAGTTTACATTTCCTCCAACACCGAGTTGACCTTCTAAACCTCTACCTGCTGACCAAAGATTGGCTCCGATTTCCATTGCATGTGAGTGCACAAATCCAGCCGAAATAAGTTGCCAGTTATTTCCTGTACCAACTTGATTAAGAACATTGGTGTTGGTATTGTTACCGATACCTAACTGTCCGAAGTTATTCTGACCGGATGTCCAAAGTGTATTGTCGTTTCGGATGACCATTGAATGGGTTTGACCTGCTGAAATTGCCAAGTAAAAATTGATTGCACCACTTACATCTACTACTAAAGTGGGAATGTTTGCCGCAGTATTGGTTCCGTTACACAATTGACCATTGGTGTTATTTCCCCAAGTGTATAATAATCCATTTGGATCTAATGCCATGCTATGGTCAAATCCAGCCGATACCGAAGACCAAACCAATGTAGAAATTACGATAGGATTGTTGCTCATGTTAGTTGTTCCGTCGCCCAATTGTCCGAATGGGTTATTTCCCCAAGCCCACAAGGCACCAGAAGTTTTGATGGCTAACGTATGCTCGTTACCTGCCTCAATTTGTGACCAATCGGTTGCAATTCCAACTTGCGCTGGAAGATTAGTGTCGATTAATGTGTTGTTGCCCAATTGACCTACATTGTTTCTTCCCCATGTCCAAAGTGTTCCGTTGTTTTTTAACGCCACACTGAACAAAGATCCGGCTGAAACTTTGATCCAATCGGTTGCAGTTCCAACTTGAGTTACGTTGAAAGTAGCCGAATTAAAAGCGCCATTTCCGAGTTGACCAAAGATGCCGCTTCCCCAAGACCACAAGGTTCCGTTTGTTTTTACAGCAAGTGCATGATTGCCTCCGGCTGATACAGTCATCCAATCGTTGGCCGTTCCAATTTGAATCGGTAAGTTTTCTGAAACTGAAAAATAACCAAGTCCTAATAGGTTTCCGTTTTGTCCCCAACCCCATAAAGTTCCATCGGATTTTATGGCAAGGGTAAAGTTTTGTCCCGCAGATACTTCACGCCAACAGCTTGAAATTCCTTGCGAAAAAGTAGTAACTGAAAAAAATAAAGTAATAACGAGTAATTGTAATGTTGTTTTCATGATATTTAAGTTTTAAAGGTTAATTCAACTTTATATCAATCGACGTTTTAATTTGTTACCCTTGTTTTGGATTTTTTTTCAGACTACTTAGAAAGTTAGACTTCTTAGACTGCTTAGATAGTGGGATTTTTGTACTTACTACTGCGTCTTTCCCGCGTAGGCGGGAATCCATTTATGGTTATAGATTCCCGCCTACGCGGGAAAGACGCAGTAGTTGAATTGTAATATATAGTATCTAAGTAAGCCTAGAAAAAAGACTGCAATTAAGTTTTACTGAAATACTAAATGACTTGATTAGCCCCGATTGCAGCGGCACGCAGTAGAGCGGAAAGCGGGACGAGTGTTGATAGAACGATAAATTACTGCTTCAAAAAACTACTGATTAAGTATCATTTCAAATTGTTCAACCGTACGGTTCAGGTTTATTTTTTGAAGAAAAGCGATGGTTTCGGTGTCGTTATTATCGATGTTGATGAGTGAAATTTCAGAATTGGGATTGGTTTTTTGAACTTCGTAAAACAACTGTTTTCCAATGCCTTTTTGTCTGAAATCGGGATTAACACCAAATTGTTTGATTCGGCCAGTGGTTGTTACAAAAATGATGTAACCAACACAATTTCCTTTGAAAAATGCACCCATTGATTCGTGAAGTTCACTGTTTCGGTTAATGGAAGACAAGGTGTTTTGGTACGTAGGTTGATGATTCCAAAACGACTGTACATCACTTTCGTCAAATGCATCAATTCTTCTGTAAATGAATGGCGATGGTGAATTGGGCGCACTGACAATTCCTTTGAAACACGAAACCTGTTTACTGATTTGATAGCCTAATTTTTGGTAAATCTGAATTGCTTTGGTGTTCTGAGTGATGACTTCCAGTTGATGATGGTGGATGTTGTTTTTTTTAAGTAAAGGCAGCAAGTAATCGTACATTTTTTGTGGAAAATGGTTGCCTCTGAATTCGGGAATCACACCCGTTCCAGCGTTATACGAAAGCATTGCATTGTCTTTGGAATCGATTCCGGTTAGAATAAAAGCGACGAGTTTTCCTTCAACTGAAATTCCGAAGGAATAGTCCAAAAAGATGTTCTCCGACTTGATTTTATCCAACAGATTCATTTGCGTCAGTTGAAACGGAAGGATGTAATCAGCAAACGCTTGATTGAACACGTTGGTGATGTCTTCAATTGAGAAAGTTTCTAATGTATGTACTGTCATAAATCTACACTTTTACACGATTTTGTTCGCTTTCTGAACCTGTTCCGTTGTATTTGGCTTTATTGCTGGTGTTTTTACCAAATCTATAAGAAAACGTAACGGATAAGATTCTAGTATCTCGCGGACCGTACCAATTAGCTTCGGTTGTGCCCAGATTATTGATGGTACCGCGAATTTGGTTGGTAAAAAAAACATCACTCAAATTGAATTTCAACGTTCCCAAATCCTTAAGAATTTTCTTTTGGCAGCCAATGGAAACAAATCCGAAATCGCCCACAGTAAATTGAGCATCAACGGATTCTGATAAATATTGACCGCTGACTTCACCGCTCCATTTCTTTGAAAATTGGATGCTATTCGTTGCATTAAAAAACCAATACGTTCCTTTAGAATCCAATGTTTGATCGTACAATTGACTTTTGAATCGCGAATAATTGACTTCAGAATACACTATGGTAGTGAGCCATTTTGCAGGATTGAATCGACTTTGAACGGACAGTACGTATTGATTGCTTTTTCCGATGTTGTTGGGGCGACTGTAATAAATTTCATCTACAATTTCAATGGTTTCTTTGATTTCGTCTTTGCCGTAACTGTAGGAAAAAGAAGTCGAAAGTAATTCGGTGTAGTTGTACGTCAACGAAAAATTATGTCCGAAAGTAGGTTTTAAAAACGGATTTCCTTCGTAATAGGTGAATTGGTCTAACGGACTCGAAAACGGATTTAAGTCTTTGTAAAATGGGCGTTCTACTCTTTTTCCATACGAAAGATTGATGGTTTTAGTAGCTAAACTATCTATTTTATAACTGGCATAAAGTGTTGGAAATAGCGAATTGTAATTGTTTCGGAATTCGGAATACGGCTTACCGCCAGGATTTCCCAATTGCTTGCCTTTGAGTTCGGTATCTTCAAATCGTAAACCAGCTTGAATGTCGACTTTTTTGAATGATTTAGTGTAGTTTACATACGCAGCACTGATGATTTCATCGTAAAAAAAGTGATTGCTTAAATCGTAATTAGGAGCAGTTATGTTGTTTTCTGTTTTAGTATAAACCGCGTCATTATCAGTTTTGGTCACACTTACTTTGGCTCCAAAATCGAGTTTGGAATTGTTTTTTAACGGAGTAGTATAATCACTTTTTAGCGCATAAATGTTGATGGTTGATGGCAGATAACCATTTTGAATGTCATTGCTTGAATCGGTACCAACCAAATCAACTACTGCATTCTTGTAGAGTTGGTCAATGGTGGCTGAATACGTTACAAAATCAAAATCGGTAGTCAACAGTTGCTCGGGTTTGGCAAATTGCTGACGGTAATTTAGAGTGATGGTTCCGTTTTTGAAATCTACTTTTTCCAAATTATCGGCGGTTACAATTTGTTCGATAGTTCCGTTAGCATCGCGAAAGGTGGCGTAATTATAACGTGGACTTTCATTTTTGTTGATTAAACCTTTAGCTACAATTCCGACAGTACTTTTTTCCGAAAGGTAATAATCAAAACCTAGTCGGCCGTTGTAGGATTGACGTGACGATTTTAAATACGTGTTTTGTTCAAAGCTTGATTTTGGGCTTCCATCATCATTTTTAAATCGGCGTTCAATGGTCAAATCATGATACGTTTCCGCATTGGTGTAACTCAAGTTGGAAAATACCGCAAATTTTGGAGCGTTGTAGTTGAGGTTGACATTATCCGTTGTTCGGGCATATTTTCCTTGACCGTAATTCAAACTTGCATTTCCGTTAAAGCCCTTAAGTTTGCTTCTTTTGGTAACAATGTTGATGATTCCACCATTGCCAGAAGCTTCGTATTTAGCGGGCGGATTGGTCATGATTTCGACTTGTTTGATGGCGTTAGAAGGCAATGATTTAAGATAACTTTCTAATTCTGTTCCCGTTAAATAAGTAGGCTTGTCATCAATAAAAATAGTCACACCCGATTTTCCTCTGAGTTTTACGTTTCCGTTTTCATCGACTGAAACTCCTGGTGATTTGGATAAAACGTCGAGAGCATTTCCACCAGCGTTTGAAATCAAAGCATCTGGATTGACTATAGTTCGATCTACTTTTTGAACTACAAAAGGAATTTTTTTGTCGATTTTTACCTCGTTCAATTGTATGGCTTCGTTCTTTTTTAGAGTGATTTTAGGTAATTCAACTACTGGTTTTTGTTCGGTTATAACAACTGAATTGCTAATGAAATTCTCAAATTCAGATACAGTAATGGATATAAAATAGGAGGAAAGCGGCAATTCTTCAAATGAGAAACTACCATCGCTTTCCGTTAAATTCGTTTTAGCAATGGTAGTTCCATCGGATTGTAATAAGGTGATTAGGATTCCGCCGAGTTGATTTCCGTCGTTTTTGGCAACCGAACCTTTTATTGTTCCGTTATTTTGGGCGAATGAAATGGCTGAAACAAAAAGGAATAGCCATGCAGCAAGCACATAATTAGGTAATTTCATAGCTTTTTGATTGATTGATTTCCTAATTAGTGGCGTTTATTACTTTTTTGTTACAACAACGGATAATAACGTTCTTCCAACACTTTAAAATGCCAACGTTGATGACCTGCCATGCAAAATCCCATGGATAAAACCGAGTAAGTAGCGCCGTTGTAGCCTTTGCCTTCCAATTGTAGCATTTCAGGAGTAAATGATTTATAAAGAGCGATTAGATTTTTACGAACTAAAATCAATTCTTCTACCAAATCATCAACCGTTCTGCGATTGGCAAAGGCATTATTGGCGTAATTATCTTCGTCGAATCCGAGCATTTTTTGCGGATCTTTTCGAGCAAAAGCCGTCATACGGTAAGCAAAAACGCGTTCGGTATCAATGATGTGTTGCAGCATGTCTTTGATTGTCCATTTTCCAGGTGCGTAGACTTTTTCGCCTAATGCTTTCCATTTATCAATAGGTGCGTTTTCTAATTCGGTTAAACTGATTTCGAGTGCTTCCCTATACGTTACATCGTCAGTAAGGTTGATGTAACGATCAAAATACTCGGGCATTTTTTGGATGTCTGATTTTTTCATGTTTACTTGATTTTGGATAATGTCATTTCCCAGTTCCATTCCCATGTATTCCCGTTGTCTGTTGAGAATGCTTGTGACCAAATAGGATGTTCTGGGTTTGTTGCATTCCATTGATATAAAACAATAATGGGAGTTCCGTTGAAATTATCGGTGGCATAAAATTTTCCCATTCCGTTTTCGAAAGAACCTGTTACTGGATTTTCATCCATCGTTCCGTTGTTACTGTCCATCCAGTATACTTTCCAAAGTTTTGTTTTGGGATTGAATAATCGAACCGCCATACCTTCAAATGGAGCATTGTTGAAAGTAGAATAATAATTTTCCACATTTCCCAAACCATTGATTGCTTTTCGGAGATGGAGTTCCGATTCAAATTCAATCCATTCATTGTTGTTGTTCAATCGCTCTTTTAGCATACGATTTTGTACTTTCCATTTGCCTTCTAGGAAATCAAAATCTTTTTCGGATGAGGTTGCTGAAGGTTTGATTTCAAGTGGAGTTTCTAGATTTTGCTTCATAGTAGTTTTTTTTTCGTTTTGTCCATAAAATAATGATGCCGATGTTAAGAAGAACACAAGCATTCCGATTTTTACTGCTTTTTTCATAATTAGTTAGAGTTAATGATTCGACTGAGTTGACGTTCGCTTTGTAAACCGACTTTGTTTGCAATTTCGGTACGAGATAAATTGGGATTTTTAAGTAATTCGTTGATTTTTTCTTTGCGGATGAGCGTGATGAAATCGTTGACAGTGATTTGTGTTTCCTTTTTGAATGTTCGAGTGAAATTGCGTTCGCTCATGTTGGCGATTTCGGCCAAATCGGGTAAATTGGTTTTGAGGTGAATGTTTTCGATTATCCAATCTTGTACTTTGTGGATTCCGGTGTGGATGTGGTTTCTGAATTGGAGTAGATCGCTTTGCTGCGCTGCATTGCCGTTTCGGCGATTATAGACTACTAATTCGCGAGCTACTAAATGGGCAAAATGACTTCCTTTTAGTTGTTCGATGATGTGCAAAGTCAGGTCGATTCCGGAGGCGATTCCAGCGCTGGTATAAATTCCGTTAGTTTCGGTGAATAAAATGTTTTCGACTACTTTGGTTTTAGGATACAATTGTTGCAGCTGTTGGGTTCTTTTAAAGTGAGTTGTGGATGAAATGTTGTCGAGCAAACCACATTCGGCCAAAGCAAATGCTCCAGTACAAATGCTGCAAATATTGATTCCGTTTTGGTGATTGGCAATAATCCATTGATGCAATTCGGTTTGTTTTTTGAAATTTTCGGATAATAAATAGGAAACATTCGAACCAGGAATGAATAGAAAATCGCCTTTGTTGAGTTGTGCTTTTGAAAAATGATTGACATTACCAATGGGCAAACCTGAAGTAGAAGAGATGTTATTCTCGAGATTGCAGTATTCGATTTCGAATTCAGCACCGTAATCGATGGCTTCTAGAATAGCTTGATCGGGTCCAGCTAAATCCATTAAATGTATTTCGGGAAGTAGTAAAAAGACAAATTTGGTTTTCATATCCGTTTTGTTATGTGTCAAAAATACAAACAATTAGTGTTGTGGTTTAGCCAATATGAAGACATTTTCGGCCAACGTTAGACTACTTAGACTGCTTAGACTTCTTAGACCTTTTAGACTTGTTAGATTTTTAGACTGTAAGATTGTAAGACTGGACTGTAAGATTTTTGGATTTATGGTGCGTCTTTCCTGCGCAGAAGTTGTAAGGTAATGGATTGGTAGTCTAAGCCAGTCTAAGTCAGTCTAAGAAGTCTAAGCTAGTCTAGAAAAAAGACTGCAATTAAGTTCTGCTGAAAAACAAAACGTCTTGATTAGCCCCGATTGAAGCGGCATCCTTTTTATTATTTTGTAGAAAATGCCCTTCGACTGCGCTCAGGGTGACAAAATAATAAAAAGATAAAGCGGAAAGCGGGACGAGTGTTCTTGTAAATGATATATGAGTGCTTCAAATAAAAAACTATAGATTTTTCTCTTTTTGAAGGGTTAAAAGTGACATCAAGAGGCAAACAACAATTAGTCCGATGCAAATTATGGGTGGTAAAAAGGTGAGTAGATACATAGTGATTAAGCAAATAAAATAGGTGATAAGGTTTATAAATAGTATTCCTTTTAGGGTTTTAGATGGTAATTTGCTTTTGAGTAGGAACCCGTTTATTGTGGCGGAAAAGAACAGAAGTAGTGAAAATGTTAGACTAAATGAATTTAGGATGTCTTCCATAGAGTGATGAAAGCCAGCGCCAAAATCGAAATTGTAGTTGGCCATTAAGTCGAATAGTTTTTTTTCGCTATCGTTAGTAGGTTTCGACTCATTCAAAAAACTAAGTGAATGGACTACTCCAGTTATGAATTGGAAAGCAATAGCCAATTTGAACCAAAAAGTATGTTTTTTTAGCATTGTTAGTTTTTTTAAGCCTTTATGCTTTAACAAATTTACTGTTAAGTGCTATTTTTTCGCCTTCAATTTTGAGAAAATAAACACCTTTTGAAAGAGAAGAAGTATTTATTGTAATCGTTGAATTTAGCGATTCATACTTGTTGATTTCAATTGCTTTGCCCATGACATCAACAATGGTAATTTTAATATTGAAGTCGATGCTAATTTCATTAAAGTCGATAGTTAAAATATCGTGGGTTGGATTGGGATATACTTTAATTGAACTTGCTGCCTGAGAAGAGGTTGATAAGACAGATGTGTTATCAAGAAACTTAGCCATCACCATTGCATAATTAGCCTGATAGCCACTTGGGTGTTCGCATTGTGTTAAATTTGTCAAGTTTACATATGGCATTCCGCTGTTAAAACCAGTTCCGGTTCCGAAAAAAGTCGAATTTAATCCAAGGTCTAATTGCCTTAACGTTCTATTTTCTTGAAGTTGTTGTACATATAGTATATTTCCATTGGGATCATATTTTACCAATCCCCCATGCCATAATTGAATGCTGTAATTGTCAAAATTTAAATTTCCAAGACCGTTAAGACCAGAGTGAACTGCTATAGTAGAATTTCCCCATTGATCGGTCATGATGTCGGTAACAGTATCAATTGCATTACTTTGTCCGAAACGCAACCATTGTTCAACACCATCGCTATTGAATTTGATGGTGTAAATGTCTTGCATGTATCCAAGATGCAATAAGTGGTTGAATGAAAAATTACCGAATTGAGTGTAATTACCATTACCGTTTCCGATTGCGTAGATGTTATCTAAGTTGTCTATTTCAACTGCTTTTAGGCATTTTTCGCCCGATCCTACTGTGGCCAATTCATTCAGTTGGGTTATTCCTTTTTTGAGCCAAATGCCATTGAAATTTTCGTCCATTTTCAATACGAATGAGTTGGTGGCGCCATCTGTAAATGCGGATGTTAGTCCATCAACAGTAAAATCACCATTTAAGTATTCCCCAACGAGATAAATATTATTTGTAGTGTTGGATACAGCTAATCCGTAGACTCTATTTGTGGCAGAGGTAGTGATTGATTCAGCATGTATAACATTTCCGTCTAAGTCTAATTTAGTTATCATACCAATTCCGTTTTGAGTTACATTGAATGTATACGATTCGAAATTTACGGTTGAATAAGGAATATTACCGCACAAGTAAAGGTAACCGTTAGAAATTTCCATATCTCTGAATGTGATTGTAGCCGTTGAGTTTTGATTGACGTATTTGCACCAGATGTTGTTTCCATTACTGTCGTATTTGGCTATAAATCCGCCACCAATTGGGTAAATGTTTGGTGCTAAAGTGAAATTTTGGTTTCCACCTGCCATTCCGCAAACGTACAAGTTGCCGATTTCATCGGTTACCATTCGGTGAATAGTTATAATGTTATTGATGTCTTCTCCAGCAATTCCTTTTGTCCATAGTCTGACACCATTCGAGTCGTATTTGTTGATGTAGCATTTATTGATTCCCATTTGCACCACTTCGTCCATTACGAATTGAAATCCTTGAAAATAGCCAGCATTGTAGGAGTTTCCGAACGAGTCGGCGCAAACCGCATCACCAAATAAATCACCGCCTAAAAATTGACCTTGATTATTTACAAAGGAACAACTTCGGCGTAACCACTGCGCTTCGATGCTTTGAGATTGAAGAGTATAGATGTTAATGATGCAAAACGTAAGAAGTAATAATTTTTTCATAGTAAGATTTTGATTTATAACAGTTAAAAGGGTTAGTTACCCTACTTTTTGAGATTAGTGTTTGATGAATTTTGAATGATAATAATGTGAATCTATTTCCAATTTAATGTAATAAACTCCATTTGGAAGAGAAGAAGTAGTTATATCAATTTTGTTTTGAAAAATTTTTTGATTGATTTTTTGAATTGTTTTTCCTTCACTATTTAGAATTGATAGTTGAATTTTTTGATTTTCTAGTTCTGAATTGAATTGTAGAGTCAGTATATTTTTAGTAGGATTTGGAAATAACATCAATTCGGTCTGGTTGGCGTTATGAGTGTTTAGACTGAGTAGATTGCCAGAGTTTTCGGTGTTGGAGTAGAAAGAATTCGGGCTAACATTAGAAAAAGTCTCGATTATTCCACTAGGATATTGTAGGATTAAAGATTGAACTGTAGTTGCATTTCCTAAACCAAAATGTACGCGTAAATCATTTTGACTTTGAAATGAGTTTTGAGCGTTTATTTCTCTCATTTGCCAAGTATCAATTCCGTTTATAGTAGCTCTAATCTTCACGATTGTACCCAAAGCCGATTTATTTGAAATGGTACCATTACATTTTATAGTAATCCAATTATTTCCAGTTGCGGCAGAAGTGTTTTTATATAATGCTCTTGTCGCATCTACACCGGATACGAAAATGTCTAAATCGCCGTCATTGTCGTAATCACCATTCGTTAATCCAGAGCTATTATTTACAGTTCCAATAGTTATGGCAGCGGCAAAAGTGCCGTTATTGTTTTTATAAAATCGAGGTCTTGCATTATCATTTGTGATTATTACATCTAAATCGCCATCGTTATCAAAATCGCCCCAATTGTTTGCTAGATTAGTAGTTTGGGTTGAAAATGGTGTTGTAATAAGTGAATAAGTACCATTGTTATTTTGGTAAAAGCGTGTTGAGACACCACCATAATTAGTCAGGCATAAATCGAGATCTTGATCGTTATCAAAATCGATAAAATTATAGCATTGTCCGTCTTGAGGTGTAGTTGCGAAAAGTTCGCTTGTCATTTCTTCAAAAGTATCAGAACCATTTTCAATTTTCATGTTTTTGTAACAGAAATCTGGACCTGGAGTTCCACCTGGGCCACTTGCGATGAATAAGTCCATATCACCATCTAAATCGTAATCACTCCAATACGGAACAGTGTAAGGATTCGATTCATCGGTTAGATTGTAGCCAGTAATTTGTTGGGCTGCTTGGTTGTCTGAGTTGTTTAAATACAGATTTGCAGGATAAGGGCCAACTCCGTTTCCATGAAATCCTGCTGCATGTACAAAGACAAAATCAGGAAATGCATCATTGTTCCAATTACCAATGGCGCAACCCCAAGCGGCATAGTTGGATAAGCTACTGTATTGTGGAGTTTGATCGGTAAAACTACCGTCTCCATTTCCGAAGTAAATTTTTGACGGATTTTGAGCGATGATACAATCTAGAAAACCATCATTGTTGATATCAGCCCATGAACTTCCACCCGGATTTTGTAAAGGTGTTAGTGAAAATGGATTTGCGATTTGGACAAATACGTCATTTCCGTCGTTTCGGAATAAAAAATTAGGTGAGGCAAACAAATCTAGGTCATTATCATTGTCAAAATCAATCCATGAAACGCCTTTATAGATCCCAGGAGAAGTAAAAGTTGTAATTGGATTAGAAGCATCAATGTGTTTTGTAAATCCACCTTGCGAATAAATTTGATGTGTCAATAGCACACATACAATTAGGTTATAGAACTTTTTCATAGCTTATGTTTTTAATAGTGTTCAACAAAGCTATGTTTGGATGATGGATAAGAGGGAAACTATGATAAAGTTTTACTTTATTTAAGTGAAAGTAAAGTTAAACAGTACTTTTTTGCTTAATAGATTTTTTGAATTCCAATGGAGACAAGTTGGTGTTGTTTTTGAAGGCTTTGCCGAAAGATACTTTATTGTTAAAACCAACTTGATATGCGATTTCGATTAAAGTGCTTGTTTTATCTTGTTCGATAAGAATTTTGGCTTCCTCGATTCGGTATTTATTTACAAACTCAAAGAAGTTCATATTGAACTGCTCGTTGATTACTTGTGAAACATAATGTTTTGGGAGTTCTAATTTTTGAGCTAAATCTTCTAGTCGTAGGTCGTTTTTCCTCCACAATGAATTGGCTACCATAGTTTTTTGAAGTTGTATCGCTAGTTCAGCACTCATAGAGTTATTAATAGGCGAATTTTTGTATTTTAAAACTTCAGCTGTATCATTTTTGGAAAAGAATGGTTTTATGTCGTTGAAGATTTGAGGCTTTACATAGCTGGCAATTGTAATTAGTACTATAAAAAGAGACATTGCAAATGAGATCATATAATCCCATTCAAGTTTTAAAATGCCAAGGCTTGAAAGAATTATATAGGTAAGATAGAAAAATGCGATTCCGAAAAGACCAATTGATAAAATGGTTACCCAATTTTTGATTAGTACAAACTCATTAAAAATGATTCTCCTTTTGTAAATTAAATAGCTGTACAAAAAGAGGTGTACTATACTTAATAATGAAAGGCTTTGAAGTACTAATGGGTAACTACTTTTTTTGGGGAAACCATTTAAAAATAAGGTTCTTTTCAAATCGGAACTGTATAAATAAAAAGGGAGACAGACAAAAAAAGCTATTATAAAAGGGATGAAGTGGATTATCTCTTTTTTATTAATGTGTGTTGGCTTTTCTAAATTTACATAAATGTAAAGTAGTGGACCATATGCAAAATATAAAGGTATTGAACTATTAGAAAGATAAGGGAAATATAATTGATATTTGGTCCAATATAAAACATATTCAACCAATGTTATGGAGAATAGAATGAGTACTAAAGAAATTAAAATTTTACCAATTCTGTTGTGTTTACTTTGAAGTTGAAGTAAGATACTAGTTACAATTCCCAAGAAAGCGAATAACAGAAAGAGGATTGTCCAATTATCAAATGATGGTGATTTCATGGTGCTAATATAGTTAAAAATAGTTTTTTAGTGTTCTACTGAAATACAACTCGTCTTGATTAGCCCCGATTGCAGCGGCATCCTTTTTATTATTTTGTAGAAAATGCCCTTCGACTGCGCTCAGGGTGACAAAATAATAAAAAGATAAAGCGGAAAGCGGGACGAGTGTTCTTTTAAATGAAAGATGTGTGCTTCTGGAAAAAAAAGTTTCAGGTTTAAAGTTTCAAGTTGTTAGAAAAGAACCTGAAACTTAAAACTTGAAACAAAAAAATCCCAGTCATTGACTGGGATTTTCTATAGTAAGTAAGTTAAATAAGGTTGTACAAACGTTTATTTTACTTTTTTGATGACAGCTTTGAAAGCTTCTGGGTGATTCATCGCTAAATCAGCTAATACTTTACGGTTCAATTCGATACCGTTTTTCTTAACTAATCCCATAAATTGAGAGTACGACATTCCTTCTAAACGAGCTCCAGCGTTGATACGTTGAATCCATAAAGCGCGGAACGTTCTCTTTTTTGCTTTTCTATCGCGGTAGGCATACACCATCGCTTTTTCTACTGCATTTTTAGCAACTGTCCAAACGTTTTTACGACGACCAAAGAAACCTTTG
Organism: Flavobacteriales bacterium; assembly: GCA_017303755.1. GTDB lineage: Bacteria > Bacteroidota > Bacteroidia > Flavobacteriales > Flavobacteriaceae > Flavobacterium. The sequence continues at coordinate 3,439 of JAFLBS010000003.1, read as the reverse complement.
GCTTGCTTCATTATCTTTTTTCTTCTTGCTCTTTTAGCAACTGAATTTACTGATCTTGGCATAATTTTTCTTGTGTTTTTGTAGCAGGCGTCCCGAATTGAATCAAGGGAACTTGTAGGCCATACTCCAAGGTTATTAAAATTTTTTTAACCTAAAGAATTTAGTTTACAGCTTTCAGTCTCAGTTTACAGTTTTTACTGTTGACTGTGACTGCGACTGGATACTAGATAATTCTTAATTGTTGTTTGATGCTTTTCTCGTCTGTTTTGTGAACCAAAGCAGAGTGCGTTAAAGCCAATTTACGCTTTTTTGATTTTTTGGTCAAGATGTGACTCTTGAAAGCGTGTTTTCTCTTGATTTTACCAGAGCCAGTCACTTTGAATCGTTTCTTAGCACTGGATTTTGTTTTCATTTTAGGCATAATTTCCCTAATTTATTTAAATTTAACTTACTTACTTTTTCATGCTGTAAGCTTTAGGCTTTAGGCTTTAGGCAGATTGCTTAGAGCTTATGGCTTATGGCTTATAGCTAAATTACTTTTTCTTCTTCGGAGCAATGTACATTATCATTCTCTTTCCTTCCAATACAGGTAAAGCTTCTACTTTTCCGTATTCTTCTAAATCTTGTGCTAAACGAAGCAATAAGATTTGACCTTGCTCTTTATAGATGATTGAACGTCCTTTAAAGAATACAAATGCTTTTAATTTGGCTCCTTCTTTAAGGAATTTCTCAGCATTTTTTCTTTTGAATTCGTAATCGTGCTCGTCAGTTTGCGGTCCGAAACGAATTTCTTTAACCGTGATTTGCGTTGATTTTGCTTTTAATTCTTTTTCGCGTTTTTTCTGCTGGTACAAGAATTTACCATAATCCATCAATTTACAAACAGGTGGTTCAGCATTGGGTGAAATTTCTACCAAATCCACTTCTTGTTCTTCGGCTAATCGTAAAGCATCGGAAAATTTGTAAACACCTGGTTCAATGTTTTCTCCTACTAAACGCACTTCGTTTACACCACGGATTAAATTGTTAATTCTGTGGGCTGCTGTTTTTTCTACGCGAGGTTGATATCCTCTGTTGTTTCTAATTGCTATGGCTTTATAATTTTAATTAAACTTCAAATGTTTTTAATGTTTTGGCAATTTCTTCGTTTACAATGGCTGCGAATTGTTCAATTGTAACCGTAACATTGCCTTTTCCTTCTTGTCCGTGACGACGCACCGATATGGTTCCGTTTTTCTCTTCTTCCTCGCCAACGATCAGCATGAACGGCATTTTCTGAACTTCGGCGTCTCTGATTTTCTTTCCAATCGTCTCGTTGCGGTTGTCAATTAGGGCGCGAATTTCGTGATTTTCTAGCAATTCTAAAACTTTTTTCGCATAATTTTCATATTTCTCGCTCAAAGACAGGATAATAGCTTGTTCAGGCATCAGCCATAATGGGAAATTTCCTGCGGTATGTTCGAGTAAAATCGCAATAAAACGTTCCATCGATCCAAAAGGAGCACGGTGAATCATCACTGGTCGGTGTAATTTGTCGTCGGCACCTTTGTACGTCAACTCAAAACGTTCTGGCAAATTGTAATCTACTTGAATTGTTCCTAATTGCCAACTTCTTCCTAAAGCGTCTTTCACCATAAAATCCAATTTCGGACCGTAGAAAGCAGCTTCGCCGTATTCTACTACTGTGTTTAAGTTTTTATCACGAGCCGCATTGATGATGGCGTTTTCTGCTTTTTCCCAGTTTTCGTCACTACCAATGTATTTTTCTCTGTTCTCTTGATCGCGCAATGAAATTTGAGCGGTAAAGTTTTCAAATCCTAATGAACCAAATACATATAACACTAGGTCGATTACTTTTTTAAACTCACTATCCAATTGATCGGGTGTACAGAAAATGTGAGCGTCGTCTTGCGTAAATCCACGAACACGTGTCAATCCGTGTAACTCACCGCTTTGTTCGTAACGGTACACAGTTCCGAATTCAGCATAACGCTTTGGCAAATCTTTGTACGACCACGGTTTGTTGTTGTATATTTCACAGTGATGCGGACAGTTCATAGGTTTTAACAAGAACTCTTCACCTTCTGCTGGAGTATGAATCGGTTGGAAACTATCAGCTCCGTATTTGGCGTAATGTCCTGAAGTCACATACAATTCTTTTTGACCAATATGCGGAGTTACTACTTGTTCGTAACCTGCTTTTTTCTGTGCTTTTTTCAAAAATTGCTCCAAACGGTCACGTAATGCAGCACCTTTTGGCAACCACAATGGCAAACCTTGACCTACTCTTTGTGAAAAAGCAAATAAATCCAATTCTTTACCTAGTTTTCTGTGGTCACGGCGTTTAGCTTCTTCAAGTAACTCTAAATATTCAGTTAAGTCTTTCTGCTTAGGAAATGAAATCCCATACACACGAGTCAACTGTTTGTTTTTTTCATCACCACGCCAATAGGCACCAGCTACACTCATCACTTTCATGGCTTTGATGATTCCAGTATTCGGAATATGGCCACCGCGGCATAAATCAGTGAAAGTAGCGTGATCACAAAACGTAATCGTTCCGTCTTCTAAATTCGAAATCAACTCGGTTTTATATTCATTGTCTTTGTATACTTCCAATGCCTCCGCTTTGGTAACGGCACGCATTTTAAATTCGTGTTTTTCTCTAGAAATCTCTAAAACGCGATCTTCAATGGCTTTAAAGTCGTTTTCTGAAATTTTATTGTCGCCAAAATCAACGTCGTAGTAAAATCCATTGTCAATCGCTGGACCCAATGTTAACTTGATGCCTTTGTATTTTTCTTCCAATACTTGCGCCATTACGTGAGAAGTCGAGTGCCAAAATGCTTTCTTGCCTTCTTTGTCGTTCCACGTATATAATATGAGTGAACCATCGGTGGTTAATTCCGTTGAAGTTTCAATAGTGGTACCGTTAAAAGAAGCTGAAATCACATTTCGAGCCAATCCTTCGCTAATACTTGTTGCAACATTCATTGGAGTTGAGCCTTTCGCAAACTCCTTAACCGAACCGTCAGGTAGAGTAATCTTTATCATTCCTAAAATTTTATGGACTGCAAATATATAAGATTAACAAAACACATACAATATATAATAGGTAGAATGTGAAAGTATTTTTTATTAGAAGCTAATCCGGCTATTCGTTCCAATCTGTCATTGCGAGGAACGAAGCGATAAAATCACCGATTGTTTGCGCAATGCCAGGATTTCCACTGCTATCCGGGCTAGGGCAGTTGTAGTGCTAAGAAAGTTGTTTTAACTAAAATGTATAACGTTAAAAGCGCAAAAACTCAAAAAATTCTGTCTTCAAAAAAGTGTTTATCAGGTTGTTAAGAAAAAGGTTTAAAAAAGGTTAAAAAAGATTTGGAAAGGGTTGAAAAAGTTTTCTATATTTGCACCCCGCAATAGGGAGTTCATTGAG